>JAVJOQ010000014.1:0-1852 GCA_040216665.1 Cyclobacteriaceae bacterium | reverse complement strand
CGAACTTATCGCTGACGAACAAGGGCACATGTGGCATCGAATGCGCAACATACAGGAAGAAAGGCTCTTCCTTGTGGCTGTTGATGAAGTTCACAGCACTTTCTGTATACCAGGTGGTCAACATCGTCTGATCCTCTTTTTGTACGGTGTCAATCTTGATCTCCCCATTCTCCCAATAGCTAAGCGGGTGTTGTCCCCAGTATTCCGGACTTTCCGGATGGTGCAGCCACATGTCATTGGAGTACATGAGTCCTGCTGTTTCATCAAACCCTCTGGCCTGCGGTCGGGTATGGGGCCGGTCGCCAATGTGCCATTTCCCAAAACTACCTGTTGCATAGCCTGCCCCTTTCATCACCTCACCGATGGTGGCAAAAGCAGTGTCCAGACCCAGGCCATTAGGTCCATGCGCCCCAAAAACACCTGTTCGTCCGGGGTAACAACCGGAAAGCAGCGCCGCCCTGGAAGCCGAGCAGATCGCCTGCGGGACATAAAAGTTCAGAAAGCTTGTCCCCTCTTTGGCCAAAGTCTCGATGTGGGGTGTGGGGTAGCGTGGCTTACCAAAAGGATGGTAATCATCAAATGCTCCGTCATCGATAAACATGAGGACGACGTTGGGTCGCTTCGGTGCTTCTTCCTTTGGTGCTTCACAGGAAGAAAGAAACAGAACAACAATGAATAACAGGCCAAACGCTCTCAGGATGTGAGAATAAATATTTTGCATGAGGTTAAGATTTGCGACTAAATTAAAAGGAGTTCAATTTATAACCATCAAAAAATCACATTCTTTATCCAACAGAATAGTTTAGACAGGGTTTCCGATATTCAGACATTCCGACGTTCCGACGTTTGAGTAGCATCGCAGTCATCAGATGGACAACAACCAGCTAATAATCAACGTCTCAAATATTCTATAGCAGAAATATTTCAATGTACTTTCTCTACTTTTAGATCCTTTTCTTTTTTCATCGCCAGAGCAAGCTCATATTCCATTTGCATTCCAATCCAAAGCTCAGGTGTTGTATTCAGTGATTTAGATAACCTGATGGCCATCTCTGCACTTATTCCTGTTTTTTCATTGAGAATTGTAGACAAATTCTTCCTCGATACACCAAGCTTTTTTGCAAAATCTGTCACTGTCAGGTTCAATGGAATTAAATATTCTTCTCTTAAAATTTCACCCGGATGGGGTGGATTAAACATTATCATCACTTTTCAAAATCAAATACCCTAAAACTCAATGGTAATCAAGATAGTCTACATCCATTACCTTACCGTTCTCAAATCTAAATATCACTCTAAAGTTGCCACTCACTTCAATCGCATACATACCCTTTAAGTTTCCTTTTAATGGATGAAAATTCCATCCAGGCATATTAAAATCTTCTAACTTTTTACCATTGTTTAATACAAACAATATTCTCTTTATCCTCTTCCTATGATTGGGATTAATTTTTGAATCATCCCCTTTAACAAAGAACTTCTTAAGTGCTTTACTCTTAAAGTTTTCGATCATGGTATTTTCATACTCAACTACTTTTTATTGTGAATATTAATTCACCAAACACAAATGTAACCTATTACGTAACAATTTACAAGTATGAAACAACCATAGAATATTTCTACACCAACTCACCCAGTTGTTCGATCTGAGGTTATTGTCTACTCCCTCTTCCCCTCTCTTCGAAAGAGAGGGAATTTTGATTTGGGGATAGATTCTGATCTCCTCTCCCTCCTGGCAAATGTCTCCTTTAGAAGATAACGGACCAATGTTCAGACATTCAGCGCCTACGCTCACCCCTGGCCGGACTCTTACGCTAAAGCTTTCACCGGCGGCCGAAGCCTTTGGCGAAGG
>JAVJOQ010000004.1:0-196645 GCA_040216665.1 Cyclobacteriaceae bacterium | reverse complement strand
TTTTGCCTGCCCGTCCGCAGTCCTTATGAAACAAATGGGACTTTTCTATCCTAAGTCTTCGGTCACGACCTTGCCTTCCCAAGCACGATACCAATTGGGACGTAGGCGGGATGACATGGAAGTGACGCTTAAAGAAAGTCCTGTAGTGCAGCAGACAGATTATTACCCCTTTGGTCTACAACACAACACGAGCTGGACACGCGCCAGCGATCTCAAGAACGATATGCTCTACAATGCCGGCAGTGAGCTGAATGGGCAGACCAAAAACTACGAAACATTTTTAAGACAGTACGATCCGGCACTGGGAAGGTTTACGGCCATCGACCCATTGGCCAGCAGCTTTGCAGGAGTTACACCGTATAACTACGCCTTTAATGATCCTATAGCCCTGAACGATCCAAATGGGGATTGCCCACATTGTGGTTTCGTTACGATTGAGACGATGGAGGAGCAGCATTCTAATTTTGGGTATCAGGATAATGGAAATCACGGTAATGGAGGGTTTGATAGTAATAGGATTGGGCCCGGATCAGGTAACCATTGGTCTGATCAGTATCGGAGCGTGGCTGGAAACCTAGCCTTGATGAGTACAAATGCCTTCAGGGAGTTTTACGGATTGTACAATGATAACGGGAGCTTTAATTATAACAGGGCGGGGCAATTAGCTCGCAGTGGTGGACTAGGGACCACATTTTCAGGTTCCTTCGGGATTATTGACCTCTCTACAGGAAGTACCGACATCAAGATTGTGAGTAGTGCTGATAACTACTTTTATCGACTTGATGGGAAGTTTTACGGTGTTGGTGGTGGTGGTGATAAGGGCTACGCTATACAAAATCCTTATACATTACAGTATGAAGGTTTTAATTACAAAACTGATGGTCCCAGTTATTTAAGAGATTTCAATACAGCAGCCGGTGTTTTAGGTGTGATTGGTACACCAGCCATTTGTAAAAGACAATAGCAAGACTGTTGCGCAATACCTGGATAGCGTAACAAAGGGATTGGCTGTAGCTGAATTCAAGCGCGTATCCATTGGATAGGTAAAAGAAGTTGTGTTTTGTGAAGGGGAGCTATACGCTCCCTTTTTTTTTGCCTCGTCCTGGGAGGAGATAAAAGTATCGCCCGTAGGGAATAAGGAAAATTGGGGGAATAAACCGGAGGTGAATATCACTGCCGGCATTGGAAGATAATTTTGAGTGTTGTAATTGTACGGTTTACCTGACAACTTTCAGTAATAGTTTGTGGCTTGCCTCAGGCTCTTTATTTTGCCGAGGCAGAATCAGCGCCCCTTATACAAGCTCATTACTTTGAATCTTTTTTGATATTCAGTAAGAGGCGACTGGTTCTGTTTTTTTTATGATCGATGGATTATTGCTAATTCGTATTTCTGCAACAAAATCAATTAACCCTTATAAGATTATTTAGTTGATTGCTAAAATTCCATGCTATTGAGGATAAACGGCTTTTACTTTATGCGATTATGTTGCATGTTGCCTGAATCTATCATATGTTTGATCTGACATAATGCAATAATCGTTTAGTCAGTGACCTTTTTAAAGCGTACATACCATCAGGGAAAAAGCAATCAAGGCGTACTTTGGTCCGTCCTTTTGTTGCTTGTTCTTTATGTGGTGGGTACTACGGAGGTGGAATCCATTCATGGGTTGCTTCACGATTCCGGTGATGAAACAGTGCTTCATTCTGTGGTCAATGAAAGAGATGCCTGTCACCAGAGCATATACCATAATAAAACAGATCAGGATTGTGGACACAAATCTCACATTGTAGAATCCAATAAATGTCCACTGTGCCAACTTACCGTTCAATCGGCTCAGATACTAACAAAAAGTGAAGTCGTTGAGTTGGCCTGCACTACGCATGTAGGTAGCGGTCTTTTACCGATCTTATTAGACGGTTCATCAAGTGCCCTAATCCCAGCCAGGGCTCCCCCAGTTAATAGTTAATAGAAGCACTCCCCATTGAGTGGCGTGACCTGTGTTCAAACGAATATCAGAAGAGTGCGCATTTCCTAACCCTTTTCACGTGAAGAATTGAGTAATAACACTTAAGGAGTGGTATTTACCAATAGGTTCAATTTTCGTCCAGTTGATTGGTTTAAATGTCCTGTAGGTCATTGATTCAGTATTCTGCCAGCCATGAAGAGAAGAATTTGAATGTAAGAAACGGGTAGCTGTATAAAGTGTGATAGCGATTTACAATCCGGTAATTCCTATACAAGGATTACCTGGTTGGATGACTGAATAATATTTTTTACTAAACAATAAATGAACATGAGAACAGAATCAATCAAACAAAGAAAGAGGTGGAAAGTAGGAATTATGGGGCTTATAGCTCTGTTGGGAGTATTTACCATGGTATCCTGTGACGATGATGATGACCCGGTAAAAGAAGATGTGCCGGAACTAATTACAAAAGCAACGTTAACGTTTACTCCTGCTGGAGGTGGCACACCTGTTACTTCTTCAGCCACTGATCCGGATGGGGAAGGAGTTCAAGACATTGAAGTAGACGGACCAATCAATCTGACCGCAGGAACGACTTATACGCTTACCGTTTCATTAATCAATGAATTGGCAGATCCAACAGATGAAGAATACAACATCACAGAAGAAGTAGAGGAGGAAGGTGATGAACATATGTTTTTCTATGCGTGGACTAATGATGTGTTTTCTGATCCCAGCGGCAATGGGAATATTGATAATCGTGCTGATGATGTCAACTATGAAGATGAAGATGATAATGGACAGCCATTGGGTCTTACCACTTCTTGGACGGCTGGCTCTGCTTCAACCGGTACATTTCGGGTAGTACTGAAACACCAGCCTGACTTGAAAACGGATACTTCAGATGCGAACACAGGAGAATCAGACTTGGATGTAATATTTACTATTAATGTAAATTAATTATGCTACATGCAGAAAAACTCACAAAGCAGTATAACGGAAAAGTCGCTCTAAACGAGGTGACCTTCAATGTAAAATCTGGTGAGATATTTTGCCTGCTCGGTGCTAACGGAGCAGGCAAAACAACCACCATTAACCTGTTTCTTAATTTCATAAATCCGTCTTCTGGAACAGCCACCATCGATGGGGTTGATGTTTGTAAGCAGCCCTTGGAGACTAAAAAACTCCTGGCATACATTCCTGAAAATCTAATGCTGTATCCTAACCTTACAGGTATCGAAAATCTGGAATATTTTTCAGGACTGGCTGGTAAGAATTATCAGAAGGATAGCTATGTAGGATTTCTTGATGAGGCCGGGCTACAACATGATGCGCACCATCAGCGCGTATCAGGATACTCCAAAGGAATGCGGCAAAAAGTGGGCGTTGCGATTGCACTTGCAAAGAAAGCCAAGGTGTTATTGCTGGACGAGCCCACCTCAGGCCTGGATCCAAAAGCAAGTAATGATTTTGCTGAATTGTTGAAAAAGCTGAGTCAGCAAGGTGTGGCCATTTTAATGGCAACCCACGACTTGTTCCGTGCCAAGGAAACCGGATCACATATTGGAATTATGAAAGAGGGTAAACTTATTGAACACATGACCACCGATCAGATCAATCATGCTGATTTGGAGAAATTATATTTAAAGCATATGAATTAGTTTTTTGAAGCACTCTATAATGCATCGTTTAGCAAGTTGCTAAATGTGTGGATCAAACAATATAATTATTTGACTGGGGGCTTAATTTTTAACTACCATGATATTAAGAATTGCAATAAAAGAATTTAAGGAACTCATTCGGGAGGGCCGCTTTCGCATAATGAGCGGTGCCATTGCTGTGTTATTGATAGTTGCGACTGTCATTACATTCAATTATTACCAGTGGGTAAACGCGCAGCACGTTGCAGCAAAAGAAAATGCCCGTAATGTGTGGGTGAGTCAGGATGAAAAAAATCCGCATTCCGCAGCACATTATGGAACGTATGCATTCAAACCCAAATACCCGATGTCATTAATTGATCAGGGTGTGGATAAGTATACTGGTTTAAGTATATATTTAGAGGCGCACAAACGCAACGAAGCACAATATATGGCTGCTCAGGATCAGACAGCTGCTTCTCGATTTGGTGACCTTACACCGGATTTTATACTTCTCTTTATTATTCCACTTTTTATTATCCTGATAGGTTTCAACACGTTTACCCGTGAGCGGGAAAGTGGAACGTTGAGGTTGTTGAAAAGTCAGGGGCTCTCTTCCATGAAACTTGCATTGGGTAAATGGCTGGGAGTTTTTCTTCCTGTATTACTAATTACCCTGTTTATGGCATTGTTAACACTGATATTGCTATTGGGTATTCCTGACTTTGGCGAACTGAACATTGGTGCATACGGGATGCTCTTTGTTTTCTTTCTTATCTACTATGCAGTGTTTACCAACATTACGTTGTGGGTATCATCTATTTCAAAGAAGTCGGGAGTGGCGTTGATAATATTACTCGCAGTGTGGATGGTTTCTTGTTTGGGTATGCCTAAGGTAGCCAATCGTCTGGCAGAAACTATTCACCCTTATCCCACACAAAGCGAATTCCTGACTTCTATTCATGAGGATGAAAAAGGTGGTCTTGATGGTCATGATCCTTTTAGCGAACAAGCTAAAAAACTGGCGGCAGAAACCTTAAAAGAATATGGTGTGGATAGCGTGCATCAACTGCCTTTTAATTGGGATGGTTTACTTATGCAAAAAGGTGAAGAACACGCAGCCGAAATATACTTCAAACATTACGAATCATTGAAGCAAATCAACAACGCACAATCAGATGTATATCGTATGGTCTCCGTTTTGTCGCCATATCTCCCCGTCCGGTTTTTGTCAATGGCACTTTGTCGCACTGATTATCATGCGCATTGGCATTTTAGCGATGCCGCAGAAAAATACAGACTCCAAATGATGAATGCTTTGAATATGGACTTTGCCGAAAATTCAAGCTATGGTGACTGGGCGTGGAAAGCTGATAAGTCGCTCTGGAAAGAAATCCCGGATTTCAACTATGAGCCCATGAGTTACGCATCTATTATAGAGACCAATGAAAGCAATATTATGGCTTTGGGGATTTGGCTGATCTTATCCTCGGGACTGTTATTTCAAGGCGTCAGAAAATTGAAAGTAATTTAAAACATTCCTATCATGCACAAACATAATTTTAGATTCGAATGGATGCAGCTTCAGCGGGATCGCTGGGTAATCATTCTCTTGGTCGTGTTTATCACACTTTGCTTTTTTGCGGCCTCCAACGGCAAAAAGAAAGTAATCATACGCCAAAACGAAATCGCCAATTCACAATCAATTGTTGAGGAATATGAACACAATGCAAAGAAAATAATTGATTCACTCAGCGCGGGCCTGAATCCGGATGTTTCACCCTGGACAAACCCACAACGACTCTCTGTAGTGGGTAATAAAGGTGCTCGGGTTGCGGCCATGCCACCCGCACCACTGGCTTTTGTGTCCACCGGGCAGAGCGATCTCTTTACTCATGCTGTAAAACCTACACTTACCGGAGACTCGTACATGCTTAGTTTCACAGAGATGAGCAATCCGGTACAGTTGCTGTTTGGAAGTTTTGACCTGGCATTTCTTTGTATTTATTTATTGCCCTTACTGGTATTGGGATTCAGCTACAATGTGTTGTCGTCAGAAAAGGAACTGGGCTCATTGAGGCTCATGCTGGCACAGCCGGTTTCCATTTACAATTGGTTGCTTAATAAAATCCTCCTCCGATTCTTTATTATGACTGGCATAGTCTGGGTATCTATTTTGGCAGCCATGTTGGTGAATGGTGTACAATTGATAAATGAGATAGGAGGGATAATTCAATTGCTTTTGCTGGTTGCCGTGTACATAATGTTTTGGTTTGTTATAGCGCTTATTGTGAATGTCTTTGGTAAGTCATCGGGAATGAATGCGATTATGATTATTTCCATATGGGTGGGATTGGTGTTATTGCTACCTGCAATCCTGTCGCAATCAGGTAACAGCATCTATCCGATTCCATCGCGAATCAACATGGTCAATGAAATGCGAGCGGCACAGGCAGAAACTACTGCTAAAGCGGATACCATCCTTCAGAACTTCTATCGCAACCATCCTGAACTGGCACAAACCAAAGAAGGGGAAAATAGCTATAGTTATTACTTGAAATTTTTTGCTTCACAGGACGTGGTGAAAGAAGAAGTGGAGCCAGTATTGAACGAGTACGCAACCAAACTAAAAGCACAACAGAATTTCGTGTTGTCATTAAGATTTCTGTCGCCTTCTTTGATGGTACAAAATGCTTTTAACAACCTTGCGGGTACTTCATCGCATCATTATGAATCGTACAGGGAGCAAGTAGTACGATATGCCGACACATGGAGAGAATACTTTTTACCCAGAATGTTTCGTGATGAGGAAATGAAGACTGCTGATTTTGATAATCTACCTCAGTTCACTTACAATTATGATGAAGTGAAGTCGCAATACAGCAGTGATCTTCTGGGATTGATGTTATATACAGGACTAGGATTAATGCTTAGCGTATGGGCATATAAGAGATACGCAAAAGAGATTTTATTTGGATAAGTAGCTAAAAAAGTAATTGTTAGTATCTAGGTAGGTTTAGGTTAGGTGTTCCGCCCTCCACCGGCAAATGTCGGGGGAGGTGTGGAGCGCTGATTAAAAATGAAAAAAGGAGTATACATATTCACAGCCATTCTGCTATTCGTCACAATTGTGTCTCAACCACTCTTTGTAGCGTTGCATACTAGTGTGCACCATGTGAAGCATTATCCTTATTCTGAGAATGATCAAGTCCATGATGTAAATTCCCAATGTAGTCTTTGTGACCTTTACTTTCATCAAACAGCATTAACTAATGACAGTAATCAGTATCTGGTTGATTATTGTTATAGTACGCCAGTAGAAATTGAAGGCGTTTCTGCTGACTTTTCTTTTTCCGCAACAATTGACCTTCGGGGACCTCCCACTTTCTGTTGATTCATTCCCTTTAATCAAGATGAAACCTCGTGTTTGTTAAACCGAGGCATAAAACAATTTTTCAAACAGAAACATTACTGGCTCTAATGAGACAAATAATCTTTTTTATTTCATTTTACTTGGTGGTAAATGTAGCCCTTCATGCGCAGGCCCCTGAAGGAAACTTTTCACCACCACCTCAACCTCGTGTAGTTAAAGCGCTTAGGTCAACTGACCCTATTCGCGTAGATGGTAGACTTAGTGAGTCAAGCTGGGAAGATGCTCCGGAAACTTCTGATTTTTTTAAAATCGAACCTCGTCAGGGCGGTGGCTATCTCTATGAGACAAAGGCTAAAATCCTTTTTGATAGCAAGAACCTTTATGTTGGATTCTTTTGTGCCGATTCACTGGGAAGGAAGGGTGTTCGGGCTCAGGATTTGAGAAGAGATTTTGATTCAAGGGAAAATGATATTGTGGGGATACAACTTGATCCTCAAAACCTGAAACAATATTGTGTCTCTTTTCAAACTACACCTTACGGCAACCAACGGGACCTACAGAATTTTAATGACAGCCAAACGGATAATGATTGGAATTCACTGTGGACAGTTAGAACATTTCAGACTGACTCGGGCTACTTTGCGGAGTTTGCCATCCCATTCAAATCACTGAGGTACGACAAACCTATACCCGGTGAGCCGGTAAGTTGGGGGATGACCATGACACGGTTGGCGCGTAGGGATTTTGAACAAACCGTTTTCCCAGCCATCCCTCAGTCCTATTCTCCTTATCGGATGACCTATGCGGCAAAACTCGAAGGATTGGATTTACCGCCTCCTTCTGCTAATGTTAGAGTAGAACCTTACTTTTTAAATCAGAACGAAAGGACAAGTCAGGCGGGTGAGCGAAACACACATAACAACCTAAAGATAGGTGGAGAAGTTAAATGGGCGATAAATCCACGCTCCGTTCTTGATTTTACAGTGAATACGGATTTTGCTCAGGCTGATGTGGACCGGGCCGTAAACAATCTTGAGCGATTCAATATTTTCTTTCCGGAGAGGAGACAGTTTTTTTTGGAAAACTCAGGAATCTGGGCAGGCGGACTGCAAACTTCCATACGTCCGTTTTTTAGTAGAAGAATTGGTTTACAGGGAGACTTCAATGCAACTCCTGCGCCTATTGATGCGGGAACCCGTTTTACTTTGAGGGATGAGAAAAAGGCTATTGCTGGATTGTACATGCATCAAAGAGAAACGGAAAACTCTGCTGCTGCAAGTTTTTCTGTTATGCGATACCTCAAAAATTATAGTAAAGAGAATAACATAGGAGTAATGCTTACTCATCGTTTGGATGAAGCATCTTCATCATTAGGAGTAGAAAATAAAAACAATGCTACTTTAACGATAGACGGACTGATTCGCCCTAAAAGCGAATGGACGATACAATATTTGCTTAGTGGATCAAGGGATTACGAAACCAATATAAATGGTACTGCCGGAAGGATATTTGTTGGCCATAGTCCAAATAAACACTATTGGGGTTGGGTAACTGAATTCACTGACAAAAACTATAACCCTGCCATCGGATTTGTAAGACAAAAAAATGTACTGCGTCACAATCCGGGTGGCTATTGGATCTTACGTCCCAAATCACTTCCCTGGATAAGAAGATGGGATCCTGGATTTTTTGCTGACTATTATCATGATGCCGACAATCCCGGAAATTTCCAACAGGCAAGCCTTTACCTGTTTCCTGTTTATATTTTCTTTAAGGATAATAGTTTTTTTGAATATGCCATATATACCAATTGGCAGAATATCAATTTCAATTTCGCTCCACTTGGGTTACCCATTGCACAGGGCGAATACTACTACGTTAATCACCGTGTAAAATTCAATACCGACCAGTCGAAAAAGTTTTCAGCCAACGGAATTTATAACTGGGGAGACTTTTACAACGGGAAAAAAGAAACGGTTAATGCTGGATTCCGACTTGCTCCTGATCCGCACGTTGCTTTTACAGCAGATTATGAATTTAATAAGTTAAAGAAAATAGGTGAGGACAAAAGAAACCTGGATACCCATCTGGTTACCGGAGGAGTTCGCCTCGCATGGAATCCACGCATTCAGCTCTCAGCTTTCTACCAATATAATTCTTATGATGAGCAAGGTCGATGGAATGTGCGCGCAAGTTGGGAGTACCGTCCGCTTTCATTTATCTACTTCGTCTTCAACGATACGCAAACAGATTTACTCGAAGGACCGATTTCCAATCATCAACTGATTGGAAAAATTACATTTCTCAAACAATTCTAAGGACAAACATTTATTCATATAAACTTATGATAAAAGCAATCGAACTAACTAAAAAGTATAATGACACTTTCGCCCTAAATGGTGTCTCCTTCGAGGTGAATCAAGCTGAGATATTCTGTCTACTTGTTCAGAATGGCGCTGGTAAAACTACAACTACCAATTTATTTCTTGGATTCATTGAGGCCTCTGCGATGACTTGCGTTGATGGTTAGATGGTATTTCAAAGTTAGTTTGTATTGCTTCCTTTCCCTTGGGAGAAGGTTGAGGGATTATATCTTAGTAGCTCCATAGTTTATACAAATGCAAGTAACTCGTTTGCAATCCAGACAGAACACTTCCAGCAAACACACACATAATGCAACACCCGTACAGATGCGATAACGTATACGGAGTAATGCTACAACGCAAAAGCTAATGAACTAGCCCCCTACAAAACCCTTCGCCACTAATTCCCCCAATGCAGGACCGTGCTTGAAGCCATGACCAGAACCCCCGCCCAGGAACCAAAGGTTGGAAGCCTCTGGATGGGATTCGAAGATAAAATTACCATCAGGAGAATTTTCATAAGGGCATACCCTGCTCTCCACAACAGGCGCACCTTTTAATCCGGGGAATCGCATTTCGATAAACTTACGGGCATCAGCCAGCACTTGCGGGTTGGATACCCGCTCCCCAGTGGTAGGATCAAACTTTTCCCCTCGCAAATCCACGCCAATCTTAAATCCCCTATTGGCATTACCAGGAATTCCGTAGTAAAAGTCTTTTCCGTCCACGTCTATCCAGGCAGGCATTTGGTCATACTGCTGAGCTTGTTCTTTGGGTACACCAAAATAAAAAACTTCCTGTTTGGTGCAGGTGATGACATTGCCCAGTACTTCCGGAAATAATTGCCCGAGCCAGGAGCCACAGGCAAACAAATAAGCATCTGATTTTAATGTTGACCCATCCGATAATTTTATATTGTTCAGTTGCTTCGACTTTATCTCACCAGGAGTTACATAGGCTTGCACAAAATTTCCACCTTCTCTTACAAAGGCGTCCAGCACGGCCTGGGCACTTTCACGTGCTTTTAAATAACCTCCGTAGGAGTCAAACCATGCGTGACTAAGGTTATCGGTATGTACTTGCGGGTATTTTTTCTGAACAGCCGCCAACGATAGGTGCTCATACTCCATTTGATGTTTTTTAGCAAATGGGATGGAGTCATCCACCAGGGGTGTACTTTCGTGGTAGCAAAACCATAGCACTCCGGCATTAAAAAACAATTGCTTTTTCCACTCGGCCTGATGCTCTTTCCAAAGGGTAAGGGCACGTACGTTGAGGTCAAAGTAGAATTCATTATCGCCATAGGTAGATCGGATAACGCGGGTCTCATCCCCGGAGCTTGATCGGGAATTACCAGCCCCCCACGCATCTACTAAGGTGACTTTGAAACCTGCCCTAAGCAGGTATAGTGCAGACCACCCTCCAAATGCGCCTGCTCCAATTACAGCAACGTGAGCCCCCTTAGGCAAGCCTATTTTTTGGTCTTTAATCTTGGTAGGAGATGGGGAAAATGTGTTTGTATTGTTACTCATAGGCCGTTTTTTGCTTCGTTATGATTGGGATCATAAGACAACAATCAAATATATCAGATTATTGCTGGAGCTAAAATTATGAAGAAAAAAGTCAGAATGCCCGCTTTTTTACTGGATTACTCATCTGTCTGGAACCCTTTGATTAAAGCATTTTTGAGTGGTGTCATAGCCGAGGATGATAACAGTCATAGTTTGACGCTCAATACAGCAGTAGGTTTACATCATGAAAAAATGACCCCCATGATTGATAAGGACATACTATTAAAATACGGAGGTAAGGTGGTAGCCTTGAAAAAGAACGAAATCTTGTTTCATGCAGGAACTTCAGCACTCTATTATTATCAGTTGCAGGAAGGGGCTGTAAAGATGATTACTTACAGTGAAGATGGTCAGGAATTCATTCAGGGTATATTTTCCCCAGGTGATAGTTTTGGTGAACCTCCTCTTTTCTGTGATTTTTCTTACCCGAGTACTGCAATTTCCATAGAAGATGCGGTTGTAATGAGGCTTTCTAAGGACAATTTTTTTAAATTACTTCAAGAGAATTTCGAGATTCATTTGAAGTTCGATAGGGTACTTTGTAACAGACTTAAATACAAGTCAATGATTCTGTCAGATATTTCTTTTCATGATCCTGAGCACCGGATAATGAGTTTATTAAAACATTTGAAAGGAAATAATACCACCCATGAGCACTCTGGAGGAATGGTGCGAAATGCAAAACCCTATGTAGTTCCTTTTACCAGACAGCAATTGGCTGACATGAGTGGTTTGCGTGTGGAGACAGTAATTAGAACGGTTAAGAAAATGGAAGAAAAAGGAAAACTTGAAATAGTAGGAAGGAAAATAACCATATAAACTCAATCAATAATTAATAAAACTATGAGACTATTCGTAATTGCAGCACTTGGATTTTTTATCTTCTCATGTGCGCCAGACAAACCGCAAAACCAGGAAGACTTTCCGGATCAACCGAAGACAGCGAAATCTGCTGTAGAGGATGTAATCAATGATCCTACCAAAGGGATTGGAGCTGTTAAATCAGTTACGCTTAATTCACCGTTGGAGCAAGACCGAGTGAAGAGAGGGCTGGCTATTTATGAAATGAAGTGCTCTTCATGCCATAAGTTGGAT
The DNA here is from genome assembly GCA_040216665.1 of Cyclobacteriaceae bacterium. GTDB lineage: Bacteria > Bacteroidota > Bacteroidia > Cytophagales > Cyclobacteriaceae > ELB16-189. The sequence continues at coordinate 184,636 of JAVJOQ010000004.1, read as the reverse complement.
GACAAACGTGTAGTAGGCCCTGGATGGAAAGATGTAACTAAAAACCGTACACCGGAATGGATCATGAACATGATTACTAATGTGGATGTGATGCTCGATAAGGATCCAGAAGCACAGAAATTATTAGAGCTGTGTTTGATGCGTATGCCAAATCAAAATATGTCTATCGGTGATGCGCGCGATATTCTGGAGTTCATGCGTCAGAATGACGGAGAGAAATGATTTGTATTAAAGTAAACTTAACCTATATCCAAATGAATAAATATATCAAATCATTTTATGCGCTTGCCCTAATAGCGGCATCCATGTTGCTTTACAACTGCAAGCCCCAAGGGCCAAAAGAGGCACTTATTGGCGATGGAGCAGCTAAAACGTATGTAGCTCCAGGTCAATATGACGAATTTTACAGCTTTGTGTCCGGTGGTTTCAATGGACAAATTGGTGTATATGGAGTTCCATCTGGCCGCTTACTAAAAATCCTTCCCGTTTTCTCGGTATTTCCTGAAAACGGATATGGATACAGTGAAGAAACTAAACCAATGTTGAATACTTCACATGGAGAGGTTCCTTGGGATGACCTTCACCATATTGCACTTTCCACCACTAAGGGTGAGCATGATGGGCGTTGGGTTTTTGCCAATGGTAATAACACTCCTCGTGTAGCACGGATAGGACTTTCTTCTTTTCGTACCGAAGAAATATTAGAGATACCTAATAGTGGAGGAAATCACTCTTCTCCTTTTATTACTGAAAACACAGAATACCTGGTAGCGGGTACTCGTTTCAGTGTTCCTATGGGTGCAAATAAAGATGTTCCTATCAGCTCTTATAAAGAAAATTTCAAAGGCTCAATCAGTTTCATCAAAGTAAACCAGGAGACTGGTCGTATGAATATTGAATTTCAATTGCGCACACCTGGGTTTAACTACGACTTAAGTAGAGCAGGAAAAGGTCCTTCTCATGGATGGTTCTTTTTCTCTACCTATAATACAGAGCAAGCCCATACTTTATTGGAGGTAAATGCTTCTCAAAATGATAAGGATTTTATTATGGCGGTGAACTGGAAGAAGGCGGAGGAATATTTGGCAGCAGGAAAAGCCAAAATAGAGAAGGCGAAGTATGCGCATAATATCTACGATGAGGAAACACACTCATCTACCAGCACCATGTTGGATGAGGTGATGGTATTGGATGTAACGGAATTGAAAGATATCGTTTACTTTATCCCTTGCCCTAAGTCCCCTCATGGTTGTGATGTAGATCCATCAGGTGAGTATATCGTGGGTAGCGGAAAATTGGCAGCGATGATGCCTGTCTTTTCTTTCACAAAACTTCAAAAGGCAATTGCTGATAAAGATTACGAAGGTGATTTTGAAGGAATTCCAGTTATTCGCTACGAAGCAGCACTTCATGGTGAAGTACAAAAGCCAGGTTTAGGCCCACTTCATACAGAATTTGATGATAAGGGAAATGCTTATACTTCTATGTTTGTGTCTTCAGAAATTGTGAAGTGGAATGTTAAAACATTGGAAGTATTGGATCGCGTACCTACCTACTATTCTGTAGGTCACTTGAGTGTAATGGGAGGTCCAACTGCAAAGCCTTACGGAAAATATGCGATTGCTTACAATAAGATTACGAAAGACCGCTATTTGCCAACCGGACCGGAGTTGGCACAATCCGCGCAGATCTATGATATATCAGGCGATAAGATGAAGTTGATTTTGGACTTCCCTACGGTAGGTGAGCCGCATTATGCTGAAGCTTTGCCTGCAAGCTTGATTAAAGATAAGTCTATCAAAATCTACAAGCTGGAGGAGAATAAGCATCCTTATGCAGCGTTGGGTGAAGGAAAAGCTAAAGTGGAGCGTAAGGGCAATGAGGTGCATGTGTATATGACTGCGATACGCTCCCATTTAACACCTGACAATATTGAAGGTGTAAGAGTAGGTGATGATGTATACTTTCATGTTACTAATTTGGAACAAGATTGGGATGTACCACACGGTTTTGCAATACGAGGTGCGCTTAATGCAGAGATTTTGATTATGCCAGGAGAAACGCAAACCTTAAGGTGGAAGCCATTGGCTGCGGGAGTGATTCCTTTTTATTGTACAGACTTTTGTTCAGCACTGCACCAGGAGATGTCAGGTTACGTAAGGGTATCTCCTGCAGGTAGCAATACACCATTAAAATTCTCAACAGGAGCTGAGGAGTAATCTTCAATTACCATTGAGCAACCTGTTTTCTCATAGTTTACAGGTTTGAGATCGGGTAGCCTCCCGGTCAGGTTCGGGAGGCACCTTTCTTTTTAAAAATTTAAACATCAAAATGAAGTCACTAAAGCCCATTTCTAGAATAGCCATTGCGGTATGTGCTTTGGCGCTTATATCAGCTTACTTTATCCCACTTTGGCAGATTTTAATGTGGGCACCTCAATATCCGGAAGGGTTGGAAATGAAAATCTGGATAGACACACTTTCAGGTGATGTAAGAACGATCAGCGCATTGAATCATTACATAGGCATGAAACATATCGAGGTAGAAATGTTTCCGGAGTTTGGTTATATGATTTACATCGTTGGGTTTATCATCGGATTTGGTTTGCTGACTGCTCTGGTTAATAAGAGAATAATGCTTATTAGCTATATCGTTTTATTTATAATTACTGGAATAGCAGCCTTGGTGGATTTTTACCTTTGGGGTTACGATTACGGCCACAACTTAAATCCTGAAGCGCCCATCATAATTGAGGGTATGGCGTATCAACCTCCGCTTATAGGCACAAAAGTTTTGCTCAATTTTACAGCATTCTCAGGGCCAGATATTGGTGGTTGGGTATTTATTGTAGTGGCCTTGGTGCTAATGGGTGTATTGTTTTATGAACTGAAGGTGAGTAAAAATGCTGTTGCTGTACTTGCTTTGCCTTTTGCGTTAATACTTAGTTCATGTTCTACAGATCCTGTTCCGTTGGAATTTGGAAAGGATGCCTGTCATTCTTGTAAGATGACTTTGATGGATGATAAGTTTGGTGCGGAGTTGGTGACAAAAAAAGGAAAAGTTTACAAGTTTGATGATATCAACTGTTTACTGGAATACTACAATTCGAATGAGGAAGAACAGACAGAATATGCCCACAAGCTGGTAATTGATTTTACCAAACCAGGAACCTTAATTGAGGCAAGTAACTCACACTACCTGAAAGCAGAAGAAATTAAAAGTCCTATGGCGAGTAAGATAGCTGCGTTTGAAGAATATGAATTGATGAAGGAGAATAAGGAAAAATGGAATGGTATCTATCTCTCTTGGGGAGAAGTGGTTACCCAATTCAAATGAGATTATTTCTTGTCCTATACCTCGCTTTTTTGGCCACGACTTCAATGGCTACTACCTGGACGGTCTCACCATCCGGTAAAATAAAATCGATCAAGCTTGCTATTCAACAGGCAAATGATGGAGACACAATTCTGGTTAATAAAGGGCATTACAAGGAGGGAAACATTATCGTTGCGAAGGAAGTTGTCTTGATTGGAATCGATTATCCTGTAATTGATGGCGAGTATAAGCATGAGGTGTTCACCATAACAGCCAATAATGTTACTATTCGTAATTTTAATATTCTTAACGTAGGCATCTCGAGCTTGAATGATCTCGCTGCCATTGGAGGAGAGGACTCCAGGAACTTATACATTGCTAACAATAAAATTGAGAGAGCATTTTTCGGTATACATCTTGCAAATTGTAAATCAAGCTTAATTGAGAATAATTCATTGACTGCAGCGGCAGTTGCTGAAAACACCACTGGAAATGGAATTCACATGTGGAAGAGCAACAAAATCACAGTTCGAAATAATACTGTTGATGGACATCGCGATGGAATTTATTTTGAGTTTGTAACCAATTCTCTCATCGAAAACAATACCAGTAAAAACAATCTTCGGTATGGTTTACACTTCATGTTTTCTCATGATGATGAATACAATGAAAACCTGTTCATGAATAACGGATCTGGGATTGCGGTGATGTATTCCAGAGGAGTAACAATGAGACGCAATCGTTTTGAAGAGAACTGGGGCGCATCGGTTTTTGGCTTGTTGCTCAAAGAAATCAGCGAAAGTACCATTGAGGATAACCTCTTTCTAAGAAATACAGTAGCCATTTACATGGAGGCTTGTAGTCGAAGTAATTTTAGAGGTAACGAATTCCGTGAAAACGGATGGGGGATAAAGCTACAAGCAAGTTGTGATGATAATTTTTTCGAGAAGAATAATTTTATCGCCAACTCTTTTGATATGGGAACAAACGGGAGCATGACATTGAATACCATTGACCGTAACTATTGGGATAAATATGGTGGTTATGACCTCGACCACGATGGTGTGGGCGATGTACCTTTTCATCCTGTGAGTTTGTATTCGATGATTGTTGAGCAAATGCCAACATCTGTAATGCTATGGCGAAGCTTTTTGGTGTTTTTGTTAGATCGGGCAGAGAAAGTAATTCCGGTGGTTACACCAGAAAATTTAAAAGATGATGCACCTGTAATGAAATCTTATGATATCAGTATCTAAAGTAGAAAAACGATTCGGAGCATTGGATGTACTGAAGTCGATTGATGCCAAATTTGAAACAGGTAGATCCTACGCACTTATTGGCCCTAATGGATCGGGTAAAACCACGCTGATAAAAAGCATACTTGGAATGGTGGTTCCTGACAGCGGCATAATTGAAATGGATGGTGAATCCATAAAAGGGAAATGGTCTTACCGGGAAAAGATTGGCTATATGCCCCAAATTGGAAGGTATCCTGATAATATGACGATTGGGCAATTGTTTTCTATGATGAAAGATTTGCGCTCTGATTGCAAAACTATTGATGAAGAGTTGATCGAAGGGTTTGGATTGGATAAAATGATGAGTAAAAGAATGCATACACTTTCCGGTGGAACACGCCAGAAGGTGAGTGCTGCATTGGCCTTTTTATTCAACCCCAGAGTTTTTATTCTAGATGAACCTACAGCGGGGCTGGACCCGTTGGCTGTTGAGGTGATCAAGGAAAAAATTTTGAACGAGATGAGTGACAACAAGACATTTATTATTACATCCCATATACTCAGCGACTTGGATGAGTTATCCTCCCATGCATTGTACCTAGATAATGGCTCTTTAATTTATAATGACTCTATTGCTTTGTTGAAGGAAGAGACTGGGGAGATAAAATTGGGCAAAGCAATAGCGACCATAATGAGGAGAAATCAAAAAACTGTAATGGTATGATTAAGATAGCTAAATATGTTCTGCTGGATATACTACGAAACAGATTTGTTATACTGTATACCTTTTTCCTGTTTCTCGTTACGTTGTCGATGTTTAGCCTGGAAGGTAATTCAGATAAGGCCATACTCAGCCTACTGAATATCATTCTTATGGTTGTGCCTTTGGTGAGTATTATTTTCACAACTATTCATTTTTTTAATTCCTACGAGTTTATCGAACTCTTGCTCTCTCAGCCAATTAACCGAAAGGCAATATTTCTGAGTGAATTCTCTGCAGTATCCATAGCGTTATGTTTGGCATACGTCATCGGAGTAGGAATTCCGGTTACCTTATTCAGTCAGGGGATGGACACCGTCTACCTGATCTTGTCAGGCATGCTGCTGACACTTGTTTTTGTGGCGTTGGCATTTTGTGCCTCTGTACTTACGCGCGACAAAGCCAAAGGAATTGGTGTTTCGCTCTTGTTTTGGTTTTACTTTACCCTTATTTATGATGGGTTTGTACTTTATGTTATATATGCTTTCAATGATTATCCTTTGGATAAAGTAACACTGGCTCTCGTTTCTCTGAATCCTGTAGATCTTGCGCGTATAATAATTTTACTAAAACTGGATATCTCTGCATTGATGGGGTATACCGGTGCTTTTTATAAACAGTTTTTTGGTAGCAGCATGGGAATCATTTACTCCTTTATGTTTTTGCTATTGTGGGCTGCGCTTCCATTGACAATCTCTCTTAGAAAATTCTTAAAGAAAGATATTTAGAAGAGGACCACCTTTGGTCTCAATATGACCTCAATCACATTGACCTTTTGTGTGATTTGGTTACTTGATCAATGTTACATTTGGATATGATTAAAGTCATTGTGCTTTCCTGTATTCAATGTCAACTTCGCTTTGAAACTAAACTCAACCCCTATGAAATTATTTAGATATTTGACGGTGGCTTTTTCGGCCATTCTTCTTTCGTGTAGTTCAAATTCAGGAAATCAAACTGACCAAACCAATGACGGAACCACTCAGGCTGCTGTAGATGGGGGCCAGGCAACTGTACAAGATGATGTGTCGCAACAAAATATTGTGCAGGTGGCTTCAGGGTCAGCAGATCATAGTACACTGGTGGCAGCACTTCAGGCTGCAGAATATGTTGATGCCTTGGCCAATGCTGGCCCATTCACGGTCTTCGCCCCAACCAATGAAGCATTTAACAAACTGCCTGAGGGTACAGTTGATAATCTGGTTAAACCCGAAAATCAAGCACAACTACGAGATATTTTGGAGAACCATGTTTATATTGGAGTGATGAGGGAAAACATGATGCGCGATGGCCAAAAATTGAATCAAGCCAATATGAAGAATGTAATGCTGTCCAAGAACGGAGATAAATTTACAGTGAACGGTGCCAATATTGTAGCTGCTGTACCTTGTTCTAATGGAATCATCTATGTGATCGACAAAGTATTGGTTCCAGAGGAATAGACCGATAACTAAATATGTTTTAAATAAAAAGTGGCTGGATTATAAACCCAGCCACTCTTTGTTTTAATAGGGGTGTCTTGTGTCTAGATTTGCCTCATTCCTTCGAAGACTTTAGACTCCTTAACACTTTCAATCGGTCCATTAAATTGTATTTTGCCTCCCCAGTTGTTGACAAAAGTGGCCGATACATTCCCTGAGATCCCGACTTGAATGGTAAGGGTTCCTTGGCCAATGCTTGTAGTGCTTACCTGCGCCAGAACCGTTAACATGTCGTTGCTTTCATTCATGCTGACTTCGTAACTGGTTACTGTTCCTCTTGCTGTTATACCGCCTAGTCCATTAAATCCTACACCACCTACAAAAGCTGTTTGAAGAACAAAGTCTTCATTGTCAATCATTATAAAATTATTGGGACCCACATTCACTGTACTGCCGTACTTTCCTCGTACGCTGATAGCTTCCAATACAAAATCCCTTTCTTCCACCAATTGTGATGCCTTGTCAAACAGCATTCTGGCCTCGATTTCCCTTTGTATCTTTTTCTCAGCCCTTTGTAATTTCCGGCTTTCCTTTTTCTCTTGCTCACTTTGAGCGTTTGCAAACCCTATTGAACCAATCAATAGGAGTGCAATCAATCCTATTTTAGTCGTTTTCATAATTCTGTTAGTTTACTTCTGTATGTAAAACGTAATAGACCGAGCGAATAGTTTCCAGGTAGGGAGGAGAATATTGATTTTAGCCATTGTAGGCCCTTAGTACCTTCTATTAAGTACTGTTTCTAATGTTTGGATATTATTTCCATTTGGGATGGCTTCAAACTTCTAAGATTCGGACAAAACGATTCCGATACTCAGGATATGGTTGCTTAAAAATGGAGTGTTTTAAGATGCTTTGCGTGTTTGTGGCCCTCTTCTCATTTCCTCAATCAATTCCATATCATGAATTGTAAAGGAGTTGGTTTCTGTGTTTTGAGAGGTCACAAACTCTTCAAGGCTTTGATACACTCTTATTCTGTATTTCCAGATGGTTTTAGCGGTAATGGCCAGTTTAAAAGCCCTTTCGTCAAGGTCTTTATCAATCCAGTACATGTCGTGATCCGTAGTTCCGGAAGAATTGCCAATATATCCGGGCATATAGGCAATATGGGAATGGTGAAGCCGTTTCGCCACCTCTTCCTTAAATCCATCCTTACCTGTGATATATACTGTAACCCAATCCATTTGCTTTGATCCCAATTTTTCTTCTGCTCCCAGATTTAGTTCATCCTTTAAATTCTGAGCCACTAGGTTTACACCTAATTTTATATCTGTTACGGTTGATTTGATTTTCATTAATTAAGAAAAAACTAATTTCCAATTCGTAAAATTACTTATAGACTCACTCATAATACGTTTAAGTGTCATATAAGATTCACTTCTCTTCAATATTATTTTTTGAGAGAGTGTAACCAGTTGAGCGTGTTATTTTTTCGAGCAGGCTGGGATCAGTTTTGAGCTTCAAAAACTTTACGGGCTTCCAGGATATTGGTTAAAGTAAGATTGCGTTCACTTTCTGTTAAGTAAACCTGCTTACTTGCGGATTCGTATACTTTGTCTATCCATTGAATGAAATAACGGGCATCTTCAGCCGAATGAATGGGGCTGTTATTGACCTGTAAATAGACGGGTCCGGTGGTAGAATAAGGGTAATAGTCCTGAATGGCTGGCATTGCTTCATCATTCCATGCCCTAAGCAACAGCCACGAGCTTTTGTCAATGGTAATGGTTCCAGAGATATCTGCAGATGTTTTGTCCCCTTTCAGGTCAATCGTTTTTAATACTTTTCCGTTACTTATTATTTCAAGGTGATCCATGGGAATAATAGACCTCATGAACCCTTTGTAAGAAACTTTAACCTTTTTGCCCTTCAATTGAATTTCAGATCCAGGCCCCTTTTCATTTACTTCAAAGTGCAAAAGGGCGCTGTTTGTAGCCAACGTTTTGCCTTCTTTCAATCCTTTTAGCCATGCCGCTTCTTTTTGAGATGGGTCACCAGGTAGGTCATTCATTTGAACATAAGTGCGATTTACACCTACTGGACCTCGCAATGAAGCATAGTTGGTCATTGCGTCAGTTCCTCCTGCGGCACTTACTCTAAAACCACAGTTGAGTAACCTATGCCATACCTCTGCGCTTGGCCTGTGCCAACTAAACCCAACCACTTCGTAGTAGTCTACTTTGCCTAAAGCCACATCAATGGGCAGTGCATTGCTAATACTTTCCTTGCTTGGGTCTGGAGCATCATAAAAGGGGTGTACGTATCCTACCAACGCATTTTGTTCATGAGCCAAGTCAGCAATCACGGAGTTAGATGGATGTGCGCTTTGAATGGCGGTATTGGGATAAGCAGAGTACCCAGGAATGAGATAATGATCGTTAAGACCCAATAAACCTAGATGGCCCCAAAAGCTAGTATGGTGCTCCTGAGAATGGGCCACTAAAACGTCAGAGGTAGAAGCTGGATCGGGTTGTGTAGAGAAGTAATCCATATCAGGAATACGTTGCTCCTTATTGACTATCGTGTTAAAAACGATATCAAGATCTTCTGCTTTGGCTTGTGCAACAAGTCCGGAAGGAGTATTGAGATATTGCCCTCCGTAATTCATGTGCACGTGCACATCACCACTTACCCATTGCTTGTTCCAGTTTTCGGGTAGGGAAAGGGGAGATATAGTTATCTGAATATTGGCGGACTCATTAGTAACATCAACAGTTTGATTATTAATAGCATTTTCCAGACCGCGATAAACTGTAACGGTAGCCTTTCCAATTGGAAGAGTAAGTTGGGAAGTGCCTTCCGTGTGAAAGTAGTGGTTTTCATAACCTTGTTTAGTTCGGTCAAAGGCATCGTCTGCGTGTATCCACGCATTGTCTGGTGCATAACTTCTACCATCCGATGCAGTTACTGAAACCCTCGCTGCTACTTCCTTTCCATTTTGGTCTACAACACTAAGTGTAAGGTTGGAGTGAGGTGTTAAGTAATTTCTTTTTTGTAGGAGCAAAGGATAAGTTTTTCCGCCCAGTACTTCTTGGATCCATAATGCAGTGTTGCCTCCCTGATTGGATATGTAGGCAATTCGATTGGCATCAGGTGACCATCGTGGATGGGTGTTATCAAAATTTCCATAAGTCATTGGGTAGGGATCGCCTTTTCCTTTTGCAGTTGTGATCCACAATTGATGCCATTGTCTTCCTAAATAGGAAGCATAAATTATCCTTTTACCATCTGAAGACCAATCAGGTCTTGTGCGCCATGAGGTCTCTTCTTTTTGGATCAATGTAAGTTGATTGGGGTCGCTTATTGATGAGGTATAAATTGATCCAGTTCCATATATGTTATCGGGGTTGGAAACAAAAACCAATTGTTTGCCATCGGGTGACCAGGAAGGACTGAGTTGATGATCCCATTGACTATAATAATATCTTGGTGTTTTTGTTTCACGTTCATTGGAAAGTGGCCTGCTTTCCAACTTACCATTTTTTAAAGTGCCTACCCAAATTCTAAAGTGTCCTGTGTTTTTGGTAGAAACAAAAGCAAGTTGTGAGCCATCAGGAGAGAACCTGGGTTCGAGGTTCACATCTCCGTCAACGGTAAGTGGTATCACTTTGCCATTCGATAAGTCCAGTATTTGTAATTCCAATGCTTTGCCTGAATATCGGGTGAATACAATGGAACTACCATCACTCGCCCAGTCCGGTTGATAGTCGTAACCAGGCCCGTTCGTTAATTGTGTGGCGGTAGTTTCCGAAACCTTTTGGCGCCATAGCGAACCTGCCATGCTGTAGACTACCTCTTCTCCGTCAGGAGACCAGGTGACATAGCTGGGGCCTGTAGTGAGTTGGGGGAGATACATTTCCCTAAAGTAATAATCGTGGGGTACATCGATTTGATTTAGTACAGGCTGACGTTGGGCGAAGCAGTTATCTATTTGGCCCACTTGGAAAAGTAATAAAAGGAGAGAAAATGCTGAGAGGGAGATCTGCTTCATTCACTTAGGAGGTTGGGTTGGAAAACGTCAGAAAGAATGCCATGATAAACGGTGTAGATTGACTTTAAATATCATAAACTTTACGGACAGCAAAGTTAATGGTGCTAGAATTTGCTGACGTCAATTTTAAAAAGCTCAGCCGCATTTTTCCAGAGTATTAACTCTTTTTTTTCTTCAGGTAAGTCTAATTGCTTCATAAAATTAAGATACGAACTCATATTTGAAATGGGCCAATCTGTTCCGTACAGAAGATACCGTGGATTCCCAGCGTAAGTAATCATTTCCTCTAGCTCTTTTTTCATATATTTTTCAAACTTATCTGAAAAATCACCTAGGACAAGTCCTGAAAAATCCGCAAAAACATTCTTATTCTTATAGACGACTTCCATACAGTCTTTTATCCAGGGGTTGCCTACATGACAAATAACAATTTTTAAGTCAGGATTATCGACAGCTATATCATCGATATGGAGCGGATGAGAATACTTTACCCTACCTGTAGGCGAATAGGTATCTCCCGAATGAAACATGACAGGGATATCATACTCCACTGCCATATCATAAACTACCTTTAGTCTATTGTCATTGGGATAGAAGGGCTCATATCCAGGGTAGAGTTTTAAACCTTTGATAAGCCCACTTTCAAGATACTCACTAATTTCTCGTAAATCTCTATGGTCATAGTTTAAGTAACTGATGCCCGCCACTACACCAAGGTTGTCTCTGCCTTCTATGGCTTCCACCACTTTTTTTGTGCTTGGCCTGTGTTCGTTGACTTTGTAAGATGTAAGCACTAGTGAATAATCTACCTTGTTTTCAAGCATTGCCTCCGACAATTTATCAAGACAGTCCTCCAGAGAGACAACCCTCTCTTCATGATAATTATTGATATGCGTATGAATGTCGATTATCATTTCGTTTTACTTTGAATAGGTAATGAAATAATTTTTTTAGTCACTTATCCCATAAGTTTCTTAGAACACAAGTCCTTTTCTTGCGCTAGTCATCAGCGGCACGATTCTCTCTTCTCTAAAGAAATCAAAGGATTGTGAGATTTGTTGGTCTGGCCACAACACATCTATGGTCTTGGCATTCACTCGGTATATAATAGTATACAGGGTTCCAAACGCTTTGTGGTAGTTAGTATTGTACAGCGGAGGATGTAGAAAACGTTTGACCATACTCTCTTCAGTCTCGAAAGGAGAGGAGACCATTTCTTCCAAATATCTTTTACGTTCTATTGTTCCGGTAAGGGTGGCATAATCGCCCCACTCTACCTCTACCTGATGATTGGTTGCCACTTGTGTTTTTACAACAATAGGCGCGCGATCGGGCGAAAGGTAAACTGTTGCATAGTTTCCAGTGCTGTCGATAAGTGACACATTATAGGCCATGTGTACAGGCACCCGATTTAAGATGGCAATCCCTTCTTCAACTGTTGTTGAAATTTCCAGAATGTATCTGATGATGGCAGGGATACCAAAGCCTTCCCCAACAACTTTTCGTCCGCCAAAGGTGAGAGATGCCGCAAGTCCGCTCGCATTCATGCCGTCTAGTAATCCCCATGTGCAATCATTTACACCAATAATAGGTTGCAGCCAATTGGTATAAAGCATGGTGCCTTCGAACAACTTGAAGCTGTAATCGTAGTTGCGAATGAGCGCGTTGCTATCCCTGGTCCATGCTACCTGTGAGCACCCCGACATATAAGCAGGCGGGCAATACATACTGAGAAATCTTGATTCCAAATCACCACCACCAGCCAGCTCAATGAGCTTTTCATAAAAGGGCACCAATTCAGGCATGTGATTTTGAAATTCTGAATAGGAGGTCAGGTAGCCCTTGCGAGCCATATACCCATCAGATAAAAACCAGAGTTTGTAGTGCGGCCAAGTTCTCTCAAAAAGCGCTTTCCACTTTTCCCCAGGCTTTTCTTCGTGTATACAACCGAATGATACCAGCATTCAGACTACATCATCTTAAATCCACCTATTTCCATAGCTTCGGTATTAACTGGACCTACTGGAGTGAATGGTTGAGAAGCATAAGACCGCTTAATCGCATTGATCCAGGAGACAGCCCGTGGTGTTAATTTAAAGTCATCAGTCATTAGTCTGCCTCTCATTACAAGAATACCCATATCAGCACCTTCATAGAAGTAGTCATTGCTTCTGCTGATTCGCAAAAAGAATGCTTCTTCTTCTCTTTCAACAGCCCTTCTATGTGTATCCATACGAGAGAACTTAATAGTACCATCAGGATTCATGATGTAAATTCCAGAGCGTGGCGCTTGGGTGATAATGCGCACATTCTTCTCCGTATATTTTATCACCAACTGTCCCCAGGAATCAATATTCTCTTTCTTAAACCAACGCCCGTTGATTTCGTTCACATTAAGCTTGTAGGGTTGCTTCATCCATTCCAACATATGGAAAAGAACCAACGGCATATCAGACAAGGCAAACACGGCATGGTTTGTAATGGAACTGGCACCTGTGATGCGCGGATTAAGCTCCCCTAAATATACCTGACCATTGTCCTGATCGATCAGAAAGTCAAGCTCAAAGTATCCCTTGTAACCTTCTTTTCTTAATTGATTGCCAAACAACTGTGTGTACTTTCGTGCTTTAGCACGAATGGCTGGTGTAAACGCTTCAGCGTATATCTCGTTGCCGCACCATCCACCTTTGTAGGGAGTTAATTCTTTAAAGCCTACAAGTTCAGTCATTAATGGGGCTACTATAGTTCCATGCTGTGTTACACAAGCTTCAATGGCAGAGCCGCGGCAGTTAATGCGCTTCATCACTTTCACTTCCTTTTCTTTCACGATCTCGTCAGCGTATTTTTCCCATTCCTTCTCGTTGGAAATGAAAAATGTGGTGTGACCAGAATCTCCAAATGGTGTTTGAATGACAAGATCCGTTCCTAATTTCTTTTTACTTACTTCGTTCAGATGAGCATAACTTTTTACTTTTGACAGCACATAAGGGACACAGGGAACACCCGCTTTTTCTGCGATCCTGTTGGTGTTTACCTTATTGTCCATGAACGTGCGCATTTTAGCAGGGGGAAAGCATACCTCTAATCCCAATTGCTTAGCCAGTTTTTCTGTGCGTCCATCAAACATCAGAAATAACGCTTTTCCTTTGGGCCCACGGCTTTTGATATAGTCTACTACCTCCTTGTGTTCAAGAAGATAATTGTTAATGTCTTCGATACTTTGAAACTCTTCGTGCGGCAGTTCTTCTTTTGGTGAGAAAACGTTAGGATGCAATCCGTCAAAGCATTCTATATAACAAATAAATTTGAATCCTTTGATCCATTCATCCGCACCCAAAAGATTAAAATTAGTAGCGCTAATAAAATATACAGGTGTTTCATTGCGATAGAAAAAGCGCCTGATATCGGAGATACCATTGAGTACAGGTACTCCACGCTTTGCAGTTTTCTTTTTAATAACCTTCTTTTTAGCAACCTTCTTCGATGCTATTTTCTTTTTAGCAGACTTCTTCTTTGGTGCTACTTTCTTTTTGGCAACTTTCTTGGCTGATTTAGCACTTCTTTTTGCTTTCACAACCTTTTTCAGTTTACGTTTTGCCGGTGATTTCTTTTTTGCTGCACTTTTCTTTTTCATGAGTCTGCTTTATTTCTTGAACACTTACTAAATTTCTTCAACTCTTACTTAAACTTTTCTAATATAAGATAATCTCGATCCTCTTTGGTAGTAGCATCACGGCTTTTTTTTGAGATCATCCAAAAGAGAACTCCTAATGCTATTAAGGCGATGAGAATCAACCATTCCAACGGCCATTTTAATGCAGCAGGGCTTCCTGGCAATGTGATGGCAAGTAAAATAAGAATTGATCCAACTATCGAAATATATCCCATGATGACCCCTCCAGGTGTCCTATAGGGGCGGTGCTGATTGGGGAACGACTTCCTAAGTTTCAAAAAGGAAAAAGATACACCAAGGAATGCTGCCGCAATACAAAAAGATCCTACATCAACGAAAGCAATCATAGCGCCCCTTCCTAAAAAAGCAGCCAACATGGTAACAACACCACTAAAGATGACAGCCCTATAAGGTGTTTTATACTTGGGATGTGATTTTCCAAAAGCGGGGGCAATAATTCTACCTCGCCCCATAGCAAAAAGTACTCGAGATCCAGCTAAAAAGAATCCATTCCAACTGGTGAGGAGTCCAATTATGATGGCAACCAGAATTCCATTCACAATAAATTGCGATCCAAAAGCCAATTCAAAAGACTTGGCAGTAAGCAGTTCTTCATCTAATAATGATTGCCAGTTGCCAACCATGGCTGTTCCTATAATTAACAGGATATAGAATAGTACGGCTGCGATAATTGATATTAGAATTAGCAATCCAATGGTTCGATGGGAGACGGATTCTTTCGCTTCTTCCGCCCCTTGTGGAATGGTGTCAAACCCAACAAGCCAAAAAGGCACGGTGGCAAACACGCCTATGATACCACCTATTATTCCTACATCACTATTTTCCATAAAGTAAGGTTGTAAGTGACTGATGCTACTTTGAGAGAAGCCAGCAATCACCACACAAAATACGATGAGAAGAAAAGTAATAGTAAGATAAACCTGAAATCGCATGGAGCCCTGCACACCCACATAGTTTACAAAAGTAATTAGCGACACAAAGAGCAAAGCAAGTAATAAATGACTGCCAAATATTTGGTCACCATTGATGGAATAGAGCGGCCATTTGTCAATGGATGGAAATAAGTAGCTCATAATTTTCCCAATGGAAATAGCCTCAAATGCTGAAACAGATATATATCCAAAGGATAAAAACCATCCAACAATAAATGACTTAGAACTATTATAAGCTTTATAGGCATAGGCGACCTCACCTCCTGAGACCGGAAGCATAGCGGTAACTTCGGCATAGCAAAACCCTATAAACAACATGAGAATACCACCTATCGCAAAACCTATGCTCGCGCCAATAGGCCCGGCTGTTTTGAGCCATGGCCCCATAGCGGTTACCCAACCCACACCAATCATGGCGCCAAAGGCGAGACAGAAGAATCCCACTTTGCCAATCCCTCTTTTTAGAGCGGCACGTTCACGAATACTTGTTTCCTTCATAAAAGGATATGGAGTTTAATAATAGTGTATTTCTACATACTAAAAGACCTGGGCCATATGCCCAAAATAGGATAGCCAGAGAATAGTATTCTCTGGCTATATGACTCCCTAAATTACTTGGTCGTTTTGGTGCTAGTAGATTTTTTCTTTCTGCTTCCATTTCCACCCATTCCACTCATCGCAGCGGCTGCACCCATCAAGGCTGTGCCTGATTGTTGACGGTTGAGTGCGGCTTCGGTAAATACTCTAAAGCCTAGTTCGGGTCTGTAGCCATGAATTTCCTTCACATCGAGCGCCTTTAGAAAATCAAGAATCTCTTCGGTCATTACTTGACCCGGAACTAGTACGGGAAATCCAGGAGGATAGGGAATAATAAATGCTGCAGAAACCAATTGCCTTCCCTTGGATAGCAATCCTATACAAGCAGAAAGCTTAACGTACTCACATCTACTTTCCTGGTAAGCCAGGAAGTAGGCCTCGCGCATCCTCCCACCTGGAATACCCGCCACAGCTCTGAACGAGTCGTGGAAGTAACTAAAGTCTGGTAGGGGAGGCGCCTGTTCAGTGAGTGAATAAATTCTGTCTTGTAAGATTCTATTTTCCTCGGGATTCAGGGCATCAAACTGCACATCGATTTGCTCGGCTATTTTCAAAAGCGAGCTGATAAGATAGCTTACTGAACTTCTTGTCGTTCCAATGTTTGTCATGAACAAAACTGAATTTCTGGAAGTCTTATTGATCTGAATATGGAATTGATCCATCAAGTACTTGTTCTTGAAAGTATCACCATCTACACCTGTGTTGCCTATATGAATGTTTATTTTGGTAGGATCCAAAACGAATTCATCATTGGACCAGGCCTCTTCCAATCGTTGCCAGCCATGGTCAGGGTGATAGTATTCAGATAAACCCGATTGACGGTAGGTATCAGGAATGATATCTTTGACCGTCATTACTTTAAAATACTTTCTCAGTTTAGGATGGTCATTGATCTTGGCCCTAATCAGCATGGCCATCTCTATGCTCTTTTCTACTAATTCATAGCCTTCGAAAGAAACTTGTCTTCGTCCTACATCAAGCGAGGCAAGAATTTGGTAGTTAGCGGAAGTAGAAGTATGTGTCATGTAGGCTTCATGAAACGATGTTTCCACCTTGCGCTCGAATTCCTCATCATAAATATGAATCATCGAACCTTGCCTGAAAGAAGATAAAGTCTTGTGAGTGGACTGTGTGGAGTACACTCTTATTTTTGCTAACTCAGGATTCGGCATCTTGGGCGTTTGGTCACCTCCTTTTTTCTTAAGCGCTGCCAAATGTTCCTTATATGCTTCCTTATACTCTTCTGATTTATACTTCTTACTTAATTTCTTTGCAACATACATTGCTGTGCGTTGTCTGAAAGTATTTGTAAACGCTGCGAAGGCAAACCAAGCCTCGTCCCACAAAAAGATCATGTCAGGCTTAATGGCCAGTACCTCTTCCATCACCCGTTCCACATTGTATACCAAACCGTCAAAGGTGCAGTTTGTAAGCAAGAGCATTTTGACTTTGTCCAAGCGACCAGCTTTTTTAAGTACATGCAGTCTTTCCGTAATCTCTTTGAGTGGCACAGCACCGTACATGGAGTATTTTTGTAGTGGATATGAATCCAGATAGGTTACATAAGCACCTGAAAGCACCATCCCGTAGTGATGAGATTTGTGACAGTCTCTGTCAATCAACACCACATCATCAGGCTCAACAAGTGCCTGAAGTACAATCTTATTAGAGGTAGAGGTTCCGTTAGTTGCAAAGTAAGTGCGCTTAGAACCGAATGCTTTTGAAGCCAACTCCTGTGCCTTCTTGAGTGGTCCTGTAGGCTGCAAAAGAGAATCAAGTCCACCAGTAGTGGAGGAGGTCTCAGCTAAAAACAGATTTCTTCCGTAGAAATCCCCAAAATCATCTATCCAGTTGGATTTGAAAATGGAGTTTCCTCTCGAGATTGGCATTGCGTGAAAAACACCTGTTGGTTTTTGACTGTATTCTTTGAGCGCAGTGTAGAAAGGGGTTTCGTACCTGTCCTTGATGCCTCTAATGATGCTAAGGTGTAGCTCCTGTGCGTCTTCTTTCCTATAAAATATACGTTGGAATATTTTTAATGCTGAGTCTGGCAGACTATTGACAGCATTATCCGTAACATAGTAGATATCTAGCTCAGGCCTTAGCTTTCTGATGGCTTGCCCTAGTAAAATCCCGAGATCATATTCTGCATAATCTTCAAAATCATCTTTCAATAAGTGGGCGAGGAACGGCTTTAGGATTCCTCTCGCATTTTTAGATTTGAATGGGATCTCATACCTGATTACACAGGCCTGTATATTGGGGTTGGCCATCAATGCAATTAGTGTGTCCTGAAAGGATTTTGCAAAGACGAAGTGGTAGGCAAAAGACTCTTTAGGGTCTCTGATATCGCTTATTTTTTTTGCGATTGTATGTTCTTCCCTGGCTGTCAAGTTATCTACAAAGAGTACCTCAAAATATCTGTGTTTAGATTTCCCTTCAGGTAGGTTCTTATTTTCCTTTCCCTTCAATAAAGTTGCAAAAGAGAATAGATTGGAATCATGGCGATATTCCTCACTTACCAATAACCGAAGTATTTCTTTAATTGAGTTTTTTAGAATTTGAAATTCATCGTGCTTTACAAAATCCTGAATGACGTTGAGTGTTGCGTTGCCGGGGAATGCAAAATACTGTTCTACCTCACGAAGCGTCTTCAATAGCTTGTTGAGTTGAAGCTTGGCTTCGTCTTGCTCCTCCTTGGTTTTCTTCCGAGCAAGATGGTAAGCTTGAAGCTTCATTTCAGTCCAAAGCTCTGTCCGTAGCTGACCAATATTATAATAATTTCCCGATATCAAATCTCTCTTATTTTTCCCACTCTGAGCAACCTTCATTCTTTCTGCATTTATTGATTTAGTAATTTCAATTTGGTTCTTGAATTAATTCTTGGAATGCAGCGCTAGTCTGTTTCCTTCTGTATCCATGAACAAAGCGAAATGCCCAACTGCATCATTAATAAGTGTTTTGGCCATGATAACTCTACCTCCCGCTGGCTCCACCCTGGCTAAAACCACATCAAGGTCTTTTCCTCCGTTAAGGTATAGCAATGGTCCGGTAGTATTTGGAGTACATCCCTCACCCGCTACCACTGCTCCTCCAATTCCATTTTTTGCTGGAAAGAAAGCCATCGAATACCCATTGATCTCAGTAGCATCCATTGTGTTGTTATAGATTTGATTATAAAAGGCTACAGCTCTCTCGAAGTTAAAAGCTGGGATCTCAAACCAATTGACATAGTGCTTAAGGTTCATTGGTTTTTCTTTCTTCGCATGTTTTATTGAGGCTTTCATTGTGATCTATTTTAGTGAAACTTTTTTTACAGTTTTAATTTGCTTATCCACGATTGCAAGACATTGCCATCTGTGATAGGTGTGTCGTTTTGAAGTACTTCCTTGATTTGTTCAAATCTTGTTGGTTTATGCAGCTTACCAAGAGTATTAAGGTATGGAAGCTGAGCGCCATCCTGGTAAATGTCAAATCGAACCCTTCTGTCACGAAAACTTTTAAGAGGTTGACCAAGCCTAAGCACACCCATTTCTCTACTGCGCTTCACTCTTTCTATATCAATTTCAATTGGAATAAGCTCTTCGCCTGTACTGGCTTGATGCAGTACTCTTCCGTCTGGGCCGCAGATAATAGATCTGCCTGTACCGCCATCACCAAGTCCGTTAATGTCGAAAATAAAACATTGATTGATGGCCGCAGTAGCTTGCACGAGTGACAGTTCAATATCACGGTCAATAGTGGCCGTAAGCGTTGGGTGAAGAATTACATCTACGCCATTGACCGCAAGTGTGCGTGAAGTCTCGGGAAACCACATGTCATAACAAATGGTCAGACCGAATTTCCCTACTTTGGGTACATCCCAAATTAAAAATTCATCTCCACCGGTCACACCAACTTCATAAGGGTAGAAGGGAAACATCTTATCGTACCTTCCTACCACCTCACCTTGGGGGTTGATTACACTCGCAGTATTGTATACTTGAGCATTCTTTTTTTGAAACATGGTACCGGGAATTAACCAAATACCATATCGCTTGGCAATCTCACAGAATTCCTTTTCTGTTTCATTTGGAAACTCCATGGCATTGTAAGTAAGCGGCCCATGGGGACAAAGTTCACTAAACATGATCATTTGAACCCATGGATAGACTGACATCATCACATCTATTTTATGTTTCATGATAGGCACATTGCTGTGACTTGCTGAAACGTGCATTTGTATTCCTCCTATAGAAAATGGCGTCATCTAGTTCGTTATTTTTAAAAGTTCCTCTTCGATTATATCTAATCCCTTGTTGAGCAACTCATGAGAGATTACCAAAGGACTGAGCATGCGGAGTACGTTTTTATTCGTCCCTGCGCTTATTAATATTAAGCCGCGTTTGAGGCAAGCTTTAGTTAGTTGTGTTAGTGTTTCCGCATCAGGTTGGCCTGGATCATTGTTTTCCACAAACTCTATGGCTTGCATTGCTCCAAGTCCTCTTACGTCACCTATTGCTGGGCATTTTGCTTTAAGTTTCTCAAACCGTTTGGTGACGATCTTACTCACTTCCATGGCCTTACTATTGAGGTCAATTTCCTCCATGTATTTTATAGTGGCCAAAGCCGCAGCGCAACAAATCGGATTACCTGGGTAGGTGCCGCCTATTGTTCCAGGAGCAGCAGCATCCATTACTTCTTGTTTACCGATGACCGCACCGATTGGCATTCCTGATCCCATCGACTTTGCCCATGTTGAGATATCAGGGGTCACTCCAAAGTGCTCATAGGACCCCCATTTACCTGTCCGGCAAAATCCGCTCTGGACTTCGTCAAATATCAGCATGATGCCAAATTCATCACAAAATGCACGAAGGCCCTCTAAGTAGCTCTTAGGCGTAACGTTAAAACCGCCTTCGCCCTGTACCACCTCAATAATTATTGCAGCGACTGAATTTGGATCAACCAAGTGATGGGTAGCATCATATAATTTTTCAAGCTGTTGTTCTGCGAAATCGGTTTCCGTCATTCCTTTTCCATAGTGATAGAAATTTGGAAAAGGGAGCCGGTATACCTCGGGTGCAAAAGGACCGCAGTCTAATTTGTAATTAATCTTCGATGTTAATGTCATGGCCATCAACGAGCGGCCATGAAAAGCTTCACTGTAACAAAGTATGGCAGGGCGCTTGGTTGCCTGTCGTGCAATCTTGATCGCATTTTCTACTGCTTCGGCACCTGTATTGGTGAGCATGACCTTTGTTTTTTCGCCATGTGGAAGTAATTCCACCAATTTCTCGCTCAAATCCAGGTATGCCTCGTAGGTTGAAATATTGAAGCCAGCATGAATCAATTTGGCGGCTTGCTCTTGAATGGCCTTAACAACGGGCTCTGGACAGTGTCCAGCGTTAACCACGCCAATCCCCCCACCAAAGTCAATCAATTCATTTCCATTGGCGTCAATAATTGTCGCACCCTTAGCGCTCACTACGGATGTGGGTACAAACACACTTACACCATTAGCCACGGAGGCCTTCCTTCTTTTTATTAAGGATTCTGTTTTATCAAAAGCCATCTTAGGGGCTTTTGAATTACTTGTTGCACTTTGCATACTTGGATATACTGTTTAAATAATACGATTTGAAAAAGCATTCATAAAAACATAAATGCGTTTCAAAGGTATTTATAATTCTGAATCGCTTATTAATATTACCAGGTGCGTACTCTCCTAAAGTGCAATCCTTTGAAACCTGGATTATGATCGATGTAATACCCTAATTCGGAGAGGCATATGGAGTTAAAAAAATGTTTAACTCTTCCCAATATCTCTTAATATAATACAATTTTGTTTAAAATCCCAGTTTCAGAGCGATTATGGCCCTTTTTTTACTGAAACTCAGGTAATGAACCAGACACACTTTGCTAAAAGCAATTAAAGAGAGGGCTATTATTAATGACAAGTTGAAGTGCCACACCCTTCAGTCCTACAGGAGGAGATGATAAAGTTTTTGAGCCCTGATAATAGCGCACTGAAGATTATACTAATGAAAATTTTTTTTACGTGGCAAAGTAGCTTTGTAATCAAGAACCACTTCTTCATGACTAACGTATTGGAAATAGCAGCAAGGCAAGTATAAAAGATTAATGGGTTAAAGACTTATGCATTAGAATGTAGGCAAGCGCCAACTTCATATAACCGTAAGTCATAAATATTCCACAATTCCTGTATATGGAGAAAAGATATGATCAGAATCCAAAACGAGTGGGGTCAATAAAGTTTTATTCTCTTCCATTAATGAATATTGTCCGCTAAGCCTGAAATGATTTGGTAATTCCTAGCCCTAAGGTGATGGAAATGAGTACAGTTACGTATTCGATCGGGCTAAGGACGGGATGGCACGGATATTCTATTTAAATTCATTCTAAATTGTGTACATTAGACGAATATCTCTTTGATAGTTAAACAGAATTTTTGGTGGGTAACGAAGTACCATCAAGTGTTCAAAATAATACCCTCAAGCGTAAAATTAAATTTGAAATAATGCATTACGAGTGTAGATTTGTGCACCTCCGTATAAATCCGGACACCTAAACGAATCACGATGACGCACCAAATCTCTGGTTTATTTAAGAATCTTGCTACGGCTCTTTTAATCGTATTAAGTCTTACTTCATTTGCTCAAGAAATATCATCCGATGCTGGCGTAATATCAGAAGGGGAGACCCTGTTTAATGCCAACTGTAAGGCTTGCCACCGGGTAAAACAAAAACTTATCGGCCCAGCGCTTGCTGGTGTTGAAGACCGGGCTCCATCCATAGATTGGATCAAGGAATTTGTCCGCAATTCCTCTAAAGTAATTGCCAGCGGAGATGAGTATGCTAATAAGGTATACGAGGAGAATGGAAAGACGTTGATGACATCGTTCACCTCTTTCACAGATGATCAGATCATGTCGATTTTGGCTTATGTAAAAGCCGAAGCTGAGAAACCTGAAGAAGTGGTAGCTGCTGGAGGAGGAACTACAGGAGGTGGAGCAGGAGTACCAACTACCTATTTGAATGCCATACTGGTTGGAATGGTAGTTATTCTGGTGCTGTTACTGGTTATTCTTGGCCTTATCATTAATGCGCTTAAGCGATACCTGGACCAAAAAGAATTAACGGAAGAGGACAAAGAGGTAGTACATTCACCTTTTACGTTCAGCTCCATTACACAAAGCACCGGCTTTATTTTTATTGTCATTTTCCTGGTAGCTTCTATATCATTCAAAACTGTTATTGATGGGTTGTTCGCAGTGGGTGTGCAGCAAGGATATGCGCCAAAGCAACCGATTGCCTTCTCTCACAAGGTACATGCCGGAGAGTATGAAATTGACTGCCAATACTGTCATACCGGAGCAGCGAAAGGCCGCAGTGCCAATATTCCTTCTCCTAATATATGTATGAACTGCCATACCCAGATTCGTAGTGGAACAAATACGGGTGAGTCTGAGATTGCCAAGATTGTAGCGGCCGTAGAGACCAACCGACCTATTGAATGGGTTCGTATTCATAACTTACCTGATCTGGCATATTTCAATCACTCACAGCACGTAAATGTTGCAGGGGTAGAATGTCAGACGTGCCATGGGCCCATTGAGGAAATGGATGTTGTAAAACAATATTCACTACTTACCATGGGCTGGTGTATCGATTGCCACCGCAAAACAGATTTGAACACCAAGGGCAATGCCTATTATGATAACCTTCTTGAATTGCATAATAACAATGCGATGAAGGTGGAAGACATCGGTGGATTAGAATGTGCAAAGTGTCATTATTAATATAGACTCTATTTTTGGATTAGAATAAGTATGAGCATTACAAAAAAGACATACTGGAAAGGAATTCAACAACTAAAGAACGATCCAGCGTTTGTAAAACATGCGGATAAGGAATTCGTTGATCTTGGTGTTGAGAACGACCCGCGTCATACCCGCAGAGATTTCCTTAAAATGATGGGTTTCAGCGTTGCAGCGGCCTCATTGGCTGCTTGTGAAGCACCTATTAGAAAGGCAATTCCTTTTGTGAACAAGCCTATTGATGCTGATCCAAGCATTCCTAATTATTACGCATCCACCTACGTAAATGGTGGAGACTATTGTAGCGTAGTGGTAAAAACACGCGAAGGACGCCCCATTAAGATAGAGGGTAATACGCTTTCTAAAGTGAGCATGGGTGGAACCAACGCTCAGGTAGAAGCTTCCGTGATGTCATTGTATGACAACTATCGCTTGCGTGGACCTAAGAAAGGCAATGACAATGCAAGCTGGGAAGATGTAGATAAAGAGATTACTGCAAAACTACAGGAGGTTGCTGCCGCCAATGGCCAGATTAGAATTGTAAGCAATACAATTTTAAGCCCAAGTACAAAAGCTGCCATTGAGCAATTTAAATCCCAGTATCCAACTGCCAGCCATGTGCAGTACGATCAGGTATCTTATTATGGTATGCTGAAGGGTAATGAGGCTTCTTTCGGAAAAGCATTTATTCCTTCTTATGATTTTGCGAAAGCAAAATTGATAGTGAGTGTAGGAGCTGATTTCCTGGGAACATGGCTGTCACCCATCGAGTTTACCAAACAATACAGTGTAAATCGTAAGATCAGCGAGGACAATAGAACGATGTCCCGTCACTTTCAATTTGAAACCAACCTTACCTTAACAGGAGCTAATGCTGACTATCGCACTATGATCAAACCTTCACAGCAAGGTTTAGTAGTGGCGCAGCTTTACAACCTCATCGCTGGAAAGGCAGGTAATGCTACTATTTCAGCGGGAATGGATAAGGTAAATTACCTTGACAAGGCAGCTGAGGAATTGTGGGCCAACCGTGGCAAAGCATTGCTGGTATGTGGTTCTAACGACAAAGACGTTCAGGTTTTGGTGAATGGCATCAATGCTATGCTAGACAGCTATGGTTCAACCATATTGGCTGACAAAGCTGTTAATTTCCGTCAGGGAAATGACGAAGCAATGGCGGCATTTGTTGCGGATGCTGAGGCCAGCCGAATAGGTGCAGTTGTTTTCTATAACTGTAACCCGGTATACGATCATCCAATGGGCGCTCAATTAGGTGGCGCTCTAAAGAATATTTCATTGACCGTTTCTACTTCCTATACGGAAGATGAAACAGCTTCTATGTCTGCATACAAAACTCCAGATCATCATTATTTGGAGTCGTGGAACGATTTTGAGCCTAAGGCAAATTCATTCAGTCTTTCACAGCCAGCCATCACACCTATATTTAAGACACGTCAGGCACAAGAGAGCCTTTTGATGTGGGCAGGACAGAAAGTAGAGTACTTTTCATTTGTTAAAAACAACTGGAAAAACTGGTACTTCAATCAATCTGCATTAGGTCTTGGGTTCCAGGCTTTCTGGGATAAGTGTTTGTATGATGGCGTATTGGAAGTAGGCAGTGAGTCGGGCGAAAGTTTTTCTTTTGCCGGAGACGTAAACGGTGCTTCATCAGCGGTGAGTGCCAACTACAAAGCCAACAATACTGGTTTTGAAATTGCCTTATATGAAAGCTATGGAGTAGGAAATGGTTCTCAGGCAAACAATCCGTTGTTGCAAGAACTACCAGACCCTATCACTAAAGCAGTATGGGATCATTATGCTACTATTTCGCAAAAAGATGCAGCCAGCCTCGGTGTAGACAATGATGCTGAAGGCAGAACTCAGTATCTGAATATTGCAATTGGAGGAAAGTCAGTTAAACTTCCTGCTCTTGTTCAGCCAGGTCAGACTCCAGGAACAATAGGTATTGCCCTTGGTTATGGACGAACCAAAGTGGGTAAGGTAGCAGAAAACCTTGGTCAGAATGCGTATCCATTAATCGTAATGGCGAATGGATCACTTAACTATAGCGTATCAACGGGTGTGACGCCAACTTTTGTTGATGAACCGTACCAGATTGCTCAAACTCAAATTCATCAGACCTACATGGGGCGCAGCAATGTGATTCAGGAATCTGTATTGAGTGAATTCAAGAAAGATCCTGAAGCTGGACGCGAGTTTACAAAAATCACCAAGTGGGAAGAGAAAGTTGATCCAGGAACCATAAGCATGTGGAAAGGGCACGACTACAATAATCACCATTGGGGGATGTCAATCGACCTGAATTCTTGTACAGGTTGTGGAGCGTGTATTGTTGCTTGTAATGTCGAGAACAACGTTGCCCTTGTAGGAAAACAAGAGGTGATCAACCGCAGAGAAATGCATTGGTTGCGCATCGATCGTTACTATAGCAGTGATGCCGCTGATATCAGCGATTACGAAGCACTTGAGCATGCGTCAGAAAACCCTGAAGTCGTGTTCCAACCAATGTTATGTCAGCATTGCAACAACGCACCTTGTGAGACTGTATGTCCAGTGGCTGCAACTACGCATAGCACAGAAGGTTTAAATCAAATGACTTATAACCGTTGTATTGGTACAAGGTATTGTGCCAACAACTGCCCTTATAAAGTAAGACGATTCAATTGGTTCAAATACCATGACAATCAGCAATTCTACGAAGTCAATCCTTCGATGAATACAGATTTGGGGCGTATGGTGTTGAATCCTGACGTAACAGTAAGATCAAGAGGGGTAATGGAGAAGTGTTCGTTCTGTGTGCAACGCATCCAGTCAGGTAAGTTGACAGCCAAGAGAGAAAAGAGAAAATTGAAGGATGGAGATGTGGTCACTGCGTGTCAGGCATCATGTACATCTGGAGCCATTGTGTTTGGTGACATGAATGATTCGGAGAGCCAGATCAGCAAGTTGTTGCAGATCACTCGCGATGAGAAAAGACCAAACAGCTCAGATAAGCAAATTGGTAATCCACGCGCTTACAGAGTGTTGGAAGAGATTGGTGTAAAACCTAATATTTTCTACCTCACTAAGATTAAGAACAAAGACGTAACTAACGCATAGTAAATAAACGGATAACGATTTTATGCAAGTAAGCTCATCACTACGCGAATCTCTCATTACCGGTGGCAAGACGGTCGGTGACGTTTCTGAAGATATCTGCCGTCAGGTTGAAGGGAAGCCCACTAAACTTTGGTGGATGGCATTTGGTGTTTCACTGGTCCTTCTTGGATTTGGTGTGTACACCATGTCTATGACCTTATGGAACGGAATTGGAATGTGGGGTCTTAATAAAACCGTTGGATGGGCGTGGGATATCACCAACTTCGTTTGGTGGGTGGGTATTGGTCACGCTGGTACCTTGATCTCTGCTATCTTGTTATTGTTCCGTCAGAAGTGGAGGATGTCCATCAACCGTGCAGCGGAGGCGATGACCATCTTCGCAGTAATTTGTGCTGCAACCTTCCCTTTAATTCACATGGGACGCTTGTGGTTAGGTTTCTACTGGGCTTTGCCGCTTCCTAATGCATTTGGTTCTTTGTGGGTAAACTTTAACTCACCATTGCTTTGGGACGTATTCGCGATCTCTACTTATTTTACCGTTTCATTGGTATTCTGGTACATTGGCCTTATCCCTGATTTTGCTGTGATCCGTGATCGTGCAGTGAGAATGGGAAATAAAACAAGAGCCACCATTTACAATGCACTTAGCTTTGGATGGCAAGGAGGTGCAAAAACGTGGATGCGTTATGAATCTGTTGCTCTGATTCTTGCTGGACTTTCTACACCACTTGTACTTTCAGTACATACCATTGTATCCATGGACTTTGCAACATCTGTAGTTCCGGGATGGCACACAACGATATTTCCCCCCTACTTTGTAGCGGGAGCGATCTTCTCAGGATTTGCAATGGTACTTACCTTGCTCCTGATTACCAGAAAAGTATTTAAACTCGAAGACTATATCACCATCTATCACGTGGAGTTGATGAACATCATCATCATTGTGACGGGCTCAATTGTAGGTATCGCCTACATTACTGAGTTCTTTATCGCCTGGTATGGTCAGGTGCCTGCAGAACAATATGCCTTTATCAATAGGATGTTCGGTCCTTACTGGTGGGCCTACTGGTGTATGATGACATGTAATGTGATCTCTCCGCAATTGTTCTGGTTTAAGAAAATTAGAACCAGCCTTGTTTCTACGTTTGTTCTTTCCATTGTTGTAAACATTGGAATGTGGTTCGAGCGATTTGTGATCATTGTTTCCTCTTTACATAGAGATTACCTTCCTTCAAGCTGGTCGATGTTTTACCCGACCATGTATGATGTAGGAGAGTATGTATTAACATTCGGATTCTTCTTTGCAGCGTTTCTTTTGTTTGCCAAGTTTTTCCCTGTGATCAATATGGCGGAGGTAAAAAGTATTATTAAGTCATCGTCTGAAAAAAAGCATTAATCAATCATGGAAAGCAATAAGAATTTTGTGTTAGGTGTGTTTGATGATGAAGATGTTCTTCTTCATGCCGTGGAGAAAGTAAGGGGTAAAGGTGTAAAGATCCATGAGGTCTACTCTCCGTTTCCTGTACACGGTTTGGATGAGGCCCTGGGTTACAAAAAAACACGTTTGCCTATTGCGGCATTCATTTTTGGAATGACAGGAACAAGCCTTGCATTAATTATGCAGATATGGATGCTAGGTTATGACTGGCCAATGATCATTGGTGGAAAGAATTTTGCTTCACTGCCTCCATTCATTCCAGTAACATTTGAATTAACAGTATTACTTTCAGCTCTTGGAATGGTAGCTACATTCATGATTGTAAGCGATATGAAACCATATAAATGGCCACAGCAGTTTGATTTGAGAAGTACAGACGATAAGCACATTATGGCTATTGATTTGTCTACCAATAAACTGGCTAAAGCAGATATTGGGGCTATTTTGAAAGATAGTGGAGCACAGGAAGTTAACGATAAGAATTTTTAAAGCGGATGCGAAATATGCAACTACTAAAAACAGTTTTGATCGCGATAGCGGGAGCAGCCTTGTTGGCCGGATGTACTGCAAGTGGTGATAATCCAGGGCGTGAATACGCAGCCAATATGTATCACTCAGTCGCATACGAACCACTTACACAGATTACTGACGAAAGTGCAGGAACCTGGGTGAACTCTTTAAACAATGGAAGAGGGGAGTACTTTAACTCAAATAAGTACAACCCAAACAACATGAATATGAGGGCCCCGGCTCCCCATACTGTAAAGAGGAATAAGAATGGTTGGTTGCCTTACAGAATTGGCAAAGACAGCCTTGAGTATGCA
Organism: Cyclobacteriaceae bacterium; assembly: GCA_040216665.1. Taxonomy (GTDB): domain Bacteria; phylum Bacteroidota; class Bacteroidia; order Cytophagales; family Cyclobacteriaceae; genus ELB16-189. The sequence continues at coordinate 155,429 of JAVJOQ010000004.1, read as the reverse complement.
GCTACAATAAAGAATCCACTGGATAGCACCGCAGCAATGATCGCTGAAGGAAAGGCACTCTATACGGTGTATTGCAATCACTGTCATGGCGCAAAAGGTGAAGGAGATGGTAAAGTGGCCACAGGCGTATCAATAGACGGTGTAGATAAGGGACTTGTTGGTGGTGTTGCAAATCTTAAGGGAGATGCCTACGTGAATATTACAGAAGGACATATTTTTCATGTGATTACTTGGGGAAGAAATCTGATGCTGCCACATGGTTCTCAGATAGAACCTGAAGCCCGTTGGAAGATTGCCAAATACGTAAAGACTTTACAAAAGAAGTAATAAGGAGTTTCAAATTTTTGAAAAAAAATAAATGGTAGCCGAAGAGAATTACGAATTCAAACCTGGAGCAAAAAAGAACATTGCTATAATTGGTGCTGTTGGGATTGTACTTTTTATACTTGGTGTATTCATGGCCATGAACTCAGGGTCAGGTCATGGGGAAGAACATGCGTCAGCACAAGTACTCGACAATCTTGTAGCCAGCACTTCACAAGCTCCTGCTGCAGAAGGCCATGAAGCCGTTGCTGAGGAACATCATGGTAGCCCCGTTTGGTTGAAAAGGGTGTACACATCTCTATGGCAAAACAATGTTTTCTTTGCAGGACTGGGTATCATAGGTTTATTCTTTGTGGCTATTCAATACGCAGCACAGGCGGGCTGGTCAGTTCCAGTTAAAAGAATTGCTCTTGCCATGGGACATTGGATTCCTATATCGGGTATCCTTATGTTGGTATTGTGGTTTATTGTGAAGGCCGATGTATTCCACTGGACGCATCACGATTTATATGTTGAGGGTGAAGGATTTGATGCCATCATCAATGGTAAAAGTGCGTATTTCTTTTGGCCGCTAGAGGCGGGAGGATTTCCACTTTTTTATGTGATGAGACTGGTTGTTTTCTTTGGCTTGTGGTACATGTTCTTCATTTGGATTAAGAAGGAGATGCTGGCGGAAGATATTAATGGGGGAACTGCACACTGGACCAAAGCACGTTCATTATCGGCTGTGTTTCTGGTAATATTTGCCGTGACTTCGTCAATAGCTGCCTGGGACTGGGTGATGAGTATCGATACACACTGGTTTAGCACTATGATGGGCTGGTATGTGTTTGCTAGCTGGTGGGTAACTGGTCTGGCATTTATCACAGTAACTGCTGCATACCTTAAAGAAGCTGGATATTTGAAATTATTGAATGCCAATCACCTTCATGATTTAGGCAAATTTGTGTTCGCCTTTAGTATTTTCTGGACGTATATCTGGTTCAGCCAATTCTTGTTGATCTACTACGCCAATATTCCTGAGGAGACGGTTTACTTCGTAACAAGAATCAACAACAGCCCTTACGGTTGGATATTTTACACCAACATCATATTAAACTTTGTGCTTCCATTCCTGTTATTAATGACAAGAGATGCGAAACGACATATGTCAATGTTGAAGGTGGTTTGTCCGATCGTTATTGTAGGACATTGGTTTGATTTTTACAATATGGTTACCCCAGGTGTGATGCAGCACGATGGAGGATTAGGGTTTTTGGAAATTGGATTAGCAATGGTGTTTATGGCAGCGTTCTTATTTGTAACCTTAAATGCCTTATCTAAGGTGCCGCTTGTTGCAAAAAATCACCCTATGATGGGGGAGGCTTTGAATCATCACATTTAATGATGGAGAAAAAGATATTTAATGAAATTGCTTAATAAAATAGTATGATGAGTCTGATTATTGGTTTGGGCATAGTACTTGTCCTGTTCATACTTTACATGATTTTCCGGATTGGCAATCTGGTGGGCCTTGTTAAAGATTCAAAAGAAGGTGAACATCCTGGGAATGATACACATGGATATCTTTTCATGATCTTTTTGATTTTGGGATTAGGTCTGTTTGGTTGGTATTCCTATGCCCATTTTGATAGCTATGTTCTTCCTGTAGCTTCTGAGCATGGAGCTGTTACTGATGGTTTGTTTTGGGTGACCATGTGGATTACTATTCTTGCCTTTGGATTGATTTCCATTGTTATGTTCTGGTTCACCTACAAGTACAGGTATAATGCGAACAGAAAAGCAACTTTCTATCCTGATAGTCACAAGTTGGAAATTATCTGGACAGTGATTCCAGCTATTGTTTTGGCATTGTTAATTTTCCGAGGATTGAGGGTATGGAATGAAATTACCGGTCCTGCTTCTGAAGATGCTGAAATAGTTGAAGTTATTGGACAGCAATTTGCATGGACTGCCAGATACCCTGGTGTAAAAGACAAGCAGTTGGGTGATGTGAACTATAAACTGATTGACGCTGTCAATGAGTTTGGCCTTGACCTTACTGATAAAAACTCTTTTGATGATTTCAAGTCTCTTGAGCTTCACATTCCGAAAGGAAAGGAAGTGCTTTTAAAAATAAGAGCGAAAGACGTTTTGCATAGTGTTTTCCTTCCTCACTTTAGGGTAAAGATGGATGCTGTGCCCGGCATGTATACCAATTTTAAATTTGTGGCGACCAAGTCTACTCAGGATATGAGAAATGAGACTGGTAACCCTGAATTTAATTATGAAATGGCGTGTACAGAGATTTGTGGGAAAGGCCACTTCTCAATGCGCTTTTTAGTAGTGGTAGACGAACTTGAAGATTACGAGAAGTGGAAAGCAGCACAGGAACCTTGGTTGAAACAAAACCCTGAGTACCTGACCAAAGTACCAGCGGCATTAAGGGAAGTAGCAATGATTAAATCGGGGATACCCGTTGAAAGTGAGGCTGCGGTAAGTGCCACTACACAAAATGTATCAATTAGCAATTAAAGACATCTCATAGAATGGCAACAGTAGATTTACACACGCAGGCAGATGTTCATCACCATGACGATCACGATCATGAGCACGGTCATGGTAATTTCTGGACAAATTATATCTTTAGCCAGGATCATAAAGTTATTGCCAAACAATTTTTGATCACAGGAATGATGTGGGCCTTGATAGGAGGCGTCATGTCTGTACTTTTCCGTCTTCAGTTGGGCTTCCCTGACGCTGACCTTACTTGGTTGAAACCTATGCTAGGTCAATGGATTACCCCTGAAGGTAAAATTGATACTGAATTTTACTTGGCGCTGGTAACGATGCATGGTACCATCATGGTATTTTTTGTGTTGACTGCCGGACTGAGTGGAACCTTCAGTAACTTTTTGATTCCATTACAGATTGGAGCCCGAGATATGGCCTCTGGATTTATGAACATGCTGTCCTACTGGTTCTTTTTCCTTTCTGGTGTCATTATGCTTATTTCAATTTTCCTGTCAACCGGGCCTGCCAGTGGAGGTTGGACAGTTTATCCGCCTCTAAGTGCACTCCCGCAAGCCATGTCTGGTTCAGGATTGGGTATGACTTTGTGGTTGGTAGCTATGGCGCTCTTTATTGTGAGCTCATTGCTGGGAGGTATTAACTATATCACCACGATTATTAACATGCGTACCAATGGTATGTCATTTTCAAGACTACCACTTACTATTTGGGCGTTCTTTTTCACAGCCATTATAGGATTGCTTTCTTTTCCTGTACTTTTTGCCGCTGCATTATTATTGATTTTTGACCGAAGCATGGGTACTAGCTTTTACCTCTCTGATATTTATATCAATGGAGAAGCATTACCTAATCAGGGAGGAAGTCCAATTTTATTCCAGCACTTGTTCTGGTTCTTAGGGCACCCCGAAGTATACATTGTGATTTTGCCTTCATTGGGAATCACATCAGAAATTATTGCTACTAATTCGCGTAAGCCGATTTTCGGATACAAGGCGATGGTAGGTTCAATACTATTTATCACCATACTTTCATTTGTGGTATGGGCACACCATATGTTTGTAACAGGTATGAACCCATTCTTAGGTTCAATATTTACATTACTAACATTGATTATCGCAGTACCATCAGCTGTGAAGATATTTAACTATGTTACCACACTGTGGAAGGGTAATATCATCTTTACACCGGCCATGTTGTTTTCCATCGGATTGGTTTCATTCTTCCTTTCAGGTGGTATTACCGGTATATTCCTTGGTAACTCGGCTGTAGATATTCAATTGCATGATACCTATTTTGTGGTAGCTCACTTTCACCTTGTAATGGGTGCGGCATCCTTCTTTGGTATGTTGGCAGGTGTTTATCATTGGTTCCCTAAAATGTTTGGAAGGATGATGGATGACAGGCTTGGTAAAATACACTTCTGGTTCACCTTCGTTGGTGTATACCTGGTGTTCTTCCCTATGCATTATATTGGTATTGCTGGCTTCCCGCGCAGGTACTACTCATGGACAAACTTTGAGACTTTTAATTCATTTGCGGATTTGAATATGCTGGTAAGTGTGGCAGCCATCCTTACACTCGCTGCCCAGTTTATTTTCTTGTTCAACTTCTTTTACAGTATGTTCAGAGGAAAAGCTGCATCAGCCAATCCTTGGAAGTCAAATGCATTGGAGTGGACTACACCACGCAATCCTGGGCATGGCAACTGGGTAGGAGAGATTCCTACAGTATACCGCTGGCCATATGACTATAGCAAGCCAGGAGCGAAAGACGATTACATTCCTCAAACAGTGCCTTACTCTGAAACACCAGAGTCCAATTTGCCTCATGAGAATGATCTGATAAAACTAGAGATGGAGGATAAAAACGCCATCGTAGTTGACGACAAAAAACATTAACAGCATACGCTAAGTAATTGAGTAAAGCAGCAATCAGGGGATTTTATAAGTTATGCTTATCTACCCTGATTGCTGTTTATTTTTTAATCCTGGTGGGTGGAATCGTAAGGAGCACAGGCTCTGGAATGGGCTGCCCTGATTGGCCCACATGTTTTGGGCAATGGGTTCCTCCAACATCGGCAGAGCAATTGCCTGCTGATTATAAGGAGGTTTACTCCGAATACAGACACAATAAAAACGTGAAATTCGCGAAATACCTTTCTCTTGTTGGTATGGATCAAACGGCTCATCAACTGCTCAATGATGAGGACATCCGGGAGGAGGCTGATTTTAATGCTGCGAAGACCTGGGTGGAGTATATGAACAGATTGGTAGGCGTAGCTATCGGATTGTTCATCATCGCTTTATTCTGGAGGTCTATTAGGCTACGGAAAAGTCATCCCAAAATATTTATACTATCATTGATCACCTTGCTGGCTGTCATTTTTCAGGGGTGGTTTGGTTCTATAGTGGTCTCTACCAATCTTACCAACTGGACAATAACCATCCATATGTTTCTGGCGCTGGTGATTGTTGCTATACTTTTCTATTTGTTGGATCTGAGCAAGCCGGATGATAAGAGTAAACTGATAGATGGAGGGGCTAAATTAAAGTGGGTGCTGATAGCCTGTATGGTTACTCTTTTTGTTCAGGTCTTTTTAGGAACAAAAGTTAGGGAAATGATTGATCAGATTGCTTCGGCTCTTGTACCAAGAGGTCGATGGATTGATGAGGCTGGAGACACGTTCCTCCTTCATCGCTCATTTTCGTGGTTAGTGGTGGTTTTGCACCTCATATTATTATACCTATTAAGGAAAACTAGAGGTAATAAAGCTTTACCACTGTCCTTAATAATTTTAATTTTGGGAACCTTATTGACAGGCACAGGAATGGCGTATTTTGGAGTGCCAGCATTTCTGCAACCTCTTCATTTGGTGCTGGCTACCATTACTTTTGGGCTTCAGCTGCATATGTATTTTAACCTAAACACTGAAGGGAAATTGGTGTTTGATAAAGTAGAATGATTACAGGGCAAGCACATGAATTGACAAGGTTTTCTTTGGTCATCGCCAAGGTGAGGTCACTTATCGAATTATTGAAAGTGAGGCTTTCTTTGCTGGTAGCATTCTCCTGTGCATTTGGTTATGGACTTGCCTCAAGGGGTGATATCAACTGGGGAGTTTTGCTCATGGTAACTTTGGGAGGTTTTCTCCTTTCAGGCGCCTCCGTGTGCATCAACCAGATTATAGAAAAGGATTTGGACAAGCTGATGAACCGCACCATGCAGCGGCCTATCCCCACGGGTAGAGTGACACCTTATGAAGCTACCTTATTTGCCATACTGTGCATGGTGCTTAGCATTTGGATACTTTGGATATACACCAATCCGTTTACTGTTCTTCTGTCTTTGGTGTCAATGGTGCTTTACAGTTTTGTTTACACACCACTAAAGCGGGTAGGTCCCATAGCTGTATTCGTAGGTGCTATTCCTGGGGCTTTGCCGCCTCTATTGGGTTGGATTGCTGCTACCGGACAAATAACCCATGAGGCACTTATCATTTTTGGGATTCAATTCATCTGGCAATTTCCGCACTTTTGGGCCATTGCCTGGGTGGCAGATGAGGACTATCAAAAAGCTGGATTTAAGTTGTTGCCTTCCAAGGAAGGTAAGAATATAAACACCGCCATACAGATCATGGTTTATACTATGTTTTTAATACCTCTTGGTCTTCTTCCTGCCGTGTTTGGAATAACTGGAATATATTCGGCCATGGTGGCAACTGTTTGTGGTGCAGCTTTTTTTGCGCAAACATTCGCTTTAATGAGGACAGGAAGTCGTCAATCGGCATTGCGTATTATGTTCGGTTCCTTTTTGTATTTGCCTATTGTTCAGATCGCGTATTTGTTGGATAAAGTGAGTTAGATATGACATCAGAATTTAAAATTGTAGAAGAGCCAAAGAAGCAGTTGGCGATGCATCCGAAGAAATTTGCGATGTGGCTTTTTGTAGCTAGTGTAGGAATGCTATTCGCATCCCTCACCTCCGCATATATCGTACGTCAGGCAGAAGGCAATTGGTTGTATTTTGATTTGCCCGCCACATTGTATTGGACTTCTGCTGTTATTTTGGTGAGCAGTATCACCATGCAGATGGCTTATTGGGCTGCTAAAAAAGACCTGTTGGATAGGGTTAAAGTACTGGTTTCCATTACTATGGGATTGGGGCTGGTATTTCTGGTGGGTCAGTGGATGGCATGGTTGGATTTGATTGATCACAACATCCACCTTATTGGCAATCCATCAGGGTCATTCTTATACATTATTACAGGTCTTCACGGACTCCATATCATCAGCGCACTGGTTTATCTGGTCATTGTGTTGGTGTCCGCATATCGCTTTAAAATCCACTCCAGGAGCCTTGCACAGATAGAAATGTGCACTACTTATTGGCATTTTTTGGGTGGACTTTGGCTATATTTGTTCATCTTTCTATTATTGAATCGATAATCTAAAATTGACTATGGCACATACTTCAGCCACCACGGTATCACCAGGAAGAAGCGTTTGGGACGGAGGGGTTTCACCTATGGGTGCGAGCTACGGAAAACTCATGATGTGGTTTTTCCTGCTCTCAGATGCATTCACTTTTTCGGCTTTGCTGATTACTTACGGACTGGTTCGCTCAGCGCATGACGCATACACCGGTACCGTTGAGGCATTTACATTCTCTCCTGAATATTGGCCCATACCTGAGAAGGTATTTGAAGCGGTGCCTTTTTTACATGGTATAGAATTACCACTTGTTTTTGTGGGTATCATGACCTTCATCCTGATCATGAGTAGTGTCACTATGGTACTTGCTGTAGAAGCAGGACATAGAATGGATAAGAAAGCGGTTGAAAAATGGATGTTGTGGACGTTGTTGGGAGGTATTACCTTCTTGGCTTGTCAGGCGTGGGAATGGACTCATTTTATCGTGGGTACAGATACACCTACACTGGTTAAAGATTTTGTGAATGGTGCTTGGGTAACCAAAGAGGTGACTGGCGCAACTCTGAGCATTAATCAATATGGGCCATCAGATTTTGCTGGATTTTTCTTCTTCATCACAGGTTTTCACGGCTTCCACGTTTTTAGTGGAGTAATGTTCAACTTCTTAATTTACTACAACACTTTTACAGGTGTGTATGAGAGAAGAGGTCATTATGAGATGGTGGAGAAAGTGGGGCTTTACTGGCACTTTGTAGATTTAGTATGGGTGTTTGTGTTCACCTTCTTTTATCTTGTTTAATTAATTAATAGCGATAACATGTCTCATTCTCAAGAACCTCAGGTAACAGTACTTCCTCCAGATAAAGAGAAGATAAAAAAACTTTGGACCGTAGCTGGAATACTTGGTGTGCTTACGGCACTGGAATTTTTGATAGCGTTTACAATGCCACACGGCTCCCTTAAGACTGCGATTTTCGTAGGAATGACAATTGTAAAAGCAGCCTATATCGTAGGAGAGTTTATGCACCTTCGGTATGAAGCAAAAGTATTACTCTGGTCTATTCTTATTCCTATGGTATTTATAGTTTGGATGCTGGTAGCCTTTGTTTACGAAGGAATGAAGTTCTCGGAAATAAATTTTTGAGTTAGATAGATATTCACAGAGAAGGCTAAGGTGAATAACTTTAGCCTTCTTTTTTTGTTCTAATTTTACCTATGATGCGTAAAGGGTTGTTCTTGTTTTTGGCGTTGCTCCTTCCGGTACTCATTTTCTTGTTTTTACATTTTTTTGGAAAGAACGAATTTGATGTACCCGTTTTATATCAAACGGCTGATGAGATGCCTGTTGGCTGTGAGCTGGACGTTACTTTGCCTTACATGGTAAAATCAGATAAAGTAAACGTGACTGGAGGAGCAGTTGTCCTCTTCGCTTCGGGATTATCCAATGGAATGTTGGATGATGCATTATTTCAGTTAAGCAGGCTTGAGGATGAATTTGGTGATGATGCTCCAAATATAATTGTGTTGAAAAAAAGTGGAGATGAATTATCAGCGGTGAAAAATGAATTGCTAATGGATGGCGCTGATTATGAGCTAGAGCAACGGTGCGTATTTTTAGCTGAATCCAACAGAATTGTATTGGTGGATGTTGATACCCACATTAGAGGATTGTACTCAAATGCTACATTAAAGGAAATTGATCGATTGATTCTTGAATTAAAAATAATTTTTAAGCAGTATTAAGATGCCTGAGCCCAGGGAACCTTATAGGAAACTAATAATTGTACTTTCTGTAGCCATACCGATGGTCGTGGCTTTGTTATTCGGAGTAAAGATTGAGGGGTATGACTTCTCGTTTCTTCCTCCCATTTACGCATCTATTAATGGTATCACAGCTATGCTTTTGCTTGCTGCTCTGTGGGCTGTAAAAAACAAGAAGCTGGCTCTCCATGAAAATTTAATGAAAACTTGTCTGGGCTTGTCGGCCGTCTTTTTGGCAATGTATGTCGTGTACCATATGACTTCCGAATCAACAACATATGGTGGTGAAGGTGTGGTAAAATATATTTACTTTTTTATCCTGATTACGCACATTTTGCTGTCCATTGCTGTTGTTCCTATGGTGCTCTTTACGTTAAGTAGGGCGCTGGCTGGTAATTTTGAAAAGCATAGGGCATTGGCTAGATTTACATTTCCAATCTGGCTCTATGTGGCGATAACCGGAGTGATAGTGTACCTAATGATAAGTCCTTATTATCAATAGAAAATGAAAGCGCTAATTGTTTTAATTGCATTCTTTCTTACAAGTATTACAGGGGCATATGCGCAATGCGCCATGTGCAGGGCTACTTTGGAAAACAATGTGAGTAACGGAGATCCTGGCATAGCAGCAGGTATCAATTTTGGAATTATGTACCTGTTTTTTGCTCCCTATGTTGCTGTGGGTGCTGTTGCCTTTTTTTGGTATAAAACCACTAAGTCTAATGCACGCAAAGAGCTGGAAAGGCGCCCTGTACTCAGGTAAGTGCCCCAAGTGCCGTAAGGGCGATATGTTTAAGACTTCCATGTTGGATTTGTCAGGTTTTTGGAAGATGAATTCTCACTGTACAAACTGTGGAGTTACATTTGAGCCTGAACCCGGATTTTACTTCGGGGCAATGTTTGTTAGCTATGCATTAAGTGTAGTCTTGTTTGCCACCATCGGTATTGCATTGTATGTGTTGTGGAATCCTGCGGATTGGGTTTATTTAACCTCAATTGTAGTGGGAGCAATTCTATTTACTCCTTTTTCATTCCGGTATTCACGTATTTTATTCCTGCATTTCTTTGGGGGTATCCGTTACGACCCTACCGCTGGGTAAGCATACTCTCTGTGTTTTCGTTAATTTTATTGATTACCGATAATCAATGAAGTTCAACAGGTCGATATTTTTCCTTATTCCCGGGCTCTTTCTGATTGCTATTGGCTTTCTGGTCAGTGAAACTTCAGAAAGCGATGAAGCTGAAATTCTTACACAGATTACGCAGCGGCTAACTGAAGAGGTGAATAAAATAGATGGAGAGGCCGTCACTTTACTTGCTCAGGATACAATTGATCTGTCACAGGTGAGCCATTCCTTTTTTCTAATGGACAGTATCAATGTCCTTGATTGGAATAAGAATGAATTTTTACCTGATATCCATACTGTTCAAGGAGACTTTTCTGTTCGCCTGCTTCAATGGCCCAGAGGTATATTCTTGCTAAGAAAATGGCAACTAGGTACAAATAAATTTTTACTGGGTGTATTGCCATTGCAAAACCGGTATAAGATCAATAACAGGTACCTTATTTCTGGATGGGATAAAAAAATATTCCCAACAAATGATATTGTAATTAATGATCCCTCTGGATCAGGTCAACCCTTCGTTGTTGACGGCAAAGAGGTTTTTAAATTCAGCCTTGCTGATTCAGTTCAGGCGGTGACTGGAGTGAATACCAATATGCTATGGATCGTTTTTCTAGGCCTTCTTTTCTTAATCATAGCGGTTTATCAGATTGTAGTTTCGCTACAAGCGAAAGGAAGGTTTGGTTTTTCTTTCCTGATTGTACTGGTTTTTTTTGTCGGAGGCCGTTCATTAATGTTGGTACTTTTTTCATCTCCTGATATCCCACTTTTTGACCCGGCTTATTTTGCGTCCTCCAGTTACAATCGCTCGGTAGGTGATTTGCTCTTAAATACCATTTGTATTGCTATACCTATAGTGTATCTGTTTCTCAATTATCACCAATTGAAAATTACAAGACGGGTATTGGAGTTTCAGCACATCAGGAGGAAAATAGCGGTGATTGTACTTTTGCTTTTGTGCTATTTCTCAATTTTGCTTCCGTATTTATTCATTGAAACTATTTTTCATAATTCTTCTATTGCCCTGGACATTACTCAAACGCTTTCATTTAATTCAGTCCGCATATTCTCATTCCTTTCCATAGTTATAGGCTTTATCTGCGGCTTTATGCTGGTGCATGTATTCGCGCGGTTGGCAATGGGCCTTATAGGGAAAAAGAGGGTTGATTTTTATTTACTCCTTGGTATTACATTTCTAATCTTTTTTGCTTTTTCATTGATAACCCAACGTGGCTATTGGATTCCACTCATAGTATCCACCACTTATTTAATTATTATCTGTGCGATGAAGCTGCCTCGCAACCTAATTCGCACATCGTATGCTTCCTTTATATACATATTTGTTGCGATTATTGCTTTTTCATTATTGGGCTCACTTTCGGTTAAGAAGTTTGTATTGGAAGAAAAGGTAAATGCTCAATTTAGGTTTGCCAATGCATTTCTTACGGACAGGGACTATCTGGGTGAGTATTTACTGGGAGAAAGCGTACAACGGATTTCTTCTGACCCTTTTGTACAAACCCGACTAGGAAGTCCTTTCCTTAGCAAAGCTGTGGTGCGTCAAAAGGTGAAACAAGTATACCTCAATGCTTATTTTGACAGGTATGACATTCAGATCCATTTGTTCAATTCAACTGGAAATACTTATGATAATTCCACTGACTTAAATTTCACCGAACTGATTACAAAATTTCAGCAAGAGGCAAGTAAAACCAATTACGAAGGTGTTTTCTTTCTTAAGAATGCGACTCCTGAGTCGACCAAACGATATTTAGTGGTCATACCGATCAGTCGGTTCAATATGGTGACAGGCTATGTAGTGCTGGATCTGTCTTTAAAAAGAGTTATACCTCGAAATTTATTTCCCGAGTTATTGTTGGATGACCGATTTATACAATACTTTAAGAATCGAGATTTTAGCTATGCCTTTTATTCTAACAATCAAATTACCAGCAGCTTTGGTGATTTTAATTTCGAAAAGGACTTCCCGATTGATCAGCTTTCTAATTCGAATCTTTTAGAGGACGGTGTCACTGAAAATAATTTTATTCATGTTGGAGTGGAAGATGAACAAGGGGAAATAACCGTAGTGTCATCACCGGCATATTCTGATTTTTATGTCGTTACCAATTTTTCTTTCCTTTTCATAATCGGACTTTTCATCATATTAATCGGACTTTTGATTTATGGTGCTAAAACCTTTTTTCAGCGAAGAGAGCTCAACTACTCTGCAAGAATTCAATTGTATGTGTACCTCGCTTTTGTGCTACCCCTGCTTATGGTAAGCGCTACCACTTTAGGACTAATTAGTAATTCGGCTGAAACACAACTGAAGGAGGAGTACAAGGAGAAATCAAAAACCATTGGGCAGCGTTTTACTCCTTTGCTTGACGATTATAAGAATGATAGCCTGGCGTCACTCAACGATCTTGAAAACCAGCTTATAGACCTTGCTAAGTTGGCGAATGTAGACGCGACAGTATTCTTACCTACTGGTAAGCTGCTGGCTTCAAGTCAGCCTTTGATATATGAGGATAGGATACTTCCTTCATTAGTAAACAGAGAGGCCATGGAAGCAATTGTATATGGTTCGGAGCAGTCTTTTGTAAACAACGAACTGATAGGGACTCTCCGGTACAACAGTTCGTACTATGCGATGCGGTCACCTGACACTGGCAATTTACTAGGCATATTGAGCCTTCCGTTTTTTGAATCTGCCTACTCTTTAGAAAAAACTCAGATTCGGGTGATGGCAAACATTATTACCATTTTTTGTATTGTATTTATACTCTTTTCGTTTTTGTCATTTTTTGCAATGCGCTGGCTGACGTTTCCTCTTGAGTTTATCACGAGAACCCTACGGAGCACAAGCCTAACCGCATCCAACAAACCATTGGAATGGAAATCAAACGATGAGATAGGGTTGATGGTGAATGAATATAACAAGATGGTAGATAATCTCGAGCAGAGTAAAATTGAAATTTCAAGAATACAGAAGGAGTCGGCATGGAGAGAGATTGCCAAGCAAGTGGCTCATGAAGTGAAGAACCCACTTACGCCAATGAAACTTACGCTTCAGCAAATGGAAAGATCCTTATTAACAACCGGACTTTCTGAGGAGAAAACAAAAAAGTCAATCCATACTCTTTTGCAGCAAGTGGAGATACTCAATGACATAGCCGCATCTTTTAGTGCTTTCGCCAGAATGCCCGCTCCTATACTTCAGAGAGTAGATATTTCTGTATTGGTAAAACGCGTAGTTCATTTGCATGCCGACTATAAAGAGGGAGAGATTGCATTATCCCTTCCTGATCAGCCGGTTTATGTAATGGGGGATGATCAGCTTTTGAGTAGGGTGTTTTCAAATATTATTTTGAATGCTTTGCAGTCTAGGGTGGATGACAAAAGAATACATATTCTTGTTTCTGTTAAGTTCACACGAGATACTTGTGTGGTAAGCTTTAAAGATGATGGCGCTGGGATTGATAAAGAGCTGGGTGATAAAGTATTCTTACCTCACTTCAGCACTAAAAAATCAGGATCGGGCTTAGGATTGGCGATTGCTAAACAAGGGATTGAGCAAAGTGGGGGAACAATCAGGTTTGAGACAGGTGAGGGTGCGGGTACGACATTTTACATAGAACTACCTAAAGCAGACTAAGGTTATTTCTTTTTTAAACTTTGCATTACTTTATTGGTAAACACAAAGTTATCGAGTTCCTCCACTCCTGAATGTGTGATCTCTTCCCTTGATCCTTCCCAAAGTTTCTGCCCCTGAAACAAGAACAAGATTTTTTCTCCGATACCCATTACTGAATTCATGTCGTGCGTAACCACCACAGTGGTAATATCGAATTCATCTGTAATTTCTTTGATCAATTCATCAATGAGAATAGATGTTTGTGGATCAAGTCCGGAGTTAGGTTCGTCACAAAATAGATAATTGGGGTTATTTACAATTGCTCTTGCGATACCTACTCTTTTTTTCATCCCTCCGGAGATTTCTGAAGGCATTTTATCATTTACATTTTCTAGACCCACACGCTTCAAGCAAAAGTTTACCCGGTCTATCTTTTCCGTTGGAGACATTTTGGTGAGGATGTTGAGTGGGAACATTACATTTTGCTCCACTGATTTGGAATCAAAAAGTGCACCGCCTTGAAAGAGCATTCCAATCTCCCTGCGGACCTCAGCCTTCATTTCCTTGTCAGCATCGGTAAAATTACGCCCATCATAAAAAACAGTTCCGGTATCGGGGTGAATTAATCCGACAATGCATTTTAACAGAACACTTTTTCCAGTTCCGCTAGCTCCAATGATAAGGTTGGTCTTTCCTTTTTCGAAAGTACCGCTAATGTTCTGAATAACCTTTTTGTCCTCGAATGACTTTGATATGTTTTGAATCTCGATCATAAAAGTAATTGCGCCAGTAAGTAATCTGCTATGAGTACTGCCATTACACTGGTAGTTACCGCCTCTGTACTGGCCACCCCAACTTCAAAGGCTCCTCCCTTGGTATAATACCCCTTGAAACAGGAAATACTGGAAATTAAAAATCCAAATACGAGTGCTTTGGTAAGGGCGAAAGTTACTGTGTATTCATTGAAAATATAACGAAGGCCGTACACATAGTCGGTCGGACTAATTATCCCTGTGAGCGTTCCAACCAGGTAGCCACCTCCTAAGGCGCAAACGCCTGAGAGAATGACAAGCATCGGATACATCATAATGGATGCAATTATTTTGGGTAGCACCAAATAGGAGGTGGAGTTAATACCCATTACTTCAAGGGCATCAATTTGTTCTGTAATTCTCATGGTGCCTAAGTTGCCGGACATACTACTGCCTACCTTCCCTGCAAAGATGAGGGCCATAATGGTTGGTGCCAGTTCAAGTATCGTCATTTCTCTTACTACGTTGGAGATAATATAATTGGGTACGAGAGGGCTGACCAGGTTATATGCAGTTTGTACGGTAGTAACAGCTCCTATAAATGTGGATACTAGTGCGAATAGAAAAATAGATTTGACACCCACTAAAATGCATTCTTCCAATACTAGTTTGTAATAAGTCCCTAATGACTCTCTTCGCACCAACAGGGTTCCCAAAAAAAGCATGTACCTGCCAAATCCCTTCATTTAAAAAACCTCATTAAATAGCTATCTTGCTCAAAGATAAAATAATTTATCTATGATCTTAGGCGTCATGGCACGCATAAAAAAGTAGTATTTCATACAATTATTGGGGAGGAAGGCATGAAAAAATTAATTGTTGTTTCTGGGGGTACAAAGGGAATAGGTAGAGCGGTGATCGAGAAATTTGCGGGAGAGGGATTTGATGTTTTTACCTGTGCCAGAAATGAAAAGGATTTGGTTCAATTGAAGAAGACGATCGAGGGTGATCATGGAGTGAACCTATATTATTCTGTTGCTGATTTAAGCGAACGCTCATCTCAGGCTGATTTTGCAAAGGATATTCTAGCACTTAACCGGCCTATAGAAATATTAGTCAATAATGCTGGTTATTTTGAGCCAGGATTGATCACAGAGGAGAGAGAAGGTGCCTTGGAGAAAATGATCGAGACGAACGTATATAGTGCATACCACCTGACCAGGGCTCTGGTGGACAGTATGAAATCGGCCAAGACCGGGCATATATTTTCAATTTGCTCCGTAGCCAGCCTTTTTGCTTACCCCAATGGTGGATCTTACTCCATTTCTAAATTCGCATTGTTGGGTTTTTCGAAGGTTCTAAGGGAAGAATTGAAGCAATTTGGCATTAGGGTGACCGCAGTGATGGCAGGGGCAACCTACACTGCCAGTTGGGAGCGTTCTGGCCTGTCTCCAGAGCGTTTTATGAAGCCTCAGGACGTGGCAGACGCTGTTTTTGGGGCATATTCCCTTTCTCCACAAAGTGTGGTGGAGGAGCTTATAATAAGGCCTCAATTAGGCGATATTTAGCTTCCCAAAAGCTGAACAATAAGTCCCGTTTTGGGGTTAACTTTGCAAAAAGAACTGTCTGTGAAGTCCGAAATCACCCATATTCAAAAGTATTGCAATAGCCTTATTTCTTACAACAGGCGGAAGACCCGTGAGGTAAATATTGGCGGGGTACCAATGGGGGGAGATAATCCCATACGAATCCAATCCATGACCACAATTGATACCATGGATACGAAGGGTTCTGTTGAGCAAACCATAAGGATGATAGAGGCGGGTTGCGAATATGTGAGGATAACTGCCCCGAGTTTAAAAGACGCACAGAATCTCCTGGAGATCAAGAGTGAGTTAAAGGCACGGGGTTACTCTGTCCCGCTTATTGCCGATATTCATTTTACGCCCAATGCAGCTGAGCTGGCAGCTAAGATTGTTGAAAAGGTGAGGGTTAATCCAGGCAACTACGCAGATAAGAAGAAATTTCAGACCATTGTGTATACAGATGCCGAATATCAGGCCGAGCTGGATCGCATTCGCAAAAAGTTCTCCCCATTGGTTGCTATTTGTAAAGAACACGGCACTGCCATGCGCATAGGTACCAATCATGGTTCTTTATCGGATCGCATTATGAGTAGGTATGGAGATACTCCATTTGGAATGGTGGAGTCTGCATTGGAGTTTGTAAGAATTTGTGAAGATCTTGGGTACTATGATATCGTATTGTCCATGAAGGCAAGTAATCCGCAGGTGATGATTCAGGCCTATCGATTGCTAGTACAAAAAATGGATGAGGAAGGATTACAGCCCTACCCATTGCATCTTGGCGTGACAGAAGCCGGTGATGGTGAGGATGGTAGAATTAAGTCATCCGTTGGGATTGGTACTTTATTAGAAGATGGATTGGGAGACACTATTAGGGTATCCCTTACAGAAGAGCCAGAAGCAGAGGTGCCGGTTGCTCAAATGTTGGCAGATCGCTATGTGAAAAGAAAAGGGAATGCAATTCCGGAATTTGATCATTACCCGATCCATCCGTTTGAATACAATAAGAGGATTACCCATGAGGTGGCTAATGTGGGAGGCACGAATGTTCCACGCGTATTGGCCGACCTTTCCAAAAAAGAAAGTATTACACCTGCTTCATTGTTTGCATTTGGCTATCAGTATTCCGTGCCACTTGATAAGTGGACGATTACAGACATGGCATGTGATTTTATTTATGTGGGAGATAAGATAGTTGATTTTGAAATACCAGGTACACTGAGTGTTATTTGTGATTATAGCAAATGGCTGAATGCAAAAGATAAAGAAAGAACCTATCCTGTTTTGGATGCCAAAACTTATCTCTCATCAGATCAAAGATCACAACATCTGAATTTTATTCTGGTAATGTTGAAAGATTTAACTCCTAAGTTCGTTGAAAAGGTAAAAGGTGATGCTGCTGTAGTATTGATTATTGATACTGATAATGAGCATGGAATGGCTGAGCAGAGGAGATTGATTGCTGAACTAATGAACAAGGATTGTACTGTGCCAGTGATCATTCAAAGGAGGTATTCGGATTTGCCACTGGATAAATTGCAGCTGTATGCGGCAACAGATATGGGTGGTCTATTAATAGATGGGCTGGGTGATGGTGTTTATATAAAAGCTAAAGATTGTGGCCCTGATAAACGAATTAATGAAACTGCTTTTACCATACTTCAGGCAACGCGTACCCGCATTTCCAAGACGGAATATATTTCCTGTCCTTCTTGCGGAAGAACACTCTTCGATTTGCAGGAAACAACAGCGAAGATTCGTTCAAGGACATTTCATCTTAAGGGCGTGAAGATTGGCATCATGGGTTGTATTGTTAACGGTCCTGGTGAAATGGCTGATGCAGACTATGGTTATGTAGGTTCTGGGCCTGGAAGGATAACGCTTTATAGAGGAAAGGAAGTAGTGAAGAAGAATGTTCCCTCAGATAGCGCGGTAGATGAGTTGATTGGCCTCATTCGTGAGGACGGGAATTGGGTTGAACTTGAATTGGCAGCGAATAATTAAAAATAAAATGGAAAAGGAAACACAAGCACCTGAACCTAAAAAGAAATTGACGTTTAAAGAATTTTTTAAACTGGGAGAAGTAGGAGGGTATTTCTTTAGGGGGAAGGATGATAACAGACCGAGCAATATCAACCTCAAAATGATGCATGGTGTGAATAAAATCAGCATCGTGATATTTTTGTTGGGTGTACTTTATATTATCCTCAGGCGTGTGCTATAATGAACATTGAGTCCTATAGAAATATCTGTATGGGCATGAAAGGGGTTACGGAGGAATTTCCCTTTGATAAGAATACACTAGTCTATAAGGTAATGGGCAAAATGTTCGCTCTCACCGATTTAGATTTATTTACCAGTATTAACCTGAAGTGCTTACCGGAGGTAGGAGCAGAACTGAGGGAGCGATACCCTGCCGTGCAACCGGGCTATCACATGAACAAAAAGCACTGGATAACGGTGGAGATGGACGGTTCTATCCCAGATCAGCTCCTTAAATCCTGGATAATGGAATCTTATGAATTGGTAACGAAATCTTTAACTAAAAGTCAAAAATCAACACTTAATAGCTTATAGCCTAATAATCAAATAGTTAGCTATATTTGGCAATTACCGTCTACCCCTAATAACTTGAGGTTAATTCCTTATTTTTGTTGATTGCGAAGGTCTAGGTTTAATGATAAGAATAGCGCTTCTATTGGTTGGCACAATTATCCTGCTGAGCTCTTGTACTCAGAGAATGATTTGCCCTGCCTTTCAAAGTGCCTACATCTATGACAAGGAAGAATTAAGAAAAAAATTCAGCTACTTTCAGGAGGACTCTACTCCAAAAATACTTACCGCCAGCAAGACAAAATACTTAATCGCAGTACCCGAGTCTTACAGAAAGAAGATGAGGAGTATGCAAACCGTGGAAATGAAGCCAGTCTATCCGGTGATTCCAGACTCCTTGAAACTCGAAGAGGGTGCTGATCTGATCATGGCGGAGAGAGATGTTATTGATAGCGTGGCAGTCCAACAAGGTTTGGATCGTACCGATTCCGCCTATGCCATTACAAAGACCAAGGAAAAATACAATGTAGATCAGGACAACTACATGTGGTATTTTAGAAATCAGCTTGTGTTACCTGATGTGCGGGCAGCATTGGAGGAGAAAAGTGGTAAGAACCTGGGTACCAATGCAGGAGGAGGTGAAACGAAGGAAAAGAAAGGGTTCTTTAAAAATCTATTCAAAAAGAAAGATAAGAGTGACTCAAGCGCAGTAGACTCCCCACCGTTGCCTTCGGACTCTACGGCATCCACCGGCAAGGTGAAAAAGAAAAAAACACCTAAAAAGAAGAAGGAAAAGAAGGTGAAGAATAAGAAAAAGGAGGAGGAAGAAATACCAGCAAAGAAAGAAGAGGAGGATGACGGGTTTTAACCTTTAGTCAAATAGGGTAAGGTTTCCGAATTGATCGGCAGGTGCTGTAGGAAGAAAAAGTGTAGACTCATTGGCAGACAGTAAATTTATTCTTGGAGATACTGTATAAGATTCCAGCTCCGTTGAGTTTTTAATATTTATTAGGCTTAGCAATTCGTTTTCAGTTGCGTCTTTATTAAGCCATGTGTTTCGCGTTTCTTTATTCAGTAAAAGAGGCATCCTTTCACTTACTGGTAATACTTGTTGGTTGGATTGAGTAGTAATCACACTGAAAGTGTGGTGAGTTTCTTCCTGATCATCTTCAAACTCTTCCCACAACCCGGCCATGGCGAGAAGTTCTTTTTTCTTTTGAAAGAACCTGTAAGGAACGGCTGATTTTTTACCAATCTTTTTCCAGCAATAAAATCCATCAATGGGAATGATGCAGCGAAACCGGATCATCTTTTTTCTTAAAGCTGGTTTATCTTTTATGGTCTCTGATCTGATATTAATGAGTTTCTCACTGATGTTTTTATCTTTTATCCATTGCGGAATGGCTCCCCAATAGAAAAAGGAGACGCCTTCTGAATTGTCGTGTGTGATCACTGGCAGCAAATGGGTGGGCCCTGCGTTGTAATATTTCTTATAATGAGAAGGGACATCCACTGAAAAGTGATCGGTAAGTTGTTGTGGTGTGGCTGCGATAGAATAACGATCAAACATTTTTTTTGCTAATAAAATCCAATGCTCTTAATTCCGACCAATATAGTCCATTTTGATTAAAAAGGGCAAAGCCTACATGGCCTCCGTGTCTTGGGTTTTCAAATTGCACAAAAGGATTACTAAAAAGTGCATGGTGATTATGAATAGCAGGAAAGAGGAAGGGGTCATTTTGAGCGTTGACAATAAGGGTTGGCGTTTTTATTTTGCCTACAAAATGTATGGAACTACATTTTTCATAATACTCAATGGCATTAGAGAAGTGATGAAGCGGTGCGGTGTACTCATTGTCAAATTCGATCAATGTTTTAATTTTATTAATTCCGCGAACGTCCAATTCCTGTTGTAATTGGGATTTATCAATTACTTTCTTTTTAAGACTCTTAATAAATCGCTGGCTATAAATACCATATTTTGATATCGTCTCGCAGCTTTTATGAAGGTCTAACGGTACAGAAAAGGTGACACATTTACCAATTCGTTTATCCAGTGTTTCTCCTTTCTCTCCAAGGTATTTTAGGGTGAGATTGCCGCCAAGACTAAATCCGATCAGTGAAATAGATTGATATTTTCTTTTGCTGGTTGCGTGTTGCACCACTACATCCAGGTCATCAGTGGCTCCGCTGTGGTAAAATCGCAATTGTCTGTTCATTTCTTCACTGCAACCCCTGTAATTCCAGGTGAGCACATCATACCCGTTATTAAAGAAAGCCTTGGCCATTCCTCTGATATAAGCCCGTTGTGTGTTTCCTTCCAGTCCATGAGAAATGATTACCAATTGCGTTGAATTTTGTTTAAGCCAATCCAGATCTAGAAAGTCATCATCAGGAGTTGAAATTCTTTCACGTACATAATTCACATCCGCTACCTTTCTTAAGAGAGCGGGATAAATGGTTTCCAGGTGATTTGTAAAAAGAAGGCGAGGAGGAGTGTATTTCGGTAAGGACATCAGTGACTTGTTAATCCCATCCCTTCTTTTGTTTTAGCGCAGTGATGTGCGCAAGGTGATGATTGCTGTGCCACGCATACATCGCTATCATTTTCTCCAGCGATTGATTCTTTTTTGTTTCCGGATGTGTGAATTCTCTTAATAAATCCTCTTCAGAGAAACTATTGATAAGAGCAACCCACTTGGCTTGTAAACTTTTTAGTAATGCGAGAGAAATCTGTGGGTCCAGTTTGGTTTCTCTAGTTTCAGCCCACGCTTTTTCATCGTATGCTTTAATGAGTGGCGAGTTCTCCGTCAGTGCCCATTTCATTCTGATGTAGGCATTCATATGACTGTCGGCAAGGTGATGAATAACCTGGCGGATTGTCCAGCCCCCTTCACGATAAGGTGTTTCGAGTTGATCGTTGGTCATTCCATCAACTTCTTTTGTGATACGGGCAGGGAGTTTAGCTATTTCCTGAGTAAGGGCTGTAAGCTCTTCTTTTGTGTAGGTATCCTTGCCATTGAACGGACCGATAGGGTAGCGATCATCTTTATTCATCTTTAACGGCTTCTTTCATCTCCTCTTCAGAATAATGCTTGTGTAGTTTTACGGGTGCAGTTTTCTTATTTCTTTTCTTTCTTACACGGATGTTGGTAAACTCTATCAGCAGTGAGAACGCAACTGCGAAATAGATATATCCTTTAGGGATTTCTTCATGTAACGCCTCCAGAAACAAGGTAAAGCCGATAAGAATTAAAAATCCAAGGGCAAGTACTTCCATGGATGGATGTTCTTTGATAAACCTGCTGATACGGCCAGAAAAAATCATCATGACAATGATGGAAACTATCACAGCGATAATCATAATACTCACGTGATCCACCACACCGATTGCCGTAAGAATGGAGTCAAATGAAAATATGATATCCAATAAAATAATCTGAACGATAGTACCAGACAAAGTGACTGCTGCTTTTTTAAACCCGTCATCTTCCTCTTCATCTCCTTCCATCTCATGGTTGATTTCCATAGTACTTTTTGCGATAAGGAAAAGTCCACCAAAGCCAAGAATAAGGTCCCTGCCGCTAAAGGCTACTTTATGAGAAATCACCCAGTTGGCGGGCACTGTAAACAAAGGTTCCGTAAAGCTGATAATCCAGGTTATCCCTAATAAGAACAAGATTCTCACACCCATCGCTAACAATAACCCAATATTGCGTGCTTTTCTTCTTTGTTGCTCATCGGGTAGCTTGTTGGAGACAATAGAAATAAAAATAATATTGTCAATCCCGAGGATTATTTCCAGAAAGCAAAGGGTAAGGAGGGCTATCCAGGTATCAGCTTGAAGGAACAAATCCATACGTTAGGTATCTTTTTTTGGGGAGGAAATCCGTCTCCAAATTAAGCAAAGCATAGAAACTTAGAAAAGGAATAGAATAAAAGAAAAAAGGGTTTTGGGGCTAAAAAGCTTGATTAATTGAAAACTTCAATTCGGTTATTTTGCTGGAACTGATTTTGAAGATATGAGCCTAATTGGGCAACAAAAAAGCCCCTTGGAAGAGGCTTTTTTGTTAATAATAAATCCTTATTACTTGTTGTGGACAATCATCACTTTCCGATACGCCACATTTCCCTTTCCATTTTCAATCTGGAGCAGATAGATGCCTCCTGGCAAATTTCGGGTATTGATTGTTTTGGATTTTTCACCTGCTGGGATAGAATTGTCATAAACAATTTTTCCTACGGGGTCGGCTAGTTTCACCATCACTTCCTGTCGAGATGGGTAAGGAAGTTGAATCGTAAGTTCATGGTCTACGGGATTAGGGAAAAATGAGATTTGATCAGTGATAACTGATTCATTTTCTAAGCCCGTAATTTGTGTTGGCAAATTCGCAGGATTTTGAAGTAGGGTGGCTTGTAACACATCATGCGTTTCAATATCTTGAACGAAAGCAACAACAGCCAATTCCTGAGGGTTAACAGCGTTTATTACCTCCCATGGGGTTGGAGAAACAGTAACTATACTGCCAGTCACCATGGGTAATTGAAGTTCTGTTCCTGCAGCACTAGGCAGAATCTT
Organism: Cyclobacteriaceae bacterium; assembly: GCA_040216665.1. Taxonomy (GTDB): domain Bacteria; phylum Bacteroidota; class Bacteroidia; order Cytophagales; family Cyclobacteriaceae; genus ELB16-189. The sequence continues at coordinate 132,169 of JAVJOQ010000004.1, read as the reverse complement.
TCTTACCACAAATCCTTCGTTGCCAACAGTTTTTTCGATTACAGCAATGAACAGTGAAAGTCTACCGGTAGTGATATCACTTGTAGCTTCAATAGTAGTTTCCACTGAAAATTTATCTAGATCTGTTGGGAGGGTGGTAACTTGTATTTTGAGAGGTGATGAAACAAGTGATCTGAGACTAAAATAGCTATCCACCCAATTGGATAAAAAGTTACCCTGACTTGCGCCATCCATATACCCTTTGGGGACTAAAGAAGCGCTGTTAGTAAGGCCATAGAAGGCAGCTCGTGCGTTAAGGTCAGCTGGATTTTGTTTGTTAATATTATCAGCCGTGGGTAGGCCTATATGATATTGCAGTTTTACCAATTCTGCTGTTGAACTTCCATCTCTGAAAGTGAGAAAACTTTGATTGTTGGCCTGAGCATTACTTACTGTATTATTCGTAAAGTTTTCAACAAGAATTGTTCTGTTTCTTTCCTCAATTTTCACCTCATTAAAAGCAAATCCATCTCTCGTAATGGGAGAACGTTGTCTGCTGGCAAACGCTACCCGAAAACGTACCTGGTTCCTTTGGGAAACCGGGATAAAGTCCAGGCTGTGCTTCCCTTCTAACCAATTAGTTTGATTTGTTCGCGCCCAGGCAACGTTAGATTGACCTCCGGGTACGGAAGCTAATCCCTGCGCATTGAACCAATCTAATCCAGTAGCAATATCTCCTATGAATCCTCCTACAGCCAGCCAGCTTTGACCTCCATTAACTGAGTACTGTAAGACAGCGCCATCATCGGAATGGGTATCCGCCCAATGTGAAATAGCGATTACTGGCCTTTCAAATGCAGACATATCGAAGCACGGACTATTCATAAATGACTGATCATTTTCCAGATAAACTCCGGAAGGGTTAGTTGCCCAGGCGAGTTCTGTAGAGTTGATGGTAGTTCCGTTGGGAGGGCCAAAAGCCCAGGTAGAATTTCCGTCTTGATCTTCTGGAACCCATAAACCATTCTCCCCATTCAGGCTTTTCATAAAATACGGTGCATCTGGGGTAGGGGTGACATTGGTAAGTATGGAAACCTCTCTGTTTTGATCGTCTGGGCATCCACCCTGGCCGGAGGAGGTCCGTCCGAGCATTTGAACAGGATAACTTCCACTGGTCACATACTTGTGGATAGGATTACCATAGGTTCCCGTTGTTCTTCCACCATTGGAATGAGCAGGAATTATATTTAAGGATGTATTTCCTTCGGGTACCAAATCCCCATCCCCAAAATCCCAGCTGACCATAGCCAGATTGACGCCATTCGTTGTGGTTGCAATGAACTCAGTATTCTCATCTTCACAAACTTTGGAAACACTAAAGTCTGAAATAGGGAGTGCGCCTACAATCACGTCCTGCATGGCTATGGAGGTACACGTGATCCCAGATGGGACATGCTCGGCTGCAGAAAGAGTCAGTACCGCATTGTTTATACTATTAGTAGCATACTGATGTGTTGTTGATCCAAATGAACCTACGGGTCCTGAAACAGAGTTGTCATCTCCGAAATTCCAGGTAACTTGATCTGCATTTACATTGTTCTGCGAAACAAAGTCGATAACATCACCATCACACTTCGGAGATATGTTAAACTGAGCAATCGGACTTGGTAAAATTTTAATATTTTTTATTATTGAGGTATTACATCCTGTTCCTGTAGATACCACATAGCTTAATTCAAAATCCCCACCGTTGGGCTCTTGATTCAATTCGAATGTAGTCCCTCCAATAAGTGTTTGAATATTCCCATTTAGCCTGAAGGTTCCAAATGGTGGATTCATCGTCAGAACCCTAGTGCCTTCATTAGCACAATACACTTCCAAATCTAGTACACCAGCAATACTTGCTGGAATTTGTGGTGCAACTGTAAACAATTCAACTTGAGTATTAGTACAGGTCGTTTTCACTGGGTCATTTGTAGTAAAGACAACGCGAAATGTTGGTGTACTAAGTGGGTCAGCACCATTAGCTACAGCTAAATCAAGCATATCGGACGGATCAAAACTATAATCCTTTGTGCCATGTGTAACTATGGAAATATCAGGATTGGCTGGTGCACGCACATAAAATATTTCATAACGACCAGAGGTATTGGCACTTTGAAAAGGGATATCAGCCTCGGCATAACAAAAATCTTTTTTTGGACCGTAAGTAAAGACAGCTGGTGGCAGTGGACGAACTTCGTATGTTCTAGTATCAGTATTAGTACAGCCTATTACGTTTTGATAGGTAACCACTACATTAAAGCTTTGAGGAGTAGTTTGAGTGGATCCAAGTTCCACCTCTCTTTGCGTATAGGCTTGGTTTGGATTAAACTTCCCAGTTCCACCGGCAACATTGGTTACCCCAAGCCCAGAGTATTGTACATTAATCGTCTCGCTTGCGGCTAAATTCACCGGGGTTTCCGCATAGCAAAACACGGAAGATGTAGCTGGTGTTGGAGCAACATAAGTGATAGAAGGCAATGGATGAATGTCTATGAACTGCACTTCCTCCCCTGTGCAGGCTTGGGAAGTACTCCCCACTGTTCCAGGGTCGAAGGAGTATTTTACGCCAAATGTTTTTATTCCAGACCCCCCTGCAGCAGTATATGCACTGCCAGGATCAAAAGTAGCTCTACCCACAGTAGGTAGATTGTTCGTCAATCCGGGTAATGTGCCAAAAGAACCACCATTGAAATTCATACTAAAATTTCCGGCAGATGGTACACTTCCTGAAAGTACAAATGATGCGGATGCATTGCAAAAATCATCCGCATTGGGAAGTCCTGAATTTAATCCGGAAAACGATACTGTAGGGTTTTTATTAACGGTTACAAATTGACCATTGTGATAAAATCCGGATCTGAACCCACCATCATTCACGTGGAAATAATTTCCATTGTCCCAGTTGGAATTGGTAACATTTTGCCAGTAGGTTGCATTTGGTGGTGCAGGGATATTACCTGCCAGTAACGCACGATAAACGCTGCCGCCAGATTTAACAATATTCCCAACGCCATAATAGCCTCCAGGAAAGTAATTTGGTAAAATTTCTATTATATGGGCTGGGTTAATAAACTCCACATAAGTGGCAGGATAAAGATAATTACAGGTTGAACAATTAATATAGTCAGGATTGGTCCGCATACCGTATTGATTGAGAGTTCCCGCCCCAACTGTGCTTGTGTATGTGCTTCCTAATTTTATGATTGTTGGAGATCCATTATTTCCTCCATAATACCCTTCGTAATAATTTCTAATCATCCCTTTCCACGTAACCTTCATAAAATCATTCAAGAATTCCCAATTGGCATCGGTTGCCCCAACTGTGGGTGCTGGTGGATTTACACTCGGAATAAACGGTGGAATACCTGGAATATAAACCATGAAAACTCGTGCTCGATAGATTTCATTATTGTAACGAATCATGTCACCAACATTATAGGATTGGTTAGGATTGAAGTTGGAAAAGTATCCAAGCCGCCCGGTACTGTTCCATGAATTAACTCGATTATTGACGCTTGTTTCTGCAGCTCCGTCAGCTTCCAAAATCACACCGCTTCCGCTTGGATATTCACTGCTACAATATTGCGGTGCTACAACTCCAAAGGTCAGGTTGTTGGTGAGCGTTAAAGATGTTATTTGCTTATTACTTACGGTACACCCGTTGGCATCTGTCACTGAATAATAAATGGGAATAGATCTTGGTATCGTGGGGTCATTTTGAAAAGCAACACTTGGATCAAAAGAATACGTAGTTGGCGAGGTTTGCACAACTCCTTCACCTGAGAATACGCCTCCAGTCGGGTTGGCGGCCAGTGGTTGTGGTGCCCCAGCGGAAGAAAAATTAGTGGACGTTGGACTGGTTAAGGTAATTAATACTTCATTGCGAACATCTAAGTCTTTAGTATCAGTGCCAATACATCCATTAGCATCTGAGATGGTTACCATAAATTGTAAACTTTGTAAAACACCAGAAGTATTAGTTACAGTAATTTGAGGATTGGGGGTTGATGGAATGACTGCCGGAGTTATAGTAATGGGTGCACCGGTTAATTCCGTCCAGGTATAGCTATAAGGCCCAGGGACTGAGGGCGACAATAAAGTAGGTGAACCTCCCAATGTAATGACTTCATCAGAGCAAAAGACGAGAGCATCTGTACCGGCATCAGCAACTGGTGTTGGATTTACATTAAAAGTAACCGGAGTGCCTGCACTTTCACAAGTGGTTGTTTGCGTTACATATACTGTGTAGGATCCAGGTGTCGTAGAGGATAATCCAAGTTGTGCTGCACTGGGATTGGCATTACCTGTTGCGCTGCCAATCAGTACAGTTAAAGAGGCATCACTATACCATTTTAAACTGGATGTTCCTGTACCTACATTTACGTTTACCCCTGCAAGACTTGCTCCTTCGCAAACAGTAAAAGGGGTAGGGTTAGTAGTGATTGATCCTGGTGCTGCTGGACCAACTCCAGAATTGATGGTGGCATGAATTTTATTGTCTAGGACCGAATTACCAACCATCACTGCTGTCCCACCTGTTCTTTCTAAGTTTGTGGTTGGAGTTGTTCCATCAGAACTTACTTTAAGCCCACTTATTCTGATTCTATCGCGTTCGTCATTCACACCATCGAGTGTATAGCTGAAAGTAATGGAACTGAATGTTATTGAGTTTACGGTGATGGAGGCAATATCATTTCCTGCGATAGGCTCAAATGTTACGTTTCCCTGTCCTGCTTGAAAGACAAATCCAGAAGCTGGATTAAGTGTCAGGGTTACCGACCCGGCTGTCGAAAAATCACTATCTCCACCTTCTTCAATCACTATATCCCCTAGAGCACGTGGAGGGGAATTTTCACAGATATCTAAATCAGCTGGCGGAGTAACAGTAGTTCCAGTTGTACTCCAATTCCAGGTGGTTGTTGATGCAATTCCAGCGAAATTATTGCCTGCTGGGTCATCTTCGATCACGCTATTACCAACAAGAACATAGTAGGGAGTATTTGCTTGTAACGGCCACGCTGAGATATCAATTGTTATTTGATTACCTGAGTTTGTGATTTCTGAATCATTCCGATCAATAGTCAATACTTCGATGCCGTTCTCGAATAAGCGTATTCTATCAGTATCATCAGATGCACCTATATCTATTTCATTAACAGGTTCATTGAACGTTATAACAAGGCTTGTTGTGGCAACAGAGGTAGTGCTATTATCTGCAGGATCGAAGGCAGTAACCAATGGAGGTGTTAAATCAACTGGAGTGCCAACGGTTGTTGAACCTGAAGACCATGTTGTACCTCTTCTTACCCAAATTTTAAAATCATAGCCTGTCCCATTAACAAGCCCAGTAATTGTCTGAGGTGAAGTAGATCCTTTGTACAAAAGTTTTGAGGCTGCATCAAAATCAGGAGCTGGTGCCGTTGAAAAGTTTAGATTAGCTCCAACATACGCAGTTCCATCGCCTGTTGGGGTACCAGTTATTGCTGGTAAGGACGATAGCTTCCCTACAATGATCATTTCATCAAAACATGTTGTTGGGTTTGTCCAGCTTAAATTAATCTGACTATCTCCTGGGGTGTCACTGAAACCACTTACATTAGCAACAGTAGTTCTTGTCATGCCGCTGAATGTGTGCGTGGTGGAATAGGCAGATCCGTCAACATTGAAGATCAGAAAGTTGTATGTTTTGTTAGGTGTTAGCCCCGTTATAGCAATTGAGTTTCCAGTGGTACTGCTGAATACACAAAATGCATCTGCATCATTTTCATAAGGATCACCGGCTCCAAATACGGAACTAGCAGTATAAGATGAGGAAGCGACTGTTGGGCTACCAACAGTAATAGCTCCATTATCGTTATTTTTAGCAAAAACCAATATTCTGTTAACAGTGGCTGGGTTTGTCCAACTTATAGTTCCGGAGTCTATACATGTTTGAGGAAAGGTTCCCGCTGAGGCAGGTTGAGGTAATGGCGTACTACTGATTTCTACTCCAGAAGACCATTCAGCACTTCCTGTTCCTCCACGAGCAAAAATCTTAAAGAAGTAGGAGGTGCCATTCGTAAGGCCAGTGACTAGAACTGATGTACCTGTTCCTTCATAAACTACATATCCTCCTCCAAATGCTGTTCCGGATGCAAAAGCAGCATTAGCTGTATAGGCCGTACCATCTCCTGAAGGCACAGCAACAAAAGTAGCGGTACCCGCTACTATCATTATTTCATCAAAAACGCCAGGGTTTGTCCACCCTAACGTTACAGAGGCATTGCCCGGTGTTGCTCCAAAACCAGTAGGGTTGTTAGGTGCAGCGGCATGCAGGATTGATGTAATGCAAAGAGGTAATCCAAAAATTAAAAATGTAGAAAACCGTATAATTGTTTTCATATGTAAGCCAATTTTTTTAGTTCTAATCGTTTAACTCACCGTTCCTGTCTGTCCTTATTAGGAAAGCAGAACTTAATCCTCCGATGGAGACACTGCCACATATTAAGTAACCGCCATCTGAGGTTACTCTAATGCTATTGGGGACCTCATCACCAGATCCGCCCAATACTTTATTCCAAAGAATCTCACCAAAAGGACTAACACGAATGAGTAAAATATCTTGTCCACCATTACCTCTATCCAAGGAGGTAGTCATACTTCCTGCCAGGATATACCCACCATCCGAAGTTGCAGCAATGGCATTACCTGTATCCTGTGTTGAAGAGGCAGATTTTTCTATGGCTGAATTATCGGAAGAGAGGAATCCATCAAAAAATCTTTCGCTACCTTCCTGAATATTTCCGATAGGGTCAGCTCTCAAAAAAAACATGTTTGAGTTTTGACCCTGTGTATTTTTATAGGTTCCAATGATTGCAAAACCAAGGCTTGATTGCACAATGTCAGCAGCATCATAAAATTGGTCTTCAGTGACGCCAAAAGAATCACTATTTACGAAAGTCGAGTTTGGGTCAACAGAAGGAACCGTAATATACGACTTGAAATTGTTTTGAGTTGATTTTTCCGCAGCACTTGCCCAAACAATTTTTCCACTGGAAGTAACAAATCCTGACTTTGAATTTTTGTAATCGCGATCAATTAAGCTGTAAGACCGCGTCCATAGGGTGTCAAGTGTGTTGGGATTATGTGCAGCAACAAAAGTTTTTGTTGTTGCGCCTGCAGCCTGAAAATTACCAATACTAATAATCGTTCCATCGGGACTAATACTTAAAGCATCACCATGAAAATCCACTGAAGGGTTATTCTTGTTAAAGAAATTATTCTCAGTTAGAATGTTTCCGTCTAAGCTCATTTTGATCAATCGTGACTTTGTTTTGATAATATCCAATACCTGAGCGGCATCCTCATCAACCTGAATACTATCCCCCAAAACCAAGTAACCATCGTCTACAACCTTTATGGATTTTACGCTTGAGTTTGGCATGATTTGTTCCCAAATGACATTGCCGAATAAATCTGTTCTGGATATAACTCCGCTAAATTCTGATTCTAATTCAAGGTTGCCAGCTAACAGATAACCATCATCAAGCGGCTCACTGGCTATTCCTATATAATCGATTGATTTTTCGTAGAAATGGATAAAGGTTTTTCTTTCAGTCGGTTCAGCATCTTCGATGTTAGAGCAACCGTAAAAAAAAGAGATGAGCATTGCAAAAAATAAATACTTAAAAAGCTTCATCTTACTTAAGAGTTAATTTTTTGGGTTTAAAGATATTATGAACATAGCCTAATGTGATGGATAGAGAATTTACCTTAAAGATTCCATCAACCGATTGATAGTTAAAAATGAGTTCCTCATTGTTGTAAGTTCCACTTTTTTTTGTGGCGTTGACCAATCCGTGATTGTACCGCACTTCAAATATACCATAGCCGCCTCCAAGTCTGTATTTAATTCCTGTGCCAGCGACTAAGCTTAAATTTAAATTTGCTCTATCACCTGTGATTGAGAAAGTCTTTTTTTCAATTGCAGAAAATCCAGTGCGATTTCTTTCAGCGCTAACGGTTGCATTGACTAGATAGTCAATAGAAACTCCACCCAATAAATATGGATTTAACTTGTGGTCAAATAGACGGTATTGAACAGCCAAAGGTAATGAGATATAGGTTAATGCCTGATTGGCTACCATTTCAAAATCGCCATCAGGAACCTCAATGATGTTAGTGTTTTGAAAGGACTTTTGCTGAAAATACAATTCAGGGTTTAAGGTGATTTTTTCCGTAAAGGGTATCTCAATTGAAAATCCTGCAATGAAGGAAAAGCGATTTTCATATTTACTGGTACCCTCATTGGGTATATCACGAGAGGCAACATTGGGCCGAGTAGTAACTGTGCCGGCTTTTAGGCCGAATCGATAGATTGGAGTTGTTCTAAAGGTTTTATAGAGGGCAACAAACTCTGCAGGATCAATGGCTTCATTAATAGCAAAATAATGGTCGGTTTGAAGAAGCAGCAACATGTGTTGATCTGCTTTTTCTGGTTCTTCTAAATAAATATATGTTTGAGTAAGAAGCTTTAATGCGTCAACTCTTTCTTGAGTAGTAAATGTATTTTCATCAAGGCACTTCATAAGTAAAGTAGGCAATTCATGCAATCTTCCCTGTTCATAAGTAGATCTGGCAAGTCGCAGGGTTTGGGCGCAGGATGAGGTGGTTTGTGCATACCCACTCATAAAGCAGCATATGGAAAGACTAAAGCCAAATAGAATTTTCTTCATAGTTTCAATTGTCGTTGGCAGGAAGATTTGGGCATGTTTTTTCATATGGCAAATCTTCTCCTACATAATAGTCCCACTCTTCTTTGTTCATGTTCCGTTTAGTGTACCCACACAGAAGGTCAGACATAGTGCTGATTTTGGTAGGGTAAGCATGTATGGTTTGATCCACTTTTCCTACAACTGTTTCCTGCACACTATGAATACCAGCCATCAGCTGCTCATCATCGGGAGAAAATACGACACTCCAAACCCAATCATGCTCGCTCAGCAGGGTAGGCGCTTCTGTTAACCTTTTTGTATTCCACAATCTTATCGAGTAATCCTTACTTGCTGTTGCCATAAAATTACCTGCTTGGTTATACTTTATCTCTTCGATTGCAGAAGTGTGACCGGTAAGCTCCCTCACCAGTATCCCGCTGTTGTATATCCAAACCCGGCCTCTTTCATTACCAACAACCAGTTGTGAGCCGTCAGGGCTGAATGCAACTGCAGTTAGACGTGTATCTGGCATTTTATAAGTAACCATTTCATAGTTATTCTTAAGATCCCACACGTATACGTTTCCATTGTCTCCGGCTCCGGCTATTTTGCTGCCTTGTTTGTTCATGCTAATGGCCGTTAATTTTTCCTTTGATGAAATCACTTCTTTGGCAGTTTGCATATCAGAGTATTTAATGCTGTACCCAGCATTATCTCTCGCGTAGAAGCCTTTTCCATCAGGTGTGAAGGTTATATTTTCGGCTGCTTGTTTAAAGCCTTTTATGATTTTCGGAGCGGCTCCAGTGTTACTCAAGTCATACAACTCCACGTAGTTATTGTTAGCATCTGCGAAATAAAGCCCTCCTGCTATCAATACTTTACCATCAGGACTTAAATCCATAGAATATATTTGATACCCACTACTACGGGTGCGGTCAGGAGCGATTTCTTTGTCAACCACCCAATTGGTACCTGAATAGTCCCATTGTATGATTTTGCCATCGCTACCTCCGGAATAAATGTATTTAATGTTGGGCTTGGTAACGAGTGCACGTGCTGCACCTTTTGTATGTGCTTCCAAACTTTTAGTTAAAGGATGTGGCTCTGGTTGATTCTTTAACGCATAATAAAGACCACGGTAAATATCATTGTCGTATTCGTATCCTTTGTTGGCTGTATTGAAGTTGTAAGCCTGTTGGGCAATGATTGATTCCTGTTCGGGGTTATTATTTAATTCAATCGATTTGATAGCCATAGCTTTGGCAATAGCGAGATACTGCTGCCGCTTGGATTCTGCTTCAGCGGCTCTAGCATCTGCTTCTGCTATTCTCGCTTGTTGTTCATTGTCCTGAGCCAGCTTTGCATTTTTAACGGCCAGTTGCTCTTGCACTTTTGCCCTTGCTTCAGCAGCTTCTGCTTCTAGCCTTCTCTGTTCAGCAGCAGCCCTCTGTTCTGCTTCTGCTGCTTGGGCAGATACCGCAGCAGCTCTTGCTTTTTCAGCAACTTCCTTTTGTGCTACCGCTTCTATTGTGGCTGCTTCAGCTAAATCTTTTTGAGCCACAGCCTCTGCTGCATTGGCTACGGCCAATGCTTCCTGCCTCTTTGCCTCTGTCTGCTGATAAATAGCAAACACGAGGAACATCAGTGCCACCACCATCAATGATCCAAAGACTATGGCAGTAACACGTGCGCGCTGCAGCTTTCGCTTTTGCTCGAGTTCCTTTATCCGCTGTTCTGTCTCGAATTCTTTTCTGGAGTACTCAAGAAAGACCATCGTACGCTCAAAGGCGGGATGGTATCGTTGTCCCCAAACCAAAGTAGGCTTATGCTTGGCTTGCCAGTTAAGCGCCAACTGCAAATCGGGTGGCCTCCAAAGACCGGCTTTTCCCACTTGGTACATGGCGGCTGCCTCGGCCAAACGCAAATACATTTGCACTGCCTCAGCCTCGTCATCTACCCAGTTTTTTAACCGTATCCATATCCGCATCAAACTCTCATGCGAAATATCGATCATCGACTTTGGCCCCAACTCCATGCCATAAGCAGGAGTTAATAATGACCTCCCTGGCTCCCGGAATTTCTCAATTACTTCTGCAACATCATTTTCAGAGACATCTGCTATGGCAGCAATTTCATTGAGTCGGGTTGGCCTTCTAATTCCAAAATTCTCCCCACGTTTTTCTGTAATGGCTTTAAACAGAATCTCACAAATGCGTTTTTGTTCTTCATCTAACTCTTCATAAGCTTCATTGGCATGTTGCGACAATGCCTCTGACATCGTACCAATGGCCTCATAGTGTTTTAGGTCTACAGGCTCTTTGTCATAGTCTTTATAATTGGCCCAATAAGACCACGTACGCATGAGTGCGTGTTGAAGGATAGGAAGTTGATCTGGGTTGTCGCCAAGATCGTTCAATAGCTGCTGTACCAATCGCGGTGATATGTTGGCTCCACCTACTGCTACTGGCCCTTCAACTGCTCTGCGTTTCTGATCGCGGGTCATTTGAGGAATCAAATAGTGACTATCATTCAGTTTTCTTGTCAGCTCAGGAAATTGCGCACAATCTCCGATAAAGTCTGAACGCATCGTGATGCCAATGTAGATAGGAGAGTCCTCGTAGTTGACTGCCTCCATCAGTAAATTCACAAAGGCAAGCGTTTCGTCTACAGACCCCGGATCGGTGCTGTCCTTGAATCGGAAGAGCTCTTCAAACTGGTCAACAAGAATGAGGTAGTTAGTGTCCTTAGATCTTCTGGATTGTTGCACTGCTTCTACCAACCCCAGCGAACTACTCCTTAATAGTGTAGAAACAATGGTCCGCTTTATTTTTTGATCTTCAATGTTGGCGTCTGCATAATCGTCTGATGATTTTAGAAGTGCTTCTGCCAGATTATCAATGGGACCTGCACCAGGTCGCGTCACCACTACTTCCCAATTGGGGCTCACATCAGTAAGGAAGCCACCGTAGAGAATGGGCAATACACCACAATAAACGAAAGATGATTTACCACTTCCTGATGGACCTATCACACCCACAAAGCGATTCTTGGAAAGCTTGAGCAGTACTTCATCACTCTGCCCTTCTCTTCCAAAGAAAAGATGGCTCTCGTCTATATTAAATGGACGAAGACCAGGAAATGGGTTGGCCAATCCTGTTTTTACTCCTTGCTTTTCGTCAACGTTTTGGCTCATGATGATTATGATTTAATATCTGACAAAAATGATTTTAAGGACTCTAAAGTTTTATTCTGATCACCAGAGATCAAAGTCAGGTTTTGACTTTTGAAATTCTCCAAATTAGATGCTGATGTATCAGATGTTATAATTGCTTTACCCAGAATAGGTTTCTTGCGCCCAAATCCAGGTGCTTTTAGTAAGTCGAGTACTTTCATGCGTACCCACTGATCGTTCACCTTGTCTTTAAAAATAATTGCACCATCAAGCGAACGTAAATTATCAATGTGGTTTTTTCTAACGGTCAACAAGTCTCCTTCAAACACAGGCTCAACCACATTAAATCCATTCTTTTCAATGGCTTCCCGATAAGGTTTTACAGCTTGCTCATCTACACGATCGTGTACCAAATAAATAGACTTGCCGTTGCTCTCTTCATGGGTTGTTCGCTCATTGGATTCCAATAACTCTTCACGCATTATGTTTTTGAAATCCTCCAGTGGATTTTGAAGAATCTCAGCGCCTTCTTGCGCATCTACGTCTCGTTTGATGGTATCGATAAATGATTTTTGACGATCACTCGCGTTTTTAAGATTTGGTGAAATCCAGATTAAACGTGAAAAATCTTCACTTCTACTTTTCTTAGCAATACTTAATTCTGCCGCCAATTGATTTTGAATATCGACAACGGATTGATTGGCTCCATCCGGAATTTCACCATAGGCGCTACCTATAAGGTGGATGGATAGACTGCACTTTTCCAGGTCTTTTTTTACCATGTTTTCCAATTCAGAGAATTGAACGGGTAAGGTTTGTTTTGGAAGAACAATATATCCATGGCGTTGAAGCTCACGTTTAATGATGTTCCGTTGTACGGACAAATCATGGCCGGTCTCGGCAAGATAAATGGTTTTCCTTTTAAGAATATTTTTAACCTCTGCATTCGTTTCACCCTCTTTCAGGTAGATAAGTGCTTCGTGAATATCATAGGCAAGGTCTACCATCTTCATCCAATACTGTCTCTCCGCTTCTTCGCTAAAGAAATCGGCATATTCTTTCATCAATCCGGTTTCGGCATCCAATTGATACATGTCGTATCCGATCAAGTCTCTTAGCCTAGGTGGTTGTTCCGCATTAGAAAGAGGTGTTTTCATCACTTTGAAAACCCTGTTGATCTGCGTGCTGTCGGTAGCTTTGTAAAATGATTCAACAGTATCAAGGCATCTTCCAGATTCAATGAATTCTTTTGACAATACAGATACCAGCACAGCAGCATTGTCCATGGTGGAGGCAGTCATGGAGTCAAATTCTTCTTTTAACACTATGTTAGGTTTTTGGCCTAATACTTGGAAAAGCATTAATTCAAGAAATTTTTTAAACTGAGTTACCCAACCCAACTCTTTATTGGTAGGAGACTCATTGTCCTTTTCTGCAAATGCGATAATTACATCAATATCTAAAGCCATTGGTAGACGTATTATAAAATTTTATATCTGTGTATACTTTAATTCTTTTTCGGTACTGTTCTTTATAAGCTTTTGCACTAGTTCGTGGTGATTAGCAAGTACAAAATAGAAATCTGCAAGACTAATTCTGAAAACAACGGAATACTCCGAGGTTGTGCCCTCTTTGATCACTGGTAAAATGCCATTTTGAAAAAGGTCTCCCAACGCAGCCCCTCTGGGTAAGTCAATGTATTCGCCCCTTTCCGCCTGTAGTTTGATTTCACCATGAGCTACTATCAATATCGGATTGGGTTCATTTTCATCAAAAACTATTTTATCCCCCCCTTTAAGTGTAACAGGTGCAATCTTGTCTGCTAAATCGCTCAACATGTTGCCCTCAATGTCTTTGAAGATTTTGAGCTGCTTGATAAACATGACCATTTCAATTCCGAGGAAGAATCCGTCATCTAGTCCATCCAATAATTGATTATTTTCTATGGATGAATCGAGGAATTTTTTGTCTTTGAAAGGCAAACGCTCGGCAATGGTTTCATACATCGCCTTGTCTTTGTTATAGATCACCCATGCTGCAGTTTCTTGCAACAATTTATCTTGGTTGAACATTTGTGCAATCAGTCCACGGCTCACTCTAAAATCAGGTATGTAAGCCGTTGCATGAATCGCACATAATTTTGTCCAGCGATTGTTGAAATTAAAGTCACGGTTAAGTATGTAATTAATAACCTGTACTGGGTTATAACTTTCTCTTGGAAAATGGATCTGAAGTTTTTCTAATTTTTCTCCGGTAGTATCGTCATCTAAAAGAGGAATAAGCTTCGGCTTTAAGTCAGGATCAAGAAAGAGGTCCAGCAGCTCCAAAGCATATGCGGTACCATCAGCTGAATCAGATTCAATATTTTCTTTTACAAGCTGAACGGAGTTGGGATCATAAATAAGCGAAAGTAACAATGTGATCTGATCGTAATTATCACGCACTTCTTCTCTAAGTGCTTCCTTCAAAAAATTGAAGTGTGCTTCATCAGTGAGTTCTTCGAGAGCGGCAAGGTTCCACAATGTTTTGCTCATTTCCACATCCAGCAAATCCTTTACTATGGTGGCTTCTCTTCCTTCTGCCTGATACGTCATGTAGCGAAGAGAGTAAAGAATCTGTTTTACAATTCTCTTGTCGGGGTAGTCAGCTTTCTCCCATAACAGTGCAGTTCCTTTGGGTCCACCGATGTGTCCCATGATCTGGACAATCTTTAGCATCACCAGATCGCGTTGTCCCGACTTATGAAAAGCGGACTCCAGCGTTTCGAGGGCGGGCTCACCAGCTTCCTTTAACGCGGAGGCTGCCTGATGTGCGTAGGAAGGAGAGGATAGCAATTCAATTAATACATTCCAGGTTTCTGGCCTTTTTACTTTACGGGCAGTCAACAATGCTTCCTCTCTTACTTTAGGATCGCCATCACGTAGCAGCTCTAGTAAAATGAAGATCGTTTTCTGGCTCACCATTTTACGAAGGAGCTTGGCCGCCAGCATTCTGTCAGATTGTTTTACAGACTTACTTAATTTCATCAAACGCTCTACAGAGATCGAAAGTAAGTCGCTGTCTTCGGCTTCTCCAGCCGCTTGTTTGGCAAGCCCTTTTATTTCATTTCCAATGTCCTGACCAATGCCTAATTCGGAAATTTTGTCTTTGGCAAATTGTTTCACCTTTCTCAGGTCGCTATCAGCTAGCCTTATTATGGAGGTTTCAAATAGTGCAGGTTCGAGTTTTTCCATCAACTTCAAGCCATATATTACTTTCTCCTCTATCGTGCCATTTACCTCATTAGAAAGCACGCTGTCCATGGTGTATTCCTTCACTATGTTTTTCTCAGTTTCAGATTTACTCGTGATCAAAGAATCTTGAAGGGTCTCTTTGTAGCCTTTGTGCATGCGGCTAGTTACCCAGTACCAAACCAATAATACAGGGATAGTAAATAGTGTTACTGACAATAAGTTGAATATTTCAAAGGAGTTAATCAAGACAATGAGTCCTCCTGCAAGTGTACTTCCAATTCCTATTACGATACCTTCAATCTTAGTCTGTGCATCTATCTTAATGGACTTGTGCATCGGCACATAATAGAATTTGAATGTAGGCTCATCAATGGCCTCTTTCATCGAATTGATAAAGAGTTTACTCATGGCAATCATGATAAAGAAGAATATCACAGAATTGCCTGCCTCGTTATCGAATCCAAAATAGGCACCAAGGGCAAAGGCACCTCCGGTAAATATAAGTAGCAGCAGCGGGTTGATCAGCAGAGAAACGCGAAGCCCATAATCTTTATTGATCTTATCCGTAGCGAAAGTGGTAAACAAGAAACTGAATACAACAATGGTTGCTTCAAAATAGCTTAGAAAGTACGGTAAGTCATTGTCATTAAATTGATTGGTGGTTACGTTGAAGAAGGAGTAATCAACGAAACGCATGGCCACCATCGATACAACGATGAACAAAGACATCGCCATGATGTATTTATTGCCAAGAAACTGACGGACACTCAGTTTCACATTTTCCGCCTCTTTTATGGCGGTATCCTTATCACTTTTTAGATACTTGTTGGTCAGGATAATATAGAGAATGAGGTATCCAATAATGCTAAATAGTCCAATGGTAAAAAGTGACACTGGTTCTACACCAAAATTGAGGAGTACTGGTATTGTAAAGAAGGCAAGAATTGCTGCTATGTCCATTCCCACATCCACACTACCAATTACTCTTTTTACCTGCCTCAGGTTAAATAGCCGATTGAATGTGCCCCAGAAAACCAGCAATGAAATAAAAGTAAAGGGCAGAATGAGCGTAAACCCGAAATAATAGAGCAGATTCTCATCCTCAATCCATGTATCTCCGAATTCTATGAAAGCGGTGAGGCCAATAATCACGACCAAAGTTCCTATGGCCAGGTTGCTGAACCGTACTCTTCCTTGAAAGAAGTTATAGATGCTTGTGGCAAAAATGGAGAACAACCCAGAGAACACCAGCGCTTTAGGAAGATCTGTTTGTTCATCATAAAGGTTAAGAAACAAGGTTTGGGAGGCCACCGTAACGGTTGCCAGGAACAGACCCATACAGAAACTTATGGCAAGTAGTAAAAATACCCTCCCTGATTCCTCAGGTTCCACATCCAGCATTTTGAGCAGCCGCGATTTCATAGTAGTGGTCTATTGGTGCGTTAAAATTTTCTAAACAGTGAATTTGAAAAGATTCAGCGAGATTTCCTATTGGTTGTGTATCTGATTTTGAAACTGGTTACTCTCTGGTTAATAGCGATTTGAATATAGTTTGGCAAAGCTTTGCTATTACTAAACTGACCTACAGCTCTAGCTAATAATGGATGTAGTGAATGTTAACTTTTGGGAAGAAGAAAAGAGCTGTCTCCATAGCTCAGAAAACGATAGTTGCGCTGCAAAGCCTCATTATAAAGTTGCTTCCATTGATCTCCTACAAATGCTGCCACAAGTAGCATTAGCGTAGAGCCTGGTTGGTGAAAATTGGTGATAAGGCCCTCGCAAACTTTGAATTGATAACCCGGTACCATAAAAATAGAAGTCTGCCCCACCAGATAATCTTTTGATCCCATATGTTGTAGCACTTCTTTAAAGGCGGCTTCTCGAGGGGGGAGAATTCCAAAATCACGCTTGTAAGGGTCATTTTGGTCTATTTTGAAGGGTTGAGGCCCTGTTTGAATGAGTTTTACTCCATACCAGTAAAGGCTTTCAAGTGTACGCATAGAGGTGGTACCCACAGCTATGATCTTTCTGTTTTTCAAAAGTAAAGTTTCCAGATTTTTACGGGTCACTATAATTTGCTCTGAGTGCATATCATGATCCAGGGCATTTTCCGTCTTAATCGGCTGAAATGTACCTGCGCTTACGTGTAATGTTAAAAAATCAGTAGCGATGGCTCTGCCTTTGATCTTCTCAAGCACATTATCAGTAAAATGGAGACCGGCAGTGGGAGCGGCAACAGCTCCTTCAAAGTGAGAGTACACGGTTTGGTACCTGCTTTTATCATTTTCATCAGCATCCCTGTGTAAGTAAGGCGGCAAAGGTGTGTTACCAAAATGATTGACTACTTCAGCAAAAGTCAAATCAGAAGGTGACCAACTAAATTCTACCTGGCCAGATTTCGCATCTTTCAATGTGGCATTAAGAGTAATCGCTTCTTTGGTTAAATGAAGCGTGGTGCCCTCCTTCCATTTTTTCAGGTTGCCGATGGTACACAGCCACTCCGTATTTTGTTGAGATTGCATGGCCAGTTGCACGGGCATATCTCCCTGTAAGGGCTGAAGGAGAAATACCTCAATTTGAGCTCCTGTTTCTTTTCGAAATAATATCCTGGCAGGAATTACTCTTGTATCATTGAAAAATAGGGTCGCGTTATCTGGTAAAAGCGCTGGTAGTTCATGGAAATGTTGATGAGAGATTTTGCCTTGCGTATACAGCATCAACTTTGCGTGATCTCTTTGCTCCAGAGGATGGATGGCAATCCTGTCGTCCGGTAAATGGTAAGCGTAGTCGCTGCTTTTTATTTCCTTTTCCATAAAAATCTAGGTGCAAAGTTAGTGTTGTAATTGTATTTCCGAGGGAAGGCATCCATATTAGCAGCATGTCGTTGCACGCATCATTTGTTAAAAAAACATTCCATTTTGGGTTCAGGGCAAAAACGTCACGGGGTTTGATGAATGAGCGAGATTGCTGGTTGATAAGAATTCAGGAGGGTGGTAATGGCGATGTTTATGGATTGGGCGAGGCGGCCCCGCTGCCGGGATTAAGTCTGGAGTTGGATGAGGAGTTTGAGCAAAACTTGGAACGTCTTGTAGATCAATTCAATGCATTGAAGTTGGATTTTAGGGGTGAAGGAAACTTAGTGTTGGTGAGTAAAACCCTTATAGAGAGCATTCCAGAATTACCTAGGTTCCCATCCATCTTGTTTGCTTTTGAAATGGCCTTGTTGGACTTGGGTAATGGTGGCAAGCGGATAATTTTTAAGAATAGCTTTTTCGAAGGGCAACCTATCCCCATTAACGGCCTGATATGGATGAGTGGGATGGACATGATGCTTCAGCAAATTGAGATTAAAATTCAGGAAGGGTTTGATTGCCTGAAGCTAAAGGTGGGCGGTCTCGATTTTGAAAAGGAATGTGATATACTGCAATACGTACGGAGGAAGTACTTTAAGTTGAATATCTCCTTGCGGTTGGATGCCAATGGAGCATTTAAGGAGGAGGAGGTGATGTACAAACTTCACGAACTGGCAAAATTTGACATTCATTCAATAGAGCAACCCATCAAGCCAGGGAGTGAATTGATGTTTGAGATTTGTAAAAACTCCCCTATACCTATTGCCTTGGATGAAGAGCTCATTGGGATTGCCGATGGAGGAAAAAAGAGGGCTTTATTGGATAAAGTCAAACCACAATATATCATCCTCAAACCTTCGCTTCATGGGGGGCTCTCCGGGTGCAAAGAGTGGATTGAGATCGCGGAAAAAATGAACGTTGGTTGGTGGATGACTTCAGCTTTGGAATCCAACATTGGCCTGAATGCCATAGCACAATTTACAGCTGAATACAAGAATGCCTTACCTCAAGGCCTTGGTACCGGTAAAATCTACGATGACAATATTGATTCTCCTCTCTTGGTGAAAAAGGGAAATTTGAGCTATACGGGCCCAGATGAGTGGGGTGATATTGATTTTAACTAAATTTTTTAGTTAAAACTTGCTATTTTGCTAAATAGGCTATTAATTAGCTAAAATTATTAGTCAATCTATGAGTTCTAAACTGAAACTATCGAGCAAAAAGCTAAAATCTGGAAAATTTCAGGTTAGTTTTTCAACCGTAGGAGTTGCGCAAGAATATTACGGATACATGCTTACTGAGGCAAAAACTTCAGTCAATGATATTATCGCCAAGATCAATCGCCATGTCACCGCGATGCAATCATCTGATAGATATCACCAGAGAAATTTATTTTCGATTAGTAAGAAAGAGATTAACTCAGGAAGGATTTTAATTTATAAACGATAAGTCAATGCCTGCGATCAACGAAAACATAAGATTCATTCGAAAGCAACTTAAACTCACTCAGGACCAATTTGGTCAGCAGTTGGGTATTAAGAGGTCTTTAGTAGGTGCCTATGAAGAGGGTAGGGCTGAACCCCGATTGGAGTTGTTGCATAAAATGGCAAGCATGGCAGGTTTACCTGTGGATGCATTGATTAGTGCTGACCTGAATAAGTCGAACGCGCCAACGTATGAGAAGAAAGATTTTTCGAGGGGTAAGGAGGTTTTGGTAGTTTCAATAGATGCCAATAAACGCGATAACATTGAACTCGTGCCTCAAAAAGCAGCAGCAGGTTATATGAACGGGTATGCTGATCCTGACTACGTGAAGGAATTGCCCAAGTTCAATTTACCCAATTTGAGTACGGGCACTTACCGTGCTTTTGAAATAAGCGGAGACTCTATGTTACCTATTTTACCAGGTACGATCATAGTAGGAGAATATGTAGAGAACCTAAGCGACATTAAAAATGGCAAAACATATATTCTTGTTACAAGTAGAGAAGGCGTGGTGTATAAGCGGGTGTTCAATTACCTGTCCGAGAATGGAAAACTGTTTTTAGTTTCTGATAATCGGCAGTATACTCCCTTTCAAATTGACGGGGAGGATGTTTTAGAAGCCTGGTCTGCCAAAGCTTATATCAGTGTTCAGTTTCCGGATGTAGAGACTCAAAATGATATGTCGATTGAAAATCTCGCAGGAGTTGTACTGGACCTGCAAAAAGAAATATTGGATTTGAAATCCAAAAAAGAGTAGCCTAGCGATTCTATCCCCGTCTGTTCCAGTTTGGAACTAGGCGGGGAATAGATGAATTGTTTTTAGCCTGTTGACCTTACCTGTTTCAGTTTCTTTAAAACGTTCAATAAACTTAATTTCTCTGGGTAATTCATACCGGGAAAGTCCAGCTTTCATTTCGGATTGGAGATGTAGCATAGTGCTCTCATCGAAGGGAGAAGATTCTATTAGCAAACACACTTTTTGACCAAGTCTCGTATCAGGAAGTCCAGTAATAAAGTATCTGCTGGTGATGTCACACGAACGAAATATATCTTCTAACTGCTTTTCTATTTTTTCTGGAATCACTTTAACTCCGCCTGTGTTGATGATATTATCCCAACGGCCTAGCCATTTGAATTGATTCACTTCCAGTATATCTACCAGGTCGTTGGTTACTACTGCTTCACTTAAAAAATCTGTTTGTATAACAAGACAACCTCGCTTATCTTTTTCAATAGTTACCCCTGGAAGCGCTGTGTAACAATCCGGAGTGTTTGATCCATTGAGCTTCATTAACCCAATATGCGATAATGTTTCTGTCATGCCGTAGGTAGCATAGGTTTCGCATTTGAGTTCCTGTAATTTGCCTTTTAATGCTGACTCAACCGGTGCCCCTCCAATGATGGCAACCCTAATTTTATTTACTAACTCTGGATGTGTGGAAACAATATTTTCTAACTGATAGGGTACGAGAGCAGTAAAATCAATTTTTTGATGGAGACCAATAGAGGTGAAAGGATTAGAGGAAGGCTCCATTGCGATGATGTTCATTCCAATTACAAAACTTCTCACCAACATCATTTGCCCGGCAATGTATTTGGTGTCGAGGCAAACCATTGCGGTGTCGCCATTTCTCAATCCGAGTGCATCCCGCGTCATGAGTGCACTGGCAATCATCTGATCTCGTGAGAAGGTAATTTTCTTAGGCGTTCCTGTTGATCCTGAAGTTTGCAGCGTAAACTGTTTCTTCTCAGTTAACCAATCATGGCAGAATGAGAGCGTACTGTGTTCAAAAGCTGTTGCAGCATCGAATGAATTGTTAATTACCTGGTCATAAGAAAAATGCTTACCATTAATTACAATATTCGATTGGCTCATGACCGTTATGGGAACTTTGGAAACTTGGAGAAGTCGGGTTCTCTTTTCTCTAAGAATGAATTCTTTCCTTCCTTGGCTTCATCACTTAGATAATACAATAGGGTAGCATTACCTGCCAACTCCTGAATGCCTGCCTGCCCATCAAGTTCTGCATTAAACGAACACTTCAGCATACGAATCGCAAGCGGACTTTTCTTCAGAATTTTCCGCGCCCAATCTACATAGGTTTCTTCTAGTTTGTCAAGGGGCACTACTTTATTCACCAAGCCCATTTCCTTAGCTTCGGCAGCATCATATTGATCGCATAAAAACCAAATTTCTCTGGCTTTCTTTTGACCTACAATCCTGGCTAGATAAGAAGCTCCAAAACCACCATCAAAACTTCCCACCTTGGGACCTGTTTGTCCAAACTTTGCATTCTCTGCAGCAATAGTAAGATCGCAAACTACATGAAGCACATGCCCTCCACCGATTGCCCAACCTGCTACCGCAGCAATGACTGGTTTGGAAATAGAGCGTATTAATTTTTGAAGATCCAACACATTAAGTCTTGGCACTTTATCACCCCCCACATAGCCACCATGGCCGCGCACGCTTTGATCGCCTCCACTACAAAATGCTTTTCCACCTTCGCCTGTTAAAATGATGACTCCAATTTCTGGGTCTTCCCTGCAAATCATCATTGCATCAATCATTTCCTGAACGGTAAGTGGGGTAAATGCATTATGAACTTCAGGACGGTTGATACTTATGCGGGCGATTCCTTCAAATTTTTGAAATAGAATCTCTTTGTATTCCTTTATTGGTTGCCATGGCATATTAAGCGTCATAATTACTTTTTATTTGATTTTTAAAATTGTCTAAAATTATTTTCGTTTCAGTTGCAGTTGATTCAATTTCAAGAATTTTGGTGCGTCCATCGAAATCAAAAAAATCTTTTAGTAGATTCTTTAACTTTTTTAGGCTGTCCAGTTTGAGATAATCAAAATCGTATTCAAGTGCCACAATACGTGCAGATAACTTCTGACGGGTTATAAAATACTCATCAAATTCTGGCAGTTGATTTGGCCCATCAATCATTCCAAATATAGCACCTCCATGATTATTCAATACAACAATCCTCAAGTTGGGTAACTTATAGTTATGCCAGAAGGCATTCCTGTCATAGAAAAAAGCCATGTCACCAGTGATTAGAATAGTGGGTATGCTGGATGATAAAGCGTGACCAACAGCAGTGCTTGTACAGCCATCAATACCACTAGTACCTCTGTTAGCAAAAACAGCAATCTCTTTTTGGTCATCATTGAGTCCAATGAAATTGGCATACCGTACTGGCATGCTATTGGAAAGATGCAGGTGTGAAGGTTGTGGTGCGTTTTTTACAATTTCGTTGACCAATGAAAATTCATTCAATTGTGGTGTGGAGAAAAAAGCTTTGACAGCGCGTTGGGTGCGGTGTTCTTCGGCTTCCCATAGCCTATAATAGTTTTCTCTCTTTTGACCATCAAATCCTGTTTTGGAAACAACTTCAGCGAATTGCTCAAAGAAAGCTGAAGGAGTGGAAGGTATAACCGATGTAAGACTTTGGAAAGTGTCAGCGACTTCACCTTCGGATTGAATATGCCAATGGTTAAAAGGCTTGTAGTTTCTTAAAAATGTTTTGAGGTTTTTAGAGAGCACTGATTTTCCAAAACTAATCAGCAATTCCGGTTGCAGCGCTTTTTTGTTATCCGCTTTACTTTGACCGAGCATCGCATCTGCGTGAGTGATGCTATGGGATAGAGAATGGAGATTAGAGATTACATCAGCAACTACCGGTACATGGTGTTGTTTAGAAAATCTATCGAGCGTATTCGCAAAAGTTGAATCTGGGAATTGCTGACCAGCAACAATTAAAACCTTACTGTAAGAGTTAAAGTCAGCCCTCAACTTTTTTAAAGTATCGGATTGAATTTGAAAAACAGATTCCAAAGACTCAATGATCCTCACATTCGTAGAGAATTGAATGGTTTCACCTTGTGCAGGGTACAATGGTTCTCGTAAAGGAATATTGATATGAACTGGTCCTTTTGGAAATTGGCAAGAGAGATTGATAGCCTCACTAATACTCCTGTTGATGAACCACAAACTATCTGCATGGTCATAATCATGAGGAAGTTCATAATACTTTTTTACATGACTTCCATAGATATTTCTTTGACGTATGGTTTGCCCATCCAATTGATCTATCCATTCTACTGGCCTGTCTGCCGTTAGTACAATCAGTGGAATATGCTGATAGAAAGCCTCCGCTATTGCAGGTGCAAAATTGAATGCTGCTGATCCCGATGTGCAAACTAGGACCACTGGATGATTAGCAGCTAAAGCTATGCCGTTGGCGACAAAGGCTGCACTTCGTTCATCACTAAATGTTCGCGTGTTAATCTTGTTGTGCGTTACAAATGCACTTGTTAAAGGAGCGCATCTTGAACCGGGGCACAAGACGGCTTCGGTGATGCCCTTCTTAGCGCAAATTTCAGCAATATCATAAATGGGTTGGAGGCGCACTAAGTTCAGGATTGTATTACTTGAAGGAGTGTATTCATTTTCATTTCTGTTTCTTCCCATTCTTTTTCAGGAATGGAATCTATGGTAACTCCAGCACCGGCATAAAGAATTGCTTTATCACCGCACCATTGCATGCAACGAAGATTTACAAACAAGGATGTTTTATTTTCAAAGTTAATAGGTCCCAGGTATCCACTGTAAAAGCTTCTGTCAAAAGATTCATTTGATTTTAAAAATGCAATTGATTCTTCTCTGGGCATTCCACAAACAGCAGAAGTAGGGTGTAATAATTTTAACATTACTGAACCTAACTGAGGAAAATTAGTGGCATTCATGTCTACCTCAAATTCTGTTTTCAGATGTGCGAGATTACCCGCTTTCCATGTCTTAGGCCCTAGTTCAATATATTCTCGCAAGCGGATCTTTTTAAAACAATTAACGATGTAGCGGCTTACCAGTGCTTGTTCTTCTATTTCTTTTTGCGTCCACGCTACATGTTTTATGTTGGATTGAGGAGGAAGAACCTGTGTGCCTGCAACGGCCACTGTTTTGAAAGCCATTTGGTCGTCAACAGATACTAACAATTCAGGCGAGGCACCTAGCCAAGTTCCTATTTCTCTTGCTGACACAAGCGACACAAAGGCATTAGGGTATTTTGCGCAAAGTGTATTAAAAGTGTCTACCAAATCGAATCCATTAGGTAATTCAATTTGTTTGCATCTAGAGGGTACCAGTTTTTCGAAATTCCCTGCCTCAATTTGTTCGATTGCTTTTTCAACGATAGCCGTAAAGTCATTTTGCGCAGCATCTGCACCTTCATATGATTTGGTGGGATAGAAGGGAACGGCACCTAGTTTTTTAGCATTGTTTTCTATATCGTAAGGCACATTGAAAACAATGGGAACTAACTCGCCATTTTCGATAGAGTAACTCACATTGGCTTTAAGGAAAATCTTTTTTTTGTCAGCATCAAATGGTGCAAAAGCAAAACCGGTGCCTAGGTCTTCAATAGTGAGATCGTCCAGCCATTGGACACCTTCAGTGGAAACAATTAGATTTTTTTTTGTTGTTCCTGGCACTCTCCATAGTCCGATAGCGTGCCCTTCATTCAGGTGCTCACGAAGTACATCCTCAATAATTTCCTTTTCGGCATTTTGCACCTTTAGTTCATCAGAGACTTCAGCCATTTTCTTAATCACTTTTTGTCAATCACAGCCATTGTTATTCTGCTGATAGAGACCAATTCATTTTGTGGGTTTACGATTCTAATTTCCCAAACGTGAGTCTTTTTTCCTATATGTATAGGTCGGGTTGTTCCTGTCACAATACCTTCCCTTGCGCTCTTGATGTGGTTGGCATTGATTTCCAACCCCACACAATATTGCTTGTTTTGGTCTACACATAACGTAGCGGCTACACTGCCCAATGTTTCGGCCAGTGTAACAGAAGCTCCCCCATGTAACAACCCAAGGGGCTGATGTGTTCGATTATCCACAGGAAGTGTTGCAGAAATATAGTCTTCCCCTATTTCAGTAAACACTATTCCTAGATGCTCGACCATATTGTTTTTTGACAATTGATTTAAAATATCAACAGTTACACCGTTTGAAGCAAAAGAGGGGCTTTTAGATTGTGCTGCCAAGATTGTAATTCTTTATTTTTGACGCCAAATTAGAGGAAATTGACCAGTAAAAAAATATACCTAATAAGACATGGGCAAACTGAGTTCAATCTCAATGGTATTGTCCAGGGTAGTGGAATAGACTCTTCTCTCAATGCATTGGGAGTTGCTCAGGCAGGTTCATTCTTTAATACGTATCAACACATATCGTTTGATAAGATATACACCTCCACATTGAAGAGGAGTGTTCAATCTGTTTCTTCTTTTATTAATAATGGAATAGCCCATGAATCCTATGAGGGATTAAATGAGATCAATTGGGGAAATAAGGAAGGCACTAAAATTACCGCAGAAGAAGATGATTATTATCGCTGGCTTTTGAAGCAATGGCAGAACAACGAAATTGCTCTCCGTATTGAGGGTGGTGAAAGTCCCGAAGATGTGGCGGCCCGGCAGCAATCGGTTTTGAAAACTATTTTGAGTAGGGATAGCGAACAAACAATTCTTATTTGTATGCATGGCCGTGCGATCAGGGTGCTTTTATGTCAATTGCTTAATTATCCTCTTTCGGCTATGGATATTTTTGAACACAATAATTTGTGCCTTTACCTTTTGAATTATTCCGGGTCAATGTGTTCCGTTGATCAGTTTAATAATATCGACCACCTAAAACATTTGAATCCGGCAAGCCATAGAAAGGCAAGCTAATCATTGAGTTGGTCAAGCGCAGACTTGGCTTTGCCATCGATGCTGTTCTTGTAGGCGTGATTTTTATAACTCAAAGCAAGTTCAAAATATTTTTTTGCTGCTGGTATATCATTACTTGTTTTAGCGATATACCCAAGTTGTAGTGCAGAATTAGGGGCAAAATACCATGGATTTGATCCAGCTAACTTCATGGTTCTGGTGTAGTAAATTTTTGCAGTAGTTTGATCTCCCATTTTATCAGCAAGGCGCGCTTTGCGATAGCTGTATTCAGCTTTTTCTTTTTCAGTAGCCAGCGTACTTTCATTGATAGTTTTCAATGTGCTAAGCGCCTCTTTATAATACCCTCCGTCTGTATACAATCGTACTTTAAGGATTTTTGGATTTGGAAAAATATTATCTTTCAACTGAGAGTTGGCATAACGATCCGGTTCTGCCACCTCTTTGCCTGTCTTTTTAGCCATTTCGAAATTCCTATTGGCTTCTTCCTTTTTGTTCTGCAGCCAATAGCAAAGGGCAATCTTGTAATAGGAGTCCTTTTTAAAATTTATACTTTTGTAATTGGCAATAAACTTTCTATACGCGCTGATGGCGTTATTGTATTCCCCTTTTTGTAATAAAATTTCCCCTCTCAGATAGTCGATATAATACATGGGCAAACCTTGAGGATGCTCATCCAACGTTCTGATAAGTTGCAAGGCCCTTTCACTTTGTGAGTTTTTCATCAGCATATTGATGCCGAGAAATAGTGTCAATCGATTGTAAGGTTGCTCTTCGAGCACTTTCAGGATGCCGTCTGTTGCTTCTTCATGTTGTTGGTTAATCAATCCCTTGATCGTGAAATACAGAATAGTGGCCTCTGTATTGAGGGAAGATTCCGAATTGCGAAGCTCCTGCAACTGTTCCTGGCCTTTTGAAACAGAGCCTTTCATTCCCAAAAGACTCATAAACCAATTGTACTTGTCAGGTACTGACCCGACCATTACCTGGATGACTCCGCTTGTTTTCTTAATGGGAATAAAATCAGGATATTTTTTCAAACACTCCTCTGCCTGACTATAGGCAGTACGAATGGCCCACACAGCATTCAAATCCTGTCCTAGGTTGAGGAAATTGAATCCTCGCTGCAAATTAAGTTCGGCTTTTAGGAATAGAGTTTCTGCAGATTCTTTTTGACTGTCCAGGTACTTAAACCGAGTTCGGAAATTGGCTTCCACCTTTTGGAATTTCACCTCATCCTCAGATATCAATACATCGAGGGTCTCACAAAAACTTTCTACATAGATTTTATGAAAAGGATTGGTACTGGGGCTGAGCGCCTTTAAAGCCAAATAGGCCTGATCGGTTTCTAAGTTAAGTACGGATTGGTAAGCCTTTTGAAGTTGAGGGTCAAATTTCCAGATGGGATTGTTGGCAAATGAGGGGGTGAGCAAAAACAAAAAAAGGCAGGCGATGTAGCCTGCCTTTTTTTGGGGTAATATCGTGTTGCTCTTAGCCAACTTTCTTTTTTCTTGGCGCAGCTTTTTTCTTGGGCTTTTTCTCCTCTTCCATTGACTGCATGTCAACATCAGCAAGAATACGACCAGAGTGCTCGTCAATTACAATTTTCTTCTTTTCGCGAATTTCAGCGATTTTTTGAGGAGGAATGATGATGTTACAGCCTTCTGCCGCTCCGCGCACTACACGCACCACTGCAAGCCCATTGGACAAGCTGGTTCTTAAACGTTCGTAGTACTTCAGTAACTTATCCTCGATTTTTTTAGCCGCTTTTTCACGATCTGCCAAAAGACTGGCCTCTTCCTCCTGACTTTCGCCCAGAATCTCGTCCAATTCCTTTTTCTTATTGCTCAGATCCTCATTGCGCTCATTGATTAGTGTTTCAATTCCTGCAATCTCCTGCTTCTTTAATTCAATCTTGTCTTTGGCCTCGTTAATACGCTTTTCACAGATTTGAACCTCTAATTCCTGAAGTTCAACCTCTTTAGTGATGGCATCGTACTCACGGTTGTTTTTAACGTTTTTCTGCTGCTCGTTATATTTCTTTACCAGCTTTTCAGCCTCTTTTATTCCTTCTTTGTTCTTTTTGATGGATTCATTTAACTCTTCCAAATCGGCCTCAAAGCGCCCCATTCTAGTCTTGTATCCTTCAACCTCATCCTCCAAATCCTGAACCTCGTCTGGAAGGTCACCTCTTAATTTCTTAAGTTGATCGATCTTTGTGTCTATGAATTGGAGTTTTACTAGGGCTTCGAGTTTTTGGGCAACTGTTTGATTTTCCATTACTTACAAATAACTTATTGGATTCGTGACCGATTTCGAAAAATAGACTGCAAAACTAGTAAATTTTTCTTCTAAAACCTCTTTTAACAGGTCTTTAGTAAATTGTTCACTTTCGTAGTGTCCTATATCAGCAATCAGGATTTGGCCTTCTGCATCGAAGAATTCATGGTACTTGAAATCAGCGGAAACAAAAGCGTCTGCGCCTTGTGCCTTCGCTGTCTGAAGAAGGAAACTTCCAGCGCCACCACAAATGGCTACTTTTTGAATAGGGGAATTCGGAAGTGCTGTGTGCCTGATGGAAGCTGTATTCATTCTGCTCTTCAAACGTTCTAAGAAAGCCTTTGGTTCAAGGGCCGTTTCCAAAACGCCAACCATTCCTGAGCCTACCTCCTGATTTTTATTGTCCAGCGAGGTAAGGTAATAGGCTACCTCTTCGTAGGGGTGAGATTTTTTCAACGCAGCAATTATTTTGCTTTCGAGAACTGAGGGAAATATCAATTCAGCCCTTATCTCTTCTACTTCCTCTAATTTTCCAGACTTCCCAACTTGAGGGCTTGCCTCCTCGGTCGGTTCAAAGGCGCCAGTTCCAATGGTGCTAAAGCTGCAGTTTTTATAATTTCCAATGTTTCCTGCACCCGCTTTATGCAATGCGTCCAATACGGAGGGAGCCGAATCTTTGGGAATAAAAGTGACGAGCTTACTCAACGTATCAGATTTGGGGGCTAATACTTTTAAATCAGTGAGGCCCATCCTTTCTGCTATTTTATAATTCACTCCATGGTGTACGTTGTCCAGGTTGGTGTGAATAGCATATATGGCTATATCGTTTTTAATGGCTTTTATGATGGTTCGCTCCACATAATTTTTTCCAGTAAGCGATTTTAATCCTTTGAATACAATAGGGTGATGGGCAATGATGAGGTTGCATTTTTGCTGAATGGCTTCATCCACAACTACTTCAATACAATCCAGGGTTACCAATACACCGTTTACAACCCAATCGGGGTTGCCTGTTATTAGTCCGCTATTGTCATAGCTTTCCTGATAGGCACCTGGGGCCAGGCTTTCCAGATGAGAAGTAACGTCTTTTATCTTTACGGTTTCCATCGAATGCTTAGTTTTGGTAAAAATACGAAGATATAGGTCTCCATCGAGATGAGTGTGTTAAGTGTGTTGTTGTTCCCTTTTGCAGTGATCTTTCGGATCGCTACAGGTATAAGAAATCATCTTTATTCGATTGGGCACAGAAAATCGTTTCAATTTGAGGTACCCGTAGTGAATGTAGGGAATCTTAATATAGGTGGTTCAGGGAAAACTCCGGCCATCGAATATCTGGTCAGACTTCTTAAAGGGGAATATGCAATTGCCACTTTAAGCCGGGGATATGGGAGGCGAACACGTGGACTTAGGTTTGCGTCTTCCAGTGACAATGCTTCTACTTTGGGTGATGAACCTTACCAGTTTTATAGGAACTTCAGCGATGAAGTGAAAGTTGTGGTCGGAGAAGATAGGGCATTCGCGATTCCAAATATCCTTCAGGAGTACCCCGATACTTCGTTAATACTTTTAGATGATGCTTACCAGCATCGAAGCGTAAGGCCGCACTTAAATATTCTTCTTACGGATTTTGAAAAACCCTTTTATAATGATTTTCTTTTACCCATGGGTAGGCTACGTGAGGGAAGAAAGGAAGCGCAGCGCGCAGACATTATTATTGTAACAAAATGCAATGAAGTAGTTGATGAGGCAGTGCAAAAGAATGTAAGGCACGAAATCAGCCAATATGCTGGAGATAAGCCAGTTTTTTTCTCTTTTATTCAATACGGGGGTCCACAGCCATTTCAGCAAACCCATGTTCCTATAGCTCCTTGTGTGGTTTTATTATCAGGAATTGCAAAACCCCAGCCGCTGGAAAACTATGTAAGTGCCAACTTTGAACTGATCAAACACTTTCAATTCAAAGATCACCACCTGTACACGCACAAGGATATTGCTCAGCTAAAGAATTTTGTTCTGAATCAGGGTGAAAAGGTGTCTATCTTAACGACCGAGAAGGACATGGTGCGCTTGCTTGATCCAAAATTCAGTGAGCTGCTTGGTGATTTGGATTGTTTTTTTCTCCCTATAGAAATGAATTTTGTTAAAAATGGTGTGGAATTTGATAAACTGGTGCGTAAAGCCATTGAAAAGGCTGCTGCTGAATCGAATTCTGATAAAGAGTAAATTATCATTTGTGTTTTTAAGAATCTCAACCCATATACTTTTTGCCGTTCTTCTTTGTACTACTGCCAAAGCGCAGCGCAGAGGGTCTCAGGTTGTAGATGATTCTACCAGAAACGTGTATGGACCTCATACAACGAAATGGATAACCGAGGAAGACTTATTTTTTGATAGAAACAATTATCAGGCTGTTGATACCTCCATTCGTAACTACCATCGCTGGAATTATGTAAACAGGTTGAACAATACCTATAAGGATCTGGGTAATGTGGGTACTCCTTTGTTTCCCATATTCCCTGTGCTTGAAGGATCTATTGGTGTCTCCACAGGATTTCAAGTGTATGACCAGTATTTTCTTACAGAAGAGCCAAAGTATTTTGATACAAAATCACCTTACACCAGAGTGCAAATAATTTGGGGTGGCCAAGGTAGGGCGATGACACGTATTGAGTTCAGTAGAAACATTAATGAAAGATGGAATTTTGGGTTTAACTACCGGCCGATTTTGGTGGATAAACAAATCCTTCGGGCGAGTAAGGGAGATCGGCAAACGATAAGTCATTACTACGATGCGTATACAGCGTATCGAAGTGAGAATAATAAGTACCAGGTGTTATTTAATTACAGGAGGATGCGCCATAGTGTGGTAGAGATGGGCGGGGTGAATGTGGTCGAAACTGCTGCCGACTCCACGTATCAGTCGCTCTTTGAACCTAACATCACACCAAAACTAACTGAAGCAAGTAGTGTTCAACTTCAAAATCAGGTTCATCTATTTCAACAATACAGAATGGGTAAGGGGTTGCAACTTTATCATCAATCTGATTTGGGTAAGAAAGTGAATACCTATAAGGATAACCTGGATACCGATCCAGCTGCTTATTATGATAATCAGGAGAATGTTGATGATACACCAAATGATGTAAGTGATAGTACTCGCTTTTTCTATTGGGTCAATGAGCTGGGCGTAAAGGGTAAAATTGGAAGAGTGTTTTACAACGGATACGTAAAGAGCAGAGCATATAAGTTTCGCTACAAATACATAACAGAGGATACACTGGATATTCCTCTTACTGATGATGAATACTACATTGGAGGCAGACTCTCTTACGAGCATGATTCACTCACACATCTTACTGCGTGGTTAGAGTATCTCGATGGTGGTAATTATAGAGCGGAAGCTACATTAAAGTCCAAGTGGATAAATGCAAAAGCAACGCAGTTATTATCAAAACCACCATTTATCTACAATGCATACAGAGGTTCTTTTGATTTGTGGGAAAATCAATTTAAGAATACATTTTCTACACAGTTAGAGGCCTTCGGTAAATTTCAGTTGGGTAGAGTTTTTGTATCGCCTGGCTTCAAGTTTACTTCACTGAAAGATTATATCTATTTCAAGGAAGATACTTATGCGGGTACTTCACAAAAAGTGCTACCTGTTCAATCTTCAGGTAAGCAAGAGTTGTTATCTCCAGAGTTGAGGTTTGAAGTGAGATTTTTTAGAAACATGTACCTGAGGCCTCAATTGATCTATTCTACTTTCCTTTCCAATGACGATGATGCCTTGCGTGTACCCGAACTTTTTGTGAACACCCAACTGGCCTATGAAAATGAAATTTTTAATAACCATTTGGAAGTGCAGATAGGGATTGATTTTCATTGGAAGTCTGCTTATTACGATTATGGCTACGATCCGGCCATGCAGCAATACTACATTCAGGATCAGGTAAAATCTCCTGCTTTTCCCCAAACGGATGTTTTTTTTAATGGAAAAATGAAACGAGGACGTTTCTTTTTTAAATACAATAACCTAGTGCAGGCATTTACAAAAGAGGGTTATTTATCTACACCTGTTTACCCAGGTCAAGGCAACATCATGGATTTCGGATTTGAACTATTGTTATTCGATTGATGGAAAAGCATGTTTTAGGATTGACACTGCCCACCGACCCAAGATGGGTGAACATAGCTGAGAAGAATATTCATGACATTCTAATTGATCACGCCTACTGCGAACAAAAAGCAGCCTCATCTTGTATTTCACTTATCATTCAGTATCCGGAAATGGAGAGGGTTGTGGAAACGCTTACGCCAATTGTAGCGGAAGAGTGGGCTCACTTTGAGCGGGTGATGGATGAACTCAAGAAGAGAGAAATGCCATTTGGGATGCCTCGTAAGGATGAGTATGTAGAGCGGCTTCAAAAGGTTATAAGAAAAGGAGGAAGCCGTAAAGATCAGTTGGTGGAAAGATTACTCATGAATGCATTAATAGAGGCGCGCAGTTGCGAACGGTTTCGTTTGTTGTGGAAAGAAATCGGTGATGCTGACCTGAGCAAATTTTATTATGAGTTGATGGTGAGTGAGGCAGGACACTACAAAACTTTTCTAGCACTTGCCAAAGCATACAAAGACCCTGATTGGGTCGAGAACCGCTGGCGTGAGTTATTAAAAGATGAAGCCGAGATAGTAGCTACACTGGAAGTACGTGCAGACAGAATGCACTAAATTTTAATTAAGTCTTTTGCTTTTTTTTCTTCGCAGCAGGGAAGAGAATATTGTTAAGAATCAATCTGTAGCCGGGGGAGTTGGGATGCAAGTTCAAATCAGTAGGCTCTTCACCTACTGTATGCTGATAGTCTTCAGGATCATGACCTCCATAGAAAGTGAAGAATCCTTTTCCAAGTACACCATGCAAGTACTTGGTCTCCCTGATGTCTCTGTTTTCGCCCATGATCACAATATCAGGTTTTACTAAGTGCTTTTTAAAACCTGTGGTTTGTCCGTAAAAACCTTGTATTACTCGAGTATGGTTTTGTGTGAGCATAGTAGGTATAGGGTCCCACTTAGCGGAGAACTCAAATAGATTGAAGTAATCATTGTCCTGACGAAGGCCTCTTTCCGGAGCATTATTGTCAATATCAGAAAATTCGTATTGATAGGGATCTCTTGAAATCCGGAAGTCGGTGAACGCAAGTGATTTTTCGAAATCCAGCTTTTCCTGAGCCTGCGGATCGGCAGGATCTCCATCGTACATCCGCTCGCAGATGTCAATCCCTTCTGCAGCCAATGCAATGTCAAATGAGTCTGTAGCCGAGCACATAGCAAATAGGAAGCCTCCACCTGCAACAAACTCCTTGATGCGTTTTGATACGGCCAACTTGAGTTGCGAAACTTTATGAAATCCATTTCTGCGGGCCATTTCCTCGGCTTCTTTTTGAGCCTCTATGTACCACGGCATATTGGCATAGCTTCCATAAAATTTTCCATACTGGCCTGTGAAATCTTCATGATGAAGGTGAAGCCAATCGTATTTAGGCAAATCGCCATTTATTATTTCATCATCGAAAATAACATCATATGGGATTTCTGCATAAGTAAGCACAAGGGTTACGGCATCATCCCATGGCTGTTTACTTTTGGGTGTATAGACGGCAATTTTCGGATACTTTTCAAGCTTCATCAAGTCATAATTGACTGCCGGGCTCGCAATCTCTGTAATGATGCCATTGGCCTGCGCATCGGATATGATTTCGAAACTTACCCCACGCACCACCAATTCGTTCTGTATGGCAGGTTGGTATTTGCACATAAAGCTACCACCCCGGTAATTGAGTAACCAGTCTACCTCAATGTCATTTTTGAGAATCCAATAGGCTATCCCATAAGCTTTGAGGTGATTAGACTGTTTTGTGTCCATAGGAATGAACACATAATTGGCGAAAGCCAGTCTGCTTACCGTTAAAAAGAGGAACAAAATCAGCAACCTCATCGTTAAATCTCTCATCAGCAATACGAATGTAACATTTTAGGGTCTTAAAAGTCTTATAGTACAACGACCAATCCCTACTTTTGATTTGTAATCTATACGATTTTTGAATGAATCTGCTTGAAAATTTTAAGGAAGGTTTAAGATCAGTACAAGCCAATCTATTACGGTCTATATTAACCGCCTTGATTGTTGCCATTGGTATTACATCACTGGTGGGAATCCTTACCGCAATTGACGGGATTGAGAACTCCGTTTCCGAGAGTCTGTCTTCATTAGGTGTAAATACGTTTGATATTTACTCCAAGAGAAATAGAAACCGCAGTCAGCAAGGAATAAAAGAAGAAGTAGAGCGGCCTGTTTATTTGCAGGATATGGAAAAATTCATTGACCGCTTTGCAGTCCCCTCTTCGATCAGCCTTT
Organism: Cyclobacteriaceae bacterium; assembly: GCA_040216665.1. Classification (GTDB taxonomy): domain Bacteria; phylum Bacteroidota; class Bacteroidia; order Cytophagales; family Cyclobacteriaceae; genus ELB16-189. The sequence continues at coordinate 97,269 of JAVJOQ010000004.1, read as the reverse complement.
CAGCAAGCCTTACCCAAATAGCAGAAGTAAAACATAATTCAAAAAAGACGAATCCCAACATTGGTGTGATGGGGGTGAACGAAGAATACCTTGCCATCAAAGGTCTCAATATTGACAGAGGTAGAAATTTATCTTCTATTGAAACTCAATATGGAAGTAAAGTAGTGGTTTTAGGGTCCAAGGTGGTAAGTACAATCTTTGGTGATAATGAAGATCCTATTAATTCAGAAGTTTCCTTTAAAGGAACGAGATTCAGGGTGATAGGTGTATTGGTGGAGAAAGGTCAACTCTCCGAAGATAATTATGATAACATGGTGTTTATTCCAATTATCGTAGCCAATCAATTGGCAAGTGGAAGGGGATTAGAGTATAACTTAACAGTGGGAATCTCAGATGCGTCTCAGTTGGAATTGGCGATGGGAGAAGCTACTGGATTAATGCGTTCTATAAGACAGGATAGGGTGGGTGAACCCAACTCTTTTGAGATGGAAAAAAGCGAAACATTGGCAGAGAACCTGGAGAGTATAACAGGAGCTCTTAGAATAGGTGGCTTTGGTGTTGGGTTTATTACTCTGTTAGGAGCGTCTATAGCATTGATGAATATAATGATGGTATCTGTAACCGAGCGAACCCGTGAGGTAGGTGTGAGAAAGGCATTGGGAGCAACTCCGCTTCGTATTCGTCAGCAGTTTGTTATTGAAGCCATTGTGGTTTGTATTCTGGGAGGTATAGCAGGAATCATAATGGGTATTGGAATAGGAAACGTGATTTCAAGCGCAATTGGTGTTGATAGTTTTGTTATTCCTTGGCTTTGGATGTTGGTGGGGCTCGTCATTTGTGTTGTGGTGGGGCTTTTATCAGGATACTATCCTGCGTTTAAAGCTTCCAAACTTGATCCTATCGAGTCCCTCAGGTTTGAATAACACCTAGCAACAATAATTCTTTAGGGAGCGAAAAGTTTTATAATTTGTGGGGATAAATAAATTCCCCATGAAATCCTTCATTGTCCTTTTCTTAATGGCAGCCCTCATATTGCCTTCTTTCTCACAAAGGCTTATTCAGCCTTCCGATGTGTACCGGTTAAAGTCTGTAAATGATCCACAAATCTCACCTGATGGTAAATGGATCGCTTATGTAGTGAGTTCACCTGATTCTGTTAAAGATAAATACGATTCGGACATATGGATGGTAAGTTGGGATGGAAAGGAAAATATTCAATTGACTTCGAGTTCTGAAAGTGAAAGCACACCACGTTGGTCCCCTGATGGAAAATACTTAACGTTCCTATCTTCTCGTTACGATGCTAAAACGAGCCAGATTTGGAAAATGGACAGAAGAGGAGGAGAGGCTTCAAAACTATCCAGCCTTAAGGTCAGTATAAGTGATTACAACTGGAGCCCTGATTCAAAAAAAATAGTTTTAGTAATCAAGGATCAGGATCCAGCGGAAAACGAAGAAAAGAAAAAAACTAAAAAGCCAATTGCCATGGATCGCTATCATTTTAAAGCGGATGGAGAAGGCTATCTGGAAAGAAAGAGGAATCACCTTTATCTGTTGGATGTAGTAACACAAAAATTGGATACCATAACACATGGAGATTATGACAATGGAAGACCAGCTTGGTCTCCTGATTCGAAACAACTTGCATTTGTAAGCAACCGGACACCCGATGCAGACCGCAACGATAACACCGACATCTGGGTGGTTGATGCAAAGCAAGGTGCCACTGCCAGACAAATCACGAAATGGGTAGACTCAGATGATGCACCTGCCTGGAGTCCCGATGGTAAGTCCATCGCTTATTTGAAATCGCGAACACCGGAATACGATATTTATGACCAGCCGCAAATTGCTGTTGTTAGTGCTGCTGGAGGTGAGCCTAAAATAATTTCCGCAAAAGTGGACCGGGACATGAGCACCCCAGTATGGTCGAATGATGGTAAAGCCATCCTTACCACTATGGCGGATGATCGCAGAATGCATGTGGTGTCGTTTGATGTAGCTACCTCTGAGATGAGGAATGTTACCAATGGAGACAGGGTTTTTCGCTCTTTGCAACGGGGGCCGAACAATAGATGGGTGGCGCTGAGCAGTGATGTTCATACTCCTTTCGAAGTATATGGAATTGAAGGAACTACAGCGACAAGATTGACACATGTGCATGATGAATTTTTGAAACCATTGATGCTGGCTTCGGTGGAGGCATTTAATTCAAAAAGTAAAGATGGTACGGATGTGGGAAGCCTTTTGGTATGGCCAGCCGGTGCTCCCAAGAACAAAAAGCTGCCTCTTATTTTGTGGATACATGGCGGCCCAACTGGGCAAGATGATTTTTCATTTGATTTTATTTCTCAGCTGCATGCAGCCAATGGATATGCAGTAGCCAACGTGAATTATAGGGGAAGTAATGGACGTGGCATGGCTTATAGTAAAGCCATTTATGCAGATTGGGGAAACAAAGAAGTGGTCGATTTATTGGGAGCGGTTGATCATTTGATAAAAGAAGGAAAAGCTGATCCCGAGCGTCTTGGTGTTGGAGGATGGAGCTATGGAGGTATTCTTACGGATTACATCACAGCCGCAGATACACGATTTAAAGCGGCAGCAAGCGGTGCAGGTAGTGCACTTTGGCTTTCCTTGTATGGTGCTGATCAGTACACCAAACAATATGAAGCAGAGTTGGGCGTGCCATGGAAAACAAAAGACAAATGGATGGAGCTTTCTTCTCCCTTCTTTAATATAGAAAAAGTAAAAACACCTACTTTGTATATGGTAGGAGAGAAAGATTTTAACGTTCCCGCCATTGGAGGAGAGCAAATGTATCAGGCACTAAAATCACTGGGTGTTCCTACAGAGTTTGTGGTTTACCCCAATCAGTTTCATGGAATACGAACTCCAAGTTACCAGATAGATCGCTACACACGATATAAAGATTGGTTCGGGAAATACATTGACAATCCTAAAATGAGTGGTGCAATAGACACTAAAAAATAGATATGCGAATCAAGTTCAATCTTTATTTAATTGCATTAATCGTTATCGTTTCTAACTCTATGTGTGCACAAACTTCAAAACAACCATTAACTTTTCTTGCTTTAGGAGATTCATATACCATTGGTGAGAGTGTGGCGGAAAAGGAGAGATGGCCTGTTCAATTGGCTAAAGCGCTGACAGAAAAGGGTACGGCTGTAGCATCACCAAGAATAATTGCAGTTACAGGTTGGCGTACCGACAATTTGAAGAATGGAATTGATATAGCTCAAATCAAGGAAAAATATGATTTGGTTTCATTGCTGATAGGAGTGAACAACCAGTATCAGGGAAAGTCAGCAGATGACTATTCGGTGGAGTATGAAGATTTACTGAAAACGGCTATTCAATTTGCCGGTGGAGATAAATCGAATGTGTTCGTGGTATCTATTCCTGATTATGGATTTACACCTTTTGGTGCGCCCAACCAAGAGAAGATATCACGGGAGCTGGATGAATTTAACGCCATTAATAAGCGCATCACTGAAGCTTACGGTATTACTTATGTCAATATCACTGATATTTCAAGGAAAGGATTGGAAGACCCTGAATTGGTAGCGGAGGACACTCTGCATCCTTCAGGGAAACAATACACACTATGGGTAGAGCGAATATTACAAAGCCTTAAGCTAAAGTAATTGGCAATTTAATTTAACCCGAGTTGCTGTGGCGATTTGGGTAAAGCTGACCTTGATGCAAAAATCAATATTTGGATGAGTATTCCAATCCCCACAATCACAACGAGCTCAAATTGAGAAAGCATAGTCGATCCTGCAGCTATCTGCTTGGACTGATCTCTCAATAATCTGCCTTCAGAAATTTGAATTTTTGACAATTGGTTTAAATCAAGCATGGCAACATCAAAGGTTTTCTGCATTTGCAAAGATGTAGTATGAGCATTGCTGTGATCTTGTGATGTTAATGCAGTGAGAAATTTTCCTTCCAGCGTGTGAAGCTCCTGAAGTCTTTCCTTTAAGTTTCCGAAATACATGGACTCAGCAGCCGTTAATTTTGTTTTTTCATAGTCTGTTAAAATTTGATGGATAGTCGAGCTATGAGAATTCACTTGTGGCTGGATGGCGAGTGCCTGTTCCGCATTATTACAATCGGCAATTATAATTTTCTTTTGATAAAGGTGATCCGATAGTTGAAAGATATAACTCTCTACCACCAACCGGTCATCAAACACGGATGTGAATGAAGAATTGAGCGTATTGACATTCTTTTTATCAATCCAGTTTTTCGCAAAAATTATTACTAAAATAATTGCTGACCAGAATGCGATTTTGCTTTTGTTGCGTAAATTATATGCCCATTTCATAGTATGAAAAAATAGATGACAAGAAACAACCTTCGGGAACTAAGTTAACTTATTCAAAACATGAAACCAACGCCAGTTTTTTGAGCGGTGTCCTATTTATACTTATCATGGAGTCCAACCCCATTGTGAATCATAGGAACAATTTTCTCCATCCTTCTGGTCTTAGTTTCGGGTTTAGCGGCTTCTTCGATGTATTCTGCATATTCCCGCTGTTTGCCCTTCGAAAGTGAATTAAAGGCTTTTTGAGTGACTGGTGTCTTTTTTAAATAGCTTGATAGCTCCTTGGGAATTACGATGGGCTTGTCGCGGTCAGGCTTAATTTCTTTTCCTTCCTTTGCATTTTGCACTGCCTCTTTTATGTAGGCTTGAATAAGCTTTGGATCTATTTCTGAAATGGAAGTAAATCGCCACTGCCTAAGGGCTTTGGTTTTTCCTTCTTGAGCGTTGACCAGCTTCTTCTTCGCATCTTTCAGCAGTGCACCCTGGTAAAACCACAATCCTACATAAGGTTTAAATGCTGCTATTCCTGCTATGTTTTTGCCTTCATAGGTATATGCAGGAATGCCCCACTTTACTTCTTCCTTTAAACCGGTGTTAAGCAATGTATCTCTTAACTTAACGAGTTCTTTATTCCATTGCTTTTGATCGTGTATGTATTGGTCAACTGTTTTTGTGGATTGCATAGCTAATTGGTTAACCCAATTTAAAGATTAGTTTCTTTAATCGCTACTCTTCCTTTAAGCACTGAGAAGGACTTAATCTTGATGCTCTAAAAGCGTGAAGACCGACAGTCAGCCATGCAATTATGAGTGCCAATAGGCCAGATGCTATAAAGAGAGAGGCCTGCAACGTAATTCTAAACTCAAAGGCATCTAGCCAGGATGCGACAAGATAATAGCTTATAGGAAGTGCTATTAGAATTGCTATCAAAACGATTTTGGTGAATTCACTCGATAGCAGGTAGACTATTCCAAACTCGCTTGATCCCATTACTTTCCGTATTCCAATTTCTTTCTGTCGTCTTTCTGCTGTGAATGCAGCTAGACCAAACAATCCAAGACAGGAAATAAGAACTGCTAAACCGGCAAAGTATTTTGAAAGAGTTCCGATTCTTTGTTCAGAAGCATATTGTGCCTGGTAGTCCTGATCAAGAAATCGGAAGTCAAAAGTGAATCCAGGATTGTATTCCTGATAGTAGGCTTGTAAGGCATTTAGTGCCTCCTGTTCTTTTCCAGGCTCTAATTTGACAATTACTTTCTCTGTAATAGGTGGAACAAGAATAAAGAAAAGAGGTTCAATGTCAGAATGAAGAGATTGGAAATGGAAATCATTCACCACACCAATGATCTCACAAGCGAAGGGTCCAAATTGAATAACCTTTCCAATTGGATCCTCCAACCCCATAGCAGTAATTCCTGCTTCATTAAAAACAACCTTTAAACTGTCATTTCGATCTCTTGAAAAGGATCTTCCCTGTTTCAAATCCAGGTCGAGCATTTCAAGTGCTCCGTAGTTAACAGGGCGATAGGCAAAGTTGGAAACGAGCTCAGGATCTTTTCCTTCCCAGCCAATGTTGGCGGTATTTCCTCCGCCCACCATACTTTGGCCAAGGCTTGATGCATTTTTTATTCCTGGTATTCTTTTTATCTCAGTAATAAATGGTTCAAGGCTTTGACGGATTTTGCCTTCTATTTGAAAGTAAATAATATTCTCCTTATCGTACCCAATGTTTTTGTTTTGCACAAATTCTATCTGCTTATAAATCACCCATACAGAAACAATGAAGATGATGGACATGGTGAATTGAAATACGACCAATCCTTTCCGCGTCCATAGCTCGCTAAAACTCGTATGCAATTTCCCCTTTAATACGGCTGCTGGCTTAAATCCAGATAAATAAAGCGCGGGGTAACTTCCTGCCAGTAGTCCAGTAAATAGTGCAATTCCTATAAATGGCGCTAGTAATTGCCAATTGATCTGTAGTGTCAATTGTTTTTCAGTGATGATATTGAATTGGGGTAAAAAGAAATAGGTAATGAATAGTGCCACTATCAATGCCATGAGGGTGATGGAAACAGATTCGAAAAGGTATTGAAATACTAACCCCATGCGATTGGCTCCAAGCGTTTTCTTTACGCCAATTTCTTTCGTTCTTCTAGAGGCTCTTGCAGTAGCAAGATTCATAAAATTAACACAGGCAATGGCAAGAATAAAAATTGCAATAAGGGAGAACAATTGGACATATTCAATTCTGCCTCCTGTCTGAGCTCCGTTTTCATAACCTCCATAGAGGTAATTTTTAGAATATTGCGCTAGAAATAATTCGCGATGGGTTTGGTCTGTTTTTGTTTTAATGTAGTCCTTGATTTTAGTTTCGAATTCGCTGGCATTTGTTCCATTTTTTAAGGTGAGGTAGGTGTTGGGACCTGAGTTTTTCCATTCGAACGCTTGCGGGATTTTATCTTTTTGCACTTCTATGGAGAGAGCGAAATCAAATTGCTCAGAAGAATTAGTGGGGATGTCAGTAAAAACACCTGATATAAAATAGGTAGTTTCATGCTGAAACTCGATTTCATTACCTACCACATTCGTTGTATTGAATAGTCTCCTGGCCAACTCGACTGAAATCACAATCGAATTTTTATCACTAAGTACTTTGCTTAGGTTGCCTTCAATAAGCGGGTAGGTAAAAATGTTAAAGTAATTTTTGCCCACATAAATCCCGGTGGCGCTAACGCTCCTATCTTCCACACTTAGTGTAAATGGATCAAACCAATCTGCAGGCGTTGCCACTGCAGCATACTCCACCTCTGGCATTTCCTCCTCAAGGGCCTCAGCCAGTAGCCATGGTGTTGATTGCTGGGTGCCAATATTATCAAGGTTTTGCCTGCGCTCCATCACCTGATAGAGCCTGTTGTCTTTTTCATGAAAATTATCCATACTGAGCTCATCAGCCACCCAAAGGTATATGAGCAGTGCACAGGCAAGACTTGTAGAGAGTCCTATAAGGTTGATAGCAAACGTAGTTTTGTATCGGGTAAAGTTGCGAAGTGACACGAGGAGATTGTGACGAAACATAAAGAATGGATTTAATGAGAGTGGGTTTGATTTTTTGATGGCGAAGGGTCTCAGGTAATTGAAAGCCTGAAACCAATAATTCAACTTTGCGCGAAATGGTGATTTACTTTTAATCGTTGTATAAAACTTTTCATCCAGGTCACCGATCACCTCCTCTTCAAGTTCTTCCCGAAGCGACCATCGGAGGAACTTTTTGGCCAGAGCCGGGGGAAACGTTTCTTTTGACTTAAACATTCTATTTTCCAGTTGATAGAGTTGGAAACTGTTGCCACAAAGAGACTTTAAAGTCTTTGGCGTTCTGCAACACCTTTTTGCCATAGGCAGTTATAGTGAAAATCCGTTTTCGCCTTCCGCCACGCTCAGATGTAGCGCTTCCCATGTTGGATTCTAAAAAACCTTTCCCTTCTAATCGGGTAAGTGTGGAGTGCACCGCACCAATGGAGACTGATCTTTTCGTCTGACTTTCAAATTCATCAGCAATCCTAAAGGCGTAGGCTTCCTCACCCAGAATACCGACCAACAGTAGAATAACCTCTTCAAAATCACCTAGACGTGTTTCTATCATTTCGTTTGTTACTAGATTGTATAGCATATATACGGGAGCACCGCTATTATGTTCTACATTTTAGAAGGAAATGTATTGTTGTCTTCGTCTCGAAGGTATTAATCAAGGTATTTGAATATTACGAATCGTATTTTAATGATTCAGATGGATTGATCTTTATAACCTTTAAAAGAAGAAATAAGATGGATAGAAAGCCCAATGTACTGATGAAGAAAACAGGAAATAGGTAGAGTTGTAGACCAGGTTCAATCCTTACCATATAGTTGGAAAGCCATTGGGTAGATAAGTAGTGACTCAGTGGTATAGCAACTGCTCCTGCAACAAGCACAAGTAGGAGAAACTCGGATGACAGTAATTTTAATAGGTTGAACAGGGATGCTCCAAGCGTTTTTCTGATGCCAATTTCTTTGATGCGTTGATGGGATACATAGTAGGTGAAACCGAATAACCCAAGGCATGCTATAAATATTCCGATTCCGGAGAAATAGGCAAATACTTTGGTCAATTGTTTCTCTTGCTGGTATTGCAGGTTAAAAAAGTCGTCTAAAAAGAAATACTCAAAGGGTGTATCAGGGTACACTACCTTCCATTGTTGGTTTAAGTTGACCAATGATTCTGATACGTTCCCTGGTTTGACATTTACGGTAATGTATTTCATATATCCCTGACCAGGAGTAAATATTGCTGGTAAAATGGATTGCTGTAGGGATTGCTCATGGTAATCCTCTATAATACCTACAATCTCATAGTCGCCCATCAACTTATCTCCAATCGCATCTTCTTCTTTTGAATAACCAAGCATGCTCGATGCAGACTGATTAAGTAGCACTTGTTTTGGGTTTTCATTCTTGAAGTTATTACCTGCAACTATTGTGAGACCATAGGTTTCAACGAAATCAGTATCCACTCTTGTGCGGGCGGCTGTAATGAGTTCTTGATCCCCATCAGGTTTTATAAGCCGACCAATCCAGTCATTTTCGCGCCCGGGAATATTAGATGTAATTGTTGCATTATTAACAGAAGTATTTTCTTTGATTTTATTCTTGAATAAATTCATTTTGTTTAAAAATGATGAATCCATTTCTGCCCCAGATCCAGCAAAAGTTTTTATCACCAAATTTTGATCGATGTTGAACCCCAGACTTTGACTCTGCATAAAATGCACTTGTTTTTGAATAACAATGGTGGCAGTAACCATCATAATAGTGACTATAAACTGAATGGTGAGTAATGATTTACGGAAGAACCCTTTAGTAGGAATGGTTTGTCTTGATCCTTTCAGAGCGATTATAGGATTTGAAAGAATAATCCTGGCGGGGTAGGCAGCAGAAATAAGTGAGATGACAAAAAGGATAGTAGCTATGCACAGGAGAGAAGTGGTGGGGTGGATCCAAAACATTTGTGCTACAGATTTTCCAACAAGATCATTAAAGGAATGACGAGAGACTATAAAAATGAGTAACCCGAGGATCAAGGAGATAATGTTAAAAGTAAAGGATTCGGCCATGAATAATCCCGTCAATTGACCTCTTGTTGAGCCAATTATTTTCCTTACACCAACCTCCTTTGCCCGTTTGATTGTCCGAGCAAGCGACAGATTAAAGTAGTTGATAATGGCCAAGGTCAGAATGATAATGGCTACGAGTTGAAGGGTAAGAACTAGGCTACTGTTTCCATTCGGTTTCATTTCTCCGCTCAGGTGCGAATTCAGATGAATATCTGTCAAAGGCTGAAGTTGAAATGTTGCCTTTACTCTGTTCGCATCAGGTCTTTCATTGAGTTTTTCTGCAAGAACCCGCTGGATCAGTTCTTCACTTTTGCGCAGGTCGGTATTTGGCTTAAGCAAAAGGTAGGTATAGAACCCGTCCCAGTTCCACGCGCTGCGCTCTCCATATACGTTCATCCAGGATGAAAGAATGTCAAACTTCATATGGGAATTTTCAGGTAGGTCTTCAAATACACCAGTCACTTGCCAGTCTCCCATTCCCTCCCAATGAATAGATTTACCTAGAGCTTCCTCATCACCAAAAAATTTTCTTGCAGTTGATTTTGACAATAGGAATTTATTTTCTCCCGACAATGCAGTGCGAATATTGCCTGTGATTAGCGATAGGGAGAATACGCTAAGAAAAGAGGAGTCCACTGCATAAATTGATGTTTCAGAAAGGCGTTTTCTTCGATTGTTGTCTTCAATGGATAGAATTGGTTCCTGGTAGGTCGATATAGGGAACATTCTGGTGAATTCTTCAACGTCTGGAATAGATTGTTTAAGGGTTTCGCCAATAGTTGGAAAAACCTGCGCCTTACTGAATTGAAACTCTCCATCAATAAACCTACTGTAAGTTACTCTGACAATGTCCTTCCCTTTTTTATGGAAGGTATCGTAACTCTTTTCAAAAAGAACATAGTTGGTTATGATCATGCACACAGCCATACCTACGGATAATCCGATGATATTGATCGAGGCAAAAATTCTATGTTTGAGAATGTTACGAAATGCAAACCTAAAGTGATTGGTGAGCAATATTGGGGTGCTGCTGAATGAAGGTTTGCGTCTTAATAAAATACCTGGCCGGAAATACCTAATTGCATTCCAGATGAATTTCCTTTTCGCTTTTTTTAGTCCAAACCGTACAACATCCTTCTCAAATCTCTGAAAGAGATCGCCTTCAATTTCTTCTAGAAGGTGACTCGGACAGAACCAGCGAAGGTAGCGGAGTGAACACTTTGGAGGGTGAGCAATATCGTTTCTTATTTCATTCAATTTATTCGTATCGTAAGGACCTCACTGGATTTATCAGGGCACTCCCAAGTGATTGTAAGGAGACAGTAACGATGGTAACTATAAAAAGAGAAAAAATTGGAAAGACAAACATCCACCATCGTAGGGAAATGGGATATGCGTAATTTTCAAGCCAATTATTCGCAATGTAATAGGCAAATGGGACCGCTAAAACGGTGGCAATGGTGATGACTGCGACATATTCCTTTGCTATCAATAGGATTATGTTAGGGACTGTAGCTCCTAAAACCTTACGAATGCCAATCTCCTTTGTTCTTTTTGTGACGTTTAATGACACCAGACCCAAAATTCCAGTGAGCACAATACCAATCATTAGTAATGTTGCTATTGATGATGCTTTTTTGAGTTGAAATTCTGTTTTGTAAAGATCCCCCAACTCGTTAGCGAATGAATAGTTAAAGGGTTCATCAGGGAAATTAGTTTTCCATAATTTCTCCACCTCTTCAAGGGACTCCTTCAAACTACCTGGCTGCAGGCGTAGTGATAAATACCGATAGGCTTCAAAGTCACGATTACTTATTAAAGCAAGGGGCTGAACCGGTTCATGTAATGATTCAAAATTGAAATCATTCACAACTCCTATTATCGTAAATTCTTTATCCTTAAAGTCCTCAATCGCAACTTTGTCTCCAACCTGAACTTGCATTGATTTTTGCATTAATTCATTAATCACAAGCTCATTTGATTTTTGTAGATTGTTCTTCTCTGAAAAGAATGACCCGGCCTTAATTCTTAATTTGTAAACATTTAAATAGTCGCTATCTACACTTCCTATTGAAGTTTGAAGACCATCGTTTACCGGAGTTCCCATCTTGTAGATTTTCTGGCTGATTGGGCTAATGCCCCAGCCTGGCGCCCCCCAGGATATAGAAGCGGATTGGATTTTGGTGGACTGTAGAAATTCTTGTTTTGCTGCTTCTATTTTTCGGAAACCAGATTCGCTCCATACACGGGGGACAGAATTAATAATGAGAATATTTTCTTTGTCATAACCTAAATCCTTCTCTAAAAAATAGGATACTTGCCGCGACATGATCAGAGCTGTAATGAAGATGCAGATTGTAATTAAAAATTGAACAGTAATAAGACTTCTTGAAAATTGAATAGTGGTTTTTACAGATTCAAATTTACCCTTTAGGGCCTCGATAATCTTCAGTGTTGATTGATAGACGGCTGGGTATATCCCAGCAGAAACCCCGATTAACAGTATACCTGATACAAACCAGATCCAAAACGTATTTTGGAAATTAAAAATTGAAGGCAGTTCAGTATTTAGAATTTCACCGAAACGGAGATATAGGAGTTGATATAATACAAGAGACAGAAGACTAGCGAAAAAACTAAGTGCTAATGATTCAATAAGGAACTGAGTGAAGACCTGAATTCGGAGCCCTCCAATTACTTTTCTTACGCCTACCTCCTTAAGCCGGGAAAAAGAACTAGCGATTGAAATATTAATGAAGTTTGAGATGGCAAGGAAAACGATAAAAATAGCCACCACACTAATAGATAGTATTAATTTTTTAACAGCGCCATTGTTGAAATTCAAATAAAAATCGGCCATGGGACGTAGTATGATAATCTTTTGTTCTGCAATAGCAGTGGGAGCATTAGCTTTGAAAATATTGTTGATAGTTAATTCAGCTTCATTAGCGGAAATAGGAGTGCTCAATTTGACGAAAGAAATAATATTGTTACTCCATGAATCTAGATCTGATTGGGAAAAAAAATCTTTTATGTTTTCAAGTGAAAGAAACACTTGTGCGTCCATATTCATAAAATCCGATATTGAATTTTTGTCTTGAGGTTCCTTTATCACCGCAGTGATTATATATTCTTTAACACCAAAACGCTCCGTAGAAACAGAAAGAGTCTCTCCTATTACATTGGTCTTGTGAAAGTAGAGGCTAGCGATTTTATCAGTGATCACAATTGAGTTTGGATTTTCTAGAGCTGCTTCGCCATTACCATGCAAAACATTAAATCCAAAAAAAGAAATTAGGGATGGGTCTCCAATCATGGATTGTAGCCGTTCATGTTCTGTCCCTCTTGAGATGGTTACACTTCTATCCCAGAACCGATAGTAGTTTTCAAAAATGGCAGGGTACTCCTCAACACTTTGTTTCGCTAAACGTGTTGGGGTAAACCACCTAAAGCCGTCATTGCCATCTGTAAATTGACTTTCAAGAATGTAAAGTTGCCGTACATCCTTTAATTCTTCGTTTATACTAAATTCCCCCTGAATGAAAGTGCCCATCAACATAGCGAATGTGATACCAATGGACAGGCTTAGTATGTTGATTCCAGCGTAAAATTTTTTCTTTCTAATATTCCGGAGCATTACAACTAGGTAGCTTCTAATCATGATGGTTTGATTCAGTTCAATTGAATTTTTATTCCGAAGTAGAATCCCCGGTCTGAGGTACCTAATTGCATTCCAGATGAATCTTCTCTTCGCTTTTTTTAGCCCCAACCTTACAACATCCTTCTCAAATTTCTGAAAAAGATCACCTTCAATTTCCTCTAAAAGATGATCCGGGCAGAAACAGCGGAGAAATTGGAGTATCCAATTGGGCGGTGTGGGTACCTGGTTCATGGTCAAGATAATTTGAGTTGAGGGACGAGCTTCCAGAGACTCACCCTTGAATCTTGCATGGACTTAAGGATAGCCATACCGGCACTGGTAATGGTGTAAATTCTTTTTCTTCTGCCACCTCGTTCTTTTGTAGCACCTCCGTACTCAGAGTTGATCAGGCCTTTGTCTTCTAATCTATATAGGGTAACGTGAACTGCACTAAGGTTTACCTCGCGGTTCAACTTTTTATCCATTTCCTCCGCGATAATGGCGCCATAAGCCTCTTCAGCGAGGGCTGCCACCATGATTAATACCAGCTCTTCAAACTCGCCAATGTATTCTTTAGCCATTTCCTTAACATTTGTTAAGTAAATAAAAGGAAGAATTTATTGAAAATCAATAGGGATTAATGCAGATGCCCACAAGGACGGAGCCTATCTTGATTATTACTTTATATGTACATATATTTGTACATATAAAGATTGAAAAATGATAACTACTACATTATCAGATTTTAGAAAGGACATAAAGCGCTACCTAGATAGGGTAACCAAGAATTTTGAGACGTTGATTATCAATAGGGGCAAAGATGCTGGTGTAGTCATTATGTCTTTGGACGAATTCAACTCTCTTTCAGCTACGCATCACGAGTTATCTTCTAAAACAAATGAGCAAAGGCTCGATTCTGCGATTTCTAAACTCAAAGGTAAAGACTCCTTTCAAAAGGAGCTATTAGACTAATGAAGTTTGTCTTTGTAGATGAGTCATGGGAAGATTACCTCTATTGGCAAAAGAACGACAAAAAGATACTGAACCGAATTAATGAACTGCTAAAGGATATTTCAAGGAATTCATTTTCGGGAATTGGAAAGCCGGAACCTCTTAGGCATAAGTACAGTGGTTTTTGGTCGAGACGGATTAACCATGAACACAGATTAATATATCAGGTGAAGGGGGATGAAATTCTAATTGCGAAATGTCGCTATCATTATGATTGAAAATTATTAGGACAACCAGAATTAGAATCAATTAATTGACTTACTCAATCCCTTCCCACCATCTGCTACTTGGTTTTTCAGCAAGTTCCAGAATGATAGGTTCGCCAATTTGTGGAGTTGAAATGGGGATACCGAGTTCTTGTGCTTTCTTTGTCACCCGCTCAATGGGGTCTTTCCAGGTATGGAGGGCAAGTACAAAGGCTCCCCAATGGATAGGCATGAAGAGTTTTGTATTCACATCTACAGCCGCCTGCGCTGTTTCTTCTGGCATCATGTGAATGTTATCCCATCGTTTGTCGTATTGCCCGCATTCCATCATGGCAAAATCAAACGGCCCGTATTTTTCACCAATGGTTTTAAAGTGAGGTCCATATCCACTGTCACCACTAAAGTAAATATTGTGGTTCGACCCTTGAATGACCCACGATGCCCATAATGTGCTAAAGCGATCTCCCAATCCTCTTCCAGAAAAATGTCGGGCTGGTGCACATTTAAAAGTCAAGTCTTCGAATTGTATTTCGTCCCACCAGTTGAGTTCGTGGATTGTTTCTTGCGGCACCCCCCAAGCTGCCAAATGAGTACCAAGACCGAGTGGAGTATAAAATTGCCCGACTTTGTCTTTTAGTTTTAGAATAGATCCATAATCAAGATGATCGTAATGGTCGTGAGAGAAGATCACCGCGTCAATCCTGGGCAATTTTTCTATTTCTATAGGAAGGCCATTGGTAAATCTGCTTCTGCCCAACCAAGGGTGAGGCGATGGTGTATCACCAAACATGGGGTCGATCAATATGTTTTTACCTTGTATTTCCAACAAGAAAGCAGAATGTCCAAACCATGTAAGTCGTGTAGTTGTGTCAGATTTGTTTACTATGTCAAGGGAATCAATGGTTTGAACGGGTAGCGGGTTATTGGGTGAGTTATTGGGCACACCGGCTATGTAGTCTTTGAGCACAGACATCGTTTTGGAGAACCCCATCTCCATAGAGGTGGGTATCTCATTGACAAAGGCCCCATTTTCATAATGCCCCGATTTTTCATACCGAGCTACGCTGGCTTCGCTGTGTTTACCGCCAAATTGTGGGCTCAACTGCATGAAAACAAAACCAATTAAAAAAAGAAGTGCGACTATGCCCACTACAATAAGTCCAGTCATTTTTAAGAATTTCTTGATGATGTTCACCAATGGAGGCTTTAGGTTATGCGAAGGTAGTCGTAATCGAAGTGCGTTTATTTTAACTCGATCGATTAAAATTATTTCAATAGAGGCTCGATTTGTTCCAATACGGTCTTGGCCACAATTTTATGTCCTTCTACATTGGGGTGAATACCATCTGCAATATTCAGGTTTCCATTACCCGCCACACCTTCCAGTAAGAATGGAATGAGAACACCTTTGTTTGTTTTGGCCAAATTAGGGTATATGTTTTTGAACTCGGTAGTATATTCTTTTCCAAGGTTTGGGGGCACCATCATACCCGCTAGTACAATTTTCACATCCGGGTTTTTGGCCTTTACTTTATCTATGATGGCCTGCAGATTACTACGGGTTTGATTCAGGGGAAGACCACGCAATCCATCATTGGCACCCAATTCCAATACAAAAATGTCAATAGGCTGCCGAAGTATCCAGTCGATACGGCTTAGCCCACCGGCAGATGTTTCTCCGCTTAGGCCAGCATTGACCACTTTTACTTCAATTCCTTTCTTGATCAGCGCAGCTTCTACATGAGCGGGGTAGGCATCCTCTGCGGATAATCCGTACCCAGCTGTGATGCTGTCCCCAAAAAATAAAATGGTTTTGGGCGCTAAACCGCTGTTAAATAATAGAGCCAGTGCAATAATTAGGATTTTGTTAACGACCATCATATCAGTAAGTTGCTATCTTCCAAACGGAATAGATTGTATTTGGGTGTAACATTATCACCCGATATTCGATTTATTAATAGTAAGAATATAAAAACAATGCCAGAAACTGTTCTTCAAGCCGAGAATCTTACCAAAATTTATAAATCAGGCAACAATGAGTTGGTTGTGCTTGATGATGTGTCATTTAGCGCTGAACAAGGAACTAGTCTTTCCATTATTGGCCCATCGGGAAGTGGAAAGACAACACTTCTCGGTCTGTGTGCCGGCCTCGACATTCCCACCAAAGGAATCATCTCATTGATGGGGTTTAAGTTGAATAAAATGGATGAAGATGATAGGGCCTATGTACGCAATCAGTATGTAGGTTTTGTATTCCAAAATTTTCAATTGCTCACCACGCTTACAGCGTTGGAAAACGTGATGATCCCTTTAGAACTCCGTGGTGATAAGGGAGTGGAGGCGAAAGCCAGCGAATTGCTTGAAAGAGTGGGATTGAAAGATCGGATGCATCATTACCCCACTCAGCTTTCAGGAGGTGAGCAACAGCGAGTGGCCATGGCCAGGGCGTTTATTAATTCTCCCAAAATATTATTTGCAGATGAACCTACGGGAAATCTGGATGAAGAAACAGCAGATCATGTGACTGAGCTCCTCTTTAACTTGAACAGAGAGGAGAAAACAACTTTGATCTTAGTGACTCACAATTTGGAGCTCGCAAAAAAGACTGAGCGCATTCTCCGAATGAAAGGCGGTCGTATTGTAGAGGAGAATTTTGTGAAGATGGCGCTATGATCGATTACATTATTAAGGTAAAGAAGAAGGTAAAACCCATCTACTCAGATCTGTGGGTATGGAAAATGGCCTGGCGTGATGCCCGTCACAATATTGGCAGACTTTTTCTTTTTGTAGCTTCATTGGTTACGGGTATTGCAGGTGTAGTGGCCATTGCCTCACTAAATTATTCTCTTCAGGCCGATCTGGATAGAAACGCAAAAGAGTTACTTGGCGCAGACATCGTAGTAGGAGCCAATCGTCCGTTTGAACCGGAGGTGTTGGCTGTTTTGGATTCATCTAAATTGGAATACGCTTCGGATGCAGAGATGGCTTCGATGGTTTTGTTCATGAAAAACAAGCAGTCGCGCTTGGTACGCGTGATGGGAATTGATGGACCTTACCCATTTTATGGTGAAGTTGAAACACTTCCGGCTGATGCCTATTCAAAAATAAATGATGGAAGATTTGTAATCCTTGATGAAACCCTTGCCAGCCAGTACGAGGTGAGTTATGATGACACAGTTAAGATTGGTAATAGTCTTTTTAAGGTTGCGGGTGTAGTACAAAAAATACCTGGTGGAGGTGGAGTGCTCTCTACTTTCACGCCTTCTGTATACATATCCATGCAGGAACTTGATTCTACAGGTTTGATTCAGTTCGGTAGCAGAGTATCCTACAAAAGATTTTATAAAACAGAAACGGATGCAGATGCTGAAATAATCGGAGAACAGTGGAGCCCTACTTTAAAAAAATATGGACATTGGTATGATACCGTTGAGGAACGAAAAGAAGAATTAGGTAATGGTTTTCAGTCCGTATATCGCTTCTTCACTTTACTGGCCTTCATGGCTTTAATTCTTGGATGCATTGGAGTAGCCAGTTCAGTACATATTTACGCCAGAGAAAAGAGAGACCAGGTAGCGGTTTTGAGATGCATTGGGTCTTCAGGATGGCAAGCTTTCAATATATTTTTTATTCAGGTTTTTATTTTGGGATTGATGGGTAGTGTTATTGGCGCTGGCATTGGTATGGGCATTCAACAACTCGTTCCATTGGTATTTCAGGGGTCAATTCCACTGGAACTACAATTTGATATTTCGTGGAGAGCCTTTTTTGAAGGTTTGCTCTTAGGTATAATTGTTTCTGTTCTGTTTACCGTGCTTCCACTGGTGGCTGTTCGTTTTGTACCACCGCTTTCCGTTTTACGTGCAGACTTTGCGCCTCAACGCATTTTTTCTAAAACCAAGTATACTGTCATCGGTCTTGTGGTACTGTTCCCGATTTTGGCGGCATGGTATCAAACAAAAAGCATTTTGTATGGGTTGGCATTTTCTGCCGGATTGGCTGTTGCCCTCGGTTTACTTTCGCTAGTGGCTTTGGGCTTGCTTTCCTTCGTGCGGAAATATTTCCCTAAAAATGCTTCTTTTATTTTTCGTCATGCGCTTTCCAATTTATTCAGACCCAATAACCAAACGAGGGTGTTGATGGTAAGTATAGGCCTTGGTGCTTTTATCATAGCCACATTGAACGTTATACAATTTAGCCTATTGGATCAGGTAGAATTTACGGGCAAGGAAAATCAGTCCAATACCATCATGTTTGATATTCAGCCTGCGCAAAGGGATGGAGTAGTTGATTTGATTAAGGCGCATAATCTTCCCGTGAATCAAGTTGTACCTATTGTTACCTGCCGAATCAGTAGTTTGAATGGAAAAACTACGGAAGAATACCAGGCGGATACCACAGATAATGTATCCAATCGAGCACTTAGAAGAGAGTACCGCGTTACCTACCGCGATAGCCTACATATTTCAGAGAAGCTGTCTGAGGGAGAAATCCACCAAATAAAGAAAGGCCAAAAGGATTCCGTTTGGGTAACCATTTCGGGTGGAATGCAAGAATCATTGAATGTCAAAGTTGGCGATTCGTTGGTCTTTGATGTTCAGGGAGTGCCTATTCCAGTTAGAATTGGTGGGATCAGAGAAGTGGAGTGGTCCAAAGATCCTCCCAATTTTGTTTTTGTTTTTCCTGCTGGCGTGTTGGAACAGGCTCCTCAGGTTTGGGTGGCTGCCACAAGAGTGGATGACCAAGAACAAGCGAACAGATTTACTCAAGAATTAGTGTTAGGATTTCCCAATGTATCATTGATTGACCTGCGCTTGATATTAAGTACGGTCAATGATCTGTTTGATAAAATTGGATCTATTGTAAAGTTTTTGGCATTGTTTAGCGTTATCACCGGACTGGTAGTACTTGCAGGTGCTGTGATGAACAGCAAATTCTTGCGCATTAAGGAGAATATTCTTTTGAGAACGATCGGGGCGAGGACCAAACAAATCACTCAGATCACGTTAATCGAATACACTTATTTGGGGCTTTTTTCTGCCTTGACGGGCATTCTGCTCTCGATGGTTTCGGGTTGGTTTTTGACCAAATACTTTTTTGAAGTGAATTTTTCATTCAATGGACTGGATTTGACCTATTTGGGAATTGCCGTAATGGCCCTCACCGTCTTTATTGGATGGTTTAATTCGCGTGAAGTAATCAACACTCCTCCGCTTCAGGTGTTGAGAAAAGAAAACTAATTATTACCATTTTGCTAGCTACCTGACAACACTTTAAGGTATATAGAAAGGGTTAGTTTGGTTAATTTTGAGCATGAGCAAAAGGGCTAGTTTTTATTTCCTCATCCTATTTTCTGCAAGCCTGACAATGGCAGGCCCAGGCAATGGGTTTATTGAGAATAAAAATCAATGGTCATGCGATATCGATTTTGTGGCGAATGTACCGGGTGGGCAAATGGTCGTCCGTACAGGCCAGTTCACTTATTCTTTTTTGGATTATGAAAAATTCAACGAAGCACATGACCAAACACATTTACCTTTTAACGAAGTAAATCCTAATGCGGGGTACAATAAGGAAATAGCCGGGAGAACAGTAAGTGTAAAGTTTTTAAATAGTAATTCTACCTCAGAACCGAGTTTATTCAATAGATACAATACGTACTATAATTATTTTTTAGGAACAAACCCTGAGCACTGGGCAGCTAAAGCCTATGCTTATGGAGAGATTAAGTACAATTCATTTTATGAAGGTATTGATCTCAAACTCTATTCGAAAGGATCAAGTATAAAGTACGATTTGGTAGTAGCACCGGGAGCAGATCCTCAGCAAGTAAGAATTCAATATGAAGGAGCAAATGCTTTTGCATTAGAAGGAGAAGATTTTGTGATTGATGCTGAGTTTGTAAAAATCATCGAAAAGAAACCCATCTCATTCCAATGGATAGATGGGGAAAAACGTTTTGTAGCCACACATTATTTGTTGGAGGGGAATCAATTGTCTTTCGTATTTCCTGATGGCTATGATAATTGTTACGAATTAGTAATTGACCCGCTTCTGATTTTCTCCACTTATTCAGGGTTTACTGCCGACAACTGGGGGAGTACGGCCACACCAGGGGAAAATGGTAATTTGTATTCTGCCGGAGTTACCAATGAAACAACTTATG
This sequence comes from Cyclobacteriaceae bacterium, assembly GCA_040216665.1. Classification (GTDB taxonomy): domain Bacteria; phylum Bacteroidota; class Bacteroidia; order Cytophagales; family Cyclobacteriaceae; genus ELB16-189. Next base: position 76,745 of record JAVJOQ010000004.1, on the reverse strand, counting down.
GTGGAAATTTCCCAGCGTTCAACAGCGAATCAAGTGCAGGTCCTTTTCAAGTAAATTACGGAGGCAATTATGACATAGCTGTTTTTAAATACGATTCAGCAGGGCAGAATATGTTATACGCTTCCTTCCTAGGCGGTGTCGACTCTGAAAGCCCCCATAGCCTTTTTATGAATGAAGCGGAGGAGTTGATTATTCTAGGCACCACGAGTTCTCCTAATTTTCCCACCACGGCAGGTGCCGTGGATCGTACTTTCAAGGGTGGAGGTGGAGTAATTAACCATGTGGTTCCTTACAACAATGGCTCTGATATTTTTGTGGCTAAGATAAGTAAAGACGGAAGTCAGTTGATAGCCAGCACTTATTTAGGTGGTTCAGAGCTTGATGGATTGAACACAAACGACAGTCCCCTTGTGAAAAACTACGGAGATCAATTGCGTGGGGATATTATCACTGATCAAAATGGTGATATTTTTATCAGTACAGTTACTTCCTCGGCAGATTTTCCAGTACAAAATAGTTTTAATACGGTACATGCCGGTAGATCAGATGCCGTCATTATGAAGTTGTCTTCAGATCTGAGTCAAATTGTTTGGGGTGCCTTTCTAGGTGGCGTGGGTGCTGATGCTTCTCATACCATAAAATTCAATTCCGAAGGTAAAATTTTGGTAGGAGGAGGTACTTCTAGCGTAGGGTTTCCAACTACAGTAGGATCTTATCAGGCGACACACAAGGGAGGTGTCGATGGGTGGATAGCTAAATTAGAACCGGATGGATCTGCCATAATTACGGCTACGTTTACAGGTACCAGTTCGTTTGATCAGGTATATTTTTTGGACTTGAACAGCAATGACGAAGTATACCTTTACGGACAAACTTCTGGAGCGTTCACAGTAACGCCCGGAGTATACAATAACCCTAACAGCGGACAGTTTCTGCAAAAGCTTAGCGCTGACTTAACTACTTTGAAATTTTCCACAGTATTTGGATCGGGTATTGGCATTCCTAATATTTCGCCTACCGCTTTTCTGGTGAACGATTGTAATAATATTTATATGACAGGATGGGGTGGACTAGTCAATCAAAGCAACCCATCTTTTTGGAGTAGTAACACACTGGGAATGCCAGTTACTGCTGATGCTTTCCAATCCTCTACCAGCGGTTCTGATTTCTATTTTATGGTACTGACCGATGATGCAGCCGAATTGCTGTATGCTACCTATATGGGAGGGAGTCAGTCACGTACCCATGTGGATGGAGGAACAAGCAGATTCGATAAGGGAGGGATTGTTTACCATGCTGTGTGCTCGGGGTGTGCAGCTTACAATGCAACTAACTCATCAACTTCTGATTTCCCCACAACTAGTAATGCATGGAGTAACACGAACAACAGTGCAAACTGTAATAATGCCGCCTTTAAATTTGATCTTTCTTCTCTGCGGGCACGCATTGTTACCAATTCAGTGGAACTTGATCAGCCCGGTCTGAATAAAATCTGCTTCCCTGATAAGATTGTATTTCAAAACAGAAGCACAGGGGGGCAATTTTATGAATGGGATTTTGGTGATGGTACTGCTCTAACAAGTGTGGATACTACTGCCATTATTCATCAGTATCAGCAACAAGGAAGTTATTCAGTGAGGTTAAGGGCCGTAGATCAAGGTACGTGCGTTGGAGAAGATTTTGATTTTGCGACTATCATCGTGAACAAGGCCACTGGATTTGCAGGTGAGGATCAGGTCATTTGTCATGGAGAGGTCACGCAGTTATTGGCCGGTGGTGGTATACAATACATCTGGAGTATCGGGGACAGTATGGTTTCTCAATTATCCACTCCTGCTTTTTCACCCACGGATACGACATCGTATGCTGTTGCCGTAACAGACTTCAATGGATGTGTGGTAAAGGATACGATTGAGGTGAATGTAGTACCACGAATTGATCTTCAGTTTGATATAGAAAAAGTAACAGATTGTACCTCGCGACCGGCTTTGAAACTTACCAATAGAACTGAAGAGAATGAAGAATTATTCTTTGACTTTGGGGATGGTAATTCGTCCACGCAGCGTGAAGTGGTTTATAGCTATGAATCAGATGGTCAATACTATATTAAATTAGTAGGGAAGCGAGCCTTTTGTGTTTTTGAAGAATCTGTCGAATTGCCTTTCTTTACCATACGGGTTCCTAATGTGATCACACCAGGAAATACAGATGTGAATTCTGCGGGAAAGAATGATACTTTCAAAATTCTTTATGGGGAGGCCATGAACAGCCCGACCACAACGGAGGCGGGAGTTAGGGTTGGTCTTAGTGTTTACAACAGGTGGGGTAAAGTAGCTTATGAAAATAGTAATTACGATGATTCATGGGCAGGAGAAGGACTGGAGGCCGGTACTTATTATTATGAAGTAGAAATAGAAAACGAACCATTATGCAAAGGCTGGGTACAAATTATCAGATGATGAACATTCAAAAAATTGCGTTAATCTTCATATTGGGATTAACAGTATTCTCTTGTGGAAATAAAGAGAAACAGGCTAATGTAGCAACAACACCACAGGAAGTTATTGTCTCTGAAGTAGTGTCTGCTGAGGTTTTTCAAAGCAAGTTGAGTGAAACGGACAATGTAGTTATTTTGGATGTGCGCACTCCTGAAGAGGTAGCTGATGGATATATCGAAGGGGCTATCAATATTGATTTTCGTTCTCCGGATTTTCAAACAGCGATTAGTGAACTTGATAAGAATACTACCTATATGGTTTATTGCGCAAGTGGAGGACGAAGTGGCAATACTGCAACCCTTATGAAAGAATTGAAATTCAAGGAAGTCTATGATTTGAAAGAAGGATTCAAGGGCTGGAGCTCGAAAGGACTGCCAACTGTTTTGCCATCCAATTAATGATAATCCCTTAAGGTTTTATTTCTAAGAGGTACTCTTCCAGGCACTTTAAAAAATCTTCAATATCCTTTTTGTGAAGATCCCCTAATACGGAAAGTCTGAAGGTGGCTTCTTTTGCACCCTTACCTGGATAGATGGTAAACCCATGGTCATAGAGGTAATCATGCATTGCCTCAAATGAATATTTTGGAAGTGCGGGTTCTTTAATAGCGAGTAAAATTTTGGATTGTTGATCATCGGGTAACAAGAATTCAAATCCAAGGGAAGCTAATCCACTGTATAGTGTATTGTAATTCTCTTCATACCTATTCCATCGCCCCATTTCAGTTTCAGTGAAATATTCATCAATAGCAGTGCGCAGGGCATAGGCTACTTGAACAGGAGGGGTAAATTGCATCTGCCCAGTTTTTTCGAAACCGGTATACTGGTTGTAAATATCAAAATAGAAAGACCTTTTGGTATCCTTTATTTTCTCTAATAGTTTTTTCTTGAAAATCACAAAAACCAACCCCGGCATTCCCTGAATACACTTGTTAGATGATGAAATGAGGTACTCGGCATCCCATTGAGTGATGTCAATGGGAATGCCTGCATAGGAACTCATACAGTCTACAATTACCTCTACCCCGTGTTGATGTGCCAAATCGCAAACCTTCTGAACAGGATTGAGCATGCCTGTTGTAGTTTCGTGATGCACTACAGCCAGGTGACTTACCTCTTTGTTATTTTTTAGTAATGTTTCTAATTGACTAATGTTGGGATAGTCTCCATAGTCGATCTGGTACCGAACTACGGCAACGCCAAAAGTCTCTGCTAGTTTCACCATGCGGGTTCCATACGCTCCATTTTCAACAACAAGTAGCTTTTTCCCTTTAGGAACAGCTGAGGTAATGGCAGCTTCAAGTCCACCCGTGCCACTGGCAGTAAACATAACAGCATGATGTGTGGCTTCACCATGCACTACTTTTACAAGGTCATCTTTAATGCTATCTAGCATTTTGCCAAACTCTTTTTCTCTGGGGCAAATGTCTTCCACCACCATGGCTTCCTTAACGGTTTGTGTAGTGGTAGCAGGACCAGGATTCAGTAAAATTTTTCTTGAAATGTTTTTCATTGAGATCAGATACGAGGGTTGGACCAAACCCAGTAAGTTTTTAATGCATTAAACGTTTGAAAGACAAGCGTAAATATTCTTACCAAAAGGTATAAGGCCAGTATCCAAAAAATATTTTGAGTGTCGGTGAGCGTTATAAAATTTAGAATGAGAAGTGCGCAGGGGATAACCAGATCGGGAATTCGTTCTACACCATCTACTAAATGGCCTCTCATAATTAAGCCAACGTACAAACTAGCGTATAACGTGATTAGTAAAAACAGTTCCATGCCACTAAACAAATTAGTGCTAACAAAGGCAGTTGCTATTGTACCCACTACGAATAACCAAACTTCGTTTCCGCGTTTTGGTGTTCTTTTTAAGGTGGTTATAAAAGTGCTTGTGGCTCCAATCGCTGAGAAGGCAAATAAGATGTCGATCAGCCTGTAGGAGGATACAATGTCGGCAGTTAAGAACAGATAGAATGGGGGATAGGCCGAGGTGCCCACGAGAATCAGAATGAGCAATACTGCTTCCAGTGATCCCAATTTTTCGAATGTGAGCCAACCCGTTTTAAATTGTTCGTAAAAGACAACCATGTGTGCCAGATAAGAGGCGGTGAGCACAACAGCAATGAGAGTGGGGTCATAAATACCAAAAACCATGAAAGCGGTGAAGAGTATAATTCCATTGTTAAATGCATCCAGATAGTGATCACAAAATTCTCCTAAAGCAGAACCCGTTTTGGTTCGCTTTGCCTGCATTCCATCCAGATGGTCACCAACTAGATACAAGAATAGACATGCAGCAATAAGAATGCGACCAACTGGTGTGTTGTAATTGAGAGAAATGAAAAAACCTATGTATACAAAAAGGTTGGAAATGATGGTAATGATGTTGGCTGGAATAATCCACGGGATATAAGGCAGAAGTGGAGCTACAAACCTTTTCTTAAAACCGGGAGTAAGGAGCGAGAAATCATGGCATCGATACGAATATTCCCTCATATTCTACTTCAGACAGCTAGTTGTAAATCGGCCCCGAAAGTTAATGACTTAATCACTCTTATATTAATTCCCGATGAATTAATCGTTATTTTTGCGACCGTTTACGCTTATCCTGTTCTGGAAATGAAGAAGACCTCTCAATTAAAATCAATTATTACCTCCCCCGAGCTTAACTACCTTATGGAAGCTCATAACGGGTTGTCAGCAAAAATTGTCGAAGAAGCAGGTTTTGCTGGTATCTGGGGCAGTGGACTTTCTATTTCTGCTTCTCTTGGGGTGCGTGATAATAACGAGGCCTCCTGGACACAAATACTTGATGTATTGGAATTCATGAGTGATGCAATTAAAATTCCTATCCTTCTTGATGGAGATACTGGGTATGGCAATTTTAACAACATGCGCAGGCTAGTGAGGAAACTGGAGCAGCGGGACATCGCTGGGGTATGTATTGAAGACAAACTTTTCCCCAAAACTAATTCCTTTATAGGAGGCGAGAATCAGCCTTTGGCCGATATGGATGAGTTTTGTGGTAAGATAAAAGCAGCCAAGGACACACAATCAGATGAAGACTTCATGGTGGTGGCCAGATTGGAGGCTTTTATCGCGGGTTGGGGATTGGATGAGGCATTGAGAAGGGCAGAAGCCTACCATAAGGCAGGCGCAGATGCCATCTTGTGCCATAGTAAAAAATCTGATGCTACAGATATTGATGCTTTTATGAAAGAGTGGGCCAATCGCAGCCCTGTGGTGATAGTTCCTACTAAATATTATTCCGTTCCAACGGAGCACTTTAAGGACCTGGGTGTTAACACCATTATTTGGGCTAACCACAATATTCGTAGCGCTGTAAAAGTGATGCAAGAGACAACCCAACGCATCTTTGAATATCAATCGCTCATCAATGTAGAAAGCAAAGTGGTAAGTGTAAGCGAGCTGTTTAGACTTCAGGGAGCTGATGAGTTAAAAGAAGCTGAAAAGAAATATTTGCCCACATCCGGCAAAAAAGTAAATAACATTATTCTGGCAGCCAGCCAGGGATCATTAGGTGATTTGACCAAGGAGACACCCAAAACCTTATTGGAGGTAAATGGTAGGTCACTCTTGGCTACACAAATTGATGAGTTCAATCAGGTAGGCATCAAAGACATTACCGTGGTGCGTGGTTTTGGCAAGGAGAAAATCAAATTGAATAATATCCAAACGAAGGATAATGACCTCTATGCAGAAACCAAGGAATTGTATTCCCTTTATCTGGCTAAGGATGAAATCAAGGACAATACAGTAGTAAGTTACGGAGATATCATGTTCAAGAGATTCGTATTGAATGAACTTTTGAATGATAATAACAACATCACCATTATTGTTGATGCAGATTGCGATAAGAAGGGCAAAGACAAAGATTTTGTTTTTGCTTCCGAAAAATATAACCGTGTTAATTATCAGGGTTTGGCAAGTTTCAAGCAGATGGCTTCAGAAATGGATCCTGAAAATATTTACGGAGAATTTATTGGTTTGTGGAAGATGAATAAAAATGGCTCTGAGATCGTAAAGACTGCTTTAGATGAGCTTTCTAAAAAAGAGGGTTTTAAGAAAATGACTTGTACGGATTTGTTCAATGAAATAGCAAAGAACCATACGATTGCTGTAAAGTATATCAGTGGCGCCTGGCTTGACGTAGACACCCTTGTTGATTTTCAAAACGCTGGAAAATTGCATTTGTAATGATATCAACTCAACAATTCGGAAATGAGCTTAAAAAACTGGGATATGATTTCTATTCCGGTGTGCCTTGTTCTTTTCTTAAATACCTGATCAATTACGCCATCAACGAATGCGACTATGTGATGTCTGCCAATGAAGGAGATGCAGTAGCCATCGCTTCAGGCGCTTATTTGGGAGGTAAGAAATCTGTGGTGCTGATGCAAAACTCTGGCTTGACCAATGCTACATCACCACTCACGTCACTTAATTACACTTTTCAATTGCCGGTTCTTGGCTTTGTAAGTTTAAGAGGCGAGGAAGGCTTAGGAGATGAACCTCAACACGAACTGATGGGGCAAATCACCGAAAAGATGTTGAAGCTGATGAAAGTGAAGTGGGCATATCTCTCCAATGATTTTGAAGAAGCAAAGAAGCAACTAAAAAAAGCGGATAAGTATATCACGAAAAAGGAAACATTCTTTTTTGTGGTGAAGAAAGGAACATTTGACGAAGTGAAACTGAAGGAACAGCAGTTAAAGACTTTGCAAAACAAAATCAAGAATAAAACAGCTACTCAAGCAGAACTCCCCACCAGAAGGGAGGCATTGAAAGTGTTGACTGATCTTTCGGACAAGGAAACAATTTTACTAGCCACTACGGGAAAAACGGGAAGAGAATTGTTTGAGGTAGCAGACAAACCCAACCACTTGTACATGGTGGGTTCTATGGGTTGCATTAGTTCACTAGGGCTTGGTTTAGCGTTAAGTCGACCTGATAAAAAAGTGGTGGTTATTGATGGTGACGGATCTGCTATCATGAGAATGGGATCATTTACCACCAATGCTTATTACCAGCCCAGTAATTTACTTCACGTCTTATTAGATAATAATACCCATGATTCAACCGGTGGACAAGCTACGGTGTCTCATAATATTGATTTCGTAGACCAGGCTGCCTCCGTTTGTTACCCTATAACACTTCGTGTAGGTACACTGGACGAACTGACAAAAGCCATAGTGAAGTGGCAGATGAATGAAGGGTTGACCTTTCTGTATCTAAAAATTGCCAAGGGTTCGACAAAAGACCTGGGAAGGCCTACCATGAAACCTCATGAGGTAAAAACGCGGTTGATGAAGTTTATCGCCAATGGCTAACTCAATCGACACAGCAGTAATTTTGGCAGCAGGTCTGGGGAGCCGACTCGGTGCCTTAAAGGAAAACAAACCCAAGGCTTTTGTGGAAGTGGGTGGAGTTACTCTTATTGATCGTTCTATTCAGTTACTTATCGATAAAGGGATCAGTCAAATTATTATCGGTACAGGTTACGTCAATGAAGAGTTTGATGGACTAAGGCTGCGTTACCCGCAACTTGTTACTTTAAAAAACCCGATATATGATAAAACCGGAAGTATGTACACTTTGTACTTGCTCCAAGAGTTGATCAAGGGCCCCTTTCTATTGTTGGAAGGTGATTTGCTTTATGAGCCTGCAGCATTGGATTATGTGCTGGACGATGAGCAAGATAACATTATACTGGCCAGCGATGCTACGCTTTCAGGTGATGAGGTTTTTATTCAGTCTAGCAGCGAGGGGTTGCTGGAGCAGATGAGCAAAGATAAAGGTAAATTGACGCGTACAAGTGGAGAATTGGTAGGGATAAGCAAGTTGACGCTTACAGCATTAAAAACAATGGCAACTTTTGCCAAGGCACAATACGATAATAACAACTATCAAATTCATTACGAGGATGCATTGGTGGGAGTTTCAGGTGAAATGGCACTTAATGTAAAAGTGGTTGAAGATATGGCCTGGTGTGAAATAGATGATCCCTCGCATTTTCAAAGAGCTATATCCGTTGTATATCCAAAAATCTTGAGTAGATCATAGAAAGTATGATGGATCGATTAAAAATATTTGTTTGGGGATTCTTGTCGTGGGTGATTTTTTTCCTTGGAGCGCGGTTGTTCTTCATGGTGTACCAATTCGACACCACGCTGCAGCTTGACTTTATGGATATGCTTCTTGCATTTGTTCACGGTGTTCGCATGGACATGGCCATGGCAGGTTACTTTTCTTTGTTACCTGGACTTTTGCTTTCACTACTTTTCTTTTTATCGGGGAAGACACTTTGGAAATTCTGGTTTCCTTATCAAGTGGTATTAATAGGATTAACTGCGTTCATTGTGGTTTTAGATGCTGAGTTGTATGTACACTGGGGCTTTCGTTTAGATGCTACTCCAATTTTGTATTTCGGAAAGGAGGCGGCCAGTTCCGGAGATTTTTGGAAGTCTATTCTGTTAGTATTGTTTTGGTTGGTGGTAACGGTGGGGTTTAGCTATTTAATTTTCAAAATATTTAAGCCAAAGTTTGAAAAACTAACCAAAGCCAGATGGTTATCATTGCCTGCACTTCTGGGGGCAACCGTCTTTCTTATTCTGCCGATTAGAGGTAGTCTGGGTGTAGCGCCAATGAACACCGGATTTGTTTATTTTCACAATACCAATTTGTATGCTAATCATGCAGCGGTTAATGTGGTTTGGAATTTCGGGTATGCCGTGCAGAAGATGAATAAGCTACGCTACGCTGACAATTTTTTTGATAGGGAAACTACGGAAGAATATTTTTCTGAAATGTTTCCTCCATTTGACTCTACCCGTTATCTACTCAATACCAAAAGACCAAACATCATACTGATAGCTTTAGAAAGTTATACTTTTAGATTTATTGAGCCACTGGGTGGTTTGCCAGGTGTTACCCCTCGTATTAATGAATTGGTCAATGAGGGGATTCTCTTTGATAACTTTTATTCAAGCGGAGATCGAACGGATAAAGGGATCGTTTCAATTTTAAATGGATATCCTTCGCAGCCACAAACTTCCATCATAAAGGATCCTAAGAAAACAAAATCACTTCCCTTTTTGAATCAGGTATTTAAAAAAGCGGGTTATCGCACTGAATTTTCTTATGGATACAACATCGACTACTCTAATTTCCGGTCTTACCTGATTAATGCAGGATTTGATCATATCACCCATAGTATGGACTTTCCGCAAGAGTTAAATACCAGTAAATGGGGAGTACATGATCATTACGTATTTGAAAGGGTTTTCGAAGAAGCTGAAGCTTGCAGTGAGCCATTCTTTAAGGTAATGATGACACAGAGTAGTCATGAACCTTTTGATGTGCCGATGAAAACTGCCATACAGGGAGAGGATGATGTCAGCAGGTTCCTGAATTCAGCCAACTATACGGATAAATCCTTAGGAGAATTCATTGACAAAGCAAAGCAAACAGACTGGTGGAAGAATACCTTGGTAGTAATTACGGCTGACCATGGTCATCCTTCTCCTGATAATCAAGGATTACAAAACCCTAGGCGTTTTAAAATACCCATGATATGGCTGGGAGGCGCGTTGGCCGTTAAGGATACTGTGGTAAGCACGCTGGGTTGTCAGGCGGATATAGCCAATACAATATTAGGTCAGGTAGATATGAGGGACAGGTCATTTAGTTTTAGCCACGATCTATTTGATACTTCTTACAAAAATCCTTTTGCCGTTTTCGTTTACAATAATGGATATGGTTTTAAAACAGACAGTACACTTAATGTTTTTGATACCATTGGAGAGAATTATATAGGTGAGGAGGGCGATCCTTCTGATTATGAAAAATCATTGGGCAAGGCCTACATGCAAAAACTTTATTGGGATTTTAATTCCCGTTGATGGGCTTTTCTCCACTTTACAAAGAAGCGATGGGAGATAAAGTAAATGCCTAGTCCCAGGGGAACAGATACAACAGCCCAAACGCCTACTCCTAAAGTAATAGCAAAGCCCACCTGTTTTAGCTCACCCCAAAAGTCTATTTTAAATTTAGATATGAGTTCGTTCAAGGCATAGGGCATCGGGTTAACACCAAATAAAAAAGTGCCCATCTTGATAAAAGGAATAATAAGTAGGAGCTGGAGGGGGTATACAAAATAATGTACTAGCTGAAGCATAACGATATTTACCCTAAAGATGGCAGCTACCATTAAACAAAGAAAAGTGGTGATGCCCCATATTGGAAGTATGCCCACCACAACACCCAATGCGCAGGTGAGTGCCATTTTTTCTGGTGACATGCCCTGTTTAAGGAACCCCACCAGCCTGTTCCATAATTTTTTCCAGAGTGATTTCACATGATTAAATATAACCTGCTACAGTGTATGAAACATACCCCATGGTTTCTTTAATGAGATGATGCCATGTAAGTAGGGCCTCAATTTTTGGGATGAATAAGGTATCAAAAGTGTAGGAACGAGGGTGGGATAGAAAGTCAGCACTGAATGAGTCCATGTGCCAGTCCACCTTATCGAAGCAGCCCAACGATCTTCGCATATGGTAGCCGGATGTGATTAGAATACACTCACTCGGCTGCGTGATATTCAACAATATTTCTTTTACGGCAATTGCTGATTCATGAGTGTTCCTTGAGTCGCTTTCAATCACGATATCTGCAGGATCAACCCCCATCAATACCATCGCGTCTGCCAGATCGTTAGATTCTCTTTCACCAATATCCAACAGTCGTCCACTTCCTCCTGAAACCAGTACCTTTTCAATGATTCCTAGCTTGTAGAGTTGCACAGTGTGGACAACACGATCGGCACCTCTGCTAAAATAAACTCTGTCATCGGGTTGCATTCCAGCTTTTGCCACGCCACTAAGAAGAATTCCCCATGAGTACTTTTTTTCTATTGATTGATAAGGTGTGGCTGGAATCTCCCATGCTGTCATCAATTCATTGGCTATGAATTCATTGGAGAACAAGAGTAAAAGCACTAATCCCGAGATAAAGCATCTTTTTCTCCATTTCTTTTTTTGAAGAAGAGCTGAAATAACAAATAGCAACGTGATGATTACCAAGGGCATCATCAGGTAATTAAGTGTTTTGGAAAGAAAGAAAAACATGGATTACATTCGCTTTGGTAGCGGATTAGAGATATTGCTCAATCCGTCAACAATTTTTCTTAATACCTCAAAATACAAGGCCAAGCTTAATAGAAGTGACATGGTCCAAATGACTCCTAAATTGAAATACAAGGTATCAATGTTTCTGTTTAGGAAATGTTTGGCCGGCATATAAAATTGGGCATCAAAATCCACTACGTGCTTCGGGTCGGGGTCTTTATAAATTGGAAATATTTTTTGGATCAATTGATTACCGCTTCTAACTATACGATGTTGTTCTGTTGTGTTTTTCACTAGCTCTGCGATAGACTCATTTTGATAATTGTCTTTAAATGCCTCAAATCTCTTTTCGTCTTCTGCCGTTTTGGTTTCAGCTCGAATAATGTTGTCCCTTTTTTTATCGGCTGTGTTGTATCGGTTAACGTAGTACTTACTTAGTGTTTCTAAAAATTTAATGGTGATAGGGTAGAGGCTAGAATCATATTTTTCAGGGTAAAGTTGATCCACCTGGGTAAAGTTTTCATGTCCTACAATATCAAGCTCTCCGTTGATCTCGTTTCTTAAGAGCTCGAGGTTATCAGCTATCTGTTTTTTAATTCCTGCTTCATTAGAGGTGTAGTTAATATTGACAAAGTCGAGTTGCGACTCAAGCGCTGGTATGTAATAGATTTTTTTATAATCTGACTCCGCCATGTTTTTGTCATATAAGTAGAACCTCTTTTCAAATTCATTGTCCTTAAACTGAGCCACCATAGCTGCTTCAAATGCCCACCGTGAAGCCATCATATCACCCACTACCGGAACAGATTCAGTATTGCCAATAAGGGGGTTAAGTTTATCAAATTTTACTACCACACCACTTAAAATGAGTTGCGGGATAAGTAGTATGGGAATGAGTATGTAGATTGTGATGGCAGAATTGAAGGCAGATGATATGTTTAATCCAAGTAGGTTGGCAAAGCAAGATGCAGTAAAAAGTATTGACCAATGGATTAAGAGCATACCTTTGATTTCCAGAATATAATTACCCACCAACACAAACAGTAATGTTTGAAATGCAGATATAATAAAGAGGATGGATATTTTGGAGACGATGTAGCTACTTCTGCTTAAATGCAGAAACGATTCTCGCTTTAGTATTTTCCTGTCTCTGATAATTTCTTCCGCACTTACGGTCAATCCCATGAAGAGAGCAACGATGACACTCATGAAGAAGTAGGCTGGCATGTTCGGATTTTTACTAAATACATAATCCAACCTGAATGGATCATCTTCATTAAAGTAGCGGACAATAAAAGCCAGGATAAAAGCCAGTAAAGGAGCTTCCAGAATATTGATTAGCATGTATTGCCGATTGCTCAGTTTTGAAAGCATATCTCGTAACGAGAATAATTTTGTCTGCTTTAACCAACCGGGGATATTTAGGGAGCTATGAGGCACCTCTTTGGAGGGTTTCACTTTTTCAATCTCAATATTTTTCTTGAATTTTTCTTCCCATTGTTCGGGCGAGAACTTACGTTCGCTGGTAAAATTGCCATATTCATTGATGACACGGGTTTCGATAATGTTAAAAATCTGTTCCGGATTAACATTGCCGCAGGAGACACACTCACCTTGATCGCTGTTGATAAGATTGATGCTTTGTTTAAAATAGGTAACTGCATCTACCGGATTGCCATAATAAATTTGATAGCCGCCTGTGTCCAGGATGACAAGTTTGTCAAACATTTTGAAAATGTCTGATGATGGTTGATGGATTACGGCAAATACTAATTTCCCTTTAAGGGATAATTCTTTTAATAGATCAATAATGTTTTCTGAATCCCGGGAAGAAAGCCCAGAGGTAGGTTCATCACAAAAAAGTACTGTGGGTTCACGCAGCAACTCCAAACCGATGTTGAGCCGTTTTCGTTGGCCACCACTAATGGTTTTTCTGAGTGGAGATCCAACAGTTAAATCTTTCGTTTCTACAAGGCCAAGATCTTCCAGTGTTCGGGTTACTAGTTTATAGATTTGTATTTCGGAGAGGTGGCTAAAACAAAGTTTGGCCGCGAAATATAAGTTTTGAAATACCGTTAGATCCTCAATCAATAAATCATCTTGTGGAACAAAACCAATTACTCCTTCAATTTGATTGGCATTGCGATGAATATCAATTCCATTAATGAGAACCTGACCTTCTGTGGGTTTTTCTGTTCCATTAAGTACATGCAGTAGTGTGGATTTACCAGCTCCACTTGCTCCCATCAAAGCAACAAGCTTCCCTGATTCTTCATATACATTGACACTTCTTAGTCCAAGCTTGCCGTTTTTAAATTCGTAAGAAATGTTCCTTGCCTCGAAACTTAATCTCTTGCCATCGCCTAATTGCTTGAATTGAGCTAATACATCTCCGTAATACACTGGAGTAATGGTCTTCCATCGAATGGTACTCCCTGTGGCCAGCACATTAACGCTTCCGGATTTCTGTGGAACCCCGTTTAAGAATACATCCGAATTGCCGAGGTAATGGAAAAAGAAATTATCAGTACTCTTAATATGCAATACTCCGACAAATCCATCTAGCTCTGGACGCTGTATATGTTTGCACTTACCATAATTCTTACTGCTGCTATCAATGACTAAAATGTCTTCATGGTCAAGGCTGTCAGGAGTTTTTGCTAATAAAAATTTCTGTATAAGCTCAATATCTGTCTGTTCAATATTAAGTGCGGCACCAATTGATTTGGCAAGGTAGTCTTCACGGGATGATATTTCCCCATCTACCAAGACAACGCTCATAAGCTCCACCATTATTACACTCTTTTGCTTCTGAGCAATTTCTTTGTTGATGGACGCGCACATTTTGGCAATAGTCTTGGCCTCTTCGCTGGGAGACATATTGCCTGAAAGCTGGTCAGAGTACTGATCGAATAATTTCAACTTACTCTCAACTGCGTTTAAGCTGAGATGATCGGAAAGGAATGACTTGATATGATCTCGTTCCTGAGTGGTAACCAAATCTTCTTTAGCTACTAATGCGAACAATTTAATAATAGCTTTGAGTACGGGTTCGCTCATAAACGCGGTTTTTTAGATGCTCTAAAGATAATAAAGGATGCTGGTTTGAAGTCAAAAAAAAAGGATTGGCTTTACCAATCCTTTTAAGTTGTTTTGACCAGTATTAACCGGTGATTGAATTTCTTAGTTTCTCAACAATTTGAGTTATTTCAGCCAGGTTCTTATCTGTCAATACAAGGTCAGCTCTGTTGTTCTTGATCTGCTCCTCAATGTTAAGTGCACGATAACTTGCCTTAAGAGCTGTAAGGTCAGCAACAATGCCTCCTACAGGTTCAGCTTGATCCACTGTGCTTAACATTTTCAAGAGCTCGTCTACTGATTTTTCCTGCTCTATAATAACGCGCATTAAGGGTGTAAGTATCAAATTCCTGGTATCATCAGGAAGAATGTTTTTAGGATAACTTTTAATAAGTCCGGTGGAGATATACAAACCTTCAACAAAACTTCCGGTTAGTATTAACGCGGCTAACTTGTTTCTGCTGTCGTCCTTTAGATAATCATCTGTTTTTTGGATTGACCTGTTAAGGATCGTAGCTAAGGAGTCTTTATTTCCAATATTGGACTCAAAACTTTTTAGAACGGCAACGTCAAAAGATCCTATGACTCCGAGGTTATCAGCAAGTTTTTTGCATGCATTAAGGTAATCAATGGCTTCCTGCGTTTTTCCGTATGAACTCAGGTAACCTATATCAGCAGCGTATACTCCCAGGTTGAGGGAGGCTTTATCACTGATGGTACCATACTGGTCTGCCTTTTGTTTGCTATTGATAAGGCTTTGGTTGTACTCAGCTCCGGTAGCTTCAAGTAAATATGGGATTTCGGAAGGTGAGGGAATATTATAAACTACGTCCTGAATTTGTTCTTGTAGTGACTCTTCTGCTTTTTGAAACTCATCAGAGTTGTTCTCCTCTTTAGTGGATGATCCGCAGGACCAAAGTCCGAAGGTCAGTAAAACAAGCAGCGTAAGGGCGTTAAGGCGAGTGAATTTCATCTGTAGGTTTTGGTTTAAGAACCCAATTTTAACACATTTTTCATTAAGGGAAAATGGTATCGTGTAAAAGTTTGGGCTATTCGTGCTCATTGAAGGATATGGGAGCGGGGTAAGATTTCAGACTTCACCGTTCGTCAACTAATAACCGGGAACCTCTTGCTTTGTGATATACCTCCTGTGGTTGTTCAATCTATCTGACCATCAGGAAGGATATACTTTGAGTTCTGGTTTTTGGTGATGTAATTCCGAAAGTTTTACTTGTATAAATCTGTATACAAGTGCAAGGAAAAGAGGGTTTACAAGCTGTTTTGGAAGATAATGTGGGCCCTGCTGGGATCGAACCAGCGACCACCTGATTATGAGTCAGGTGCTCTAACCATCTGAGCTAAGGGCCCTGTTGCTTTTAAAGCGGGTGCAATTTTAAGGATTTGACCGATGATTTCACAATCAAAAGTCAAGGATTGTACTTGGCTAGCAATCTTTCAGTCATTTCGGGAAAAGTATGTAGGTTTTCGATGTACTTCCGGCTTTGAGGATTTTCTACGCCTCACTTTGCCTTTGAACAGTATTGGGTGTTGATTTCAGGGTTGATAATTGGGCAATTTTTCAAAAATGAGCCTCAGACAATATACCATCTACCACGGATTTATTCTTTCCGTTTCTATTACCATCTTGCCTAAACTATTCCAATGGCTATGGCTAAATTCCTTTTGTTTCTTCTTCTTCTGGCTCCGGTTGCTTTATGTGCTCAAAAAATTCCGCAATACCCTAATCAAATAATTGATAGTAAAAAGCATGGCATCTGGACAGTGCTGGTGGATAAGGATTGGAAGCCAGTCACTACGGCTGGTCAGGCAACTTACTATAGAATTATTGAATATCAGCAGGGAAAGCCCAAAGGCACGGTGCGCGATTATTTCGCAGATGGCCGATTGCAATGGCAGGGGCAATTACTCAGCGAAAATCCTGATGTGAATGATGGACCATGTATTTGGTACAATACCGATGGAAGCAAGAAAGAAGAGTTTACTTACAAGAATGGAATCAAAGAAGGACCAGCCGTTTATTATTGGCAAGAAAAAAAATATTCGGAAGGAACATTTTCCAACGATAAGCCCAATGCAGATTGGGTCTATTACGGAAACGATTATAACAGCTACTATAAAACTGCCTTACAAAGTAACTCTAACGGTGAATTTGAAAAGGCAGTAACTCACTTCTTGAAGGCAAAACCGCTGGCTATTCAGGTACATGGAAGTGCTTCTTCGCAGCATATCAATGTGGTGTGGAATCTCACATTTGCTTACCAGAGCTGGGATAAGCCCAATGAAATGATTTCGTCCTGGCGAGAAACCATGAGGGCTTGCAATCAAAGTAAAAAAGTAGACGATCGGGTGATCGCTCAATATACCGAAGGGCTCGCTATATGGTTGAATAAAAAATCATTAAAAAAAGAAGCCAACGAATTGTTTCTTTTTGCGGCACGTTTGCGCGAGGCAAAAAGTATTGATGAAAATTTTCAACTCTATTGGGATTGGAAAACTGTCTTAGATAATAAAAGAAGTCTGGGGCAATATGATTCTATCCATTTCTTATACGAGAAGGTGACAGCAGCAGTACCCATTGCCGATAATGGCAATGCGGGAGCCCTTCGCGATTGGGTCGCTTTTGTGATTATCAGAAACCAATCGGAACGATACCCGGATTTAGAAAAAAGATGTGAAGCCTTTTTACGGGCAAAAGAAGATCAGCGAGATGGTGCCTTTGCAGAAGTGGCCATTGCCCATGGTAGGTTGCTTGCAGAGGAGGGACAAACGGAGCGTGCGTTAAAAAGCCTGTCAGAGGCACGAACGATCTATCAAAATAGTGATGAAACATTTACCGGATGGATGCGCACCATGCGCTATATGCTGGATACCTATAATAAGTCGAAGAAGATCGATCCTTCAGCGAAAGAAATTCTTGTAGCCTTTGAATCGAACAATGAGAAGATAAAAAACCAGTGGGAAACCTACGCTGCCAACCTGGAAACCATAGCAACTACCTATACCTTGATGAAGGAGTTCGATAAAGCAGAAGAGCTGGTGCTGAAGATGATGAACATCATGGAGCAAAATTCTGGAAAGAATACGAATGAATATAAAAGCCTGGAAGTTGCTTTACGCGCCTTGGTGGAGCAAACTGGCCACACTGAAAAATTAAATGGCGGAATGTCACTAACTGCCGCGGATGAGCAAAGGGTATTAAAAACTTTGGGAGTAGAAGAGGGTGATGTGGAGAAACTGGGAGCATACTTGGCTGCCAACGATTACCTCAATGCGATCAAAGTGTTCGAGAAGAGTGCATCAGTTATCGGCAACTTTTACATTTCACGAAATGAATATAGTGCCTATATACTGATGAATCTGGGCATGGCACACAGCTATCGAGAGATTGGTAATCTGGCTCGCTCCTTCCAAATGCTGAACGAGGCGTATGCCATTAGTAAACAATACTTGAAACCTGAAGATGATACCAACATCATTTTACTGATGAGTATGGGAGAGTTTTACCAACTCAATGGTTCAGCAAAAGAAGCTTCCAACTATTACTCAGAAGCGCTTGTGATACTTAATGAGGCGCGTACGGAAGCAAATAAGAAGGCGAATGATGAAATGTATTACAACATCGCTTCCAGACTGGCAAGTACTTACGCTACCATGGGGTACTACAGCGATGCGGAAGAAATTTATTTTGATGTGCTCGATTACAAGGCCAAGGCGAATGGGGTGAATAGTGAATTGTATGCGATTCAGAAGGTAGCTTTGGCTTCGCTTTACTATCAGATGCAACTGTTTTCGTTGGCAGAAAAGATGTATTTGGAGGCTGAGCGTATACTCAGTTTAAAAGGAAGTGACTACCCTGCCTATATCGATTTACTCAATCGGATGGCAGTAAACTATCAAGTGCGAGGTAACTACCCAAAAGCAGAAGTAATTTTTAATAAGTTGAAGGAAGTGTATACTCGGACGCTGGGCAAACAAAGTGCGAGTTATGAAAACGTATTGGGCAACCTTGGTTTGATGTATTACCACCAGGGAAATTTTGATAAGGCTAAAACTACTTATGATGAATCGAATGAACGGCTGCTTACGCGTATTGATAATTTCTTTTCTTCATTATCTGAAGAAGATAAAACCAATTTTTATAATTCTATTAAAGTTCATTTTAATACTTATAACGCTTTTGTGGTTGCAAATGCTTCTGAGCATCCACAAGAGTTGGGCAACATGTATACGCAAGCCTTGCTTACGAAGGGGTTATTGTTTCGCTCCGGTAATAGGATGAGGGAATCTATTCTGACAAGTAATGATGAACAATTGAAGGGGGACTATGTACAATGGCAAGCCAATAAAGAACGATTAGCGAAAGTGTATCAGATGAGTGATGTTGAGAAAAAAACTTTAGGAATCGATGTGGAAAAGTTGGAGCGTGAAGCCATTCAGCTTGAACGCACTTTGTCTAAAAAATCGCAACAGTTTGGTGAGCTGCTAACGGCACGGCCTACCTGGAGGGCGGTGCAACAGAAATTAGGAGATGACGAAGCAGCAGTGGAGATTATTCGAGTTTGGGAATCGAGGCCTGATTATGAGTTTCAATACATTGGTAAAGGGGTGACCTATGATACGCTTGGTGAGCAAGGTTTTGCCAGGGTAACAGAATTGCTTTCTGATAGAACTCCTGCAGCCAAAGCAGGTGTTGCTGAGCGCGATGTGATTCTTGCCATCAATGGAAAATCAACAAAGGGGCTAACCTTAAAACAAGTAGGTGAGCTGCTGGCTGTTAACCCCGCGGTTATTAAACTCAAGAGGGAGGGAACGAAATCAAGTACGTACGAAGTAAAACTACATGCTGATTCGGTTTTCAAAAGAATATACGCGCGGCAAACCGTTTATGCCGCTTTGGTAATTACTAAAGAAACTGTGGATCACCCTAAATTGGTACGGCTTCAAAACGGAGATCAACTGGAAGGACGTTATTTGAAATATTATCGCAATGCCATCCAATCTAAATTAAGAGATGAACTATCATACGATCAGTTTTGGAAACCCATCCAACTAGCAAGCGACAATGCTAAAACTGTTTATGTTTCCCCTGATGGTGTTTATAACATGATTAATATCAATACCCTGTTCAATCCCCAGACGGAAAAATACGTGATTGATGAGCAGGCCATACAATTGGTAACCAACACTAGCGACCTGCTAGCGCCTACACCTGTTAGCAGTACAGGAGCAGCCTTGTTAATTGGATTTCCTGATTATAATCAACTTACGGAAACAACTACAAGTAATGAAGCAACTAATTATTCTTTGCTAAAGAGCGATACGACACAACGCTTCATGAGCGGGAGTACGGTAACTGAACTTCCTGGAACACAAATCGAAATTAACGGCATCGAAGCGATTCTGAAAAAGCAAAAGGTAGATGTGCAGAAGTGGTTGTCTAAAGAGGCGACAGAGGAAAACATCAAGAAAATTCATTCTCCTAAAATTCTCCACATTGCCACACACGGATTTTTTATGAGCGAAGTTGTAAGTGAAGGGGAGCGGTCATTGGCGGGAATGGATGTCGCTACATTAAATAAAAATCCATTGTTCCGTTCCGGTTTACTATTGGCTGGCGCTGGAAAATCTATTGCTACCGGAAAAGCATTGGCCTCGGGCGAAGATGGAATATTTACTGCGTACGAAGCGATGAATCTGGATTTACAAAACACAGATCTTGTGGTGATGTCCGCATGCGAAACAGGATTAGGAACTGTAGAAAGCGGAGAAGGCGTTTACGGATTGCCCCGTGCCTTCCGTTCGGCAGGAGCTCATAGTGTATTGATGTCACTTTGGAAGGTAGATGATACAGCTACCCAAGAATTGATGACTGAGTTTTATAAGCAATGGCAACAAAATGATAAACAAGTCACGTTTCGTCAGGCGCAACAAGTACTCCGCCAGAAGTTCGATCATCCCTTTTATTGGGGTGCTTTTGTCATGATTGGAGATTAACCAGCCTATTCCACAGCGTCCTCAATATATTAGAACACTTTCATCAATTCGGCAAGTGCTGCATTTAATGTTTTCATTCCCGCACTATCCCCTCGGTGGTGACCCATTCTTACCACCACAAGGTTTTTTGATGGGATAATAATGGTTCTCTGTCCACCGGCACCAGCCATATAATAGGCTTCTTTGGGTATGGGCATTTCTTCTTTGCCGTTGATCCAAAACAGCCCGCCATACACGGGTTCCTTCCAGGCGGGTGCCAGTGTGGATACGAATTGGGTAAAGGATTCAGGGATAATCTGATCATCATTCCACTTGCCCTTTTGAAGGTAAAGCATACCCAACCTTGCCCAGTTTCTGGCAGTACCATAGTCAAAACCAGTAAGGAGAAAGTTTCCGTGAGGATCAGTTTCCATTACCTGCTTGCGGATACCTATTTTATCAAACAACTCAAGTTGTGGGTAGGTGAGGTAGTCCACGCCATCCTGAGTCAATGTAGTTTTCATAATGTGCCCTAATATGAGGGGGTCACAATTGTGGTATTGCCCAATAGCGCCAATTGGAAACTCCAATGGCCTATCGTAGGAATAGTTGAATGCATCCACGGCTCCCGAATAAATGTAAAAGTGATCCATCAGATTGATTTCAGGTTTTGCGTCCGGGTCGCGGTGTGATTGAAACCTTAATCCACTGCTCATTTGTAATAGGTCCGAGATTTTCATTTCTTTCCTTGGGTCACCTTCTTCCTGCCAGGCTTCAACAGGGGCTTTGTCTTCAATATTGAAGTACCCTTGTTGGATCATCCTTCCGATAAGTGTGGCAGTTAAACTCTTGCCCATCGACCAGCTCTCTAATTGAGTATCCTTTGTAATTCCAGGTGCATACCGTTCGGCAACAATCTCTCCATTGTGTACCACAACAAAGGCGGCTGTAAGCGCTTGTGGGTCGCTAAAGGCGGAATCAACAGCCGCTCTGAGTAAAGTTTGATCGTATTTTTCCACTGTGGTTTTGATAACGTTGTCACCCATTGGCCAGGCCATGGTGTCCGCAGCACCCAAAGTTGATTTCACTTCCACCGGTTCGAAGAACAAGCCCTCTTCGGTTTGAATTATACTTCCCTGATCTCCGGCAATTCTTGCAGTTCTTGAAAGCGAATCACCAAGAGAGAGTGTTACTGACTTTTTCTCATTATCAATTTCATACTTCACTTGTCCATACAATTCTTCGGGTAGAAAAAAATAGCCGCTGTTTTGCATGGCTTCCTCAATATCTCGCCCAGAAACAAAAACAGCGGAACACATTACTTTGGCGTATCCTGCAAGTCCGAGAGCGATGTTTGTACCCTCAGGCGAAGGAGTCGTTTCAATGGGTGCATAAATTTCCGATAACGTGACGGGATCTGTGGGGGCTGGTGGGCTACAGCCAATAACTAATCCGGTAAGCAGTACACAGCAAAATTTTAAAAGGTGTTTCATAAGTCGAGGCAGTAAGGTTGGATGAATTTAACCAAATTATGCCAATTGGTATGCAGATGCCTTTCTGTGGGATGGGATAGAAGTGGTGAATAATTGAATGATTTTCGTAACTATGGCGTTTTAATTTTTAATGAATGAAATAGTGGCAGGCAGAGTGTTTAAGAATATCATTTTCGATTTAGGTGGGGTGATTATCAATTTGGATGAAAGGAAAACGGTAGAGCAATTCGCCAAGCTTTCAAAGCAACCTTTGGCCTTAGTTCAGCAGCACATTCTTAGTTTTGATTCCTATCAACAATTTGAGAAAGGATTGATATCTGCAGCGGAATTCAGAGATGCATTGAGGGGTGAATTTGAGATGAAGGCTACGGATAATGAAATTGATGCGTGCATGAATGCCATGTTGCTGGATATTCCAAAAGAAAGAATCAGCCTATTGGAGTCACTGCGGAATGCTTCACGACTTTTCCTATTGAGCAATACGAATCATATTCACTACACTTGCTTCAATAAGATACTTAAGAATACCACCGGAGAAGATAAACTGGATGTCTTTTTTGAAAAGGCTTACTATTCCCATCAAGTCCACATGAGGAAGCCCGATGCCGAAATATTTGAAATGGTACTTTCTTCCAACAACCTTATAGCCAACGAAACGCTTTTCCTTGACGACAATCTTTCCAATCTTGAAGGCGCAAAACAATTGGGGATAAACACATTTCAGGTCACAAACCCTGATCAACTTTTTGAACTCTTCTCATGAAAATAACACCAAAAGAAATACTGGTTCATACTTCTTTATTTGTTGTCACTTTTATCACTACCACTTTTGCAGGATCAGAATGGACACAGGGGAAATCTGTCTTTATGCCAGGCTATAGTTTGGGGGATTTTTATAGTGGAATGTCTTATTCAATTCCTTTTCTATTGATTCTGGCTGTTCATGAGTTCGGTCATTATTTCACAGCCATTCATTATAAGGTGAGAACCAGCTTGCCGTATTTTATTCCATTACCACCTCTTCCTTTTATGATTGGGACGATGGGAGCACTTATTCGACTCAAGAGTAAAGTCAATTCAAAACAACATCACTTTGACATTGGTATCGCAGGGCCGCTGGCCGGGTTTGCGGTTGCACTGGGTGTGTTGTGGTATGGCTTCACCCATTTACCGCCCCCAGAATACATATTTCAATTTCATCCAGAGTACGAACAGTATGGACTGGCTTATGCCAATTTCGTGTATCAGCCAGAGTACCTTGCGCAAAGTGCTGGTGCAGACGTGATGATCGGTAAAAACCTTCTGTTTGTCTTTTTTGAAAAGTTCGTTGCTGATCCATCGCGTATCCCCAACATACATGAGATTATTCATTACCCTTTTCTCTTCGCAGGCTTTTTGTCTTTGGTGTTTACAAGTATTAATCTCCTTCCTATTGGTCAATTGGATGGAGGGCATGTGATCTATGGCCTGTTAGGATTCAAAGGCCATAAAATGGTCGCGTCTATCACTTTTGTTTTATTTCTCTTTTATGCGGGCTTGGGCTACATAAGCCCGGGAGTACCCACAGATACTTTAATTTGGGAAATTCCACTATTCATTGGTTTTCTTTATTTCTGCCTTACTGGATTGGGCTTAGGGTGGAAGGATACTTTGATGTATGCGCTGTCTATGTTTGCGCTGCAATACTTACTGGCTACATTAATACCTGGTATTCAGGGCTATCCAGGGTGGTTGCTTTTTGTGTTTATTATTGGGCGATTTATTGGCGTTAAACATCCTCCATCCGAAATCGAAGAGCCGCTCAACTCAGAAAGAGTAGCGCTGGGATGGTTTGCTTTATTTGTGTTTGTGATTTGTTTTGCTCCTAACCCATTGGATGTAGTAATCACCGGAGTTAGTCAACCTTGATACGGTGAGAGGAGACTCCATTTGAGTTAAATACTCTCAAGATGTAGAGGCCGGGGTGTGCATTTAAGAGTTGTACGCGTTTGCCTTCCTGAACTTCCTCTACCGAAATGGCAATAATTCTCCCTGTGATATCATATACCGCTATGGTACTGGCGTTTCCTGTTATGATAAAATTTCCGTTGGATGGATTGGGATAGAATTGAATTGGGTTCACCTCTTCCTTTGGCAATCCCGTAAACACACCTATTCCTTTTCCAAAAACAGGGCGAATCATTAAACTACCTACCAGGTTAACACTGGGTTCCCATTCTCCATTGGTATTAAAAAAAATCTTATCACCTGAGTTTGTATTTTTGTCCAATCCAATAGGAAGTGCGGTTGAGGTGGATTGTTTCCAGCCCACATAGAATTGATCTTTAACGCCTACCAACCTCTCCAATCCGAGCCTCCAGAATTTGTTCTTGGTTCCCCGCACTACACTGGCGGTTTGCTTGTGTAAGAAAGAGCTTGGGTCACCAGACAAGTCCCTTAAAATTTGAACTTCAATGGATTGACCAATGTCTTCACCAAATTCCGGAAAATAGAAATCGATGGCTACAATGGTATCTCTCTTCAGCGTGTTCATATTAAATAAGTAAGCCAATAATGCCCCGGGTTGATTGAGAGAGGCACCATACTCAGCAGTACCATCGTCATAGGCATAATAATTATCCAGCATATACTCTACGTGTGTGGTATCGTTGTGTCTGAAGTCGATGGGAGTGTATTTGATTGTGTTATAGTCGCCTAAGGGCTCCGCTACTGATGGCACTACATTGTCTCCTGAATTGATCCACAGTTTTAATTTTATCCTAGCGGCAGAGTCCAAAGGGGAAAGACTGGATAAATCGGGTAATGTTTGAATAGGTGTTTTTCTGAATTCAAGTGGTTGTAATGGATTGCCAATGGAAGTGGCCAGGTCGAGTTGATGGGTATATATAGTTTCTGTTTCATCACGATACACAAAAACAGAATCTTCTGAATCATAGCTAATGGGTTGCACATCACTTTGATTGGTATTTCCAGGAATAAACTCAAGGTTGTGCATTGTTAATACGGGTGGTGTAAGGTGCGAAGCAGGATCTTCCATGAAATGATCGAAAGGCATGGAGTAGTATCCGTTCAACATGGAAGTGAGCGGGATTGAAATGGTGCGATCAGGATAGCTTGTGTCACTTGCGTTTCTTCCTTTGTTCAAATAAATGTAATCAACATTCCAAGTATCAAAAGGCCCTGAGAGCCTTCCGTAACTTTGAATAGCAAATTGAAATCCGTTGTGAAAAAAATCATTTCCAGTTACCGGAATCATCGTTTGCATAAACACATCAGGGTCTAAGCTACCATCGTTTTCAATAGTGCTTACAGATATCCATGCTCCTAAAGCATTCTTAAATAAAACCCTTAGCTGATCTCCTGGATCAGGTGCCTCACCATTTCCTTTGTATTGATAATAAAAACTTAAAAAAACACTGCTTCGTTCTCCCAAGGGAACCAGGTCAAGTGCGATAGGTCTGGAAACCAAGCTGTCCGCAATTCCTTTGGCCAATGTCTCATTAGGTACGTAGGGACTCCCAAATTCATTAAGGCCATCAAAAGTGGCAACGCCTAATGAGGGAGGGTTAATTCCTAAACCAAGGTTCAGCGAAACTGAATTACTTGAATTCCATAGCGTGTCGTGAGGGGAGTCCTGTCGATTAGAAAAAGAAAAATCATCCCAGAAGGGTAGCGGCATGGGAGTGAGCTCCTGAGTACGGGCGGAATAACCTGACTTGGAACTCTTTTCTTTAGGGAGCGGTACAAAAGTAAATTGTGAAAATGCTAACTGAGCATTAATAACAAAAATTAAGGCCAGCCAACATTCCTTCTTATAGTTCATCAGATTCTGACTCTTCGTCTTCTTCGACATCGGGTTCTACGTATCCTGGCGGGGCAAGCCACAAATCTACCGGATCACCAACGCGTACCTGTTCGTTTATTTCTGGGTATTGTTTGTAAACGACTGGCGAGGTACCTGTAGTATCTACACCAGCGGGGATTTCAACACTTCCCAAGTGCAAGTTCCATCCTTGCAATTTAAATAATGCGGTTTCGTAGCTGTCACCAATAAGATTGCCAATTCTAAAATCGGATCGACCGTTTCCGTCACCTACCACCAAATCAATAACTGCTCCCTTGGGCACACGCGTTCCTGCTTCAATAGGTTTGCCCATGTAGCGCATTTCTTTTACAAGATAAAGAAACGGACTGGGCTCCAGGATAATGTGCCCTCTTCTTAGTTCGTTACTCTTTAATACGACCTCAGCATTGATACGCGAGCGGTCTACAAGATCAGGCATGGGTACAGTAGGAGGGGTAACACGATTGAGGGTGATGTAGATTTTTCTGTTTTCCTTTACTTTAGATCCTGACTTTGGAAATTGCTGCAATACAGTAAGTGGAGGAAAATCTTCCGAATAGGAAGAATCACTAATTTCAAACCGCAGGTCGTGACCCGATAAGAAGTCTTCAATTTTCTCTACATCCATACCTTCAAGACTTGGAACTGTAATGGTCTCACCATGATTGGTGCTGTTGGGTAAATAGATATAAAAATAAAAAAGAGATAAAAAAGCAAGCAGACCTAACGCAATACTCAGATTGACAATGAGCGAACCGAGGGTATTGAATTGAAAGGGTAGTTTAAATCGCATAAGGGTTAAAACTTCAGGGATGATTGAAAGTCCTTTTCTGTTCTTTGCGCATTTTTATATCGTTCCATACCGAGTTGGATCAATCGGGAAATTAAATCGGTAAATGAAACACCGCGATCTTTCCACATCATGGGGTACATACTTGAGTTGGTAAAGCCCGGAATGGTATTGATCTCATTGACATACACTTTTCCATGTTCACTTAAGAATAAGTCGACCCGCGCAAAATCCTCACATTGTAACTGCTGGTAAGCCTTTATAGAATATTCACGAATGATATCGCTCGTTTTCTCGTCCAATTGAGCAGGAACTTCAATTTTCACAGCCTCTCCATCCACATACTTGGCATCGAAAGTATAAAAATCGTAATTAGAGCTAATAATAATCTCTCCGGGAAGAGAAGCTTCGGGTGGATTGTTACCAAGCACAGCACACTCTATTTCTCTGCCTTTTACATACTCTTCTAAAATGATGCAATCGTCATATCGAAAAGAATCTTTAAGCGCAGCTTCAAACTCTTCTTTACTTTTCACCTTCGATACACCTACTGATGACCCAAGGTTAGCAGCCTTTACCATAAAGGGGAGTCCCAGTTTTTCTTTGGCGGTCTCAAAATTAATCTCGTCCAGTTGATCATGGCGAAAGAAAAGGAAATCAGTTACGGGAATACCTGCCTGTTGCATAAGTTGTTTGGCCACCAGCTTACTCATAGCCACCGCGGAACCCAACACGCCTGTGCCTACCATAGGCATGCCCATAGCTTTTATCAGTCCCTGAATGCTTCCGTCCTCCCCATCAGTGCCATGGAGGACAGGAAAAATCACATCCATAGTAAGTGTATTCCCCTTCTCATCTTCAAAATGGGGATTTACACCATCAAGATGAAGTGTAAGCCTGCTGCCCTTTTCAATTTCTTTGCTTACTGAAGGCGTAGCATACCAAGTGCCACGAGTGGAAATTCCTATACAATAGGCTTCGTAAAGGTTTTTATCAATATAGGTTTCAATATTTCGAGCCGAGTTAATGGAGACTCCGTGCTCCACTGACTTGCCCCCATAGAGAATACCTACTTTCAATTTCGTCATGCACCATTAAATTCAACCTCAAATATGCCCAGTATTTACCTGATTTCCACCTAAAAAGTGGGCAATATGCAAAATTCGGCTAGCGGGTGATAAACACTTTGGTCGACTCAATTTGATTGGCAACCTGTAGCCTTATAATGTATATTCCTGCCCGCTGTGTACTCATGTCTAAAGTATAGGTCTGGTTCAAATTATCAGGAAGTAAATTATCCAATACAATTTGACCCATCGTATTATAGATTTGAAGCCGCGTTGTTTCCTTCTCAGAAAGGTTAAATGTTATTTTGATTTCATCAAATGACGTGGTGTACACACTATACAATGAATTGGTGATGGGAGGAGATGGATTGTCGTCATTGAATAATTCGATTTCATCGAGGTATAGATTATTGCCATTATCGTTGATGGCTACAAAAGCCAGACGGACATTGTCATTACCTACCAGGTCGTTGAGATTTACAAATTCCCTTTTCCAATCTTGATCTGCAATGGGAGTCCACGATGCGTTATTGTTAGCAGATAAGAACTGGTTGCCGAGTTGATCATATTGGATTTCGGTGAAACTTATTCCACCGTCAAGGGATGATAGTACTTTGAGTCGTTCTGTCCCTTTCGTACTCAAGGCATAACTCACATCAAAGAACATACTTGCTTTAATTGATTTTGAAAAATCCAGCACAGGACTTACAAGCCAGGCCTCGTCTGTTTTGGAGGTATTGTTGAAAGCCCTATAGACCAATGAGGTTCCCTTATTGGTTGTAGTCAATTCCCAGTTGAGCATACTGGCCTGACTCACAACAGTCCATGAGTCCTGAAAGGAAAGGTTAAAGTTTTGCCTTGATGGGATCGTTTCGTTGAATTGATTGACAATGACGGTTCTTGTTTTGGAATTGTTAGATGGGGATTCGTCAGTATTTCCATTGGGATCCGATATGGTAAATGTAACTTCGTTGGCTCCTGAGTTGAGTACAACGGGATCAAGTATCAATTCTAAGTCAGCACCCGTTACAAGAGTAAGCCCGATAAAAGACTTTGTGGAGGCAACAGTTCCATTAACTTTCGTCTCAACTTTTACACTCGTTATGGGAACACTTCCTTCATTCCTCATGCTGATGATAGGCGTAAGTGTATTTTTATTTACTACCGGAGATGGGCTCACAATTTCTTTAACAGACACATCCAGGAGGTCACCGGTTAATACATAAACATTATCCAAAAAGAGGTTATTGCCATTTCCATTTTGGCCAATGAAAATAACCTGTAAATTCCCAGACCCGATGAATTGATTCAATGAAATGGATGTTGTTTCCCATTGCGATGCGTCCGATGGCGTAAAGGCATTGGCTGTTGACGCTGTTGTTGCCAACTCTTCACCAAATTTATTAAACACTTCTGTGCCTGAGCTGAGGTCTGAATTGCAATCATTAATGACTACAACTTTTAGCCCATCCACAAAACTTGTACCTGGGTACTTGGCGTGCGACCGATCAAATCTCAAAATAGCAGCACTCGCTCCATCCAAATTGATAACTGGTGTTAACAACCTGTCGACCACTCCTTTTTCTTCATAGTCATAAAAACTCATGTACATGGCCTTATTTCCAGACGTACCATTGGGCGCAGCAATGTTACTCCACGTAGTGCGTTGATCGGGATTTTGAATGGTCCAGGTGGCTGGAGTAGTGTCAAAGAATTCAAAAAACGGAAAGTTGGCAATGAAAGGAACGTTGGAGGTGTGTGTAACAATGTTATCAGAAGCCTTGCCATCGATCACACCATTGGTGAGTAAGATTTCAAAGCTTACCAGAGACGAACTAGGTGAGGCCAAATTGATGGCGCTGAAGTCGATGGAGGTGATGTCAAGCGGATTTAGATTCAGAACTACATCCTTTGTTTCTTGAGTAATGCTATTCAATTTAAAGGCGATCCGTGCAGAAGTGATAGCATTAGTTCCATAATTTCTAACCTCGATGCTGGGAGCAATGGTTCCTCCGCATGAAGTAACTCCGGGATTGAGTATCTCTCTAATACCAAGATCGTTGGCAACAGGAGCGGGAGGCTGACTGCCCAATGAAGATGCAAGGCTGGCTCTTCTCGGACTGTTCTGTAAAATGATTTCCATACGCGTTACTTGACCTGCTGTAAAAAGATTCATACAGGCATCGTTGGTATAATCGAGGTAGTTTTGAAACATTTTGTTGGTGGAACAACTTACCTGTGGATGGGAAGCGCATCCTGTTGTTTCATTGCTTTGAGGAGGGGTGTCGTTTACATAATCCGTAGCGCCACAACTGCTTGCATCACCCCAGATATGCCGAAGGCCGAAGAAGTGACCGATTTCGTGAGTAGCTGTTCGTCCTTTGTTAAACTGTGGTTCTAAATTAAAGGCTCCTGGAGTGGGCTCATCATCCACGGAACCTACGTCCCTATAGTTAATCACAATACCATCCGTCAAAGGGTCTGAAGAGGAATTTTCTAATCCGGGCAAGCCAGATCCACCGGGTTCGGGAAACTGTGCATAACCAATAAAGTTAGAAGGGTCGTTGAAGTTAATGACCCAAATGTTCATGTAGTCTTCAGAGGGCCAGTAGCTCAGTGATTTGAATTCCAGATTGTCTGCCAGGGTCCATTCCGTTTTAGTGCCTTGCACCCTTACAATACCATTAGTAGCCAACCCTTCTGGACTTTGTTTAGCTAGTACAAATTCAATATCCAGGTTTCCTGCAACTGACAAAAACTCTGGAGGTGTTTGAGAGGCGTCAGCATTGAGCCGCTGAAAGTCTTTATTCAGCACATTGATTTGAGAAATGAGCTGCTCGTCTAAAATATTGGTACCTGTACCTAAAGGTTCGCCATTGTTGATGACGTGAAAAACCACTGGAATAACATAAGTGGCAGAGGAGGTACTTTGGGTATCAAAAGTTTGTATCCTGGGAGCTACCTGTTGTTGGCTCAGCCAGTTTTCAAACTGAATCTCTTTAATCGATTGTTGTGGATTGAGTATTTTCTGGTACTCAACGGTGGCACAACGCTGCTGAGCCATGCCTTCCAGCGCCAATACCATCCCCAACAAAAAAACAAGCAGGTGTTTAATCACAGTTTCTTTTAAAAGGCTCTTTTGCAGTCCTTAGAGCATATTTATGCCCATACGTTTAACGCTAAATTATTAAAATCTATCTGTTAATGGGTTAAAAAGAAATGCAGTAACCTAAATGGCAGGCATATTCACCACTTCAATATGGCCGATTTCGGGAACGGATTTTTTTACGGCTTCTTCCACACCGGCTTTGAAGGTCATGGTGGACATGGGGCAAGTGCCACAATTACCAATAAATTCCAAAACAAGCTTCTTCTCTTTTGTGATTTCAAGCACGCGCACATTCCCTCCATCCATTACAAGATAGGGGCGGATTTTATCCAGGGCAGCCTCTACCCTCACATTTAAATCATCCTTTTTTGTCTTTGTGCTGCTCATTATACCTTCATTTCAACCTTCTTGGTTTCAGCAAAGTTAGCATTTCTAATTGCAACCTGTCGGGCCATCGCTTCTGCCAAATCCTTAAACGCCTCGGATGTTATTCCCTCTTTCATCACTGCAGGTAGTCCGCTGTCTCCGCTTTCGCGAATTCCTTGAACAAGGGGTATCTGACCCAATAACGGAACGTCATATTTTTCTGATAAGTTCTTACCCCCGTCTTTACCAAAAATATAGTATTTATTGTCAGGTAGCTCTTCGGGTGTGAAGTAAGCCATATTTTCCACTATACCGAGCACTGGCACATTGATTTGTGGTTGTTTGAACATGGCAAGTCCCTTTGTAGCATCTGCAATGGCCACCTTCTGAGGTGTAGTGACAATAATGGCTCCGGTTACGGGTACTGTCTGTACTAATGTAAGGTGGATATCGCTTGTTCCCGGAGGCATATCGATAAACAAATAATCCAGTTCGCCCCACTCGGCATCGCTAATGAATTGCTTTAAAGCAGAACTGGCCATTGGGCCTCGCCATACTACAGGACTATCTGGTGGAGTAAGGAACCCGATGGACAATAATTTAACTCCATATTGTTCCAGGGGCTGGATTATATTTTTTCCATTGACCACTTTAACTTCAGGTTGCTCATGCTCACAGTTGAACATCACCGGGATAGAAGGCCCATAAATATCAGCATCGATAAGTCCTACTTTGGCACCCATTTGTGCAAGGGCCACGGCCAGGTTGGCCGTTACTGTAGACTTTCCAACACCTCCTTTTCCGGAAGCAATGGCAATGATATTTTTCACACCGGTAAGTACAGGTGCTTTGTCTCTCGTAGAGGTAACCGAGGAGCTCATTGTAATCTCCAACTCCATGTCCTCACCAATTACTTTTCTCACGGCCTCCACACAGTCCTTCCTGATTTTTTCTTTCAAAGGACAGGCAGGGGTAGTCAACATGACGGTGAAGCTCACCTTCTCAGGGCTGAGTTTTACCTCCTGGATCATATTAAGTGTGACAAGGTCCTTGTGTAAATCAGGGTCCTGAACAGTGGATAGGGCGGCTATTATGTCTTTTTCAGAAAATTTCATCCTCAACGATTAATTCGATTGCAATTTAGGACTAAAGAATTGAGTCTGCAGCCCTATTTTCGACCTTTTTTACCTATTTCTACACGTATGGAGAGATAACTTAGTTTGTCTCATTCCTAAACACAGAAAGCATAAAAAAGTATCTTTGAAGCTCAAAATTTTTCGAGTGATCCTGCGCGAGACCATAGACGAAGTAAAGAACCGACTGGACATAGTAGATGTCATCAGCGACTTTATTACGTTGAAGAAATCCGGTCAGAATTATAAGGGGCTGAGTCCCTTTACCAACGAAAAAACCCCGTCCTTTTTTGTAGTACCCGGCAAAGGCATTTTTAAAGACTTTAGTAGCGGCAAAGGAGGTGATTCCTTCACTTTCCTGATGGAGCACGAGGGGATGAGCTATGTGGAGGCCATCCGTTTCCTGGCAAAAAAATATGGAGTTGAAATAAAGGAGACGGAAGCTACCGAGCGCGAATCGGCTCAGCAAAGTGAACGCGAAGGGCTCTATATCCTCATGAATTATGCTCAGGAGTATTATCACAACAACCTGCTCCAGCATGAAGAGGGACAAAGTATTGGTCTTAGCTATTTCAGGGAGCGTGACTTCAATGACAAGACCATTGAAAAATTTGAGTTGGGCTATGCACTCAATGGTTGGGAGAATTTTAGTAAAGAAGCGCTAAGCAAAGGATACAGTCAGGAACTGTTGGAGAAAACAGGGCTGGTAGTTAAAAAGGAAGACGGTAGTTCATACGACCGCTTTCGCGGAAGAGTAATATTTCCCATTCACAATATTTCAGGGAAGGTTATTGCCTTTGGTGCCCGCATGTTGGGCAAGGAGAAGAACCAGCCCAAATACATCAACTCACCAGAAACGGAAATCTACCATAAGAGCAATGTGCTTTATGGATTGTTTCAGGCCAAGAACGCTATCCGTCAAAACGATAATTGCTACCTGGTAGAAGGATATACTGATGTGATCTCGCTCCATCAGGCCGGGGTGGACAATGTGGTGTCTTCTTCAGGAACCGCACTTACCGAAGAACAGATCAAACTCATTCGCAGGTTCAGCGAAAACGTAACTGTGCTGTTTGATGGCGATGCCGCAGGTATCAAAGCGGCTTTGCGTGGTATTGATTTGATTCTTAAGGGAGGATTGAATGTAAGGGTAGTCTTATTTCCGGATGGAGAAGACCCTGATAGCTATTCGCGAAAGTTGGGAACAACTGACTTTCAGAATTTCTTAAAATCGAATAGAAAAGATTTTATTTCTTTCAAGGCTGACCTGTTTGCTGCTGAAGCAGGTGGTGATCCTATTCGCAAAGCAGAATCGATAAGGGAAATTGTAACCAGTATTGCGATTATTCCTGATCCAGTAAAGCGATCTGTTTACATACAGGAAACGAGCAATCTCTTAAAAATTGGTGAAGCAGTACTCCTGACAGAGCTGAACAAAATACTCATCAACGAAAGGAAAAAATCTGAAAAAGAAAGACTAAGAAATTCAGAAGAGCCGCCACAACCTTCTGATCCGATTGTAGATGTAAGCGAGCCAACCAAAACGGATGCCAGTAGCATGGTACAATATCAGGAGAAGGAAACAATCCGTCTGCTGTTAAATTATGCCGATGAGGCATTAGAAGACCAGAAAGTTTCTGATTTTCTGTTCCATGAGTTAGAAGATGTTGTTTTTGTAAATCCGGTTTTCAGTGAAATTTTTGAAGGGTTAAAAGAGGGGTGGGAAAAGAATGAAACCAGGAACAGTCATTATTTTATTCACGAAGGGAGTGAGGAAATAAAGAAGGTAGTGACTGATTTGGTAGCACAACGTTATGACCTCAGCGCACATTGGGGTGACAAATACCATATTCATATTCCGCGAGAAGGAGAACTCTTAAATGAGATGGCGTATACGAACGTGCTGCGCTTGAAGCTTCGGATCATCCAAAAGATGTTGGAGGAGAACAAGCAAAAGATCAGAGAAGCTGAAGGAACCGGAAATGAATCAGAAGTGGATAATTTTTTACAAACCCAAATAGGACTAGATCAGGCCAAAAAGGAATTGTCTGAATTGTTGGGAATAGTTATTGCAAGATAGGAACAGTCCTATGGGTTTTGTTGTTGTAAGCGTGAACAGTTAAAAAAAGAATGAGTAAGATTAAATTGGATACCATCGAAGCCGCCATCGATGACATTAAAAATGGAAGGGTGATCATCGTGGTAGATGATGAAGATCGTGAAAACGAGGGTGATTTTGTATGTGCAGCAGAGAGTGTTACACCTGAAATTGTCAATTTTATGGCTACACATGGGCGTGGACTGATTTGTGCGCCTTTAAGTGAAGACCGCTGTGAGGAGCTGGGTTTGGAGTTGATGGTAGGAAAGAATACCGCTGCCTTTGAAACTCCTTTTACGGTTTCGGTTGATTTGATTGGGCACGGTTGCTCAACCGGTATTTCTGCACATGATCGTTTCAAAACCATAAAAGCCCTGGCAGATCCTGAAACAAAACCAGAAGAGCTCGGTAAACCCGGACATATTTTTCCGCTCAAAGCAAAGAAAGAAGGTGTATTGAGACGAGCGGGACATACGGAAGCAGCGATCGATTTTGCAAGACTGGCTGGTTTCAGGCCGGCAGGTGTTTTGGTGGAAATTATGAATGAGGATGGTTCCATGGCACGCCTTCCAGATTTAGTAGATGTGGCCAAACGCTTTGGACTGAAATTGGTTTCCATCAAAGACTTGATTGCCTATCGGATGGAAAAGGAGTCGCAGATTAAAAAAGAAGCGGAGGTGAAGATGCCAACTGAGTACGGTGACTTTAAACTGGTGGCGTATGAACAGTTGAATACCAATGAAGTGCACATGGCCTTAGTGAAAGGCGAGTGGGAGAAAGATGAGCCAGTAATGGTAAGGGTGCACTCTTCGTGTGTGACAGGCGATATTTTCGGATCATGCCGTTGCGATTGTGGTACGCAGTTACACAGCGCCATGCAAATGGTGGAAAAAGAAGGAAAAGGTATTGTGCTGTACATGAAACAAGAGGGAAGAGGTATTGGGTTGTTGAACAAATTGAAAGCATATAAATTGCAAGAAGAAGGATACGATACGGTGGAGGCGAACCTGAAACTTGGATTTGACATGGACAACCGTGATTATGGAATTGGTGCACAAATTTTGCATGACTTGGGTGTGTCCAAAATCAGATTAATCACCAATAACCCAAAGAAAAGAGTAGGTCTAATGGGTTATGGGTTGGAGATCGTGGACAATGTGCCCATCGAGATTGTGCCAAATCAGCATAACGAAAAATACCTGATGACTAAAAGGGATAAATTAGGGCATAGTATCTTAAAGAATTAGATGAAAATATTTTTTTTCATATCGTCATTATTATTTGCGGTTGCAGTTCAGGCGCAGGAGTTTGCCTTTGAGCTATGGCATGATGGTAAAGCCGTTCTGGAAAATGGAGATACGCTAACTGGAAATGTCAAGTATGATATGCAAACGGATCTTGTTCAGGTTCAGGTAGGTGATCGGTTTGAATCTTACTCAGCAAGAAAGCTCTTGTTTTTAGAAATATTTGATAAAACAGTAAAGCGCTACCGCAGGATGTATTCCCTTCCTTACAATACCAGTGGCGAGTATAGGGCGCCTGTAATTTTTGAATTATTGGAGGAAGGTAAAATCACCTTACTGTGTAGAGAGGCGTTGGAGTACAGAACCTATTCTTCGGTATATAACTACTATAACTACTCAAGGCTTACACTGGTATATAGATACTTTCTGCTAAAAGAAGATGGAAGCATTGACGAGTTTCTTGGTAAGCGCGGTGATTGGTTGGATTTAATGAGCGACCGGAAAGAGGAAGTGCAAAAATTTGCCAAAGCAAACCGACTTGATTTTGATGAGAAGTATGATCTAAGCCGTATCATTGCTTTTTATAATTCTTTGTTTCCCGTTAGACGTTAATTCAAAATGCAAAAACCACTTATTCTTGTTTCCAACGATGATGGAATCACTTCTAAAGGTATTCGAACGCTCGTTGAGGTAATGCAAGAACTGGGCGAAGTGATTGTAGTAGCCCCCGATAGTCCACAGTCAGGAATGGGACATGCAATTACGGTAGGCGATACACTGCGTTTAGAAGAAAACTTTATTTTCGATGGCGTCAAAGCTTTTGAATGTTCGGGCACACCAGCCGATTGTGTAAAGTTAGCACGCCACTTTGTATTGCGCGATCAGCGCCAACCGGACATTGTAGTGAGTGGGGTGAATCACGGTAGTAACACGTCAATTAGTGTTCTTTATTCTGGTACGATGTCCGCAGCCATTGAAGGTGCCATTGAAGGAACTCCCGCTATTGGTTTTTCGCTTTGCGACTATGGCTCTAAAATAGATTTTTCTCACACGAAAGAATATATCAAAAAAATCACCCTTCAGGTTTTGAGCAAGGGCTTACCCAAGGGTGTGGCGTTGAATGTGAATTTCCCACCTAAGCGAAATGAAAACATTAAAGGCATTCGTATTTGCAGACAATCCAATGCCAAATGGGTGGAAGATTTTGATGAAAGATACGACCCTAATGGAAGACGCTATTTTTGGATGACAGGGAACTTCGTCAACTTCGATAAAGGCGAAGACAATGACGAATGGGCCATTGCCAATAACTACGTTTCCGTGGTGCCTTGCGAATTTGATCTGACCGCGCATCATTCCATTCCTGTTTTGAATGATGATTGGGATATTTTGAGATAATTTGAAATCCTTGCATAGGGGTGAGTTTAATCACCTGTGGCTACCATTTAACACATTCATACCAATTATTCGCATAAATGCCTGAGCCCAGGTAAACCTCACCCTTAAATCCACGTTGGAAGGCTAATGCAGTCATTGCTCCGAAGTATCCTTATTTTTTGCTGCGCTCCTTTCGCTTTTGAAGCCATTGCGCAAACCGACAAAAATGCTCCTGTTCTGTTGATCAAAAGGACAAATGTTCCCATTAAAATTGATGGTATACTGAATGAAGAAGCCTGGTTGGGGGCAGACAGTACTCAGAGTTTCCACCAGCAATTTCCGTATGATTCTTCCTTGGCTCAGATGAAGACCGTGGTCAGGGCCACCTATGATGACCACTTTATCTATTTCGCTGCAAAGCTGTATACTGAAGATCCCGAAAAATTTGTAGTGCCTTCGTTGCGAAGAGATTTTTTTGGAGGTGGGATAGATTTATTTGCTATTATTCTCGATTCATTTCAGGACAAAACCAATGCATTTACTTTCGGTACCAATCCCGCAGGAGTTCAACGAGAAGGTTTAGTGTCAAGTGGAGGTGTGGGAGGCAATGATGGTCCACCAGTAGACTTTACTTGGGATAACAAGTGGTACAATGAAGTAGGTGTAACTCACAATGCATGGATCTACGAAATCGCGATTCCATTTAAGTCCGTTAGGTACAAAGCGGGTACTACACAATGGAACGTTAATTTTTATCGACAAGACACCCAGGGAAATGAACGATCGCTATGGTCCAGAGTGCCCCGAATTTTTCCGGCCTTTGCTTTAAATTATTGTGGAATTTTACAATTCGATGCACCTCTTAAAAAAGCGGGGCCAAATATTTCTGTTATTCCTTATTTGGCGACAAAGACTTCGCAGAACTTTGAAGACAATACCAAAGAAAGTTTACGGTTGACGTATGGCACCGATGCAAAAATTGCGGTTACCTCTGCGCTTAACCTGGACATTACCCTTAACCCTGATTTCTCAAATACGGACGTTGATGAACAACAAACCAACCTCAATAGGTTTGAACTATTTTTTCCTGAACGAAGGCAGTTCTTTTTGGAAAATAAAGACCTCTTCTCTGATTTTGGTGGCGAACGATCTCGGCCATTTTTTTCAAGAAGGATAGGATTAGCATTGGACACTTCAACTGGGCAATACGTTCAGAATGATATTCGATTTGGAGCACGACTTAGTGGGAATCTAAATAAAAATTGGCGCATCGGTTTGTTGAATATGCAGGCCGATAATGTTTCTGATTTGAATATCCCTAGTTATAATTTTGGTGTAGCCACCGCTCAAAGAAGAATTGGTGCGTACTCTAATATACGGGCCATTTTTGTTAATCGTGAGGATTTAGGAAACAGCTCGGACTATAACCGTGTGGCAGGACTCGACTACAACTATAATTTGAGTAATAATAAGTATAGAGGCAATCTCTTCTTTCATCAGCAATTTGCTCCAGAGTTTCAAGGCAAAGATTTTGATGCTGATGCATACAGTGCAGGAGCTAGTTTTAATTATAATTCGGAGACATGGTTTGGTGGAACCAGCCTCACCAGCATAGGTTCTAATTATGCACCAGTAGTTGGCTATACACCACGTGAAGGTTTTGATAGAGTGGGAGGGTATTTCGGTTATCAGGTTTATCCAGAAATTGAATCTATAAATAGAATCAGTATCGGGACCTTTGGAAACGTAACGTGGGATGCCATATGGGGAAGATCAGATAGAGAAAATGGTGGATGGTTTGAAGTGGGTTTCCTGAATTCCTCAGAATTAAGCTTGAGAATTAATAATAACTACACGTTTTTATTTGACCCATACGACCCATCAGAGACCGATGGACCTGAACTTGCCCAGGCCACGGATTATACCTACACCCAATATGAAATAGGGTATAGAGGCGATCAAAGAAGAAAATTGAATTATCGTGTGGGTGCGAAAACAGGGCAGTACTACAATGGTAATCTTTCAGGTGTGGGTGGAAATGTAGGTTATCGCTGGCAGCCCTATGGTGTATTCTCCATTGATTTTGATGTGAATCAGGTAAGGCTTCCTGAAGGTTTTAACGATGCAGATATTTTAGTGATTGGTCCTAAGGTAGATCTTACTTTGACCAGGAATGTATTTTGGACTTCAGTGATTCAATACAATAGTCAGTTTGATAACATGAATGTGTACTCAAGGTTTCAGTGGAGATTTAAACCTGTTTCTGATTTGTTCATTGTCTATACAGACAATTATCTTTATGATTATAGAAATACGGCAGATAATTTCAGCATCAAGAACCGTTCGCTGGTCATCAAACTCACTTACTGGCTCAATCTTTAATTAGGCAGGATCCACATTAAAAACAATCCTTGCACTTCTAAATTCCTTAATAGAGAGCATGTGGTCCGAAAGATGGGAAAGTTGATTTTTTATTTCCTTTAACTTTCCTCCATCTCTGGGAATTTTTATAAGAATAGACATTAGGAATTCATTTCTAATCTTAGATACAAGTGGCTCCCCCGGGCCCAACACTTTAGGGCCTTTGATTTCATTTCTGATGAGCTGTGTCAATTGAGTGGCCAGATTTTTACATTTTAAACGATCAGTATGCTTTACCGTGATTTCAATCAAGCGCGAAAAAGGAGGGTAAAAATGTGCTTCACGATCTTTAAGTTCAGTTTCAATATATCCTGGAATATCATGCTGAATTACAAAACGGAATAAGGATTGCTTGGGATCAGCTGTTTGAATAATTACGTTTCCTTTTTTTTCTCTTCGTCCTGACCGGCCACTTACCTGAATGATGAGTTGGAATGCCCTCTCGTGTGCTCGAAAATCCGGAAAGTGCATCATGCGATCGGCATCAAAGACACCCACCAAACTTACCCGATCGAAGTCAAGTCCTTTGGTAACCATTTGCGTACCTACAAGAATGTCTGTTTCACCTTCCTGAAAACTTTCGATAATGGATTCATAACCACTTTTTGTGCGCGTAGTATCCCAGTCCATTCGTTGCACTTTCGCATCAGAAAAAATCAGTTTTAATTCTTCCTCCAATTTTTCAGTGCCATACCCTTTGGTTAGAATTCGCTTGGACGTACAAGTAGGGCACTCAGATGGGAGTGGCTCTTTATATCCACAGTAATGGCAAATCATCTCATGGCGGTATTGATGATAAGTAAGGCTAACCGAACAGTTGATGCACTTCGGGATCCAGTTACAGTCCTCACATTGAACCATGGGTGCGTACCCTCTTCTGTTTTGGAAAAGAATTGCTTGTTCTTTGTTTTTGAGTGCCTCCCCAATGGCCTTGATGAGCGTGGATGAAAACTCACCTTTATTGGATTTGCGTTGTCGTTCTATGGCCATATCCGCAAAGATAATTTCCGGTAAGTGGGCTTCTCCGAAACGTTCTGCAAGACTTACCAGCTTAAATCTTCCTTGCAAGCAGTGAAAATAGCTTTCGGCTGAAGGCGTTGCACTACCCAGTACAACTTTGGCATGATGTTGATTGGCCATCACTAGTGCGAGGTCTCTTGCTTGATAGCGCGGTGCTGGATCATGTTGCTTGTAGGAGGAGTCGTGCTCTTCATCTACGATTACCAATCCCAAATTATCGAAAGGTAAGAATACGGAAGAGCGCACACCTACCACCAATTGAAATTTCCCCGATAGTATTCCATTCCAAACTTCTACGCGCTCATTATCAGAAAATTTGGAATGATAAACACCCATCTCCGCACCGAATATTTTTTTTAGACGCTGCACAATTTGTGTGGTCAGCGCAATTTCTGGAATAAGGAGTAAAGCCTGGTTGCCACCATCCAATGCTCTCCTTATTAAATCGATATAGATTTCTGTTTTCCCGCTTCCGGTTACGCCATGAAGCAAGACCACATCACTTTCTTCAAAATGATTGAGAATGGTATTGCGGACTTCTTCTTGTTTTTCACTTAACAAAACAGGATGATAAGCTTCAGGATCATCAAAACCAAACCGGGGAATGATGGTTTCGAATTCTTCAAAAATTTTATTTTTAACCAATGTATTAATGGATGATACGGATTCTCCTTCACTGAGTTGAGGCTTACTTTGACCTTTATCATTAAGCGAAGCGTCTTTGAATACCGGAACTGCTTGCAAATATTTTAAAAGTACTGCCTCCTGTTTGGGTTTGCTGCCAATGATTTCGAACAGTCCTTCCAACTCCTTTTTATTAGTATATTTTTTTGTAAGCCGTATTCTTTTTTCAGTTTTGGGTTTAAATTTTTCCTTTACTTTTTCAAATAATATAATGGCTTCTTTGGATGCCATTGATTTTAATAAGCTGTAAATACTCTTAGTGCCTAAAAATTTAGCAACTTCCGTGTAGCTCAATGTATCATGTTGCAATCGACTGATTAACATTCTTTCTTTTTCGGAAAAGTCGAATGCTGTTTCTTCTAAATGGAAAGAAGGGTTCAGTTGCACCATACTTTCACTGGAAAGTTTAAGCCCTGAGGGTAGTGCCGCATTGATTACTTCTCCCAATGTGCACATATAATAGTCGGCCATCCATTGGTAGAGCTTGAACTGCCGGTCTCCAATTACTTCGCTTTCATCAATGATCTCTAGTAGGTATTTGGCTTCATACGTTTTGGGTGGTTTCTGATGAAGGTCAGAGATGATCCCTGTGAGGATTTTTTTCTGCCCAAATTGAACAATGACACGTTGCCCAATTTTGACTATTTCATTGAGTGCAGAAGGCACACGATAAGTAAAAAGCTTGGGAATAGGGACAGGCAGAATCAGTTCTGCGAAAAAAGTATTATTGTCAAATTCTAGTCCTTCCTGAGTCATAGTACGCAACAGCAAGGTAGCTGATTGAGCTTAATTTTCCTTTATTTTTTGAGTTATCAAGATTTCCGAGCCGTTGTAAGTTTTTGATGTTTGGATAGATTTTGAAG
This sequence comes from Cyclobacteriaceae bacterium, assembly GCA_040216665.1. Taxonomy (GTDB): domain Bacteria; phylum Bacteroidota; class Bacteroidia; order Cytophagales; family Cyclobacteriaceae; genus ELB16-189. Next base: position 34,515 of record JAVJOQ010000004.1, on the reverse strand, counting down.
AATTCCCTTATCCTTGCAAAGGTTTTTTATTTGAAGGTAGGAATTGAAAATTTTATGGACACATAAGGAATGTTGTTTACGGATTGGTTAAGGTTAATTATTTGAAGGTCGGCTAATAGAATTTTATAAGTTATATTAAGCAGAGTAAATGTCAGACTTCACTAAAGAAAAGGAATTTTCAGGTTTATTCGAGAAGTACTATCAGAGATTGTACAACTATGCGTACAAATCAATCCGCAACAAAGAGTTATGTGAAGGACTCATTCAAGAGACTTTTCTAAGGCTTTGGGAAAATATGGATGCTCTTAAGAGGGAGGGTAAACCAGTGGAAGGATTCCTTGTGGTCACCTTAAGGAATAAAATGATTGATTCCATCAGAAGGAAAAAGGTTCGTGAAAAGCATGAGGGTATTGTTAAGATGGATTTTGATATGCTAACGGAAGACAGTGAAGTGTGGGATCTTATTTCTAGAATTGATACTGTTTTTTCAAATCTTCCGAATAAAACTGTTGAAGTTTTTCAGCTTTCCAGAAAAGAGGGACTCACCTATAGTGAAATTGCTGAGCGAATGGCGATTTCTGTAAAAACAGTGGAAATGCACATGTCCAAGGCACTTGCAGCATTTAGAAAAGGTCTTAAAGATTTCTTGTAAAAAATCCCATTTTTAATAGGGTAGGGGTGCCACTTGTGCGTGTACTATACAAACGCCTGCCATATGCCATCTAGCAAGATTAGTGAGTCTGATATTTGGGCTTATGTGTCCGAAACAGCTAATGCGGATACTGTAAAAAGGGTGAAGGAATGGATTTCTTCTTCAGAGTATGATGCTTTGTTGTTCAATGAGATTAAATCCTTGCACTATAAAATAAGTAGTGACTATCAGTTAGTCAATGTTTCTGAGGCAAAGGATAGGTTCTTCGGATTGGTGCAGGGTAAAGTGATTAAAAAATATGATTGGAAGCAGATTTTTAAATATGCGGCCATTGTTTTTGTAGCACTATCAATCACAGTATACTTCTTTTCAAGAAACGGAATCAAAGATGAAGTGGTGGCACAAACGGGTTTTGGAGAATCCAAAAAAATGACCTTACCGGATGGCTCCTTTGTGTGGCTGAACGGTGCGTCACTTATTAGATATACTACTGAGTCGTCACGTCAGATATTTTTAGAAGGTGAAGCCTTTTTTGAAGTGGCTAAAAATAAAGAGATTCCATTCATTGTAACCACGGTTGATGGCCTTCAAGTAAAGGCAATTGGAACAAGTTTTAATGTAAAGGCATATAAGAACAATCCTTACGTTGAAACAGTATTGGTGACAGGACGTGTTGAGGTGACATTGGCTTTGGGCTCAAAAGAGAAATACGAAATGGAGCCTAATGATAAGATCACTTTTAGGAGAGTTGATAAGCGATTACTCAGATCTACAGCAAATCAGGTGGATGATATAATCGCATGGCGATCTGGTGTAATACAATTTAGTAATAAAACATTTGGTGAGATTGCGCTTGATCTTGAAAACCGATTCAATACAAAAATTGTGTTTCAAAATGAAAAACTTAAAGAGGTAAGGTTCACAGGTTCATTTGAGGAAGGCACTCCTGTCGAGGAGATACTGGGGACATTGAAGCTTATAAGCGAATTTCAATTCAAAAAATTAAATGACAACGAATGGCTTATAAGGTGATAAACGTTCTTCGGTATATTGACCAAAGGGGAAACAACTTGCTAAGAAGTGAGCCTTTTAAGTTGCTGTATTTCTGCTTTTTGTTACTTCCTTCAATTGGAATGGCCCAAGACAAGGTTACGCTTGAGTATTCTGAAGCTCCATTGAACATAATCCTTAAAGACATCGAGAAAAAATCTTCTTTTCGATTTATATATAATAATGAGCACGTTGATGGAGCGCAGCAATTTAGTATTCATGTCCAGGATGAAGATGTGATAAGTGTATTAGATAAATTGTTTGATAAGTCAGCGATTGAGTTTAAACTAACGGGAAGACGAGTAATTCTTCTTCCTAAGAAAACACCTAGTAGTGGAAATTTTAAAGATTATACTATTTCTGGCAATGTAAAAGATCAGGAAACAGGGGAGACCATGATCGGTGCTACCCTGTTGGCGCAAGGAATTGACAAAGGTGTTGTTACCAATGAATATGGATTTTATTCACTTACGTTGCCATCAGGTAATTACCGGTTTTTAGTTTCGTTTATTGGATTCGAATCAAAAGTAATCGATGTCAAATTGGTGAAAAACATAAAACAGGATATTGAACTTAATGTCAATTCTAGAGAATTGGATGAGGTTGTGATTACGTACGATGGTAATAACAGTCAGATAGACAATGTACTAACAGGTGTGGTCAATATGAAGAGTGCTGACATCAAAAAGTTGCCTGCCCTATTTGGAGAACCAGACATTACAAGAGCTGTATTAACAATGCCAGGAGTAAGTTCAGTGGGTGAGGGTGCATCAGGCTTTAATGTAAGAGGAGGGAATATTGATCAAAACCTTATACTTCTTGATGAAGCCCCTGTTTATAATACTTCACATGTCTTTGGTTTTTTTTCGGCATTCAATGCTGATGCGATCAAGGATTTAAAATTGTATAAGGGTGGAATACCAGCGCGATACGGTGGAAGAGCATCATCCGTGCTGGATGTGCGACAAAGAGAAGGTAGTAACAAAGGGTTTAAAGGTGGTGGAGGGCTAGGGCTTTTGTTCTCCAGGTTGACACTTGAAGGCCCCATCAAAAAAGAGAAGTTAAGTTTTCTAGTCTCAGGTCGTAGGTCCTATTTCGATCTTTTTTTTCCAATTTTGGGATCGGATCTCGATGGAGCCAAAGTTTATTTTTATGACTTAAGTGCAAAAGTGGTTTGGGATGTTAATGAAAAAAATAAAGTTTATGTTTCTGGGTACTTAGGCTCTGATGTAATAGGATTTAAAAACGATGGAGCATTAAAGCCAGATAGCACCAGGGAACCGAATCAGAAGATTCGTTTTCAGTGGAAGAACATGACATCAACACTCCGTTGGAATCATATTTTTTCCTCTAAAATTTTCATGAATGTCTCCACGATATATAGCCGTTATGAGTATGAATTGGGTTCTAAAAATGATACTGGTGGAGGCCCGGCTGGCACATCGGGTACGTTTGATTGGAAGTCTACAATCGATAATTGGATTTTAAAACCCGATTTAACTTACTATCTCAATGCTAATACTGAACTGCGATTTGGTTTTAACGCCACATTGTACAAGTTTACTCCAGCGTCTTTAAAAAGTGAAGAAGAAGGAATTAATGCAATAGAATTTAATCCAGAGCATGGATTGGAGACATCTCCTTATGTTGAGTTGGAAAGAAGGTGGAAAAGGCTAACAGTGAATGCTGGTCTTCGTTATTCATGGTTTGGAAGCTACGGACCAAATTCTGTATATTCTTACGATAAGAACTTCCCGAAGACGATTGATACTATAAGTGACACGGTAAATTATGCCCGAAGAGAAATTATAGAAAGCTACAGTGGATTTGAACCACGCTTATCTTTGAAATATGAAGTTGCCAATAATCAAGCGATAAAGATTGGGTATAACCGAATGTTTCAATATCTCCAATTAATGTCAAACACCAATGCGCCCCTGCCGTTCGATATTTGGAAACTTTCAGGAACACATCTAAAACCACTTGAAGTAGAGCAGTTTTCAGTTGGGTATGCATACGACACCCCCAATAGAAAATTTAATTTTTCTTTAGAAGGATATTATAAAGGAATCAAGAATATCACTGACTACATAAACGGGGCAAATTTATTTCTTAATCAAAATCTGGAGACCCAGTTATTATCAGCAGATGGCTATGCTTATGGCATTGAATCTAGCGCGCACAAAAATTCAGGAAAAATTACCGGAAATGTTAATTATACTTATTCCGTAACTCGCAGAAAGACGACCAGCCCATTTCCTACTATAAATGTAAATAATGGCGCCTACTATCCGTCCAACTATGACAGACCTCATTTGCTTAATCTTGTGCTTAGTTATAAGCGCGGAAAAAAATGGGAATGGAATTCTTTCTTCACTTATCAGACGGGAAGGCCAGTAACACTTCCAAACGGTAGGTTTACTTTTGATGGCCAGCCATATTTGACCTATTCGGATAGAAACGCTTATCGCATTCCGGATACACATCGCTTGGACATCTCTGCTAAATATGAAAAATTAAGACCAGGACGGAAATGGCAAGGCAGTTGGAGCTTTGGAGTGTATAATGTATATGGAAACAATAATGCCTTTTCCATATTTGCTGAATTTAAGAATAATCATGTGAAGGCCTATAATTACTCGGTGTTTGGATCTCCTATTCCATTTGTTACTTACGATTTTAGATTTTAATTTTTATGAAAGTGTTTTTCCGGTCGATTGTCTTTTTGGTCATTATTGGTTCGGTTACTGGTTGTATCGAAGAAGTGCCAAATGAGGCCAAGTTTGAGCAACAGGTTTTTGTTTCTGGCTTTTTAGTAAATACTACAGACTCAGTTCGTGTGTATATTGTACGGACCACGCCCGTCAGTGATTTATCGCGAGATCCTGTAAATGATGCAAAGATTTCTTTGTACACTAAAGATCCTGAGGGTAATGTATCTTTACTTACTGATAATTTTTTAGTGAATAAGGGAAAATATACAACCTCAGAAAAAATAACTTGCCTTGTCGGCAATCATTATTGGATAGAGGTAGAGTTGCCCGATGACACTAAACTTATGTCTGCGGTAGAACTCATGAAGCCATCGATTCCAATTACTGATATAGTCAAGACGGAGGGATTTACAAGAATTGTATTTAAAGATCCACCAGAAGAGAGAAATTTTTATTTGATGCATTTTATACTATATAAAAATGCCGAGCCCGTTGCCGATATTTTCAAACTATCTGCCGATGTACTTTATAATGGAAATGAAAATGCCTTTGTGGAAATTGATAATACCTATGGAAACTGGGTGTTTGGAAGTATCCAAAATTTGAATTTCACAACCTACCAATACTACTTGAATTCGTTTTCTCAATACGAAAAGAATATTGACTATCAAATTGAAGGTGGCGATCCGGGGTTGTTATTTCAGTCACCACCGGCAGAGTTATTGGGTAATATCACTAACATCACCACAAACAAGACTGCACTCGGGTTTTTTGGTGTTTTTAGTTATGATTATGGATACAAGCAATTTGAATAGGCAATAGTTGGTGTCAAAACCATATGACTTCCTGAGTCATAGTACGCAACAGCAAGGTAACAGGTCAAAACGTATTTTCCTTGGTAGAGGAAGCTCATAGGGGCTAAAAACGTGGATTACGTTTGTTCATCCCTATTCCAAGTCAATTTAAGGAGGAGTATCGGTGGTTGAGGGCATTATTAGTAAATTGAGTAGTGCTTAAATTCCTATTCGCCATCGTTTTCGCCCTTGAGTGCTTTCCTGTTTTGGCTCAATCCAGAATTGATAGCCTTAAAGGTGTATTGACTACCATCGATAATGACAGCCTTAAAATTCACACCTACCTGAGATTGGCAGATGCTTACCATAGACTTGATCAGAACTTGTCATTGGAATATAATATTCAGGCTGAAAACCTTGCTAAGAAAATTGATCTAGAACCTCTTATTGCTGAAGCCAAGTACCGAAAAGGAACCGCTTTGTCTAATCTGAATTTATTCGAGCAAGCAGAACTTGAATTTGATATCGCGCTAAAAATATTTTCCAAACTTGGAAACAGTGCAAGGATAGCTCAGGTTAAAACAGATTGGGCAAAGTTATACCAGAGTCAATCTAAGCCTCAAGAGGCCATCGCATTGTACTTTGAAGCATTGCCACTCACCCAACAGCTTGGAGACAAGAACGCTGAGGCGCGCATATATAATTTCCTGGGGGAGAATTATAAAATACAGAAACAGTTTGATAAGGCCATTGAGTATTATGAAAAGGCATTGTTGTTGGTAAAGGAGCTGAATTTTAAACCTGGAATTTCGGCTTGCCTGGCAAATTTAGGAACAGCGTATATCGAAATTGGTAACCTTGATAAAGCAATCGAATACCATAAGGAAGCACTTTCAATAAAAACAGAAACAGGAGATAAATTGGGATCCAGCCGGGTCTTGTCCAATCTTGGGGAGACGTATTCCCTGAAACAACAGTTCGAACTTGCTGAGCGTTATTTTGACAAAGCATATGCGCTGGCCTTAGAAGTTGACAACAGCGGCCATATGGCAATAGTAGAATATGGGCTAGCCCGGAATGCGCTCAAGCGTGGTGATCTTAAGAAGTGTATTAAAATGGCAAACAGCATTGTAGCCAATCTTCATTTGTTACAGGACTTGGATCTTGCGGTGAAAACGCATGACCTGCTGTTTCAGGCTCACTTAAAAAATGGCAATACGCAAGAGGCGCTCTATAATGCTTCCGTAAGAACACAACTTTCAGATAGTTTATACAACGAAAAAATAGTAGCAGTAACTAATGAGTTGGACGCCCAGTATCAAAACGAAGAGAAAGCACAGGCCATCGCATTGCTACAGTCAGAAAATGATCTTCAATCTCTGCAAATTCAAAAACGAGAAAATGAGCGGATTTACCTGATTGCATTGGCTTTAGTTATTTTTTTGACTATGGGATTGGTTTATAATCAATACCGCATTAAGCAAAAGGCAAACGCCAGATTGCGAGAGTTAGATAAGCTGAAGTCTGATTTCTTTGCCAATATTTCTCATGAGTTTAGGACTCCTCTCAGTTTGATTATGGGCCCTCTCAAAGAAAGAATAAATGATACTGTAAGTGATGAGGATAGGCATAGTTATCAAATGATGTATAGAAATGCAGACCGTTTACTCAATCTCATTGATCAATTGCTGGATCTTTCAAAACTTGAAAGCAAAAGTATGATGTTGAAAAAGACGAGTACAGATGTGGGGCATTTTTTTAAAATTATTGTGGCTTCATTTAGTTCATTGGCCGAGCACAAGAAAATACGTTTTAATTGTAGTCTTCCAGTGGGTAGTCATAGTATTGAACTTGATCAGGATGTGATTCAAAAAATTTGTTATAATCTATTGTCTAACGCTTTCAAATTTACTACTGATGAGGGAGAGGTTAATTTTATAGTTAATCTACAAAACAGCGAATTGAAAATCACAGTTTCTGATTCTGGCATAGGTATACCTTCCGGGGACAGAGAAAAGATATTTGATCGATTTTTTCAATCAGCTAATGGTACTCCGGTTGGAACAGGCATTGGACTGGCCTTAACCAAGGAACTGGTAGAATTTCACGGTGGCCAAATTAGTCTCGTAAACTCCTCTGCCAAAGGGTCCACTTTCTCGGTGGCTATTCCTGTTGAATCGAGCCAGGGGTTAACAGTGGTGCAGGAAGAGTTGATGGCGCCCTCTCTTGATCATCTGATGACTGAACGTGAGGAAGAGAGTAGCTTGTCTGGAAATAAACCTGTTGTACTTATCATTGAGGACAACCTGGATCTCAGAAATTATGTAGGTGAAATATTAAAGGATACTTACGCAGTATACCACTCAGCCAACGGGGAGCTCGGAGTGACGAAGGCAAAAGAAATTATTCCAGATTTAATTATTAGCGATGTAATGATGCCGGAGAAGGATGGGGTGGAAGTATGTACTGAATTAAAGGCATCAACAGAAACAGATCATATACCTATTGTTCTGCTTACCGCCAGGGCTGACCAGGAAAGTAAATTGCGTGGATTGGCAACTGGTGCTGATGACTATTTGCTTAAACCATTCGATCCGAAAGAACTCAGAGTCAGAATATCCAATTTGCTTGCTCAAAGAATTAAACTGAAAGAGAAGTATTCTCAGCTACTTTTATTGGAGCCTGCTGAGATAGAGGTGACCAGTTCGCAAGATTTTTTTTTAAAGAAGGCCAAAGAAATTGTAACTGTCCATCTTGATAATTCTGATTTCAGTGCAGAAGATTTTTGTTCTGAAATGGGGATGAGCAGAATGCAACTGCACCGTAAACTCAAAGCGTTAACGGGGCAATCTACTACGGCCTTTGTGCGTCAGCAGCGATTGAATAGAGCTTCTCAATTGTTAGGTAGGGGTGAGCCCGTTTCTCAGGTCGCCTACGCGGTGGGGTTTAGCAGTCTTTCTTATTTCACCAAAAACTTCAAACAAGAATTTGGTGTTGCTCCTTCGGAGTACAAACAGAAGTCGATGTAACACCTTTTGTTACATATCAGCATCAAATGAAGAAATGTAGTTCCTACATTCAAACTTCAATTTAGAAGGATGAAACTGACCATACGTAATGGACGAACAGCCTGTTTGTATATGGTCATCCATGTGTTAATGCTTATCACATTGGGTGCTGTGGATGCTTATGCCAATAGCCGGAATAGCGTATTTGATGAAACCGGCCTACTTACAGCCACAGAAAAGGAACAAGTTGAAGTAGCGCTTAGGCAATTGCAAATAAGTCACATCCATTTGGCTGACGATTTTGACGGGCAAAGACCGCATGATTTTGCAAGAAAAATTTATAATGAAGTCCTGTTTTTTGAATTACTACCGGAGAGAAATGACCTCGTAATCGTATACAGCGTGGCAGACAATGTTTTTGAAATTTATAGTGGAACCAAATGGACCCATATACTTGAAGAGGATGAGAAGCAGCTTATAATTAACGAGTTGCTGATACCAGCGTTTGCCAACGGGCGCTATGCTGAAGGTTTGTTATAGGCACTCGCCAAGATAAAGGAGTATTTTACCGATAATAACTCATTTCCGATGTCAGAGGAGGTGCGGAATCAGGATCTGAAATTTGTAGATGAACCAGGTTTGTTAAATCATTCACTCTCCCGAGAAATCGAAGAGTATTTAAGTAATAACAAGGTCATTAATGAAGAACATATCATCTACATACGAAATTGTAATTTCAAAGGAAAGGTTTTTGATCCGCATTACAGCCCTTATCACGCTGAAGGTCCTAGTGATTTAGATGATATTAATTATGTCTATGCAAGGCAAATTTATAATGTGCTGTTCAATGACCAGTTGAATAGATTTCAAGTTGGGGATAGAGAGCGCCCTGACCTTACATTGATCTGTATTTTTGAAGATGAATTTTATTTGTTGACCAATTGGGAGCAATTTCTAGAAGTTCAACCTTCTTCCGGAGGAGCACATGTTCGAACATTGTCAGATTATTTGGGTTGGATGTATGAAGACTATGTTGATGTGGGACAGGAAGAAGCCGGAATCAAACAAATACTGAATAAGGTTGTAGCGCTTTCACGGAAAGAAATAGAGCCGTTGCGAAGTGAATTTAAACCTCCTATGTTTTCACTGGCTTGGTTCAATAACCCTTCAAGACTTGCGATGGTCATTTTTGGGTTTATTGTTCTACTTCTTCTCGCCTTGGGAGGGTTGGTTATGATTAGGAGAAGAAAAGCATCTTGATTAGCCCCTTTGTTACATAGCAGCTTTTAATTGTTACATGCCGACTAAGGTGTGTGCGTATAAAACCTCAATTTATGCGTTAAATGACGTTAAAATGAGGATCTCTGATTTTGTTACAAATGTCTTTCTGGCTTTTATTCTTTTTGTGCCATGCTCACTTTACGGGCAAGTTACTTTTGAGACACACGATCAATATCTTATTGGACCCACGCCTTATGCATTAAAGGCTGCCGACTTCAATAACGATGGTTGGATGGATATGGTCTCGGCTAACTTTACCAGCACTTCCCCAAAGCATGTGTCAGTTTTGATGAATAACACACTTGGAGGTTTCAATGTTTCCAATCTTACCGCTGCAGGTAGTTACGCTGACTTAGAAATTGCTGATTTTAATAAAGATGGAAACCTGGACTTTGTTGCAGCAAGTTCGAGTGACCAAATCACCATTTTTATAGGAAATGGAGATGGAACATTCTCATTTACGAACTTAACTGCTGGCGATGCTCCGCGTGATGTTTTGGCTGGTGATTTCAATGAAGACACTAATCCCGACATTGCTGTATTGCATCAGTCCAGTGACGATATCTATATATTTTATGGTGACGGACTGGGTGGCGTTGGGGCGCCACAAATTATTGCCATCAACGCTCAGTCGTCACGAATGGCTGTGGGAGACTTCAATGGCAACAACCATCTCGACTTTGTGGTGGGCGCAAATACGCTTCTTTATTTTTATGCAGGAGATGGTGCTGGGGGCTTTGCAGCAGCAGTACCAACCGGGTCAAGTTTTTCAGGATTTGATTACCTCGAAGGCGCAGATATTGATAAGGATGGCGACCTGGATCTTGTAGGCGCAGGATCAACCCATGGCTTCACATCTACCGGGGCCGGTGACGGAACCTTTGGACCGAGAACGTTTGTGCCTGAGGGGGGTGTGATTTCAATAACAAACGACTTTGATGCGGATGGTAACCTGGATATCGTCACCACTAAAAAAAACAAAATCATCTATTATCCCGGTGATGGTACGGGTGATTACTACACGCGCCCTTATCACCGAATACAATTAGACCAGGCGGGGAGGGGTATCGCTGTAGCCGATTGGGACAAAGACGGCAATTTAGATTTTGCAGTGACCGAAAGTTTTTCTGCTGTTGGTGGATACCTCCAGGTGGTGCATGGCAAAGGCAATGGCTACTTCAAATCTCAGTATGAATACCCTACCCCTAACAACCCCCGGGGCTTAACCACTGACGACTTTAATGAAGATGGTCTTGAAGATCTCGCAGTGGTTGCCGATGGAAACTTAATAATATATAGTGGACAGGCGGATGGCACATTTGTAAAATTGAGCACCCAACTGGCCGGGGCATTTCCATATGATATTGAGGCGTTGCATATCAACGCAGATGTGCATGCCGATTTGGCTGTTCTTGATGTCACTGGCAATACGGTGAATCTATTTAGTGGAGATGGAACAGGTGCGTTTGTGCCTGCTGGAAACGTGGCCATAACAGCAGATTTTGATCTGCATGTTGATGATGTGAATGGCGATAATAAAGATGATCTGATTCTTACAGGGCTGGCATCCGAAAGTGTTCAAGTATTCAAGGGAAATGGTGATGATACATTCAGCCTCCTGATTGATATTCCGATGGGAGATCCGGTTTACTATGCCTTCTCTGCCAATATTGATGGGGATGTCAACAGGGATCTAGCTGTATTGTTCGCACCAACTGCAGGGCCACGTCAAGTGAGGTTTTTTGCAGGAGATGGCCTAGGAGGCTTCACTCCGGTAAGCCCTGATTTAAGCTTGCCAAACGGAGGTCAGACTTTAACAAAAGGAGATTTTAACAACGATGGTAAGATAGACTTTCTATCATTGGCCAGTGATGGAGATATATTTATCGGCAATGGAGATTTTACCTTCAATTACTTTAGTACTAACATTGGGGTAAGCCTTGTCGAGCGTTCTACTGCAGTTGCGGACATTGATGGCGATGGATTTGTTGATCTTATTTCGGGGAGTGATTGCAGCGCATGCTCAAGTGGTGGCCGACTGCAAGTGAACAGAGGAATAGGAGATGGAACATTTAGCCCTGCATTTTGGTCAAAGAGCCAGGTAGGAGGGTATCGGATGATTGTTTCTGATTTTAACAATGATGGCAAGGATGACATCGCATCTTTGGAAAACAATACTGACTTTGATGGCCTTTCGATTGTGCTAAATACCAGTGGTCCGCCACCTTGCGATGTTCCTAATATTACCGTTAATCCCGTCTCTACCACTCTGTGCGAGGATGGGCCAAACCATGTTCTTTTTGTTAATGCAACTGGGACTGTTCCATTAACTTATCAGTGGCAGAAGGATGGTGTAAATATTCAGGGTGCACTTAACTCACCTTCCTACACACTGTCCAACTATACGCAAGCAAACGCTGGCACCTATAGATGTATCGTTACCAATAATTGTGGAAACGATACAAGTTCAGGAGCTATCATTGTAATTAATGATACTCCAGGTGATCCAACCACCACCGACTCAGGTGAGTGTGGTACAGCATTGGTTACGCTTGTAGCCTCAGGTGCTACGGATGGAAATTACAGGTGGTATGATGTGGCAGTTGGAGGAGTGGCATTAGCTGGTGAGGTGAACGGAAGTTTTACAACTCCATTGCTATCAGCAACAAAAAGTTATTATGTATCCATATCCAACGGAACATGTGAGAGTGGAAGAGTAGAGGTAGAAGCCATAATTACAAATCCTATTGCTATAACAATGCAACCAGAGAGTAAAAGTGCAAATATTGGGGATGATCTAACATTTAGTGTAACTGCCACAGGTGACAATGCATCCTATCAATGGCAAAAAGATGGTGTTGATCTTGTGGGTAAAACTGCGACTTCATTAACGATCTCAAATGTCACTGAGGGTGATGAAGGAAGCTATACTTGTGCGATATTCAATGCTTGTAATTCAGTGACAAGTAATTCAGTTGCTTTATCTATTCTTATAACAGGGGTGGAGCAATTCGAAGCGCACTCAATTCACATATATCCCAATCCTTCTAATGGGAATCTATCCGTTCAAAATTATCAGTCAGGAGCGCTTAGTTTGATGATACATTCGCTCCACGGAAAGGAACTGTATTCAAGTAATATCAATTCTTCTACAACATCCATTGACCTGAGTCACCTGGGCAAAGGTTTGTATGTATTGACGCTCTCGAATGGAAAAGCACTGATGCGCAAGAAAATTGTGATTGATAGATAGTTAATGCTGCTTTTGTTTTTGATGGGCGACTTGGTAAATTGTTGAATGACTTCAAGAAGAGAGTTTATTAAGAAAGGGCTATTAAGCAGCGTAGGGGTATTGCCACTACCTCACCTAAGTAATAACTCTCCCATGCTGGAGTTAAAGAACTCTTCATCAGATGATGACCTCTTTGCGCTTGTACGTAAACAGCTTCATGTGCCTGACAATAGAATTTACCTCAATACAGGCAGTCTTGGCCCTAGCCCTATTATAGTTACCGATGCTGTACACGCAATGATGCAACAGCTGGAGGCAAATCCAGCCATAGAGAATTGGGGAGAACTGGGAGATAGAATGGAACAAGTGAGAGCCAAGGTGGGCCAGTTTATCAACGTGGATGCGGAAGATGTGATCCTCACCAGAAACACTACAGAAGGACTAAGTGCAATTAGTCAGTCACTCAAGCTATCTAAGGGGGATGAAATACTTACCACTACTCATGAACATGGAGGTGGAGAAGTTGGGTTGGAATACCTGGTCGCAACTCGGGGTGCAGTTATTAAGAAATTACAGATGCCAGTCCCTGCTCCTTCGAAGGAAGCAGTTATCGAAGCAGTAGTAAGTAATATCTCTTCAAAGACTAAAGTGGTCATGCTGAGTCATGTGAATACACTGACAGGGTTAAGGATGCCATTGGATGCGATATCAAAAATTACAAAGCCGAAAGGTATTGTATTGATTGCTGATGGAGCTCAGGCACCTGGACTGATAAAAGTGAATGTCAAATCAATGGGCGTAGACGCTTATGCAGCCAGTGGGCATAAGTGGATGCTAGGGCCTAAAGAAACTGGTTTCGTTTATTGGAGTAAGGAACTCCAGCAAAAAATTGATCCTGTCTTTACTTCTTCAGGATTTGGTAGTTATTCCGCATCATCGGGAACGAGAAATGTAGCCTTGATTTCCGGGTTGGGTGTTGCCATCGATTGGCTTAATCTGATTGGAAAGGAAAAAATGGAGAATCGTTGCAATGAAACAAGAGCGTATTGTCTTTCGCGCCTGAAGGAATTGAAGAGTATAGTCATCATTAGCCCTGAAGCGGATTCCATCACAACGGGAATAGTAAGCTTTACGCTTAAAGAAGGAGAGAATAAAAAGATTGCAGCAGAATTGGCAAAGGATAGCGTAATAGTGAAAGTGCTTCCCAAGTACAACGGAATTAGAATTTCCTGCCACATGTTTGTGTCAAAGCAAGATATTGATCGGTTTATTCAGTCACTTTCTGCTGTGATATCTTGATATACTACTCCTCTGTATGGGTACGGTCAGTAAGCCATTGTTGGATATAATAAAGAACTTTTTCTGGCTCCTCTCTCTGAACAAAGTGACCCGCATCGGGAAAAGTATGAAGTGTAAATGAATTCTCTATCCACAACCAGTGATCATTTAAAGTACCTGGTGGAAAGGCTGAATCTTTCATTCCGTGAATCATTAGTACAGGACATTTTATTTTTCGCTCCAGTGTTTTGTTGTGGGAAGCACCTTTGGTGGGTTTGGGATAGCTGGCCTTATAATAGTTGAGCATACCCTGAATATGGGATGCTTCAAATGCACTTCTGTAAGATAATGATAATTCATGGTTGATCGCTCCTGAAGTCTCCATCAGTTGCTCAACACTCCAATAATCACTTGCATTAGTTGCCTCATTTTTTTTAGTATAGTCAGCTGTTTCAGGGTGGGCATTCAAATAGTTGCTTAAACTTTTTGGATGGGGGATATTGCAAGCTACGAGACCGTTTATTTTATCAGGATAGTAGGTGGCGATTTGCCATGCGATTGCACCTCCCCAGTCGTTCCCTATAAGGGTTACTTTTTCCTTTCCAGTATCTTTGATTACGGCCAATACATCAGACATCAGTTTAGTCATCTGGTAATCCTCTACTTCTGATGGCCCCTCGCTTTTATTGTATGCCCGTAAATCGATTCCAATCACCTTGTAATCTTCTGAAAGTTTATCCATTTGGTATTTCCATGTAAACCAAAAATCCGGGAAGCCATGGAGGAAAAGGAGTGTGGGGCCTTCTCCTTTTGATACATAGTGAATTTTGACACCTTCATTATTAACATAGTGATCAGAGTAACTCTCAAACTGTGCATAGCAAGTAAGACTTAAAGTAATTAGGAGTCCAGTAACAATGTATTTTAGAAACACAATTAATTTCTTTTGGTGCAGAACAAATACCAGGTGGGGTAAGTGAATGTTTCAGCGGTATTAATCCATTCTCCTTTCCAGTTGAATCCATCTTTTGAAATGTCGTAAAAGGTGATTTTATGAAAACCTTCCATTCCATTGGGCGCTTTTTGTTCCTTGCTAAGGATAATTTCCTTTCCTACCATTCCTCCTTCCCAGGATGTAGAGGCATTGACGGGAGCCGCAGAGCTGAAAAAAGCAACATACCATTTTCCTGCATCTTTGTTAAATTGCCTGATACTACTCGTATGGGTCTGGTCTGCTTTTAAGGTTTCATCCTGAACAGCCATACCATTCATGATATATTTAAACTTCCAGATGACATCAATTGAATCTTTACGCCATTCACCCTCGTTATTTCGAGTCAGGGATTTACAATCGCTGAGACCTATTAACATTTTGTAATCTTTAATTTGCTCAGGCGCATCCGGGTGTGGGCGTCCGAAAGGATAGGCCTCTGTAGGTTCATACTTGAAGTCTGAGAGTGAAATCTGCCCAAAGGCACATCCTGAAACTAGGAGTATTAGAATGCTAAAAATTTGAATTCTCATGTTATTACTGTTTTAATGAGATGGATATAATTTTATCAATGGGAGCAAAATTGTAGTTTGTAATGCAAATCCAATCACCCTTTAGATCGTCATGTGTTTGAATAGATTGGATTTGTACAAATTGAGTGCTTTAAACTAAACAGGTCACCTATAGTGGGGGGTAATTTTTGACTTTTCAATGGGAGCTTTTAACTGGATAACGGAGTTTGTTTGTGGCTTAGGGATTATAATGGGATTAGTCTGGCTGCTAAATAAAAATTGGTGGTTTGCACGTGCCCACTACCTCGCCCTTTATCTTTTGTTTTTCTGCTTGATTCTTCTGGAACAGAACCTCTACTGGACTTCTTTTTATATTGAATATCCACACTTTCTATTGTTAACGGATCCGTTGGCGTTGTTGCTTGGTCCTTTGTTATTTTTTTATGAAAGCCGCAAACCGCTAAAGAGTAACTGGCTTCATATTTTACCTGCTATTGTTATACTCCTAGCGTATCTCCCAGTGTATTCATTGGGTACCCTTGAAAAGGTGGAATTTATTAAACGAACAATTTGGAATGGAGAAGGTATCAATGCGTTGCAATTTATAGTATTCAGGATACTGTTACTTGCGCAGATTATTGGCTATGGCTTTTATATTCAATCAAAGAGAAAGTTCAATTGGAGTATCAAAGATTTTTTTTCTGCTAAAACTCCATTGAATCAATTAACGCTTGCGTCTTTCTTTCTTTTTGGAGCAGTGAAAATAGTATGGCTGGCTTTTACACTCTTTTCAGACTATGCCTACATCGATGTTTTAGATACGTGTATACGTCTGGTAACAATGTTGTCTATTTTTTATTTGTTTATCAATGTGATGAATAAAATAAAAATTGGATCTAATAGAGGTGAGTCCTATGAAAAATCATCTATTGAAAATGGTGAAGTGGTGCAGTTGAAGGAGCGTTTAGACAATTTAATGAATGAAGCTGAACCCTACTTAAACAAAAATTTAAAAATGGTGGAGATAGCATCTCATTTAAATATAAGTGAACACAAACTTTCACAGTTATTGAATGTGCATTTGGGTACTAATTTTTTTGAGTATGTTAATAGGTATAGGATAAGTAAGGCCAGATTGTTATTAAAAGATCCTTACTATAACAGGTACACCATCGAAACCATCGCCAGGGAATGCGGGTTCAATTCGAAGAGTACGTTTAATGAAGCCTTCAAAAAGATAGAAGGTGTAACACCTTCTACTTTTAAGAAACACTGATCAGGGGATACTGCTAGCAGCAACCACCTCCATCATAAAAATAGGTCGATCCAGAAGTGTAGATGTCACCCCTTCCCAGGGACGCCAGTGCATCTGCAGTTTTGTCGCACACAGCCAGTGGCTGATTGGGCATAAGAACATGACCTTTTTTATCGTCAAAGAATTCTTCACTACCAAAATAAATGGCAGTCTTCCCAGTAAATACGCAGGGACCATCCGAAGGCATCGGGTCTTTAATAGCACAGACTTCTACACTTTCGATGTAGATAAGCTTATCAGTTTTGTAATGTCCTGGGTCTAAAATGCGATAAGGTCTTTTGGCTCGGATTTCTACCGTGCCAAACCCGGTATCGGTAATCATCTTGATGTACGCTTTGAGAGGCAGGGCTCCACTCAAGCATAGAGCACGAAGTTTTTCATCGTCTTTAAGTGCCTGAGGCATTTCCGTTTCACAAACAGGATCGGATAAGACTAACCTTCCGTTGGGCTTAAGCACACGGTACATTTCAGCCAGTGCTTTTTTTAAATCAGATTGAGTGAAGATGTTGAATAAACAATTTTGGGCAGCAACATCTATAGTATTATCCGCAATGGGGAGATCTAAAGCATTCCCTTTTTGCAAATCAATAAATGACGACTTGAACCATGGGTTCAATGCTTCAGCTTCTTTAAAGTTCTGCCTGCTGGCTTCAAGCATTTCATCCACTACATCTACTCCAATAACACCACCCTCTTTTCTGCTGAAATACGAAAATTGGAGCAACTCCATTCCTCCACCTACTCCCACATAAAGCACTTTGGGTTCGTTTACCAAATCTCTGGCATTGGCTGTGCTGCCACACCCATAATTCATGTCTAGCATGCGCTTTGGAATTTTTAGTCCCGGTAACTGCCAAACTGGGTTAGTGGTGCAGCACAGCCCTATTTGAGGATTTTCTGCGGCTTCTTTATAAACGTTGTGCGTTGTTTCCAGATAAGTTTCCATTGATAGTATGATTTAAGATCAAGTTACGAAGTATAGGGATACCCAATTATCACCTACTTGACAACCAAGCGAAAAAATGCCTAAATGTTTCTCGTTTTGGTGCAACGAAATTGTAACCATGTTGTCATTGGACAGTAATTCAACTAAAAACTTAGCGATTATGAAGATATCTATACTTTCAGTTGTGATGATGCTATTACTAGTAAGCTCGTCATATGGACAACAACTCCACAAAAGTTTCGAAGGGGTTAAAAAAATTAGAATTAATACCTCTTCTGGAGATTGTCAGCTGGTCAAAGGCAGTAGTTCATCGGTTATTGTGGATTTAGAACACACATTTGGTGACGCATTAAGACCTGAGGTGGAGCAAAGCAATGATGTCCTTGAGATTCGTGAAATTTTCAAATCTGGTAGGTCCAGTGGCAATTCAAAATGGACAGTCACTGTGCCTGATGGTGTTGATGTAAAATTTTCGTCTGGCTCTGGAAATTTTGATGCCTCAAACTTATCCTTTGACTTAAACGCAAGTACGGGATCTGGTGATTTATCATTTACTAAAATAAAGGGTGATGTTAAGGGTACTTCAGGCTCTGGCGATGTGACCTTGGATAATTTTGCTGGTGAGTTAAAAGTAAATAGTGGAAGTGGTAACATTTCAGTTGGGAAATCGGAAGGGGATCTTAGTTTGAATTGTGGGAGCGGCAACATAAGAATCAATGATAGCAATGCAACTTTTAGCGCTAACTCTGGAAGTGGTAATGTGGTGGGTGATAAGGTGACCCTTACCGGGAGTAGTAAATTTAATTCAGGATCTGGAGATGCCGAAATACTTTTAAGTGCAGCCCCATCTTATAATATTTCTGTGAATAGCGGTTCTGGTGATTCACAATTGGATTTCAATGGAGCAAAGATTGAAGGCGAAGTGGTGATGAAAGCCAATAAGAAAAACGGTGTAATAAAGGCTCCATTTGATTTTGATAAAACAGAAGAGTTAAATGAACATGGAGATCAGGTGATAGTGAAGAAGACCGCAGTTAAAGGAAATGGAAATATTAAGATTGCAGTAAGTACTGGTTCTGGCGCTGCGGTTTTAAAAAATTAGAATGAAATTCTCGGGACTGAAAGTCCCGAGAATTTATTAGGCCACGTTGGCAGATAACGCTGCGATGGTTACTTTTTTCAATTCCCTATGACCACAAAAGGAGCATTTATAGTGCTTATGCAAAACCCCTGAATCACTTTGGGTAGGAGGGGTAACAATTTCTTCAATATCAATTTTGAGGGTGTAGTATCCACAGTCTGCGCACTCTTCAGTATGTAGGTAATCAAAATATTTTTCAATTTTTTTATGCCCTGTCTTTTCATCGATCCAGACATCGTAGTCCACCGAATGGACAGCGCTGGCTTCCTCAGCAATCATACTTTCATCTAAGTGCGCATCTTCTTCTTCTTCACTTAGTTTTCTCATCTTATTACCATCAGGTGATACGCGAGGCTTGTTTCTGATACGATCCAGTCGCTTCATCAGGTAACGTGGATAATAGACATTAATTACACTGTTGGTGAAAAGATAAGCCAGGATTCCGAGAATACCAGTTGAAATCAAACGCACATAAATAAGCCACATGTAGCGCGAAGCAACTGCCTCCGTTGCAATCGAATTAAGGAAAATACACGCGGCAATTACAATGGCTAAGAAAGCATACCAAAAGTATCGTATTTCATGTGTACTTACGTAATCATACTTTTCTTTGGAGTCTTTTATCTGGGCGACTTTTACCTCATAATAAAGGAAGATGAGGAGACCAATACCTAGAAAAACTTCACTCCCTAAGATCATGTAGCGATCCCATGCTGCTAAGTAGGTTGTTTTGTCCATGAGAGGTTGGGTTTGTAACTAGTTAAATATAACCAATATTACATCCCCTATCAAGGGGTATGGTGGATGACCTTGGCCAGAGTACCAAATTTTAAGGTTTTTGATTTGTTGGTATCTGATCCAAAGCTTTTTGGACGGTGTGGACAGGTAATTTGCAGGTCTTGTTAAAGCAGACGTAAATGGTGGCCTCTTTGCCTTCGGGATTAATTTTTTCAACCAAAAGGGGCAATTCACTTTGTGTTGCTGTCCCCATCAACAAGCTGAAAGGCAGATATTTTTCTCTTAACTCTTTCGCAACA
This sequence comes from Cyclobacteriaceae bacterium, assembly GCA_040216665.1. GTDB lineage: Bacteria > Bacteroidota > Bacteroidia > Cytophagales > Cyclobacteriaceae > ELB16-189. The sequence continues at coordinate 14,564 of JAVJOQ010000004.1, read as the reverse complement.
GACTTTAGCTTTGGACTTACTACAACAATTTCAGCCATGGGATTTACCATCTCTGAATAAAGAATTCCCCAGTGCGACATATAAGCGGGTTCACCCACTACGAGTTCATTGATTTGCGTAAGCATTTTCACTGCCTGGGATTGATACTCAGAGTTGTCAAGCATGATCCCCAGGTGATAAAGGTTCCGGGCCATTATTCCATTAGATGAAGGAATTACATTATCGAATATTTCTTTTTTACGAGCGATCAATTTTTCAGCATTGTTTCCTGAAAAATGAAAATAGCCTTCTTGCTCATCGTAAAAGTGAGTTTGTGTAAAATCCATCCATTTGTCGGCCTTTGTCAGCCAGGATTCATCGAATGTGCTTTGGTAAAGTGCAATGTAAGCTTGAATAAGGAAGGCGTAGTCTTCAAGAAATCCCTCCACGGGTGATCGTTTGCCCTTGAATGAACGATAGACTTTGTCACCCACTAGATTTTTTTCAAGGAAACGGATATTGTTAAGCGCTAACTCCAGAAACTTCTCATCACCAAAAGCAGAATAGGCATCCAATAGCCCTTTGATGGTCATAGCATTCCACCCCATTAATACTTTGTCATCTAAACCTGGTCTTATCCTTTCGTCCCGTACTGTTAGAAGTTTCTCTTTAGCAAGAGTTAGTTCTGAGTGAAGCTGTTCCCTAGTAAGTTGATGTTCTTCGATAAAATCATCCTCCCATTTCTCAATAAACAGAATGTTATTACCATGCTCCCAATTACCGCTATCTGCAAGAGAGTAATAATCGGAGAGCCATGCAGGTTGATTTTGAGTGACTTTTTCTAATTCTGCTTTAGTCCAAACGTAATACTTACCTTCTTCCCCTTCGCTATCAGCATCCAGTGCTGAATAGAATCCACCATCACTACCTGTCATTTCTCTTTTGAGCCAATCTACTGTTTCGTAAACAATGCGTTTATAAAAATCGTCACTGGTAATGCTATAGGTTTCTGAGTAAAGGCTCAGTAACTGCGCATTGTCATAAAGCATTTTTTCGAAGTGGGGAGCAAACCATTTTCCATCAACAGAATAGCGGGCAAATCCACCGCCAACCTGATCGTAAAGTCCACCCATAGCCATTTTCTTTAAGGTGAGCTCCACCATTTCTAAAGCTCTTTGGTCTTTCGTTTTGGTATAATGCCGGAGCAGGAAAAGCCATTGGGTAGGCATTACAAATTTTGGGGCCTTGTCAACACCTCCCCATGTGTCGTCAAATTTCGATTCCAATGCGGCATACATTGTAGCCATGCCTGCATTGGTAAATTCCGGATTGTTATCCGACTGCCTAAAGCGATCAATATCACTTGCTGCTAATTTCTTAGCCAGTTGGTCTGCAGATTTGTTGATGTCATCTCTTTTTTCTTTATAAACTTTTGAGATCTGCAATAGCAACTGCGACCAGTTGGCGGGAGGAAAATAAGTACCCCCATAAAAAGGTTTTTGTTCAGGAGTAATAAATACATTTAATGGCCACCCTCCGTTGATGCCCATGGCTTGAACGGCATCCATATAAATTTGATCAATATCGGGGCGCTCTTCCCGATCAACTTTTATGCTTACGAAATTTTCATTCATGATGGCAGCAATGTCTTCGTTTTCGAAAGATTCATGCTCCATCACATGACACCAATGGCAGGAAGAATATCCAATGCTTACTAAAATAGGTTTGTCTTCTTTTTTTGCTTTGGTCAATGCTTCCTCACCCCATTCGTACCAGTCTACAGGATTGTAAGCATGTTGAAGTAAATAAGGACTGGTGGCATTGATTAATCGATTCGGTTTTTTGTCGTCATTTCGCATACTGCATCCAGCGTTTAGAGTAATAATAATCAGAATTGCTTTGAATACTTTCATAAGCATTAGAAGAGGTCAGCGCTTGATCTGGTTTTTTACCTGGCTGATCTCTTTATCAACATTAATGGTGATTTTAAGTTCTTCCAATTTGGCCAATAGGTTAGAAAGAAATTTTTGGTGCATGGTTGAGGTAGGATGGTAGGGGCGATGGGTTAGCGCCTTTGTGATTTCATCCCACTGCTTTACAAAAGCAGCAGTATCTTTAGTAAAATACCTTTCTCCAAAGAAGCGCCAAATGTAAGCAATGGCTTCCCCTGAGGGATGCAGCAGATCACGATCATAGAAACGATAGTCTCGTAGGTCATCCAATACAATTTCATAAGCAGGAAAATATTCCACGTTAGGATATATTTCACTGAGCGTATGGCACGAAAGCCTGAGTATCGATTTGCTAACAGCATTCAGCTCTAAGGAGTCTTTAATATGACGTACAGGACTTAGTGTAAGAATGATTCTGATATTGGGATTGAGTGCAATCAATTGCTGATAAAAATTATCAAATGACTCCAGAATTTTCTTTTGAGTGAGCAATTGCTTATTGAACTGTGCGGCCGGAACTTTATGACAATTGGATACGAGTTCTTCATTGTCTTTGCGCTCATATACCCATGAAGTGCCATAGGTGATTAGTAATGTTGTTGCTGTTTTTATACACTCATGACTCTTGGTTATCGAATTGGCAATGTTGCGCTGTAAATTATTGGGATCAAGTGCTGAAAAGGAGGAGTGAAAATCGAAATTGAAATAGGTGTCGTTGAGGTCGCCATAGGTGTCAGCAGCAGGCAATTCATTTTTAATGGCGTAACTCAATACCTTATGAATGGAAATAGGGTTGTAGGTTGTTCCAAAGGGGTTAACTAACACTTCAAACTTGTGTTGCTGAAGCAATTGGCCGAGATTATCAGCAAAGCATGACCCAATGGTGAAGCATCCATCACGAAGCCCGATGCTGAAAGAGGCGGGGGTGGCGGTAAGGACTGTTCGAAAATTATCCATAAAGTAAAGTTATTCTTATCAATGCTTTTTCAGACAGTCAGAACCACTAATTTTAGGGCTCTCAATTGAATCATTAAGTATTAAAGTAAGATAATGGCCATTAAAAAATTTGCATCCTGGAATGTAAACGGTATTAGAGCTACCATTAAGAAAGATTTCGTGAAGAATATGCGGGAGCTGGGGCCTGATATTTTGTGCCTGCAGGAAACAAAAGCCAGTGCTGAAGAGGCTAAGGCAACTTTGGAGGTGATGGAGGAGTATAGAATTTATACTAATTCGTCAAAGGCCAGAAAAGGCTATTCGGGTACAGCTATTCTCACCAAAGAGGAGCCTGTTCAAGTTACCTATGATCTGGGGATCGAAGAGCATGACCAGGAGGGGAGGGTGATAACGGCTGAATTCAATCAGTATTTTATTGTTACGGTTTATACACCCAATGCAGGGCAGGGACTTAAACGTTTGGATTATCGGGAGACGTGGGACGCAGCTTTCTTGAAATATATCCTATGGTTGAATAAGCGCAAACCCGTTTTGGTTTGTGGAGACTTAAACGTGGCGCATCATGAGATTGACATTGCAAGAGCCAAGGAGAACTACAACAAGTCAGCAGGTTATACGCAGCGAGAGATTGATGGCTTTCAACGTTTTGTGGATGAAGGTTTTGTGGACACATTCCGTCATTTTTACCCCAAGGAAGAAAAGTACTCCTACTGGAATTATGTCACCAATGGTCGGGCTAAAAACATCGGTTGGCGTATTGACTACTTCATGATCAGTGAAAGAATATTACCAGCAGCTAAGAATGCTGCCATTCACAATGAATATGAAGGTTCAGATCATTGTCCGGTGAGTTTAGAGATTGAAGTATAATCTTCTGATTACTTTATCCGCTCAATCTCCGCCCCCAGCTTTTTTAAGCGTCCTTCAATATCCTGATAGCCGCGATCAATTTGATCAATGTTAGAAATCACGCTCTCACCTTGAGCAGATAATGCTGCGATAAGCAACGCTACTCCCGCCCTGATATCAGGGGAGGACATGTGGATACCTCTAAGGGATTGTTTCCTATTTAAACCGATAACAGTAGCCCTGTGCGGATCACACAAAATGATCTGAGCGCCCATGTCAATCAGTTTGTCAACAAAGAAGAGTCTGCTCTCAAACATTTTTTGATGGATAAGCACGGTGCCTTTGGCTTGGGTACAAATCACAAGAATAACGCTCAACAAATCCGGAGTTAAACCAGGCCATGGTGCGTCAGCAATGTTTAAGATAGAGCCGTCAATGAAAGTTTCTATTTCATATTCCTTATGAACGGGAATGTGAATGTCATCACCTTGAATTTCTAATTTAATTCCAAGTCGTCTAAACGTTTCGGGAATCAATCCCAACATATCTACACGACAATTTTTAACAGTGATATCAGATTGTGTCATGGCCGCCAGGCCTATGAAACTCCCGATCTCAATCATGTCGGGAAGAAGTCTGTGTTCCGTTCCTGAAAGTTTGTCTACTCCCTGAATAGTAAGCAGGTTGGAGCCAACACCTGATATTTTTGCGCCCATCCGGTTCAGCATCTGACACAGCTGCTGAAGGTAAGGCTCACAGGCTGCGTTGTAGATAGTGGTTTCGCCTTTTGCGAGTACTGCTGCCATCACAATATTGGCAGTACCGGTTACGGAGGCTTCATCCAGTAACATATAACTCCCTTTCAACTCTGATGCATCGATCTGATAAAGGTTTTCGTCAGGATTGTAATTGAACTTGGCCCCTAAATTTTGAAATCCAATAAAGTGTGTATCCAATCGCCTGCGACCTATCTTATCTCCACCAGGCTTGGGTATACTGGCTTTTCCATATCTCGCCAATATAGGACCTAGCAACATGATAGAGCCCCGAAGTGCAGCGGCCTTCTTTTTATAGTCTTCGGTTTTTAAGAAGTCTACATTAACAGATTGCGCAGTGAAACGATATGTATCCTCAGTTAATTTTTCTACGGATGGTCCCAAATCTTTGATCAGGTCAATAAGCTTATTGACGTCAAGAATATTGGGAATGTTAGAGATGGTTACTGGCTCCTGTGTTAGAAGTGTAGCGCAAATTACCTGAAGCGCTTCATTTTTTGCGCCTTGAGGAATGATTTCTCCATTTAGCGATTGCCCCCCGCGAATCCTGAATGAACTCATTGATCTCTTCTACGATGATGTTTTTTTCCATGGCCCCCTCTGCGGTCGTTACGCTGGCGGTCATTTTGGGCGCGTGGCTTTTTCTTTTCGCGATATAATTTTTCGAATAGGTTTTCCCCCCTTACCCGGTCAAGATCTAAGGTAAGTTTTCCATCAGACATCCTTTCAATGTCTTTCAATACTACTGAATCATCAATGGTTTCCTTGTTCCAGTTGCCATGAAAGGTTTTCATGAGTTTACCCAGATAAATAACCGCATCCTCTTTTTCTTTAGGATCTTCTTTTGCAAGGGCCTCCACGACAAGCTTCTCAATATTTTTGCCATAATGCCTGTAACGAACCTTGCTTTGAGGATAAGTCATGCGTTGAGGTTTTTTGAAAACAGTCTCCGGGTCAGGCACTGGGTAGGGATTGTTGATATCAAAATTGAAATCAGCAATGATGTATAAGTCGTCCCAAATGCGTTGAGGATTTTCAAAAGCTTCTTTTACAGATGGAGCCAATTGCTTGATCAGTTCAATCAAAGTAGTTGCCATTTCTGTACGCTTGTCTTTATCAGGTATGGTCCTGATGTAGTTAACAAGCTTTTGTACGTTGCGCCCGTACTCTTTCAGTTTAATTTGTTCGCGTTGGGTATTATATTCTGCAATCATGCGTATTGAATTCGTCTTTTAAAACTAATCTTATTTATTGATTATTTACCTGTCGATTGTCGCTAAATGAACCGTATTGTAGGAATACGTTGTTCAATCAGGGGAAGGCTCAAAAAGGAATCTTAGCAGTAGATACTAATTCTCATGAATTTTGAGCTTGGCAAAGCTAAGTAATAATGTCTTTTCTCCAAAATCGGTGAATGTGATCTTTGCCTTGCGATTAGCACCCGATTCATCCATGGCAGTCACGACCCCAAACCCGAATTTAGGGTGTTCTACCTTCATGCCTTTCTGGAGATTTGAAGTATCACTGGGGGCAAAGTCTGGGGATGGCTTATAAGATGATTTTACTACGGGCTGCGATCGTACGGTCTTTTTCAGGCCACTGACAAAACTTTTGGCATAGTTGGGATTAGGTGCCGATTCCAGCCCACCAACACGCGCACTCACCTTAATGTACTTTGCGTCAATGTCATCCAGAAAGCGGCTGGGTTCACAATTCTTTAGTCGACCAAAGCGGTATCTGGTGAGGGCATACGATAAAAAGAGTTTTTTCTGAGAACGTGTGATGGCCACATAAAACAATCTCCTTTCTTCTTCCAGTTCAGATCGTGTGGTAAGCATCATTTGGGAGGGGAACAAATCCTCTTCCATACCCACGATATAAACATACTTAAACTCGAGCCCCTTGGCCATGTGAATGGTCATCAGAGTAACTTTCTCAGGATCGTTGTCTTTATCATCGTCCTGACTGGTTACCAATGAAACTTCTTGTAGGAAAGCGGCAAGACTTTTGTCTTCTTTTTCCGGATCGTCTACGTATTCCTTAATGGCATTAAGGAGTTCTTGTACGTTTTCATACCGGTTGAGGCCTTCAACTGTTTTGTCTTCGTACAACTCGCGGAGCAAACCCGAAGATTTGGCAATTTCAGATGCCGCTTCATAAGCATCTTTGGTTTCTACCTCGATGGTAAACCGTTTGATCAGGTTCACAAAGTTTTCAATAGTATTAACCGCCCTGCCACCTAAAAAGCTGGTTGCATTTTGAAGTACCTCCCAGATAGAAATGGCATGGTCGTTGGCTCCGACAATAATCTTATCTACCGTAGATCCTCCAATACCTCTTTTAGGAAGATTGATGATCCTTCTGAAAGAAGCTTCGTCTTGCTGGTTGATGGTATAGCGGAGGTAAGCCAGCAGGTCTTTGATCTCTTTGCGTTGATAAAACGAAAGCCCACCTATGATTTTATATTTGATGTTCATGCGCCTCAATGACTCCTCAAGTGCGCGTGATTGACTGTTGGTTCTATACAGTATTACAAAGTCACTGAACTTCAACTGGTGTTGCATCTTCTCTTCGAAGATGGAAGTGGCTACTAATTTACCTTCTTCATTATCAGATACTGCTTTGATCAACCCGATTAAATTCCCCTCTTCATTAGAGGTCCAAACATTTTTGGGTAGCTGAGCCTTGTTTTTGGCGATGACGGAGTTGGCCGCATCCACAATAGTTTTTGTAGAGCGATAGTTCTGCTCTAGCTTAATAATTTTTAAATCAGGATAATCCTTCTCGAAGTTGAGGATATTGGAAATATCGGCACCACGAAAAGCATAGATACTTTGAGCATCATCACCCACCACGCAAATGTTTTGGGTAACTGCTGCTAGTTTTCTAATGATATGATATTGACAAAGGTTAGTGTCCTGAAACTCGTCCACCAAGAAATACCGAAGTCTATGCTGATATTTGTTCAATACTTCCAGATGTTCTTTGAAAAGCCGGTCAGTATTGAATAAGAGATCGTCAAAGTCCATTGCTCCTGATTTGAAGCACCTTTGTCCATAATTGCGGTAGATGTTTCCCAGCTCTGGTCGCATATTGGAGGCATCATCCGCAAGCAAAACTGGGTTGTTGACGTAATCCTTCCATGAGATCAGCCTGTTCTTGGCAGCACTTATTCTGTTGTAAACCACATTGGCCTTGTATTGCGTCTCATCCAGTCCCATTTCTTTTACAATGGATCTGATGAGCGATTTTGAGTCATCGGTGTCGTAAATGGTAAAACTATTCGGGTAGCCAAGGTGGTGCGCTTCAGACCTGAGTATGCGGGCAAAAACAGAGTGAAATGTACCCATCCAGATGTTGCGTGCATCTGTCCCTATTACGCCTTCAATGCGATTGCGCATCTCTTTAGCGGCCTTGTTGGTGAAGGTGAGGGCCATGATACTGAAGGGATCTACTCCTTTGGAATCTATTAGATGAGCGATGCGGTAAGTGAGTACGCGGGTCTTTCCTGAGCCTGCCCCCGCAATGATCATGCACGGTCCTTCTGTATTAATTGTTGCCTCTAATTGGGGCTCGTTGAGCGTCTTTAAGTAATCCATTCCACTAATCAATCTGCAATATAGACCCGATAGTGCTGGGTGTGCAAATTGAAATCAACTTAACTGATGCCAGCGCACATGCTTTCTGGAGCCAGGTTCAACGAATGATTAACCTCGTGTTTCTGATCTTACTGGTTAGCTTATACTTAGGTATTTTTCGATATTCTCGAATAAAAATTTCTTCTTTTTTCTATTTTATCAAAACGGTATAACTTTGGTGAAACCCAATGAATTGAAGGACAAAGCACTTCCGGATTTGCAGAAAATAACCGATGACGGGTTCGTAATTACCACCGCGGAACCGTGGGTCAAACATAAAATAGAATTGGTTCGGCAATATTTGAGTGCCTTCGTAACTGCCCTTGCCAGTCAGGTGGATGAGGTAATTTTTGTGGATCTCTATGCGCGCAATGGTTTGTGCTGTCTGGGGGTCAGGCAGGATATCTTTCCCGGTATTCCTATTATGGCACTTCAGCAGGACTTGCCTATTTCTAAGTATGTTTTGTGTGAGAGTGATGCTGAACAATCGCGTGCGCTAAAGATCAGAACGAATAAATATTTTAAGGAAAAGAACATTGTATTACTCACCGGCAAACCAGAGGAGTTAATTGATAAGATTAAAATGTATGTGTCGGAACCAAGAAAAAACCACAAGGTAGCGACCCTATGTGTAGCAGATGCATTTGGGCTCGAACCTGGGTTTGAGACCATCAGACAATTGAACGATTACGATTTCACATTTTTGATACCTTTCACGTTTCATTTGGGAAAGAAAATTGATTACCGGTTTTACCTTGCGAAGGAGAGAGAGAAGTTAAAACACCTTTTGGAGCAAGATGTAGTGAATAACATATCAGAAATAAATGCAGGCAGTAATAGTGTTTTCTACAGGCAGCTGATTCAGTACTGGGAAAGGAAAGTGCAGGAGATAGGAATGAATACTGCAGTCTCTACCCATAAGTTGGACTCAGGATTAATGGAAATGCCAACGTACAGTATCTGTTTGTTCGCCAAAAAGTACTCCGCCAAAGCCATTCAGTTGGATGCACTAGCAGGAAGTCATATTCAATTTGCGTTATTTAATCAGAATTAAAATGATCAAGGTAGGAGAGGTATTGGTTTCGGAGGATATCAAGGATGTAGAGTTTGTGTGCAACCTGGAGAAATGCAAAGGAGCTTGTTGTGTGGAAGGTGATCTTGGCGCTCCTTTGGACGATGATGAACTTCCAATTATGGAGGCCATACAGGAGGAGATCAGACCTTATATTACAAAAGAGGGCTTGAAGTCAATCAAAAGACATGGGCCCTATTTGCTGGATGAAGATGGTGATTACTCTACACCCACCATCAATGGAAAGGAATGTGCCTACGCTAATTATGATAAGGAAGGCGTGCTTAAATGTGGAATTGAACAAGCCTACTTAGATGGTAAAACTAAATTCAGGAAGCCCATTTCTTGTCATCTTTATCCCATCAGGGTAATAAAGAAAAAAGATTTTGAGGCGATCAATTACCACAAGTGGAGCGTTTGCTCTGCAGCTTGCGCTTTGGGGCAATCGCTAGGGGTGCCGGTTTATAAATTCTTAAAAGAGCCACTTATCCGTAGATATGGAGAGGCCTGGTATAATGAGCTGGTAAAGTATATCGAAAGTGAGAAGCCAAAGAGTAAGCATAAAAAAGAACATAGGAAGCGCTAATCATTCTTTCTCACAGAAATCACAGAAAACCACAGAAAACAGTATCATTTGATGGAATTATTCGAATTATTAATTAAGTATCTGTGTAAATCTGTGGCATCTGTGAGCCACTAAAATACCTCTGCCAGTTATCTATAAAAAGGTAAAGCTTGATATTGGATTTCGTATCGACATCCTTGTTGAAAACCAGATAATTATTGAAATAAAGTCAGTAGAAATGCTTCATGATGTGCATAAAAAGCAGCTACTCACCTATCTACGATTGTCCGATAAAAGACTTGGTATTCTTGTAAATTTCAATTCGTCAAGATTAGTAGATAAAGAAAGTATTATTCGAATTATTAATTAGAAATCTGTGTAATTCTGTGGTATCTGTGAGCCACTAAAAAGAAGCAAAAAAAAAGGCGACCTGAATCAGATCACCTTTTTTAGAAATTAATTTAGACTATTCAGCTACTACGTTTACTGCAATCTCGTGTTTCACTTCTTTGTGAAGATCAAGTGTTACAGTATAGCTTCCTATTTGCTTGGGTGCATCTTTCATGATTACCTTCTTGCGATCGATATCAAAACCTTTTGATTTCAACATATCGGCAATTTGGTTCACAGTGATCGCTCCAAAAATCTTTCCGCTCTCGCCAGCTTTGGTGCCAATCTCTATAGTAAGGTCACCAATTTTCTCAGCAAGTGCTTTCGCATCCTGAATCAATTTTTCAGCTTTGTGAGCCGCCTGACGAATGTTCTCCTCGATCATTCTTTTGTTAGAGTCATTGGCGATAATGGCTGATCCATTAGGGATCAAATAGTTTCTACCGTATCCGGACTTTACCTTAACGATATCGTTTTTGTAGCCTAGTCCTTGAATGTCTTGTTTAAGAATTATTTCCATTGTATTTCAAGTTTCGGTTATTTTAATGAATCTCCTACGTAGGGTAAAAAGGCCATGTGACGTGCTCTCTTTACAGCCTGGGATACTCTCTTCTGGAATTTCCAGCTTGTACCTGTTAATCTGCGTGGCAATAGCTTGCCCTGCTCATTAACAAATTTCATAAGAAAGTCAGGGTCTTTATAATCGATATACTTGATACCGTTTTTCTTAAAGCGGCAGTACTTAGGTTTAATCTCTGCCCGCTTAATGGGTTCGTTCATTAATGTCATGCTGGTAGCTCCTCCTTGGCTGCGCGTTTTTCTTTGTTTTTCTTAAATTCTCCTTTGCGTCTGCGGGCATTATAAGTAACCGCATGTTTGTCTAGCGCAGTAGTTAAAAAGCGCATTACCGATTCGTCCCTTCTGTACTCTGTTTCCAAAGTGTGAATCAATTGGGTATCTGCCGTAAATTCGACAAGGTTGTAAAAGCCGGTAGACTTATTCTGGATTGGATAAGCCAGTTTCTTAAGTCCCCACTGCTCTACATTGATCACGTCTGCTTTCGCATCGGTCAACACCTTAACGAACTTATCGACAGTATCCTTTGCCTGATCAACAGACAAAACGGGATTCAAAATGAATACTGTCTCGTAATTTTTCATTGTTATTGATAAGTTTTTAAAAATGAGGTGCAAAGATAGGAAAACCGCCTCTTTTAGCAAAAGTGCTGAAGAATCATTTATACACACTAAAAAGGCCTTTTTAAGCCTATTTAGGTCGTTTCTTGTATAAAAGCGCTGCCTTTACTTTACAGTAAATGATACCTGACCCATTTTGTAGCCATCGGTATAGATATCTACCGTATAGGTTCCGGAAGCGTATTCAGAGCCCTTTTCATAAATAAAGCTCAATTGTTGGCGGGTATTGTCAAATAAAATCTCCTGTGCTACAGTGTAGAATTCTTCTTTTCCATCGAACATAAAGGTACCCGACCCCTTTGCCACATCGAAAATGACCTGCCCGTTCTCATCAGTTACCTTGATCATTATCTTTTTTCCTTCCACCGGAGCTACCTTGTTTTCTGCGATATTGAAATCGACTTTTAAAGTCTCCAGTTGTTTGCTTCTGAAGGGAGAGGTACGCTCTTTTCCTCTGTTGTTCACAGATACCACCGAAACGTTTTCTGCTTTGAGTTGCGAAGCAATAGCTACTTTAGTAGCCAACACGTCTGTATTTTTTGCCAACCGGTTGATGGAGTCACTCAGCTGGTTTTGAGTGGTTTTTAAGTTTCTGTTTTCAGAGTATAACTCCTTGTTCAATGACTTTAGTTTTTCCAGTTCCTCATCTTTGAGTTTCAGTAATTCTTGATAGCCATCAACCCGATCCTTTAATTCTTTGATGTTCCTGCTGGTTCTGCTGCGGGTTCTATTGAGTTCAGCATCCACCTCAGCCTTGGCTTTTTCTAATTCAGTAATATCGCCTCCGAGTTTTTCCAGGTCGGTTATTTTTTGATCCAGTTCAATGCGGATATCCTTCAGCTGTTGCATGGTGGTAGCCAGGTCTTCTTCCGTGGTGGCCAATTGCTGGTTGACTTCCGCTTTATCCTGATAATCCAGATAGATCTTTATACTCTGAATGATAACGATGATAGAAAGCAGCGCAATGATGATGGCTGTTCTGTTGTTGGGTTTCTTGGTTTCCTCTGGTTTCGGTGTTACCTCACTCATAAGCTCTTATCGGTTTCGGGGTGTAAAAATAGAGGTTATTTCCCGGACTATCAGAGCGATAACACAAAATGTTGTTTGTTGAGGGCCGGATCGAAGAACAAAATACCACATCGAAAAAGGTCAATGCTACCGTACACCAGCCTGTGTTGGTAGAGTTCTTTCCAGGCTTTTTCCATTTCTTCCGACCAGTGAATGTCATCCACCACTAAAATGGATTTGTCGTTGAATCGCCTTACCAAAAGGTTGAAGTAACGCATAGTGGGCTCATAGCGGTGGTTGGCATCCAACAATGCGAAGTTTATTTTCTCGGGATTTTGGAGAAACTCAGTAAGGGTATTGTCAATATTACCTTCTATTAATTGGATATTTTGCTTTTCGAAAAACTCAAAATGAGTAAGCGCTATGTTGGCCAAAGTCTTACTTCCTTCAAAGGTGTACACCTTGGCATCATTCTTTTCAGCAAGATAAAGGGTGTTCAGCCCCATGGAAGTGCCCAACTCTACAATATGCTTCGAGTCATTGTAGCGAACGATATGTTCGTAAACCTTAGAAATACCGGCAGGGCTGAGGCTGTTCTTTGCAATTTCAGCCATTGATCTTTTGCCATTGGAATGGATGCGTGATCCGGCTCCAAGGTCTTCGATTTCCATTTCAGCATTATTGCTGAGCAGTGAGTTTCTTATTTTTTCAATGTTGCTATTAGCGGGTGCCTTTCTGCTTTTTTTAATTACGTTTTTATAAAAATCGAAAAAGAAGGGGGAGTGAATAGAATGTTCGTCCACCTGATGAAGCCAATGTGATAAATAAGATCGAATCGGTTGTAATTTCAAAATTGCTAGAAGGTTGTCTTGCTGGGAGACAACGTGTTAGTTGAGGCGCAAAGGCGCGACCATATGAAATTCAGGAACGGTCACTTCAAATCGGGTGCCATCAACGATACGCTCCATGAGGTAGATGCCTACCATTTTTCCAATTCCTGATTTGAGGTTACAACCTGAAACGTAATTATGAGTTTGGTTGGGTTCGAGCACAGGCTGCTGTCCCACCACACCTTCACCGTCCACTTCTCTGGAACTAAACCCTGCATCAAAAATTTGCCAATGCCTTCTTAAAAGTTGAATGGTAAACTCACTCTGGTTTTCTATGGTAATTTTGTAAGTGAATACATAGTGGTATTGACTGGGGCTGGAGTACGAGGGCTGATACTCCGTTTCCACGCTTACTTTAATACCTTCTGTGATTTCAGTTACCATTTCGATCAAAAATATCAATTTTTTCTATTTTACTACCTTATATAAAAGCCCATTAACCAAAAAATAGTTGCATGAGCGTGGATGTTAACATTGCCCCTTCGTGGAAGGCGAGGCTCAGTGAAGAGTTTGAAAAGCCTTATTTTCAGGAACTTACGGATTTTGTAAAGGCAGAATACAGCCAGCATACTGTTTTTCCACCGGGTAAGGAAATATTCAGAGCATTCGATAAGTGCGACTTTGACGGGGTCAAAGTGGTGATCATAGGGCAGGATCCCTATCATGGACCCGGACAGGCCAATGGATTGTGTTTTTCCGTAAGGGAGGGAGTGAGAGTGCCTCCATCACTTGTCAATATTTACAAAGAAATTAAAAATGATCTGGGAAAACCGATCCCATCTTCAGGTGAATTGGAGCGCTGGGCGATGCAGGGAGTATTGTTGCTTAATGCAACCCTTACTGTGCGCGCCTCATCTCCGGGATCTCATCAAAAAAAAGGATGGGAAAATTTTACTGATGCAGTCATTAAGAAGATATCTGATGAAAAGGAGAATGTAGTGTTTATCCTTTGGGGTGCCTATGCTCAGAAAAAGGGAGAGATAATAGATCGCACGAAACACCATGTGATCATGTCTCCTCATCCATCGCCCTTTTCCGCAGACAGAGGATTTTTTGGAAGTAAACCTTTCAGTAAAACCAATGCCTATTTGAAAAGTAAGGGACTACCCGAAATCGATTGGTGATTCTGGATTCTAGATGCTGGATACTAGTGTCCATCCCTAAATAGCGTTGACCGTTTTGGTAATTAAACTATCGATCACCATCGGGCAATTATGAGCCTGAGGCTCTGCTCTTGGGTAAATCTCATTGGGGCTCGATGCCCCGTTGAGATTTTCTATTCCTTCGGTATA
>JAVJOQ010000028.1:0-92321 GCA_040216665.1 Cyclobacteriaceae bacterium | reverse complement strand
AAAAATGGCAGTCCTAATTCATATTCTTAGCAACTTGTTTTACGCTATTGTAGGTTTTGCAGGATGGAATATTCTTGCTTAAGTCAAATGGTTTACGCTCCTTCTGTAAGAAATTTCATAAAACTCACTCAAAATCAAGGTGATTTTCTATACTTAGAAGAATTAATCAAATATTCAAAATCAGAATAAATAATAATGAGTTCATCACATCAGTCACTTAAAAAAGACGCCAGAATTACGGGTATCTGGTATTTGTCATTGGCAGTTTTCGGAGTACTAGGATTTCTTGTTTTTCATCCCAAAGTGTTTATCACCGGCGACCCTGCTGCAACCCTTCAAAATATCATTGAAAATGAATCGATTATCCGAACACGTCTGTTGCTGGAATTAGTGATAGTTTTATCACAAGTTCTGGCTGCTGTTTGGTTTTATAAATTATTCAGACTCATTAATGAATGGGCAGCTTGGTCTTTGGCTATCTGGGGTACCGTTAATGCAGTAGCTATTATGATCAGTGCTATAGCTATGGGGTCGATGATTAATGTTGCTTCTTCTTCTCTGACGACTGGTGAGCAAATCTTGTTAATTTCAGTTTTTCACAACATAATCAGTAATGCCTGGGCTGTTGGCAGTCTATTTTTCGGGCTATGGCTTATTCCAATGGGGTATATCGTTATCCATTCACGCAGAATGCCTGTTTGGTTAGGATATACCCTTATTATCGGTGGCTTTGGTTATATGCTGAGTACTTTTTTCCATTATTCGGGAATAGAGTCTTCTTTCACTGAATACCTAACCATTCCTGCTACTGTCGGCGAATTCTGGATGATCGGGTATTTGCTCATTTTTGGGATCAGGTCAGATACCTCAATCACTTAGTAATACCTCACGAAACAAAGATTCACTTTATGACCACCTTCAAAGGTTCTATGTAAAACTTAACCATCAAACTGTGATATGATGAACTCAATGCATCATATTCCAATTTTGGCAATAATTAAAAAACAAGAATGAATACTAAAATATTAATGATTTCAAGCTGCATTTTTTTAGGTGCTCTAGGAATCACTTTCACGTTTATACCTGATGAAATTATCTCAGGTCTGAGCGTAACACCAAACCCAATATCAATTTTGTCACTGCAATTATTAGGTGCACTTTATCTCGGATTCACCATGTTGAATTGGATGGCAAAAGGTTCTCTAATTGGCGGCATTTACAATAGGCCTATAGCTATTGGGAATTTCATGCATTTTGCAGTTGGTGCATTAGCTTTGATTAAAACAATTCCTAAAATTCATACCCATTCAGAAACAGTTATTTCGTTAACTGCGGTCTATTGCGTTTTCGCAATATTGTTTGGTTATGTCTTTAGAACCAATCCATCCAGGATAGAAAAGAAAGAATAAAAACTATTGCCAACAAAAACGCAGTTTAGGTAAACGTTGGCATCAATTAGATGCGGTATAGATCATGGCAAATTCCAAAAATGAAACTTACAAAACGACTACTTAAAATAATAATGCCCATAGTTGCCATAATTTGCTCTTTTATGTTTGTGCCTTGGGTTCTATTATTGGGGTGGCTAGCACCGCTCCCAACTTCAATACAGCAACAAGTAGATGAGGCAATCGAACTTGGATTCGATGGTATCATCGTGTATGTAGATCAGGCAGGGAAAGAGCCACAGGTTTATACTTCAGGCTGGAAAAACAGAGAAGAAAAGATTCCGGCTGCTCCCAATTATCTTTTTAAAATAGCTAGTATCAGTAAGTTATATGAAGCAGTAGCAGTAGCCATGCTGGTGAATGAGGGTCGTTTGTCCTTAGACAAGTCTCTTGCCGAGTACTTACCGCAATATGCCAGCAGGATTGAAAATGCAGAGGAGATTACCATAAGAATGCTTGTACAGCATAGAAGTGGTATTCTCAACTATGTTGATCATCCAGACTATCCATGGACAAATCCATATAAAGAAAGAAGTGAAATCTATGAGTTGGTACTGGATCAACCAGCAGACTTTGAACCAAATAAAAAGTATAGCTACTCGAACAGTAATTATTTACTTCTGGCTGATATCATGGATAAAACCCTTGGCTACAGCTATCACCAATATATTAAAGAAAAAGTTTTAAGCCCCCTCGGCCTAAAAAACACCTATGGCTTTTTAAGCGAAGTGGATTTGAATGAAGTGATGAGCGGCTATTACGTAGGCTATGAGCATGATATAAAAGGTAATGATTTCATTCAGCCAGGAGGGTCGATGGTAGCAACCGCAGAAGACGTTGGAATCTTTTTGCGTGCGCTAAATGATGGTTCATTATTAAGCGACGCAGAACAGGCCATTTACTCTTCCATATATGCCTGCGAGCATACAGGTCATCTTCCAGGATACCAAAGCATTGCTCGTTACCACCCAGATATAGATGCTACTGTGATTCAGTTTAATAACACGAGCGGTGGTAAAATGTGGAGCCTCTCTGAGATTATTTACAAGAGAATCGTTCGTATCATAAAAAAGCAATGACTGTTAGTGAGAGCTACAATTAGTTAAGTGGTAGGAAATACAAGCTTATGTGAAATCAGAGTACTGTACTTCACTTACTTTACGTTCTCTAGCCGAGCAAGTAGCTATCCAACCTAATCAGTATTCATAGATATTAATGAATCTATTGGCAACAACCTTAACGAGTTTATTAACAAAAAGCGCATTGAACATTTCAAACAGCTGGTCTTTGATTCGGACAATACACATATTTGCTTGAACGGGTTGGTCTACGTAAGTGGTTTTAGCTCTAACAGAGTCTTCAATACTGCATTCAAAAAACCAGAGTGGAATTATCACAAGAAAAAAGAGTAATGAAATTGTTTTCTTCTAACAAATAAATGGTATTAAACCCAAGGGTAGAACCCTTGACCCTAGCTTCCGACGCAGAGCATCGGGGAATTAGACCTATTGGGCTATCGCCCTGCGATTAAAATCTTGGAACATTTTAGAAATGGGTATTGTGAAAAAAATGAGCAGTAACAAGCCTTCTTGGTTGCAGAATGAACGAATTGGTCAAAACATCAATGACTACATCAATAGTTTTCGTTTGGAGAACTTCAAAGAGAATGCCCTAAACCCTGCCAACAGCCATCTTACCCTACTAGCGCTAGCTTATGAAAGCGCCTTTAATTCCAAAACGGTTTCAATGCCTTCTTTAAAAAAATTGAAGGAATGCCTCCAAAAGGCTGGGTGAAGTCCAATCAAATTGAGCGAGTCAAAAGGTATTAAATCTCACTAATAAGTACCGAATTTCATTTCCGAACGATTCCCCTTCATTACCAATTCATATTTGCTTTGTCAATCCGATCTGGAGTAAACAACTTTTGGATGATTCTTCCTTTTCTGATAATAAACAGACTGTCAGTAAGCGGAAGCACTTTGTAAAAAACGAAATATTAAAAACATGAAAAAAACATTATTTATCCTGTCTTTGTGCGCACTTACTTTAGTTGCCAAGTCTCAAAACACAAGTGTTGAAAACACAACATTCGGGCTTCAAACCGGAGTTTTAGGAATCTGGGTATATAACGAAGTAAAACTATCAAATAGCATTGCGCTAAGAACAGAGCTTGGTTTTGACTTTGGTATTTGGGAAACTACGTATTATGATGATTTTGATTCCCCGTTTATCCTCACACCAGTTATCGTAGTTGAGCCCAGGTTTTATTACAACCTCAAAAAACGCGCTGAGAACTCACAAAGAACGGATGGCAATAGCGGCAATTTCATTGCCATAAAAACGAGTTATCATCCAGAGTTGGCTTTTTTCAATGCTGACGATGCTCCTGTGGTAAGTGATTTCGCCATTATACCTACTTGGGGAATTAGAAGAAATATAGGGGAGCATTTTAATTATGAAGCAGGTATAGGAATAGGATATAGTCACACATTCGCTGAGCGTGCAGGTTATTCAGCCAACGAAAGCGGCATAGAGCCAAATATGCATTTGCGAATAGGGTATAGACTTTAACACAATCAAAAACGATTCTCAACACATTCTGCTTAAAGTTGGCAGAGATTTTTAAACACTATTATCATGAAAAATCTAATAACAATTCTTTTATTTTCTTGCACGCTTAGTGCTTTTGCTCAAACTGAATCAACAAGGGTTAAAGAAACCGAAGTTGATTATAAGTGGAGGGTAAGTATACCTTATCTCGTTCCAGATGAAATTATCTTTGGTTGGGACAAACGAACAAGTATTCAAATGGTAGAGTTGCATGTAAAGCGCAACCTAGACAATAAGAACATCATCGGGGTAAAGTTCGCTAGGTGGCGATTGTTTCAACCCATGGGAATCACCTGGTGGGATGGTGTTGTGGATAAAATAGAGTCTGGTACTGAATATTACGATGGATTCTTGAGAGAAACAGGAATTGGCATCACATACCAACGTATGCTTTGGAAAGGGCTATTTGCGGCTGTAGAAGTCCTTCCACAGTTTCAAACCTATACGGATTTAGACGGTAATAAAATTAAGAATGGTTTTAAAGTTTACAACTCAATTCATTTGGGCTACCATTTTTCAATGGGTAAGAAAAAAAGATTTTTCCTAGAACCTCAGGTTCATATCAACCAGTGGATGTTTGATAATAATTCTCCTGAAGGGTTTAAGGAGTTTGATGACAAATATGGAAACGTCTTTCTTTTCGAACCGAACCTTTACATAGGTTGGAAATTTTAAGCTATGGTCTGATAAGTCAGGATGCTAAATTCCTGGCTTGTCAGACTATTTGAACCTAAAGGAGACGGTACCACAGGAAATCAAAGTCAAAATCCAGAGGTGCTATCCTTTAAAGAGGAAACCGTAGAAGCCGGAACATTCATGGCTTATGCCATTAAATACACCGGTAAAACCTCCAACTCCAGAGGATACAATGCAGAGGAAGAGGAAGTTTGGTTGTATGCACCTACTGTGAAGAACTTTATTAAACTGACTCAGTCCCAAGGTGATTTTTTGTATATCGAAGAATTAATCGAATATTCAAAACCTGAATAAATGATCAAACTATCTTCTTTGAAGAGACCTGAGCGTTTGTTTTAAGGGGTGATCGTCGGAGTGCAGGCATACTAAATATTATACGTTATTAGTATAATCAAATTATGAAAATGGATAAAAAAGTATTACTCTCCACTTTATGGATATTTGTAACAGTCAATTACATCTTTTGTGATGTGTTTACTCTCTTTCATGCTCCCGATCTCAATCAGTTTTTAACAGGCCAAGTTGGCGGCATAGAGCTATCAGAAAGCTTCTTGCTAACATTTGCCATCATCATGGAATTTGCCATGGTCATGATTGTATTATCAAGGTTTTTTAAATATTCTTTAAATCGCTGGTTTAATATTATTGGAGGAATTGCTTTCACATTAATTCAAGCTGCAACATTACTAGATGGTGACTTTACCATGCACTATCTCTTTTTTAGTCTAGTAGAAATATCAGCGACCATATACATTGGCTGGACAGCATGGAATTGGAGAAATCCAGAAGGAGGTTGACCTGAAAAAAGCGGTTTTCTGATTTAAACCACAATTAGTTCCGGCAATTTCACGAAGAATTTCTATTCTTCTAATATCAATCAATAAAAGCGTTCTATATCTTTAGCAGGATAGTCTTTCCAAACCCGTCAATAAGCACCTAAAAGTATATACCAAATTGACGTACTTCTATGGCGAGACGATTTTACCTCAAGCATGGATTTTATTCCCTGATCAAGGAGATTGAACTGATTATTATTGTAAACACTAAAATAATCCTAATGATCGGGTCTTTGACCAAATTGGTAAACCACACATGTATTACTGTCCTTACTGCATGGCTTATTTCAGCGTCGCTCCTTTCCTGTACCCAAGAAGAAATTAGCGATATGGGAGCGGAAGAAGAACTTGAGCTTGAGCAAGAAGTTGACGAATTTGAGACCCCAATATTATTAAGCGCATCTCCATCAATTTTTGAAATTGAACTTAAATGGGAATCTTTTGAAGGAGCCATTGGCTATGAGCTGGATGTTGCGAAGGATATAGATTTTACTAGTATTTTGGCTAATTATAATGCCCGCCGACTACAAAACACAACTTATACAGTAAGCAATCTTGAGTCAAGTACTGAATATCATTTGAGAATTCGTGCTGTAATCCAAAGAGATTCGGTGACAGAAAACTCCAATACAATGACGATTACTACTCTCGAATATGAACCCTGTGAAGATCCTGTTAATTTAATTATTCTTGAGTCAGAAGGTGTTATAAGGGCCGAATTTGAGAATGGTGACTTTGGACAAGGCTGGTTATTGAATGAGACTGATCCTCAGGCATCAGGAAATGGATATATGGTGTGGACGAAATTAGATTACTTTTCCGCACCTAGCAATGACCTTACAACATTCAATATTCAAATATCCAATCCAGGGACTTATCACTTTTTATGGAAAAGCGCATACACAATAGGAGAGCTAGGTACCGAACATAATGACACTTGGTTAAGGTTTCCTGATGCCGCAGATTATTATGCTCAAAAACCATCAGGAGTGAAGGTTTATCCCAAAGGTGTAGGTAAAACACCCAATCCGGAAGGGGCTTCTCATGATGGCTGGTTTAAGGTGTATCGGAGCGGAAATGATAAAGGGTTTAAATGGCAAGCGCGGACATATGATCGTGATCCTCATCAAATCTATGCCACATTTGACACTCCGGGAAAGTATACCATGGAAGTATCTGCAAGGTCTAATGGACATGGTATTGATCAATTCGTATTGTATTTGAATTCATTGGATCAATCAGAAGCAACTACAGCAAACTTTAGTGAAGTTAAATGTACCATCCCAGACTAGTTTGCTCAAAGAATGCTGATCATCCAATTTCTTGACACCCCATTCATGGCTGATACATAATTTTACACCATCAGCGCGAAAGTTACTTCCCTATGCCTAACCCAGCTATTTGACATCAAACAATTCCTTCTCACCTGCACATTCCAAAATACTTCCTACTTGTACCCCGTTGTAATTTATCGAAAGAAGCACTACTTTGTGACCCGAAACTGAAAGGCTTGAGTGGATAGTGACTGTTTAGCTCCATCTGTAGCGCGATAAGTTTTGGGAATTAAATAGATTTTAAAAAATACAAGGAGGATAACAACCAGTGGTGTTGTTATCCGGTTGTTAGGTCTCATATGCGGAAATTCACAACTATATTAACCCTTCTCTCTTTTGGCGCATTTGGTCAGCAATTTCCAACAGTAATTGACTCTGCCGCACCAACTGAACTTTTCTCAACTTCGGTAATGATTGAAGGCGGTTTTGAACTCATAGGGATTTCTGAAGATTATAGCTCCTTTGACCTCTCTAATGTCGAACGACTTTACGAAGATCATCTTCACAGAAGTGTGAGGTTCATTTTTGATAACGGGGAACCCGAAATCATTTATGACGCTGATTCCATATTTGAAGATATTGAATTCGACATAGACATCCCCCCAACAGAAATGCCACCGCCCCCACCTCCCGTTCCAAATCCGGTCAAAAAATACAGATTAGGCTCTAACCTTAAAATTGTAATTGATACTTCTCAAATTGTGTCAATTCCAGACTATACCGACAACTCATTTATGAACCTGCATGAAGGTGAAACAGTCAAAGATATCTATGAATCCGAATTAACTTTCCTGTCCAAATATTACAAACCATCCACCAAACTTGTCGAGGCATATCCAGTTCTGATTGAGAACATTTCCGATTCGGTCAGAAATATTGAAACACAGGAAGGATGGCTTTACATGATTCAAGAGGCTCAGGATGAACAAGGAAATTGGCGGCCAATTGAATATTTAGATTATAGAGCTGTATGTGGAAATAGCTATGGAAACTCTAAACTTTTGCCTAATGAATACCTTATTTCTAAGATTTATAAATATGATGGTGATTTTCAGACTAAACTACGAGTCAAGTTTTCCACCAACAAGGAAGTCTATTATTCGAACGAATTTACTGGAAGAATTAACCGTTCTCAATTCGAGCCTCCTGAGTATTTAATTGTTAGAACGGATCACCTGAACGCCCACTTTCTGGAGAATTAAAACGAGACCTAACAGGCGCTATCGGTTATATGCCAAAGTGCTTTCTGGCTGGTTTCAGTGTAACTCGACCGTGAATCTGCCGCTGAGGAAAGTTCTGTGCTTTCTACTGAGTGCAGCTCGCAGGATTTTTATCTTTTGGAACGCAGTGCCACTTTGAACCGTTGTGAGCTTCGGCAGATTTCACTAGATTGTGCTATTAAACAAGCTGTGGGCATACAACCGATAGCTTATCGTTGTAGGTCATTGCCACCATGAAAAAACTAATCTTCATAATCATAACCGCATTAGGGTCAAGTTGCATATCAAACAACGAATCATCTGGAATTGACGAAATTCTGGAATTCTATGGAGGTCGCGTTGAATACTCTATTGGAGCGAATGCTTCAACAGAAGATGAACTCCAAGGCAAGTTCTTTGAATTAAAAATGATGGATGTAGATTTTGACAAATACTTTCAAGACAATTACCGTCTTCCTGCATCCAACATTGCTTATTTATACTACAAAAACTTAGATGAATCTGAAAGAGACGACTATAGCTTTATCAGAGTTGTACTAACGAACGATTCAAATGAATATATCTTAGAGTTTTCTACTGACCAACTCGAACAAATTCG
Organism: Cyclobacteriaceae bacterium; assembly: GCA_040216665.1. Lineage (GTDB taxonomy): Bacteria > Bacteroidota > Bacteroidia > Cytophagales > Cyclobacteriaceae > ELB16-189. Next base: position 83,579 of record JAVJOQ010000028.1, on the reverse strand, counting down.
GTCATCAATGCCAATAATGGACTCAACGGTGGAATATTTGGCCAAACAAGATTATCAAGGTCTAATTTTAACTTTTCACCCAATGCTCAGATCTAATTTGGACTCATTGAAGTACACGAACGAGCAACTTGGTATTGACCAACAATATGGAAAAGTTACTGGATTTAGCCTTCAGGGATTTAAAACAACACAATTGGCCGTTCAAAACTCAACCTTGAATTGTTTGAGAATTTCAGGAGTACTATTGCGAGAAACTCAAAAAACAGATTTCAGCATAACCATTGAAGCAGATCGTTATTCAAAAGCTATATTGGGTATTCGGTATGCAAAGTAAACGACCTACAACAAACAATATAGCATATGCCTCTAAGTAGTTACTTCAAACTGATCTGTAAAACTGCTAGATTGTGGAGATTAAAATAGTTCAGAGGCACATGCCATATCTGGTCGTTGGCGTGCATTAATAAAATATGCGATACAAAGAATTCAATAGCAACCGTGTGTTAAGAACGTGTCTAAAGCTCTTCTGGAGTCAAGGGTTTAATGCTACTGGATTAAATCAAATTGTCAAAAATACGGGTGTAAATAGATTCTCTTTGTATGCCGAATTTGAAAACAAGGAAGGGCTCTTGTACCAGACTATCCAGTTTTATCTGGAGCATGGAGCCTACCCCAAATTAGCTTGTTTGGAGGAAGGGAAGACTGATGCGCTAATGGATTACCTAAATTCATTTTTCGAGCCAAATACATTTCAGCAAGAAGGATGTTTCCTGATCTTTATTGGCACTGAAATGGACGCAAGCAATCACAACATCAATACCCAGTTGAAAGCATACCTCAATGTACTCCATGCACATTTTCAAAATTGGGCAAAACCACTCATGTTAGAGAAAGAATCGATTTTAATCAATCAGCTGACCTCCTTCTATTGTTCTTACATGACCTACGGATTGATTTTACCCAAAGTGAAACGAGAAGATTATCTGCAAAAGTGCCTGAACACTATTTTGTTAAACACAAGAAATTATGCCTAAAGTCATTAATAGTCAAGATCCGGAGTTTAAAACCAAATCTATGTTACTGTTTTGGTCTAAAGGCTACAACTCGGTTAGTCCGGAAGAATTAGCCAGTAAATTAGAAGTAAGTGTATCCACCATTTACAATAAATTCGGAAAAAACCATCTCTTTGTAGACGCTTTGCAACACTATGTAAGTTCTGAAGGAGACCCTACCATGGAAAGTTTGCGCAATGCATCGGATGGTCGTGACGCACTGAAACGTATTTTTTACCCGTTGGTAGATGTTTTGAAGGACGGCACTTTGCCAAGCAGTTGTTTTATGATCAATACTGTAGTTGAACTCAAAACGCAAATGAGTGAGGTTAACGGTATTTATGATTATTACTTCAGTCTTCTGGATCGGAGTTTTAAAGAGGTGTTAGAGCGCATGCATCGCCTTGGTGAAATAGAAAGCCTAGGCAGAATTCCGGAATATGTACAGTTTTTACAGAGCATGGCATTTGGACTAAGTACACTGCATAAAATCAAAAGCAAACAAGAACTCTATGCACACGTAGATGAACAATTGTCCCTGCTAATCTAATAACTGAACGGTATTTTTTTTCCTACCTACAAGGCCATTTAGATTCGTGTCATAATCATTAAATCAAAGAATTATGACTAAAGTATCTGTAAGCAAAAAAATTAATGTGTCAGCTGAGAAAGCATGGGAAAAGATCGCTGCATTTTCAGGAATAGAAGACTATTCGCCCATAGTTAAATCAACCGTGATAGGCATTGGTGTGGGCGCCAAACGTCACTGCATTATGCCTGACAATACCGAAATCAGAGAGGAATTGGAGTCGCTAAATCACAACATCATGGAGCTACGTTACAGCATCTTAAGTAGCCCTTTCCCAATTAAAAACTATAAAGGATTGATGCAAGTGAAGTCTTTAGGTGAACAGTTATCCGAGGTTTCATGGTCCTCAGAATTTGAGCTCAATGGAGCAAGTGAGTCCGATGTAAAGCCCGTATTTGAAGGTTTTTATAACGCTTCTATTAGCAGTTTGGAAGACTTGTTGAAATAATTATTGCCAAGGATTAATTAGGATGTCAGATGTTTTTCAAGATGCTAAACATTAAGGCGGATTCTGTTAACGACAAAAACACACACCGATAAAATGTATAATCAATAGCGGTTTGAGAAAATACTCAAGCCGTTTTTGTGTTTTTGCAATTATCTTGTGTCCTGAAAGGCAGTTGTTTTAATTCGCTAGTTCTCATATATAATGGCCGTATTTCTCATGCCTGCATCATAGAAAACGTAGCTGTATATCAAAACGGGGAACTCCTACCTATCTCCTTGGTATGTAGCACACAAAACAAAATAGAAAAATAGGTCTTAGACACTGCCGAGAAAAACTAATGATAACGACCTGCGAAAAGCCACTAAAATGATTAGGCAAACCAAGCCCTTTCGAAGCTAATTTCGGATGGGTTGCTTATTCTAAATCTGGTATTATCGCTCCAATAAAAATTCCTAAGCCATAAATGACTTCAGGAGCGCAGGCAATTAATCCAGTAAGAGGCTTATGACAGCCCGCTATTCCCTGATGTTAGGCAGCCGCTTACCGTAAATTCCTAAATGGTCACAAAAGCCACCTAGTGGCTCACAAAAATCTCGCTTTTCTTTCACTACCACTCCCTAATCATTCACTACGACTCCTTTTTCTTTCACTACCACTCCCTAATCATTCACTACGACTCCTTTTTCTTTGACTAGTACGCCCTAATCATTCACTACGACTCCTTTTTCTTTGACTAGTACTCCCTAATCATTCACTATGACTCCTTTTTCTTTCACTACCACTCCCTAACTATTCACTACGACTCCTTTTTCTTTGACTACCACTCCCTAACCATTCACTACGACTCCTTTTTATTTGACTAGGGCAACTTGCCCATTCACTCGTTCATTTTATCTGCTGGATAGAAGTGGTAAGTATCGGCGGTTAATGGTGAGGTTGCGCCTTGCCAGATAAATTCATCAGCGGTTGTGCTCTGCTAAGCGCCTCGCCAACGAAAACTGCGCAACCGGTATTTTAAGACATGTTATGGTTTTTCACTGCATTCAATGAGGTGTTTTTGATACCTATTTTACGGTTATTGGTTCTATTTCTGATAAAATCACCAACAAGACTAACGGTGGGCTTGGATTTGTGCTGTCAATACCATTAAATTCAATAGTAATTGATACAGTATGTTTAATTAAACCCTATAACAATGGATAGAAAGTATAACATTTCCGATGCTCGCCTACTGCAGCACACTGGTGTGGTGCTAGAAGCGCTAGCGACCGACCTACCAGACTTCACAGCTTTTGATGAAGACCTCAATGCCGCATTGGTGGCCGCACTCAATGATGACTACCAAGCCGCCCTGATAGAAGGTGGGGACGATGTGGCGCGAGGTAAAGTAGGTGAGAAAACACAAAAACTGCTTGATGAGACCAAGCGTGCCGATGACATGATGAAAGCCATGCGCTATTGGCTGAGAAAGACTTTTGCGCAAGATCCCGCAGCACTCAGGCGCTTTGGCCTGGCCAAATACTGGAAAGTAAGAAACCGACAGGCCGAGCTGGTGACCTACCTCAATATGCTGGTGAGTACCGTCGCGGAGTTTAGAACAGAACTGGAGGAAGCCAAGGTACCCGTGGCGCTGCTCGACAGTGTGAAAACCATTTCCGATGCACTGACTAAAGCCGATGTGGTACAGGAAAACAGCAAAGGCGGCCGACAGTCAGCTACACAGGCTCGGGTGCTCCGGCTCAATGCCCTCTACACCACCGACCAAAGCCTGAACAATGCTGCAGAGATCATCTACTCCGACAATCCGGCCAAGCGAGACATCTACCGCCTCCCTGCCAATAACCAGTCCAACACAGATGAGGAGGAAGGCGAAGCAGAATAACTAACCTCCCTCACTCCATGCCACCAAGCACAGATGATCTTCCGTAATGGGAGGATGGTCTGTGCTTTTTTGATTTTATAACACGATTACCATTAAGTGCATTGTGATTATTGCTAGGAAATGTTAATTTGTGACCCGAAACTGAAAGGCTTGAGCGGATAGTGACTGTTTAGCTCCATCTGTAGCCCGATAAGTTTTGGGAATTAAAAAGATTTTAAAAAGTACAAGGAGGATAACAACCAGTGGTGTTGTTATCCGGTTGTTAGATGCAATGAGTCGTACCTTGAAGAACCTTATCATTATATTAGCCGCAATCGTACTTTTTTCTTGCGAACGAACACCCAAGGAACTAAGGGTTCAAACAGTTGAAGCGAAGTATCTTCAGGAATTTCCAAATTCAGAAGATTATCAAGACAGTTTGTGTATCGCTGCAATTGAACTCGCAAAATCGAGAGCTGAAAACGACGTTTATCGTCTCTATTATATTCCCAACTCAATGGACACTTCTGATACTCCAACTCATATTCTGATGTACGAACTTGATTTTAAGGTTCTCGGGGAATACGAGAAGGAATTCGTCTATAGATACTGTTATAATGAAGCAACATTCTTTTATTTCAACAAACAGAAAGGCTTCAGCGCACGTGAATACATGACAAATAAGTACGATTCACTGTACCAACTTGGTCTAACTCAAGAGCCCCCAAAGTTTAACGGAGGTGATCCGCTTGAAACATTAGAACCATACTTCTATTGTAACATGGATTTAGAAGGAACCGAACCCGGTAGTGTAACTGTCTACTTACAACTTGATAGCATTGGTAAAGCCCATGTTAAACTAGTCGAACCAACAGGACATAGCCTCGATTCCGTAACTTTGAAACTCTTTCAGAACATGCCATTGTGGACTCCTGGACGAAGAGCGAACAAGGAAAAATATCGACCTTACGACTACACGTTCAATTTTGATTATGATGCTGAACTGGTAGAAAAACACTGCATCTAACAGTCGCTGATCCGGCATATGTCATAGTGCTTTCTGAAAGTGTATCTGAACTCGACCACTAATCTGCCCATTCTGATATTTCATCAATTTTAGAATCTTCTGTGCTTCTGGGTTTTATCTTTCAGAACGCAGTGCTTCGTAGTTGCCGTTGCGGGTATTGGGCAGATTAGCTACATTAGTGCTTTCTGCCAAGTTCGGGACATACGCCGGATAGCTTGGCGTTACATGCCACAGGTGCTATGAGACCAATTTTCATTCTTATTCTTCTAACTACCCAACTAACTCTTTTTGGGCAATACATCGGATTCCAAAAAATCGAAGATGAAGATGTCAAATCATGGACGACTAACGAACTGAGCGATTATTACGGAGCGTATCATTTTGGCGACTCAGAAACCGAAACAACTCTTCTAATATTTGCAACTGAGAATCATACAATTGCTCAAATAAGAGGTGGACGGTGGAACTCAGATTTTACTAAATGGCTCTGGAATTTTGAAAACTTTACCGACTTCCTAATTTATCCCAACGGTAAATTCTTAATGGGTTTTCATAAGGCCCAATTCAGTATTTACACGGGATACGGTCAACAAATGAAATGTCTTAAAATTCATGACCCTTGGAATTGGATGGATGAATCTAAAGGAATCTATGAATTAGGAACAAAAGAAGAAGCGGAGCTTTCTGACTATTTCTCTGGCAACTTCATAGAAGCATCAATTACAGAACTAAACCCTGCCAATCTGAAAACTTTGTCAAGTCAAGAGCTCAAATTGATGAGGAACGAGCTATTTGCCAGATACGGATATATTTTTAAAGAAGGCGGAGAGATGGAAGAGCATTTTAGGAAACGAAGCTGGTACGAACCGCAACATACGAACGTGGACAACTTCTTAACCGAACTGGAAAAAGAGAACATCAAACTAATTCAAACCGAAGAAGCAAATCGCAAGTAAAGCAGCATGTAACAGGCGCTATCGGTTATATGCCAAAGTGCTTTCTGGCTGGTTTTAGTGTGAACATCACCGTGAATCTCCCGCTGGGAAAAGGCAATGCTTTCTACTAAGTGCAGCTCGCAGGATTTTTTATCTTTCTAAGCGCAGTGCTACTTTGAACCGTTGTGAGCTTCGGCAGATTTCACTAGATTGTGCTCTTTACAAGCTGTGGGCATACAACGGATAGCTTGTCGTTAGCATTTATTTTTCGTAACACCCGACAAACCAAATATGAACGAAGAGAATTACCCTGGAGTACTAATGAGAGTGAAAGCAGTAATAGCGGATTCCGTAGTTCTGCTGGTATTTATGATTGGTGTGACTTTCATTTTCAACAAATTTGAGAACGTGAATGACAACCTTAGAATAGCAGCATTTCTATTCATCTTTGTTTTTTACGATCCAATTTTCACAAGTCTATTTGGTGGAACGATAGGACATAAGATGAACGGAATTTGTGTCAGAAGAGGGTCGAATCACGAACGAAATGTAATATTTCCTCTAACTCTGATCAGATTCATCACTAAAGCTTTTCTCGGTTGGATATCTCTATTAACAATTTCAGGGAACGAAGAACGTAAAGCAATTCATGATTACTTGGCAGGATCTGTAGTTCTTTACGAAAAGAAAACCTAAACAAAATGCTAACAAACGATGATGGCGCATGGCCTTACTTAGCCATCTGCCAAGTGCCTGCAAAATATCTCGCCTATCTGCCGCCAAGATATTGAAGTGCTTTCTACTACCTTCTGTTCGTGGGAGTTTTTGTCTTTCATATCGCAGTGCGTACTTAATACTTTGAATGCACTGGCAGATAAGCTACTTTTATCGGAATTAAAAAAGCTCGGAGGCCACAGCGCCATATCTGAGCGTTAGACACTACTAATTCACAATGACCATTCAATATAAAATTCAAACCTACAAAGACGAAGATGGCGAATTCACAGAATACTCAACAGGGTCAGAAAAAGAAATCTTAGATTTAATCAACTCTGATTGGTCGAATGAAAAGTATGAGCGTCTCCAAACTATTGTTGTAAAAAACGAAGTGGGAGATATTTTAATTCTCAAACATCACAGCAAATACATTTTTGACTGTTACTTCCTACCTTCTGCTGTTCAACATTACTATCATGCAAAAAACAGAATCGAAACTATCTATAAGGGACTTGAGTTATTTGCTAATTCTCATTACTCACAATTAGAAGATCTATTAAACCATAAAACGACAGGTCAAAAATTCATCCGTGGAGACTTTATAGAAAAAAGCCACAATTACTCATTAGCTAACAGGAAGAATGGATGGCAACTCTTTTGGCTCGTTGTTGGAACACTGGCCTTCGGAGGAGCTTTTTCAGTTATTGGATATAAAGCCCTAAGCTTACCAATTGGGTTGTATTTTATTCCAATCCTATTCTTCGCTATTGGAACTTTTTTAAGCCTCCCTAGCGTACTGCTCTACTTTCAATACAAAAAAGATGGTCAAAACATCAACATCAAAATCTCCAAAGGATGTCCCGAAATAGAAGTTTACATTAGAGGCAGTAGATTATCCTTACTTAAGTCTGATATCAAATTAGTTACACAGTACGAGAACCCAGCCTATAAATTACCGTGGGCCGAACTTACTTATACCCAAATCCTTTTCAAGGACGGTAGCATCATTAACCTCACTAACTTATTAATAGATCAAACAGTAGTTCTTGAAAAATTCAGTTCTAAGATTACTGAAATAAAGAAGAGCATAATTCCAAAACTCAATGCTCCCACCGAAATAAAAAAAGTGGCTAACAATCGATGATGTCTGCAGGGCGGCTCAGGGGTAGCGGAAGCGTCAGAGCTAATGGAAACCCCGTCGATTCTGCGATGCGCCTCATTGTAAATCCAAAATGTATGAGTCGAATCACAGATTCGACTATATTCGTACAGAAACAAACTACATAACAAACGCCCCACAGCATATCGGGTCGTTAGAGCCAATTTTTACTCATGAGTTATAGAATCTTTTATCTCCCGATTATTTTCATATGTATGTTTTCGTGCGAACAATCAAGTCGTAAATCGACAGATGAGATAATCGCAGATCTTGAACGAAAATTGGATTCTTTAAACGAAGGTAACCCGAACAAAGGAGAACATTTTGCCGATAGTCTACTGAAGCTTGATCCTGATAATCATACGGCAATCATAACAAAAGCCTATTCAACTTTTAATGAAAACCGAACATCGGAATCACTGAAATATTTTAAAATAATTAACTCATGGCCCGATTCTGAACCATTTATTCCAGTTCTTCTTGGGTGGAGTTATGAGCGAGAAGGAATGCTTGATTCCGCTAAATACTATTATGAACAAACGTTACAAAATATGGATAGCACTTGGCAGTTTCATATTGGTGGACCGCAGCTTTTTACAATAGTTGAAGGCAAACAAGAAGGGCTAAAAAGCCTTGAGCGGAATTCTCACATTCCCGAACTTCAATACCTTCAACTCCAAAATGATATCAACACATACAACAACGAAGGGCTCTCCGGTTTTTTCCCTTTGTTTTTTGAAGACAATATCAGAGAAGAGTTCTATGTTAAAATTCCTGACTCACTTTTTGATAACGGCATAATTAACTCAATGGCTAAGGTTGAGTTAGCTTTTGCTCGTATTGGTATCAATGTCAACGTGCGATCAACTGACTCGGCCAATAAAGGTTATAAGCTTGTGACTACAACTAAATACTTGCCTGAACTTCTTAAAACCGATACTTTAGGACTGAAAAGGCTCTAACATCGGCTATGAATGTATGGGGTTTTATCAGCCAGGAAAGTTTGGTGGGTCTTGGAAAGTCCGCCACGAATTGTAAATTTATTAATCGGTGTGGCTTTGAGCAGACGGAGAGGTTAGTGCTATCTAATCCCACTCATCATAGCCAGGCGTTACCCACCATGCCACCATGATCACAATTCAGAAAATAAAAAGAGCGGTCAACTTCTTAACTGAGTGGTGGCAAAGAACCAGCAGAATTGAGAAGTTATACTTTGGGAACAACTGGCTCGATTGTATCGAAGAATGTAACAAAGCAATTGAATCTAAGAAAGCTGATTTTTTCGTTTATTACTATCTCGGATTATCTCAATTTCATCTGAACTTCATTGAAGAATCAACTGAAAATTTGAAGCTGGCCTTGACGACTTCTGCGACTCGGAAAATGAACGATTCAATTCAGAAATATCGGAACTATGCCAAATACCAAATTGCTGTCAACTTTAGAAAATCTCGCAGATATGACCAAGCGATTTCTCAATTGGATAATTCGATTCAAGAAGATTCCAGTTATCTGAACTTCTATCACTTGAAGGCGAACATTTATGAAGATTTGGAAGAGACTGAACTTGCAATTGAGGCGGTCTATAACGGACTAACTGTCGACCCTAAGAACAAAGAACTCCTTGAACTCCAAAAGCATTTATCCTACACGTATAGCCTGGAACAATCGGAGAAGAGAAACGGTGGGTAACAGACGCTGATCGGGCATATGTCTGAGTGCTTTCGGGCAGGTTTCAGTGGAACTCGACCGTGAATCTTCCGCTGAGGAAAGTGAGGTGCTTTCTACTGAGCGCAGCTCGCAGGAGTTTTATCTTTTGGAGCGCAGTGGTTATTTGAACCGTTGTAAGCTTCGGCAGATTTCACTAGATTGTGCCCTTTACAAGCTGTGGGCATACACCCGCTAGCTGGTCGTTAGCGATAAATATGAGAACCTTAATCATTCTAACCATTTTAATAAGCTCTTGTGCTCCTTCACTTTATCATGTGACAACAGACACAACATTTGAACAAATGGAGAATTTGCCATTTAAGAGGAAACTCATCTATCTGAGTCAGGACATTGGAACTTTGAGTAAACTCGACTCCCTTGCAACTTCAATGAACAAAAAGAAATGGAAGAATTTTGATGAAAGAATTAAGGTTTTTCCAGAGGAAGATCAACAATTTTTGAGATCCATTAAATTCTTGATTAGTGATGAATTTCTCACCTCATACAATACTTTGGATTCGTTAGAAGATGCTAACTATGACTGTCAAGTAGGGCTCTTAAAAACAGACTGTATGTACGAACTTAGTGCGGATTCAGTGGATTTTAAGGGAAATTATCAGAATTCTATGAACTGCACCAAATCAGAAATTATCAAATCAATTATAAATACACGATACAGATTTTTACGATATGGCCAATAAACTTTTATCAACAGCTTTAATTGCGATCAGTCTTTCTTCTTGCGTTGGAACAAAAACTCTTTACAAGGGACTGACCAAAGAGCAGTCCACAATAGAGTATTTATACGATTCAGAAGTAAACTCTTCTGAAAAAACAGACACCATAAGAATAGCGATACCAACAATCTCTGATGATAAATTCACCAAATCAGGTGATTTAACAAAAACGAAAGCTTCTGCTGTTCCTTTGATCATCTATACAGGATGGAAAAACGAGCATGAATACTTCATTGGTGATAACATGATAGAAGAAGATATTCCAAGTTTCATTCAGAAATCAATTATTGAAGAAACCAACAGAAGCACCTTATTGATGGCCGACTCAACATCGAATTCCGACATGGTTCTTGAAATTAATGTTGAAACTATAGGTGCGCATGGTCCTTACAGAAGTCAAGGATACTTTCTTTTTCTAATGTTTTTCTATAGCTATTCTTTTGGAGAATCTGCTGGGCCAGGAACTGCATCTTCTGAATTGAGCTATGTACTAAAAAGCAATGACGAAGTACTATTGACAGGTAATGCAACTAATCAAGTAGAAACTGAACCTCTTGTAAATAATTTCAAGAACACGAACGAACTTAGAAAATTCTTCTCATCAAATTTAGCTGAGGGCATTTCTCGAACTTTGAAGGCCAACGTGGAGCAAATAACTGATGAGGTAGAAAATTATATCGCTAACAGGCGCTAAGCTCAATCAGCTTTCTTAGTTGTTTGCAAAGAGTCTCTGAATCAGATACATTTGAGATATTTGAAAGGTTAAGCCGACTGTGCTTAGCTAATCGTTAGCCATAAACCACATCACATTTGAGAAAATTTCTACTTCCAGCGATCCCATGTGCCATTTGGCTTTTTTTATTAGTCACGACTAGCAACTTGAATTTCCCAACAAATAATGGTGAAGAAATATCTTCTGGATTAGTTCTTACGATGTTTTTTCTTCCATTGACGCTAATTGGTTTCATAACAGGATTTATAGATAAAAGAACAGGACTGATACTGTTCATTTTTTGGGTCTCCATTTCATATCGAGTCTTAAATCTACCATACGGTAATGCAACTGCAATATTTGGAGGTCTCATATTATTAACATCAGTGATTATAAACTCTTTGAAAAAGAACTTTGGATTAATCGCCCTTGGAATTACCCTTATACTAATTGCAACGGATTCGCTTTTAAGACTTAATCAAATTCTAGAAACACCAACGCCTCAGGTTGTCGTACTTTTCTTAATGATTGGTTCTACCTATTACGCTTTTCTTGTATCAGACAGGAATACTCTAACTAAGGGAATTTTATTTTTTATTTTTGGATTGATTGCCGTAATAGTAAGAGCTTTCGAGGTTTATGAAATAGTCGACACATCCAATTTCCTATTTTACCTATTCCCGACTTTAACCTCATTGATGCTTCTCTTATTAATTCTAAACATCAATAAACCTGAAAATCAAAAATTAAGGAACCTAGCATCTATTGAATTCTTCCTCTTAGCGATATCAATAATGGTATCAGCAATCGACGTGGTAAGGTAAATCCCTAACAAACCTTTAGGCATTTATGAGAAAATACCAATGGACTTATGGTTGCATTGAAAATCCTATTCACCAAAATCCTCGTTGCAAAAGAGGGTGAGCGACTAGATCCAGTTGAAGGGAAACTGCTTTGAATAGGAGGTAAACATAAATTCGTCTCAAACCAAAATAAATCGCTATCGTTGTATCGCCTCATTCAAATTCTTTCATTGTACAAGGTTGTACATTGTATTTTTTAAAACCTCTTTAGGTTTACAACATCAGCAGTCTATATATTTTTTGCCTGTTGTCATTTACTCATTTAAAAAAATGCCATGGAAGATTTTATAGGGTTGCTATTGTTTGTATCACTCCTTATTTTGTTCGTTTTGCTACGAAAGATCAATAAAATTGGTCAGTCGCTCGATGAACTCAAAAAGCAAATCTCCAGCTTAAAGACCCCCCATACGGAAGAAGAATCGAAACCTAAGCCAATAGATTCGCGCGAAATCATCGCTGAAAGAATAAATAGCAAATCACCAAAAGAAGTATTTGAGGAGCCAAAAATCGAAGTACGCGATACGAAAGCCGAGACTATCGAGAAGGTAGAGCAACCGAAAGAAGAATTACTCATTGAAATGGCTGCCGCAGTAGAAGCACCTGAGGAAGTACAACCAAAAGTTGTCAAGCCTTCATTTATGGAGCGCAATCCCGACTTGGAAAAATTCATAGGAGAAAACCTGCTCAGCAAAATCGGCATTGTCATTTTTGTCATTGGCATGGGCTTTTTGGTGAAGCTAGGCATAGATAGTAATGTCATCAATGAAGGCATGCGCGTGGTTATCGGCTTGGTCATTGGTGGTGGCATGATTGGTTTGGCGCATTATTTACGCAACTCCTTTGCGAAGTTTAGTTCTATACTAATTGGCGGTGCATTGTCAGTATTGTACTTCACGATTGCTTTGGCATTTCATGAATATGAATTGATTCCTCAAGCGGGAGCATTTCTGATCATGGTATTTATTACCGCATTTGCGGTACTGTTGTCTATTCGATATGATCGCAAAGCGCTGGCGATATTGGCCATCATTGGCGGTTTCGGTACGCCATTTTTTGTAAGTACGGGTGCAGGAAACTATTTGACGCTACTCACTTATATACTTATACTGGATCTGGGAATGCTCGGCTTGGTCTATTTCAAAAAATGGAATGTTATTAATTATCTCGTTTACGCTTTTACCTACATCCTCTACGCAGGAGTATTTATCACGCAATACGTTTTTAGTGTCAAGGAAGAAACCGGTAGCCTTTTTCTATTTCTCACGGCTTTTTACCTGATCTTTTTTGTGATGAGCATTATTTATAACTTAAAAAATGCCCGAAAATTCAAGTTGCCCGAAATCAGTATGCTGCTCAGTAACTCAGCCATCTATTTTGGATTGGGACTTTCGCTGGTCAATGATATTAATGATGGCCTATACAATGGCTTATTTACCACCTTGGTGGCGGTATTCAATTTTGGATTTGCATATAAGCTCTACACCAAAAAAGATATCGATAAAAACCTGCTCTACTTGTTGATTTGCCTGGTGCTCACGTTTTTGACGCTTATTGCACCAGTGCAGCTACAAGGCAATGCCATTACCTTGTTTTGGGCCCTCGAAAGCGTGCTTTTATTCTGGTTGGCCAAAAAATCGAATATCACAGTGATGCGCTCAATAGCTGTAGTGATTTTAGTACTGATGTTTGCAAGTTTACTTATGGATTGGCACATCAACTACGTGAACTATGACTATCCGATGCTGCTTTTACCTTTCATCAATAAAGTATTTATTACCTCCTTTGTTGCTATGGGTTCGTTGGTCGCCTTGCATTATTTACAAAAAGAAGACATCACTGTGAAGATCTTCAAATTCCACCTTAGCTGGAAGCCACTTTATGTGAAAATCATGCTCATGATAGTGGCTTATGGTGGCTTCTTTTATGAACTAGACTATCAATTTATGAGCGCTGAGCTGAGTCACACTTTGAGCGCAATTTTGTTAGGCATTTATAATTTCGTATTTGTGATTACCCTTGGTGTAATTCCCTTTTTCAAAAGCAACGACTTTTTGAAAAAGGTCATTGGAGGAGTTTCAATCATCGCTATTGGCGCATATATGACAGCATATCTCGCTGAGATTGCTCAATCAAGAAATGACCTATTGATGGATAGTTCACAAACTGCTTCAGGGTTTTATTTACATTATGTAATGCTCGTGCTATTTATTGCCTTAGTCTGGGGTGTTTACAGAGAAATACATCGGCATTACGGCTTCCAATCCAAAGTTGGTAACATCTCTCTTTGGGTTCTAGCATTTATCGGTGTTTACGTTTGCTCAGTAGAAGTAGGGCATATTTCAGTCATTATGGGATATGATTCAGCAGAAGGTATTCGTTATCAAGCCGCTGTAAAAAATATTTATCCCATTGTTTGGGCGATTACCGCATTGGCTTTGATGGTCTTTGGTATGAGATGGAAGTTAAAAAGCCTGAGATTAGCCTCTTTGGTGCTATTCCTCCTTACCATTATAAAGCTTTTCTTCTACGACTTGGCAGGTAACTCCACCGGAAAAATCATTTCTTTTATTCTGCTAGGCGTTATTTTACTGGTCATTTCATTTCTCTATCAAAAGTTAAAGTTTATTATTCAAGATGATAAAAATCAAGATTAGTTTAAACGCAATCCATGAGATAATTAGACAAATGAGAGCCTTGAAGATAATCAGCGCCAGTAAAATGCATCGTTTTCTAAATAGACGCGCTATAATCATCTTAAGCCTTTTTTGGTCATGGACTGCTACAGCACAGGAGTTTGGTTATGAAGTGGACTTATTGCCAGTAAAAGAAAGTGGTTTTCACAAAATTCAATTGACTCCAGCCGTGTTGGGTAAGGTCGATGGTATCTTATCTGATCTTAGAATTTACGATTTGGCAGGTGTAGAGCAGCCTTATTTGATTGAAAAAGAGGCTTTTAAAGAAACCAATACGGCTTTTAAGGAATATGAAATCATTGAAAGATTTGACGAAGCGAACGACAGTAGTTCATTTTTTATTTTCGCCAATAGCAGCGGTCAACCTATCGATAACATAAGTTTTATCGTACAAAATACGGCGGTAAAGAAAACAGCCGTACTGAGCGGAAGCAATGATCAGGAAAAATGGTATGTGATCGGTAACAACTATCCGCTGCAGTCCATGTACAATCGGGATGGCGCAACTTTTAAAAAGCGCCTCGACTTTCCGTTAAGTGATTTCCAATTTTTCAAACTTGAAGTAAAAGGTAAGCCCAACGAGCCCATTAATATTCTCACGATCGGCTATCATGAAAGCAATAGCACTAGGGGGCGTAATTCTGGTTTTGATTTTATCATCGACAAGCAAGAGGAGATCGACGATGTATCCATGATCACGCTGAGCCTATCGGAAATAAAGTATTTTGAAAAGCTAACCTTTACGCTAACTGGCGCGAGATTTTACACGCGAAATGCAAGGGTATATATCGATGAGCTTACGGAGAATAGGAAGAAGGAAAAAATATTGGTCAAAAGACAAATAGCCTCCATCGCGCTAAATTCCAATACCAACAATACGTTTGAAATAGGTCCAACAAGAGTAGAGAAACTCTATATTGAAATAGACAATTTGGACAATCAACCATTGATTGTTGAAAATGTGTCGGGCGCTTACTTAAACCAATACTTGGTGACTGACCTCAAAGCCGGCGAAGCTTACAAGATGAAGTTTGGCAATCGCGCGTTAGATGCGCCGAGTTACGACCTGGCTCATTTCAAAAGGCAATTACCTAATGAAATCAAAGAAGTGGAGCTTCAACAGGTTCGTCAGCTGATCAGCGATGCAAACCAGGAGCCGGAGAAAAGCTTGTTTGAAAACACCTACTTCATCTGGTCAATTATCGGTGTTATTGGGCTCTTTTTACTCATTATTTCCATCCGTATGATCAAAGAGCTAGGTCACGATAAATAGAAGTTCTCGGAACATGGCGTATCATGAAGTGGCTTTGACGTTGCTCAGAGGATCACTCAGATTTTCATTTGCGGTACGAAATAATCGCTTTATATGACTGGACATAATTCAATAAACATAAATTTTCCACTCCATTCTCTTTCATTCAATACTTTAAACTTTCTAGTATGGTCTTACAATATTGATCAAGAGTATAAACATCAATTCAGTAAACTGTGGTAAGCTTATAAAGTAAAGTCCTTCCTTATTGTGAAATTTATACCTTCCGCACATGTATCAAATACAGCGTATGGTCACGTGCTGTAAGCTGGCTCCAGCGGCGTAAAGTGACACTTTTTAAAAAAATTGTAAGTGATCCATTTGTCATTTCAAACACCAACAAGTTATATTGCAATCATATCAAAGACCAACCTTTTTATGATTCGATTACTTACCGCTACTTTATTTGCCATGCTGTGTTTGGCAAATACTTCCTTCGTTGCTGCTCAAGAAAAATTTGCACGTTTTGGCAAGGTTTCAGAGGAAGAACTCAAAATGACTGAATGCGATTTTTACCCAGAAGCCACTTCTATGATCCTGGCAGAAACGGGTGTCCTTCGTTTCGCCTACAACAACGAAAAGGGCTGGCAGTATGTGATGGATGTGACCGTAAGAAAGAAAATCTTTAAAAAAACTGATAAAGATATTGCTAACATCAAAATCACAACCTATGATCCTGTAGTTGGCTCCAACCGAGAAGAGCTGAGCTCCATAAAAGGCACTACATACAATCTTGTAGATGGGAAAATAGTAAAGTCCAAACTCACCAATTCTGAAGAATATGGCACTCGTCTGAGTGACTACTCTTACGAAACCTCCTTTGCCCTTGCCGATGTACAAGAAGGTTCAGTGATTGAATATAAATACTCGCTTACATCTGACTACTACAGCAATCTGAAAACCTGGCAATTTCAGTCAGATGTGCCTGTGGCCTATTCTTATTTCGAATATACGATTCCAGAATTTTTCATTTACCATACCAACCAGATAGGAAACTACCATCCCCTTACCTATGAAAATGACATCCGCTCCGAAACCTTCACTTACACTTGGACTTCATTGCCAGAGTCAGGTGGCAAAGTAGAATCAGGCAAAGGAACCATTCCTTCCATTAGTAAAAAAACTGCAGTGACTGGTGAAAATATACCGCCGCTGGAGGACGAGCCGATGATGAACAACAGGGTAGATCTACCCACTAGAATTACGTTCCAACTCGCTACTGTACAGATGCCTCAAAGTACAATAAAAAACTACGCAAAAACATACCAAAGCTTTTCTGAGGAAATTATGACATGGAATGGTTTTGGTTTAGCAATGAAAAGAGGTGGTTTTGCAAAGGACTTTATCGCAAGTAATCCAAATAAAGATGAACTTAGGCTCACCATAGATCTTTACAACTGGGTCATGAGTAACATCTCTTGGAATGAAGTCTATGGATTTACTAGTCAAAATGTGGGGCGTGTTGCGATGAAAGAAGAGTCTGGATCGGTGGCTGATATCAACCTTGCGCTTATAGCCGCACTGAGAGAGGCTGGCCTAGAGGCCAACCCTGTAATTCTAAGCACGAGAGGTCATGGGTTGCCTCATCCTGTTTACCCCAACTATGAAGAATTCAACTACGTGATTGCCCATGTAGTTATCGATGGACGATATTATCTCTGCGATGCAACTTCCAGACTACCATTTGGAATGCTACCTATCAAGTGCCATAACTATAATGGCTGGTTAGTCACCGAAAATGGTGGAGAGTGGGTGTCACTAAAAAATGGACAACACAATTCCTCTATCACTGGTCAAATATCCTTCAATGAAGATGAAATGAGATGTAGTTATGAGATCAAAAAAGAACACCACGCCGCATTGGGCGTATATCAGCGCATCAAAAAGAATGGTGAAGAAGACTATCGAGCCAAGCTTGCTGAAAAATTCGTGGAGGGTGAAATTGAAAATTTTCAGTACAATAAGTCAAGCAAAGCAAATCAGGTATATTATAATTTTGATCTGGTAAATGATTTCTTAGGGGATGACATGATCTACATCAACCCTATGCGGTATGGAGCAACTACTGAGAATCAATTCAAAAGAGAAAAGCGCTTTTCACCCGTTGATTTTCCTTATCAAATTACCGAGCAAATACTGGTCACTATTGAAATTCCTGAAGGATATAGGGCAGAATTGCCACCTCCATCCATCGTCAGAATGCCAAACGAAGCAGGATCATTTCTTTATAATTCCTCTCAAATTGGCAATAAAATTACTGTTCTAAGTAAAGCCAGTATTGATAAGCAGGATTTTTCGCCAGAAGACTATCCAGGATTAAAACAGTTTATGGAATTAGTGGCTGAGAAAAATAACCAAATGATTATTCTCAAAAAGATATAATGCTATGCGGGGTATTTTCACTTTACTTTTTATCTGGATGGCATTTGGCACCATGGGGCAAAATACCATAGCCAGCATTCCAGACTCCTTGAAAGCGACTATGAACGAAGTGATCATTTATGATCACACTGATTTCAATATCGAAGGTCTAACAAAAAGCCAACTCAATCGCTCGTATAAAGTAGCGATTCTCAACAGCTTTGCTCATGGCAGAAATGAACTGGGGATTTATTTTGATGATGATCGCACTATAAAAAAAGCCTCAGTTGTTCTTTATGACTCAAATGGCGAAAAATTGGAGTCCTATAAGCTCAAAGACTTTGGAGATTTCAGTGCCAAAGGTTCAAGTGTAGCAGCGGATGGTCGTTACAAGCATTTGAACATCACCTATAAGAAATATCCGTATTTTCTAGAAGTGGATTACACTATGGATTACAATTCTTCTTATAGCTTCCCTACCTGGACGCCTCAGAATACTGAAAAGCAAAGCGTGATCTCCAGTGACCTAAAGATCACCAGCCAATTAGAAAGGCCAATCCGCTTCAGAATGTTCAACACAGAAGCAGATTCCATTTTTGAAGCACCATTCAATCACAGCTATTTTTGGTCTGTCCAAAATTTGAAAGGGTATCAAAACGAAGTTCTTTCAAATCATTTAAGCACATCCCCAAGAGTATACCCAGCTCCAACTGATTTTATATTGGATGGCAGACAAGGCGATATGAGCTCATGGCAGAGCTACGGAAAGTGGATTTATGGATTGAACGAAACTAGAAATACACTTACGTCGAAGCAAATCAATGAAATACTCCCATATGTGACAGGAGTTACACGAATGGACTCCATTCGATCGGTGTATAAATACCTCCAAGAAAACACGCGATACGTAAGTATACAATTGGGCATAGGAGGGTTACAGCCCTTTGAATCAGGTTTCGTCCATGAGCAGAAATATGGTGATTGTAAGGCTTTGAGCTTTTATACTCATTGCATTTTAAAAGCAATAGGCATTCCTTCCTTTTACACACTAATAAGCGGAGGATCTCGGCCTGAAGAGCTTTTTCCTGATTTCCCTGATGATTACTTCAATCATGTGATCCTGACCGTACCAACGCAAAAGGATACCATTTGGCTGGAATGCACTTCCCAAACCAATCCTTTTGGTAACCAAGGCACATTTACCGGCAATAGGTATGCCCTGCTCATAGCTGAAGATGGGGGGCATCTGATCAAAACAAAGCAATACACTAAGGAGGATAACCTGCAAACAACCAAAGCGCAAATATTCTTAGAACCGGATGGACGTGGCGTAGCACAAGTAGACCGTAAATACCAAGGTATGGAGATTGAAAACCGAGGATTTAATTGGATGATGCTCGGCCCTGAGTCTAAAAAACAAGATTGGTTTCAAGACAAACACCGATGGGGAAGCATGAAAATCAATGCCTTTTCTACGCAAGAAGTAACCAACGAGCCAGTACCTGTAGGAGGATTCATAGCAGAGGTAGAATTAGAAAAGCTTGCTAAGCCATCTGGTAAAAGACTGTTTTACCAACCTTTTATTTTCACCAATGAAGACAACTTTACGCTTGTGGATAAGGAAAGGAAATATCCCATTTGTATCAAATACCCATACTCCTCTGTAGATACGATCGAGCTTATTTTACCTTCCAATTATCACGCAGAGAAGGAAATCTCCCAGAAGGCCATAGAAACCAAATATGGGAAATACACTCGGTCATGTGTCAAAAAGGATGATCGTTATCTTTTTGTAAGAAAGTTTGAATTTGAATGCGGGACATATCCACCAGAGGAATATGAAAACTTCAGGAGCTTTATCAAAGAGGTTCAAAAAGCAGATCGTGAGAGAGTGGTGCTCTTAAATAGAACCTAGCGTACCTCACAGATTTGACGAAAGCAGGCTATTTCAAAACTTCTGGCGCATTGGCATTTTTGATCACATAAAACATCCCAAATAATAAATTATGCAATTCGTCTCCAAAAACCATCTGATTCATCGCCATAAGTGACGATATCATAGGTTTGGTTTTTGTTGATAGCTATCAATGCTTGGATGGCCTACCTCAAGAGATGTAACCCACGCACCTGATTCAAAACCAATCAACACTCACCAAATGAAAGCCAGTGTAACAAAGGCCATGGAGAAAATATCAATGGTCTTTTGGTCGCATTGAAAATGCTATTCTCCCAAATGCTCATTGCAAAAGAGGATGGGAGGGCTGAGTTCTTTTACAAGTGATTTTCATAAGCGTAGGCGATGAGTTCATTTGCTGAAGATAGTCCCAGCTTTCGCAGGATATTTTTTCGATGGGTCTCCACGGTAAACTCACTCAAGAAGAGTTTTTCTGCAATGGCTCTGCTTTTTAATCCCCCTTTGATCAGATGGATGATCTGCATTTCGCGCTCGCTCAGAAGGCTGGTTTTGTGACGCTCAGCTTCTTTTTGATGTATGCCCAAAAACACCTTTTCTCCTTCACATATTTTGATCACCATCTCCTTCAGCAGTGCTGCATCGGTAGTTTTTGGAATAAAACCATCAGCACCTTTTAGTTTTCCTTCTCTGATCACGTGTGGAGCTTGGATCATTGAGATTAGAATAATTTTCAGGTGAGGGTGCTTTGCGCGCAATTGTGCGCAAAGCACCAATCCACTTTGGCTCATTAGTTGAATATCGAGTAAAACCAAATCAGCATGGATCTCCTTTACTTCGTCTATACTGTTATAAATGGCTTTCAAAACAAATCCTCCCTCTTCTTGAAGAATCCTTGCTAGACCATCAGCAAAAAGCTGGTGATCATCAATAACGATGAAATTAATGGGCTTTTTCATAAGTGAGTGGTATGGTGATAATGGTGGTGGTACCAGATCTTTGGTCTGAAACTGTGTGTACACTTCCTTGATGTCTTTTTGTACGCATATGGATATTGTCCAAGCCCATACCCTCATAGGTGATGGAGGTGTTGAAGCCGACACCATTGTCTTCGCAGATGATCTGAAGTTGGCTATCTTCAATAATTAATTGTAGTGTTGCACTTTTTGCTTTGGAATGTTTGAGCGTATTGTTCATTAACTCAGAAATGATTCGGTAGACCGAAAGCTCCAATTCTTTCCCAACATGAGTACTATCCCCTTGACCGATAAATGAAAACCTAGTCCTTCCCAGATCATTCAGTTCAGTTATTTTTTGCTCTATTGCTTCAAATAGATCCGTTTCTGATAAATCTGAAACTGAAAAATTTCCTATAAAAAAGCGAAGATCACTACTCGCTTTATTCACCATTTTCACAAGATGTTCATCCTTCTTATAGCTATTGGTAATGATCAATTTGATCGCACTGATTGTTGCACCAAGATCGTCATGAAGGTCACGAGAAATCTGTTTTCTTTCCTTTTCCTGAGCGGAGAGTTCTCTTTCGTACAATTGACTCTGGTGGTTTGCCCGCTCCTGTTCCAAGGTGTGGTTTTTCTGCAAGGTCTTACGGTAACGCCACCCCACCATTACCCCAAAAGCGATAAATTCAAAACAGAGAATCCAGAAAAAGTAATTTGGATAAGTAATGGGGTAATAGGGTAATATTCCCTCATAATTCAAAAAATAACCCGGTGCACTAAAGTAGAAAAGTACAGACGCAAGCGGCATGAAATACAATAATTCCTTTCGAGAATTCGCTGCGAAAACGATGTTAACAAAGAGTAAAACCATCATCAAAATAATGAGCACAATGCCCGCATTCCATGACAATCGGTACCAAAAGAACGCCAAAGTCATTTGATCATAAAACAGCCAAAAGATCAGCAAATAGAACAGCGCGTAGCAAAGCCCAATGAGATTCATTTTACCTAAAATCTTTCTGATATGATTTTTTCGAT
The DNA here is from genome assembly GCA_040216665.1 of Cyclobacteriaceae bacterium. Lineage (GTDB taxonomy): Bacteria > Bacteroidota > Bacteroidia > Cytophagales > Cyclobacteriaceae > ELB16-189. The sequence goes on along the minus strand of JAVJOQ010000028.1, from coordinate 61,491 downwards.
TTTCGCCAAGAGCATAATCGATAACCATAAAGTGGAGACTTCCACCTAAAAGTGTCAATGCGATGGGCGAGAGTTTCATCAGTACATCAAAATACTGCGGTCCCGGATAAAAAGAAATCAACAACTCCTCTTGCAAAATCACCACGGATACTATGAAGATATAGATGGCTAAAAGAAAGAAAATGCGGTCTCGAGAAATCGATCCCAACACGAGGTTGAAAAGCCCCAACAATGTAAGCCCTCCTATGAAGAAGCCTATCGTCCAGAAAAATTTCTTCTCCCAAAGCAGATTATGCGCTGGTGTAGTAATGTCGGTAATGGCATGTTGAGGTCGTCTTAAATTCCGCACCTTCATTAGTAAAGAAGCACTCTCGCCCTTTTCCAAATCAATACTAGTTCCTAAAAATCTGACAGGAACAGATCGTTTGCGTGCATGCACTGAGTAGGAGGATGTGTCTATGGCCACCCAATTGTCATTGATATTTTGATAGAGAATGACGCTATCCGCATGCGAATATAAGCTCCACCAATAGGTCCTTTTTCGATCAGAAATGTTCTTTATTTTCAGATGAAGCCACAATGGATGGGGATTAAGACCTAGATTAAGTGTAGCGTACATTTCCCAATTTTGAAATTCTCCTTTATTTAAAGCAGCGCCAGCCTTATCTGGCCCTTCATCACCACGATCAATCCAAAAACTGGAATACTCAGAAAGATGTGCCAGTGATGGACCATCGAGCAATAAAGTATCTTGGTAGTTTGGGGCCTCTAGCGCAAATGCAGGATATATTAAAAAAATAAAAACAATGACCGTCCACCTCATACTTACAAAAATGGCCTCAAAAAGCAGGAATCAAAATACCCGACACTGGGTATTGTGATAAAAGCATGACTCCAGAATCTTTAAGTAAGAACCCTGAGGTCGATTGTTCATAGCGTCATCGGTATACTTTTTAAGCGTGAAAAGGCCGATAAACACAAAGTTCTAGACAGGCTCTTTTTAGAGTTCGATTGTTCACTACATGCTCTAGCGTCATTGCGATATTTTTTTCTCCATGGCTTGAGTCTTGCAGTCCTTCTTTCCGTGAGAGTTGATTGGTTTTGAATCAGGTCTGTGGGTTACAGACGTTGGGGTAAGGGCAAGGAATCTATACCGCTACCAGATATGAATACACTCAAAAACCAATCAAAAAATATGTAGTGTACCACTAATTGGTAAAATCACAGCCTAGAAGCAATCAACATTCTATTTTGGCAAATTAGTTTAAGACTAACCTGAATTGAGCCTAAGGGTTCTAATAGTCAAACTTGCATTGAAGTTTCATAGTTTTAGAATTAGCATAATTTGTAAGAGGTATTAATAAATTAAGGATCAATTCTTTAGAAATTGATCCCTAATTGCATTATTTCCTGTATATGCATTGCGAACAGGTACTTGATTGGAAGCGCTAGTTTGAAAAATAGATATCGTCAATCAGCACTGTTGCTGTCACGAATCCCTTGTTGGCATCTTGAGGATTCCAGATAGAAAAAGGGATGGTCAACTCAGCCATATTGAGTCCTGTAAAATCTGACAATGGTATAGAATAAGTAATGAAGTCATTGGCTGCACTCGTTCCTGTATAATTTTTAAGAAATACAGTTGCATTTGTTGACTTGCTTTCCAATTTGATTTCTGCATCTACAAATGCCGCTGGCTTATTGAGTGAGAAATTAAAATGTGTGAAGTTACTGATGTTCTTAGGTGCTTCTAGTTCAATATATGCGCCTCCCCATTTTCCGCCAGGGAAATCAAAAACCAAACTCAAATCTCCTTCAATGGCAGTCTCTGAACTTGAAATTACTGGTTCGCCACCTCCACCATAAGCGATTACTGTGAGATTGCCCAAAGCTGTAAAATCAGTTCTGATTGCATTGTCAGCAATATTTGGCTCTATGATCTGACCGATCGTTTCTTCCTCGACATTCAAAGCAGGTGCTGCAGGTGCGGTGAAGTCTATTTTCTCATAGACACGCACATAATCAACAAACATGCTCTGTGGGAGTACGGTAGTATTATCAGGATCTCCTGGCCAGTAGCCACCTACCGCTACATTCATGATCAAATAGAAACCACGAAGAAACTCATTCATGTCTTCTTCAATGGGCATTGCACCTGTTTGAACACCATCCAAGCTGAAAATCAATGATTCAGGGGACCATTCCAGGCCAAATACGTGATAGGACTCACTGAAAGTACTTGTCGATTCATAAGATGTCTGTATTTCGCCCTTGCCATTCTCACCATTTGTAAAGTGAATGGTGGAATAAGCCTTAGCAGGTTCATGACCCAATAGTTCCACAATATCTATCTCACCACAGCCTGGCCAATCGATCAGGTCTCGATTGTTTCCTAGCATCCATATGGCAGACCAGATACCTTGGCCTTCTGCAAGCTTCGCTTTCACATCAATCTTACCAAATCGCATGTCGAGGTTTTTGGTTTTTAGTTTGGCGGATGTATATCCACCAGCTCCATCAGACAGAGCGGTGATTTTAAGAACCGATTCATCTTGGTCTGTAGCTATTGACGAGTTCTCAGTACTAGTTGTGTAAATCTGTTTTTCGTCATTTCCCCATCCAACAGGTAGTCCAAAGTCTGTTCCATCTCCTGTTTCGTAGGTCCATAGATCAGTGTTAATCTCGGAGGCATCAAATTCATCTGACCAGACCAGCTCATATCCTTCTGGAATTTCAATTTTATCCTCAGGCTTTGTATCAGTACTGTCACATGAAACTAGACTTCCCATAAAAATGGCTAGTAACAATAGGGTGTAGTTTTTCATAGTTAATGTTCGTTGTTTAATATCAAGGTCAATGATATGAACCATCGTCAATAACTAAAAGTTTTGGACTACATCATTACTACATCAGGGTGATTGGTAGATGTTTTTCTGAATATTAACAAATAAGGTAATTACAAACTTTTAAAAGTATTGGAGAAAAACAATATACTACGAGTCCTATCCGACCTGTACAAAGTCCATTTCAATTCCTTAGGCCTCACTACAGATACGCTGCTACTGCCTTAGCTCTTTGACTGTCATGAGATTTCGGCATGCTTACCGCGGTTTCGAAATCCGAACTGCTCCGCAGGAAAGTATAACCTTCGAGCTCGGTAGTCGAATATGGGCTGATGAGCGTAGCAATAAGTGCTAGATGTAGCTTGAATATTTGCAGTATTGAATACACCGCTGATGGCTTCTTCCTCCACTGTTGCGGAAGTTACCTGCGTGACAAGGTGCATGATTATTTTTTCTCCAAGAGCAAGAAATCTACGATACAAGATCAACTATCTTTTCAAATCGTGACATTTACGATAGTAAACTCGATGTATGTATTCTTACGAGCGGCAATCAGTAAACCATGAATTAAACAAGAATAACAGGCGGATATTTTCAGCAGAAAATTGATGCTTTTTTTGACAAAATTTCAAAAATAATTGCTTTTCAGCAATATTAATTTTGTGGAACTGTTTGATTTACTAACTTGTATTGTACTTATTCCCAAATCAAATTATTAAAAAGTAATGACGGCTGAACAAATTCAAAGTGAAATCGAACAATTACAAGGTCAATTGACCGGTGACATGTTCCAAGACATGGATTTAAAAGACAAAATCCATAACCTTAAAATGAAACTTAATGGTACTAGACCCATGAATAGCGAAATCGAATGCGTGGGTTGCGGAAGTTAATCAGTGCGTAAACCACCGTAAATTATAGCCCGCTATTCTGCGGGTTTTTTTATGTGCTTTTGGATTTAAGCAAAGGATGAATGTTTTTAAAAGTTATTCCTTCATCCTTTCTCTAATGTTCATTTCTTACTTTTACCATTCATGCAATGGCTCGAAGTTGGGTCTTTACAAAGAAGAAACTTCCTCAGCGGATAACACTTTTTTGCGCATGATCGTGGTATCTGAGCCAATCTCTATGGCATGTGCTTTCCAGTTGTCATGGTATTCCGAAAGTGCTACTTTTTTGATTGGGAAACCTGCTTCTATTAAGCTGTATACAGTCAGCTGTAAATCCTGGGTAGAAATACTGTCCCCATAGTAAACCGCATTCGATTCAAAGGGGAGCATAACACTATCAATCGGTCGCTCATGAATATAAAATCGTAAGGGTTTGATAGCATTGATCTTATTACCGTCTTTTGGATGCTTATAATATCGGATCACCACATCTGTTCTAGCTTTTCCTGCGGGTAATGTGTTGACTACTGTTTCTTGATAGTCACTCCATAAGTTTTCAAAATACTTGGTTCCTTTTTTTGGATAATTTGATTTTTCTTCCGCTGTTGACTTGACCGTTTTTTCCTTTGTTACCTCATCATTCTTCGCTGCTGTATCCATCTTTTTAGCGGTTAGCGATGGAGAGTCGTAACCTTCTTTCACTATGTCTTCAATAGGTTCATCTGAACTTGAAGACTCATAGACACTCTTCACTTCCTTATTATTAACCCCTAAATGATAGGGGTCAGAAGGGAATAACATACCGAATAAATAAAAAACTATCGATATGCCCACTAGGAATAAAAGATAAATGAGCGCTCTTGATTGTCCGTTGAAATCCATTTGAAATAAATTAGATAATTAAATTTAGCAATATTCTAGGCGATCACTACCAGTACTGAACCAAAAGTGTGGAATATCAGCTGATTTTCAATACATGAAAAAGGTATTTCAAACCAACTATTGTACGAGGCTTTTGGAAAAGTTGCCAGTAATCTACCAACATTTATTATAACAATATTTTCGACGAAAAATTAGTTGTGGGATTAAATTCCCCTAAATATAGTATGCATGCATAACAAAATCGATTAACTTCGTGTCATCAAATAAACAACTTCAAACCCCATTATATAATATGAGTTTCGAATTAACAGAAGAGCAAATTGCAGTAAGAGACGCAGCTAGAGACTTTGCGGAAAAAGAGCTTTTACCGGGCGTTATAGAAAGAGATAATGAGCAACGTTTTCCTAAGGAACAAATCAAAATGATGGGCGAACTTGGCTTTATGGGTATGATGGTAGACCCGAAATATGGCGGTGGCGGAATGGATACGGTATCCTATGTGCTGGCTATGGAGGAACTTTCTAAAGTGGATGCTTCAGCGTCCGTTTGTATGTCAGTGAATAACTCTTTGGTTTGTTGGGGATTAGAAAAGTTCGGAACTGAGGAGCAAAAACAGAAATACTTAGTGCCTTTGGCGAAAGGTGAAAAAATAGGAGCGTTTTGTTTATCCGAGCCTGAGGCTGGTTCTGATGCCACTTCACAAAGAACCACCGCAGAGGATAAAGGCGACCATTATTTATTGAATGGAACTAAAAACTGGATCACGAATGGTAACTCAGCATCCGTTTACTTAGTCATTGCTCAGACCGATGTAGAGAAAAAGCATAAGGGGATCAACTGCCTTATAGTTGAGCGTGAGTCGGAAGGATTTGTGGTGGGTAAAAAAGAAGATAAACTCGGAATTAGAGGCTCTGATACTCACTCACTAATGTTTACTGACGTGAAAGTCCCAAAAGAGAATAGACTTGGCGAGGATGGTTTTGGCTTTACTTTCGCTATGTCGGTGCTCAATGGCGGTAGAATTGGAATCGCTGCTCAAGCATTAGGCATTGCTTCGGGTTCTTTAGAACTCTCTTTAAAATATGCGAAGGTGAGAAAAGCATTCGGTGTAGAAATTGCTAAGCATCAGGCGATCCAATTTAAATTGGCTGAAATGGCGACTAAGGTGGAGGCCGCAAGATTACTCTGCTTAAAAGCTGCCCAACTCAAAGATGCCAAGCAAGATTTCGCCCAAGCGTCTGCCATGGCGAAATTATATGCTTCAGGAGTTGCTATGGAAAATGCTGTTGAAGCAGTGCAAATTCATGGAGGATATGGATACGTCAAAGAGTATCACGTAGAGCGATTAATGAGAGATGCTAAAATCACTCAAATCTATGAAGGCACTTCCGAAATTCAGAAAATCGTCATTTCAAGAGCATTATTAAAATAATATAAATCTTTAATTACCCGAAATATTGTTAATGTGTAAGGGGATATTTGATTATTGGCAGAATCTATATTAGATTTATGCAATTAATTTAATTAAATATCCTCTTTTTCTAAGAAAAATCATATTAACTAATCCGTGGAAGATTATAATCGCATCATTGAATCCTTAAGCGTTCGTTTTATCAAGGCTAGGAATATTAATATTCTTTCTCCGGTTACTATTGAAAATAACTACGATATTGAAAACTCTTTATTGCTAGTGGGCAATGGAACGCTCAGCATTGGCAAGGGAAAAGAAAAATGTAGTGCAGGAGAGGTTTTTTTTGTGCCTGGTGGCCGCCAAGTTTCGATTACTTATGGTTCTGGCGTTTCGACAAGGCTTTCTAAAGATAATTTTTTAAATAATAAGGAAAAGTATTTTAAATCTTACAGTCAAGAACCAGAATCAGAAGAGCATTTTAGTTACGTGTCATTTGAGGCGAAAGCGTTCGATTCGGTAAACTTTTTTGCTTCTATAGATATACCGCCATTCAAGGTAGAGAATAATGAGAAGATAAAGCAACTCATTTTTGATATCAATACTGAGACCAGTACCAATCATCCCGGTAAAGACCGTTTAATCAAGTTGCTTTCAGAGCAGTTGGTCGTAGAGCTGATTCGGCATATTGTCAAATTCAATTTGTTTGTAGAGCAGTTTGCCACCAATAGCACCTATTTCAAAGACCCACGCTTGATAGATATCTTCACTTTTATCAAAGAGCATCTAGGTGAAGATTTATCAAACAAAAGGTTAGCTAGTGTAGCCAGTGTGTCTGAAGACTATGTTGGTCAGTATTTTAAAATGCTTACTGGAATCAATCCACAGGATTATATCGAGTACCAGCGAATGGAAGAAGCGGTAAACTTGCTAAGGACTTCTAAGAAAAGCATTCGAGAGATAGGTAAAGAGGTAGGCTACAAGGATACCGCTTATTTCTGCAGAAGATTCAAAATGATGTTTGGCATACCTGCAGGAAAAATGCGTCGAAGAGAAAGCCTGATCAACGCTTAAGGCATATTCTGTATTGGTTAACTTTTCACTTCTTCATCAGACAAAGCGTCCTTTTGAAACTTGCTGATTAATACGGTAATGATGGCTGCAACTACTTTTTCCGTAATCATGGCACTAAGGTTCCTCCGTCGATCAGCTTTTGTTTTTACCGGCGGAGTGTTATTGACCGGCTGAGGTTTCAATTCAACCTTTGTTTTTTTACTCCTGAAAGCAAAAACGCTTATGATAACGACAGTGACTAAGCCAGCAACGCCAAGAGCAACCAAACCTCGTTTTTCGAGTTTACCGCTCCTGAACTCAAGCTCACTTCTTAGAGATTTCTCTTTCTCAGTAAGCTCGTCCATCTTTTTCTGCCAAGCTTTCGTTCTGCTCATAACTCCGCATCATTAAGGTGGACAAGTGTTTTCTCAATAAGATTTTGAATCTTTCGGGTTTTCAAAAGCATTAAGACAACCACGAGTACAATTAAATAAAAGCCACTGATAATTAAATACCCAAGATAGGCACTTTCCAAGGCCTCATTGATGAGCGCGCCTGTGGTGATTGAGGCAAAAACTAAAAAGAAAAAACCGATTAATAATATGAGTATAAAGGAAATGACGTAGGCCATTATTCTGGAAACACTTGCAATGATATCAAGCTTTAATTTTTCACCTTTTACCTTTAAATAATCGGTGATACGATCGATTACGTTATTTATTAGAGACATGAAATTTCTTTAATTCCTCACAATTTAAAGAATTAAGACTAGTAAATTGTTTGATCTGCGGTAGTCTTCGTTACAATCTCTTGATTATTCGGTTTTGAGTACGTCAATTCCTGTCGATTACTAAAATAGATAAGGGTAAAGGGGAGTAAGAAAAATACCACCAAAATATAAACAAAGGCTGTCCAGCGATATTTAACCGCGAGTTTGGCCAAAGAGTTAGCAAAATAAGTGGGTAGCTTTGACAGAAAAGGGATAAATACAAAAAGAGAAACGCCAAGCAAATTGAACATAAAATGCGCAATCGCTAAACTCACAGCCGCCTCACTTTTGAATAGTGCAGCGATAATGGCAGTGATGGTAGTACCCAAATTCGCGCCTAATACAAATTGAAAAGCTCGGGTAAGGTGAATCTTTTTCGTGGCAACTAAAGGCACAATCAAAGAGGTAGTAAGGCTGCTGCTCTGTATGATCGAGGTAAATAAAAAGCCCCAACCAAAGGATCTGAGTCTTGTATTGAATATGATAGATTTAAACCTATTTCTGCTATTTCCAATCATTTGATCGTACAGTAGATTAGAAATGATTTTCACAATGGCAATGATTAAAACTACAGCAATGATGAGTGTAGCTGCCACTCCGATTGTTGAAATTAAAAAATCCTGCGCACCATCGAAAAGGTTGTTAATGAAGAGCTTAGATGCTATCGATTGACTGCTTTCCGTTTGTATCGAGCTGGAAATATACGAACTCACAGAAGACAATAATCCATAATAATATTCTAGTGGGAATAGAATAATGATGATCAAAATATTAAAAAAATCATGCACTGTACCAGCCGCAAAGGCTTTTTCAAATTCCTTTGATTTAGTCACGAAACTAAGCGAAACGATTGTACTGGTAATGGTGGTTCCGAGATTGGCTCCCATAATTATTGGGATAGCTCCTTGCAAAGAAATAGCACCTACGGCAACCGCTGCGACCGTCATGGAGGTGGTTGTTGAACTACTTTGCAGAATAGCGGTAGCCAGTAACCCAATGAATAATCCAATAAAAGGATTGGATGTGGCATAAACGATTTCTTTAGCGAAATCTTTACCAATAACCGCCAAAGACCCACTCATTAGCTGTATGGCAAACAAAAAGATAAAGATGCTGAGTATTATCACAAAAATCTTCAACGATCGAGCCAATAAACTTTTTGAGTTTATCGAAATGTCTTTTATGTCTTCTGCTTTAATCATTCTCTTTACGGCGTGCAAAGCTATATATTTCATGAGCCACCGGTCGAAGAGGGTTATGATTGAATTGTTAACATTGATAATATTCTCGATAATATTCTATTGACATTAGAAAAGGTTAAACAAATATTAAGGGCATGTTATCATATCTTTAGTGTTGAGAAGAAAATGGGTCATTTTTGAATAATAAGACTTGCTTAATCTTTATTTGTCTTCCAAACTATGAACGCACAATCATTAAATGGGTGAATTAGAAATAGTAATGTATGTAGGCTTTCTACTTGCCGCATACTCAGTGGTGGGGAACGATGTAATCCAAACACTAGGTACCTTTCTAAGCTCAAACGAACATAGACCTTGGTGGGTGCTATCGCTGTTTGCTAGTTCTATTTTGGTTGTTGTGCTGGTGTATGGCTGGTATGTGAATGATGGAGATGTAACTTATGGTCGCCTTATTGGTGATCCGATGACTAATGGCTTTGAAAATCCAAAGTATAAAAACCCTGACGACATCAAAGGTTTTGGATGGCCATTTTTAATACCGCCGTTAATTTTATTGACAATCACAAGGTTTGGAATTCCTGTAAGTACCTCTTTCTTAATACTTACCTTTTTTAACCCTAAGAACTTATACGACATGGTTGTAAAATCCATGTCGGGCTATTTGGTTGCTTTTGTAGCGGCGCTTTTGATTTATTTTTTGATTGCCAAAAAATTTGAAAAGCGCTTTGCCGAATCTACACCTACTGAAAAGGAGATAAAGTGGTGGAGTATAGCACAATGGATTTCCACTGGATTCCTTTGGTCTCAGTGGCTTATTCAGGATTTCGCTAATATCTACGTTTACTTGCCACGTCAAATTGAGCTTCCGACCTTGATTGCCACCGTGTCAATTTTTGTCATATTACTTTCTTACATTTTTTATACTAAAGGAGGAGCCATACAGAGTATTGTAAAAGCTAAAACGAATACGGTAGATGTGCGTTCAGCTACGCTGATTGATCTTGCCTATGGGTTTGTGTTGTTGTTTTTCAAAGAGCTAAACAACGTGCCGATGAGTACGACGTGGGTTTTCTTAGGCTTACTCGCTGGACGGGAAATAGGGATCAAATACTTCGCGTATGGAGGAGTTAAAAATCCAACGTTAATAGACTTGGGTAAAGACCTTTTGAAAGTGTTTTTTGGTTTGGCAGTAAGTATAGGGCTCGTGTTCTTGATAAGGTACCTTACTGTTTAAGTTCATTAAATGTAAGCCAGGCCATCAGCCCCATGCCGGTTTTTAAGGATTCTTCATCAATATCAAAAGTAGGAGTGTGTACTCCGGAAACGATTCCCTTTTCTTCGTTTCTCGTTCCTAGTCGGTAAAAGCAGGCGTCAACATGATGTGAATAGAATGCGAAATCTTCACCGGCAAGCCATAGATCAATTTCCTCTACATTCTCTTCGCCGAGGTAAGACTTTGCGGCATCAATGTTTGTTTGGGTATATTCTGGATGATTTTTGAGATGAGGATATCCTTTTTTTACTTCAAAATGACAAGTGGCTCCCATTGATTCGGCCATTCCCTCGGCCATTTTCTTCATACGGATATGAGCATCGGTACGCCATGTTTCATCGTACGTTCTAAAAGTCCCTTCTACGTTTACTTCATTCGGAATAACATTGGTGGCGCCATTGGCCACTACTTTTCCAAAAGACAGTACGGAGGGAATTTTTGGACTTGAGTTCCTGCTGATGATTTGTTGTAATGCGACAATAATATGGCTGGTAATGAGTACTGGATCCACCAAGTTTTCAGGCATAGCTGCATGGCCACCTTTACCAGTCACGGTAAAATAAATTTCATCGGCACTGGCCATATACATGCCTTTACGGAAGCCTACTTTTCCTGAATCGATAAAAGGCATGACGTGCTGCCCTAGAATTTTTGTAGGTTTTGGGTTTTCCAAAATACCTTCTTTGATCATCAAAGAAGCTCCCCCAGGCAAACGCTCTTCTCCGGGCTGAAATATGATTTTGATATCACCATCAAGCTCAGCCTGTAGTTCTTTAAAAATCATGATCGCTCCCAAAAGACTTGAGGTATGCACATCGTGACCGCAAGCATGCATTACTCCAGTATTCGTTGACTTATAACTGACTTCATTAGCCTCGGTAATAGGTAATGCATCAATATCAGCGCGAAGCGCTATCACTTTGTCACTTTTACCATTTCCTTTGATAATAAACGAAATGCCTGTGTTGGCTACTCTCTGGGTTTCAGTAAAACCAAGTTTGTGCAGTTCAGACTCAATAAAATTTGCGGTATTAACTTCTTCAAATGAAAGCTCGGGATGGGCATGAAGGTGATGCCTTATTTCTTGAATTTTTGGAAAAAACTTATTAGAAAGGTTTTTTATTTTTTCTATGATCTCGCTCATTTCGCTTTTCTTTCTGGAATCATCAGCGCGTTGGGGAAATACTCTTTCAACGATTGAAATATTTCATTGGCTTCCAAGCGGCTTGTATAATGTCCTACTTTTACTTTGTAACTAGGCTGTCGGTAAGTTATTTCTGGAGATAATTCTTGATCCAATGTCATGGCTAACTCATACGCTTGATCGGCTTCTTCTCTGTTCAACCCGGTATAAACCTGTATGGTAAAGCCACCAATGTAATCAATAGACTCATTTTTTTGTGCAATAAGGATGTTAATGCTATCCATTTCAGCTTTGATATGCCCAACTAGCGGTTTTGGTGCAGGCGCAATTTCCTGTGAGCCATTATCTAATGGTTCTTCAGGTAATGGCTCCATTGACGGACGATTTACTGACAAATCTTCCTTGTACGCTGTACCTGATGATGAAGTCGCTACTTTGGCAGGTTTACAACTCGCCACAATAATGACAAGAGCTACTATGAGTCGATCAATACGCATTTGTTGTTTTTGATATCTTCTTCTACTTGTTTGAATTTTACATCTTTTTTTACTGTGCCGTCAGGATATTGCACGGAAACGCGCTGGTTTCTACTTGCAATTTTCAATGTTTTTGCAGGAGCAGTTTTTTCAGCGGGAGGTCTATTGGCTTGCCCTCTATTTAATAAAGAACCACTGTCTTCTTTTGATTCTTTGTAGTCCCTTGCAGCGCGTTGCTGCTTTGCTTCTTGCACTTCATCGGCTTGTTGTACAGGTATTTGAGCCTTCATTAGGAAGGAAATACATTCTTCGTTTACCTTTCCAATGAAGGTTTTGAATAGTTCAAAGCCCTCAAACTTATAGATGATTAAAGGATCTTTCTGCTCATATACTGCATTTTGAACCGATTGCTTCAGATCATCCATGTCTCGAAGATGCTCTTTCCATGTTTGATCAATGATAGCAAGCGTGATCATTTTTTCCATGGATCGGATCATTTCGACCCCTTCCGTTTTCACTGATTTTTCAAGTGGTGCGGAAACACCTATCTGCTTTTTGCCGTCAGTAAATGGAACGAGTATGTTTTCTACCGTGGCGCCTCTTTGAAGATGGATTTGCTTTAATAGGGGCAATGCTTTTTCTGCAATATTGGCATTCTTTCGCTTATAAGTCTGAAGTGCTTCATTATACAAACTCTGTGAAATCGAAGCAGAATCGCCTTTTTCAAATTCTTCTTTTTCAATGCCAAAATCCATACCCAAAACACTGATTGCATTGAGTTTAAGGCTATCAAGATCATTTCCACTTTTAGCATTTAGTACAAGGTCTTCACATGTTTCGTAGAGCATGCTCATAATATCAAGCTCTAACCTTTCCCCATACAAGGCATTTTTACGTCGTTTATAAATGACCTCTCGTTGGGAGTTCATGACGTCATCATATTCTAGCAGTCTTTTTCTTGTCGCGAAGTTATTTTCCTCCACTTTTTTCTGTGCACGCTCTATAGATTTGGTAATCATGCTATGCTGAATCACTTCACCCTCTTTCAATCCCAAACGATCCATCACCTTTGCGACTCTGTCGGAACTAAACAAGCGCATCAAGTTATCTTCTAATGAAACGAAGAACTGAGACGAACCAGGATCTCCCTGACGACCTGACCTACCTCTAAGCTGTCTGTCAACTCTTCTCGATTCATGTCGCTCTGTACCGATAATGGCCAAACCACCAGAAGCCTTTGATTGATCAGTAAGCTTAATGTCTGTTCCACGGCCAGCCATGTTAGTGGCAATAGTTACTGTGCCAGGTTTACCCGCTTCTGCCACGACATCCGCTTCTTTGGCGTGTTGTTTGGCATTCAATACTTGGTGCTTGATGTTTTGAATACTGAGCATTCTACTGAGAAGCTCAGAGATTTCGACCGAGGTAGTACCAACCAATACAGGCCTTCCCAATTTTCTCATTTCCACGACCTCTTCTACAACAGCATTGAATTTCTCTCGAATGGTCTTATAAACATAATCTTCTCTGTCGTCTCTTTGGATGGGTCTGTTGGTAGGAATGACAACTACATCTAACTTGTAAATATCCCACAGCTCGCCGGCTTCTGTTTCTGCCGTACCGGTCATTCCTGCAAGTTTGTGGTACATTCGAAAGTAATTCTGAAGTGTGATGGTTGCATAGGTCTGCGTGGCATCCTCCACTTTCACATTCTCTTTCGCCTCGATGGATTGATGAAGACCATCAGAATATCTCCGACCTTCCATCACTCGGCCTGTTTGTTCATCGACAATTTTAACTTTATCATCTACAACAATGTATTCTGTATCTTTTTCATACAAACAATAAGCCCTAAGCAACTGATTGACAGAGTGAATTCTCTGAGCCTTTATACTATAGTCCTGAATGACTGTATCTTTCCTTTTAAGTTTTTCTTCTTCTGCTATATTTTCTTTTTCAAGATTGGCAATTTCGTTTCCAATGTCAGGAAGTATGAAAAAGCTTGTGTCTTCTCCTTCTCCGGTGATCAGGTCAATCCCTTTTTCTGTAAGATCAATACTGTTGTTTTTTTCATCAATAGTGAAATACAGTGGATCGTCCGCTTCAGGCATCATTTTCTGATTGTCCTGCAGATAGAAATTTTCTGTTTTTTGCAGAATAGCCCTCATGCCAGTCTCACTTAAAAACTTAATCAGTGGTTTGTTTTTCGGCAATCCTCTGTAGGCTCTAAAAAGCGGAAGTCCAGCATCTCCTTCTTTACCCTCTTTAATCGCTTTTTTCGCTGAGATCAAATAGTCGGATACTAATTTTCTTTGGGCATCTACAAGTTTTGCAATTCTTGGCTTCAGTTCGTAGAATTCATGTTCATCGCCTCTAGGTACTGGGCCGGAAATGATCAACGGGGTACGCGCATCATCTATCAAAACTGAGTCTACTTCATCCACCATCGCATAGTGATGTTTCTTCTGTACCAGTTCTTCAGGATCTCTGGTCATGTTATCACGTAGATAGTCAAACCCAAACTCATTATTGGTGCCATAGGTAATGTCAGCCATGTAGGCATTTCTACGTTCTGGCGAGTTCGGCTGATGTTTATCTATACAATCAATTTTTAAACCATGAAACTCAAATAATGGAGCATTCCATTCTGAGTCACGTTTTGAGAGGTAGTCGTTCACTGTCACGATATGTAAACCTCGTCCAGCAAGCGCATTGAGATAGGCTGGAAGCGTCGCAACTAGTGTTTTACCTTCACCTGTGGCCATTTCAGAAATCTTGCCCTGATGAAGCACCACACCACCTATCAGCTGAACATCATAGTGAACCATGTTCCATTCTACAGGGGTGCCAGCGGCATCCCATTTATTATGCCAGATAGCCGTTGAACCCTTTATTTCAACGTTTGATTTTTTTGCAGCTATTTCCTTATCCCACAAGGTTGCTTCGACTTCAAGTTGCTTGTTTTCGGCCAATCGACGAGCTGTTTCTTTGACCACTGCAAATGCCGTTGGCAAAAGTTCTAACAGGACTACTTCCAACTCTTTATCTCTCTCAGATTCGAGCTCATCAATTTGGTTGAAAATATTTTCTTTTTCGGAAATCTCTAAAGAAGAGTCTTCTTCAATTTTGTTGTGCAAGTCTGAAAGTTGAGTGTCAATGCTTTTTAAGCGCTCATTGATCTGACTTTTCAACTCACTTGTTTTACCTCTTAACTGATCGTCTGAAATGCCCGTAAGCTCCTTATGAATAGTATTTATTTTTTCAACGTATGGAGTTACTTCCTTTAGGTCTCTCGCTGATTTTGTTCCAAAAACCTTGGCAATTCCTTTATTTATAATATCAAACATTATATATGTTAATTTCTTCTATTTCTAATTTGACAATTCAACTTCTATATCTCCTTCAAAAACCTTTTCGGCCGGGCCTGCAAGATAAATATCTTTGAAATGTGTGTCATCTACTTTTGTGAATGAAACTTGAAGATTTCCTCCTTGGGTCTCGACTTTGATAGGACTTTGGTAGTTTTCCAATGCCGCAACAATAGCACAGGCAGTAACGCCAGTTCCACAACTCAATGTTTCATTTTCTACGCCTCGCTCATAAGTTCTCACATCAATCGAGTCAACCTTCTTTTGTATAAAGTTAACGTTGGTTCCAGCAGGTTCATATTTTGAACTGTATCGAATTTTCTTTCCTTCCACTACCACGTCACAGGATTGAACATTCTGTACTATTTGAACATGATGGGGAGAACCTGTATTTATAAAATAGGTTTCATCTGATCGGATAATTTCATTCACATCAAATAGCTGAAAATGATAAAGACCATCTTTATAATACCCATCATGAATGCCATCTGTAGTTTCAAAGGCCATTTGTTTGCCGACGATACCAAGATGGGTCGCAAATGCCATCGCACATCTGCTGCCATTACCACAAAGACTTTTACTTCCATCTGGATTGAAAAAGATCATAGTAAAATCTACAGTTTCGTGCGGTCTAATGAGCATAAACCCATCGGCACCAATACCAAATTTTCGATCACACAGCTGTGAAATAATCTCAAGTTTGTCTATTGGGAACTGCATATTTCTATCATCTATGAGGATGAAGTCGTTTCCAGTACCTTGATATTTATGAAAATGTAGTTTCATTAATGAGAATTACGCATAAATTAGATTATAAAGTTACGCTAATCTACCGACTGACAATAAAGCGTTAGTATATGTTTATAAACAAAAAAATCCTGACCAAAACGGGCAGGATTTCAATATTATATTCTTAGCAATGAAATCAGAGTTTCTCTTTAATTCTAGCCGCTTTACCTTTTCTACCTCTTAAGTAGAATAGTTTAGCTCTTCTCACTTTACCTTTTCTCATTACTTCAATTTTATCGATGTTTTGAGACATTACGGGAAATATTCTTTCAACAGCGATTCCACTGGATACTTTTCTTACAGTAAATGTTTCACCTGTAGAGTTTACATTTCTAATCTGCATTACAGTGCCCTGAAATTGCTGGATACGCTCTTTGGCTCCTTCTTTTATTTTGTAATGAACATTTACGGTATCACCAGGGCCGAAAGACGGCTGTTCGGTTTTTGATGCCATTAAATCTTCTTCAACAAATCTTAATAAATTGCTCATGTCTTTGACTTTTTGCCTTTGTCCTCAAAAAGGAGTGCAAATATAGAAAAATTATTTTTAGCAGAAAAAGTTAAAAGGTAAACTAAGCGTAATTTTTTTGAAAAGCGTCAGCAATTATTGACGATGTACTTAAGTCGAAGCATCGGCCCACTTGATTTGCAGTGCTGAATGTATTGCCATAGGATTATTATGTGCTCTCAAAGTGTTTTTTGTTAAGATAGTTTTATCTCAACTGGATTGGTCATGTTCTTGACTTTTAGTGTTTCATGAAAGTAGACTGGCCTTTTACAACCATTTCAGAGAGCACTGATCACTTGACATTATTAGAAAATATTTTGAGGTGTTTACATGGAATCCATAAGATGAATGAGTGTCTTGAAGATAGTCAGAGCCACTAAACTGTACAGATGTTTAAATAATAATTCTCTTTGGGTACTCCGAAAAGTGAGTTCTGCACTTATGGTAAAAGTTTGGGTTTCATAAAATCCGATCGCGGCATGACTTACTTCAACCCAATTTGGATTTAGCGAATATTAATCGCGGATTAGCTTGTGACCTATTTCACGAAGTAGCAATGCTTTATTTCGCGCTTGATTCATTTTTATAAAACCTTTTGTAAATCTGCTATTCGAGTAAATCTGGACGTCTTTGTTTAGTTCGCTCCACTGACTGTTCATGTCGCCATTTTTCTACGTTGGCTTCATGCCCCGAGGTAAGCACGTCAGGAACTTTCCAGCCTTTGTAATTTGCTGGTCTTGTGTATACTGGAGGCGCAAGTAAGCCGTCTTGGAAGGAGTCAGTTAAAGCCGATGACTCATCATTTAACACACCTGGAATTAGCCTAATGAGTGTATCGGCAAGAACCATAGCTGCTAATTCTCCACCAGAAAGCACATAATCTCCTATACTGACTTCCCGTGTGATCAAATGGTCGCGTACGCGTTGGTCTACTCCTTTATAATGTCCGCACAAAAGGATAATGTTTTCTGTCAGCGATAGCCGATTAGCCATCTTTTGATTGAATGTTTCGCCATCAGGAGTGAGAAAAATAACCTCTTCATAATGGTGTTTTGATTTGATCTCATTAATACAAGCCTCGATTGGTTCAATCATCAGAACCATTCCTGCGCCTCCTCCGAAAGCGTAATCGTCAATGCTCTTTTGTTTTGACGTGCTGTAGTCACGAAGATTGTGAATATTAATCTCCACCAATCCCTTCTGCTGCGATCGTTTGACTATGCTTTGATTTAATGGACCATCAAAAAGTTCAGGTAAGCAGGTGATGATATCTAGTCGCACGGTTTATTAAGTATAATGCTTATTGTTCTTTGTAAACCTCAATGAGCCCATCAGGCAAATTGGTCTTGATCTTCTTTGCTTCAAGATCAACAGATTCGACTATTCCATCGTCCAGAGGAACTAGAATTTCTATGCCTTCATGGTCTATGGCAAGTAGATTGTTTTGTGGCAATTCATAAACAGACAACACTTTGCCAATCAACTTTTCTTTGTCGTAAACTTCAAAACCGCCTAATTGGTGAAAATAATATTGGTTTGGTTTTAGTTTTGGTAGTGCTGATAAAGGTAAAAAAAGTCTTTTACCAACCAGCTCCTTTGCAGTATCGATATCCTCCACATCTTCAAGCGCTAAAAGCGCTTTATTCTCTTTCTGGAGATGGATTGACTCAACAAAAAAAGGAACCAGCCTTTCGTTGATATCAACGAACACTGATTCCAATTTAGTGTATTGTGTAGGGTCATCGACATCTAAAAATATGCTGATTTCCCCATTTAAACCATGTGTTTTGATCACATTGCCAAGTTCATAGCAATCATCAAAGCCCATATGCTAATTAAGATTCTTTCTTTTCTGATTCCTCAGCTGCATCTGTAGAATCCTCAGCTTTGGCTTCTGATACAATTTCTTCTGCTTCCTCTGACATCTCAGTTTCTGCCTCATCGGCGTTGGCCGCTGCTACATCTGCTGCTAGAGCTGCATCCGCTTCTTTCTTTCTAGCCAGAATTGACTCTAAACGCGCTTGGTTAACTTTCGCTTCAGCTTCTAACTTCGCTTTAGTTTGGCTGGCTTTATCTTTCGCCAGACTATCCATTTTACCTTGAATCTGTGAAGATTTTCCTTCGATCCACTTCTCGAACTTAGTGTCTGCTTCTTCTTGAGTAATCGCACCTTTGTTTACACCTATCTGAAGATGTTTTCTGAACATGATTCCTCGATAAGAGAGAATCGCTCTGACAGTATCAGTAGGTTGTGCACCTGTCATGACCCAACTTAATGCTTTTTCATCATTAATATTTATGGATGCAGGATTGGTGTTTGGGTTGTATGTCCCTAATTTTTCAATGAAGCGACCATCTCGTGGTGCTCGCGCATCTGCTACGACTACATCGTACATTGCTTGTTTTTTACGTCCTCGACGTGATAATCTAATTTTTACTGCCATTTGTTGTTTTGTTTATGGAACTCGTCCATGCAAAATTTTAGTTAAAAGGAGCGCAAAGATAATGGAATTTTAAAGAATTGTCATCTAATGATAAGATATCCCTTGTTTAGTGGTGAAATTTGTCAAATCGCATAAGCGGTTTTTATCTTATCACCTAATCAGATACCTTTACCACCTGAAAAAAAGCCCCTTTTATGGATAAATATTCATATATCGCGAATGCGGACGTAAGTTACATCGACGATCTTTATCAAACTTATAAAAATGACCCAGCCAGTGTAGATGAATCGTGGCAGAAATTTTTTCAAGGGTTTGAATTTTCTCTACAGAAATATGGCGAGAATGGTACGTCTTCTGCTACCAGTTCCCCCGAAGGTACAAAAGAGATTTTGGTGCGTAATCTTATTTACGCGCATCGATCAAGAGCCCATTTAAAGTCAGATACTAATCCAGTAAGGGAAAGGCGTAAACACAATGTCAACCTAGACTTAGCGCATTTTGGGCTTTCAAAAGACGACTTAAATGAGGAATTTGAGATAGGAGAAGAAGTTGGACTTGGAAAAACGAGACTCAAAGCCATCATTGATAAACTTGAAAAAGTATATTTAGGCCACATTGGTTACGAATATAACCACATCCGAGACGCTGAAACGTTTAATTGGTTTAAGCAAAAAGTAGAATCCGAAGGAGCCAATATAACACACACGCTTACTGAGAAAAAAAGAATTCTTTCAAAGCTGAATGAGGCGGTAGTTTTTGAAAACTTCTTACATACTAAATTTTTAGGCCAGAAAAGATTTTCCTTAGAAGGAGGTGAAAACACTATTGCCGCGCTTGATACTATAATAACAAAAGGAGCGGATTATGGTGCCGAGGAGGTAGTAATCGGAATGGCACACCGTGGAAGGCTCAATGTACTAGCCAATATCATGGGCAAAACCTACGAACAAATTTTTGCTGAGTTTGAAGGTAATGCAGACATTGATTTGACAATGGGCGATGGAGATGTGAAATATCATCTTGGCTATTCAAGTCAAATGAAAACCCCCTCAGGAAAAGAAATATACGTAAAACTGGCGCCCAATCCTTCACACCTCGAAGCAGTAGACCCTGTCGTACTTGGATATACAAGAGCTCAAATTGATGATGAATATCGTGGAGATGAATCGAAGGCTATTCCAGTCCTGATACATGGAGATGCTGCTGTAGCGGGTCAGGGTATTGTATATGAATGTATACAAATGTCACTTTTGAACGGATACAGAACTGGCGGCACGATACATTTTATTATTAATAACCAAGTGGGCTTTACCACAGATTATGACGATGCAAGATCGAGTATTTACTGCACCGACTTGGCTAAAATTGTGGATGCACCTGTTTTACATGTAAATGGGGATGACGCTGAGGCTGTGGCATTTGCAGCTGAGCTTGCAGTAGAATATCGACAAAAATTCAAAAGAGACTTTTTTATTGATTTGCTGTGCTACCGAAGACATGGTCATAATGAAAGCGATGAGCCTAAGTTCACTCAGCCAAAGCTTTATAATTTGATTGCGAAACATCCTAACCCAAGAGAGGTCTATGTGAAGCAGTTGATTGAAAATGGGGATATTACGGAAGACAGGGCTAAGGCACTAGATGACGAGTTCAAAAAACAGCTACAAGATCGCTTGGATGAAGTAAAGCAAAAACCTTTACCTTATACTCCGCAGAAAATAGAAGCGGAATGGGACTTCCTTAGAAGGTCAAAGCCTGAAGATTTTCAAAAATCGCCAGAAACTTTCATTTCAGAAGAAACTTTAAAGAAAGTGGCGGATGCATTGACTTCTATTCCAAAAGGGTTTAAGCCGCTGAGACAAATAGAAAAACTGCTGAAAGAGCGGAAAACAAATTTTTACGACAAGAAAGTTTTGACTTGGGCTGATGCTGAGTTGCTTGCATACGGTTCTATTTTAGCGGAAGGAAAAATAGTTCGAATGTCTGGGCAGGATGTGAAAAGAGGGACGTTCTCTCATAGGCATGCCGTACTTGTCGATTCACAAACCAATGAGCCTTACGGAAGTTTAGATCACATTCAGGAGGATCAGGAGCCGTTTAGAATATTTAATTCACTTTTATCGGAATACGGAGTTTTAGGGTTTGAATATGGTTATGCTATGGCAACCCCTAATGCATTGGTAATTTGGGAAGCTCAGTTTGGTGATTTTGGCAATGGCGCACAGGTGATGATAGATCAATTCATTACAAGTGCAGAGACCAAATGGCAAAGAATGAATGGCCTAGTAATGCTCTTGCCACATGGATATGAAGGTCAAGGCCCGGAGCATTCTAGCGCAAGAATGGAGCGATTCTTACAAATGACGGCTCAAGAAAATATGATCGTTGCGGATGTAACAACGCCTGCTAACTTTTTCCACCTATTAAGAAGGCAAGTCACATGGGAGTTTAGAAAGCCGTGTATCATGTTTTCTCCAAAGTCCCTTTTAAGACATCCGAAGGTACAATCAGATTTATCCGAATTTACCAAAGGTTCTTTTCAAGAAGTGATAGGTGATACTTATGTTACCAACAAGAAAGTAAGAAGAGTTTTATTGTGTACAGGGAAAGTTTACTTCGATTTACTAGAAGAGCAGCAGTCAAGTAAAGTTAAAGATGTGGCCGTTGTAAGATTGGAGCAGTTATACCCTTTCCCTGCCCAGCAGTTAGATAAAGAATTGGATAAATACGAAAATCCAGAATTATTATGGGTTCAGGAAGAACCAGAAAATATGGGCGCTTGGGGTTTTATGCTCAGGGTGTCTAAATTGAGCCTTTCCTTAATTTCCAGAAAAGCCATGGCCTCACCAGCAACAGGTTACGCCAAAGTGCATAAGGAAGAGCAGGCCAATATTGTAAAAGAAGCTTTTAAAAAATAAACAACAGATATTATGAGCCTTGAAATGAAAGTACCTGCGGTTGGGGAGTCAATCACGGAAGTTACAGTGGCCCAGTGGACGAAAAAAGACGGAGACTTTGTGGAAATGGACGAAGTGATCTGTGAATTAGAGTCTGATAAAGCAACATTTGAAGTAACAGCGGAAGCGTCTGGTACATTGAGAATAAAAGCAGAAGAAGGTGAGCCGCTAGAGATTGGTGGTTTACTATGTGAGATAGAAGAAAGTGAAAGTGAAGGGAAAAAGTCCGAAGAACCAAAGTCCGAAAAATCGAAAGAACAAGGAACATCTGATCCAAAATCAACAGGAGAGGTTCTTGAAATGCATGTTCCCACGGTTGGAGAGTCTATTAATGAAGTAGTTATTTCGAACTGGCAAAAAGCGGATGGCGATACTGTGGAGTTGGATGAGGTTATTGCAGAAATTGAATCAGACAAAGCCACTTTTGATCTTACAGCAGAAGCGAACGGAGTTTTAAGAATCATTGCGGAAGAAGGAAGTACTCTGGAAATTGGTGATTTAATCTGTAAAATTGAAGTGATGGAGGCCGGTTCAGAAAATAAGTCCTCACAAAACGAAGACCGAACAAGTGATACCACATCCAAATCTTCCAGCAAAGAGTCTTATGCAACAGGTCATGCTTCTCCCGCTGCAGCTAAGATTTTGGACGAAAAAGGCATATCCGCTGACACTATCAAAGGCAGTGGCAAAGACGGCAGAGTGACCAAGGAAGACGCGATGAATGCCGAAAAGCCCGCACCTAAAAAAGAGAAAGAATCTCCTAAACAAGAAACTAAACCGGCATCAGAAGCCCCTGCTTTGGGTGGAGGAATAAGTAGAGCGCAAAATCGTAAGAAGATGTCGCCTCTTAGAAAAACAGTGTCTAGACGGTTGGTTTCTGTCAAAAATGAAACGGCAATGCTCACCACTTTCAATGAAGTGAACATGCAGCCAATCATGGATATTAGGAAAAAATACAAGGAGGCTTTCAAAGAAAAGCATGATGTAGGATTAGGTTTTATGTCCTTTTTCACAAAGGCCTGTTGTGTGGCACTCCAAGAATGGCCAGCGGTAAATGCCATGATTGATGGTGAGGAAATGGTCTACAACGACTATTGTGATATTTCCATCGCGGTTTCCGCACCAAAAGGTTTGGTTGTTCCGGTCATTAGAAATGCCGAGGCTATGTCGTTTGAGCAAGTAGAAAAAGAGGTGGTCAGGTTGGCAACCAAAGCACGAGACAATAAGCTTAGTATTGAGGAAATGACGGGTGGAACTTTTACAATCACCAATGGTGGAGTATTTGGTTCGATGATGTCAACACCTATTATCAACGCGCCTCAATCCGCAATTTTAGGGATGCATAATATTGTTCAAAGAGCAATGGTTGAAGATGGTGAAGTGGTGGTCAGGCCGATGATGTACGTAGCATTGTCTTACGATCACAGAATTATTGATGGTAGAGAGTCAGTTAGCTTTTTGGTACGCGTGAAGCAACTCTTAGAAGACCCAACAAGATTGTTATTAGGCGTATAAAATCAATGTTGTTGTAGTTTATAAGATTACAGCACCCCAACATTAAGATCAGAAATATGGATTATCAAGTTACAATTATAGGATCAGGGCCCGGCGGATATGTTGCAGCCATTAGGTGTGCACAGTTGGGAATGAAGACAGCTATTATTGAAAAATATGATACTTTAGGCGGAACATGCTTGAACGTTGGCTGTATACCTTCCAAAGCTTTATTGGATTCTTCAGAACATTTTCACAATGCCGAAACAACTTTTAAAGAACATGGTATCGATATCAATGCGCCCAAAGTTAATATAGCGCAAATGATCGCCCGGAAAGCTGACGTTGTGAAGCAAAATGTGGAGGGAATATCCTACCTAATGAAGAAGAACAAAATAGACGTTTTTACTGGTTTAGGTTCTTTTGTCGATAAGAATACTGTGAAAATTGCAGGGAAGGAAGAAAAAACAATTACCACCGAAAAGGTAATTATTGCCACTGGTTCCAAACCCGCCTCATTGCCATTTATAGATATAGATAAAGAGAGAATTATCACAAGTACAGAAGCTCTGAAAATGACGGAGGTTCCAAAACATATGATTGTTATTGGTGGTGGAGTCATTGGTATGGAGCTTGGTTCTGTTTATGCCAGACTTGGCGCTAAGGTTTCAGTGATAGAGTATCTGGACAGACTCATTCCTAGTATGGATACTACCATGGGCAAAGAGTTGCAAAAATCTTTGAAAAAACTTGGATTCGATTTTTACCTAAGCCACAAAGTCACGGCAGTACAACGTGATGGTGCTGAGGTGAGCGTAACTGCCGAGAATAAAAAAGGGGAAAACATAGAAGTCAAAGGAGATTATTGTTTGGTGTCGATAGGTCGCAAACCATACACTGAAGGTCTTGGATTAGAAAACATAGGTGTAAAACTCTCTGACAGAGGACAAATAGAGGTAGATGACCATCTCAAGACAAATGTCGACAATGTGTGGGCCATTGGAGATGTGGTAAAAGGAGCCATGCTCGCCCACAAGGCCGAAGAAGAAGGTGTATTCGTGGCTGAGCAGATGAATGGACAGAAACCTCATATTAATTATAATTTAATACCTGGTGTGGTTTATACTTGGCCGGAAGTTGCAAGTGTAGGCTACACCGAAGAGCAACTCAAGGAACAGGGCAAGTCATTTAAAGTAGGGAAGTTTCCTTATAAAGCACTCGGAAGAGCCAGAGCTTCCATGGATCTTGATGGCTTGGTCAAAGTACTGGCAGATAAGGAGACAGATGAAATCTTAGGTATGCATATTGTCGGAGCAAGAGCCGCAGATATGATAGCAACAGGCGTGACTGCCATGGAGTTTCGTGCAAGTGCTGAGGATGTTGCACGAATGTCTCATGCACATCCGACCTACATGGAAGCCGTAAAAGAAGCTTGCTTGGCTGCAACGGAGGATCGGCCAATACATATTTAATAATACGATCTTTACAAAAAAAGCCGCTTAAGCGGCTTTTTTTATTTCATCGATTTGTACGCCCTTAATACGCCAAGAATGCCTATGATCACTCCTCCTCCAAGGCATATATAGTACCAATGCTCTGGCAATGTATAAGATCCTGAAAACTCATTGCCTATTACTTTACCCAGACTTTTTGGCGAGTGCGACTGAGCCCAATAGACAAGGAAAATACCTATTGCCATCAATACAACTCCTCTAATTAAACCAGAATTTTTCATATTTTACTTTATTCGTTTACCCACAACCTAATCAAATAGCCATTCATCGACAAATAGAAGTTGTGATTTCATGTGCCTTAAGCCGCTACTACCTTTATAATGGGCTTAAAAAAATAACTTTTAAGTCGGAGGGTTTTATAGAATCATAAATAATATCATTGAATTGTCGTCTTTGATTAATTCAGATTGAGAGTATGAAACTTGCTTGATTCTCCATTTTACCCCAATTTTCAACAACTTTTGGATAGCCTAAAGACTTGCCAAAACAAGGAATCAAAATAATCTTTGGGCTATCCCTCTGATTGATATTTCAAAAATACGCTTGTCAGTTTTTCCGTGGAGCTATACTGACTTAAATTTGCCCAATTTTAGACCTACCAAAGAGCAAATTTTCATGCCAAAAGATCAAAACATCAAGTCCATACTCATCATCGGAAGTGGCCCAATAATCATCGGTCAAGCCTGTGAATTCGATTATTCCGGCACCCAAGCCGCACGATCGCTAAGAGAGGAAGGCATTGAAGTTACCCTAATCAACAGCAACCCGGCAACTATAATGACTGACCCGGTGACTGCCGATAATATCTACCTAAAGCCGCTTACGAAACAAAGCATACGTGAGATTCTTGAGGAGCATCCGCAGATTGATGCTGTATTACCAACGATGGGTGGGCAAACGGCCTTGAATCTGGCCATAGACTGTGAGAAAGCAGGAATATGGGAGAAGTACAATGTTCGTATGATTGGCGTAGATATAGGTGCTATTGAAACTACGGAGGATCGAGAGAAATTTCGAAATAAAATGATCGAGATTGGCGTTGGCGTTTGTCGAGGAGAAACAGCAACTTCCTATTTGAAAGGGAAGGAGATCGCGCAAGAGATTGGATTTCCATTAGTAATCAGGCCTTCTTATACGTTGGGAGGTTATGGTGGAGGTTTTGTGAAAACTGCTGAAGAGTTTGACAAAGCATTAAATGCAGGCTTGACGGCCTCACCTATACATGAGGTTTTGGTGGAGCAAAGCATTATGGGGTGGAAAGAATACGAGCTTGAATTGTTACGAGACGGAATTGGCAACATAATTATTATATGCTCGATCGAAAATTTTGATCCGATGGGCGTTCATACAGGGGATTCGATTACCGTAGCGCCGGCTCAGACGCTACCAGATACGGTTTACCAAAACATGAGAGACCTAGCTAAGCGAATGATGAATGCCATTGGGCAGTTTGCTGGAGGTTGTAATGTGCAGTTTTCCGTAAACCCAGATACGGATGAAATTATCGGTATTGAGATTAATCCGAGAGTTTCCAGATCCTCAGCTTTGGCTTCAAAAGCCACGGGTTATCCAATTGCTAAGATTGCAGCCAAACTGGCGATTGGTTATAATCTCGATGAATTGAAAAATCAGATTACCAAGACTACATCGGCCATGTTTGAGCCAGCATTGGATTATGTCATTGTGAAAATACCTCGCTGGAACTTTGATAAGTTTCAGGGCTCTGATAGGAGATTGGGTCTTCAAATGAAGTCAGTGGGGGAAGCAATGGGAATTGGTCGTAATTTCCAAGAGGCACTTCAAAAAGCTTGTCAGTCTTTAGAGATAAAAAGAAACGGATTAGGAGCTGATGGTCGTGAGTTAAAAGATCAAGATCAACTTCTTTACAGTCTGGAAAACCCAAGTTGGAATAGACTCTTTCATATTTATGATGCATTCAAATTGGGAATTCCATTTAAGACCATTTTTAAGTTAACTAGAATTGATCCATGGTTTTTGCATCAAATCGAAGAGTTAATATTGTTGGAAAGGGAGATAAGCGTCTTTGGATTAGAAAATATTCCTGAAGAACTACTGCGCATGGCGAAGCTTAAAGGCTATGCTGACCGTCAATTAGCACATTTATTGGGATGTTTGGAAAGTGAGGTTTTCAATAAAAGGAATGATTTGGGCATCAAGCGAGTGTATAAGCTCGTAGATACTTGTGCCGCAGAATTCGAGGCGCAAACTCCTTATTATTATTCCTCATTTGGAGATGAAAACGAATCAATCTCCTCTGACAGAAAGAAAGTGATTGTTCTTGGTTCTGGTCCTAATAGAATCGGACAAGGAATTGAGTTTGATTATTCATGTGTGCATGGTGTATTGGCCGCTAAGGAATGTGGGTATGAGACCATCATGATCAACTGTAATCCGGAGACAGTTTCCACGGACTTTGATATTGCTGATAAACTTTATTTTGAGCCGGTATTTTGGGAACATATATACGATATCATTTTGCATGAAAAGCCTGAAGGTGTAATAGTCCAATTAGGTGGTCAGACTGCATTGAAACTAGCAGAGAAATTCGATAGATACGGCATTAAAGTAATAGGCACAAGTTATGAAGCGCTCGATTTGGCGGAAGACAGGGGGAGATTTTCAGACCTGCTCAAAGAGCAAAACATACCATATCCTGAGTATGGTACTGTTGAAGACGCAGATCAAGCGATTGAATTATCTAAAGTAATTGGTTTTCCCCTCCTAGTGAGACCTAGCTATGTCCTCGGCGGTCAGAGTATGAAAATTGTGATCAACGAACAGGAAATGGAAGAGCATGTAGTCAACCTGCTCAAGGATAAGCCAGATGGGAGGATACTCTTGGATCATTTCCTTGAAGGCGCTATTGAAGCTGAAGCCGATGCTATTTGTGATGGTGAAGATGTGTATATCATTGGGATCATGCAGCATATAGAGCCGGCGGGTATTCATTCCGGAGACTCTTATGCCGTACTTCCGCCATATAATCTTGGCGATTTTGTTATGCGACAAATTGAAGAGTATACCATTAAAATTGCCAAGGCCTTGAAAACTGTAGGCTTGATCAATATTCAATTCGCGATTAAGGATGACAAGGTTTACATCATTGAGGCTAATCCAAGAGCATCAAGAACGGTACCTTTCATTTGTAAAGCATATCAGGAGCCATATGTCAATTATGCGACCAAAGTTATGTTAGGTGCGAAAAAAGTGAAAGACTTTGATTTTAAGCCTGTAAAGAAGGGATATGCGATCAAGGAGCCTGTATTTTCTTTTCATAAATTCCCAAATGTAAACAAGGAATTGGGCCCTGAGATGAAGTCTACAGGAGAGGCGATCTACTTTATTGATGACTTGATGGACGATTATTTTATGGAAATTTATTCTGAACGAAACCTCTACTTGAGTAGATAGGTTAGAACAACTATGATTAAATTTTTATTAATAGTCTTTTTGATTAGCTACCTCATTTACAAAGTAGGTGGTTTTCTGTTTAAGATGTTTTTTATGTCATTATCCCAGCAGCAGCGGCAGTCGAATCAGCGACAAACCAAAACAAAAAAGGAGGGGAATGTCAATATCGAATATCCTACGAAAGACTCTAAGCGTAATTCAAAAGGTTTTGAGGGCGGAGAATATGTTGATTATGAAGAAATAAAGGACTAACAACTCTCTGAAACTTCTTGATTAAAGGATGAGTGAACACCCATAGTTTTTCAGCCAAAATAGATAAATAGCTTTCACATTCTTTGGGTTATTTCTTTTGGTTTACTTTTACATTTCAAACAGTAATTCATGGCTTGGTTTAAAAGACAAGAAAAAGGGATTAACACCCCAACCGAAAAGAAAAAAGAAGCGCCTGACGGACTTTGGTATAAAACACCGAGTGGCAATATTATACACATGCGTGAGCTGAGAAACAATGCTTATGTGTGTCCTGATGATGACTATCATGTTCGTATCGGTTCAAAAGAGTATTTCGAAATTTTATTTGATAAAAACGATTTCAAAGAGCTTGATAAAGACTTAAGTTCTGGCGATCCTTTATCCTTCGTAGATACAAAAAAATATCCAGACAGAATTCTTGCGACACAGGAAAAGACAGAATTGAAGGATGCAGTAAGAACAGCTTACGGTCAGATCAACGGCCTTAACCTGACTATCGCATGCATGGACTTTGCTTTCATTGGTGGCTCAATGGGTTCAGTGGTTGGAGAAAAGATTGCTAGAGCTATCGATCATTCGATAAAAACTAAGACTCCTTTTTTAATGATCTCCAAATCAGGAGGCGCCCGAATGATGGAGGCAGGTTTTTCTTTGATGCAAATGGCTAAGACGTCTGCAAGATTAGCTTTGCTCTCCGAAGCAAAAATTCCATATATATCTTTAATGACTGACCCAACTACGGGTGGAGTGACTGCATCTTTTGCGATGCTCGGTGACTTTAATATCGCTGAACCAGGCGCATTAATAGGTTTTGCAGGGCCAAGAGTAATTCGAGAGACGATAGGCAAAGATTTACCAAAAGGATTTCAAAGTGCGGAATTCGTATTAGATCATGGTTTTCTCGATTTTATTGTCGATCGAAGGCAGTTAAAATCAAAATTGACAACCTTATTAAAATTAATTGCTAAGTAGTTAAACATTGTTGTTTAATTCGAGGTAATAACAACACTCAACCTTTTTAAAAGGAAGGGTTTATCGCGTATATTTGTAGTATATTTTAACATTAAAGGTTATTAACCTATGTCATCAATAGTAATAACAGCTATTATAGCATTCACAGCCGTCATCTTGTTGTTGGTTTTTATTCTCCTTTTTGCTCAGTCCAAATTGGTACAATCAGGTGATGTGAAAATTATCGTCAATGGTGACGAAGCTAATCCGATTATTGCGAGTGCTGGTTCTACACTGCTTTCAACTTTATCTGGCCAAAAAGTTTTCCTTCCATCAGCCTGTGGCGGTGGTGGTACTTGTGCCATGTGTAAATGTAAAGTAGAAGAAGGAGGAGGAGATGTTTTACCAACGGAGGTTGGTCATCTAAGCAGAACCGAACAAAAAGAAAAAGTAAGATTATCGTGTCAGGTAAAAGTAAAGCAGGACATGAGGATCGAAATTCCAGAGGAAATTTTTGGAATCAAGAAATGGGAGGCAACAGTGGTCAGAAACTATAACGTAGCTTCATTTATTAAGGAGTTTGTGGTAGAGTTGCCTGAAGATATGGATTATGAAGCTGGAGGATATATTCAGATAGAAGTTCCTCCATGCACAGTAGATTTTAAAGATATGGACATCACGGCTCATCCCGATGAGCATGATACTCCTGATAAGTTTCAAAAGGAATGGGACAAATTTGGTCTCTGGTCTTTGCAAATGAAAAATGATGAGACAATTGAGCGAGCATACTCAATGGCCTCATATCCTGCAGAAGGTAGAGAAGTGATGTTGAATGTAAGAATTGCTACACCACCTTGGGATAGAGCTGCAAACGGCTGGATGAAAGTTAATCCAGGGATTGCTTCTTCTTACATATTTGGGTTGAAACCAGGAGACAAAGTAACTATTTCAGGTCCTTATGGTGAGTTTTTCATCAACCCATCGGATTCCGAAATGCTTTATGTTGGTGGTGGAGCTGGTATGGCTCCAATGAGATCGCATCTCTATCACCTTTTCAAGACTTTAGAAACCGGTCGTAAAGTGAGCTATTGGTATGGCGGAAGATCTAAAAGAGAATTGTTCTACATAGATCACTTCAAACAGCTTGAAGATAAGTTTCCAAACTTTAAATTTTACATGGTGCTATCTGAGCCTATGGAAGAGGACAACTGGAAAGTTAAAAAAGACATGGAAGATGAGGAAGGTGATGGTTTCTTAGGATTTGTTCATCAGTCTGTTATCGACAACTACCTCAGCAAGCATGAAGCACCCGAAGAAATAGAATTATATTTTTGTGGGCCTCCATTAATGAATAATGCTGTTCAAAAAATGGGAGAAGATTACGGAATTCCAGATGAAAATATTCGATTTGATGATTTCGGAGGTTAAGAATTAAGAACTAATAGCAAGGGGAAACGAAAGTTTCCCCTTTTTTTATGCAAAAATGTAATTGATATGTACGAGAAGGCAAGTCTTTTATATTTTACACATCTTTTTTATCTCACTTTTATACTATGGATTTAAAGCTTTTTTTCGATTCAGTACACCCTGATATCGATGTTTCTAAGTATCCTTCAAATGCACTAGTACATTCTATCTATGTCAATACTGGGAATATGCCAGATATTGATGGGTTAGATATAGCCATTGTTGGTATTAATGAGGGTAGAGGTGCTGAAGAATATTCACAACCTGGTCTATCAAAGGCTGCTAATGAGATAAGGAAATCTTTTTATGACTTAAAGAAGGGCTTAGGTCAATTTAAAATAGCTGATTTAGGTGATTTGCGCAATGGACCAGAGCTAAGTGATACCTATTCAAGAATACAAGAGGTTGGAGCTTATTTAATGGAACAACGGATATTGCCAATATTCATAGGGGGTTCTCATAATATGGACTTAGGTCAGTACATGTCCTATGAAGAATTGGATAAGCTGGTGACGTTGTTGTCTGTTGATAATAAGCTTGATTTAGATGATCCTAAAAGAAGTATTCCTAGTTACTCGCACAATCATTCCATCTTTAAGCATGAGCCGAATTTTCTGTTCAATTATTACCAATTAGGTTATCAATCTTATTTGATTGATAAATCTGCTACTACACTATTGGAACAGCTGTCTTTTGAAGCGATCAGGTTGGGAGCTGTAAAAGAAAATATAAAAAACATAGAGCCCATTGTTCGTGATGCAGATATGCTTTCGTTTGATATTTCCGCGATACAGGCGCATTATTGTCCCGGAGGCGCAGATGCTAAAGTCTATGGGTTAACTGGCGAGGAGGCATGCCAAATTGCGTGGTATGCTGGCTTGAATGATAAACTGTCGTCCATAGGTTTCTACGGGTATGATGTAAATAAGGATGATGATGATAAAAAGACTGCATTCGTCATTGCCACTATGCTTTGGTATTTCATTGAAGGTTTTTACAATAGAAAAGGAGATAAGAATTTTTTCTCCAATGACTATATGGTTTACGAAGTTGCTTTTGGTGGAAACCCTGAATCCATTAGATTTTACAAAAGTACGCTCTCTGAAAAATGGTGGATGGAAGTACCTCACCCTGAGGACAAAGTGGGATTCATGAGAAGTAAAATGATTCCATGTAGCTATGATGACTATCAAATGGCGATGAAAGGGGAGGTGCCAGAAAAATGGATCACCATATACTCTAAATTCTAATTCAGGTTACCCAAGAGGTCATTGATTTTGGACTAGCTTATCGATATAAATGTCGATAAGAGACTGTGCGCAAGCTGACACATTGAAATCTTACGGTTTTGAATCAATTCTTAGCCACATTTGTGACGGTTACATTTTTAAATTTCGGGTGATATAATACTGAGTAATTCGTTATTGCTAAGAATAAAACGAATCGTCTTCTGGGATGACAAACCAGAGTATAAGATAGACCAGTACTCCCGGAAATGCCGCACTCAGGAAAGAAACTAAAATGTAGGCAATCCGGACCATTGAAGGGTCAAGTCCATAGTATTTAGCAATGCCGGCACATACACCTGCTAAGACGGAATCTCTAGATCTTGTTAATCTTTTATGCATATCGTAATTTATTTATCGTTTAAATAAGGAAGATTATGAGTGAAAATCTCGAATAGTTTAGCTGCGGAGTGATAGCTATTATTGCCAATAATTTTATTCGAACTGGTATTTTTTACTACTGGATTTTCTGTAGGTTTTTCAAGATGATTAAAAAAGCTACGCTTGTTTTGGCTGAACGTATCAGCATAGAATGTAAGTAGTATGGCAATGACTATTCCTATTACTAATAAGATAGTTTTAGTTTTTTTTGTTCGATTTTTGGCGGATGTTACTGGCATGATAAAAGATAGTCAATAGCCATGCCAAGAAATATAAAATATTGTTATACAGTGTGTTATATATGTAAAAGTCTTTCTTTGTGTACATTAGCGCACACTGTGCCACAATGAAAAACTGATAATCGGACACTTTTTTGAACCGCTAATCAGGAAAAATTATTAATTCATTTAAATCAAAAAGGAGCGAAACGTGGTTTCCTGTCTCGAGATGGGTTCGCTCGGTTTCAAGCTCAAAAGAGAATTGCTGTCGATGATCCTCGACCAAAAGAACATCATGCGGGCCTTTAAAGGATTTTTGTTTTATTATTCCCTGAATATGGCCTTCATCCTTTTGTCCTAGCCTTACTGATTCAGGCCGAATGAATAATGTGCCTCCTTTCGGTAAGTATTTTTGTTCGACTTTAAATGAGCCAAAAGGGCTGTTTAAAGTATTTTCGTTTACCGTGGCTGGTATGAATATGCCAGAGCCAAAAAGCTCCGCAACGTATTGATTATTAGGGTGCTTATATATCTGTGATGGCGAGCCAAACTGTAATAATTTTCCTTCGCTTAGTATCGCTACTTCATCAGCAATGGCAAAAGCGTCTGAAGCGTGGTGTGTGACGATGATAGTTGTAATGCCTAACCTTTTAATGATTGATAGAATTTCTGCTCTTACCTTGTTTTTAATTCGTTCGTCAAGGCTACTAAACGGTTCATCCATTAGCAATAGCTCGGGCGATGAGGCCAATGCTCTTGCCAATGCCACCCGTTGTTGTTGTCCACCTGAGATCTCATGGGGATATCTATTTTCCAGTCCGTTTAGATTTGTTAAAAGTAGCAGCTCTTCCAACCTAGCTTGAGCGTTGCTTCCATTGTAGCCAAAAAGAATGTTTTTCTTGACTGTCAAATGTGGAAACAATGCAAGATCTTGAAATACAAAACCAATCTTTCTTTTTCGGGGGCTTATCTGTTCTATCGATTTGTTGTCTAGCTTGATCGTGCCTGAGTCAAGTATTTCGAGACCGGCAATAAGTCGTAAAATGGTGGACTTTCCAGAACCACTCTCTCCTGTTAAAGCGGTTATTTGGCCTTCACCAATTTTAAGGTTGAAGTCGCTGAGAACTTTAGTTTGACCAAAGCTTTTATTGATATTTTCAATGGATAGTGCTTTCATGGTTTACTTCTCATTGACCTGTTGAGGATGTAAATAGGAATTATACCTACGAAAATAATCAGTAATGATGCTGCCGATGATTCAGGAGCCATCTCATCCGTGGCAAATTGGTAGGCATTGGTTGCTAGGGTATTAAAATTGAACGGTCGCAAGATTAATGTGATTGGAAGTTCCTTGCTAATATCCACAAATATTAGAATAAGACTAACGAGAATTGAACGTTTGATTAGTGGTAGATGAACTTTAATCAGTGTTTTGAAGGTAGAAGCTCCCAGTGTAAGCGCAGCATCGTCTATTGATAGTGAGTTTTTTTTTAGCCCTGAAACTATGGGACTATAACCTACCGCAAAAAATCGGACAGTGTAACCAAACAATAATGCATAAATACCAGCATAGATCAGTTCATTATCAATCAAAAGAATGCTTGCAATTATACCTATGGCAATAACTGCTCCCGGCATGGCATAACCAAGGGAGGTAAGCTTAGACAATGGCTGTATGTATTTGAGGTTTTTAAGGACTCTGAATGCATAGGCAATAGCAATTCCCATGCAAATAATAATTAAAGAGCTGTACAGTGATAGCGTTAATGTGTTTCCAATTATTTCTATAAAATTTCCCCAGTTGGTATGAGTAAAAGAAAGATTTAGCCACCAGAGAAGTTGCCCGAGGGGAACAATAAAAGCCAAAGTAAATGTGCTTAACACGCCTACCATGACAATGATTTTTTTTGACCCAATGATTTTTTCTCTGGTAAGAGCTCTGGAGGAACTTGCCTCACTGATAACTTTTTTTCGAGTAATCCACCATTCCAGGCTTAAAATGAATATTACGAATAATAGTAGAATAGCTGCTAAAAATATGGCAGAAGGCATATCTCCAAGAGAAAGCCATGATTTAAAAATTCCAGTAGTGAAAGTGGGTATTCCAAAATATTTAACCGTGCCGTAATCATTGAGAACCTCCATGATAACTAAGCTTAAACCTGAAAATATGGCCGGCCATGCAATGGGTACTGCCACTTTATAAAATGATTGAAATTCTGTGGCTCCTAATATTTTGGATGCTTCTAAAAGTTGTGATGATTGATTGGCAAAAGCGGCTCGACTTGTAAGATATATATAAGGATAAAGCACCATGCTCATGACAAAAATGGCTCCCCAACCATTCATGATATCTAGATAAACATCATCGAGCCAAGGTGTTGCTCTTAAGGCAATTCTGATTGGTCCTGCGTAATCCGTAAGTCCTGCGTAAGCAATACCATTAATGAATGTTGGAATGGCTAATGGGAGAATAAGCATCCATTCAAGTTGTTTTCGGAAGGGAAAATCATACATAGTGATGGCCCATGCACAACCTACACCTATAAGAAGACTAAGTGATATTACGCCGCTGCTAATCCATAAAGTATTGGTAATGTAGGCGCCAAGCACAGTATTGCTCAGCGCAGTTATATTTTGGAAGTTGATGCCTGCAGTTTTGGTTAAGACCATTAGCAAAGGCCCAATAAGAAGAAAGCTCCCAGTCAATGCGATTGAGAGCCATCCAATATTTTTAATTTTTAATTTGTTGATTATTTCCAACCCCCTTCATCGAAAACAACCACAGCTTTTTCTGTTAAGCTCATATCCCTTGCAAAGGCGAGCCCACTTGCTTTGAATTCTCCGAAGGTTGCTACCGTGCTATCTGCAGGAACTTCTTTATGAGCAGGGTATTCAAAGGAATTGGCTGCATAGAACTTTTGAGACTCTTCACTGGTCAAAAACTCCAATAATTTAACTGCATTTGCTTTGTTTGGAGCTGACTTAGTTACTGCAGCGCCACTGACATTGATATGTGTGCCCTCTTTTTCTTGATTTGGGAAAATAACACCAACGCTTTTTCCAACAGCAACTTCCTCTGGATTGGAAGAGTTGAGTAAGGAGGCCAGATAATACGTATTCACCACGGAAACTTCTCCCACACCCGATGCAATGGCTTTTATTTGATCTCTATCGCCACCTTTTGGATCACGCGCCATATTCGCAACAACGCCTTTCACCCAATCTTGTGCAGCTCCCTCACCTTCTGCTTCGATGATGTAAGCCAGTAAAGATTGATTATATCCACTTCCTGATGACCGAATGACCACTTTGTCTTTCCATTCAGGTTTTGCCAAATCAGAATAGGTGGTGATTGTGGCTGGATCTACATCCTTAAGATCATATACAATGACTCTTGCTCTGTAAGTCAATGGAAACCAAAGTCCGTCGGTATCCAATAATTGCGGTTTTAAATTTTTCGAATTACTTAAATCTACTTTTTGAAATAATGCTTTATTTTTTGCTCTATTTAATCGCGCGGCATCTACCGTTATGAATACATCGGCTGGGGATAAGGCGCCTTCCATTTCTAGTCTATTGATCAATTCATCTGCACCCGCATTGACAACATTTACTTTGATTCCGGTTTGCTCGGTGAACTTTTCAAGGAGGATATTGTCAGACTCGTAATGTCTTTGGGAATAGACATTGACCACTTTTTCTTTTTCCGAAGAATTGCCTTTTTCTCCTTTTGGTGAACTACATGATGCAACCACTAGTAGAGCGCAAATTAGATATAGATACTTCATGAAATTGTTTTTTAATTGAGGTTCGAAGTTAATATTATTTAGACTGTTTCTAAATAATATCTACCAGAGAAATGTTCATAATTTCTCAACCACTGATCACAAACCACCGAGAGTCTGCATCATCTTCACTAGATTTTGCACAAGATGTGTATAGATTCGAACACATGATGGATAACTTAATCAAATCGAAAATTTACTTTTCATTTTTTATGCTACTCAGTTTTGCCGTTCGGTCTCAGGATGTCTCAGAAAAGACCATGGATTTTGAATTGTATGATCCAGTATCTACGCTGGTCGTTCCAGAGAACCCAGTAAAGCGAGCGAAATTTCCTTTCGTTGATGTTCACAGTCATCAATGGAACTTAACCAAGGAAAAAATAACCAAAATAGAAGAAGAAATGGATTCACTCAACATGGCTATTATGGTCAACTTGAGTGGTCGTGGCTATGATCGAGAAGCTGGAGATATTGGCACTCAAGAGTATCTGGCTTCAATGGCACGACGAATTCAGGGTGAAGCCCCAGGTCGGATAGCGCTGTTTACCAATGTTTCATTTAAAAATATTGGGGAGAAGGGATGGAGCAGACAGGCGGTAAAACAGCTTGAAGAAGATGTTAAAAATGGCGCTAAGGGGTTGAAAATATACAAAAGCCTCGGCTTGGGTATCAATGATATTAATGGCCATCGTGTTCCGATTGACGATCCTCGGCTTGATCCGGTTTGGGCTAAATGTGGAGATTTAGGTATTCCAGTATTGATTCATGCGGCTGATCCGAAATCCTTTTGGGATCAGCACGATGAAAAGAATGAGCGCTGGTTAGAATTGAAACTTCGCCCTGGAAGAAAACGAGAAGTCAACGATCCTGCACCTTGGGAAACCATCATTGCCGAACAACATCATATTTTCAAAAAATATCCAAATACCACTTTTATCAATGCACACATGGGTTGGATGGCCAACGACTTGAAAAGCCTAGGTGAGCATCTTGATACTTTTGATAATGTGTACGTTGGTATAGGCGCAGTGATTGCAGAATTGGGCCGTCAGCCAAGAATGGCGGGTAAATTTTTCGAAACATACCAAGACCGGATTCTTTTTGCAAAAGATGCTTATAATAAGGAGGAATACTACACCTATTTTCGAGTATTGGAAACGGAGGATGAATATTTTCCATATTATAAAAAGTATCATGCCTTTTGGAGAATGTACGGTTTAGGACTATCTGATCAGATATTGAAAAAAGTCTATTATCAAAACGCACTAAAAGTTATTCCCGGATTGGATGCGAGTTTGTTTGAATAATGGACTTTTCTGATAGAAAACGATTTTTATATGTAGATCAACAGACAGGTAAGATTATCCGATAATCTAGGTCTTGAACTTTGGAGAAACGCACAAAAAAAATCCCTTGATAAACAGTTATCAAGGGATTTTCAATTAAGATATCGGGATAGTTAATCTTTTTTAGTATTTAGATCGACTACAATTGGCGTAGCGATGAATATAGAAGAGTAAGTACCTACCAGAATACCAATGAGCAATGCGAATGAGAATCCTTTTAATACTGCACCACCGAATAAGAATAATATAACAACAACAATCAAAGTAGTGACTGAAGTAATCAAGGTACGGCTTATTGTGCTGTTGAGTGATTCGTTGAAAACTGCTTTCATTTCACTTCCTTTTTTGATTCCTAAGTTTTCTCTGATTCTATCAAATACAACCACCGTATCATTGATGGAATATCCAATAATCGTCAAAATAGCAGCTACGAATACTTGATCCACCTCGAAATTAGCACCAAATAAGGTGGCTATCGCAAAAGCTGAAAGTACAAACAACGTATCGTGAAAAAGAGCAATGATTGCTCCAAGTCCAAACTGCCATTTTCTAAATCTTAATAAGATATAAATAAAGATAGCAATGAGGGCAAACAGCGCAGATTCAAAAGATGAATTCTTAATATCATCAGCAATCGTCGCGCCCACTTTTGATGAGCTACTGATTGTAAACTCACTATCCGTGATTTCAGCATCATCAATGGTGTAGGCCAAACCAGTGGATTCGGTCATACCTTTGATTAAAGACTGCCTTACTTGTAAGTCAGCAGCATCTGTTTCATCATCTATGAGGTAGGTCGTAGTGATTTTTAAAATATTGCTAGCCCCAAATGTTTTCACCTCTGTACTTTGCCCGTCAAAGAAAGGCGTCAATCCTGATTTCAATTTTGATGGCGCAATAGCCTCATTCATGGAAACAACATATGATCTACCCCCTTGAAAATCAACACCAAGTGTTAAGCCATTGGTGACCATAGCCACCATACCAATGGTGATAAATATGGTAGAGAATATATAAGCCATCTTTCTTTTTGATAAGAAATCGAAAGAAAGGTTAGTAAGTGCATTTCTTGAAAAAGCATTAGAGAAAGAGAGTTTGGATTGGTCTCCTTTTTTGGAAAAAGCTTCTACAATGACTCTCGTGATGAATACAGCACTGAAGAATGAACAGCCTATACCAATCATTAAAGTAATGGCGAATCCTTTAACTGGACCTTGACCCAAGGTGTAAAGAATCAAACCTGTAATAAATGTCGTAACGTTCGCATCAATAATTGAGCTGTAGGCCTTGCTATAACCACTGGAAATAGCGGCTTTTAGTCCAGCACCATTTCTCAATTCTTCTTTGATTCTTTCAAAGATCAGCACGTTCGCATCAATGGACATACCAATCGTCAATACAATACCTGCGATACCCGGTAAGGTAAGTGAGGCACTTAATTGAGCAAGTATTCCAAGAATAAAAAAGATGTTAAAAAACAAGGCAACATTGGCGATTAATCCACCTTTAGCATAATAGACAACCATGAAAATGATCACGATCAATAGACCAGCTAAAATAGAAGTTAAACCTTGATTACGAGCAACCTGACCAAGCGTAGGTCCGATAACAACATCCTCTACGATCGTAGTAGGCGCAGGTAGCGCACCTGCTTTCAGTATGTTGGCTAAATCTTTCGCCTCTTCAACAGTGAAATTTCCTGAGATCGACGAGTTACCATTAGGAATCTCATTGATAACATTAGGCGCGCTGTAAACGAAATTATCAAGCACGATAGCGATTCTCCTATTAACGTTCGCTGCTGTCAACCTTCTCCATGATTTGGCACCTTGTGCGCTCATTTGCATGGATACGGCAGGTCTTGCTCTTTCATCAAGATCTTGTCTGGCATCAGTGATTACTTCACCTGTTAAAGGTGCTTTCCCAGTTCTTGAAGTTTTGATCGCATGGAGTTCGATTAATTCTAAAGGGTTCACCCCTTCAGTAACTGTTGGCTTTACCTCCCACAAAAACCTCATGGTGGAAGGAATCAAAGATTGTATATCCTCTCTTTGGAGAATTCGGTTGATTTTTGCCGTATCAGATACTTCGTACACCAAGCCGTATTGCGCTTTCAACAATGAAAATAGTGGCGAAACCTGATCATTGAATGCTGAGTCTAATGCGTCTGTGGTTTTTGCTGAATCCAAACTTGTTCCAGTTGAATCAGAGTCATCGCCTAGTAATGCGGCAAGGTCATCTTCTTCAGCAGACTCTTGAGAGTCATCACCTTCAGATCCTAGGTTATCCAAGTCAAAGTCCGATTTCTGCTCTGCTACAATTAACTCATTCATTGCAGTAAGTGTAGGGCTGATTTCTTGAATGTCGTAAACTTCCCAAAATTCGAGCTTGGCTACACCTTGCAATAGTTTTCTTACTCTTTGAGGGTTATCAACACCAGGTAATTCGATTTGAATTCTACCAGTTCCTTGTAATCTTTGGATATTAGGTTGAGAAGTACCAAATCTGTCAATACGCGTTCTGAGGATATTAAAAGACCTTTCGATCGCGCTTTCTACTTCTAAGTTAATGATGCTTAATACATCCTCATCACTTGAGCTAAGGCTGATTCGTCCTCTGTTGGTGGCATTTGCGAATATGTAGGCTAAGCTTTTGTCTGGTGCACTTTCCTTGAAAAGGCTATAAAACTCATCTACGAAATTGATTTGCGTTCCTTTGATGTTCTTTTTGGCCTCCGCAAGGGCGTTAAGAAAATCAGGATCCTGATTGTTTCCGCTCATACCTTTAAGAATATCGACTGGGGAAACTTCAAGTGTAACATGCATACCACCTTGAAGATCGAGCCCTAGGTTAAGTTCTGTTTCTTTAATATCCTGATAGGTGTAATCGAGTCCGAGCAAATTATAAACTGGCTCATTCCAAATCGAGTCAAGATATCTTTGCTTCTCAGAAAAGTCAACATTGCCATCGGGTCCTGTTGTGCTTTCGGTGGCATTTTTTTGAATGGAATTTGCTATAAATGTGAACGACAAGTAGTAGACACACAACAGCGAAATAACGATTGTTAATAAAATAACGAATCCTTTATTGTTCATGGGTTTGATTATTAGTGATCAGTGGTGAGATCAATATTTTGATACATCACTTAATCGATTGTTTTTAAAAAAAAATTATTGAGATATAAGGGGCTTGATTCAAAGAAATTGAAATCTCACCAGTGAATTCAATTACTCGGTGTTTATACCGTGCAAGGGAGCTTTAGCGAAAATTATTTAATGAAAATACCTTCCTTTAAGCTTTTCTAATGAAAAACTAGGGTGCGTTTGGCGATATGATAAGCCGGAAAAGTATTTGAAAGCCTCGAATGCAGTGAGATTGTACTTGATGTTTGAAATCTCGTGCAATCTCCTCATCTGACTCCTCGACGATTTCTCTTACTAGCACAAACTGGTGATCCAATTCGATATGGGCCGAAGAGTTTAATATATCAAACGATTTGACACCAAGCTGAGGAATCTCTGACGATTCTTCTCCTTGATCCGCTGCTGTTTTTTCTTGAGAGGTAAATTGATGATTACTAGTACATAGAATCAATATAGAAACTATTAATCCTAGCACCACTACTACATTCCTGTTCGATATGTTATTCTTTGCTTTCAAAGCGGCACAAAAGTATAGAAATTAATGACAAAAACTTAAGAGCTTTTAATTTCTCATTTTGTTTTTGAGAAATGTTAAGATTACGTCTAGTGCCATATTGAAGCCTTTGTAGTTTGGTACGATCAGGTCAGCATCATGTTTATGTGGCTCTATGTATCTTTTGTAAGATGGGGTTACATGGTGCTGGAATCGATAGAGAACGTCACTTAGGTCATATCCGCGCTCTTCAGCGTCTCTCGTAATTCTTCGTGTGAGCATGAGATAGTCTGGCGCTTCTATGTAGATTTTCAGATCCAATAGCTCACGAACTTCTTCGAAAAAAAAAGTAAAAATTCCTTCGACAACTATTATTGGAGTTGATTTGATCTTGATTTTCTTTGACTCAGCAGCACTATTGTTGAACGTGTATTCCATAATGCTGATATCCTCTCCATTTTTCAATGCCTGAAGATCTTTGTAAAACCTTTCACGATCAAGTGATTCGGGCAAGTCGAAATTCTCTATTCCTTTATCATCTTTTGGTTGCGCCGCTCGTGGTTTATAATAATTATCTAATGAAAGCAAACTTGCTTCTGAAGACTTAAAGCTATCCATCAAGGCTCTTAAAAAAAGCGTTTTCCCCGAGCCTGAACCACCAGATATACCTACTATGATTGGGTTACTCATGGTTTAAACGTTTCGAGATGAGATACTAATTTTTGGAATGCAAGTGCTCTATGAGAGATTTTATTTTTTTCGGACAAATCCATTTCTGCAAAGGTGGTGTCATATCCTTCGGGTACAAATATCGGGTCGTACCCAAAGCCACCTATGCCTTTTTTCTCATTCAGAATGTGCCCTTTAACTATTCCTTCAAACTGAATACTTTCTTTAGCGCTAGATATGAATGTGATGACCGTTTTAAAATGAGCGCTTCTATCAGTTTTGTCAGCCAACTTATCTAGCAGAAGATCCATATTGTCGCCACTGTTTTTTTGAGCGCCTGCATATCTCGCCGAGTATACACCCGGTTCTCCATTGAGGACATTGACCTCTAATCCTGTGTCATCCGCAAAGCATGCGACATGGTAGTTTTTGAAAACATAAGACGCTTTGATCAGAGAATTTTCCTCTATTGTCTTTCCATCTTCTACTATTTCTTCTGTAAGACCCAGGTCATCTAGGTTTTTTAGAGAAATAAATGAAGGCAGTATTTTCTGTATTTCTACAAGCTTATTGGCGTTATGAGATGCGAAATATAATTCCATTATCTTCTATATACGGGTCTTATCTCTATCGCTGCTGGCGTATTCGCTGGGTAGCCCCAAGCGGTAATGGGCGTGCTGCTAAATGCCAAACGGGAAGGAATCAATATCATCGCGCGACCGCCAATCTTTAGTTTCCCTAAAGAAGCAATCACCCCTTCTTTGTAACCAGTTTCGGCAAATGGGGTATTAAAAACTCTTGTTAGAGGATTTACAAACCAAGGTCCGTTTGTATATGTGCATATTTCTGGCTCATATACTCTTCCTGATCCGAAAATTTCTTCATCTTGTGCGAGTTGTAATATCGAGGTTTGGTATATCAGGTCATCTTCTGCAGAACTTAATATGAAATTGAAGGAAATAATGTCATTTAACTTGATCTCCTCACCAGTACCCTCTTCAAGAATGGTATAAAATGCACCACTCGATGTGGTGTCTATGTTAGTGTAGCCCTTTAGGTCAATATAATCGCGAATCGTCTCCAAGTCTGCTTCAAATTGTACATCCGGATCTATTACTTCCACGACGTTTCCCTCTCCACAGGAAATATTAAAAAGGCAAATTGTGCCAACAAGCACTATTAAAAATAATTTTTTCATCTTCATTTCATCTTCACATCAACTACTTCAATATCAAAAACCATAATGGCATAAGCTGGGATACTTGGATTCGGTTTTCTTGAGCCGTAAGCCAACGGGCTTGGAATATATAAGGTTGCTTCTGTGCCTTTATTTAGATGCCCTAAACCTTCATCCCAGCCTTTAATTACTTCACCGTTTCCTACGGTTAGTTCAAAAGCTTCTTTTCTTTCATAGGACGAGTCAAATATCTCACCGCTCAAAAGTCGACCAATATATTGAACAACGACAGTATCACCGGATTTAATTTTCTCACCTTGTCCTTGTTTTTTGATCATGTATCTTAAACCAGATGCCGTAGTAGTAGCCACTATATTATTCACCATGAGATAGTTGTCTATAGAATCTCCATCGGAAATGAGCTTTTCTTGTAAAGTCGCGGCATTATTATCATTAGCGCTGATACCAGTATTAAGTTCTGATAGAACGTTATACTTAGCAAAACCAATATCTGAAAATTGACGCACGACTTTGAGGCCTATTTCGATTGA
Source organism: Cyclobacteriaceae bacterium (assembly GCA_040216665.1). GTDB lineage: Bacteria > Bacteroidota > Bacteroidia > Cytophagales > Cyclobacteriaceae > ELB16-189. The sequence continues at coordinate 17,323 of JAVJOQ010000028.1, read as the reverse complement.
GCTTGTGGGAGGGATACTATCAGGCACTTTGAGCTTGTAAGTTTTTCCGAAGAGATCTTGCGCAGTTGTTTCAAAAGCGACACTGTCTCCAACATTCATACTACTTATAACCTCCCAAAGATGGCCGGCATTTTCTTCTTTAGAAAATCGTAGTATTAGGGGTTTTGTGGGGTAGGAGTGGTGCAAAGTATTGCCTTTGTGATCACGCTGTTTCATGAAAACCATCAATATGGAGTCAGCTTGTGTCGGTTCACCTTCACTCCGTGTGATGTATCGAACCTTGAACCCAGACTCAGTTTTGAATGATTGGTCTGTTCCACAACTGATCAGATACATTACCAAGAATAGCAAGAGGCTATTTCTTACCATTATTAAGGATTGATTTTCGGTATGAGTGACTTGAATTTCTGGACGGTATTTTCTAGGCTATCATGAGAGATTCCACCTGCGGCATTCTTATGGCCTCCTCCATTAAAATGGTCTTCTGCAAAGGAGTTGACTGCATAATCGCCAACAGAGCGGAAGGACATTTTCACCTCTCCGTTTGTTTCCATGATGATGGCGGCAATCACAATATCCTTGATCGAAAGTGCATAATTTACAAGGCCTTCCGTATCTCCTGATTTCAGATCGAATCGGTCATGCTCTTCTTGGTTGATCACAAAATAGGCAAGTTGCGCTTTTTTGTCAACGGTCAATTTTTCCATCAACGAATAGCCAATGAATCTTAATCGATTGAGTGAGTTCGTATCATAAATGGCTCTACTTACTTTGTTGGCATCCGCACCAAGATCAATAAGTTCGGCTACTATTCTATGAATTTTTGCTGAAGTAGAAGGGTGTTTAAAAGAACCTGTATCGGTCATGATGCCAGCGTAAAGGCATTCTGCCATATCAGCGTCTATTTTATCTTTTCCATTGAGCAGGATGATAAGGTCATAGATCAATTCGGCTGTTGCTGCGGCTTTTTTGTTCCAGAATTCAAAATCCGCGAAATGTTCGGGGTTTAAATGATGATCAACGAGGAGTTTCTTTGCTGTACTCGATCGAACAAGTTCTCCCAAATTTTTTATTCTATTTAAACTCGAAAAATCAAGGCAGCAAATAAGATCTGATTCCGCAATGATATTTGTTATTTTTTCTAAAGTGTCGTCTCCATTTACAATGACATCATCGTTTCCTTTCATCCAACAAAGAAAATCGGGATAATCCGTAGGAGTAACAACATAAACTTCATGCCCTCTTTTTTTGAGATAGTGATACAAACCAAGCGACGAACCCAATGCATCAGCATCGGGGCTTGCATGGGTAGTTATGGTGATTGTCTTAGGAATTGCCAAATAGGCTGAAAAGTCCTTAATATTCTTCATTAATAATTGCCATCTGACAAGAAGTGAATCGCAAAAGTCACAAGAAAAGGCAATAATTACAAAATATTAGTTTGTCTCTCATTAATCGCATTACAATATTAGCTTTGCAGCTGATTTAGAAATTGACAAATTATAAATACAAAATGGCAGAAAAAACAACATTCACAATGATCAAACCTGATGCATATGCAGCAGGTAATAGTGGCGCAATAATCAAAATGATTGAGGAGGCAGGGTTTACAATAGGAGCAATGAAGCTAACGCGATTATCTGAGGAAAAAGCAGGTGGTTTCTATGAAGTTCATAAAGAGAGACCATTTTATGGCGATTTAGTGAAGTATATGTCGTCAGGACCAATTATCGCCATAGTTCTACACAAAGAAAATGCGGTAGCGGATTTTAGAACATTGATAGGAGCAACTAATCCTGCAGATGCTGCGGACGGAACTATCAGAAAATTGTTTGCTACTTCGATCGAAGCAAATGCTGTTCATGGCTCTGATTCTGATGAGAATGCGAATATCGAAGCATCATTTTTCTTTTCAAGCTTGGAAAGATATTAATAAATAATTCCGACTAGGATCCCGATACTGGTTCGGGATCTAGTTTTTCTACCCAAAAGTTGTTGAAACCTTCGCCAATATGTAAGGTCACTTGGTTGAGTTGAAGTAATTCTAATATTGCCAGAAAATTGAATATTACCAGAATTTTTTCTGGTTTTTCGCTGACCATCTCCGCAAACGAAATTTTACCGTTGACACTTTTTAGCAATCTATTGATGATATAGTCTTTTTGGCTTGAAATAGTAAAAGCGTACTGCACTACTTGATGAATGGGCTTGTTCTTTTCCAATTCATACCGCGAAAGCACTTTCTCAAATACTCTCATCATTTTATATAAGTCGAGATCTTGAAGTTCGGATTCTACATCAATATTTTCTGAAAGTTTTTTTATTTCATCGAGAAGATTTCCACGTGATTCTCTGTCGAGTCTGTCTTTTTCCAGCTTCGATAATTCACCGATTACGGATTTATATCGCTTATATTCCAGCAAATGCCTCACTAATTCTTCCCGAGGATCAATCTCGTTACCCTGCTCGTCTATCGACGGTCTTGGGAGAAGGAGTTTTGCTTTAATGCGCATTAAGGTCGCAGCAACCAATATAAATTCACTGGCCAGCTCCACATTAAGTTTTTCAAGATGATGTATATAATCTAAAAAATCCTCTGTGATTTTATAAATCGGAATATCATAGATGTCTAACTCATCTCGTTCTATAAAAAACAACAATAGATCAAATGGCCCTTCAAAAAGGGGAAGCTTTATTTCGAAACCTTCTTTTGAAACTTTATCACTCACAATTATTCAAAGCTACAATTAAAACTCATTTTAGGGCAAAGTAGAAATATAAATTACCTTTACCTTTTGAGTTTTGAAAAACAATTGTGTTCCGGGAAAGTTCTGCAATCAACCCCATAACAATAATCTATGGATATTAAACCAGGAGCGCTTTTAGCGCAAATATCATCTCCGGATGATTTAAAAAAAATCGATGAGAGAGATCTCCCCCGTCTTTGTCAAGAGCTGAGAGATTTTATTATTGATAATGTCTCCATTTATGGTGGTCATTTTGGTGCTAGTCTTGGCGTTGTTGAATTAACGGCTGCCATACATTATGTTTTCAATACGCCCGATGATCAACTGGTTTGGGATGTGGGACATCAGGCTTATGGACACAAAATACTCACTGGTCGGATGTATGATTTTCCATCGAACCGGAAATACGGTGGAATGTCTGGTTTTCCCAAAAGAAGTGAAAGTCCTTACGACGCTTTTGGTGTCGGTCACTCCTCTACTTCCATATCAGCTGCATTAGGCATGGCATTTGGCTCGCAATATAAAGGCGAAGCAGAACGTCAGCACATTGCGGTAATAGGTGATGGAGCTATGACGGGAGGATTGGCTTTCGAGGCGATGAATCATGCTGGTGATTCCAACAAAAACCTACTTATTATTCTCAATGACAATTGCATGTCGATCGACCCGAATGTTGGGGCGCTAAAAGATTACTTGACCGACATCACCACATCTCATACTTATAATCGGTTCAGGGATGACATTTGGAAAATCTTGGGCAAGATCAGCAAGTTTGGACCGAATGCTCGAGATATTGTTGCTAATGTCGAGAACAGTGTGAAATCCTTTTTGCTCAAGCAATCAAACATGTTTGAGTCATTGAATTTACGATATTTTGGACCAGTGGATGGTCACGATGTGAATCATCTTGTTCAAGTTCTCAAAGACTTAAAAGATATCAAAGGCCCGAAAATTCTTCATTGCGTTACAGTCAAAGGAAAGGGATATTCTTTGGCTGAGAAAGACCAAACCAAATGGCATGCACCAGGAAAATTTGATAAAATAACTGGTGAGATACATAAATCAGTTCCAGTTAATCCGCAACCACCGAAATACCAAGAAGTTTTTGGTCATACCTTGGTTGAACTGGCCAAGAATGATAAAACAATCATGGGTATTACACCTGCTATGCCAAGTGGTTCTTCCATGAATATCATGATGAAAGAAATGCCTGACCGTGCCTTTGATGTCGGTATCGCTGAGCAGCACGCCGTAACTTTTTCGGCAGGACTTGCTACACAGGGATTAACGCCTTTCTGCAACATCTATAGTACTTTCATGCAGCGTGCTTATGATCAGGTCATTCATGATGTATGTATACAAAAATTACCTGTTGTATTTTGTCTTGATCGAGCAGGAGTTGCCGGTGCAGACGGCCCAACTCATCATGGAGCCTATGATTTGTCTTTCATGAGATGCATACCTAACATGGTGGTATCAGCGCCAATGAATGAGGAGGAATTGAGAAACCTTATGTATAGTGCTTCTCTCTATAAGGATGGAGCATTTACCATTAGATATCCGAGAGGAGCTGGAGTAATGCCGGAGTGGAAAACGCCTTTTAAGAAAATACCAATAGGTAATGGACGTGAAGTTAAGGCCGGAGAAGAGTTGGCTATATTGAGCATTGGTCATGTTGGAAACTACGCGGTTGAAGTAGCAAACAAATTTCAAGGTCAAGGAATTGACATTGGGGTGTATGATATGCGTTTTGCAAAGCCATTAGATGAAAAACTACTCCATGAAATATTTAAAAAATACACTAAGGTCATCACTGTTGAAGATGGATGTGTTGTAGGTGGATTTGGTTCTGCTATTTTGGAATTCATGGTTGATCATCAATACAAGGCAGATGTAGTGCGCCTAGGAATACCAGATAGAATTGTTGAGCACGGAGAGCAGTCCGAGCTTCATAGCGAATGCGGGTATGACCCAGAAGCAATCTATCTTCAAGCGTCAAAAATGTTGCAAGTAGAGAAAGTTTATTAGGCAAACCAAAACATAGTTTTTGACCAGTTTCTGGTTTTCTTCCCTATAAATCGGTATTATTCCTACTGCAATGCAGTTCCGTGAAGCCATATCGATCTCTGTAATACTTATAAGCCTGCTCCTCGGATGTAGAAATACATCTTCAGTTGATCAGAGAGTGCCTGAAAAAACCGCTCCTAAGGAAGAGATAGTAGACTTTGATTTTAGAAAAATCAAGGAGCGCGGTTACATTATCGCAATTATGGACAATAGTTCCACAGGGTTGTTCATATACAAGGGTAAAACCATGGGATATGAATATGAGCTACTTCAAAGATTTGCTGAACTTCACGATTTAGAGCTTCGGATCAATGTCACCTCAAGTTTGGAAGAAGGTTTCAACCAATTAAATAGGGGTGAGGGCGATGTACTTGCTTACAATTTAACGGTAACGAAAGAGCGTCAAAAAAGAATTGACTTTACGGCTTATCACAATCTTGTAAGTCAGGTTTTGATTCAGAGAAAACCGAAAAACTGGCGAGGGATGAAGCTTCATGAAATCGAGAAGTCTTTGATTCGTAATCCAATTGATCTTATTGGGAAAAAAGTACATGTGAGGCATCACTCGGCATATCTTGAAAGACTTGAAAACCTGTCCAACGAAATCGGTGGTGATATCATTATTATCGAGGAATTCCCTTCTCTTGAAACGGAATCAATCATACAGAGAGTTGCAAATGGTCAGTACGATTACACAGTAGCAGAAGAAGATGTTGCACTTGTAAATGCCATGTACTACAATAATCTGGATGTAAATATGCAGATTAGTCTGCCCCAACAACTGGCTTGGGGAGTAAGGAAAAATGCAGATAGTCTTTTGCTTGAGTTAGATGATTGGATTTTGAAAATGAGAAAGACTGTAGAGTATCACGTCATCTATGATAAATATTTTAAAAGCAGGAAACGCTCTCTTGTACGGTCACAGAGTAAGTATAATTCACTATCTGGAGGTGAAATCTCTCCTTATGACGACATGATTAAGGAATCAGCTGCTCAGCTTGATTGGGACTGGAGGTTACTTGCCGCCCAAATATATAGGGAATCAAAATTCAACCCGGAAGCCAAGTCATGGGCCGGTGCTGTTGGTTTAATGCAGATCATGCCTAAGAGTGCAGAGGAGTACGGCGTGGTAGACTTATTATCTCCCGAACGAAATATTTATGCTGGAACGCAACATTTGCTGTGGTTAAAAGAATACTGGTCTAAAAAGATTGACGATCCAAATGAGCGCTTGAAATTTGTATTGGGGAGTTATAATGTAGGGCATGGACATGTAAATGACGCCATTAAATTGGCGGTAAAATATGGTAAAGACCCCCAACTCTGGGACGAGGTGATTGCTGAAATGCTTATTTTAAAATCGAAACCAAAGTATTATACTGACCCGATAGTGGAGTTTGGTTATTGCCGCGGCACTGAGCCTGTCGATTATGTCAAAAGAGTCCTCTCTTATTATGACAATTACAAAGCAATTTTTCCTGATCCTGAATTAATGGACAGTAAACTTAGCGAAAATACTTTGCCATAATTTTTGCGGAAGATAGACTTAAAGGAATACCTCCGCCAGGATGAACGCTTCCACCACAGAAGTATAAATTTTTCACTCTTTTACTTACATTGGCATGTCGTAAAAACGCAGCAAACAGGTTATTGGAACTGTTTCCATATAGCGCGCCCAGTGACGAGCCCGTCCTTGATTCAATAGATCTGGGCTCAAGGATGTCTTCAGTTTCTATCAACGCTTCCATATCTACTTTTAAAATGGCAGAGAGCTTTGTGATCATATTTGAGCGAGCTTGTGCAATAAGTAAGTCCCAATCTTGACCTTGATTGTTGGGAACGTTGATCATTGTAAACCAATTCTCACCATAATTGGGAGCATCACTAGCATTGTTTTTTGAGCTTATGTTTACATATATCGTAGGGTCTTCGAATATAGATCCACGATTAAATATGTGGTCAAATTCTAACTTATAATCTTGGCTAAAGAAAATATTATGAAGATCAAGCTTCTCAAATTGCTTTTTCACTCCCCAGTAAAAAATCAATGCAGAACTCGACTTTGGTTGATTCACAATCAACTTTGGAGGCCTAATACTTGGTAATAGGTGTTTATAAGTATTTACAACGTCCACATTACTCACGATGCGATCAAAATGGTGGTCTATGTTGTTTGATCGCACGCCAATGGCCTGTCTATCTTTTAAAAGGATAAGATCAATAGGGCTGTTAAAATGAAATATTACACCTTGTCTCGTCGCTAATTCGTAAAGTGAATGAGGGATGGAATACATGCCTCCTTTTGGAAAAAAAGCACCTATGCCCATTTCCAAGTGGGGTATGATATTCATGGTAGCAGGTGTCTTATAAGGATCAGACCCGTTATAGGTCGCGAACCTATTGAAAAACTGAACAGTTTTTGAATTTTTAAATAACTGCTCATTAGCTCTGCTCATTGTTTTGGTAAAACCTAAAAAAGGCATTTTAGCATAAGCAGAGAAGGCCTTTTTGGATAAAAAAGTGCGAATATCTTGGAGGGAACTAAAAACAAATAGATCGGCAAGGGTATCGTATAATTCTTTGCTTTTGGAAAGTGCTTTTCTTAAGCTTGACTCTTTTTCTCCCAGTTTACTACTTAACTCATCGATAAATTTTTCTTGATCGGCATAAGCCGAAAATTCAGTGCCATCAGGGTAAAAATAATTACAAACAATAGGTAATTTCTCGTAATTGAAATGTTCTCTTGGATTCTCGCCCGCTAATTCAAAAAGCTCGTCAACCAGAGTTGGCAGTGTGAAAAGAGATGGCCCAGCGTCGAACCGATATTCTTTGTTTTTTATTTCCGATAGCTTGCCTCCGGGTTTTGCATAGGCTTCAAAAACCTCTACTTTATGGCCTTTTGCAGCTAATCTAATCGCTGAGGCCAAGCCACCAATTCCACTTCCTATTACAGCTACTTTCAATTGATTAAATATTAAAATAGTATAAAAAAATCATAAAATATGAACATTATTAAGGAATGCCAGTTTATTATAATCCTAATCAATAAGTTTTATATTCAATTTTACTTAAATTCTACAGTCATGAACGCTGAACCAATACTTATGAGCCAAGCCGAACAACTTTTCGAAGAGTATAAAAAGACTCGTAAAACTAATATCTCCCTAGATCAATTCAAGTATTTACTCAACTTATACCCGTCTTTGATTGTTTGCATGTGCGATGGTGTATTAGATGATGGCGAGTGGGAAGGAGTAGTTCAAACAGCGAAAGGCCTTGCAATTGGTTATGCTAATGATCAAGATCAGGAGCAAGTAGAACAAGCGCTCCGTACTGAGTTTAGATACCTTCTAGACAACATTGAGAAATGGCAAAAGAAGTTTTTAAATACACTTAAGAACCATATTCAGGACAGTCGCACCGACAAGGAGTTTGTGCTTGAGTCAATGTACCTTTTTGCCAACGCTGCAGACGGAATTTCTGCTATCGAACAAGAAACTATTGAGATGTTATCTGAGCGTTTAGGACTCGACTTTTAAAAGACTCAATTAATTTTTTCATATCGATTGTCTCAAAATCCTTTAAATCTGTAATTTCATTGAGCAAGTCTTGTTGTATTTCACCTAGTTTTAGCGCTTCACTATAAGGCATCTCACTGAAAGTGACCATTGAATACAATGGTAGCCAATCCTCAGGATATGCTTTATGAAGTGCCGCTTCCAGTTTCTTTTGGGCTAGGAATCGATCACTATTCACATGATCTCGCATTTCTATGAAATTAGTCAATGCTAGATAGGCGATGGCATCTGTGTCTTTTTTCCGGTCGCGATGATAGCTATCCATGGCTTTACTCCAATTGAAATCGTATTGTTCTAAAGTTTCGACGAAGATCCGACAATCTTCAAACCCGGCATTCATGCCTTGCCCATAAAAAGGAACAATGGCGTGTGCCGAATCGCCAATCAGTAATGACTGATGCTTGTGCCAAGGATTGCACTTGATCATTCCAAGTTTAGAGGTAGGATTGTTGAAAAACTGAAAGTTAAGATCTGGGATTTGATCGAAGACATCTCTGAAATACTTCTTGAAAAACTTATCAACTGCCTCCTTAGTCGTCAGCTTCTGAAAGGAATCTTTTTTATCCTTGTAGGGTAGAAATAAGGTTGCCGTAAAGGTTTTATCTGGATTGGGTAAAGCAATAAGCATAAACCTACCCCGTGCCCAAATGTGTAAGTGGTTTGGGTCAAAGGCAAATTCATTGTTGATAGAGGGTATAGACAGCTCCTTATAACCATGCTCGAGAGCTCTTTGCTCATTTTGGTCTTCTTCACTCAGTAGATTGCTTCTTAGGATTGAATTTACTCCGTCGGCTCCTATAAGTGCATCGTATTGCGCTTCGTAAAAACCCTTCTCTGAGGTAAAACCTAATTGATTCGTTTCAACATTTATCTGTTTTACTGGAGAGTTAAAGTGAAATTTAACCCCAAGTTTTTCTGATTCACCTATGAGATGTTTGTTAAGTTCGTTTCTTGAAATCGAGTTAATATATTGCCCTGACATGCCATAAGCCTGACTGGTCAGATTGCCTTCAATGCTATGCATCATTCGGCCTTTCATGGGTATCAGTGATGACGATACGGAATCATAAACTCCGGCAAGTTTTAATGATTTAATGCCACGATCGCTAAGCGCCATATTGATGGACCGACCTTCTTCGCGGTTGCTAAGCCTTATGTCTCCGCGTTTCTCGAACACATCAACTTGTACTCCACGTTTCTTCAATAAAATACTGAGTAGCGACCCTACGAGTCCAGCACCTAGAATAGCTACCTTATTTTTGCCTAGCATAAATATTTTTTAATATTTCAAAAAATTCCCAAACGTCAAGAAAGCTATTGTACATAGGCGTAGGAGCCAAACGTATAACGCCGGGTTCCCGCCAGTCCAATATAACTCCAGCTTCGATCAAGGAATGGAATATTTCCTTGCCTCCTTCAACTTTTACAGATAATTGACAACCTCTGGCTGATTGGTCTTCAGGGGAGATAATGGAAATTCTGTTTGTCAATACTTCATCAGTGATTAATAGATATTCTAAAAACCCTGTTAAGCGTATGCTTTTTTCTCTAAGATTCTCAATACCAGCTTGATCGAAAAGATCTAAAGCAGCAATGTGGGCAGTCATCGGTAAAATATCTAGATTAGAAAGCATCCAAGCATCTGCGCCATCCGCAGGAACAAATTTGTTGTTCATTTCAAATCGGTTAGCCAGCGCATGCCCCCACCAGCCAGTAAGCTTAGGGAAATCTGGATTGGACGAATGTTTTTCATGAACGAAAATACCAGATACACTGCCTGGTCCGGCATTTAAATACTTGTAGCTGCACCATGTGGCAAAGTCAACATCATCTTTATGTAGGCTCATAGGTAAGTTTCCCATGGCATGCGCCAGATCAAACCCCGCGTAAGCACCAATCTCGTGTGCTGCACGACTAATGGTGCCCATATCAAAATATTGGCCTGAATAATATTGAACTCCGGGAAATAGGACTAATGCCAATTCCTCGCCTAAATCTGCTATTTTGTTTATTATCTCATCCGTGCTGAAATTATAGCCTTCGCTTGGCTCAATGGTAACCATGTGCTCATCTGGATTCAATCCTAGTCTCTTGATATGAGACGCTACAGCATAATGGTCAGAAGGAAATGCACCTTTTTCTAACAATATTTTTGTGCGTTTTCCTTTGGGATAATAGAAGGACGCAAGCATCAAATGAAGATTTGTGGTCAGGTTATTCATGCTCACCACTTCGTTGGTCTGAGCACCCACAAGTTTAGCCAAGCTTGGTTTGGTAAGGTCACTATACCTTACCCAAGGCTTAGGTTCTAAAAAGTGTCCTTCTACACCGTTTTGCGCCCAATTATCCAGTTCATTGTTAATGAAAGTTCTTGTTTGTTTTGGCTGAAGCCCAAGAGAGTTACCACAGAAATAAATGCTTTTACGATTATTTCGTATTGGAAAATGATATTGGTCTTGAAAGTGAGCCAATTGATCCTTTTTATCCAATGATAGTGCAAACTCTTTTGAACTTTGGAATTCCATGTGGTTGTCTGAAGTGATGCGTTTAATGAATAATTTAATCTACAAACCTAGAGTCAGCGGTCATTGTTTTTCCACAGTTGTCGCAAGTTCTTAAACTTTCGGATTCATAGAATTTCTTGAAAACTGGCAAAAAGTCCTTTTCAATATTTTCTAAGTGGAAATAATTTTCATAAAGCTTGTGATTGCAATTTTCACAGTACCAGAGTAAGCCATCTTGGTGTAGTGCATCTCTTTTTCGTTCGATGACAAGGCCAACAGAACCTTCGCTTCTTATGGGCGAATGAGGCACTTTTGCGGGTAATAGAAACAGGTCACCAGCATTGATTGCAATATCTACGGCTTCACCATTTTCTTGAATTTTCACAATGATTGATCCTTCCAGTTGGTAAAAAAGTTCTTCTGTTTCATTGAAGTGATAATCCTTGCGCGCATTTGGTCCACCCACGATCATTACAATATAGTCACCTGCGTCAACGAAGAGGTTTTTATTACCTACAGGTGGTTTCAGCAAATTTCGATTTTCGTCAATCCAATTTTGAAGGTTGAAAGGTTTCCTCATGTCTATGTTCAGATTGTCATTAAATATTTCAGATCCAAGTATGCATCGATAACGCGAATAATCACTGGATCATTCAAAAATGATGAAATAAAAAAACCCGCTATTTGCGGGCTTTTAATTTTCTTTAAAGGACGACTTTCCTACTGTACCTCTTCAGGTTTTAGTTTTGTGATTGTGAAAGATTTACGCTGTTTGTGCCCACAGTATCCACAAGCGTAGTACTTCATAAGTTCACCTTCCTCTGTTTCGCTAGCGACCTGTACTATTTCTTCATTGACTACTTTCAGCGTTTGGTAATTGCATTCGTTGCATTGTAATGCATGCATTCTACCATTGTATTTTTCTATTTTGGTAAATCCTGAGATTTCATCAATCCAGACATCATAGTCCACAGAAAATGCATCCTCTTCTGCTTGCATACCTTTATCTAGATATACGTCTTCTTCTTCTTCACTCAAGAGTTTCATTTTTCTTCCATCAGGAGAAATTCTTGGTGAGAACCTTAATTTCTTTAAGCGTTTCTCTATAAAGAAAGGGTAGTAAAATTTTAGCACGTTCTGGATAATGACGCCAACAATCATTGCCACCATGCCAGCCATGAATAGTATGACGAAAAACCAAAGCCAAGACTGTTTGGCGGCCAAGGTATTGACATATATCGCTAATCCAATCATTATTGATAGTATACCATACCACAATAAGTTGATCTCGTGCATATTAATGTAGTCGTAACGATCTTTATTATCTTTTGTGGTCAACAGCTTTACGTAGTGGCCTAGGAGAATGAGTATTCCTATCCCAGCCAAGGCAAAAGCAAGTATTTGCCCATATTTATTCCAAGCTGCAAGTAATTCTGGTGAAATTGGATCAGTCATGTTATTTAATCGATTAAGCAGGAGTTTGTGAATACAAAAATGTCATAAAAAATTAAAATCGCAATATTCAGTAGTAGAATTCGCTATTTAAAAGACAATATTTTACTGTAAAGTACTTAAAAAGTGGCAGCATGTCAACGATAATTCACTAATCGTGAAAGACTAAGTCCAACCAATGAGAAAAAGGATGTGTCTCTGTCTACCGATGGATTATACAATTCGACCGAAAATCTGATGTGTTTCACAGTAAAACCTTGGTATCGTTGGGAAAATGACAGAACTTCGTGCTAATTATTGAAGCCGTTTAAATAAAACAAGCAAAAAACTAATTGAACAATATGAAAAATTTATTAAAAAATTTATTACTACTAACAAGCGTATTTGCGCTTACATTTCTATTAAGCTGTAGCGATGATGAAGAAGATGTAAATCTTTCTAATCCGCCTTCAGTTACAGTAACAGCAATCACGGGATCTGGTGCTTTAGCGAATGGTGGAGAAGTGATTGCTGGTGACTCGATAGAGTTCACGATTGATATTACAGCTGCTGGAGGATTTAACACACTTTTCTTTTCAGGGTCACTTACTCAAGATCCAATTAACAGAAATGATTTGAATTTGGATGCTGGAACTACTGTTGCCAATGATATCAAGATAGGTTGGATACAAACCACAACAGCACAAGTTGGCGCAACTGCCTCTATCAAGTTTGTAGCTTCAGATGATGCAGGCCAAACAGATACTGTAGACTTTGCATTTTCGATTGTGTCACCTGGGATTGTATCTCACACTTCAAAAATGCTTTTCGGACAGAGTAACGCAAATGGCGGTAGCTTTTATGATGCCGTAGATGATGCCGTATATGGCGTAAATGCTGCTTTTCAGGAAGAAAACCAAATCAAGCTTGATTTTGTGTTCTGGTATGGAAATACTAGTCAATATGCTATCGGTGCGGTAGGTGATGCGAATGCTATTATTGCTTTTAACAATGCAACAACGCCGGTTAATTTAGAGAATTTGGTAACTAAAAATGAAACTAAGTTTAAGGTTTTAACAACTACTGTGGCAGAATTCGATGCAATAAATAACGAAACAGCATTGATGAATGAATATGGTGAAGTAGCAGCGAGTGATACGAGAGTTAGTGGCTTAAGTGCTGGAAATGTGTTTGGTTTTGTGCTTGATACTGATAGGGAATCAAAAGTCGGTCTTGCGAAGGTTGTTGAAACTGCCGGAATAGGCCCAACAGATAGGACTATAACTATTGAAGTTAAAATACAGGAGTAATTATGAAATCCTGATAAATATTAAAACCTCGTCAAGCAATTGGCGAGGTTTTTTTGGTTAAAAACGATTTTGAATTGTGATTCTTTCAGTCGTTTCTTTTTCGAAGAGACGTTAGTTGGTGGTCAATTCAACGAGCCTTAGAAATATAGCTTTTATATCAATGGTTTTTTCAGAGACATATTAATCCATAATTTGCGGCTTAGAAAAAATCTAACTAAAACAGACAATGACAAGATTATTATCATTTTTACTGGCTTTGACCATGCTCGCTTGCTCGGCACCTGAGCAGAAGCAAGCTAATACGCCAACGGATGAAGAGTTGATGAAACTCGCAGACGACCTAGCTCACAAATATATTATGGTAGATGGTCATGTGGACTTGCCATACAGGATGAAGAAGGCAGGTTTCATGCTTCGCAAAGAAATCATGGATGTATCTACCGAGACAGAAGGTAACTTCGATTATCCTAAAACAAAAGCAGGTGGACTTGATGCACCATTTATGTCGATTTATATTCCTTCTAATTATCAAGTCACTGGTGGAGCCAAAAGATTTGCTGACTCATTGATTACTATGGTAGAAAAACTACCGGTGAACTACCCTAAATTATTTGCCATGGCCACATCTCCCGCTGAAGTCGAGGCAAATTTCGAAAAAGGGTTGGTCTCTCTTCCTTTAGGTATGGAGAATGGTGCGCCGATTGAAAAGGATCTGGCTAACGTAAAATACTTTTTCGATAGAGGCATTCGATATATTACTTTGACACATGCCACTGACAATCAGATTTCTGATTCCTCTTATGATACTACAGGCACTTGGAATGGGTTGAGTCCATTTGGAGTGGAAGTGGTAAAAGAGATGAATAAAGTCGGTATCATGGTAGATATTTCGCACGTTTCGGACAGTGCTTTTTACGATGTGATGAAAACAGTGAAGGTGCCAGCCATTGCCTCTCATAGTTCTTGCAGAAAATATACGCCCGGGTTTGAGCGAAACATGTCAGATGACATGATCAAAGTTTTAGCTGAAAATGGTGGAGTTATTCATATCAACTTCGGTTCTACTTTCCTCTCCAAAGAGTCGAGAGAACGCTTTAAGGCTATGGATGAGCATTTGGTAAACTACAAGGCTCAAAATAAACTCACCGATGCAGACTCAGTGTACAAGGCTTATGCTTACCAATATGCGGTTGATAATGACGTGTACGCAGATGTTAAAATTGTCGTTGATCATATAGACAATGTGGTGGCTTTAACAAGCATTGATCATGTTGCTTTTGGTTCTGACTTTGATGGTGTGGGCAATAGCTTACCTAATGGATTAAAAGACGTATCGATGTACCCCAACGTGATTTTCGAATTATTGAAAAGAGGTTACACAGAAGAAGATATAGCTAAGATTTGCTATAAAAATACTTTCCGCGTTTGGAATGCGGTGAAAGACTATGCCGAAAAGCAGTCGTAATACATTGGAGGAAAATACTATTTAAAAATCCTGATCTCATTTAATTGAGGTCGGGATTTTTTGTTACTGCCAGTCCTTATTCCCCTCCTATTATGATGGTCAGTTTGTAACTGACTGATAGTGGTATTATCTTTGAAGATGTCTTCCAAATATAAGATTGATAATCATCAGGCATTGCATTTTATAACTTTTGCCACAGTTCAATGGGTAGATGCTCTATCAAGGCCTTTATGTAAAGATGTAATTGTTGATTCCATAAAGTACTGTCAAAAGGAAAAAGGATTGCTTGTCTATGACCTGAGCATTATGTTTATTCTAGTGCAAGGGATTATACTGGCGAGCGTGGATTGATAGAAGTTGAGTTTTTTTAATGATCGCAGTTACAAACTGCTATATATAATAAATAGGCTTCAGTTACAAACTGAAGCTTGTGGGTGTAATTGGAATTGGTATCAATCTAGGATGGTCGAAGAAGCTTTTAAAGTGGGATTTTAATATCAATTCCGGTCAGACCACTGTAACTCCATTAATATTTGATTGATAATTATGAATAAAGTAAAAGAACTCATCATAGGTTTCATTTTCTTATTCGGGATGGTTATTCTTTATAAGACATTTTTTGATAACGATAACGCCTTTAAAGCCTATTCCTTAATTTCAAAGGGTGATGAAGTTAGCCTCATAATTAGTAGTATTAGAAACACAAAAGGAGCGTCATTAATTGTTACAGAACATGGAGATAGTGTAAGTATTGGTATCCATGTAAACCCTAATTATGAAACTACAGAAATGTGGAGATTTTTAAGATCTGGAGATTCTTTACGTAAGAAAGCTGATAGTGATACTATTTGGGTTAGAAGAAATAAAGACGAATTTTATTTTGTTAAGTATTAATACTAATGAATGATAGCACAAACAAATGGGGGGATTGCTGATGCAGCAGAACAGTACTTGCCCCTCACTAGCTTAAGTTTAGCAAAGCGTAACTTAAGTCTGATATGTTGGTCAGTTTGTAACTGACTGATAGTGGTATTATCTTTCAAGATGTCTTCTCAATATAAGATTGATAATCATCAGGCATTGCATTTTATCACTTTTGCCACAGTTCAATGGGTAGATGCTCTATCTAGGCCATTATATAAAGAGAGACCCCTCACTGGCTTAAGTTTAGCGAAGCGTAACTTAGGTCTATTATCATGGTCAGTTTGTAACTGACTGATAGTGGTATTATCTTTGAAGATGTCTTCTAAATATAAGATTGATAATCATCAAGCATTGCATTTTATCACTTTTGCCACAGTTCAATGGGTAGATGCTCTATCAAGGCCTTTATAAGATGTAATTGTTGATTCCATGAAGTACTGTCAAAAGAAAAAAGGATTGCTTGTCTATGACCTGAGCATTATGTTTATTCTAGTGCAAGGGATTATACTGGCGAGCGTGGATTGATAGAAGTTGAGTTTTATAATGATCGCAGTTATAAACTGCTAGATATAATAAATGGGCTTCAGTTACAAATTGAAGCCAGTGGGGGGATGGATGTAGGTTTAATAGCCCAAGAAGTAGAAGAACTCTTTCCTGAGATAGTGGCAGAAAATGATGAGGGTTTTAAGACTGTAGCGTATTATAAATTGATTCCATTGTTAATTGAAACGGTTAAAGATCAAGAGAAAACTATAGATAATCTGAAGATGCAATTAGACACGTACAGCGATTTAGTTAAAGAGCTTAGAGAAATTAAGGAGAGAGTGAATAGACTCGAAAGTAAATAGTTAGCATGAAGTTTTTTGATTATATCTTCTATAGGGTCCATAATGCGTATTCAAAAAAGGATGATACCCCATGGGTATATGCGTCTGCTGTTGTTAGTCTTCTGCAATTAGGTTTTGTAGTAGCTGCCCTTTCTTTATTTACATTGTTTACTGACATAGAAACCCTTGATAAGGAATCTGTACTTCCGGTTATACTCGTTGTTTTAGCACTTAATTGGTACAGGTATGAAAGGAATTTAGATATCTCGACTTTTGAAAAATTATGGAGAGATGAACCAAAGCCAGTTAGGAGGAGAAATGGTTACTTGTGCTTATTTCACTTGAAAAGTATACCAGTGTTTCAGTTCAAAAGTATACCATTTATGGTTAATAATTAAATTATTACTATATAACGTAACGCCATGGATAGGCTAGCCTATCCATGGCGTTACGTTATATCCTTTTCTTTC
>JAVJOQ010000021.1:0-1504 GCA_040216665.1 Cyclobacteriaceae bacterium | reverse complement strand
AAAGATGCGGAGCCTGCGCGAAGCCAAAGGTGAAAGAACCTCAGGAAAGAACTTCCATCCTACCCAAGACAGGGAAATACAAAAAGCAACGGTAAGCAGCACACACTTTCAGATACGCAGTGATGCACATAGCGCATACATGATGTTGTAGGGCGTATTTTTCTTTTCACCGTCAATCAGTAAAAACAAATTTAAAAGCCAATCAATATGTCAATCTGGAGATTAGCTCGCCAACAGAGTTAAGATGGAATTGATATTTGGATTCGTTAGCACCCAATAAGCCACCACGTTTGGGCCAATGTTCAATCAAATCAAATAGATCTTCAATATCCCGATCTTTGGTATCATCTGGGTAGCGCTCAAGAAATTGATCAAAGGTTATTTCCTCGTTACAGAATTCTTGCGCGACTTTGGCTGCCAATTTCCTTTGTTCCGTTGCTTCCATAAATATGCCCTACAACGCCCATGTATGTGGTCGTGTGCCACCTTTCATAAGTGACTACTAAAATAGCGCCTTTTGTGTTTCCTTCCAACATCGGAAAAACTTAGCGAAGAACTTATTGCAATCTTAGATGCCGAATCTGCTTGAGGCCAGATGAAATAACCTCTGGTAAGTCATTCTAAACTTAGCTATCTTGAAAAACACAAAAGGCGCGGTAAGACGCACACTCTTTCAGATACGCGGTGAAGCACATGACACATACATAATGTTACCCACTGTCACCTTCCATTTAGAATTCGATCCAACCACGTGTCCCTTTTTTTAACGGTTCCTAAGTTCTGGTGATATCTTAGTCCAGAAGTTTCACTATTTGCATTTTGTTCAGCGAGTTCCCTGAAATGGTCTGATAACTCATTTTTTCCAGTTCGCTTATTAATTATAGATAATATTGAATAACCACGATATTTCTCTATTGGAAATAGTGACTTTCTAACTCGGTCGTTCATTAACATTTCAACCTTGCTATAGGACTCAACTTTCTCCAGTTTAACTACTAAATCAGAGAAATCAATATCTGCCTGAGTCTGAACGTTAGGATATTGCTTTTCAAACTCGACCGCCTTCCAGTAATATTCCAAGGCTACATCTAATTTGTTTCTCCTTTTGTAAATGTCTCCCAGAGTATGAAGCGAAGAACTTCTGTTAAAGTTGTCATCAGGGTATTCCTCTAAAAGTCGGTTTAGCAATTGTTCCGCTGCGTCCAGTAGCATATGCTTACCAGTTTCTACGAACTCCATTGCTTGAATTTTTAGATATTGAGCTCGATTGTCTTTCCTGGCTCGATTAAGTTTAGCAAAGAATTCCTCTTGATCAGAGACCGTCCAACTCTTTCTTCTGTACCAATCTTTGTGCATTTGGTGATGTCACGTCCTAGAATACGGCTACAGGTTAAACATTAATTAAGCTGCATTATAAAATACCATATTAGGGGTTTTATATCCTAAAGATAAGTGTAATCTTTTGTTGTTGTATATGTCAATTGCACTTTTAGTTGCTGCGCAT
>JAVJOQ010000013.1:0-97126 GCA_040216665.1 Cyclobacteriaceae bacterium | reverse complement strand
GATAACAGGCCAAACATTACTTATGTGGCATGTCCAAACGAAGTTTGCCACGAGTATGTATTCAGTGAGGATGGCAGCATGGAGAGCAATGCGCACCTTGAATCGTCTTCATACAGAGAATCAATAGGGGACTTTACCACCGCAGGAAACACACTCACC
Source organism: Cyclobacteriaceae bacterium (assembly GCA_040216665.1). Taxonomy (GTDB): domain Bacteria; phylum Bacteroidota; class Bacteroidia; order Cytophagales; family Cyclobacteriaceae; genus ELB16-189. The sequence goes on along the minus strand of JAVJOQ010000013.1, from coordinate 96,967 downwards.
TATTGCCTTGATGGCGTAAGCGGTTGTTTCATTCGTGAGGTTACCAGTGTCACCGAGAGCGCTATGGTGTGGACCGTGGTTAACGAAACTTCAGGTTGTACCTCTGTAATCAGTCTTACAAAGTTATAGGCTACATTAGAGTGGTGTTCTTCACAAACGATCATTCAAGTCAAGGCTTACACTTAGAATTTGAGACTTGCATTATATATGAGTAATTCACTAGCTTTATCTACTATGAAAATCAGTTGCTTACTACTGTTGGTTTTTATGATGTCTTGCGCCTCTCCAAAATCTGAGTCGGACGAAAAAGCAGATACCCCACCTCAAGAGGAAACAGCAGCGGAAGCAGTGTCAGAAATCAATCAACCACCCCTCACTGATCCCAAAACCGTAGTTGATTATTATAATTTGTTGAGATGGAAAGAAATGATCGATCCGTTTGTATTGGTAGCGCAAGGTGATCAATGGGTGTGTATCGAAGATATGGGCAGTGACTTTAATTATGATGGAGCATTAGATGCTGTACGCCACTATCCATCCATTGTAGATATTAAAAATGGCTATATCCAAATTGAAGATGAAGGTACGGGAGGAGGAACTCTCTCCTATACTGAGGTGGCCTTATTTCGGAAATCCGATAAATCCTACTTGATCGCTTTGAATGGATATGGCAGGGATGAAATAACGCATGTAGTGAGTGGTGGTGCTCCTAAGTTCTATCAATGGGAAAATAATGAGTTGAGAGAAGTAACTACGGATGTATTTCCAGAAACATCTTTATCACTCTTTTTCAAAGAGGATGTGGAACCCATTGAATCAAATTATTACTTTACCTTACCACAGATAGGTAGATCCATTGAATATCATATCGGACTGAATGATCCGGCTCAAAAGGAGAAGCTTAAAACGGAAAAAATAAATATTCAATTTGATTCCGGCCAGGATCAATTTGTACTCCTCAATCCTTAGTACAAGTCTAATGTGCATTTCCTGTCTTTTGCTTAGATTTGAATAACCCCATTTCATCCACCATAACCCAATCACCCATGACAGCTGCATCCCGATCCATTTATTATTTTGGTTATTACCTATTAATACTCGGAATCACCCTTACGGTTGTGCCCAATTTATTGCTGTCTACCTTTCAGCTACCTGAGACCCAGGAAATTTGGATACGGGTGCTTGGCGTGGTAGTGTTTAATATCGGTATCTATTACATATTCATGGCTCCGGCCAATCATGCACTGTTTCTAACCCTATCCGTTTATACAAGAGTGCTGATTTTGTTTTGGTTTGTCGTGTTCGTGGTTTTGGGTTGGGCTCTCCCTCAGCTTATTTTATTTGGGTTGGTAGATGGCGCTGGCGCCCTCTGGACTTATTCGGCACTGCGCAAGAAATAAGATTAGTTTTTGTTAAATCCACGCTTCTCTAGCCTTCTTCTCTAGCCTTCGTTGGTGTTCTTCACCAACGAACAGGATGAAAGAAGCTATTTGACAATTCCAATACTATAAATTAAAGGTAATAATCGAATGCGACTTGTCAGGCATCCTGCATGTTGATGAAGAACTCCAATAAGGGCTTCCTAGCCTTCGTTGGTGTTCCTAGCCTTCGTTGGTGTTCCTAGCCTTCGTTGGTGTTCTTCACCAACGAACAAGGTGAAATTAGCTACTTGATAATCCTATTTTATTTATCTTGTGATAGCTTGAACTGCGGTGGAATATTCAAAGCAACATCCGGAATTTTTAACGGTCACGTGCCTGGAATGGAGGCATGTTTTGAAAGAAGATAGATTCAAGAACATTATTATTGAAAGTCTTACCTATCTCACCAGGCAAAAGCGAATCAGTGTTTATGGGTTCGTGATTATGTCGAATCATTTTCATTTGATATGGCAAATGATTGGAGATCATAAGAGAGAGGATGTGCAAAGGGATTTTTTGAAATATACAGGCCAACAAATATTGAAAGAATTGCGAAATTCTAATTCTGCATTACTCAATGAACTTTTAGTAAATGCTAAAGACCGTAAACATCAGGTGTGGGAAAGGAATTCTCTAGGTGTTCCTTTGTGGTCTTCTCATGTATTTGATCAAAAGCTAGAATACATTCATAATAACCCAGTTAAAGCTGGCCTTTGTGAGTACCCAGAAGACTATCATTATTCAAGTTCGAAGTTTTATGAGAAGAATGAGAAGAACTGGGAATTCTTGACTCACTATGAGGGTGAGTAGGGCTTGTTGGTGCATCCTGCTTGTTGGTGAAGAACACCAACAAGGGCTCGGCCATCCTGCATGTTGGTGAAGAACACCAATAAGGGCTTCGGTGCCTGACACCGCAACTTCTGCGTATGCCACCGTAGCTTCGCACCTTGGCACCGCAGCTTCCGCGTACGCTTGTGTAGGAGGTGGAATTGTCACCGCATCTCCTGCGTCTGATACCGCAGCATCAGTATATGCTTATGTACAAAGAAATGTTGCCACCGTATTATTAGCGCCTGACACTGTAGCTTCTGCGTATGCCACCGTAGCTTCGCACCTTAGCACCGCAGCTTCCGCGGACGCTTGTGCAGGAAGTGGGATTGCCACCGCATCATTAGCACCTGTTACCGTAACTTCAGGGTATGCTTGTGCAGGAAGGGGAATTGCTATCGTATCACTTGCAGCTGGTTTGGTGAAGAACACCAACTTGACCTGAGTAATGAAGAGTTCTGGTAGGCCACTCTACACCTTGATTATTTCTTTCTAAGCGCCTCTAATCTAAAGCCGCCTTTTATGTACAGTGCTGAGATAGAGACAGAGGGAAGTCTTACTTCGTAGCCCTGATCGAAATTATTGAACTGTGGGGTGCTCCCGCCATGAAAATAGCAAAGGGACAGTTGAAACCGCTCTATTACAAAACCAACTTCGGGTTGGATGGCCAAATCCCTATGATCCACCCTTTCAATATCGAATGTAGGATACTTGTAAAAAAAAGTATTAACACCTAAACCAAGTTCTACAAATAACTGAAGATCTTTTTCATGCCAACTGTACCTGCCTTTGGCAAGCAAAGTATTGGCGTGCATCCCAGACGGGTCTATGGTCTGAATAGTCCCCGTTTCATCAAATTTACTCCCTGTCGGATATAATGATAAGTTACCCGAATTGGACACTTCAATGCCAAGGCTGAGTGCTGTATTTAGATTGTAATATCCCGAGAAATGCAACGCTGCTCTAATACCCGGGCGCGCATTTTTTTGGATTTCTGATCCAAGCCCGAGTCCTGCGGAAAATGCCAATCTTTGAGAAGATGCGGATACAGCACCGAACCAAAAGCATACTACTATTAACAGGTGCTTCATATGAAGATGACAACTAAATAAAATTAGGTGAAAGGAATGACCTTGCTATACCGCAATTCGCTTGATTATTTTACTAGCCTTCGCTGGTGTTATTCAACAGGGCTTAGGAGCTAAGAGTAGATTACTCGGTATAATAAAGGAGCTGTCCACTCTTATCTAATATCCGCTTCCCTTTTACATGACCAAGGGCCATTCCTTTTAAATCGTAAAGAAAACCATTGGAGAAGTAGCCAATGGGCTCCGCATCATCATTGAAGAGGTGCTGACCGTCAGTGGTGTATGCCTTGTAGGTTCCGTTTCGATCGAAATACTTAGTCATATGTATTTGCTAAGGTAACAGATATGGCCTGTTTATCTACTAATAGGATTCCCTCAAAACAAGTTACCTTTGCTCAGTAACAACTCACCACAATAAGCCACTCTGTTCCTATGGATAAAAAATCATCACCTAGTGGGAAGGAAGGGGATTTTAAAAGACCTCCTAAAAAATATGCACCCAAAGGACTCAAGATCCTCTACGAGGACAGGGATATTCTGGTGGTGGATAAAATCAACGGATTGCTTACAATCAGCACGGCAGGAGAAAAAGAAAACACTGCCCATTTTATTTTAAATGATTATGTGCAAAAGGGTAATCCCAAATCGCACAAAAGAGTCTATATCGTTCACCGCCTTGATCAGGATACCTCGGGTGTTTTGGTTTTTGCCAAAAGCGAAAAGGCCAAACAATATTTGCAGACCGAGTGGCCCCACTTTTCTAAAACGTATACAGCTGTTGTTCATGGACAATTAGAAGAAAAAGAAGGAACCATTTCATCTTACCTGTTGGAAAGCACTGCCTACAAAGTATTCTCCACTGAAGACACCACGCAGGGCAAGCTGGCCGAGACGGGATATAAAGTCATTAAGGAAACGGGAAATTACAGCTTACTGGAAATCCAATTATTAACGGGCAGGAAACACCAGATTCGGGTACACTTTGCAGAGTTGGGCCATGCCGTAGCGGGAGACAAATTGTACGGCAAAGGAAAAATGGGAATCAAGCGATTGGCGTTACATGCCACCACGCTAACCATTTCACATCCCTTCTCTAAAAAACAAATGACTTTTGAAGCTCCGATTCCGAGTTACTTTAGGGTGATCATGAAGGGGTAAGCATCTCCTTGTTGGTGCAGAACACAACATAGCTACTATCGAAAATAAGATATCGGCTACCGTTGTATTGGGGATATTGAAGAAATACTTCCTTGTCTATTACTTTTTGATTATTCAAACGTTTAAAATAGTCTACCCAATAAGAAAGGAATGACAGCCACCCTTCCATCCATTGCCAAAATTTTAACCAATGAGCACACCATCAGAAGAATTTTGATGGTTGTATTGGCATTGATCATGACTCATCTTATTTCTTATCAACAATTGCCTTTTTCATCGTCTTACCAATTTCCACTGATCCCGTTCAGTATTTTCGTAATCTATGGCATCTTTATTTGTGAAGTCAACACATGGAATTACAAACAGCAATCTTTGAAGCATCAAATCACCTTTAATGCAAAGGGTATTTGGCGAATTGTACAAAGTAATCTGGTTGCCTGCGCCATTATTTTCAGCGTCTTGACTGTGATTCAGATGACTATTTTTCAATATGTAATGAACCCTTTTCGTTTCGTTGGACTCTTGGGTGTGTGTCTCATGATCTCGACCATAGAAACGGGAGTGTTTATTGTTTTGGAAATGAACCGGCAGAAACCTGGAAGACCTATAACGTTGAACCGCATTGCTGCTGAAAAAAAGGAACTTACTATTGTGCGCAACAATGAGATCAAGACTTTTCGGGAAAATGAAGTAGCCTGTCTCATACAACAGGATGGGTGCATCTTTCTTTTTGATCAACATGGTCAGCGATTTACCACACAGTTTGAATCACTCAACGAAGTGGAGCAAAGGTTATCCTCACAATTTTTTAGGGCCAACCGCCAGACCCTGGTGTCCAGGATGGCCGTTCGCTGCATAAAAAAGGAGGTTAACAATAAACTTAAATTGCAGGTCGATCACTTGAACGAATCAGTGATGGTAAGCCGGTACAAAAGCAAGGAACTAAAGGATTGGTACAAAGGGTGACCATTCAACCTCAAAACACCTACCACTCGCAGGCTTAGCCCAAAATAAACCAATTCACGCAACTACCTATCCGTACACTGCTGAAAAAACAATACGGATATGCAAAAACTACTTACATCAATTTTACTTATTGGAATAGGGATGGTGAGCTCATCATTTGCTCCACCTACGGAACAGCTCACCAAAGAAGACCGCAAGGAGATTACAAAGTATCTTAAAAAAACCCGGGGGGAGCTCATCAAAAAAGTGGAGTCGCTTACGCAGGAGCAATGGCATTACAAACCTGCCCCAGAAGTATGGTCAATCGCTGAGATTAGTGAACACATCCTGAAAGCGGAATCGGTTGTGCTAAAAAGGGTAGATAGCCCTGAAACCATGGAGTACAAACCGGAGCTTATGGAAGGTTATAAGGAGAAAGGGGAAGAGATGATTGCTTTTATCGTAGGGCGGCAGGAAAAATTTCAAGCACCCGATCCAGTGGCACCCTCAGGAAATATCGGCAACCCGGATGAATTCATTACAGCCTTTGAGAAAAGAAGAGATGAAACTGTTGAATTTGTAAAATCCATCGATAAACCCATTAAGGCCTACTATGAGGTCTTTGGTCCTGTGGGAGAGGTGAGCGGATACCATTGGTTGATGTTTATCTCAGCGCATACAGAGCGGCATATGATCCAGTTGACAGAAGTGCTGAACAGTTCGGGTTTTCCGATTTGATAATAGTTCATACGTCACTCAATAATAGGGTGACGTATGTTTTTGATTTTTGTGTGGTTATTCGCCTGTCTAGCATAAGGATTCAACCCCAATACTGAATTCATTCCTACCTCATTATTTCAATAATAATTCGTAGTTTAAATGCTTCTATTCAAAGCATGAAACGAATTTATTATATACTAATTACACTACTTGTGAGTTCATCCGCCTACTCCCAATCATTTGTTCCGAAAGATTTTGTAGTACCTCCAGTATTAGAAAATGAATACTTCAGGATAAGAATGCTTACGGTGAATGATGTGGTCAAAGACTATGATGCGGTTATGACCAGCATTGATCACTTAAAGGAAGTATGGCCGGGTTCTGGATGGCCATCAACAGACTTAACTTTTGAGCAAGACCTGATCGATCTGGGATGGCATCAGAAAGAATTTCAAAGGAGGAGTTCCTTTGCTTACACAGTTTTGTCCCTAGATGAAAGTGAAGTGTTAGGATGTTTGTACATCGATCCGACCACCAAAGCAGGGTATGATGCAGAAGTGTATATGTGGGTAAGAACCAGCGTGCTGGAAAAAGGCTACGATAAAATATTATTTGACACGGTGAAAAATTGGATATCCAAAGAATGGCCATTCAAGAAAGTGGCTTATCCGGGAAGAGAAATTAGTTGGAAAGAGTGGAAGGCAATGAAGTAGATATAAATACAATGAAATCAATCCTATTTTTCGTTCTGATACTAGCACCATTCATAAGTTTTGGTCAGGACCTACAACTCCGTACCACCGACCGGTTGATATTGGGTACCTTAAAAGAACGAACGGCCTCTATCGGAGTGGGAGATATTGACAACGATGGCGACATGGATGCCATCGTGGCTAACGGAAGGCATTGGCCGGGCCAGAATCGGGTGTTCATCAATAATGGTAAAGGCATATTTACAGTGTCTAAACCGCTGGGGGAGGAAAGTGAAACCAGCTACGCTACAGAGTTGGCCGACTTTGATGGAGACGGTGATCTGGATATAGCAGTGGGCAACGACATGGCGCCTAACTACATTTTTATCAACGATGGCAAGGGCAAATTCACCAAAGGCGCTTCTTTTGGGGAACGGTATGCACCTACCAGAAATATAACTGTAGCTGACATCGACAAGGATGGAGATATTGACATCCTCATCACCAACAGGGGACGCGAAAATCAAATATGCCTGAATGATGGTAAGGGAAATTTTGAGGAGGTGCTAAGTTTTGGAACTAAAGATGACTCTACCATTGATGTTGAGGTGGCCGATATGAATAAGGATGGCCACAATGATCTGGTGTTGGCCAACAGGGATGAACAACAAAATTTCATTTATCTGAACGATGGACAAATGGACTTTTCCAAAAGAATCCCTTTCGGTACCGGAAAAGACAACACACGGTCAGTAGCTATTGCCGACCTGAATAAAGACGGGCACCTTGATATTATTGCTGCCAACATCGAAGAACCGAACCGAATTTATTTTGGTGATGTGTCATTGAAGTTTACAAACAGCGTAGAGTTTGACTTAGGCAAAAATAATTCCTATGCTGTGGCCATCGGTGATTTGGATCTTGATGGTTTTGACGATATCGTTGTTGGAAATGCAGGTGAGCCCAATGCAGTTTTTCTGAACAACAAGGGTGCTAAGGAATGGAAGCAAATTCAACTCAGTGAAAATGCTTTCGATACCTACGACATCATGACTGTGGATTTGAATGGGGATGGCCGACTTGATATTATTGAGAGCAATTCTGACGAACTCAACAGTTATTATTTCAATTTGAAATTGACCAAATAAAAATAGTGGCTGATATTACCATGTGTAAAGGCGGTGATTGCCCCCTAAAGAAATCCTGCTACAGGTATTTGGCTAAAGAGGAACGGATAATTGATCAAACCTATTTTGCTAAACCTCCTCTTTCATGGGTGAACGGTGAGGCCACTTGTAAGTTTTTCTGGAAAGAGGATGAGTTAGATACCAATTGAATACATTAAAATATTTCAAAGTTGCCCTACGTAGTCTACGTTATTGAATTGTCCAGAAAGGTTTTTACGGAAAATGCAAAATTCCGCATGGCCAATCCGCAATTCAACGGAGTATTAGAGTGCCTCTATGTAGGCATGACCAGTAAGACACCTAAGGAACGATTCGACCAGCACAGGTCAGGATATAGAAACAAAAAAGGACACAAATTGTCTTCCAATATTGTGCAAAAATACGGACGCTACTTGCGTCCCAACCTCTATAATCATATCGATCCCATGAAGACTCGCGCTGAGGCCCTTAAGATGGAGGAACAACTTGCTCTGGAACTGAGAAGGAAGCGATATGCAGTGTGGTACAATTGAGTCTGAAAAATAACATTGAGATGAACTATGCAGCATCCTCTTGTTACGCAACTTAATTTTCTCGCTATTGTCTTTTATTTTAATGATGCTTTCGATGGATAGATCAAACAATAACAATCGAATAATTGTGAGATACAGTTTATTACTTATGCTTTTTACTGGTTGCTGTTCGCTGCTGCTAGCGCAAGACTCCCTTAAAAACCAACAAGTGCAGCAAAATCTTTTGGCAGGTGACGATTTTCGGAAGGCGAATGACGTGCAGAGGGCATTGCAGAGTTATTTTGATGCTTTGCGGTTGGCGGAAGAAAACAGGGACGCATGGTTAACGGCCAGAACATCGAGGAAGATTGGCGACTTGTATAATCTTTATTATCGCTATGCTGAGGCAATTCCATATTATAAGAAAGCCTATGGAATGTTAAAAGAAACGGATAGCTTGGTCATATGGGCATCAGTCACTAATTCTATTGCATGGAATCACATTAAGTTGGATCAATTGGATTCTGCGTTAATGTATTCGGAAGAGTCCGTTCATACTTATGAGCTACTGCAACCTTTACACACGTTTGAATATTGCATAGCTCTGGAATCTTTGGGTGAGATATACTCCCTTAAAAACAGATTTGATCATGCTAAGCAAGTACTGGATTTATGTATGCGCCTGGCTAGCGAATCAAATCTTGAAATTGCCCAGGGATTTACGCACTATGGATTGGCCTTTAATGAATTCAATCAAAAAAACTGCCAGAAAGCAAAGCATCATATCTTACAGTGTTTGCCGGTAGCTGAAAAATATGCCACTCAGCAATTGTTAGCGGATGTATACAAATTAAGTTATGAGATACACCGTGCGTTGTCCCTTAATGATTTCGCTTTCCAGCAACTACAGCACTATGCCCTTCTGAAAGATAAAATTCATTCCGAAGACATTGAGAAAAAAGCAGCGATTATTAATGCGAATTATGAAATCCAAAAGAATAAGGATGATTTGAAAATTCTTTCTCAGCTCAATGCCATTCAAGGGCTTGAAATTCAGCGCCAGGGATTGATAAGAAATTTTGCGCTGTCAGGGTTAGTGGTCTTCTTATTGATCGGTTTTCTCTTTTATAGCCGGATTCGTGCTAAGAGAAAGTTTGAGAAACAGGAATTGCAACATAAAATTGATGAACTCGAACAGGCACGGAAAGTGCAACTTTCATTGCTTCCTCAAAAACCTATTGATAATGAAGTGGTGGAGGTAAGAGGAAAGATGATAACCGCTACGGAAGTAGGTGGTGATTATTATGATTATTTTCAAATTGATGAGAATAGGTTACTCGTAGCTTTTGGGGATGCTACGGGTCATGGCATGACTGCGGGAATAATGGTTACCATTGCCAAAGTAGCTTTGCTTAATAACCTTGGCAGACTGAAAGACTCTAGTGATTTGGTAAGTGTTATCGCAGCAATTAATGATTCAATTCTTGGTAGTGTCTCCGTTAAAGGAATTGGACTTGCGCTCCAACTTTTCCTTATTGATTCACAACAAAAAACATTAACATTTACATCATGTGGTATGCCCTTTCCTATGATTTATAATGTGAAGGAGAACAAATTGTCTACACTGGAAATGAGACAGCCTCCATTAGGATTCTTTAAGCAAATGAAAATAGGCCAGAAGGAGGTTCCATTTATAATAGGACAAATGCTCATTGTATCTTCTGATGGTATCTTCGAGCGTTTTAATTTGAAAAAGGAGGAGTACGGTTTTGAGCGATTTAGTAATACAACCGAAGCACAGCTAAAGGCAACGATGGATTTTGATTTGTTCTTGAATCGGATATTTGAGGATGCGGATGATTTCTCGGAAGACACGCCTAATCATGATGACATGACTGCTTTGTGTGCAAGGCTGAAATAGGTTACGTTTAGAAATAACTGGATATGCCAAACTGAAACCCACCTGTTTTTGCAGGCGGATTACCCAGCAAATCTTTTTGTGAGTGAAAACGATAGTTAAATCGGATCACAGTTTGATTGGAGGGACGGAAACTTAAGCCGGGAACAATAGCGAAGATTTCATCTCCGATGGCCTCACCGGTTTCTGCAAATGAATCTCTATTCCAGTCCACATACTCGGTTCTTAGCACTGCATTGAATAAGGCATTGTCCCAACCGAACAAACTGCCTGACCAAACTGGCTGCACAACATCGAAGTAAGCGCCCAGTTGGGAAGTCCCAAACTGCTGTGTATAGGTATCGGGAACATCTACATTTACAAAAGCAATTTCACCAGCCAGGTAAGTTTTCGTAGGAAGAGTGCTATTAAAATCAAAAGCCCATACATCCACTCGCCTTCTAACATCCAGTGGTGTGCCATCTTGCTGAAACTTGTTGTACACCCCACCCATGTGTGAAATTCCAAGTTCACCGAACTTTCTATGTCTTACTGCAATCTTGGAGGTGAGTAAGGGCATGCCATTGCTACTCTCTTCAAATCGGTCGCGGTTGAGTTTGGTTGCAGGAAGAAATGTTTTGTTTTCTGTATTGGCAATAATCCGATCATCAAAGCCATTGGTCAGGTAAGTTTCATAAGCCCATACCAGATTGCGGGTGTATTTTTTCCCGTGAAAGCCAAAGCCCACATTGCTCCAAGTGGCGGGCAACATTTGTGTAGCCATGATCGGACGATCGATGAACTCCCACTTGGGGCCATCGTGGTTTTGATTAAAGGCTCCGATTGGATTCATAATTATTCCGCCTCGCATATTGAAGAGGGGATGAAATTCAAAATCAATAGCAGCGAATTCAATATTGATCTCTTTGGTGCCATCTTCAAACTCCAGCTCCGAAAGAAATTTTACTTTTTTGCTAATGGTGGAGGATAGGAAAAGTGTCAATCTGCGCATTTGAAAAGAGAATCCATCTGTAATGCCATCCGATACAAAGTATTGTGTATTGGCTTCAACGTACCCACCTACGGCCACAGGTGTTTTACCTACCTGCATAAAAGGGCGCGTATACACGGCATCCATATTCATCAGCATTTTAGTGGTATCAGTTGCGGTTTCAGTTTCCTGGGCCATACCAAAAAATGGAATGATAACAAGCAGGAGTGCGAATAGTGTATATTTTCTCATCTCCTTAGCTCAGGTGAATGTAATAATGACGGTCGTCCATGGTGACCTTATACTTCTTCAATGGTTCTTCAGCAGGAGGGCTGATAACTTTACCAGTTGTATCAAACTCACTGCCGTGGCATGGGCAAACGAGTGAGTATGCATTAGGGTTAACTTCACAGCCTTGATGGGTGCACTGCATGAGCAACGCTGTGGCCTGATCTCCGTTTTCATATACAACAATGGGAAAGGGAAGAGCTTCCTCTTTAATAATAACAAAAGAACGTTGATTCGTTTGCTCGTTTTTTAATTCTACAAATTCCGATCGATTGAGTTTAATGGTATTTACTTCTAAAGTATGAGAGGCATAATGAATACTTCCACAGCTTTGAAGCAAGAGGCTAATGGCACTTGTACTTAGGCAAATGGAGCCACAGGTTTTTATGAATTCATTCCTCTTCATAAGCTTTCCAAAAATTGTATTAACTGCTTCTTTTCTTCGGCAGATAACGCTTCAAAAGCGACTTTACTGTCTTGTCCTTCTCCACCGTGTAGTAGAATGGCTTCTTCAATACTTTTGGCCCTACCATCATGCATCAAAAAATACTTTCCCCCCTGAGAGTTTTTAGAAAGACCCAACCCCCAAAGTGGAGGTGTACGCCACTCGCTGGTAAGTGCAGAACCTTCCGTATAACCATCATCCAATTCGGGGCCCATATCGTGCAGGAGTAAATCAGTATAAGGATATATTATTTTATTGGAGAGCGCTGCCACGGGTGAATAGGTGGTTTGAAATTGAGGCACGTGGCATTTAGTACAACCAGTCGTTTCCATCAGGTTCTTCCCCTCAATGATTCCAGCTCTTGGAACGGGAGCCTTTAATGTTTGCAAATAAAAAACTACTTCGTTTATGGTTTTGTCAGATACTTCAGGATCGATTACTAATCCGCTATAGGTGTCTTTAGGTTCGAATGTAGAAGTAATACCAATATCTTGATTGTAAGCATTGGCTGTTTGTTGGAGGAGATTATAAACAGCCGCTTTTTTTCCAAATCGTCCTATATACTTTCCGGAAATAGTAACAGCTCCTGGATGCGGGTTAACATATTCAGGAAGGTCGATTAAGTTGACCCGCCCCGAAATACCATCGCCATCCAAATCTTTTGGGTCATGACGTGCCAGAATATCACTATCAGGAATTAACTCGATAAACCCAAGGCCTGTGTTAGCAGGGGGTAAAAGTTTTGTTGAGGTAGCTCCGGCAGGTATCGCTTCTGGTCTATATCCTGGTATCGCCCGATGTTGTAGTTGAGGTCCACCCAGATTAAGGAATTTGTTTCCACTGTCATCAAACTGTCCAAATCGGGTAAGTGTAGTAAAAGGATGTCCTTTACCATCACCAGCATGACATGATCCACATGAAGTGGCCACGAATATCGGACCTAGTCCAGATTCTGGAATGAAGACTTCATCATTGAAAGCAATATCACCTGCAATGAACAAAGCGGATTGATCTGGAGTGAGCCCTTCAACGGGACCATCCAGCAAATCTTCATCTAAGGGTGCAGGGGGTAACAAATCATGGCATCCTATAAGAAAGGTGCAAATAAGCCCCAATGCGCAGAAAGACAGGGTTTTGATGTCAAACATGCCCCAAAGGTAGAGATTATTTAGAACTATAGAAATATATTTTTAGGCTTGTCTAAAAATATTGAATTAAAGTTTTTTGAGACTTAGGTCGACACTTGTTTCCTACAAAATGCAAATTGATATTTCGTCCCTACGGGACTCAATGCACAGCGGTATAAGTAATACCAATCTATTGTCCCTACGGGACAGAAACCTTAGAAATTGAAATGGGCCGCATTAGTAAGAAAATTATTCTTATGAAGAAAATTGATAATGATTCTTTAAGGAGAAAAATGTCTTAATAGGTATTATATTAGAGTAGGGCAATCAGGTTAATGGCAATGGCAAATTCCTACACTCAAATCCATATTCATATTGTCTTTGTTGTGAAATACCGTGCCGCCATGATTCTTCATGATTGGAAAGATGAACTGTATAAATACATTACAGGGATAGTTCAGACTCATGGTCACAAAATGATAATCATTAATGGAATGCCAGATCATCTCCATGTCTTATTAGGGATGCGACCTACCCAATCCCTGTCTGATCTCATGCAGGATATTAAAGGGAGCTCTTCGAAATGGATCAATGAAAGGAAGTTTACAAGAAGCCGATTTGAATGGCAATCCGGATATGGCGCATTCTCTTATAGTAAATCAGAACTCAATAATGTAGTTGAGTATATTAAAAATCAAGAAAATCACCATAAGAAAAAGTCCTTTATGGCGGAATACAAGGACCTGTTAAATGAGTTTTCAATCGATTTTGATGAAAGATACTTATTTCGCGAGTTAGAATGAGATTCCTCATCTTACCTTTCGTCCGATAGGATGCTCATACATTTTATAATAATAGATTCCTGTTAATGATGAGAAGAGCATTCCTTGCCCCTAAGGTAGGATGGCCGGTGAGTTAATACTTTTTCCCATAGGGACAAGATATGGGTAGATTTAAATGGTACAGGTGATGTGAGTCCCGTAGGGACGATATATTAAAATCCTTTGTAACATATTATGTTTAGTCAACCATGCCTAGATTTACGCTTTCATTTATTAACTAATCATGGCGGACGAAAAAGGGCTTAATTTTTTAGAAGAGATTGTTGAGAAAGACTTAAAATCAGGTAAGTACCAACAGATCGTCACTCGATTCCCACCTGAGCCAAATGGTTATCTGCATTTAGGACATGCCAAAAGTATTTGCCTCAACTTTGGCCTAGCCAAAGATTACAATGGAAAGACCAACCTCCGCTTTGATGATACCAATCCGGTGACGGAGGAAACAGAATACGTTGACAATATCAAAAACGATGTAAAGTGGTTAGGCTTTGATTGGGCCAATGAATTGTATGCTTCTGATTATTTCGATCAGTTGTATGAATTTGCTGTAAAACTTATCAACAAGGGATTGGCTTATGTAGATGACAGCACCAGTGAAGAGATTGCTGAGCAAAAGGGAACGCCTACCAAACCAGGAATTGATGGTCCTTTTAGAAACCGCACAGCTGAAGAGAACCTGAAACTCTTTGAAGAGATGAAGGACGGTAAGCACAAAGATGGAAGTAAGGTGCTTCGCGCCAAGATTGATATGAAGCATGCCAATATGCTCATGCGTGATCCTGTGTTATACCGGATCAAACATGCTCATCATCATCGCACCGGAGACAAATGGTGTATCTATCCTTTGTATGATTTCGCCCATGGGCAAAGTGACTCCATCGAAGAGGTGACGCATAGCATTTGTACCCTGGAATTTGTTCCGCATAGGGAGCTATACAATTGGTTCATAGAAAAATTAGAGATTTATCCATCAAAGCAATACGAGTTTGCGCGACTCAATATGACGTATACCATGATGAGCAAGCGCAAGTTACTGCAGTTGGTCAATGAAAAGTATGTGAAGGGATGGGACGATCCGCGCATGCCCACGATCAGTGCTATGAGAAGACGAGGGTTTACTCCGGAAAGTATTCGCGATTTCTGTGAGCGCATCGGTGTAGCCAAACGAGATAATATGATTGACTTTGGTGTACTCGAGTTTTGCGTAAGGGATCACCTCAACAAGATTGCACTTAGGCGCATGATGGTACTCGATCCCATTAAAGTGGTGATTACTAACTATGATAGTGGTAAGGAGGAACTTCTGCCAAGTGAAAATAATCCTGAAGATGATGCAGCAGGATCAAGGAACCTTCCGTTTAGCAATGAACTCTTTATTGAGAGAGATGATTTCATGGAGAACCCTCCTAAGAAATATTTCCGCCTTGCACCAGGTGGGATGGTGCGCCTGAAAAGTGCTTACATCATTCAGTGCGATGAGGTCATTAAAGATGATAAAGGAGAAGTGACTGAGTTGCGCTGTACTTATTTTCCAGAGAGTAAAAGTGGATCGGATAATTCAGGACTAAAAGTGAAAGGCGTTATCCATTGGGTAAGTGCAAGGCATGCTGTCCCTGCTGAAGTAAGGTTATACGATCGATTATTCAATACAGAAGATTTGGGATCCATTGAAGATGATTTCACCAATCACCTGAATCCTGAGTCTTTAAAAGTACTAAAGGCTTATGCCGAACCTGAATTGGTAAACGCAAAAACAGACGACCGTTTTCAATTTATGCGTATCGGCTACTTCTGTTTAGACTTAGATTCAACAAAAGATAAACTGGTTTTCAACCGTACTACCACATTGCGCGATATGTGGTCAAAGGAACAGAAGAAAGGGTAAACCTAGTTTTTTTGACCTATTATTCCCAAGTGGGTATGCTTAAAGGCATCCGTGTACTTTAGTCCGTAGCCAAATATCCTGTCAAAGGAACTGTGACCAAGCAGGAGTACTCCGACAAAAGTGAGCTCGTGTATGACAAGGTAGTAACCAAGGAAGTAACACGCTATAGCAATTCCTTTATGATGTAACAGGTTGTAGGTGAGTGCACCCACTTTTGTGTTGACCAAATAACCAAGCATGCCAATATCAGGGATTAGAAATAGGGCCCAGAATAACCAGGTAGGAAAAGGCAAGAAAGAGTTAAGGTAAATAGCCAGAGCGAAAAGGGCTAATTCTTCAAAGCGCAATAAATTTTTCATAACCTATTTTTTATACTAATGACTTGTTGCTATTTACTCGCGCCATTTTTCTTCCACCACCATTGAAATACAACTAACCCCCATATTCGGGCATGCACATCACCGGGGTTAGAGGAGAATAGTTGCTTTTTTAGTTTGGCTATTTCAGTGTAGTTAAAGATGTTTTGTTCTTCAATAAAGGATTTTGAAAGCAAATCATCCGTGATCAACGATTTCATTTCTTTTCTGAACCACTTTAGCAGAGGAACTTCAAACCCTTTTTTAGGTCTGTTGTAAAGTTGGGCTGGGAGCATTTCTCTGAAAGCGTCCTGCACAATTCTTTTTCTTAAAGATGTATTGATCTTGAAATCTTCAGGGAGGCTGAAAATAAAATTGACCAACTCATAATCTAAAAATGGAGTCCTCACCTCAAGACTATTCGCCATGGACATAAGATCAACTTTAGTGAGCATGTCGTTGGGGAGTACCAGTTTCATGTCCGTCAGCAATACTTCATTAATAGAGCCTGAGCCAATTGATTTTAATAAATCGTTTTTTCTTTCGTGATACTGTTGTAGTTCTAATTGTTCCAGAGCAGTTGTTGAAAACAGTTGAAGGGATTCAGACTCATTCGCAAATCCGGCCAGTTGCCAGTAACGTTCTTTGGCATCCAACTTCATGCCTTGTGCAAAACGACTGAGTTGTCTGAATTTGTTGAATAATGGATTGTTGCGAGAATGGGGGAGAGTGTTCCAAAGTCCACCTAAATTACCTACTACATTTTCTTTGAAGCAGGGATGCAACATTCTGTACATCGCTTCATGTTTGTTATAGCCAGCCAGTAGCTCGTCTGCTCCATCACCGGAAAGTGCAACAGTGGCATGCTTTCGTGTTTCTTTGCTTAGAATGTATACGGCAATGGCGGAGGAGTCAGCAAAGGGTTCATCAATATAATCTAGAATAGAGTGAACGTGCTCGTAGAGATCGTTATTCGTTAAAGAGAAGACGGTATGCTCCGTATTGAAATGTTTGGCCACTAACCTTGCATAGCTGGTTTCGTCAAAGAAGGGCTCATCCTTAAACCCGATACTAAAAGTATGGAGATCAGGTTTGTGTTTACTAGCAAGACCTGCCACTACTGATGAATCCAAACCACCACTTAAGAAGGAGCCTAAAGGAACATCTGACACTAGTCTTCTTTGTACTGAGGTTTCAAGTAAGTCCTTGAATTTAATTTTAGCCTGTTCGTAGGTTATTCTTTGATCAATCTTATCCTCCGAAAATGGAATATCATAATAGGATTGTGTTTCCATTTTCCCATTCACCACTTTAATAAAATGACCGGGACTCAGGTTTTTTACATGAGTGAAAATGGTGTGAGGGGCAGGTGTATAGTTGAGCTGAAGATAAGTGTGTAATGAAGTGTAATCAATGGTTTTATCAATACCATAGCACAACATACTTTTCATTTCTGATGCAAACAGAAACTTATCTTCGTCCATCAGATAGAGCAAAGGTTTGATACCATACCGGTCTCTGGCCAGAAAAAAGGATTGCTCCTGTCTATCGTAAATGCAGAAAGAGAAGAAACCGTTGAGTTGGTGGAGGCAATTTTCTTTTTCGTGGATGTAGAGCTGAAGAAGTACTTCTGTATCAGACTCAGAGCGAAAGGAAACACCGTTGGATTGCAGTGTAGCTTTTAATTCTTTGAAATTAAAAATCTCCCCATTGAAGATGATGCAGTACCTTTTGCTTTCATCCCACATCGGTTGATTTCCTGCATCGCTGGTGTCAATGATAGAGAGCCTGCGATGACCTAGTCCAACAAAACCATCAGTATAGATGTCCTGAAAATCTGGGCCACGCTTAACCAGTGCTTGTGTTGCGGCCGTAACGTTGATCATGTTGAACTTGCCAACCAAGTTAAACGCAAATACTCCGGTTATGCCACACACATTAAATGCAGGTTAGTAAAGTCGGGGAAAGAAAAAGGTTACTCAAAATATTTTGCCAGGATTTAATATGCCGTTCGGGTCAAATACTTTTTTTATTCCCCTCATCAGATTGAGATTCACTTCATCCATCGCGATGGACATATAAGGTCGCTTTGTGATTCCCACACCGTGTTCTCCAGAAAGCGTTCCTCCCAGACTCACTACCAGTTTAAAAACTTCACCAATACCTTCTGGTACTTTTGTCGCCCAATCATGATCGTTAATATCATCTCGGAGGAAATTGATGTGAAGATTACCATCACCAAGGTGACCAAAACAAACCGTATTGAAATCATACGCTTTACCTATCTTCTTAATACCGACAATAAGTTGTGGTAATTGAGATCTGGGTACTACTACATCATCCGATTTGGTTACGGTTTTCCAATTGACAGCTGGAGAAATATTTTTCCTTACCTTCCAAAGTTCTTCTTTTTGTAAAGTGCTATCGGCAAAGAGCACCTCACCGACTTGAAATCTTTCAACCACATTCATTACCCGCTCTGCGTCTTTCATGAGTACATCCTCATCGTTGCCATCCAATTCGCAAAGGAGATAGGCACCCATGTTCTCTGGCAGTTGAGTAGTTACTGGACTTCCCAATACTTTATCACAGTACTCAATGGTTTTTATTCCAGCCTCTCTTTCAAAAAATTCCACACCTGAAGGCGTGATGCCCTCAGTGAAGATAGCCGCAATGGCTTTGCAAGCTTCTTCGTTGGTAATGAATGGAATGAGTAACAGCACGTTTTTTTGCGGGTACCCACGGAGCTTAAATACGATTTTGGTAATAACGCCAAGCGTACCCTCACTACCACACATCAATTGAGTGAGGTTGTAACCTGTAGAGTTCTTCATTACATTGGCGCCTGTCCAAATGATTTCACCACTGGCCAGTACTACTTCTATATTGAGTACATAGTCGCGGGTAACTCCATATTTTACCGCTTTCGGCCCGCCAGAATTATTGGCCAGATTGCCACCCAAAAAACAAGACCCTTTGCTGGATGGATCAGGAGGATAGAACAATCCTTTTTCTTTTACAGTATTTTGGAAGACTTCTGTGATCACGCCAGGTTCTACGGTGGCTTGCAAATTCAATTCATCGATATTCAAAATCTTATTGAATCGCTCCATGGAAAGAATTACACCCTTTTGAACAGGTAGTGCTCCTCCGGCCAACCCAGTTCCTGCTCCCCGTGGGGTAACTGGAATTTTATGCGCGTTACAAACCTTTAGGATTTCACTCACCTCTTTGGTTGTACCTGGTCTGAGAACAATATCAGGAAGAAAAACCAGGTCCTCGGTTTTGTCATGGCCATATTCAGCCAGACGCGCTTCGTCCATAAAAAGGTTTTCCTCGCCTACAATGGATGTAAACACCTTAACAACTTCATCATTCAGCCACACTGAATCTAACACCATCGTTTCCTTCTCGTAAGCCATCAAATTATGTATCTTTGGATTGTGTATTCATCTGGAAAGCCCAAAATTACGCAATTCTATTTTCAAAGGCTCGGGGTTTTTATTCTCCTTTTTATTCTAATTTCCAGCTGTGCGGCCTCGCGCAAAGCCAAAGTAAGAGCAAGACAAATTGACCAGGTAATTCAAACTGCGCGAACCTATACGGGTACACCTTA
The DNA here is from genome assembly GCA_040216665.1 of Cyclobacteriaceae bacterium. Classification (GTDB taxonomy): domain Bacteria; phylum Bacteroidota; class Bacteroidia; order Cytophagales; family Cyclobacteriaceae; genus ELB16-189. The sequence goes on along the minus strand of JAVJOQ010000013.1, from coordinate 76,990 downwards.
TAAATGGGGAGGCACTACACGATCTGGCATGGATTGTTCAGGCCTGTTAATCAATTCGTATCGCACCATCAATATTTCTTTACCACGCCAATCTGCAGATCAAGCACTGATGGGCGAAAAAATAAAGATGAAACGATTGGAGAAGGGTGATCTTGTTTTTTTTGCCACTGGCAAGAAAAGGAGGGAGGTTACGCATGTGGGAATGGTTACCGAAGTGAAGGGCAGTGAGGATGTGAGATTTATTCATGCTTCGACATCGTTGGGAGTCATTGAAACCAATTTGTACACTAAATATTACCAGAAGCGTTTCCGCTTTGGCAGGAGAATAATCGACTAACTCTTATTATATGAAGACTTCCAGAAGAAAGTTCATCGGTCTGAGTACGGCCGCATTGACTGCATTACCTTTTATTAAGTCGTGCGCCCAGAAAGGAGAGAAGACTGTTGTCAAGCCTATTGTAGTATCCACCTGGAACTTTGGATTGGAATCCAATAAGGAGGCTTGGAAAATATTGTCTGCTAATGGCAGATCATTAGACGCCATTGAAAATGGAGTGCAGGTGCCTGAGGGAGATCCCACAGAAAGCAGCGTTGGCCTAGGTGGACTTCCTGATAGAGAGGGTAAGGTTACTTTGGATGCTTGTATTATGGATGAGAAAGCCAATTGCGGTGCTGTAGTTTGTCTTGAGCATATTGTGCATCCTATTTCAGTGGCACGAAAAGTAATGGAAGACACCCCTCATGTAATGTTGGTGGGAGATGGCGCCTTGCAGTTTGCTTTAGAGAAAGGTTTTCAAAAGGAAAATTTATTGACAAAAGAATCTGAAGCTGCATGGAAGGAATGGCTGAAGACGTCACAATACAAACCTGTTGCGAACATAGAGAATCATGATACCATTGGTATGGTGGCCATGGATGCCAATGATAATATTTCTGGTGGCTGTACCACAAGTGGTATGGCTTATAAAATGCGGGGCAGGGTAGGGGACTCGCCCATTATTGGTGCAGGCTTGTTTGTAGATAATGAAATCGGAGCTGCTACTTCCACGGGAGTAGGAGAGGAAGTAATTCGAATAGTGGGCTCCCATCTGGTAGTGGAGCTTATGCGGCAAGGTAACTCACCACAAGAGGCTTGTGAGATGGCGGTGAAGAGAATTGTGAAAAATCAACCTGAGAACTCAAAGCAAATTCAAGTTGGATTTCTGGCCATTAATAAAAGCGGAGAGTATGGCGCATATGCATTACAAAAGGGATTTACTTATGCAGTCTATTCCCCGGACATTCCCAATACATTGTTTGACGCTAAGAGTTATTATTAATGACTTGTGAAGTAGTAGTTTATAATATGGTCTCAGCACTCCGCGCCCAGGAGGGTGGAGCTGATAGAATAGAGTTGTGCGACAATCCTGCTGAAGGCGGAACCACGCCTTCTTTTGCGATGATTGAACAAGTGAGGCAAAACATCAGCATGGATGTGTACGTAATGCTGCGACCTCGCGGTGGTGACTTTTGTTATAATAATTACGAGTTTCATATCATGAAACGCGATCTATTTCAGTGCCAACGATTGAGCGTTGATGGTTTGGTTTTCGGAATTCTTAATGCGGATGGTAGGCTAGATAAAAAAAGATGTAAAGAACTAATAGCGATAGCACGCCCGCTAAAAGTTACCTTTCATCGTGCCTTTGATATGACACGAGATCCTTTTGAAGCACTGGAAGATTGTATTGAGGTAGGCTTTGACAGAATTCTTACATCAGGGCAGCGACCTAAGGCCATTGAAGGGGTATCGCTAATTAAGGAATTAGTGAAAAAAGCAAATGGACGAATTACTATCATGGCAGGTTCTGGAGTTAATGAAAATACAGTCAGTGAAATTGTAAAGACAACGGGAGTGAATGAGATTCACTTTTCAGCAACAGCATTCACCGACAGTGTAATGCAATATAGAAATCCTCACATTACAGCCATGGGTGATGATGCTGGTGCAGAGTTTAAATATCGTACTGTAGACCCTGAGAGGGTTAGACTGATCAGAACCTTGGCGGAATCAGCTTAGTTTTTAATGGCCAGCAATGGTATTTTGGTTTGATAGGCCATTGCTTTTGTCATACTCGGATTATAGAATTTTTCAAAAGCTGATCTTTTGTGCGTAAGCATTGCTATCCAGTCTGCGGCTACTTGTTGGGTAAAAGAGTCAAGTGCCCTCACTATATCTTCTTCATATTTGGCAAAGTAGGTGATAGATGGATAATCTGTAAGTTGGCTTACTTGTCGGGCAAAATTTCTCTTTAACATTTCTTCTGATTGCAATGCCTCCTTATCCGTTGTAATGTGCACCATCATTAATTCGGCATTAAAGGATTTGGCTACTGCAACGAGTTTGTTAATGTGGTTTAATTCCGCATTGTTAAAGTCCGTTGCGTAAACAATCCGTTTGGGAGGTTGGAAGGCGCAACCAGTGGGTATAGCGAGTACCGGACATGTTACTTTTTCAATAACACGTGTAGTATTACTTCCAAATAAGATTTTATCTAACCCGCTTGCTCCCCTTGTGCCCATGATGACGAAATCGGATTCTCCACTTTCGATTAGGTCTTCTATAGTATCAACAACGCCTCCAACCATAAATTTCGTTTTGCAAGTAACTTGATACTCCTCCTGTATCATTTTTGAGATACCGGTTAGTTTTTCTTCAGCAATCTCTTTTGCGAAATCTAATTCTTTTTTAATGAGAACACTGGCTACGTCATATTGTGTAACAGCTGGTGTGTGTATGTTAAGAACAGTAACCTCAGAGCGAAGTGACTTGGCCAACTCACAAGCATACTCAATAGCAGTGTTGGCGTTAGTTGAAAAATCTGTTGGTACCAGTATGGACTTCATAGTTCTATCTTTGGGTGTACTCCAAAAATAGAACTAAAAGTCAAATGAAAATATGATATGGGTCAGATATAAAGGTGAGTACGCTTTGTTTTTGACAGTTGGTTAATTTTCAGTTTTGCTTCCCTTCATTGGGAAACTACCAAGCTGTCCTATAGTCATATTCCCATCAAAGGAATTGTCCTTGATTACCAATTGAACGCTAACATTATTGGTATTTGGTCCAAATGTTGCTTCATAGTCGAAGGATAACCCGTTGCCTTCCAGCTTTACATTAGCCAGAGGCGTCTCTTTATTATTTCTGCTGTTGACGATCGTCCCTGAGTAGCCGTCACCTTCCTTGATTAACGTGAGCGTTCCGCCACCACCTTGAGGGGATTCGATGGTATAGGTCCAAACTCCCTCCGGGTTGGCTTCAGCCTTTGGATCAGATTTCACTTTTTTAGCAGCAGCCCTGGTGGCACCTCTACTTTGTGTAGGTGAAAAGGACGGCTGTTCTCCGCCACCACTATCTTGGCCTCCACTATCTCCATCTTTTAGATCATCACTGGTGATGGTTTTACGGCTCCTCCGGGGAGACGTTGAACGCGTATTCCCTTCAATCTTTCCAAACCTCAAGTTGACATTAACTTTGAAGTTGAGGTTTTGTCTGATTGTTGTGCTCTGCTGATTGAGAATGGGAGAAACAGTTTCGCTTTTGATGGTGATGCTATTGCCTAAGAAATTCTCGGCACCAAAACCTATGCTGCCTCTTTTGTTAGGGAGATCTTTATTGATACCCAATGAATACATTCTATACCCACCACGAGTGCCTTGCAATTGTACTCTATTGCCATGGATGAAGGCGAATGTTTGTAAACTCCAGGTGTCAGTCATTTTATAGCTTCCAAAAATTCTGCCGCTGACTACCCAACCATCATTTTTTGCACTATAAATTGGATCAGCCACATTATTACTTAAAGTCAGGTAATACAATTCTGTGCCTGCGTTGATCGAGAGCTTATCATTCAAAATCAAGTTGGCGTTAAGGCTCATTCCATATGCTTTTTCATCACCGATGTTGAAGTAAGTAGTTCTAATGGTATCACCAATGATGTCGCTTACCCGTTGGATAGAGTTGCTTGTATTGCGTGCAAATCCTGTGAAATTGAGATTGGCCCCTTTGTATAAGGTGCTGTAGCTCAATTCGTAATTATCTGTGTACTCGGGATCCAGCGTGGGATTACCTATGGTAATGTTGAGAGGATTAGAAGCCTGGATGTTAGGATTGAGAAAACGAATGGAAGGTCGCTGGATTCTTCTATTGAAAGCAGCTTTTAGCATGTTATTGTTTTTGAACTTCTTCCCAATGTTAACCGTTGGGACAAATACTCCGTAAGACGGAATTGTAATGTCCACCTCATCTTGGAAAAAGGCATTGATTGTGGTGTACTCATAACGCCCACCCACCTTGAATGAGTATTTATTTAGGTTAAGGGTGTAAGAAAGATACCCTGCACTTACATCTTGTATATAGTTAAAAGCATTGGAGAGGGTAGCATCGGTGTTGATGGAATAAGGTGCGGTACCCAGAGCACTAAAGTATTGATAGTCACTCAATGCCTTTCTAATAGTTTGCTTTCCTCCAATTTCAACCAGTTGTTTGTCACCAATAGGAGTTTGAAAGTCTGTCTGAACTGCATACTCCTCATTAGTGCTACCGTTGATATTTTTTCTCCGTTCATCAATTGAAAAATCACCCATATTAAAATAGGTGTTTTCGAAATCGTTGGTGCCATCATCATTACTATAAAGCCCCAGGATACTAAGCTCTTTGTCTTTTTGAGGATAAATATGTGTGTAGTTAAAATTCACATCGATTGAATTGGAACTATTATTTGTAAACACGTCTTGTAAACTGCTTCTATCCAGAACACCATTTTCAAATCGTTCTGTTAACAATCCGTCTTGATAATCCTTTGATCCACGACCTCCAAACTGAATGGAGGAAGTGAAATAATTGTTTTTATTTAAATCATAATCTAAGCCCAATGTGTATCTGGCTCTCAAATGGTTGCTTCTCGTGTCTGCACCTTGAAGGGTAGTAATTTCATTAAGATTCAATTTAGTAATCTGGGTATTCTCAAAACTTCCCAGCGTATTGTATCCATACCTTCCCCAGCCTCCAAGGGAAATACCAACTTTGCCTTTTTTATAGCCACCACGTAAACCAAGATTGGAACCTCTGTTTCCGAAGCTGCTGTTTACATTCATGGTTGCACCTTCCAGTACTGTTTTCTTTGTGATGATGTTGATAATGCCGGAAGTTCCTTCTGCATCATACTTTGCGGAAGGCGAAGTGATCACCTCTACAGACTTAATTTCATCCGCTGGGATTTGCTTTAAGGCATCGGCTACGCTACCAGCCGTGATAGTGGAGGGGCGGTTGTTAATGAGCACTCGAATGTTCTCACTGCCCCGGATGGAAATGTTACCATCGAGGTCAACAGAAAGAAGAGGCACCCGTCTAAGAACATCAGAGGCATCACCCCCTTTAGAAGTGATGTCATTTTCAGCATTGTAGATCATGCGGTCTATACGTTCTTCTATCAATGACTTTTCTCCTTCTACGGTGATCTCATTCAAAACCTCTACGGAAGGGCTTAATGAAATTGCCCCAAGATTGATATCATTGGTTCTCTCAGTAATCTCGATAATCCTATTGATGGTTTCGTAGCCAATAAATGAGATAGTGACATTGAACTTTCCGTTGGGTATGTCCTTTACCAAAAATTTCCCTTTGCCATCGGCAACCGTTCCATTAATAGGCTTATTCGTTGAAGGATCAATAATGGCTATGGTGGCGTATTCCACAGGCTCATTTGTGGTAGGGTCAGTAATTACGCCTGACAGTTTACCATTCCCGGTTGTTTGGCCAATGGCCAGGTTAAATAGGGCTAGGCTAAGGCCGATTAAAAGTATTCGTTTCATTAATCTGTAGATAGTATGCTGGCTTAAACCGCAAATTTGGATAATAGTTTGCTGATTGTTACTAGTATTAGATGATTACCCTAGTTTCTTAGATGCTCTCCATTATTTTATCAACAAAGCTGTTATCTCTTAAAACAAAGGAGTGATCGAAGGGGAGTGTCCAAAGGTAGAATAGAAGGCCGGACGGTATTCGTATTTTGTTAGATGCCTTACCTTTGATGATTAATTTTTGAAGAATGACACTTAAGGCCAGTCGTAACAGGGTACTTCTTTTGCATCTATCCTTTTGGAGTGTTTACCTCTCTTTCTTTTTGTACCAGGTGAGCTCCTATCAGAGAGGTGATGAACTCGAATGGAACCGTATACTTATTACGGTTTTCACGCATGTTCTTTTTGCTGCTGTCATTTCGTATATCAATTATTTTTACCTACTTCCACAGCTACTAGAACGCAAAAATATTCTTGGGTATCTGGTCAAGTTCATATTGCTTTTTACTCTGGTTATAATCATTCGTATAGAATTAAACCGCTACCTCCTGGAAATGCAGCACTTTAGAACTGGGTATATGGATAGTGCGCGGTTTGTAATGCAGGTAGTCACCAACAATTTGTTTATAGTAATTTTCATAGGTATGCTTCGTTTCGCTCAGGACTGGTTTGAACTGGAAGCCAAGCGAAAAGAAATTGAACATGAGAAATTAGTTGCGGAGCTTAATTTTTTAAAAGCTCAAATTAACCCTCACTTTCTCTTCAACACACTTAATAATCTTTACTATCTCGCCTATTCTAAATCTGACAACACCACCGAGGTTATCGATAAGCTTTCTAAAATGATGAGGTATATGATATATGACTCCAATCATTCAAAAGTATTATTGAGCAAGGAGATTGAATACATGAAGAATTATGTGAGCTTGGAGAGGTTGAGATTAAATAATGAAATTCCGATTGAATTTGAAGTGAAAGGAAATCTTGATGACTGTCAAATTGCTCCATTGATTTTTATTACCTTTCTTGAAAATGCATTTAAGCACGGGGTAAGCAATGCAAAAGAGGACTGTTGGGTAAAGGTATTGGTAGAGGTGAATGGCAAAGAATGTATCTATACAGTGGAAAATAGTAAAGTACCAAGGCAACAGGAGGAAGGTAAATCAGGAATTGGTTTGTCTAACATCAAAAGGAGACTTGAGTTAAGCTACCCCAATGATCATGAGCTTCAGGTAAAAAATTTAAAGGATAGTTATTTCGTTCAATTAAAACTCAATTTAATCTAATGATTAATTGTTTAATAGTTGATGATGAGCCTCTCGCTCGCAATTTGTTGAGTATTTATGTAAAAAAAATCCCTTACCTGAACTTGGTGAGTACAGCGGAGAATGCGATCAGTGCCATGAGCCTTCTTCGGGAAAACGATATTGATCTACTCTTGCTGGATATTCAAATGCCAGAACTTACGGGAATCAATATGCTTAAAGCAATACAAAAAAAGCCAATGGTCATCCTTACTACAGCTTATTCTGAATATGCGTTGGAGAGTTATGATTTGGATGTAGTGGATTATTTACTCAAGCCAGTAACTTTTGAACGGTTTTTAAAGGCACTAGAAAAAGTGAATCAACGTTTACCTCAGAAAGAGATAACTACAACAACTCCTGTAATAGAAAAGTCACCCTCTTTTGTTTTTGTAAAGGATGGAACAAAATTGGTAAAGGTGGCTTTGGAAGACATACTTTATGTAGAGGGATTGAAGGATTATGTGACGATTCACACCAAGCAACAAAAAATTGTCAGTTTGCAACGTTTGAAAACATTGGAAGAGCAACTGCCCCCAGAGCAGTTTACACGTATACACAATTCATTCATTGTGGCACTCAATGCAATTACAGCCATTCACAGAGGGGAAGTTCAAATTGGGACAATGCGCCTGCCAGTAAGCGAATCGTACAAAAAAACCTTCAAGGAGTGGGTGGATAAAAAACACTTGCTTGGTGGAAGCTGAACCTTCTGATCACATTTGCTAGGTTAGCAAATTGAAATATATTTGCAGTTGATTTAAGGGGGATTAGCTCAGCTGGCTAGAGCGCTTCCATGGCATGGAAGAGGTCATCGGTTCGACTCCGATATTCTCCACTATTTTTTTAATGAGGTCATCCACTATTAGCGAACACTGACTCTTGTTTAATGAGTCAAATGTGCCTTTTTGACCTTCAGTTTATCTTCTAAGCTGTAAATTAGATAGTAAATCTTTCTGACTTTAGTCAAATTCAGCATATGGCCCTGTATCGGCACTTTATTGCAAAAGCCTATAGAGTCTACTTCCTTGTACTCTTTTATAATTTTTGTAACTTTTCGGTTTAGATCCTATCCAAAATGGCAAAACTCAAGAATATTGTTAAGCAACTTTCCGAGAAAGATTTTAAAGCCATTCATGATTCACTGATAGAGAGCAATGCGGAGAAGTCAGCATATCTATTGAAAGCGCTTAGGGAAAGGCAATTGTCGGATAGCAAAATAATGGTGGAGCTTGAGGTAAACGCAAATGCTTATTATACCCTTAGGTCGAGGCTCAATCAAAAGATAGAGGAGCATCTTTTGGAGCAAATGGAAAGCCCAAGAACTGATATTTTGCGTAAGGTGGCTAATCTCAACGAGGTGCTGTTTACCAAGAAAAGAACCATTTCCATCGCCACCCTTAAGAAACTAGAGAAAGAGCTTATCGACTACGACCTGGCCAATGAATTGACCATTGTGTATAAGTCGCTTAAAAAAATACATATCAATAGCCCAGAGCACTTTACATATTCGCAATTATACAATCGCCATGTGGCGTATATGCTGGCAGTGGATAAGGCAGAAGATTTGCTGGCGGAATATTTCAAGAAGTATGGTAGCTATATGTTGTCTGCTGATGAGAATGAAAAAATGGGACTGATTCTTCTCATGAAGGAAATGCAAAATGTAGCTCATTTGTATGAATCTCATCGTCTCTATGTGTATCAAAGTTGTATGCTTATTCATCATCGGTTATTTGTAGAGCCTGATGATACTATGGAAGGCGAGCCTATAGAAGATATTTTTGATCATGTTCAGAAAATTTTTGATAACTATAATCTTGACCCTCTTTACTTCCATCTCAATCTGGTATTTGAGTTTCTGAAATTGGAGTATTACAATCATTATAAAGTATACAGACAGGCAGAAAAGTATTTTGAGGAGGTAAATGATGCCATTGCTAACCTATTGGTAAATTACCCCCACTATACATTCTCTGCTCAGATACTTGTTTCAAAGATAGATAGGAGCTTAAGGTTAGGAACTGAGAAAGAACTCCACGAGGAGAATGAGGGCTTATTCATTGACTTTGAGGCGGATCCATTGGACATACCGAGGCATACAGTTTATGTAATGTACAGGGCATTGTCAAGTTATTATGTAGGCAGGTACGAGGAAGCCGCAAAAATTATAAATGGTCTGCTCAATGAGGTGAGCTTAAAGAAGTATCCATTTGCCCAAATGGAGGTGAAGACGATTCTAGCACTACAGTATTGTATGCTGAACGATTTTGAATTGTTCAATCAACTGGCCAACAGCATTCAGCGTCAGATCAGGTTGTTTGGAAAGCATGCGTGTGAAAATATTCTGCTGTTTATTAAGATTTTAAAAATAGCAGTAAGTGAATCTAAGAAAGACAAGCAAAAGAAAATTGCTTCATTGGTTCCCAAGTTACAGGCCACTAAAGTTTCCTACTATGCGCCTACAATGATGATAAGGATGGACGAAAAGTTTATTGAAAATCTGGTTTCGCTCTAGACCTACACGTTGATTTTCTGAATGCTATCATGGGATAGCGGTTTATTGAGGTAGAGCTTTACATTGCTGTACTTCTTGGAACGATCAAAATCCTGAGGATTAATAGAAGAGGTAAGCATTACAATTTTACAAGACTTCTTTGTGGTATTCGACAGCTTTTCAAATTCATCCAAAAACTGGAAGCCATCCATAAGAGGCATGTCAATGTCTAGAAAAATCACATCTGGAAGTACTTCACTTGCTACTTCAAGTTTTTCCATGTTGCGTAAAAACTCAATTGCACTTTTAGCGCCTGTGTGTGTATAAATATTTTCAGCAATAGCAGCTGCCTCAATCATCTTTTGATTAATGAGGTTGTCAATCTCATTATCATCAATAAGCATAACAGTGCGATACTTTCTTGCAGCCATGATGGAAAAATTTAAGCGTGTAAAGTAGCTTTTAAGCCTATGATTTCCAAGTGTGTTAAATATCGAATTTGATTCCCTGAGCTAATGGGAGGTCATTTCCGAAGTTAATCGTGTTGGTTTGTCTTCTCATATACACTTTCCACGCATCAGATCCGGATTCGCGACCACCTCCTGTTTCTTTCTCTCCTCCAAAAGCTCCTCCAATCTCAGCGCCTGACGTACCTATGTTAACGTTTGCTATTCCGCAGTCAGATCCTGAATGCCCAAGAAACTGCTCCATCTCTTGCAGGTTGTTGGTCATGATAGCAGATGACAAACCTTGTTTTACTCCATTTTGATAACCAATCGCTTCTTTCAAATCTTTGTATCTGATAAGATATAGAATGGGAGCAAATGTTTCCTCCTGAACGATTTGATAACTATTCTCCACTTCAGCAATAGCCGGCTTTACATAACATCCCGACTCGTATCCTTTTCCTTTAAGAACCCCTCCATTCACAATGAATTTACCTCCTTCACTTTTCACTTTTCTAAGTGCTGCTTGATAAAGTTTTACCGCCTGTTTATCAATTAATGGTCCAACATGGTTTTCCTGGTTCAACGGATTACCAATTTTTAAATTACCATAAGCGTTTTTTAGTCGTTGTGCAACCTCATCATAAATTGTATCGTGAATGATAAGTCTTCTTGTAGAAGTACAACGTTGTCCTGCAGTCCCTACAGCTCCAAACAATGCTCCACGAATAGCCATATCCAAATTTGCGTTTTCTGAGATGATAATGGCATTGTTTCCACCTAGTTCCAATAATGGTCTTCCAAGTCGTTCACTTACTGATTTTGCTACTGCTTTTCCCATTCTGATAGATCCCGTTGCAGATACCAATGGTATTCTGTTGGATGAAGCCATCAATTGTCCAATTTTATAATCACCGTTAACAAGACAAGAAACTCCTTCTGGCACCTTGTTCTTTCTAAAGACTTCGGCAGTAATATTCTGGCATGCGATACCACACAGTGGTGCTTTTTCACTTGGCTTCCAAATGCAAGTATCTCCACATACCCAGGCTATCATGGTATTCCATGACCACACTGCTACAGGAAAATTGAAAGCGGAAATAATCCCAACCACACCTAATGGGTGATATTGCTCATACATTCTATGACTTGGTCTTTCTGAATGCATGGTTAAACCATTCAGTTGGCGAGATAGGCCCACTGCAAAATCACAGATGTCAATCATTTCCTGTACTTCACCTAATCCCTCCTGGTATGATTTACCCATCTCATAGGAAACTAATTTCCCTAGTGGCTCTTTGTATTTTCTAAGAGCAACCCCGATCTGGCGAACGATCTCTCCTCTGCGGGGAGCTGGAACCAGACGCCATTCTTCAAATGCGGATTGTGCTTGTAATACTACTTTTTCGAAAGTAGCTGAGTCGCACGATTTCACTTTGCCAATGAGTTTCCCATCAGCAGGTGAATAAGATTCAATTGCTGGCCCTTGCGTTGTAATCCACTTTTGTCCTGTGGAGACACCTGGATTACTTGCTTTAACACCTAATGTTTGGAGGGCTTCTTTGATTCCGAAATTCTTCATATCCGATTTTTAGAGGACACAAAGCTAGCGAGGATTTCTAGAAATTATAAGCTATGGATGGATTATTCAGTCACTTACCAATCGAGACCGTAGACTTCTTTATCGTTTTTCTGATAAATGCCCTCAACCAAAATTCCTCCGCTTTTAAAACCTAGCGTGCGGTTGAGGTCCTCCACGTCATCAACGGGTACTTTGTCGATATGTGTAATAATGAAACCCTCTTTTATCCCTGCTTTTTTCCACTTTCCTTCGCTTAATTGCTTTATCAGGATGCCTCCATCAATATTTAACTTAGTAAGATCGCGATAGGAAATATCTTCAAAAGTAGCGCCCTCCAACTCATAGTCAATTTTGGTTTCCTCCACTTCATCCGCGCCTTCAAAATTCTTCAATGTGGTCAATACAGACTTAGTTTCACCGTCTCGCATGAAAGTAACGCTAATTGATTGTCCGGGGCGATTGCGTGCTACCCACTCCTGTAGTTCAGAAACGCTGTTTACGGCATGATCATCAATGGCTATGATGACATCACCAGAAATTATTCCAGCCTCTTCAGCCGCACTATTTTGGTTAACGCGGGTAATGTAAACGCCTTGTACCACATCCAGGCTGCGGTTCTCTGCCAACTCAGCTGAGACATCTATGATTTGTACACCGAGTAATCCGCGTTGAACAGTTCCAAATTCCAATAAATCATCTACAATCTTTTTTACAAGAGATACAGGAATAGCAAATGAATATCCTGCGTAATTTCCAGTGGAAGTGGCTATTGCTGAATTAATACCTATAAGTTCACCATTAAGATTAACCAATGCCCCACCACTATTTCCAGGGTTAACGGCAGCATCAGTTTGAATAAATGATTCTACCTGAAGATTATTTCGGTCTCGTAGAATTCCAATGTTGCGTGCTTTTGCGCTAATAATCCCTGCTGTGACTGTTGAATTAAGATCAAACGGGTTTCCGATGGCCAAAACCCATTCTCCGGGCGTAATGAGATCTGAATCTCCATATTTTACGAAAGGAAGATTTCTTGCTTTGATTTTTAAAAGGGCCAAATCTGTGCTGGGATCTTTGCCAACGAGTTTGGCATAAAATCGCTGATTATTGTTCATGACCACTTCAATCTGGGTGGCTTCTTCTATTACATGGTTGTTGGTAACGATATAGCCATCATCAGTAAGGATTACACCCGACCCAGAGGACCTTGCGGGTGGATTTAAATATTGTTTGAGCGGATTAAGACTGAATTCACCTGAACCGTAAACGGTACGAATATGAACAACCGCTGGTGTTATCAATTTTGCAGCCTCTCCAAAATGAAAACCTCGTGGTGCTCTTAAGGCAGAATCTCCCAGGTAGTTAACAAAAGCTGTTTTTTGCTTTTCTTGAATCGAAGTATAGGAGGGGTCAATTACATCAATGTATCGGATGGTGAAAATAATGCCAAAGGCTGCTCCGATGAAAGAAGAAATAATTACAGTTAGTATCAGCAATGAGCGGTTCATCGGCACATGGATTTATCAGTCTACTAAAGTTAACGTTATTATCAATAAAAAGGATAGCCTAAAAACAAAAATGCTCCTCACATTGCAAGGAGCATTTTACCAACCCTACTAACCCAACTTAGTTTACTTTTATTGTTGATTTCAAAAGCTTCTTTTCATCTTTTGGAATGGTCAACTCTAAAATACCATTGTTGTACTTTGCATTGATTTTGTCTGAACTCACGCTTTCGGGTAAAGTGAAGGAACGGCTAAATGAACCGTAACGCGTTTCGATAGAATGAAAGTCTTTTTCATTCTTCTCAGTAGAGAATTTACGCTCTCCACTTATTGTCAGATAATTGTCCTTAATCTCTATATTAAAGTCTTCCTTGTTCATGCCCGGCACTTCTACCTGCAATTCGAAAGCCTTTTCAGTTTCTATAACATCTACTTTAGGAACAAATGTGCTTTGTCCTGAGCGCTGCATAGAATCATTGAAAAATTTGTCAATCAGTCCGCTAAAAGATGCGGGTGTAAAATCATTGGGGTTATAACGAATGATGCTCATAATGTTAATTTTTAGTGGTTAAAGAATCAGTTTTTAATTTCACTGATCATAGCATTGAAAAGTATGCCGATGCTAATTTCACTAAAAATCAAGCCATAATGTCTGGATTAACTGCAATTAATTCAGTTAATCCAGACATTATGGCGCATCATGAGTTTATTGAGGAATATTGTCGAGTCCTATCATCATGAAGGCACCCCAATAAATTGGATCAGGGTACTCGGTTCTTAACTCTATCTTGGCGTCAGTGAATGACTGTCTGAGGTTGCCGGTAGATAGCCACTTTCTGTAAAAATTGAGGATAAGCTTTTGTGTGGCAGCATCGTCTACTTTAAACATACTCATGATCAGGGTTTTTGCCCCAGCCACTAGGAAGGCCCGCTGTAGACCATACACACCTTCTCCATTGGATATCTCTCCAAGTCCGGTTTCGCAGGCGCTTAACACAACAAGGTCGGTTTTGTCAAGGTTGAGGTTCATGGCCTCATATGCAGTAAGAATACCACTTTCAATGTTGTAGTTATACTTGGTTTTATCAAGCAAATCCCCAGCACCTTTTAGCAGTAGCCCTGTTTTGAGTAGCGGGTTTTCAGTGCGCTCTGCTTCATTTTCTCCAATCGTATTGTCTGCAGTATTGTCTGGCGTATAGAAACCATGGGTAGCGATGTGAAATATTTTCGGACTGTCCACTTCTTTCAGTTGCTCTTCGCTGGCCGATGCTTCAGTATACTCATCAGTTTTCCAACCTTGGTTGTTTAACAATACCTGAAGTTGAGCCACTTCCCTTTCTGTTCCGGGCAACGATGGAATGTTTCCATTAGAGGCAGTGATATAGAAAGTGGGATTACCAAACATAGTAGCAGTATTGGATGATCCTTCTGTTTTGGATTTTATTTTCCTCAGATAAAGATCTTTGGTGTTACTTACGATCACAATGTTTGAGTTGTCGATAACGTATTTCCCATCAGGAGTTGGGATGGCCTCAAGGTTGAGCTGGTTGTAAACACCATCTGGAGAAAGGAATAGCGTAGCATATTGTCCGATCTTGCTTTGTACCGGCTCCCAGAAGACGCCATATGAATATTGGTCGGCAATTTTTCCTGTGATGCAATTTCTATAATACTTAAAAAAACGAGTTTCCATTCGGTGGCCCTCTGGTAATTCAACAGCTTTAGGTCTGTTGTTATCATTTCTCAAGTACAAGGCCACATAGATTATAGAGTCTGTAAATACGTGATCATAATATCTGTACCTCACCATCTCAATGGCTACATCATTTTTACCTAATGACTTTTGTACATTTTCGTAAGTAATACGCTTATTCTCAAAATCCTGACTAAAGAGTTCTGATTTCTCACTCAATTGTTTTTCAAGTTTTTCCACGTCATTTCCTAATGAAGTAGGGTCAATTCCATTTTCTTCCAACTGCTGAGTACTCATGGAAAGGGCATTGGTAAGAAGTTCTTTTTTCTGTACCCAATCATTATAGCTTGCCTTCAGGTCTTCATCCTCACTGTTCAGGATGCGTTCTTTCATTTTTATAGAAGAACTCAATAAAAGCGCTTTCGTAAGCAATTGGTAGTTATATACTTTTCCGCTGAGGTCTCTGAAGTCATCCAGTTGTCCGAAAGCGAGCGTATTATAAAATTCAAAATCGGGTTTGATTGTGTTCCAGTATTTTGCTTTCTCTCTTTCACTTAATGCAGGGAAGTATCTTTTAAGGAAGTCTTCATAGTTGCTAAGTGCTTCTTCGATATTTCGCTTTGCCTTTTTGTAATCCTTTTCCATGTAATAGACTTTAGCCAACTTGGAAAGTACCTTTACATATTCAGGGTGAGATTTGCTGAATGAACGATCATAAATAGCTTTGGATTGATTGTAAAAATCTTCAGCCTTATCGTAATTTTTTATTTGATAATACACGTCCCCAGTGAGTGAATAGATACTCGCGGCATTGATATTGTTTTTTGATCCTGTCTTGGTTCTCCAGATATTTTCAGCTTGCGTTAATGAACTGAAAGCGATGTCGTATTTGTGTTGTGATATGTTAAGGATGGCAACATTTTTCAGGATGTCAGCATATTGAGGGTTGTCTTTTCCGAGTTTATTCCCCATTATGTCTCTGGCCTCCAACAATAATTTTTCTACTGTGGCCGGTTTGTCTCCTTTATAAAATTTGATCAAAGCCAGTTGAGAAATTGATTTGGCTACCTCCACATGATCTCTACCAAATTGCTTTTGTTGACTTTCCAACGAGCGTTGTATGTAGAGTTCGGCCTTTTCATAATCACCAATGGTATAATAGATATCGCTTAGCAATTTTTGCGTAGGGGCAGTTTTTGTAGATTTTTCTCCGTACACATTTTTCGCTACACCATTTACCCTAAGTGCAATTTTTTCTGCATCCGTATAATTACCTTCAGCAAGTGTCAGGCTTCCCATGTTTACCAGCGGATCGATCAGTCTTATAGAATTGACGCCATATAATTTCTCATACTCACCAATAAGATCCGTTAATAGTTTTTTAGTAATGGAATACTTTCCCAACTGAATGAAAAGACTTGAAAGCTCCTTGGCCGTGCTCAATTCATCAATTCCCGCTATGTCAGATTTGGAAATCATTTTTGCAGAACGATCTAATGCATCCTGAGCCTCATCAAACATTCCTTTGATACCAAATAAAGTAGCTTGCGTTTCTATGGCGTTGATCAAATAAACTTTTTTATCGTCTTCTTTGCGGTAGCTTTCAAGAATAGTTAACGACTTGTTGAGATTTTCTTCTGCTTTCTCATAAGCACCTAATTTAATTTGAAGTTTGGCAATTTGGTTTAGTTCAGCTCCATATTGAAAATCCTGATCATCGTACTTTGATCTGGCAACATCAGATGCTTTATCAAGTGCCGAAGTAGCTTCTACGTATTTATCAGTGAGCTCATAAAGAGTTGCCACATGGTTGAGAATGTCAAGGTGATCGGTATGCCAGGCGCCAATTTCCTTTTCTACAGAATTTTCAAAACTTTCTTTGTAGATGGCCGCAGCTTCAGCAAGGTTGTTGGTGTTATCTACGTAGAAATTTGCAAGATGAATACGTGCTAGGTGAGTGAGTGGCGCTTTATCTCCATACAACTCTTTTTTAATGTCGATGATGGAGTTGAGGTAGGTCTCAGCATTTTTGTATTTTTTTTGCTCTATAGCCAAGTCATACAGAAATTCTGTTATCCGAATAGTAGTCACATTGTTTCGTGGTAGGCCAGAAGTATTGGCGAGCATATTCATGGCATCACTTTCCAGGTTTCGCGTCTTATCTTTACTCTTTTTCGAGTCAAAGTCAACCGCTTTTAAACGAGCAGAATAAATACTTCCTTTTTCAAAATTGCTGTTGATCATTTTTTCAAATTCCAACTTGGTATTCAGGTAGCGTGCAGAGCTGTTGCCGCCCAGTAATTGCTTTAGGTATTCTTCATAAAGCTCCACACCCACATAATGTGAGGCTTTGTGCTTGGCTTTTAATGAATTCAATGTACGACTGTACTCAAGATCTTTTGGTAAACTATTTTCGTTGCCATTTGCACTAAGCATCTTAGCGTGGTGCAATTGATTTTTAATGTAAGCGAATGAAGTTGATCCAAGATTTCTATCAATCCATGAGGTAGCTCCTACAAAGGCTGAATCAGCACTTAGTAGATTGCCTTGGTCACCATATACTTTTGCCAACAATGTGGCATAGTGTGCATATTCATTAAATCTTTCTTCTGCCTCATCAGAACTTAATTTTCTGCTCTTGAGATTTCCATTATCATCTACATATGTTTCCTGACGCAAAGCCCTACCGGCAAAGTAGGCATCATATTCTTTTAAGATCCCTATTGATTCAATGTAAAATCCTTGTCCTCCCAAAGCCTCGGCTTTTCGCAGATTCCATTGTGCTTCCGTTTGTTTATCAAACTCTGCTATTTTATCCAATATGGATTTTGACTTATCAAGATACTCCACGGCCTGTCTGTAAGCTCCATTTTGATTGTACAAAGCGGCAACCTCCAATAATAGCATGCCGTGCTTTTTACTTTCCGCCTGGTTTAAGGAAGTGCTAGCGTTAATCGCATTTTGAATGTTAGCTTCAAAATCCAATACCTGCCCAGCTGCCAATTTATATTTGGCCAATAGAGTGAAGTAGGTAGGAGTATATTCGTTTTGCTTGCCAAGCTTTTTGGCGGCTTTCTTATTAAATTTTGCTAAATACTTATTGGCTTTTGCATAATCGCCAATTGTATACGAGGATTCAGCCTTTCCAATCATCTTGTCCCATTTGCTTTGCGCAAATGCGATCTGGCCTGCAACTAGGAGAATAATAAATGAAATGCCTGTTTTGTTAATCATTGACAAAATTTTATGATTTGAAATTTTAATGATGTGAGTATTAATAACCCGATTACAGATGGGCTTTTCGTAAAATAAAGTTAAGCAAATTCAGCCTAATTCTTTACACCCTTCAAAAGGGATTGTATTTCTCAATTATGCTGATTGATACTTAAAAATTAACTTTTGTGTTTATTTAGCTAGTAATTTTTCCAGAATAGCTTTAGCAGATTGGGCTACTGGGGTTCCTGGGCCAAAAATCCCTGCAATACCTCTATCGTACAAGTAGGAGTAGTCTTGCTGAGGTATTACACCACCTGCGACCACAAGAATATCATGTCTTCCAATTTTTTCGAGAGATTTCACCAATTCAGGAATTAGTGTCTTGTGCCCTCCCGCTAAACTGGAAGCACCTACAATGTGCACATCATTTTCAGCAGCTTGTTTGGCTACTTCATCAGGTGTTTGAAAGAGTGGGCCAATGTCAACATCAAAACCCAAGTCTGCAAAGCTGGTTGCTATTACTTTGGCACCACGATCGTGTCCGTCTTGCCCCATTTTAGCAACAAGAATTCTTGGTCTGCGTCCATCTTGCTCAGCGAACTGATCCGACAAGGCTTTTACTTCTTCAAATTCCTTTTGTGATTTCATTTCCCCTGAATATACACCAGAAATAGATTTGATGGTAGCTTTATATCTACCAAAAGCAACTTCCATAGCACTTGAGATTTCTCCAAGCGTAGCTCTTTTTTCGGCCGCTTCTATTGCCAGTTCCAGTAAATTACCTTCGCCACTCTCTGCGGATTTTGTAATAGATTGAAGCGCATGCTCTACTTTTACAGGATCGCGTTCTTTTTTAAGCTGATTTAATCTTTCTATCTGCTCTTTTCTTACTGAGGTGTTGTCTACTTCTCTTATTTCAAAATCGGGAGTATTATCTGTGAGGTATTTATTAACGCCTACAATGGTATCACGACCCGAGTCTATTTTTGCCTGCTTGGATGCGGCAGCTTCCTCAATCCGCATTTTAGGAAGTCCACTTTCAATAGCGGCAGTCATGCCCCCTAATTCTTCCACTTCTTCTATCAGCTGCCAGGCTTTGGCAGCCAGCTCTTCCGTTAGATGTTCTAAAAAGTAAGAACCCCCTAATGGATCCACTACTTCAGTAATTCCAATTTCTTTTTGTAAATAAATCTGCGTGTTTCTTGCAATACGGGCTGAGTAATCTGTAGGCAATGCAATGGCTTCATCCAATGAGTTGGTATGAAGGGATTGTGTTCCGCCTAATACAGCTGCGAGTGCTTCAATATTGGTACGTGTTACATTGTTGTAGGGATCTTGCTCTGTCAAACTCCATCCAGAGGTTTGGCAATGTGTGCGTAGTGCCATTGATTTAGGATTGGATGGATTGAATTGTTGTACAATTTTCGCCCATAACAACCTCCCGGCTCGCATTTTGGCAATCTCCATAAAGAAATTAGTGCCGATGCCCCAGAAAAATGAAAGTCTTGGAGCAAAATTATCAATGTCAATTCCCGCTTTAATTCCTGCACGTATGTAATCCAGTCCATCGGCCAATGTGTAGGCCAATTCAATATGAGCCGGTGCACCAGCTTCATGCATGTGGTATCCACTTATGCTAATCGAATTGAACTTGGGCATATGCTTGGAGCAATACTTAAAAATATCGGCTACAATGCGCATACTGGAAGCCGGAGGATATATGTAAGTATTGCGCACCATGAATTCTTTGAGAATATCATTTTGAATGGTGCCGCTGAGTAACGATTGATCAACACCTTCTTCTTTAGCTGCAGCAATATAAAATGCCATAATAGGAATAACCGCTCCGTTCATTGTCATTGACACTGACATTTTATCAAGTGGAATTTGATCGAAAAGGATTTTCATATCCAATATCGAATCAATAGCAACACCTGCCTTCCCTACATCACCGGCTACGCGAGGATGATCGGAATCATATCCTCTGTGCGTTGCAAGATCAAATGCAACAGATAATCCTTTTTGGCCTGCAGCTAGATTTTTTCTATAAAACTCATTGGACTCCCTTGCTGTGGAAAAGCCTGCGTACTGCCTGATGGTCCATGGCCTCACAGTGTACATAGAAGCATAGGGGCCTCTTAAATAAGGGGGAGCGCCAGCCGTGAAATTTCCAAGTTGATCATCGCGTTTTGAGTATTGCGGCTCAATCACAATCTTTTCCGCAGTAGTTGTTGGTTGATGGACCGCATCGGCCGCCTCCGATGGACTGAATTGATTGTATTTTATTTTTGTAAAATCAGGCTTCATGCACTTACTTTTTGCTGAAATTTCTCCCAGGCTGTTTTAGCCATTTGATCAATAAGGCTTTCCAGGTAATAGGAGCCCGCGATGGCGTCAGCAGTTTGATTTAAATGAGACTCTTCACGCAATACGGTGAGCACATTGCGGGCAATTCTATTTTTAAATGCGTTATCTTCTTCAGGTTTTATGGTAATTGCCTCACAACCTCCGAGAATAGCGCTTAATGCAGCAGTTGTGCTTTTGAGCATATTTGCATTAGGTTGAAAATCGTCTTTATTCCATGGATTAGAAGTTCCATGCAAAAGCAACACGCCATCTTTGTCAGTTACTCCATAGGCATAGCATACTTGTGCCCAGAGCCTTCTAAATGCTTTGAGCTTAGCGATTTCCATAAAGAAATCTGTACCTATAGTATAGGAGAAAGTAAGTTGAGGAATTAATTGTGTAGGATTTGTTCCAGCTGAGTCTATGTGGGCTACTCCTGTAAGTAGGCCATCAATTATTTCGTTGATAGGATCCTGTGCTTGTGCCACTATGGTTCCTAAAGCATGAAAATTATCCCAACCTTCAAGATCTTTGAGAGGAATACTTTTTATATCAACAGGTGTTTGCCAAAAGATCCCCCCAACTATTTGAGCTTTGTCAAAGTCTTTAGCATTTACATATTGTACGAAATCGCCCAATAGCTTCGATTGTTCAGATTTGACAACAAAAAATATACTACAGTAAGGCAATTCGATTTGATGGAGTAGTTGATCAAGTTTCGCCTCAGTTTCCAGTGTAAACTGTATTCCGTCTGCACCACTGTTTAAATACTCAAGCGCCAGTTTATTGGCATCTTTACAATTCTTAACAGTAATATCAGGCGTATTGTACCAACCCCTTGGCCCCAAATAAGGATTGAACGATGGCTTGAGGTTATTTATATTCAACCCCTTGGTATCTTCTTTATCGTAATATGGCTTTATGATTAAGTTATGTTTCGAAATGCTCAGTGCATCAAAAGGATCTTTTCCGCCCAATTCTTTTTTGGCTGCATCAGTCCACGTTTTAAGGTCTGCCTTGTTAAAAGTGTCAAATTGACTTTGTGCCATGCTTTTTAAAAATGTTCTACTTGCCAAAACTGTCTATTTCCCAATATTGAATCTAAGTTTACACTTATACAATTTATTTAAATTCGTTTTGATTGCTAATCAAATTTTTCTGATAATCAAGGCCAACTTTAGCTTTTTTGTTCTTCAATTTTTTTACACCTTTGTCTCCCTTTCCCTGATCGGAAAAAGATTAAAACACGATTGTACTTAGATCCTAGTAATGGAAGTTGAATGCGGCACCATTTGGAATGACTGTCTCGAAATAATTCGAAAAGAAGTAGACGAACAAAATTTCACTACATGGTTTAAACCCATCGTTCCACTAAGATCTGAGGGCGATGTATTGACAATTCAGGTTCCCTCTCAATTTTTTTACGAATGGCTTGAGGAGCACTATGTGCCTGTATTAAAAAAAGCAGTTCATGGCGTACTTGGTGTTTCCGGGAGATTGGAATATTCTGTGATTGTGGATAGCGGAAACCATCACAATCCTCCGTTGATGGTCAACTACCCCAACGGCACGGGAATGAAGCGCAATAATGGTAATCAGGGTCAGAATGGGAATGGAAACCTGGATGATTACTCTCCATTTAGCTTTAAGGCGCTGGATCCCAGAACGGTTAATTCAAGATTGAACCCCGCTTATAGCTTTGACAATTTCGTGGAAGGCGATTGTAATCGCCTGGCCAGATCGGCTGGTGTGGCAGTAGCCAAAAAACCAGGAGTGACCTCTTTTAACCCACTGATGCTTTACGGAGGAGTGGGAGTAGGCAAAACTCACCTGGTTCAGTCTATTGGAAATGAGATTAAAAAGAGCCTTCCTGATAAGATAGTGTTGTATGTAGATCAAAATGATTTCACCAATCAGTTTTTGAATGCATTGCAAAATCACAAACTGCAGGATTTTCAGAATTTTTACCTTCAGGTGGACCTTTTGATTTTGGATGATGTCCAATTCCTTGCAGGCCGGGAAAAGACGCAAGAAATGTTTTTCCACATTTTCAATCAACTTCATCAATCGGGTAAGCAAATTATCATGACAAGTGATTGTCCTCCGAGAGATATGAAAGGATTTCAGGAGCGACTGCTGTCACGCTTCAAATGGGGACTTACTGCGGATCTTCAAGAGCCGGATTTTGAAACAAAATTAGCCATCATTCATAATAAGATGGAGTCAGACGGAATTGAGATTCCGACTGAAGTAGCCGAATACCTAGCCTACAGCGTGGATACCAACCTTCGGGATATGGAGGGAGTTTTGAATTCCCTGATGTTCCATGCCACCTTACTCAAAAAGGAGATTGATCTGGAGCTGGCCAAGGAAGTACTCAAGAATATTGTAAAAGAGATTCAGTCCGATGTAAGTGTAGACTTTATTCAAAAAACGGTAGCAGACTATTTTAAAGTGAGTTTAGACTCCTTAAAAGCAAAAATTAAAAAACGTGAGATCGTTATCCCACGTCAGTTGGCCATGTATTTCTGTAAAAGATATACACAGCTTACTCTAGCTCTTATTGGTGAAAACTTTGGTGGTCGCGACCACAGCACCGTAATCCATGCCCTGGAATCAGTAGAGGACATGATGAAGGCCGACCCCAACTTTAAAAACTCAGTGGATGAGCTGAGCAAAAAGTTGAAGTTAAGAATGGTATCTTAGTCTACTGTAGGTAGAAAGACTTTGGAAGCTCTTGTTTGGAGCTGGTAACACCATAAATAATTACCCTTCCTTTGTATTTGTTGAAGAAGTCAATCACCTCCTGAGGGTCTCTTACCCGTTGCCGATTGATTGAAATGATGGTGTAATTTTCCGGAAGTTCAATTTTCTTGAATAGACCATCTGTAATCCTAAATACTTTCACACCGTATTCTACTGCTTCCAGTGTGGCACCTAGAGTAGCATCATTATATAATTTGCGTCTTATCAGGCTGGTTTCTCCATCTCGGTTAACCAGATTAAGTTCTGTGCTGCTCAGCTTCCCATCCCTTAAGTAGGCCACTTTAATTTTATCTCCGGGGGAATGGTGACTCAGCTCCTCTTCAAATTCACTTTTGCTGTTGATTTCGACATCCTCCACCTTTACAATGATATCTCCCAGTTGGAGTCCCGCTTTCATCGCAGGGCCTTGTTTTTCCAATTCGGCCAAGAGCACACCATTAAATTGTTTCACGTTAGTGTTGAGCTTATGTTTTTCAGCATTCTTAAAATCATACTCGACCACGTTGGCACCAAAAAATGATTTTTGTACAATGCCATATTTCACAAGGTCTTCCACTATTTTTCTGGCAATATCAATAGGCACGGCAAAGGCATAACCAGTATACGAACCCGTGCGTGAAAGAATGGCGGTATTGATACCCACCAACTCCCCATTTTTATTCACTAATGCACCACCGCTATTACCAGGGTTAATAGCTGCATCCGTTTGAATGAAGGATTCAATAGGAAATTTATCGTCTACAATGTTGATTCTTCTTCCTTTGGCACTCACTATCCCTGCGGTGACTGTGGATGACAACGAAAAAGGGTTCCCTACAGCAAGTACCCATTCCCCAACAGACAAGTTGGTAGAACTACCGAGTGTGATGGCAGGAAGGTTGGTTTCTTCGATTTTTAATACCGCCAAATCAGTAGATGGATCGGTACCAATCAGTTCTGCATCATATACCTTCTTATTATAAATAACCTGTATTTTTTCAGCTGATTCTATAACATGGTTGTTGGTTACGATATAGCCATCATTGGTAAAAATAACTCCCGACCCGGAGCTCACTTGTGTTTGTGATCTTCCATTGAAGAGCATATCCCAATAAGAATAGGAGGCTCCACTCTGAGAAATACTGTTGATATAAACTACACTCGGTATAGCCAATTCTGCTGCCGTGCTAAAATCGACATTGGCCAGGCTTGAATTTTCTTTGGGTGCTGTAACTGTGGGGCGGTACGTATCTTCAGGTGTATAAGAGGCCACATTGTATTGCCCCTTTTCTGATTCTGAAAAAACTCCGTCTTTAATCTGGTAGGTAAAAAACCCA
Organism: Cyclobacteriaceae bacterium; assembly: GCA_040216665.1. Taxonomy (GTDB): domain Bacteria; phylum Bacteroidota; class Bacteroidia; order Cytophagales; family Cyclobacteriaceae; genus ELB16-189. The sequence continues at coordinate 52,478 of JAVJOQ010000013.1, read as the reverse complement.
TATGCTCCTGCGATACCTGCCAAAAATCCAATAACAATTGTTTTGAGTGTATTCATGTCCAAATGTTTTGATTACAACGCGATAGCCCTCATTGAAGTTTCGAAAATTGCTGATGCTTCTAAAGCAAATATAATCCCAAAGTATTCTTACGGAAGAAATGTCAGATTCCTTCGGCTCCGCTTAACTTTTTCTACTTTTACGAACTATGGGAATCCGTTCGATACTTGCAAAACCATTTGCATCAATAATTGATGCACAAACGAGGCGATGGGCCGCTCAGCCTGGGTTATCTCAGGAGCAAATCAGAATGAGTATCGTTACGAAGGCAGTTGGCACTCAGTTTGGAAAGGATCATCACTTTAGCGAGTTGAAGTCATATGATGATTTTAAGAAGAGTGTGCCAGTAAAAGATTATGAGCAGTTGAAACCTTATTTTGATTCGGTGGTAGAAGGAAAGCCAGATATTTTATGGCCAGGTAAGCCGGCTTATTTGTCTAAAACTTCTGGCACAACTTCTGGCACAAAATATATTCCTGTCACAAAAGATTCTATTCCTAATCATATCAACAGTGCCCGCAATGCATTATTGAGTTATGTACACGAGTCGGGTAGAAGTAAATTTTTGGATGATAAACTAATGTTCTTGTCGGGCAGTCCTGAACTGGATCAAAAGGCGGGCATCAACACCGGTAGATTATCGGGCATTGTCAATCATCATGTGCCAGGATATCTACGTGGAAATCAAATGCCTTCTTACCAAACCAATTGCATTGAAGATTGGGAAGAGAAGTTGGAGAAGATCATTGATGAGACCATCGATAAGAAAATGTCACTCATATCGGGTATTCCTCCCTGGGTGCAAATGTATTTTGACAGGATACAGGCAAGAACAGGAAAGAAGATCATGGATGTGTTTCCTCATTTCTCTTTGTTTGTTTATGGCGGTGTGAACTTTGAGCCTTATCGTGCCAAGCTGTTTGAGTCAATTGGGAAAAAAATTGATTCTATTGAATTGTACCCAGCTTCTGAGGGTTTCATTGCCTATCAGGATTCGCAGCGCGAAGAGGGCATGCTGATGCTTTTGAATTCAGGTATTTTTTATGAGTTCATTCCTGCAGATGAATATTTTAATGAAAATCCCACCAGACTGTCTATTGAAGAAGTAGAGTTGGGAAAAAATTATGCTTTGATCATCAATAGTAATGCAGGGCTGTGGGGGTACTCCATTGGTGACACCATCAAGTTTGTATCTAAAAATCCCTATCGCATCATCGTGAGTGGTAGAATCAAACATTTTATCTCTGCCTTTGGAGAACATGTGATTGGCGAGGAGGTAGAGAAAGCAATGAAAGCTACAATGGCACAATTTCCGGAAGTGGAATTGGTGGAGTTTACAGTTGCGCCTCAGGTGACTCCTAAAGAAGGGCTGCCTCATCATGAGTGGATGGTGGAGTTTGCTAATCCCCCCTCGGATTTTAATGCGTTTTCCGCGAAGCTGGATGAACACTTGCGTGTGTTGAATGTGTATTACGATGATTTGATCACTGGCAATATTTTAAGAACACTAGTCATCACTCCTCTGAAAAGGAATTCTTTTATTGAGTACATGAAATCTCAGGGAAAATTGGGTGGACAGAATAAGGTACCTCGCTTGTCGAACGATAGAAAAATAGCAGATGCGATGAGTATGTTTTCAATGGATAACAAGTGACTTTATCAACGTCCAGACTTGCCATCATAATGCCGGCCTATAATGCAGCCAAGTATATAGGTGAAGCGGTGGAGAGTATTTTGAATCAAACGTTTCCCGATTTTCAACTTTGGATTATTGATGATGGATCGACTGATGGTACCCGTCAGGTAATTGAAGAGATAGATGACGTTCGCGTATCAAAAATTTATCATAATGAGAACAGGGGAAGAGTGGAAGTGGTGAATGAAGTAATCTCAAAAATACAAACTGAGTTTTTTACCATAACGGATGCCGATGATGTGTCTCACCCTTCACGACTTGAAAAACAAATAGCACTATTGGATGAAGATCAAGAACTTGCAATGTGTGGCACATCGTATTCGGCCATTGATGAACAAGGTTATGTTTTAAGACACATGAACCTTCAGGTCGATTATCAGTCAATCCACAAGGCGATGTTGCAAAGTCCGCAGTTTCATGGTCCCACAACCATTATGAGGAAAAAAGTAATAGATGCATTCCCGGATTTTTATCGTTCCTACTTCAAAGATAACGTAGCTGATTCTGATCTCGCTGCTCGCATAGTGGATCAATTCAAGGCGCTTAATCTACCTGAGCGACTGTATTATTATCGAATTCTAAAAACATCTTTGTCAAGAAAGAGTTATACAATCAGGTTTGCCAATCTGGATAAGTTAATCGGTAGGTTGTCACAGCAAAGAAGAGCTGAGGGTATGGATGATTTGATGCGCAACAATCCTGGCAGGGTGAATCAATACCTTAAAGAACTATCTGAGAAATACGTAATTAATCCTTCCTTGATTTATCAACAGGCAGCAACCTATCACCTCTATTGGAAAATGGACAGGGAGGCATGGAGTAATATCTTCACCGCTATTAGAATCAGGCCATTTCATTTTAAAAACTTCGCTTTGTTAGTTTTTATCTTGGTAATGATTGGCCGCAATAGTATTTTGAAGATGGGCAGATCACATTATCAAACTTATTTTACCACACAACCTTGAAATCAAAAAAACGCATTGCCATTCTAGGCTCCACAGGAAGTATAGGTACTCAGGCTTTGGAAGTAATTGGAGCACATCCGGATTACTTTGAGGTGGAGGTACTTACAGCGCAAAACAATGCTGATTTGCTCATTGAACAATCATTGCGGTTTAAGCCCAATGCTGTTGTTATTGTGAATGAAGACCACTATGCCAAAGTTCATGAGGCTTTGGATCCAAAGGATATAAAAGTTTACGCTGGTGAGAATGCGCTGGCTTCAGTAGTGCAAATGGATACTATTGATTTGGTACTCACTGCCGTGGTAGGATATTCAGGATTACTTCCTACTATTAAAGCGATTGAAGCAGGCAAACCTATTGCATTGGCGAATAAAGAAACATTAGTGGTAGCAGGTGAGCTCATCACATCCTTGGCCAAAGAAAAAGGAGTGAATATTTATCCTGTGGATTCAGAGCATTCTGCTATTTTTCAATGCATAGTGGGGGAGTTTGACAACAAAATTGAGAAAATTATTCTTACGGCTTCAGGAGGTCCTTTCAGAGGAATGAAACGATCAGATTTGGAAACTGTGACCAAGGCCCAGGCGCTCAAACATCCCAACTGGACGATGGGTGCCAAAGTGACGATTGACTCTGCTACCTTAATGAACAAAGGCTTAGAGGTAATAGAAGCAAAATGGCTGTTTGGGTTAAAACCCTCTGAAGTGGAGGTAATTGTACACCCTCAATCTATCGTGCATTCGCTGGTGCAGTTTCAAGATGGATCTATAAAAGCACAACTTGGACTGCCAGATATGCGTTTACCCATACAATTCGCAATGACCTATCCAGAGCGACTGAAGACCGATTTTGAGCGTTTTGACTTCACAAAGTACCCAGCACTTACTTTTGAGCAGCCCGATACAGAAACTTTTCGTAATCTTGCGCTGGCTTTTGAGGCATTGAAGAGGGGTGGAAACATGCCTTGTGTGCTGAATGCTGCCAATGAAGTTGCAGTGGCTGAATTTTTGAAGGATAATATTGGTTTTGTGGATATGTCGAAGGTGGTGGAGGAATGCATGGAAAAAATAAGCTTTGTGCCGCACCCAGCCTATGATGATTACGTGGCAACCGATCGTGAAACAAGGATAAAAGCCGCTGAGTGTATTAAAAAGTAATTTTAGAGCAAAGAAATAATTAGCATGGAAGGAATGATTATGACGGCCCAGCTTCTGCTGAGCCTTTCAATTTTAATAGCAGTACATGAATGGGGGCACTACATCACTGCCAGGATGTTCAATATCAAGGTGGAGAAGTTTTACCTTTTCTTCGATTTCCTTTTTCCGATGGCCAACGTGCTCAATTTTTCTCTTTTCAAGAAAAAGATTGGTGATACTGAGTTTGGTATTGGATGGTTTCCGTTGGGTGGATATGTGAAGATTGCCGGAATGGTGGACGAGAGCATGGATAAGGAGCAAATGAAATTGCCACCCGAACCTTGGGAGTTTCGAGCTAAGCCAGCATGGCAAAGATTGATTGTAATGCTTGGTGGAATCATCGTCAATGTGATTACGGGGATTTTGATATTTGTGGGACTTACCTTCTTTCTTGGCGATACTTACATTCCAAAAGATTTGATCAACAACAATGGTGGTATAGATGCACTTGAGTTAGGTGAACAAATAGGATTTAAGACCGGTGACAAGATTGTAAAAATCAACGGTCAGGACTTTGATGATTTTCAAGAGATCATTAAACCTGATGTGTTACTATCTCAAGATTCTTACTACACAGTTTTAAGAGATGGTCAGGAGGTGAATATTGCGATCCCTTCAGATTTCATAGAAAACTTTAATCGCAAGGAAGCCGCTGCCAGTTTTGTAGCTCCACGTATTCCTGCGGTGGTAGGAAGAATTTCGAAAGTGGCACCTTATATTGGTGCGGATGGTAAGTTAGTTGAGAAAGAAAGCATCAGTAGTAAAGTAGGTTTAAAGCCTGGAGATAAATTTCTTGAAGTGGATGGTCAACCCGTTGCTTATCAGGATGAGGTAATCGATATCGTAAAGGCTGGACCGCGTGACTCTATTGCTTTTAAGGTACAGCGCGATGCTGAGGTGTTGACTTTTGCAGAGAGTTTCAAGGGATATGATGTCATCGGGTTTTTACCGCAAGGTTTGGATAAAGACCAATTGGCATATGTTAATTATGGATTCGGTGAATCTATAGGATTGGGAACAGAGCGTGCATTTGGCGTGATCTTCTTGCAGCTAAAGGCATTTAAGAAAATTTTCTCCGGAGATATCTCATTCCAAAAATCATTATCAGGTCCAATTGGCATGGCACAGGCTTTTGGTACTGAATGGGACTGGGAGCGTTTTTGGAGAATGACTGGATTGCTTTCTATGGTATTGGCCTTCATGAACCTGTTGCCTATTCCAGCTTTGGATGGTGGCTACGTAGTGTTCCTGCTTTATGAGATGATCAGTGGACGCGAGCCCTCTGAGAAGTTTTTTGAAGCGGCATTGAAAGTGGGAATGGCCATGTTACTGATCTTGATGGTATTCGTTTTCTACAACGACATCGCCAAGTTGATTACAGGCGGTTGATCAATCCTCTTTAAAAATTTCAAATTCAACCCTTCTGTTGAGTTGCCTGTCCTTATTGGTCAGCTCCTCAACAATAGGTTTTGAACTTCCAAAACCAATCGCCTCTACACGAGAGCCTTTGATATTAAACTCCTCAACGAGGTAGCGTTTAATAGCATCAGCGCGATCCTGCGATAGTTTGAGGTTGGCTTCTTCCTTTCCGGCTGAATCCGTATGGCCGGATATGCGTAACCCTAAGGCAGGATGATCAATTAAAAAATTGGCGATCTTATCCAGATCGCGATGCATGGATTCAAGTATATCCGCTTTTCCATTTTCAAACTCGAGGGACTCAAAAGCTATTTTGCTTTCGATTGGATCGGCTTCACGATCTATTCGCATTTCACCATCCAGGAAAAAAAGTTCTTCGATTCTGAAAAAATCATCTCCTTGAATGATCAATAGATAATTTCTCTTGTTGATCAATTCAAAATTAAAGGTGCCATCGTCCCTCAAATATTTAGGAGCAACCTCTACGCCTTCATCAAGATCAATAATAGACACTATACCTTTTAGCGGCTCTCCTGTTTGACTGCTTCTCAATGAACCCCTCAACGCTATGTTAGCTTCAGGCTGTGCACCCATTGGAACCGGAAATGAGTAGAGGTCGAGATTATTAATGTCTTCTTCAACCGATCTTGCATAGTAAAGTGATTTTGATTCTGAATCGATTGTGAAGTAGTATTCGCTTCCTCGTCCATTTATAAGCGGTCCTATATTTTTAGGTTCCACCCAACCAGAGTTTCTGAAATAGGATTTATAAATATCAAATTCACCAAAATTAAGTGGATGCCCGTTGGAGCTAAAATAAAGCACATTGAATTTATGATGAAAAAACGGACTGACTTCGCTATTGCGTGTATTGATAATGGGGCCTGCATTTTTGGCTTTTTGCCAATTACCTTTTCCGTCTTTTACACTGTAGTAAATATCTGAAAGACCAAATCCTCCTACACGATTGGAGGCAAAGTAAAGTGTGTCACCTGTATGCGTAAGACTTGGATGAGAATCCCAACCTGTACTGTTGATTGCTGCCCCAAGGTTTTTACTTGCTGACCAAACGCTATCGGCTCCCAATGTGCTCACATAGAGATCACAATTACCCAAAGAACCTGGTGAGTTGCATCTCGAAAAAAATAGTTGTTTACCATCCTGACTTAAGCAGGCAGAACCTTCGTTGTAACTTGTATTTATAGTAGTAAATTCCTGAGCTTTTCCCCAATACCCTCCAGGCATGGTTAAGCTAAAAAAAAGATCTTCATTAACTACTCGTTCACCCGCCACATATTTCAGATTGCGCTTAGAGGTGAATAATAAAATATCATCGACATTGCCAATGGTGGGACCGTAGTCTTCTCTCAATGAATTAATATCGTCTCCCATATTAATCAACACAGACTTTGGGGGTCTTAGGGTATCAATTTCTTTGCGCAGGTCCACCAATTCGTAGTAATAGTCCAGCGGCACATAAAATTCTTTCTTATCGGTTTCAATAGAATCGTAGACGTGGAATAATTCCTCAATATTGATTCCTTGCTGATGGTGCTTGAGAATGAGTTTATAGATCAGGATGGCTTCTCCTGGTGGACCTTGCGTTTCAGATAGCTTGGCCAACTTCCAAAGCATAGGTACATTTTTGCTGAAATTTTCAACTCCAAAATTTCTTACATAATTTTTAAGCGCGAGATAAAGCTTTTCGTCAACTCCGGCATTGTCATACCGTTGTATTTCCTGGAGGCCTTTATTGTTGACATAAAAGCGTTCTGTATTGATATTAGGAAAATCGAATATGTCAGACTGACTGAAAGCGGTAAGGGAGTCATCGAGTGCGACAACACCTGCATTTTTTAGTTTTTTGGGCTGTTTTTGAGCATTACCCTCAAAACAAAAGTGCAATAGAATAATGGATAGGGCTGTTATAAAGGGCTTTTTCACACTCCAGTTCTGTACTTTATTTGGTCTCAAAACCTAAGTTTAAACAAATTTAGGTCATTTATTGCGCTTTTGGCATTGCTATTGACTATACAATGCTTCAAATAAAATTTATTGACTACAAGTCATTTATGTGTCAAATTGACACGTTGTATACATATGTTCAAAACACTAGAAATAGCACCGATTGTGCAAGACGACTCTGAAGACCTGATACAAATGATCAATCCTGAACAGGAATCTGATCTTAAACCTGAAGATTTACCAAAGGAACTTTCCATTCTTCCTATAAAAAATACAGTACTTTTTCCAGGAGTGGTTATTCCCATCACTGTAACCAGGCAGAAGTCAATTCGGTTGATTAAAAAGGCGTATCAAGGCAATAGGATTGTAGGAGTTATAGCGCAAAAAACGAAAAATGCAGAGGAACCAGCAGCAGAAGACCTTTACAAGTATGGAACTATAGCGAGAATAATAAAAATGCTGGTGTTGCCTGATGGAAATACTACGATAATTATTCAGGGGAAGAACAGGTTTTCTGTAAAGCAGTTTCTTAATGAAGATCCCTATCTCACTGCGAAAGTAGAATTGCTCTCGGATCCAAAACCTGAAAAAAAGGGACATGAACTAAAAGCGCTGGTGCAGTCGCTTCAGGACGGAGCCTCTAAGATTTTAAAATTGAATCCTGAAATTCCTCAGGAAGCGCAGGTAGCATTGGATAATATTCATAGCACTTCATTCCTTATCCACTTTTTGTCTTCCAATCTGAATGTAGAGGTGAGCGAAAAGCAAAAAATACTCGAAACCAATAATATCCTGGATAGAGGCACATTATTGCTCAAGTACATGCTGAAGGAAATTCAGATGCTAGAGATCAAGTATGAAATACAAAAGAAAGTACATACCGATATTGATCAACAGCAGCGCGATTACTTTTTACGTCAGCAAATCAGGGTACTTCAGGATGAATTAGGGTTTGATGGACCAGATAAGGAAGTAGAAAAACTCAGGGCTAGGGGAAAGGAAAAGAAATGGTCGAAGGAAGTGGAGGAGCACTTCAATAAGGAATTGGACAAGCTTCAGCGCATTAATCCTCAAGCTGCAGAGTTTCCGGTAGCAATGAATTATATCGAATTCATGCTTGACCTTCCGTGGGCTGACTATACTGAAGATGACTTTGATTTAAAACGTGCCAAAAGAATTTTAGATAAAGACCATTATGGTCTTACCAAAGTGAAAAACAGGATATTGGAATATCTGGCCGTGCTGAAACTTAAGCAAGATATGAAAGGGCCTATCCTTTGTTTGCATGGCCCTCCAGGAGTTGGAAAAACTTCTTTGGGTAAATCCATAGCCAAATCACTGCAAAGAAATTATGTGCGCATGTCTTTAGGTGGCGTGCACGATGAAGCGGAAATACGTGGGCATAGAAAAACATATGTGGGTGCAATGCCGGGGAAGATTGTCCAGAACATAAAAAAATCAAAGTCATCCAATCCAGTTTTTATATTGGATGAGATTGACAAAGTGCGCTCTGATTTTAGAGGAGACCCTTCTTCAGCATTGCTTGAGGTACTAGATCCAGAACAAAACAATTCATTTGCAGATAACTATCTGGAGATTGAGTACGATTTGTCAAAGGTGTTGTTTATTGCAACAGCCAATTCATTGGATACCATTCATCCTGCATTGCGTGACCGAATGGAGGTGATCGACCTGACTGGATATACGGTGGAGGAGAAAGAGCAGATCGCTAAAAAGCATCTGGTCCCTAAGCAATTGGATGAGCATGGTCTTAAATCCAAAAAAATAAAGTTTGAGAGTGATGCCATCAAAAAGATAATTGAAGCATATACCAGAGAGTCAGGGGTGAGAAACCTGGAAAGAAAAATAGGTTCAGTAGTTCGCAACTTAGCCAAATCCGTGGCTATGGATGAGGAGGTGCCTAAAACGGTTTCATCCTCCTTTGTTGTAAAAGTACTTGGTGCTGAAGTTTTTGATGAAGAATTGTATCAGGATAATGAAACTGCAGGGGTAGTTACCGGCCTTGCCTGGACACAAGTGGGTGGGGATATTTTGTTTGTAGAATCCAGTTTGAGTCGGGGTAAAGGTGTTCTTACACTTTCTGGGCAGCTGGGTGATGTGATGAAAGAATCTGCGGTGGCCGCATTGTCTTATTTGAAATCCAGAGCGGCTGATCTGAAAATTGATCATCGTGCTTTTCAGCAGTATGACTTGCACGTTCATGTTCCTGCTGGTGCAATACCAAAAGATGGTCCTTCAGCAGGGATTACCATGTTGACTTCGTTAGCCTCCAGTTTTACTCAACGTAAGGTGAAGGCCAAGTTGGCGATGACTGGAGAAATAACTCTACGCGGAAAGGTTTTGCCTGTAGGGGGTATCAAAGAGAAGATTCTTGCTGCAAGACGAAGCGGTATCAAAGAAATCATCCTCAGTAAAAAGAATAAGCGCGATATAGACGAAATAGAAAAGAACTATATACGAGGTTTGAAATTTCACTTTGTAGAGCGAGTAGATGAGGTGTTGAAGATTGCTCTATTGAAGGAAAAGGTAGCAAAGCCGATTGAATTTCAGTTTACTGAAAATAAAACGAACTAAGATCAATGCCCATACTTTATTAACTTGCTAGTGGATGAAGTGGGGCTCCATTTTTCTTAATAGGAAACGGCATGTAAAGCATGCATTGGCCATGATGGTATGTATGTTCTTTATACAAGATGTAGGGGCTCAATCCAATTCAAAATCTTTTACTTCTTTAGAATTACCTCCTAACGCTGTATTGTCAGGATTGGGAAGTGTAAACGTTTCGAAAGCGGATTACAGTATTGACTTTTTTCAGAACAATCCGGCACTTACATCAGATACACTCAATGGTTGGGCTTCTGCCAATCATCTTTTTTACTTTGCCGGAACGGGGATGTCCAGCTTTGCTTATCAGCACGGATTTGATAAAGTAGGTGCAATAAGTTTTGGTGTGAATCATTTGAGTTTGGGAAGTATTGAAGGTTATGATAACATTGGAACTCCAACAGGGTCATTTAATTCTGGGGAAACTACTCTTACTATTGGTAAATCGCATCAGGTAAACTTGTTCCGTTTTGGAGTTAATGTTAAAGGGGTTTTCTCCAATTTGGCTGGATACAGAGCGAGTGCCTTGCTCGTAGACATAGGTGGTGCATTTGTGCATCCTACGAAAGATCTAAGTGTTGGCTTAGCAATCAAAAATGCAGGCGTTGTTTTGAGCGAGTTCAGTGCCACGAGTACTTCACAATTGCCTTTTGATGTGCAGGCAGGAGTTACTTACAAGCCTGAACATATGCCCATACGATTTTCTGCAACAGCCTACCGATTGACTGATTATAATGTGCCCTACGAAGGGGATAATGTGGATGACGAATTGAATACATTGGATAAGGTAGTAAGCCACCTTACCTTTGGTGCCGAGCTTTTGATCCACAGAAATGTGAATATTCTTTTTGGTTACAATTTCTTAAAGCATAAGGAGTTGAAACTGGAGACAGTAGGTGGAGGCTCGGGCGTTTCAGTAGGGGCAATTGCCAGATTGAAGCAAATGAGTTTAGCTTTTAGTCGTGTTGGATACGTAACAGGAGGTGCATATCAACTTTCTTTAAGTGTCAACACAAATAAAATTTTAAATAGGAGATAGTTTATGATGGATTCAAAATATTTAACGCCACGACAGATTGTTGAAGAACTGGATAAATACATTATCGGGCAGGATGATGCAAAACGGAATGTGGCAATAGCGTTGCGCAACCGATGGAGAAGAATGAGCGTGAAGTCCGAAATCAAATCAGAAATTATTCCTAATAACATTCTGATGATTGGGGCAACGGGAGTTGGAAAAACGGAGATTGCTAGGAGATTGGCGAAGTTGGCAGATGCCCCTTTTGTAAAGGTGGAGGCCTCCAAGTTTACGGAGGTAGGGTATGTAGGTCGCGATGTGGAGAGCATGGTTCGCGATTTGGTAGAGCAGGCTGTAAACATGGTGAAGGCCCGCAAGAAAGAAGAAGTGAAGGAGAAGGCGGCTTTGATTGTTGACGAAATTATCTTGAATGCGTTGATACCACCATTGAAGAATGCAGGTGTAAAGCCACAGACTGTAAGTAATGGAGAAACTGATACTGTGCCAACCTCTGATGCAGAGCTGAACGAGCGGACAAGAAACCTTTTTAGAGAGAAAATAAAGAATGGCGAGCTTGAAGACAGGAAGGTTGAAATTCAAATTAATCAGAAAGGTGGACCCGGTGTAGGCATGGTAGGGGCAGGCATGATGGATGAAGCATCAATGATGAACTTGCAGGACATGATCAGTGGAATGATGCCGAAGAAAGCGAAAAAGAGGAAAGTAACTGTGGCGGAAGCAAGAAAACTGTTATTGGAAGAAGAAGCATCTAAGTTGATCGATATGGATGAGGTGAAGGAAGAGGCAATTCATGTCGCTGAAAACTCAGGAATCATATTTATCGATGAGATTGATAAGGTAGCGTCTGGTGCGAGTAAAAAAGGTGGGCCTGATGTGAGTAGGGAAGGAGTGCAGCGTGACTTATTACCTATTGTAGAAGGGAGTACTGTAAACACAAAACACGGTATTGTAAAAACTGACCATGTACTGTTTGTAGCGGCTGGGGCATTTCATATCTCAAAGCCCTCTGATTTGATCCCTGAATTGCAAGGTCGTTTTCCAATTAGAGTTGAGTTGAACAATCTGACAAAGGCTGATTTTGTGCGAATACTAAAAGAACCTAAGAACGCGTTGACCAAGCAGTATACCGCTTTGTTTGAGGCTGAGGGTGTTGTTATTGAATTCTCCGAATCGGCATTGGATGCAATTGCAGAAACAGCATTTGCTATTAATTCGGAAATTGAGAACATCGGAGCAAGAAGACTTCATACGGTGATAAGCAAATTGCTTAACGAATTCTTATTTGATGTGCCAGATAAAATCGGAGCCAATTCCAAAATCTTGATTACAGAAGAAATGGTAAAAGAAAAATTAGAAGGATTGGTTAAAAACCGTGATCTGAGCGAGTACATCTTATAATGATACGTGCTTTCCTGATATCAGCAATATTGGTTGGGCCTGTCTTAGTTGCGGGTGAGTCGCTTGACAAGGATTCATTGCGCAATAATTACATCGAGTCCTATTCTCACTATTTTTTTTTAGGCCCCTTGGTCAAAAAAAATGACCTGGATTTCGACCTCGTCTCAGCTGATGACACTAAAAAGAATTATACTTTCAAGGCCAATCATTCTGTAAGTGCTGGTCTTAATATTAATCTGTTTGATGTTAACCTGGGAATTGCGTTCGGTATCCCTCTTAATGTAGAGAGTGAGCAGCTCTACGGTGAAAGTGATGTTCAGGATTTGCAATTGACTGCAATTGGAAAACAATGGTTTGCAGATGTTTACTTTCAGAGATACGAGGGATTTTATGTGCAATACCCTGAGCTGGTGGTGCCCAAAGGTCAACCATTCCCTCAGCGGTCAGATTTGACAACACGAAACTCTGGAATGTCGTTTACCTATATATTTAATCACGAGAAATTTTCTTTGAAGGCACCTTATCTTTTTAGTGAAAGACAAAAAGTAGGGAAGGGATCTTTTTTGGTGAGTTATGTACTCAGTTCTTTTACTATGCAGGCTGACTCTGCTTTGATTCCCACATCGCGCTGGGCAGATTGGGGTGATGGTGCATCAGTTAATCAACTTAGGTTTACATCATTGGGGCTTGCTCCTGGGTACAGCCATACCTTCGTTGTAAAAGATTTTTTCCTAAATCTTACGCTGGCACTGGGTCCTGCTCATTATTGGGTAAGGTATAAGGAGCAGATAAGTAAGGCCCAGAATGACATTCGTATTGATTTCTATTCTTTAGGAAGAGTAGGGATCGGATATAATGGTGAACGTTTTTTCAGTGGTGTGAGCTTTACTACTCAATCGCGCAATGTAACCTATGAAAGAACGGCATTTCAAAATGCAATTGGAACAGTTCGTTTAGTGGCAGGATTCCGTTTTAAAGAAGAAGGCTTTTTGAAAAGGAAAGCAGTAGACTTAATTTCTATGAATTAATTTTTCTTTGTATTTTTCTTAGGAAAATCAAAGAATTCCATTTTTCCACATCCAGCACTTATTTCTCTCCATGATTTGATTTTAAGTTTGCCGCCCACAACCCCACATGTGGGTATATTCATAATATGCTCATTAAACAACATATTGGCAAAATATGTAAAGCCTGGATTGTGACCAAATAGCATAACATCCTTTTGCGTATCACTGATCTCACTTAATACAGTGCTAAGATCCTCTTCACCTCCATGGTAGATTCTGCGATCTGTTTTTATCCTGGATGCATCATAGCCGAGTATCGAAGCAATTTCTCTACAGGTAGTTAGCGCTCTATTTGCCGGACTGCTCAACATGAGGTCTGGAAATATTTCTCTTTCTTTTATTCTTTTACCCATCCGGGGAGCGTCTCTTATACCTCGTTCGTTGAGTGGGCGGTCAAAATCACTTAGATCTGGATTCTCCCAACTGGATTTGGCATGTCGTACAAGGTAGAGTTTCATCATTGCTCAAAGTAGAATTGGATATGAATTGAAGCAAAGTGCCTCTTTACGTGAATATAATGAATGTGACCATTATCTTTGACTCCAATTATGGCAAAGCGACCTTTTAAAAAGCGACTGAAGTACTCGATCATTTACTATTTTGTTCGTTTTCTGATATTTGCCTCCAATCTTATTCCGAGGAAACTGTGGTTGTGGTTTTGTGGCGTGTTAGGTAGGGTAGCCTACACTTTTGCAAGCCAGACCCGTGAACTGATTATTCTGCATCTGGGATTGGCTTATTCCAAAGAGAAATCGTTCCGAGAGGTTCTGGATCTGAGTAAAGAAACTTTCAAAATGTTGGGTAAAAATGCTGGTGATGTGTTGCGTGCCCGGGGTGTAAAATCGATGGAAGACTTAAACAAGTTCCTTATCACTCACGGCATTGAAAATTTTGAGGCAGCCTCAGCAAAAGGTAAGGGAGTAATTTTTCTTACATGCCATTTAGGTGCTTTTGATTTACAGATTACCAACATGGCACTGCGTGGACTTAAGCCAAATATTATAGGCACTCCTTTAAAAGACGAGCGTTTGAACGATTTGCTTTTCAACTACAGGAATGCATATGGTGCGATAGCAGTTGAGCGTGGTAAAGAAACTTTGCGATTAATTAAAGCTTTAAAGACAGCAGGATCTATTGCCATACTTATTGATCAGGATACAAAAGTGAAAAGCCGGTTTGTGGATTTTTTCAATATGAAAGCAGCCACTCCAGTAGGCGCTACCATACTGGCTATGAAAACAGGCGCAGCTGTTGTGCCTACTTATATTTATTTAGGTGATGATAATATGCAGCATATGCACATTCTTCCAGAGATTCCTCTGATTCTTACGGGGGATGAGGAGAAGGATATGGTGGTGAATACGCAAAACTATACTGCATTCATTGAAGAGCAGGTACGCGCTCATCCTTCACAGTGGGTGTGGATGCACGAGCGTTGGAAAACGAGGCCGGGACAAGAAATTGTTTGATGGTCATTCCATTCTCAATGCATCTATCGGATTACTTTGAGCTGCACTAAATATCTTAATTCCCACTGTTGCCATAGATAGGATGAACACAAGCGATCCTGCGGTGATAAAAATATTGGCACTCATTTCAATATGATAGGTAAAGCCAGACAGCCACTCTTTGATGAATAAGTAAGAAGTTGGTGCTGCAAACAAAAATGCAATCACTACAAGTTGCATGTATCTTCGGGTAAATAGCCACATGATTTGCTGTACCTGTGCGCCTAATACTTTTCGTATACCAACCTCCTTTTTTCTTGACTCCATGCCCAATGCAACTATGCCGAATAGCCCAAGGCACGAGAGTAGGGTCGCTAAAATAGTTGAATAATTCATAATGCTTCCCCATTTTTCTTCCGAACTGTATTGGGCTGTCATAGTATCATTGAGAAATTTGTATTCAAATGGCAGGTCGGGGGCTATTTTTTTCCATTCTTTCTCTAGAAAAGTAATGACTTCATGCGTTTGATTGCCTTTTATTTTGATGAAGATGTGTTGTAAGTTTTTAATATTCCCAGGGCGGATAAGCATGGGAAATACACCCATTTTTAGATTTGAATAATTAAAGTCACCCATTACACCCACTACATTGGGATCAGTCTCTGGCGAACTTGTCAGTTCTTCAAATACACCATAGGTATTTAATTCAAAGTCTTTAATACAAGCTTCGTTAACAATTACCGCATTTTCACTGGATGGATTTTGAAGGAATTTTCTACCGTCAACCAATTGGATTCCCAGTGTCTCCATATAATCTCCGTCAACATCGATGATGCCTACTCGTTTACTTTCACCTTTGTAGGTAAATCCTCTTCCTCCAAGACCTGAAGGACTTGCGAAAGTTTGATTAGCAGCGGCAATAGATTGTATTCCGCTGTGTGTTGAAGTCCTGGCACTCAGATACTCGTATATAGAGGATGATTCGAGGTTAATATTATTAAGCACAACAACATTACTTGAGTCGAATCCAAGGTCTTTTTCTTTCAAAAAATCAACTTGCTTACTGATAGTAATCATTCCTACGATAAGTAAAACAGAAAGGGTAAACTGTAGTGTTACTAAAGTTTTTGTGAACCAATTGGAACTACCTATTTGAGCAGAAAGCGTATCTCTAATACTAAATCTCGAGATAACGAAAGCGGGGTAAAAACCTGCTACTGCACCAACAGCAATGCTGAGTCCTATCATTGCTAAAAATACTTTCCAGGTGAGAAGACTGGATAAGTACATTTGCTTATCTACCACATAATTAAAGGCTGGTAATAATAAATCTACAAGTAGTAATGAGATACTAAAAGCCATGAGCGCCAACAGAATTGATTCTCCTAAAAATTGTACAATCAATTGTTTTCTTAAAGCACCAACAGCCTTTCTTAAACCCACTTCTTTTATTCGATGAGCGGACCTTGAGATACTCAAATTCATGAAATTGAAACACGCAATAGAAAGAATTCCGATTACCAGTATGATCAATATATAAGAGTACATTGAGTTGCTTGATGGGGCTAGTCCTTCGAATATGGCTGAATTGAAATGGATATCAAGCAAAGGTTCAAGGCGGAAATATCTGAATTCTTCGGCATTTTGGTAGCCCCGCTCTTTTGCGATAGCCTCATATTGTGGATAGTGTGTAGCCATCAAACTTTTAAGGCTTTTGTCTAATTCTATTGGATGGGTTTCGTCTTTTAATTTTACATAGGTGATGATGGCACCAAACCCCCAACTATCCCGATAATCTTTAAACTCACCTACTGTAGCAATGTGCTCGAATGGTAGTAGTACATCAAATTGAATACTTGAGTTGGAGGGTATGTTTTTTACTACGGCAGTTACGATGAAGTTTTCATACTCATCATTAATTCTAAAAGCCAAAGTTTGATTAATGGGATCCTGATTTCCAAAATATTTTTGAGCGGCTTTCTCACTGATTACAGTAGTGTTTAAGTTATTTTTTTCGATTGCTCCTTTTAAAACTGGAAAACTAAACACATCAAACAGACTAAAGTCGGCATACAAAATTTTGTCGTGAAAACTTTTGTCCTTTTGCTTTACATAATACTTGCCATCGCCTTCCCAAGGTTGAAAAAAACGAACGAAATTTTCCACCTGTGGGTTTTCTTCTTTTAATGCTGGTCCCAGTCCAATGGCATGGTGAATTCCTTCATATTGAAGACTTCCGTCCGGTAGATTATTCACCTGCAATACCCGGTAGATGTTATTGCGGTTGATATTGAACTTGTCAAAACTTAATTCATCATTGATGTAAAGGCCCAATAAAATGGAGCAAGTGATACCTGCCGTAAGACTTAATATGTTGATAAAAGAAAACAGTTTCTGATTGAGCAGATTCCTGACTGCAATTTTCAAGTAATTTCTAAACATATGACTAAGCGTTTGCATTCACTTGTTCAAGGAATGTGCCAATGAAAAAAATAAGCCAAAACTAGGGCTCAAAACATGTTATGTGAGTAGTTATAAATCTATGGATGTCCACTGTTGACACGTGTAATGTCCATAGATGGGCAGTAGTGCTTATTTAGATAAGATGTTATTCCATATACTTCTCAAACCATTTCATTATTCTTGGACTAACATCCATGAGAAGTTTAGGCTCTTGCGGACCATGAGGGGTGCGTGGGTAAACAATCATTTCAGTATCTACACCTTTGCGTTTGAGTGCATTATAAAATTCCTGCCCTTGCGTAAAAGGAACCCGTAAATCATTAGCGCCATGTATTACCTGAGTAGGGGTTTTTGCATTCTTTATTTGGTAGATGGCTGAGTGTTTTTCGTACTCTTCATACTCTTCCCAAAATTCTTTTCCACCGGCATGTGCAACGATATAGTCGGGAATGTCAGTAGTGGTGACCATGCTTACCAGATTAGGTAACCCAGCACCCATGCTTGCTGCTTTGAAGCGATCCGTTTGTGTAACGACCCAACTTGTCATATAGCCTCCGTAGCTCCATCCCATTACAAATTGTTTGTCCTTGTCGGCAATGCCCATGTTCAAAACGTGGTCAACACCTGTCATTAAATCCTGATAATCTCCAAAGCCCCAGTCACGGATGTTGGCATAGCGAAAATCCTTTCCATAACCCGAGCTTCCTCTTGGATTGGGTCTCAATACGATAAAACCCTGTTGAGCAAAATACTGAGTCATGTAAATGCCTGGCGCGCCTGTATAACTTTGAGAGAAAACACCGGCCGGGCCACCGTGAATTTGAAGAACAATAGGATACTTCTTGCCTTGCTCGAAACCAACTGGATAGGTAATCAGGCCTTCAACACCCAATCCATCCTTGGACTTCCAGGAAATCAATTCTGTTTTTCCTAGTGCTGGTGGATTAAAATCAGCATTGGCACTGCTTATCTTTTTGCTATTTGCTCCTTTTGCACCTGCTATATATACTTCTTCAGGTGTGTTCACATCCTCAAACGTATAACTCATGCTGCCACTTTTGCTGATTGAAAAGGCGCCACTTGATCCTTTTAGAGAGGTGAGTATGGGTAACTTCGAATCTGAATAAGCTATAAAATCACCTTTTAAGGTTTTTGTTTTATTGTCAGAAGGCAGTGCTAAAAGGGTATGGGATGTTTTATAATTTTCTGAAATAAAGAGATGGGAGCCATCCTGGGCCCATGCTTCAATGCTTGCATTGCGATCCGGTGTTTTTTGTAACTCAATGAGGGCACCGCCAGTGGATGATACTTTATAAACATCACTTAACCCTACGCGTTCTGGTTGGCCTCCTGTGGATTGAAAAGCAATCCATTTACCATCTGGTGAATAAAGGGGGCTTACATCTACACCAGGTCTTTTTACTATTGGAGTTATCTTGCCACTGTCAGAAGGTATTGTTGAAATATCAGACTCCAGCCCTCCATCATTTATTTTAGGATTGGGAGCGTATGAAAAGGCGATCGTGGAGCCATCGGGCGACCAATCGAATCCATTTACATGATAGGTGCCCGCAGTGAGTTGTTTTATTTTTCTATTTCCTGCTTTGTCAGAACTTACAGAAGTGGTATAAAGATGATTGTATTTGAAATTTTTATCTACAAGAATTACGTCTGTCTTTTCTTTTTTGCTTTTCTCTTCTTCTTCACTGTCAGGGTCTTTCATGAGATAGGCAATGCGTGAGCCATCAGGCGACCATTTGAATGTAGAGACACCAGTTTTTGTATCTGTTATTTGTTCGGGTTCACCACCCATCAGCCGCATAATAAAAACCTGATTCTTGTCGCTTTGTCTGTTGGAGAGAAATGCAATTTCTCTTCCATCCGGTGAAAATTGTGGAGATGAAGATGATTTTTCTCCTCTTGTGTATTGTAAATTGAAAGCACCATCGGTTGCTGCCACCCAAATTTGATTATTGTATTCAGATTTCTCACCCTCCATCACTGGCACTCTAACAACATAGGCAATGTACTTACCATCAGGGGAGATGTTAGTTTCAGTGATATTTTTGTACTGCATTATTTTCTCAGCAGTCCACGTGTTTTGGCCATTGGCGGTGTAAGCCACAAGGGCAAGGACTATTAGTAAGGATTCTTTAAACATAGTGATGTCATTTAAGGAAGATCAACTAGAAAAATAGTTAATAAGAATCGAAGATCAAAGATCATGTTTTAGATGAGCCTTTAGGTCAATGAACAATGCTACCTAGTTTGATTTAAAATGAATGAAATTCTCCCAAATCTTACAATAGTGCCTATAACAAGTAGACAAGCTTAGGTAATGGATGCATTGAGTAGAATAACTATTACCTTGTACATTCCTATAAAACCTAAATTGACTGAACTTTATGGTGGGGCCAACCAACGACTGCTCTAATTCTTACGTGCTGTTCTATATGCGCAGAGTTATTATTCTCTTTATTGGTGTTTTGTTTTTAGTTAACTCTGGATGGGCTCAAAAATCAACGGATGACTATTGTTCGATATGCCGTGATAACACCCATGCGGTAGGTCATCCATACCGACTTGATTTCAAAAGAGAAGTTCCATTTATTGTTTCCTCTGGAGTGATTTTAGGAGTTGGACTATTGGCTGATGGACTTAATAATACCACCCCTTTTGGCACTGATGAGTTGAGTGCTTTGAAAGTAAGCGATATTAATTCTTTTGATAGAAAATATGTAAATAACTATTCTCCTATTGACGCAAAAACCAGTGATTACATTAGGACCGGAGTCACCATCTTACCTATCTTACTTTTGTCGGAACATCACACCAAGGAGGATATCACTTCGTTACTGGTCATGTCGGCCGAAGTGATGGCCATTACCTATGGTATAACCAATACGGTTAAAAACTTGGTGGCTCGAACAAGACCTAATGTATATAATCCAATTGTTCCATTATCAGAACGAACAAGCAGCAGATCAAGAAAATCTTTTTTTTCAGGTCACACCAGTCATACTGCAGCAGCTTCATTTTTTATGGCCAAGGTAATTTCAGATTATCATCCCAATATGAACAAAGGAACTAAAATTGTCCTGTGGTCAGTGTCGGCTTATATTCCAGCTATTACAGGATACTTGCGTGTAAAAGCGGGAAAACATTTTCCAACAGACGTTATGGCCGGCTATGCTTTAGGTGCATTTACGGGGTGGCTTATACCCCATCTTCATTCAGTGAATAGGAAGGGATTTATGAGAAGAGCAGATTTACAAGTCTACCCTTCGGCTGCAGGGATGCAGTTTAGTTTTAAAGTTGGTTTATAAAGCACTCTTCGATTCTATAGCCATCTCCAGCTTTTACTAGGCTTTCTTCAGTCAATCCATTAATTTGAATCCTCAATTTATAAATTATGAATTATGTATAAGGGTAGAATGATTACTGTGCTTTTCGTTGTGATAACTTTCTCACTTTATGCGCAAGTTTCCAAAACTGAAAAAAGAATTGTGAGTGCTGTAGATGCACATCATGAAGAAGCACTCCAATTATTAGAGGAGGTGGTGAACATCAATAGTGGTTCAATGAATTTTGATGGTGTTAAGAAAGTGGGAATGGTGTTTAAAGCAAAACTGGATGCACTTGGTTTTGCCACAAAATGGGTAGACGGAAAGAGTTGGGGTCGCGCAGGTCATCTGGTGGCTGAACACAAAGGAAAAGGGAAGACCTTGCTGTTGATAGGACACCTTGATACAGTTTTTGAGTTATCAAGTCCTTTTCAGCAGTTTAAAATGATCAATGACTCCACGATGAGCGGACCTGGTGTAGGAGATATGAAAGGTGGAGATGTAGTAATTATTCAGGCGATGCAGGCGCTTAAGGATGCTGGTGCCTTGAAAGACATGAACATCATAATTGTGATGACAGGTGATGAAGAATTAAGTGGGCGTCCATTGAACCTGGCGCGCAAGGATTTAATTGATGCAGCTAAAGTAGCAGACATCGCGTTGGGATTTGAAGATGGAGATGGGAACCCTAAGACCGGTGTGGTGGCAAGAAGAAGTTCTTCCGGATGGGAGCTTAAGGTGGAGGGTGTGCCAGCCCACTCATCACAAGTATTTACAAAAGATATTGGTGCAGGAGCTATTTATGAGGCGGCACGTATTATTAACGGGTTTTATGAAGCGTTGTCCAATGAAGAAAATCTAACATTTAACCCTGGAATGATTTTAGGTGGAACCACAGTTGATCATGACAAGGAGATGGATGGTGGTTCTGCTTATGGAAAAAGCAACATTGTAGCGAAGCATACTGTGGTGACGGGAGACATTCGGGCGATATCACCAGAGCAGCTCAAGAAGACGCAAGAAGTAATGAGAGAAGTAGTTTCAAAACACAGACCCCAAACAAAAGCAGAGATTAGTTTTGGAGAAGGGTATCCGCCATTGGCCCCAGTGGAAGGTAATTACGAACTACTCAGTTATTTTAATAAAGTAAGTAACGACCTTGGGTTTGGGAATGTAACTGCAGTGAATCCTCGTGATGCTGGTGCTGCGGATATATCATTTACAGCACCTTATGTAGATATGGCCATGGATGGGTTTGGTCCCGGGAGTGCAGGAGGACATACGGTTAATGAAACTGCAGATCCTCGCACTATTGCTATGCAGGCAAAAAGAACTGCAGTGTTAATGTATCGATTAACGCAGGAGAAGCTGAGCACCAATATCAAAAGGTAAGAAGCGATAAGATTTGCTTAATTACTTTATAAATTCTGCAGGGAATTCATTCATATTAATGCCCCAGATAATGGGCATTAGGTATTTGGTGAATAACGTGATCAGAATAATTGAAAAAATATTGAGTAAAAATCCAGCGCGCACCATATCCTTTATCTCCAGTTTACCTGAACCAAAAACAATGGCATTGGGTGCAGTGGCCACGGGAAGCATAAAGGCGCAAGAGGAAGCAATGGTCATCGGCACCATCAAACTAAAAGGATGAACACCAATAGCTTCTGAAAGCCCTGCGAGAATCGGTAACATTAGTGTACAGGTAGCCATATTTTGAGTAAGCTCAGTGAGGTAATTGACAACAGCAACCACGATGAGCATTATGATCCAGGGTTCGACACCTTTTAGCAATGTGAGTTTATTTCCAATCCAATGGGTGAGTCCAGTCTCCATAAAGCTTCCCGCCAGTGCAAATGCTCCTCCAAATAATAGAATGACTGCCCATGGAAGCCTTTTGGCGTAATTCCAATCCATAATCATTTCTCTTGGTGCGCCTTTTGAAGGCACAACGAACAAAACAAGAGCACCTGCAATGGCAATGGTAGTATCGTTCACTTCTGGGAAAAAGGGTTGGATGAGGAGTTGTCTGAAAATCCAGGCGAAGGCAACGGTGCAGAATACAGAAAGAATCCATTTTTCTTCGTATTTCATTTTACCCAGTTTCACTAATTCATTGGAGATAACTTCCTTGGATCCTTTTACTTCTATAGTACTTAACTTAAAAGCACCAAAGCTCATATTCCACCATAGGAATGCACCTAAAATCAAACTCAGAGGTAAAGCAAAAAAGAACCAACTGTCAAACGGTACTTCTGCTCCATAAAATTGTTGTACACTTTCAATAAAGATCAGGTTGGTGGGTGTGCCCACCAGCGTAGCTACACCTCCAATCGAGGCAGCGTAAGGAATACTAATGAGTAATGCTTTGCCAAACGAAGAAGAGGCGGAGGACTTATCCGTAAACAGTTGCACTAGCTGATCGATGATGGAAAGTGCAATGGGCAACATCAGCATAGTCGTGGCAGTGTTGGATATCCACATGGATAAAAAGCCTGTTGCTAAAATGAAACCTAAAAGTATTTGTCGCTGGTTTGTACCCGTGAACTGTATAATCGACAGCGCAATTCTTCTGTGCAGATTCCACTTTTCCATCGCCAATGCAATGATGAAACCTCCTATGAATAAGAATATAATCGGGTTGGAGTAGTAATCGGTAACAGAGGTAACGGACATTACACCAAGTACAGAAAAAAGCAGAATGGGCAGGAGTGATGTTATGGCAATGGGCACTGCTTCCGTAAGCCACCACAATGCTATCCACACTGTACAAGCTACAACAGCATAGGCAGGCGCAGGCATATCATCGGGGCCACCCATCAGCATCATTAAAACACAAAGGCTTGGGCCGACAATGAGGGTGAGTCGTTTAATTCCTATACTTCCCATGCTGAATTTTGAAATGCATAAGCAGGTAATATAGGAATTTGACCATGCACTATCAATGCAATACTATGACAGAAGGCGAGTGATGGTGTCTGTGAATTTTTAAGGATTTGAACTTTCTTCGGTTCCTTATTTCACAAGCTTCTTGTACCTAATTCGGTGTGGCTGATCATCTCCCAATCTCTTTTTCTTGTTCTCTTCGTATTCACTGAAAGTGCCTTCATACCAAAAGACCTGGGAGTCGCCCTCAAAGGCAAGTATGTGCGTACACACCCTGTCAAGGAACCATCTATCGTGAGAAATGATAACAGCGCAGCCCGCAAAATTTTCCAATGCTTCCTCTAAAGAACGTAAAGTGTTTACATCAAGGTCGTTGGTAGGCTCATCCAGCAATAAAAGATTTCCGCCTTGTTTTAAGGCAATGGCGAGATGGGCACGGTTGCGCATACCGCCCGATAGTTCTTTTACTTTTTTCTGTTGATCGTTACCACCAAAGTTGAATTTGCTTACATAGGCACGCGAGTTGATTTCTTTGCCACCCAGCATCATCAATTCGTTCCCTCCGGTGATGGCTTTCCATACAGTGTCGTCTGGTTTCAGATCATCGTGCTCTTGATCTACATAAGCAATCTGAACAGTTTCACCCACACTGAACGTTCCTGCATCTGGCTTTTCAGCACCGGTAATCATTTTGAAAAGTGTAGTCTTACCAGCACCGTTGGGTCCGATAATTCCTACAATACCAGCCGGAGGTAAAGAGAATGTGAGGTTTTCATAAAGTAATTTATCTCCATACGCTTTAGATACCCCATTGGCTTCAATCACTTTATTTCCAAGTCTAGGTCCGGGAGGAATAAAGAGTTCTAATTTATCTTCCTTTTCCTTCGTTTCCTGAGTTAATAATTTCTCGTATGCACCTAAACGTGCTTTGCCTTTAGCGCGCCTTCCTTTAGCACCCATGCGCACCCACTCTAATTCACGCTCCAATGTTTTTTGTCTTTTGGATTCTGTTTTCTCTTCCTGTGCCAATCGTTTTGATTTTTGATCCAACCACGAAGAATAGTTTCCTTTCCATGGTATGCCTTCTCCACGATCCAATTCAAGAATCCATCCCGCAACGTTATCCAAAAAGTAACGATCGTGAGTTACAGCTATAATTGTTCCTTTGTATTGTCTTAAATGTTCTTCCAGCCAATGTACAGATTCTGCATCGAGGTGGTTGGTAGGCTCATCCAATAGCAGAACATCGGGCTCCTTCAGCAGCAAGCGACATAAAGCCACTCTTCTTTTCTCACCTCCTGATAGGTGCTCTATTTTTGCGTCTGGCGGAGGGCACCTGAGTGCATCCATGGCACGCTCCAATTTATTATCCAATTCCCAGGCATCTAACGCATCAATTTTATCCTGAACCTCTCCTTGTCTGTTGATCAACTTTTCCATGGCATCAGGATCTTCCATCACCGCAGGGTCAGCAAATTTGTTGTTGATTTCTTCGAATTCTTTAAGCAGATCAACGGTTTCCTTTACACCTTCTTCAACAATCTCTTTAACTGTTTTTGACTTATCCAGCTGAGGCTCTTGTTCCAGTAAACCCACTGAGAAACTAAGGTCCGAAACTACCTCACCCTGAAATTCTTTGTCTATACCCGCAATGATTCTGAGCAAGGATGACTTACCGGATCCATTAAGTCCGAGTACTCCAATTTTGGCTCCATAGAAAAAGGAGAGGTAGATGTTTTTTAAAACTTGCTTTTGGGGAGGGTAAATTTTACTTACCCCTGTCATTGAAAATATGATCTTTTCGTCAGCCATTCTGGTTCAATCTTTTAGAGTCGCTAATATGATCATTTTGGTGCAACAGGTGAAGCCTGAGTGTATAAATGTTTGATTGGAGTAAATTAGGAGTACTTTTTGCTTGCATAAAATGGCGTTCAATCTTCCTGCCCATTGGACTGATATAGACCTGAAGCGTGAATTATTTTTTCTTTTTTTTAAGAAAATTATTTTGAGGAGATAAATGTAATTATGCCCAATGGGGCAGTATTCGAGGTATCGTTACCATTTTAGGGTGAAGCTTTTTTATTGCTTTCGGCAAAAAGGGTAATAGGTATTGTTCCTTACAGGTTAAATTCTATTTTTGCGAAAAATTAAAAGGAGGGAATACTATGTATTGGACACTCGAATTGGCTTCTTACTTGGAAGATGCGCCATGGCCAGCGACAAAAGATGAATTGATTGACTTTTCAATTAGGTCAGGGGCACCTTTAGAAGTAGTTGAAAATTTACAGGAATTAGAGGATGATGGGCAGCCTTATGAGAGTATTGAGGAGATTTGGCCTGATTACCCCACCAAAGAAGACTTTTTCTTTAATGAAGATGAATACTGACTAGTTCAGTAGTACAAGAATAGAGGGCTGACATTGCGTCAGCCTTTTTTGTTTCTACGTTCCATTAAGGCTTCTGCTACAATCAGATCCTCAGGGGTCGTGATTTTGATGTTTTCGTAACTCCCTTCGAATAATGAAATTAAGTGCCCACTGTATTCCGCCACGCTCGCATCATCAGTTAAGTTCGGGTCCTCTTTCATTTGATAAGCTTGTTGGATAAGACTTACTTCAAAAGTCTGTGGTGTTTGAATGATCCTGAAACGCGAGCGATCTACAGCTCTGGTGGTATCCATATCCGTCATGCGGATGGACTCTTTTAGTCGTACTGCAGCTACGGCCGATTGGTGTACGGCAGCCAGGCGGAATGAAGCACCGATAATGTCTTCACTTACAAGTGGCCTTACACCATCATGGATGGCTACGCATCCGTCTCCGTCAATTTTCTCAAGTCCGTTTTTTACAGATTGAAAACGTGACTCTCCGCCCTTTTGTAGTAAAATGGGTTTCGTAAACTGAAAGCGATCGCATATCGATTGCCATATTGGAAAATCGTCTTCTGGTAAAACAAGGATGATTTGAATGTCATCGGAATATCGAAAGAAGGCCTCAATGGTATGGAGTAAGATGGGTTTACCATTCAGTTCCAAAAATTGCTTGGGGAGTTTGCTTTTGATGCGGGTGCCTTTACCCCCGGCAACGATGAGTGCGTATTCCTTTTGTTTCATTAAAAATGAAGGTAAACAAAAAAGCCTGACAATTTTGTCAGGCTTTTCTCTCTTTATATTCTGATGTCATTAAATGATCAACATTGCATCACCATAAGTAAGAAACTTATACTTTTCTTTCTTGGCTACTGAATAGGCATTCATTACATGGTCGTATCCTCCAAAAGCAGCAGCCATCATTAACAGTGTAGACTCTGGCATATGGAAATTGGTGATCATTGCACTACAAATTTTAAAATCGTAAGGGGGGAAAATAAACTTGTCTGTCCATCCATCCTTCTCTTTCAACCTATTGCCTGCAGAGACGGCAGACTCCAACGCGCGCATTGTAGTTGTGCCAACTGCACATACTTTCTTTTTGTCGTCAATGGCTTTGTTTACTATTTTGACACAGTCACTTCCTACTATAAAATTTTCAGAATCCATTTTGTGCTTGGTAAGATCTTCTACGTCCACCTGACGGAAGGTGCCTAATCCAATGTGCAAGGTGATGAACGACATGTCGACACCCTTAATCTGCAAGCGCTTCAATAATTGTTTAGTAAAGTGCATGCCGGCAGTGGGTGCAGATACGGCTCCTTTATTTTTGGCGTAAATGGTTTGAAAGCGTTCCTTGTCTGAAGGTTCTATTTTGCGTTTGATATACTTGGGAAGTGGTGTCTCGCCCAAAGACTCAACGACTTTCCCAAAAGACTCAGAATCACCATCGAACAGGAAGCGTATGGTACGACCACGTGAAGTAGTATTGTCGATTACTTCCGCTACAAGGTCTCCGTCTCCAAAGTACAATTTGTTGCCTACCCTGATTTTACGAGCAGGGTCTACCAAAACATCCCATAAGTGCATTTCTGCATTTAATTCACGAAGCAAAAACACCTCAATCTTCGCTCCGGTCTTTTCCTTGCGGCCATATAGGCGAGCAGGAAACACCATAGTGTCGTTACCTACCAGGAGATCTCCTTCATTAAAATATCCCACAACATCCTTAAAAGTTTTGTGTTCAATTTCGCCTGTATCACGGTGCAAAACCATCAATCGGGACTCATCCCTGTTTTCTGCAGGATGAGACGAGATAAGATTTATGGGAAGATCAAACTTAAATTTGGATAACTTCATACTTTTATGTCAAGCCCATAGTAAGGGCATTTTAAATCGAGGTTGCAAAAATAAGGATTTGTTTTAATTAATGTCTTTTGTAACCCAAATTCAATACAAACGTCTTTAGGGTATTCATGCTCACACTTCGACTCATTTTTGAAAGCTTCCGATTTGCCCTAACGGCACTGAAAGTCAATTTATTACGCACCATTCTTTCGCTTTTGGGCGTGACGGTAGGCATTTTTGCCATTATAGCTGTCTTCACGCTGGTCGATTCTCTGGAGAGAAATATAAAAGAGAGTTTCTCCTTTTTGGGGTCCGGGGTAATTTATGTTGAAAAGTGGCCTTTCCCAGGAGGGGATGGTAGCGAGGAGTTTAAATGGTGGGAATATTGGAACAGGCCCAATGCTTCCTACAATGAGTTCAAGTTTTTGCAAGCCAATCTTCAGCAGCAGGAGTCTATGACCATATTCGCGGCTAGAGGAAACGCAGTAATAAGGAAGGGGAGTAGTAGTATTGGTCAGATAGGACTTCGAGGGACTGGGGATGGCTATGAGGATGTGTTTGATGTCAATATTGAAGAAGGGAGATACTTTACCTACGATGAAATAGAAGGTGGTCGCACAGTAGCTATTCTAGGGTACGAAGTGGCTCAGGCACTTTTTCCAAATGGAAGGAACCCTATTGGTGAGAGCATTAAGGTTAAGAATACAAAATATGTAGTTGTGGGCGTTCAAAAACGGGAAGGGCAAAGCTTTTTGGGTACACCAAGCAGTGATTATGGGTGCCTTGTTCCTTATAACTCTTTCAGAAGACTTTATCAGACAGGTACTGGAGCATGGAATGAAACTTCATCCCGCATTGGAGTAAAGGGACGAGAGTCAGATATCGGGTTGGTAGAATTGGAAAATGAAATGCGTGGCCAGTTGCGCAGCAAAAGAGGGTTGAGGCCATTGGACAAAGATAATTTTGCGCTTAACAGACCCGAAGCACTTGCTAATGTAATCAGTGGACTTTTTGATGTTATTGGTGTGGCGGGCTGGATCATTGGGGGTTTCTCCATTTTGGTGGGTGGTTTTGGAATTGCCAACATCATGTTCGTTACTGTGAAAGAAAGAACTAGCATAATAGGTTTGCAGAAAAGCCTGGGGTCAAAGAATTATTTCATTCTGTTTCAGTTTTTGTTTGAAGCCATCTTCCTGAGTTTGATTGGCGGGCTAATGGGAATCTTTCTCGTCTTTCTGCTAACGTTTGCACCGTTCGGTAGCCTTGAAGTAGTCTTGAGCTTTAAAAATATTGTTTTGGGATTGGGCGTGTCCGGTGTGATTGGAGTCGTATCAGGTATTGTGCCCGCTGCTATGGCTGCCCGACTTGATCCTGTGGAAGCCATCAGGGCATAAAAAAAGACTGTCTCAAAAGTCCAATCAATGATGAGTCGACTTTTGAGACAGTCCGTTAAATGTTATATGTAGAGAGTCGAAGGTTTATTTCTCTTCGACTTCGGCAACTGCAGGGGTTACACCAGCAATTTTATCTTTAATCTTCTTTTCCAACTCATCCATCAACTCCGGGTTGTCTTCAATTAACTGCTTTACAGTATCTCTTCCCTGTCCGAGTTTGTTACCCTCATAAGAGAACCATGATCCGGATTTTTGAATCACGTTTAATTCAGATCCGATGTCAATGATCTCACCCGACTTGGATATTCCGCGTCCGTACATGATATCAAACTCTACCACTTTAAATGGAGGGGCTACCTTATTCTTCACCACTTTCACACGCACGCGGTTACCAGTAATATTATCAGCGGCTTCTTTGATCTGACCTATTCTACGAATATCAAGTCGAACAGAGGCATAGAATTTAAGCGCATTACCCCCGGTTGTGGTCTCGGGGTTACCAAACATTACACCGATCTTTTCACGCAACTGGTTGATGAAAACACAGGCACATCCTGTTTTACTAATGGTGCCAGTAAGTTTTCTTAAGGCTTGCGACATCAAACGAGCCTGAAGTCCCATCTTACTGTCTCCCATCTCGCCTTCCAACTCACCTTTGGGCACAAGTGCAGCAACAGAGTCAATAACAATAATGTCAATGGCTCCGGAGCGAATCAAATGCTCGGTAATTTCAAGTGCTTGCTCACCATTATCAGGTTGCGAGATCAATAGATTCTCAGTATCAATCCCTAACTTCTCCGCATACGACTTATCGAAAGCATGTTCCGCATCGATAAAAGCTGCCAAGCCACCCGCTTTTTGAGCTTGCGCAATGCAGTGCATAGTAAGAGTTGTTTTACCGGAAGATTCTGGCCCGTAAATCTCTGTCACTCTTCCTCTTGGGATGCCTCCAATACCAAGTGCAAGATCCAGTCCTACAGATCCGGTTGAAATAGCCGGTATATCTAAAACTTTCCCCTCACTTAGCTTCATCACGGCACCCTTACCATAGGTCTTCTCCAGTTTATCAATGGTAAGTTGTAGTGCCTTCATTTTTTCCTTGTTATCGCTCATAGCATCTCCCTTGTTAATATGTGTTATAATTCTTGTAGGGGTTGAAATTACCATTTCGGTACTTATTCACCAAGGTGGAATTGAACATGAATTTGCAGATAGGATACATAGCGTTAGCGAATTTGAGGCGGAATTAATTAACCGTTAAGGATTAACGGATAAGTCCTTTAATTTGCACTTTAAATCAAAGTGAGAAAGATTCTGATCATATTATTTTTTGCAGTTGCTCAGAATGCTGCGTTTGGTCAGTTAGACAATGCCGTCTTTGAAGATCGATTGCTCCTGGAAGAGGCTGATACAGGAAAACTTTTTCTGGGGCTCAATTTTTTGGGTTTTTCCAAGAACAATGAGTATTTCGATACCATTATAGAGGGTTACACTTTACTAGGTTATCAGCTTCACCCAGCATTAAGTTACTTTCCGGCAAAGAATGTGCGGTTGGATGCAGGGGTTTACGTTCAGCAGGACTTTGGTAATCGTGATTTTTCAACGGTAGTGCCCACCATTTCGCTAAAAGTAACCAAAGGGCCCATTGCCCTTGTTTTTGGAAACATTGAAAGTAGCCTTAATCATCGATTGATTGAGCCACTATATGATTTTGAGCGATTACTAAGTGATCGAATGGAAACAGGCGTTCAATTACAGGCTATGACTGACGGGCTCTTCTTTGATCTTTGGTTGGATTGGCAAAATATGATCTATAATAATGATCCTGAGCAAGAACGTTTCGTTTCAGGACTTTCATTGAATAAAAGAGTGCTCAAGAAAGGATCATTTCAGGTTTCAATTCCTCTACAAATTCAGATGAGTCATAAAGGAGGGCAGATCAATGTGAATCCACCTCCTTTGGAAACTGTGATGAACTCTGCATTAGGTGTTGAATTGCAGCAGGAAGTTTCCGGATTCATAAAGACATTGAGCGTAAATGGATTCTATGTGCATTATAATAACCTGAGTTCAACCAATGTAAGGCCCTATGCAGATGGATCGGGGCTTTATGTGAATGGAAATATTTCCACAACCTTCGGATTGGATATTATGGCAAGTTATTGGCAAGCGCACGAATTTATTTCGATACAAGGAGGAAAGGTATATCCTTCTGTTTCTGAATTTGACTATCGCATTCAACAGGAAAATATGCAGTTGCTTATGTTAAGGATGCTGTACAATAGAGAAGTAGCGAAAGGACTGTATGCTACTTTGCGGGTGGAGCCGTTTTACGATTTTAGCCACGAATCCGTCCAGTATGCTTATGGGTTTTATCTTCAGTTTAGAGATCGATTTTTTATTGCCAAAGGAAGTAGATGAAAAAGGTTGGACTTGTAGTGCTGTTGTTATTGCTTTTACTCATAGGATGGTACTGGTCCCTGATAGTATACGGTGTCGGTCAGGGACTCGGTCAATTGAATATTGTCTGGAACGCCAGGCCCATTGTTGAGGTGCTTAATGATCCTGCTTTTCCGGACTCTTTAAAGAGTAAACTTCGCATCATTGATGAAATAAAGGCTTATGCCATTGACTCCCTGGGATTAAAAGATTCTGATAATTACAAAACTGTATTTGATCAGAAGGGGAAAGAGCTAATGTGGGTAGTCACCGCAAGCGAGCCCTTTCAACTAAAAGCGAAAACCTGGGATTTTCCGGTAATAGGCACCGTGCCATACAAAGGATACTTTGACAAAGACAAGGCCATTACTGAGATGAAACAATTGCAGGAGGAAGGCTGGGATGTGGGCGTTAGAAACCCTGGCGGTTGGTCTACGCTCGGTTGGTTTACTGATCCGATTCTAAGCGGTATGCTGGAACGCAATGAAGGTGATTTGGCCAGTCTCATTATTCATGAGATGGTGCATGCCACTATATTTATTAAAGACAGTGTTGAGTTCAATGAAAATCTTGCTTCCTTTATTGGAGACTCTGCGGCTTATTCATTTATAGCAGCAAAGTACGGAAGGCAATCTCAGGAATATTTAACCTATGTATATGAAGTGGTAGACCATCAACGCTATAGCAATCACGTGTTGAGAGGAAGCATCGCGTTGGATAGTCTTTACAGCACCTTTGCTGAAGTTGACCCTGATGATTTTAAAAAATCAAAAAAGGATGCAATGATACAGCAGATCATTAGTAGTATGGATACACTTACGCTTCATCAATATAAAATCCCAACCCAGAGATTTAAAGAACGACCACCCAACAACGATTACTTTCTGGCGTACCGCAGGTACCAGTCCAAACAGATTGATTTTAAAGCAGAGTTGGAGGGAAAATATCATGGTGATTTGAGGGAAATGATCAGAGCATATACTATCCGCTTTCCATTCCTTTAGCTAAGGCCCGGGTGATTAAGGAATTGTTAAGAACGTAACCTTCCCTTTTAATTAGCTTAATTTCTGGGTACTTTTGTGCTCGTTAAAACAAACAAATTCCTATGGCTAATAAGCCATTACACAAGGTTCTTGTCGTAGATGATGAGGAGCCTATTTTGGAGCTGCTAAAGTATAATCTCGAAAAAGCGGGTTATGATGTACGTACCGCAAGCGATGGGGTAGAAGCAGTGGATATCGCTAAGAAGTTTATTCCCGATTTGGTTTTGTTGGATATCATGATGCCAAAAATGGATGGGGTAGAAGCTTGTCGCATTCTTAGAAGCACTCCGGAATTACAGAATACCTTTATTGTATTTCTTACGGCACGCTCTGAAGAATACTCCGAAGTGGCAGGTTTTGATGTAGGAGCGGATGATTACATTTCCAAACCAATAAAACCTCGCGCCCTGATGAGCAGAATTGCTGCTTTGTTCAGACGGGAATCAAAAAAGAAAGGCGCTACCTCTCAAATCAAAATGGGAGATCTGGTGATCGACAGAACCAGCTACACTATCAAAGTGAAAGAAAAAGAAATTAGCCTTCCCAAAAAAGAGTTTGAGTTACTCTTCTTTTTAGCTCAAAACCCAAATAAAGTATTTAGTCGTGATGATCTGTTGCAAAATATTTGGGGCACTGATGTGTATGTTTTGGCCAGAACGGTGGATGTGCATATTAGAAAAGTGCGCGAAAAGATCGGAGATGATTATATTACCACTGTAAAAGGAGTGGGGTACAAGTTTCATCTAAATTAATCTAAGTGTATAGCGCCAGGGTTTTGGCATTGCTGTTGGCAGGCTCCATAAGTTTGGTCACAGCCCTTTTTCTCTCTTTGGTCAACGAAGTAGAGACCCAGGCATTGGTAGTGGCTGCCATCATCAGTTTTTCTGTATCCTACATTTTAATATTCATTGTTCTTGAGTTTCTCGTTTTTGGCGAGATCAACAAGATCTATAACATGATGGAGAAACTTCAGAAGTTTGATTTGCGTGGTTTTGGAAAGCATAAATCAAGCAGGCTCAATCCACTCAAAAAGATCAATGAGGAGATCAATACGTTTGCCGCCCTCAAGCAGAATGAGATTGATGAATTAAAAAAACTGGAGACATTTAGAAAAGAGTTTGTGGCAGATGTTTCACACGAATTGAAAACTCCCATTTTCGCGGCACAGGGGTTTGTACACACCTTACTTGATGGAGCAGTGAATGACAAAAATGTGCGCACTAAATTTTTAAAAAAGGCTGCAAAAAGTCTCGATGGACTGGATGCACTGGTGCAGGACTTACTCACCTTATCTCAGATCGAAACAGGTGACATCAAAATGAAATTTGAAAACATCGACCTGTACACTTTGTGTGTGGAGGTGGTGGATCAGTTTGAGCAACGAGCAAAGGGGAAGGGAATCGAGGTAATCATTAAGAAACCTGCGAAGCTTACCATCGTGCGGGCTGATTGGTTGCGCATTACTCAGGTGATGACCAATCTTGTTTCAAATGCTATAAAGTACAGCGATGAAGATGGTGAGGTGATTATTCGCTTTGAAACGGATAAGAAATACGTCACCACTTTTGTGAGCGATAGTGGAGAAGGCATTCCACAATCTCATATTAATCGCATTTTTGAGCGGTTCTATCGGGTAGACAAAAGCCGGAGCAGGGAAAGAGGAGGAACGGGTCTGGGTCTGGCCATTGTGAAACACATATTAGAAGGACACAAGAGCAAAGCAGAAGTAGAAAGTGTTTCTGGCAAAGGCTCCACCTTCAGTTTTAAACTTCCGCTGGCAAAAGTGGAATCAACGCAAGCAGAATCAAAGTCATAGTGTAACTTTGAGGCTTGAAAGCATCTTTTCTCACCAAATTTAAGCAGTCGATCCTTTTTGAAAACCAGGACTACATTCTGGTAAATAAACCTCCATTTCTATCCACACTGGAAGATCGAAATGACCCTGTTAATCTTTTAAGGCTTGCTCAGGAGGTTGAGCCTAATGCCCAGGTGTGCCACCGCTTGGATAAGGATACCTCTGGGGTATTGGCAATAGCTCGCCATCCTGAGGCGTACAGGCATCTTAGCATCCAATTTGAGCAGCGTCAGGTGAAGAAAATATACCATGCTGTAGTAGATGGCATCAATCAGTTTGACGATAAAATGGTTGATAAGTCTATCTTGAAATTAAGTGATGGCACCGTAAAAACTGATCACACAGGAAAAAGTGCTCAGACCTTTTTCACATCGCTACAGCACTTTAAAAATCATTCTCTTATTCAATGTATGCCTGTTACGGGCCGAATGCACCAGATCAGAGTACACCTGGCCTGGTTGAAAGCACCGATTACGGGAGACGATACTTATGGTGGTAAGGCTTTTTACCTATCGTCTGTTAAAAGAGGGTTTAACTTGAAGAAGGATGCTGAGGAGGAACCCTTTATGAAGAGAATGGCTTTGCATGCCTATTCATTATCTTTTTTAGGGTTAAATGACGAAAAATTGGAGGTTATCGCTCCCTACCCTAAAGATTTCGGTGCACTTTTGAAGCAATTGTCTCAGAATCTCCGGTAAAAAGAAACCCTCACTTGGAAATTTAGCGAAATCGGTCTACTTTTGTGTCCCTTTTTGGAGGGGTATATAGGTTCAAAAACAGGTAATTAAAGGATCAAAAGTGGATCATAACAGTTATAAAACAACAAACCCTACTAAAGCAACGGCTGAAAAAGGCTGGGTGATAGTAGATGCTAAGAATCAAGTACTTGGACGCGTTGCTAGTCAAGTGGCGAGAGTACTTAGAGGAAAAAATAAACCATCATTTTCTCCGCATGTAGATACCGGTGACCATGTTATCGTGATCAATGCTGAAAAAGTAAGGATGACGGGAAAGAAGTGGGATAACAGAGTTTTACTTACTCACTCAGGATATCCTGGAGGACAAAGTGAAAAAACTCCTGCCATGATCCGTGCAAAGCACCCTGAAAGATTAGTTGAGCATGCAGTAAAAGGGATGCTTCCAAAAAACCGTATGGGAAGTGAACTGTACAGAAGCCTTCATGTATATGTAGGAGATCAGCACCCACACGAAGCACAACAACCAAAAGAAATAAAGTTTTAATAAATGGATATTACCAATAAAACTGGAAGAAGGAAGACTGCGATTGCCCGCGTTTACTTACAACCTGGAAACGGAACTATTACGGTAAATAGCCGTGAGCTAACCGATTATTTCAAGTCAGAGATTCATCAAATTACTGTAAAGCAGCCATTTACCATATTGAAATTGGACAACCAATACGATGTAAGTGTAAATGTAGAAGGAGGTGGAATCAAAGGACAAGCTGAGGCTGTTCGTTTGGGCATCACTCGTGCTTTGGTGGAAGTGAATGCTGAGAACAAACCTGAATTGAAAAAAGAAGGTCTTACTACTCGTGATTCGCGTTCAGTGGAGAGAAAGAAGTATGGAAAGAGAAAGGCGAGAAAGAAGTTCCAGTTCAGTAAACGTTAAAAGAAGCACATGGCTAAGAAGTTAACTAATCAAGAATTAATGGAAGCAGGTGTTCACTTCGGACACCTTACCAGAAAGTGGAACCCGAAAATGGCCGAGTACATTTTCATGGAAAATAACGGCATTCACCTCATCGATTTGAACAAAACGATGAAGTGTTTGGATGAAGCCACTTTCGCTTTGAAAAATATAGTACGCTCCGGACGTAAAATCATGTTCGTAGCTACTAAAAAGCAAGCTAAAGACATTGTAAAAACACAGGCGGTAAGATTAAATATGCCCTTCGTAACCGAGCGTTGGTTGGGTGGTATGCTTACCAACTTTGCGACCATCAGAAAGTCTTTGAAGAAATTGGCACAGATCGATAAGATGTTGAAAGACGAAACTTTCGAGAACCTGGCCAAGCGTGAGCGTTTGATGATTGGGCGTGAGAAAGCTAAGTTGGAAAAATTATTGGGTGGAATCGCGGACTTAAATCGTCTTCCATCGGCATTGTTTGTTGTGGACGTAAAGCGTGAGCACATTGCGGTAGCAGAAGCGCAAAAGTTGAATATCCCTGTTTTCGCAATGGTAGATACCAACTCTGACCCCACGGACATCGACTTCCCTATTCCGGCTAATGACGATGCATTTAAGTCTATCTCAATTATCCTTGAGCACATTGGTCAATCAATTGAAGAAGGATTGATGGAGCGCAAGAAAGATAAGGATGATGCTAACATGAAGAAGGAAGAAGAGGAGAAGAAGAAAGTAGACGAGACCGTAGAAGAAACGAAATAAAATAGAAGGACCCGGTAAGCCGGACCTGAATCAATTTCAACACTAAACATCGGTCACAAGCCGGTGTTTAGTTTTTTAACCCTGACGAGTCCTTTCCGTTGGTCAGGAATGTCAGGGTTAATCCAGACATTGAAAATAACAGGGCGAGTAAGTTGGAGATGCATTCATTTTCAATCGTCTGTAGATTAAAGACAACAGTAACTATTAAATATTATCAGAAATGGCGATTACAGCACAAGATGTGAATAAGCTACGCACCATGACCGGTGCCGGAATGATGGATTGTAAAAAAGCACTTACCGAAGCCGATGGTGACTTTGAAAAGGCAATTGAAATATTGAGAAAGAAGGGTCAGAAAGTTTCAGCTTCCCGCTCGGACAGAGATGCCAAAGAGGGATCTGTATTTATAAAAACTTCTAGCGACAATACAGAAGCCATATTGATTGCCCTTAACTGCGAAACTGATTTTGTGGCTATTAATGAAGAATTCCAAAAGCTGGGAGAGGCCATTACAAATGTAGCTTATGATAACAAAGTAGCGGATGTGAATGCGCTCTTGGCTGAGAAATTAGGTGACCTTACCGTACAAGAGAAAATCACTGAACTGGTAGGTAAGATTGGCGAGAAAATAGAAATCAGTGAGTTTGTAAGAATGACAGGTGAGGCTGTAGTTCCTTATATCCATGCTGGATCAAAATTAGGCGTATTGGTTTCGCTAAAAGGTGTTAACGGAACAGATGTAACTGATGCTGGTAAGGACGTGGGGATGCAGATCGCTGCGATGAATCCTGTTGCCCTGGATGAGAATTCAGTGGATAAGAGCATTATAGAGAAAGAACTTGAAATTGCTAAAGCGCAAATCATTGCTGAAGGTAAACCTGAAAACATGGTAGAGAAAATTGCTGAAGGTAAGTTGAAGAGATTTTACAAGGACAACACATTGGTACACCAGCCCTTTGTGAAGGACAACAGTAAGACTGTTGCTCAATACCTTGATGGAATAACCAAGGGATTGGCTGTAGCCGAATTCAAACGTGTATCCATCGGGTAAGTAAAAGAAGTTGTGTTTTGTGAAAAGGGAGCTATTGGCTCCCTTTTTTTTGTTGTAGATCTTTTTGATTACCAGCTAATTCCCTTGCTGACCGATGATAAGTTTCCATGGGGAGTTTTTGTCTATATTCTCTAAATTGATAATCTCCATCAATCCTAAGGGCTATGACAAAGATCTCGCTTGATACACTTAAGATTTGTACTTTATTTCTACTCGCCACTGGGTTCCTTCCTCTTCATGCACAGCAGCAAGAAAAGTTTGATTACCATGAGGCTACTGCCCAGACTATTCTCAATGGTCGCCAGGCGATGATAATATGTAATGGGCTCTTTATCTCCAATCGGACGTTGGATCAGATCTATGCTCAGGAGTTGAAGTTGCATCAGTCACCCGTGCAGCCTCCATCCAATGTTTTTATTGATTACAAAAGGAAAACGGTACAAGTGGGTGGCAATGGAAATGGAACAATTGCGATGCGCGCAGTATATCGTGAAGGGCTGGGCGCTGTAATGCTTGCACCTGATCAATCATATGAAGATATCGAAGGACTACCTGAGTTGAAAACGCCCGTGCTTGCTGGGGATCCAAAAACAATTGCCTGGCCTGATGGCGATTGGGTAACCAAAAAGAAACTTCCAAAAGGTGTTTCGCAGGCTGCATTGGATGCGGCTG
This sequence comes from Cyclobacteriaceae bacterium, assembly GCA_040216665.1. Lineage (GTDB taxonomy): Bacteria > Bacteroidota > Bacteroidia > Cytophagales > Cyclobacteriaceae > ELB16-189. The sequence goes on along the minus strand of JAVJOQ010000013.1, from coordinate 13,825 downwards.
GTGATTGGGCATTTAATCCTGACGCATCCGGGCATTTTTCTCACATCACTTTAAGTGTGCTGGTAATTTATAAGGGAGAGATTATCTATGAAAGATATGCTCCGGATGTAGATTACACCACAAAGACCCGCACATGGTCAACCGCCAAAAGTGTAGGAAGTACTCTGATAGGAATTGGAGTGGGGGAAGGAAAACTGAAGTTAGATGATCCATTGCCCTGGGAATGGCCAGCCTTGCCTTTTGGATCTGCTGATCAGGATCCGAGAAATGCGATTACGCTGCGCCACTCGATACATATGGCCAGCGGTTTGTATCCAGTTGACAATGAGAAAAGTTATGCCGTAGGATCATGGCTCAGTTATTTCGGAGGTGCCAGCACCGTTAAAGGCGCGCTGGATCGTGGATTGATACAAACACCGGGTACACGGTGGGACTATGAAAATTATGATACCATCCTGGGAATTTTGGCATTGAAAAAAGCATTGGATGATGATCAGGCTTATTTAGAATATCCTCGTACGAAGTTGTTTGACAAGATCGGCATGCGCAATACGATTCCTGGTGTTGATCGTTTTGGTGATTTTATTATGAGCAGTCAAGTGTATACCAATGCGCGTGATTTAGGCAGGCTAGGTTTACTTTATCTCAACAATGGAAAATGGAATGGAGAGCAGATTTTGCCTGATAGCTGGATTGAGTTTGTGCGTACTCCGGCACCTTCAACAAGTAAAAGGGGGAATTTCTACGGTGGCCAGTGGTGGCTGGTGCCTGATGAAAGAAAGGATGTGCCACAAGATGCGTATAGCACCGCGGGTCATCGTGGCCAATATACCGTTTTGGTGCCTTCTTATGATTTGATCATTGTGCGCAGAGGGTTGGACTGGTTATCCACTGAACATCCTTTTTCGCAGTGGGACCTTACCCGCGAAGTATTGAAGGCATTGCCGAAAGAAAAGTGGGGAAGCAAACCTGAAGCAAGTGCCACTGCCGATAATTAAAGACAATATCAGGTTATGCTTGTACGGTTTACCTGACAACTTTCAGTAATAGTTTGTGGCTTGCCTCAGGCTCTTTATTTTGCTGGGGGCAGAATCAGCGCCTCTTATACAAGCTCATTACTTTGAATCATTTTTGACATTCAGTAGGAGGCGACTGGTTCTGTTTTTCCTACAAAGGAATGCTACCCTATCCTTTGGATTCCATCCAATAAAGCAAAAAATCGCATAATTAGTTTAATCCTATTTTCTATAGTTTAGATTAATTTATGGGGCCTGTGCTATCATAACTTGTCTTTTTGAAAATTTTATTGGATAAGTCTTATTCCGGTCTTGAAAACCACTGGACTTCCATAGATTCCACTATTATTCTTGTGTAAAGCATTATAGGTAATTATTGTTTGCAGCTTCAATAGTTGTGCAATATTAAATTTCCTACCCAAACCTATAAGGAGATTTGGATTCCAACTTCTTTTAAAAACACCATCATGTTCATTGGTGATACTCATGTATTCTCCTTCGATATATCCAAAGAAGTTCTTAAATATCGTGTAACTGCTGTATGTACTTATGCCGTACACGCTCTTATTTCTTGGAGTAGAGTTACTTTGATTTAGACCAAATGAGGTTCTATAGGTTCCGGTCAATCCAGCCTCAGATAACATATTGAACTTCCAGCCAAGTACCATAGAAAGATCTGCTGTGATGGGGTTGGTGCCTACAACATTGATATTACCTCCGGTAGTCAATCGCTTTAGAACGGGTTCGCCTTTCAATGAACTTCTTTTTTTTGCACTACTTAAGTCATTGCTATTTGGGAGCAAACTGTACTTCCTTTTCAACTTTGAAATGCTGGATTGAACTGCCTGTATTTTATCAATATTATCTTCTATGTAACTTTGGGAATGAGAAGCCATATTCTGTTTCAAAGCTTTTTTGTTATTAAGTAATTTTAATTGTTCTTGGGTTTGCGCAATTCCTTCTTTCAAATCATGGGCACCACCCTTTCCGGATTCATTCAATCTTACAACTGACTCACTATTTTTAACCTCATTCCCTATATTTTCAGCGATTTTGTTTTTCGCCCGTTCTTGAGTAGTCGAATCCATTCCGATTCCACCAGGGAATGATTCAGCTATTTTATCAATGGATGAAGAATCCAATTTAATTTCTGTCTGGAATTCAAAACGGTTGGAAATGTCTGTTGTGAGCTTTTGCTTTTTTAGATGGAATGCAACGGAGTCATGTAATGTTTCCTCGATTTCTTTAAAATACTCTTTTGTATTGGCCTCCTGGAGTAATTGATTTGATTTATTTTTAGCAATATCACTGATTTGAGCAGAGTCTAATTGGGGTAGGATAATAACACCTTTAAGAGAATCTTCGAACTGTTTGTGCATTCGTTGCCCTATATTCTTTACTTCAGAACGAATCGAATCAATCCTTTCATGTTGGGCTTGCGATTGAATGCACGCCATAAGAATCATAATAGTTACAGTGACTTTTAGGAAAAGATTGAAGTTAGGGGATTTCACATATACAATTTACATAAGAATAATCTAATTATTGACAATCAAATGGAGTAGTTATGATAATAACCCAATATGGAGTAAAAACAGGGTAGGAATATGCCTAAGGTTAAATAATTTAACAATACGATATTTGAATTGAGAGTACTGATGTAAGAAAAATCTATTTCTAAAAATATTTAAAGAGCCACGAAGTAATAATGTTGTGCCTCAAGTATGTTCGGTCAAATGGATTTGGATCTACTCTCAACGCCTAGGCAAGTGAGGTGAAATATATATTTCGATGTTAAATAAGCTTCTAATATTATTCTTTTTGATAATGAGTTTTCAGTCTGCGATGACTCAACCTAAGGTTAGTGTTGATAAGTTCACTGGGACTGGTTATGTGTCTGTTCCTTTGGTTGAAATGGCTGGAGTGGATTTATTTCATGGCGTGAGTTTGAACTATAGCACCAATGGTATAAAACCGGATAATCCATCTGGCGAATTAGGGACGGGTTGGAGCCTGATGGCAGGGGGTGTGATCACACGAGTCGTTCAAGACTTGCCTGACGATTACTATAACCCGACTGAAAGTAAAGTAGGATGGCTCCATAATAATCAATCAGGGCAAATTGGAAATTTCTCAATTACTGGGGATGGAACTTTTACAAATTGTTCTGACGAGGCAGTAGACTATACTGTCCTCAATGGTATTTCAGATACGAGCCCTGATGTATTCTACGTAAATACGAATGGTCTCAGTGGTAAATTCCTGTTTAACAACAATGATAGTATCATAAGTTCTTTTAATGAAAACGTAAAAATTGAATACACTTTAGATTCTGATCCTGCAAACCAACAGATAACTTCTTTTGTGATCACCAAGGATAATGGCGTTAAATATTATTTTACAGAACGAGAATTCACCACAGAGCATGCCATCGTGGATTCAATAACTGTAAATGGAACCACAGTGGCCGATACAGTAGATAATTTTTTGCGCTATTATAAAAATTATAGTACCGCGGTTTCTTATTATTCAAAATGGTTCCTGACTTCAATAGAAAACGCTAACAGTTCAATAATTTCCTTCGAATATCAACCTTATGAGCAGGATACCCTATATACCAATTTGCCTGTTGAATCCTATACCTATTCATCCACTTCTACTGGATATGCTTACCTGTCAAGAGTAAGAATGGAATCCAAGGTGGTTAGCGCGCAGTTAAGTAAAATTGTGAGTGAATATCACGAATTGGAATTCAACTTTGCCGAAATTTCCTTTCTTTCTGGGGTAAAGACCCTCAAAGAACGTAAACTAGCTAGCATAGTACTCAGCTCTGCAGTTTCGAATGAGGTAATAAGTAGGTTTCAATTTGATTATTTCGCAGGCCAACCGAGCTACGATTTTAAGGCCAACCGTACCTATTTAAAATCCATTAACTCCTTTCGTGAGTGTATTACTCGACCACCAATCACATTCGAATATTATGGAGTAAAATCATTAATTGGAGATCGCACTTTTGGAACTGATGAACAGGGAAACCCAATAATAACAAGTACCACATACTATTATCGGAGCGCACTTCCGTACAACAAGTATTATGCGGGGGATTTTTGGGGATATTTAAACAGTATAAATACTCAATCAGGTCCCACTCAGAAGTATTTTGTACAAAGTGCTGGTGGAAATTATTTTTCCAATTGGTATGATGCTACTGATAATTTCGTGGAATTGGAAGGCAAAAGCGGCAATAGTGACCCTACGCTCGCTTCTGCCGGCTTACTAAAGAGTATTCACACATCCGAAGGGGGAAGACACTCGATCCTCTATGAGCCTAATGAATTTTTTAATGAAAAATTGAATATAACTCAACAAGGTGCTGGTGTAAGAGTAGTGGAAACAATTTTTCATGATGGTAGAGATCACCAAAATGACATGGTGCATAGTTATTCTTACTACGAGGGGCAACTTTTGTATTTACCGGAGACTAGATTCCTTGCTCCGTATGTTCGAAGTGAGGTGGATGGACTGATCGTGGCTGATAACTATAGCCAGGATGCTAACGAGCTAATAAGACGAATGTCAATCAGAACTCCGAAAGCCTTGAATGAAAACCTGGCTGGTTTCCCAAATGTGGCCTATAAGAAAGTGGTTTTCTCTCTTCCAGGCCATGGTTCTGTTGAATCTTTTTATAACATCCCTGAATCTTATTTCACAATGACCAAACCAACCTCTCATTATGCAATGGAGAATTCTGCCACTGTTGGGAGATGTCCCAACCCGGGTTTGATCATTGTTAATAATGATTATGCATATCCCTATGCACCTGTTACAGATAATTTTGATACTGGCGTTTTGCTGAAAGAAGTGGAGCTAAATCAATCCAACCAGCTGGTAAGAAAAACTACCTATGAATATCAAACACTTTACACCCCCATGTTGGTCAAGGGAATAAAAATGGATTATATGCATGAATACCTGGAAAATTACAACGGTGGTGGAGATGTGAAGTTAAGGTTCATAGTATACAGCCCCTATACAATTGCGGTGAACGGTGCAAAAACACTAAAAAAACAAACGGTAATAACTTATAACAGTGAGCTTTCAGATAGCATCCAGAACGTAGTTCAGTTTTTGAGAGAGAGCCCCAATCACAAATACATTTCAAAAATTGAAAATAATCTTGCTGACGGTACAGTGACAGCGTCTTATCTGAAGTATGCAGAAGACTATGTTTTGCCATCATCAACCACAGATCAGCAAATTGAAGCCTTATCTCACCTCAAAGTAATCAACAACCTATCATCACCAATTGAGGAGTATTCATCCGTCACAGAACAGGGCAGCAGCACAACGATTCGCGGTTCCTTGGACTTATTAAAAAAGATTGGACAAAATGTCGTAATGACTGCCAACATGAGGATGATTGAGCCCAATAATGGGTTTGTAGAATCTTATATTGATTATTCAGGTATTCCTTCTTTTAAGTCTGATAACAACTACATAGCAAAGCAGAAGGCAACAACTTTTAATACATACGGACAAGCTACGGGTAATAGAAATCTGCAGACTGGGGAAAGCGTGGGTCTGGTTTATGGGTATAATGATCGCTACCCTGTACTTGAGTTGGGCTTTGCTGAAGCAGAGGAAGTATTGTTTTCAGATTTTGAAAGTACGATAAGCCGCGACTATTCTATATCTGGAACTTTTGATCCTCAGACAGCCTATGTAACTGGCTACATCAGCGAAACTGCCATGCAGATGAAAAAGGGTGTGCCTACTATTCCGGTTACCAGCTTAGATGGAACATTAGTAAAGAAAACCGGCAATTATAAATTCTCATGTTGGATTAAATCAGTCAATAGCGGAAACTTAAACGTTGTCGCGAATGATGGCACTACCAGCATAACCACCACGGTGACATTTGCTAACACTACGGGTCAATGGCAATACATTTCGGGTGTCGCTGATGTTTCCTCTTTAACCGATAACTTCTCTGTCAGTATTGCATCCTCACAGGATATTGATGTTGACAATGTGTTGCTGGCACCGGAATCAGTCATCTTCACCCACAAATTGTATGATCCATCCAATGGTATTATTGCTGTAAGAAATCATAATGGCCCATTAACTGAATATGAATATAATAGTGAGGGGCAGTTATTGTATGAGAAAAACCATAATGGCGATATCATCAAAATGTATGAATACAGCACCGAGTATAGCAACGGTGCCTTCTTGAATGCATTATTTAATGAAGTCGGTGCCCTGGTGGATGGATCACCAATCACATTTTCATCGACCGCATGCATGGCCAATGTCTCCTATCTGTGGACAATTACAGATGTGTCTACACAAATTGAAACACAGATAGTGGGAAATGCTGACCTTGTTTACACATTTCCTGCGCCTGGGGATTACAACATCAAATTAGAGGTGAATAATGGGAATGAATCTGTAACTCATGACAAGACTTATTTCATAGCACCTCATGCACTTCAAGTTGCAATATGCTATGAAGGCCCAACCGAAATAGATCTATGTCAGACAAATGCAATTTTGGTGGCGTCTTGTCCTCAAATTAGTGGACCATCAGGCACAACAAAAAATGATCCAACCAAATTTATGGTCACTTCTGTGGACAGCAATCTAGCCCTTACTTATCAGTGGGAATTTCGTAGAACGGATTTGGCCAACAATGGTTGGGGAGATATCGGCAGCGACCAGAACAACTTTGAGATAAATTTTTTAGAAGGCTCATATCAAATACGGTGTGAGGTAATTGACTCCCAAGGGCATACTGGTTGGTCTCAACCATTGAATGTAGTTATTTACGAAAGTCAATTCGGATGCGGTCAATAAAAAATATCCTGATGAAGAATATATTAATTGGCCTACTTTTTATAGCATATTCCGGGATTGCTGCCCCCGGTATTACAGGAGCCTCATCAGGATGTGCTGGCTCCTATCAGTACAGCACTTTTAACGGGCCGGGTACCACCTATCAATGGTCAATATCGGGTAGTGGATCGATTACGTCTTCAGCAACCAGCTACAATGCAACTGTCTCTTGGTGGGGCAACGGTGTGATTACTGTTGTTGGAACCACCTCTTCAGGATATACTTATACACTTAACAAAACCTTCACCATTATTTCCGCAAGTTGGGGCAGCGTATCAAACACTTCAGTGTGTGCAAGTGGATCCGGGAGTGTGACATTGACCGGTTATGATGGATCAATTAACTCCTGGCAGAAGAGGGAAAAATTAATTCATGGAGGGTGGACTCAATGGACACCCATCAGCAGCTCTTCTGCTACTCAGAACTTCAGCAACCTTCAGTATGAGACCGAATTTCAAGCCTATGTGTCCAACGCTTGTGGTAACAACTGGTCAACAATAGGGACAGCGTATAAGGTTATTCCTCCATCTGCTGGTAATTTTGGATATATTCCAATCTATTGCGGTGTGGGTAACGGGAATATTTATGCATCTAATTACTCAGGCACTATTTTAAACTGGCAGAAGTCAACGGACGGAGGTAATACCTGGACGGATTTTGCCAATACTACCCCTGGATTCTATTTTACCAATGTTACTGTAGAGACCTGGTATAGAATGGTGGTGGGGAATAGTTATTGCAGTCCTGTAGCGTCTTCTGGGCCAGCTAAAGTGGTGGTTAACCCAACACCAGTAGGAGGGCAAACTTCCGGAGATGTTACTATCTGTAGCGGAACAAATACTACCATTTCGTTAACAGGCTATACCGGGACAATAAAAACTTGGCGATACAAACTTGAATTTGGTGGATATTATGACTTGCCAAACACTGCCGGCTTGACTTCGATAACAGTCAACGTGGTGAATGGCCCCAAGTCATACAAAGCCATATTGGAAAGTGGTGTTTGTGCTGAAGCAGAATCTACAGTATCTAAGGTAACTACAGTAGATCCTCCACAACCTGGTACTTTAAGCGTTGTTGATAACACTGTTTGCATGACTAATGGATCCGCAGATATCGTGCTTTCATTATCTGGACAAAGTGGATCACTTCCAACTTGGCATAAATCTTTAGATGGAGGAAATACATGGCAAGTTGTGCCTCCAACCGGGAGTACCACATCATTGAACTATACAATAACACAAAACACTCAATTTAAGTCCTCAAGTCACACCCCTTACTGCGGTACATTAGAATCTAATATTGTTGGCATAACAGTGGATGAAGTGGCAGGAGGCATGTTACCCGCAGAAATTGACCTCGGTAATTCCTCAGGGGAATTTCAACCAACGCTCAGTGGCCATATAGGTAATATTGCGCAATGGGAAAAAAGTACGGACAATGGCAATTCATGGTCTCTGTTCAGTGGTGCAGATATTATCAATACCTCCAATATGGCAGCGCCTATATTTAAAACACTGGTGCCTATTCATGTCCGTGTTAAGATAACCTCAAGTATTGGTATTTGCTCTTATAAATACTCAACCCAACTTTTTGTCGATTTTAAACCAGCATTAAGAGTGGGTAATGTCACTGGAAGTAGTTTGGTAACTGATGATGTGTCTGGTAATAATCAAATCTCCTTGTTATTAGATAATTTTGATGGACAGATAATCAGTTGGCATCAATCTTCCGATGTGGGATCTACCTGGGTAGCGATTCCCAATAGCAATTCACCTACACTTATCCTCAGTGACCTCGATGAAGACATGTGGTATAAAGCGGAAATAAACGATGCCCTGCTGGGTAGTGGCTTCTCACCCATCAAACAGATTATCCATCAAACTTACGTAAAGAAAGATTTGAAAAACAATTTCGTAAGGTCAACAGAAATAATAACGCAAGGTGTCAAGAATGCATTTGATCTGGCAGCCCTCGACAGCATCAATAAACTCATTACTTACAATTATTACGATGGACTGGCAAGGCCTGTACAACAGGTGAGCCGTAATATGACCCCAGGCTCGAAGGACATAGTATCTTTTGCAACTTATTCTTCAGAAGGAAGGGATAAAAAATCATACCTGCCATTCACAGCCACAGGAGTAAATTATTATGAAAATCCACAATCGCTTCAATCAGATTTCTATACCAATACCCCTGCCGGGGTCACTGGAGATGCATACCCTTTTGCCGAAACAATTGATGATGCTTCACCGCTAAACAGAATACTTGAACAAGGTGCCCCTGGAGCAGCCTGGCAACCAGGATCTGACCATACGACAAGATATACCTACCAATACAATGCAGCCAATGAGGTAAGGCAATGGAATGACAGCGGTGTATCTACGGTCTCCTATCCTGCCAGAACACTATACAAAACGGAGATAGTGGATGAAAACGGCAATAGGGTAATTACCTTCACCAATAGCCGCGGTCTGCAAATACTAAAGAAGGTGGAAGAAAGTGCTGCTCAGTTCCTGAACACGTATACTATTTATGACATGGCGGGAAGGAAAAGATATGCTTTGCCTCCGAAAGCCGTAGAGATCCTTGGCGGTACCGGGACATTAGATGTGAATAATACCTCGATAAGTGAACTCATCTACGAATACCGTTATGATAGTCTGGGTAGATTAATGGAGAGAAAAATCCCAGGAAAGACAATGGAATATTTTGTTTACGATCGACTGGATCGCCTGGTATTGACGCAGGATGGAAACATGCGTGCTAACTTTCAGTGGACCTTTACTAAGTGGGATAGAGAAAACAGACCTGTGTATTCCGGAGTGTACACCAATGCTACTCAAACTACCAGAGCCGATGTACAAGGCCTGCTTGATCAGCTCGACTATACCAATGGTGATGAATACTATGAGATTCCTGAAATCAACGCAAGCTATCATGGATATAGCAATAGGGTGTTCCCCACCACTAATTGTGAATTACTAACTGTAAACTATTATGATACTTACGACTTCGATAGAAATGGCTCCTCTGATTACACCTATGACAATAGCCACCTGGCTGGACAAGAAAATGCAAATACACTGTACAGGGGGCAAAGTACAGGAAGCAAAACCAAAATATTGGAGACCAGCAATTGGCTCACGGCTATAGTTTTTTATGATAAGGATACCCGCCCCATTCAAATTCAATCCGGTAATCACAAAAACTTAAACCTCCAGGATAAGGCAACTACGATCTATAACGAAAAAGGTCAGCCATCAAAAATGTTGAACACCACTCATGATGGAACCAGCGCACTTGATATTCTGAGTCAATACAGTTACGATAGGGTGGGAAGATTGCTCACCATCTCACAAAAAAATAATAACGACCCATTGCAACAGATAGCAGCATACAGCTACAATGAACTGGGGCAGCTTATCAATAAAGACCTGCACGTTGAATCTGGCGGTTTCCTCCAATCCACTGATTATTCCTATACTATTCGAGGGTGGCTGAAAAAGGTGAATGACCCTGATAATATCAATGCCAATCAGTTGTTTGGTATGGTACTGTTGTACAACGAAACTTTGGGTGGGCTTGGGCAAACAGCTGCATACAATGGCAACATCAGTGCAGTCAAGTGGGCCAATAATTCTACTGAAGTGAAAGGATACGCCTATTCCTATGATAAATCTGATCGGCTTACGAGCGCCAACTATGGGGAAGGAACCGGCTACTTACTCAATGCGCAAGCATATGGTAATACGATCGGATACGATGCGAACGGCAACATTAGCAGTTTGACGCGTAAAGGACCCGGGGTGGCATCGGCAGTAGACATTGACGTGTTGACTTATACCTACGATGGGAACAAACTCACTAAAGTAGATGACACGGAAGGCGCAGATGGTTTTGAGGATCAAAGCGCTACCACAGATTATACCTATGATGATAATGGAAACATGATAGGAGATGAAAACAAGAGCATAGACACTATTTATTATAACATTCTGAATAAGCCTGATTCAATTGTTTTTGCCTCAGGGGAAGCGATCAAGTACGTATATAATGCTTCGGGCAGTAAATTAACACAGAAACACTATGAGGGCAGCGCGCTGACGAAAACCACGGATTACCTGGCTGGCAAAATATACGAAAACGATACCTTAAAATTTTTCCCTCACCCGGAAGGCAGAGTGGTAGTGGATGCTAGCGGGCCTACACCAGTTTTTGAATATCAATATGCATTTACGGATCACCTAGGTAACGTGCGTATGCTCCTTACGGCACAACCTGATAGTTTTATTTTTAAGGCCACCATGGAAAGTGAAACAGCCAACCAAATGGATGATGCCTTATTTGTAAACATTGACGAAACCAACGCAGTAGACCCTGACGCTACGTCTTACGATGAAGTATCCAGGTTGTTCAGCACCCAACCAGTGGGCCCGGGCATCAGCTTACCGATTTTTCCAGGGGACACCATTGATATGCAGGTAAAAGCATACCATAGAGGCGGTAGCAATTTCAATAATTCGATCAATCTTACTGGCCTTATCACCAGTCTGGCAAGTGCCTTTGGTGGGGTCAACGGAGGATCTCCTGCAGAACAGACCGCTTACAATGCATTTGACAATGCGCTCAATGCAGGAGGTTTTGGATTGCAAGGGACAGGAGATAACACACGACCGGCAGCCTACCTCAATTACATGATGCTGGACAAAAATCTTTCGCTGGTGCAACATGGGCATACGCAGATCAGCGCCTCCGGCAATCTGGAAACGCTGAGCCTGACAGATGTGGTGGCTACCAAAGAAGGGTGGATCTACGTATATTTAACCAACGAAAGCAATAGCTTGAACGAGGTGTATTTCGATGACATGGAAGTGACGCTTAAAGAAAGTCCTGTAGTGCAGCAGATAGATTATTATCCATTTGGGTTGCAACACAATACAAGCTGGACGCGCGCCAGCGACCTGAAGAACGACATGCTCTACAATGCAGGCAGTGAGTTGAATGGACAGACCAAAAACTACGAAACATTTTTCAGACAGTACGACCCCGCACTGGGAAGGTTCACTGCCATTGACCCGCTCGCCAGTAGCTTTGCGGGAGTTACACCGTATAACTACGCCTTTAATGATCCTATTGCACTGAACGATCCGAATGGAGATTCCCCGGGGGGTAGAAGCGGGTCTGTCTCCCAGGAAATACATGACAGGAATTTCGGGATGAGAGATCCCGGAAACCATAGTGGTGCAAATGGAGGATATGGATGGAGTAATGGATTAGGTTCTGGAGGGTATACTGGAGGATATGATGTCTCTGGTGCCCCAAGCTGGGAGTACTATAACCTAAAACACAGTTTAAAGGAAGCCGCAAATAATATATCAGGTTTTAAGCATGATGTAACTTATGTTGACAGCCATGGGAATAGTATGTATGGAGATATAATCGTTACCGATTATTTTACAAATGGAGTCAAAGATGAAGCCCATTATATAAACACAGACTATAGTTGGTCAGTTTTTGGTAGCAAATTTAGGTCATTGACAACCAACAGTAGTTGGAGTAGTTATAACCAAACAGGCCATGATATTCAGGGTTCTTTATTGTTTGCAACTTTTTCTACAACAGGAACCTTAATTCTTGATGGAATTTCTGCTACTACCTTGGCTGGTGTTGGTTTGATTGCCCTTGCTGGCACAGTTCTTCAAGGTGATGCAGTTGCTACTAAAATTGATGATAGAGACAATCGTAAGGTTTATTATCATTATACTAACGCTACTGGACTGTTAGGTATAATGAACACAGCAAAAATTACCCCAAACTCTAAAGGAAATGTCTACATTACGGATACTGCGATGTCAGCCGCTAATGCCTTTCAAAATTTATTCTTAAGCAATCCACTTTACTCAGGTAAAGGGGATTTCGTAGTTTCATTTTATTTAGATAAAAATCAAGAATCGCAACTTAATTATAACCCGATGCTGCCTTTTGAATATGTTTGGACTAACGGAACTTTAAAAATTGACGAGGTACTTTGGGGTGGCCCAAATCCGTTTAAATAATTTTTACTAATGAAGATTGAATTTTCAGACAATGAATTACGTGCCCTAGTGCGTGTCTTGACATTTGTGAGATTTGAATGTAAGGATTATGATGCCGGATTTTTGGCAGGAAGTCCTCATGTGGCTGATATTTTCAAGCGAATTACAGAAGCAACTTCTGAATATTATAAATCAAATAATATTCCATTTCCCAATGAGTGGCCTGCAATTGAAAGCATGGACAATTACCTAGATGTAATCAGGATTAGAATTAAGGATGCTAATAATTGGATTCAACTCAATCCTAATCAACGAGATTCTTTTTTAAAAATATTGTTATATCCATATAAATATTCAGAGAAAACTTTTAACGAATTGATTCAATTTGGAGATGAATTTCATTCACCAAAACCCAATTCCTAGTAGATGCTAACCCCTCTGGGTTCAGTCTGTTGGTGGTATGCTGGCAAGCGGGTGACTTAAGCCTGCTTATAATAACAAAGTTTGTAACTTGGTAAAAGAAGAGGACTTTAACGAAGTATATTTTGCCAGCCTTACGAAGCGCGGACGCTAACTGGCGCGAGTCTTCCGGTAGTGTGAAGGAATGCAGGTGACTCGTGCCTAATGTGTTTATTTTCAAGTGCAGTCAGGTCTTCCGACCTGACGAAACGTACTACCAAAGAAGGATGGGTCTACGTATATTTAACCAACGAAAGCAATAACTTAAACGAAGTGTATTTTGCCTGCCCGTCCGCAGTCCTTATGAAACAAATGGGACTTTTCTATCCTAAGTCTTCGGTCACGACCTTGCCTTCCCAAGCACGATACCAATTGGGACGTAGGCGGGATGACATGGAAGTGACGCTTAAAGAA
>JAVJOQ010000011.1:0-1624 GCA_040216665.1 Cyclobacteriaceae bacterium | reverse complement strand
GTATAGCCAAGTATCTTTTCTGCAGCTTTGTTCCAGGTGAGTATGGTTCCATCCAGCTTTTTACTAACAATGGCATCTGCAGAAGAATCAATAATACTGACCAATTGATTGAGCTTGATCTCTTCAAGCCGACGTGCTGAGACATCACGGATGGCGGCGGATACCCAGATTTCCTCCCCAATCTTGATTGGGCTCAAAGAAACTTCTACTGGTACTTCTTTTCCGTCTCTTCTTTTAGCAAACAGTTCGTGGCCTGAGCCCATGCTCCTGGTCTTGGGCGCTTTAAAAAAGCTGGTCCTGTGACTTACATGATTGCCTTTGAATCTTTCGGGAATAAGCACCTCTACTTTTTGACCAACCAGTTCTTCTTTAGAATATCCAAATACTTGTTGTGTCTGAAGGTTCGATAGTAGTATCGTCCCACTGTTGTCGATGATTATTATGGGGTCGGGAGTGGAATCGAGCAGTGTGCTGGTTTGCTCCAGGCTATTTTCAGCCAGGTCTTTTTTAGAAGCCAGGCTATTGAGCGCATTGGCTGTACTTCTTATTAGGATAAGAGTAACAAGAATAAATGAAAACGCAAATAAGGCTATACCAAATTCGACGGTAACCCACTCATAGCGCATAGAAATGATCCTGATGTACGCCAGTATCAGGATTGCAATGATCATTTGGGAAAAAAGCCTTCTGGCCATGACATTCCCTATTCGGTTTCCTGTGAACAGATTCGAAATTCCCAATGAGGGAAAAATCAGTGAGGCTGAGACAGAAATAGACAGGAAACCAACGGAAGTATGAATGGCCATCGAATTGATGAACCAATGCTTGTAAAGAGGAAATAAACCCAATAGATAACCAAATACCGCAATGAATGAAATAAAGGTTACGATGTGTAAACCTACCTGTGTCAGTTGGTGAATTGATCTTTTTGATCTCAGGGTAACTGCAAAGAATCCCATGAAGCTAAAACAAAGTGCAGTGGCTCCGGACATCCTGCTGGGTGTGGGAGACAATGGGTCTCCTGGGAAAAATAACTGATCAATCCCCAGGTTGATATTTAAAAATTCTTCGGTAAGGGAAAGCAATCCCACCCCCAGAACAAATGCAGCTGGCAATTTCCATAAAGCCTGCCAGAGGGAATCTCTGCTGAATAATTGAAAATGGATGGAAGAAGCAATAAGCAGGAAGGACAGCGCCGTATTAAACTTCATGGTGCTGAATCCCGGAAGAATACTCTTGAGGAGGGTAATGTCAAAGACCCACCCCAACATGACTATCAGTCCCATTGCCATGATCACCAGATTGGTGATTTGAATGAATCTTTTAAACCTTAAGCTTTCCTCGTTGATCATTTAGCTTGGTTAAGTCAAGTTTCACTGACCTTAAATGGTAGCCGGCTTGAAGACTTGTAATTTAAGAACCTCGATTAAATGAAACAACACGTTTTCTATATATTGAATAATCCATAGGTCACATTAAATGCTATTTTAAAATGGGAAATAATATTTATTGCGGATAAGTTTTACCTTCCGAAAGCTCCAAAAGAACTTTTAATGCCTTGTCTTTATCGTCTTTTTTCACAAATAAATGGTCATGATAATACCCGGCAACAACATTACAACTT
>JAVJOQ010000002.1:0-300729 GCA_040216665.1 Cyclobacteriaceae bacterium | reverse complement strand
ATGGCCTTGGTCTGATCGTTTTTGCGATGGAGAAAGAAGATATCGTTGTAGACCTGCCGCACCAGGTGGAGTTCTTTCACCACCAGCACCTCCTCGAGGCGGGCGGGGGTATTCCTTCCTGTGGGGGAAATCCATGTTTGGGTGACCCACACCCCCAGGCCGGTGCCGAGGGCCAGGGCTAATAGGAAAATGGTAAGAGGATTTTTCACCCTACTAAGGTAATTATTAATTGTAAATTTTTAATTTTTAATGGGGTCGTTATTCATGTATAGAGAAGGATTGCTTCACCTCTGCGCAGGCAAGCCAATCGTTGTTGCCGTCATTCTGCGTGTCCGCCTACTGGCGGAAGCCACCGAGCGAAGGTTAGAGGTTCCGATAGTTATCGGAAGCGAAGCATCTCTTGCTGTACTCATTACTGCGAACTACAACACACACCTGAAACACTGAGGCACGAAGTGTCTTTGCGATTTGGAAAACTAGAAGAGTCCAAGCGAGATGCTTGCGCTAGATGGAGGTGAACTTCTATTGCCCTCAAGCCGGGCCGGCTGTTACTTTTTCCTTAGATGAAAAAGTAACCAAAAAATCAAGGCAAAATAATGCTTCCACCCTCTTCCCCTCGCACCCCCGCTATTTTGCCGGGCCAGCGCACTATCTCATCCTATTAATAATTTGTTAGTGTTGAAGTTCTGTGATTGTTGTTGCCGTCATGCTGCGTGTCCGCCCACTGGCGGAAGCCACCGAGCAGTGGGTTTCGTGGGTTGAGCGCCTGCCTGCCGCAGGCAGGAAGTGTCTTTGCAATTTGAAAAACAAGAAGACTTTATTGAGCACGGAAGTAACTTCCGCGCTAGTTTAATTAGTTTAATTCATCCCACTAAAGGAGGTTCCCAGTGGTATCTTACCCTCAAAATTTAAAAAATCGACCTAAGCCAAAGCCTGAGGAAAGGAAGCAAAAGCGGCCAATTTACTCCGGGTACCTTGTTGTATCTGTACGGGTACGTTGTTGCATTGCTCCGTATGCGTTGTTGCATCTGTACGGGTACCTTGTAGCATTGCTCGGTATGCGTTGTTGCATCTGTACGGGTACGTTGTAGCATTACTCCGTATGCGTTGTTGCATCTGTACGGGTGCGTTGTAGCATTACTCCGTATGCGTTGTCGCATCTGTACGGGTGCGTTGTAGCATTGCTCCGTATGCGTTGTTGCATCTGTACGGGTACCTTGTAGCATTGCTCGGTATGCGTTGTTGCATCTGTACGGGTACCTTGTAGCATTGCTCCGTATGCGTTGTTGCATCTGTACGGGTGCTTTGTAGCATTGCTCCGTATGCGTTGTCGCATCTGTACGGGTACGTTGTAGCATTGCTCCGTATACGTTGTTGCATTAGTCCGGGTACAAATCCTATCTGGTTGAGCACGGAAGTAACTTCCGCGCTAAGTATGAGGAAGGACGCAACAGGGAGGGCGGTAAGATCAGCGGTGGTCGTTGCGATCAAAGTTGGGTTGATCCATGGCATCAGTTTCTAGGCCACTGCACTTTTGTATGATAGCCATGATCAGCACCGCTATCACCACGCCAAGGAATAAAAGGGCTCGAATTCTACCGAAGGGGAAGATTTTCATGAAAACAAATTAATCTACGGGTATCCATCCGTACAACACATTATTAATAGCGCTGTGAAGGCTGGCGGTGGGATTTCCGTTGGCAGGGGTGGTTGGGTTTTCTTTTGTGAGTGTTTTGGTCAGTTCGGCCACTGCCCTATCGATAGCCTCATCGCCAAAGGTGACCTGCACATCCTGACGGCCGATACCTTTCAACAATCCTTCGATGTATTGTTTTCCTTCGGCTTCTGCCTGGGTTAGGATTTTATTGTCCAATGCACGCTGGTGGATGGTGTCTTGCCGCTCTGCTATGATGGCGCTGAGGTAAGTACTTACCTGCGGATAGAGATCACGGCCCACATGAAACTGAAAACCTCTGGTTTCTTTGATCTCCATCTCGGCTATGCCATAGCTGGGTTCATTGAGCTCAGCCTTGGGCAGGATGATTTGTTTGATGCTATCATTGCGTTTTACCCATTGCATGTCTTTGAGGTTGATAAAGGCAGTGATGGTGACGGGCACTTGTGCCACTGCGCGGATAGCCTTGGTCTGGTCATTTTTGCGATGGAGAAAGAAGATATCGTTGTAGACCTGCCGTACGAGGTGAAGTTCTTTCACCACCAGCACTTCTTCCAGACGGGCGGGGGTATTCCTTCCTGTGGGGGAAATCCACGTTTGGGTGACCCAGACTCCTAGCCCGGTGCCAAGGGCTAAGGCCAAAAGGAAAATGGTAAGAGGGTTTTTCATTGAACTAAAATAGTATTTAGTCTTGAGTCTTTAGTATGGAGATTGAGGAAATGTTTGGGGAGCGAGCAAAACCTCACCCCGCCCCTCTCCAAAGGAGAGGGGGTAGAGTGCACTACTATGAAATACCAACTATCACCAAAGCACGTCATGCTAAGGGAGTAACTCCAATAGTTGTTGCCGTCATGCTGCTTGTCCGCCTGCCATGCCTGCCATGCCTCCGGCAGGTAAACGGCAGGTGAAGTGGCGGAAGTCACCGTGTGAAGGCGAGTCGCTAGCTCAAGTGAGGTGTTATTGACAACGAGTATATTTTTGTGTACATTTTAGGATAGTTATACCTAATAAGTCTCCTGATGGCCTCTATTGAAATATTATTACTCGTTTTTATAAGTTTTTTACAGCCTTTCTTCAAAGTATCTAAGCCGATGGTGTCACAACGTTTCACCTTTAATATTGACTGTGAGCACTCATCTATTGACAATGGTAATACCCAAAATACAATTACTTTGACTTGGATTTACGAGGATGGTACCACCGAACTAACAACAATATACCCTACTCAATGCCAAGGCATTCTCAAGTACCCTTCTCCACAAGTCAAAGACTTATTCGCAGTACAAGTACGAACAAATGGTTCCGATGCTTTTTTTATTGACAGGGCTTTTTTGACTAGTTCAGAAACCGGAGAGTTGCCTTTTATCAGTTGGGGAATTGATGGGGAGTATGGCTACTGCTTTTCTTTAGATGAAACAGATGCAGATAGAACGTGGAAAGGAATTGTTGGAAAACGTGGTTGTCGTCCTTGTCATGAGTTTAAAGTGTCAAAAAAGAGACCTAAAAATTTTGCTGATAAGAATACTTATGAGCCAGACGTGGTTGAATGTCATGCCAAATTCAACATGCCCTGTGTGCCAAGCGGTATAACCGCAGCTGGAGGTGGTAAAGTAACTATTGATGATTTTTGCCCACCTCGTGGTAAGAAGTCTTCAGCAAGAGTAACCGAGGATAGAAATGAAGTGAAGAATAATTTTTGTGCCACCCAATTTATCACATCCAAGAAAGTCTTGCCTTTAGATGAACTAAGAAAGCTACATAAAAGTGCTCTCTCGGGAAATACTGCTGATAGATTGGCTTTCCGAAACCTTGGAGAAGGTTTGAAAGCGCGTTTTGTGGGTTACGTAAGTTCTACGACAGGAACCAGAAACACAGGTGACGGAGAGAGTGTAAATTGTGGATACTGGATGGAGAGTTGGAATGATATTCATTTGGAGTTAGTAGAGAACTCTAATCTAATAAGTATAAGTGATGATCAACGTGCTGGTACTATTTATATCACAGAAATATCCCCGCATTATCGACCAGCTTCATGGACAGTAGCTAATCTAACAAAGACATATGAAGGTAAAATATATCCAATATTGATTGAAGGACAATTATTTTTTGATGACGGGCACGAAGCATATGGAGACATTGGTGCGCACCCGATTGAAAAAAGAGCCACTATCTGTGAAATACATCCCATTTATAATATTTGGGTTTACAATTTCGAAACAAGTGGAAAGATACCAGAAGCTGTATATCAAAGTGCTGCACTAGATGAGTTAAGCCCTCAATTTAAGGCGCAATGGATTCCACTACATCAGTGGGTAAAATGATGGTATTTTAGGTTAACACCCATGCCGAATGTGCTCAGGACACTGGCGCGAGCGGCCGTATTGAGATTCAAGAAAATGTTTGGAATCCCTCACCCCCTGCCTTCATGCATTGCGGCAGGCAGGCAACCCTGTTCTGCAGTAGGTGGAGCAAGCTCGGAGAATAAAACCTCACCCCCTGCCCTCTCCAAAGGAGAGGGAGTAGTGTGAACTAACTATGAAATACCTCCTAACCACCTACGCACGTCATCGCCTGCCTATGCGAGCTTAGCCTTTGTATAACATTCTGTGTGGGCATGTGCTACGGCAGGCAGGCGAAGGCAGGGAGGGTGGCGCGCAGGTGACTGTGGCGATCTCCTAGCTATGAAATGGGTCAGTAAAGAGCATAAGAATCTTATTTCCTTCTTCGTTACTGCGAACTACACCACACACTGAAACACTGAGGCATATAGCATTGCGCAGAGAGGCGAAGTGTCTTTGCGATTTGAAAACTAGAAGAGAACAAGAGAGGCACTTGCGCTAGATGGAGATACTGAGTCACAAGCTCTGATCAACTTGGGGACAGATTGTTACTAAAAAGCAGCAATTAACTGCAAGACGAAACCAACTATTAAAAGCGCATAACCAATCTTGTTATTTCTTATTTCGTTATGCTCTTTAAATCGACCAAACAAAAGCCAGTTTGCGCCTTCCCTCAATACATTTGAACCTAAGTGAGGTTTTCTAGAGGGGTGTGGAGTATTTAAGAACATTAGTATTGCTCCAGCTATATCAAAACCTAATCCAATAATGTTAAGTAATTTCACGACATACCATCTGGCAAATCCTGTGCCAACCAAAAAAATATTTTTAGTGCCAAATACTGGTGGCTATGGAGATTTTCATTAAGTACCCGATTAATTAACTTGAGTTACAGCTTTACGAACTCAGCATTCCGTTAACTTCCGATTGGGTGGGCAGGTACTTAACTTCTCGCAGAGTCTCGGACGCTGCGAGAGCAAACTATCTTACCGACAGAGCTACTTCTAGAAGGCGCTATGAAGAATAAAAAGACCCTACGACTTAACTAAATGGAAATACTTTCTAATCCTTCAATACTATCGCAATTATGTAAAAAGTCATAGGCATTTTGCTTACTAAAATCTCCCTGTTCTAAGTCAAGTAAAATCTGGTTAGAATGTTCTTTTAATTCACTAAGCGTGTAGTGTATATTGTTTGCACCTTGTAGACAATTCATCCAAATATTAACGAAACAAGATCTCTTGTCACAAAAATGTTCAATCATTACTCTGCATACAAGATGTAAATTATCATCTGCTTGAGGTGAGAAATCCCTTTTTAAACTTTGAATTAATTCAGGAGACCAGTATTTAAAATTTTTAGATTCATGAAAAGATGATCGGTGACAAAATTCGTAATAAAATATCGCAGACATAATAAGTCGCTCTATTACAACCATTTCTTCTTTTTCACTCTCATAATACAACAGGCCCCTTTTATTAAAGGCTCTCATGATTTGACTGATCCACAATTTATCAGATTTATTACTCCAAAATGTAAATAACGGATCAATTAACTCTTCTACATTGATTGAATTAAATAACATACTAATCAATATTTTTTATCATCCTCATTTCTTCGCTAAATCTCTGCCGACAGAGTTCCTTCTAGTAGGCTCTGCGGAGAATAAGAGGATACAATACTTAATATACCTCAGAGAGAATATTCTTATCAAAGTCATACGATTGATAATAAATTG
Source organism: Cyclobacteriaceae bacterium (assembly GCA_040216665.1). GTDB lineage: Bacteria > Bacteroidota > Bacteroidia > Cytophagales > Cyclobacteriaceae > ELB16-189. Next base: position 294,977 of record JAVJOQ010000002.1, on the reverse strand, counting down.
GAAGGTTATACTTTTCTCTAATATGTTTTATGTAAACAACAGCTTCTTCTATTTCATTTGAGGGTTGCGTTACTATAATTAATTTCTTCGCCTTATTTTGATGGGTCCAGTGAGAATATTCAATTAATTGACCGACTGCCTCACGAATTGAAGTTCTTAAACTAGGATAAGATTTTATTTCATAGAAATTTAAATCACTTCCAACTCTTACAACAATATCTATTCTGTTATTTCCATAGCCAGCTTTAAGCTCTCGTTTTACGTTTTTCGCCCCAAATCTTTTCTTCAACGCAATAGTTAATTTTTTACTGATTGCTTCATGGACAAAGGAAATCTGAACTGCTTTAGGTTCCCTAAATGATTTTTTATTTTTTACACTAGTTTCACCACTTTCTGATTGATGATCTCCTGTATTAAAATCAAAATTATCTTCAGCTGTTAACCCCACCTCCAAGTCTTCTGAAAACTCCGCAAAAGTATATCGTCTAAAATCCATAATGCGATGGTTCTTCTCTAGCTCTACATATGGGTCATTAACTTTATGGTCGGAGGGTTTAAATCGGATATTAAATAAATCAACGCCATTCCAGTTAGAGAATCCTCGAATTCGATCATCAGTGACTTTTAGTTGGCTTTCCATCTCCTTTAACCAACCCTTTTTTCTATAAATTGCCTTTACTCTATTTGCCTCTTCGGCACCAATTACTTCAACATTTTTTATTTCCCCTACCCAAAAACGCTTTTTTGTAATATTCTCAATAGTGTATAGCCAAACATCATATTTCTTTTTGACAAATGCCTGTTGCTGTTTTCTAATAGGCTCTAAGAAGCTATAATGATATCCATCTATTAATTTGCTAGTATCGAATAGCCATTCCTCATGCCCGTAACCATGTTTGGCTTCATGCGTATTTTTATCCTTAGACTTTCCGTGCTTACCGGAGGGCATAACCCACCCTTTATCATTCCAGCAAAGTCTCGCTATTCGTTTTTCCTTTTTACTAGCACCAAATTGAACTACCTCATACATCGTCATCAAATGATCAAAGGTTTCAATTATTTCGTCTATATCTTTCTGAATAATTTGATTAACATCCTTATCGAAATATTTACCAATAAAAATGAAATTATCAGTTTGAAATATCTTATCGTCTATCTCACGTACTTGCGAAAACAGTTCTTTGAATTCGTGATGAGAGTGGTACCACATTACTAGACCATCAAAATATGATGGATCAGATTTTAGAAATCTGTTAAAGGATTTAATTATTGGCCTAAACTCTGCTTTAGGGTCATGAAGCGACTGACCTCTTTGAAGCGAAAAAGCCACACCATATCTAAATACATCCTTTCCACCTATGTTATTTCTACCAAAATTGAATTGCAATTCCTTTCTTCCGCCTGAATGGAAGGCATACGTATCTTTAATACCTGGCTTTGCAAAAGGCGAGTATGATCCTACTTTCCTTAAATATTTTTTACGTATCTCCTGAATTGCACCAAACGGATGACCAATAGCTCTTTTATTAATGGCATATGCTATTTTTTGTATGGTCATTACATTCCCTTCTTATGAAAATTATACGACTGCTTCACCAAACTCATTATGTAATCAATGTCTTCATCCGAAGTAAGAGCAGCTTCATAATCACCAACACCAAATGTGCCGATGTTGGAGACATCTCGAAACAACCCTTTGGAATCCTCTAACTGGCCTTTCTTGAGATTGATACGCATTCTTAACTGCTTGCGCTGAATCTCCAGGTCTGTAACAATTCTTCTACCCAATTTGAAACCGATGTATTGCTTAACCGGAACCATCTCTAAATCATTGTATTCCAAGATACGATCGCGTATTACAGCATACAGTTCCTGCACGGCTTGAGAACCTTTTGCCAAGTGATCATCTTCTGAGTACACCACTATCTCTTTGCTTACCTCTTCTATCTCCCCTCCGACATTGGCTACCTGCTTTATACTTTCCCTCGAAGTCTTCTTAATCTGATTAAAGCTAATGAGGTTGTTATCGTATTTCTTGATCTCCCAAAGCTCAATAGCTACATCTTTGAAGTTTGTAGCCAGTTTTTGATTTTCCGTAAAGCTAGGCGCTATAAATACCACCCGGCTTTGTGACCAGTCCACATCTTCTCGTTTTAGTTTCTTACCAAGGCTCTCGTTGTATTCAATGATAAACTCTGCTTTGTTCTCCAGCATGAGGCTGAGGTAGCTAAAACCTTGGTCAATCACACTGATATTGCGATCACGTTTGTACTCTATGATGACAAAGCCCTGACTTTGACGATCGAATGCCAATGTATCGATTCGCTTATTTTTAATTACAAATTCAGACTTGACAAACTCGAGGTTAACAAGTAGCTCCAGGTTTGTTTCAATTAATTCTTGAATATGCTTTTCAAGCTTAAAGAATTGCTCTCCAATCTCTTTAAGTTTATTATTTTGATTTATAAATAAGGCCATCAGGTCTCTTTCGTTGATTTAGAGGTCATAGCATTCATTTCATCTACAAACGCCTCATAGGTTTGATGTTTAAAATATTTTAAAACCGAATTACCTCCTTGAATATCTATCCAGGGTGGCATCTCTTCAGAGTGAAAGACGTTGCGTTCCGATTTTTTAAAGTCGTTAAAAAAATTCACAAGGAGTTTGAATTCGTCATTCTCCTCAGCCTTAACATGTAAAAACTTTTCAAACTTATCCCAACTACCAAAATATTGAGGAATGAATGGTTCAAAAACATATTCCTCGTCTAAGTGTGGAGCGGAACGCGACCTTACAACAAAACGTAAAAAATCATAGGGAAACTGTTCAACATGACCACGAACAACATCGTGCGCTTTTCCCAAAAGAATTATATTATTATCTGGTGTTTTCCCGCTCCAGCAGTTATAATAGAATAAATTAAAAACCCTAACATCGAACTGCTTCCTTGTATCGACAAACTCCTTCAATCTTTTGACAGAAATCTCCTGTAGTAGCATTTTACTTAGGGGAAACGTAAAATCAGGGATATCATCAATATAATTCCTTAAAATAATCCTAATAGCATAAGTATCGTAAAAAAAGCAATCGCTACTAGTACTAAAAATCGATTCGAAAAAGGTTTTGTCCATTCCGTAAAATCGCCCAATGGCAGCCTCATTTCTAGAGACTGAATTAATCCAATCTACCAAAATTTTATCTTGTCGTACTCCAGAATTGACCAGCGATATCCATAGTTTAGCAATCTTTTCAAACTTTTCCCGGCTTTCAAACTGGTCTATTGAATTCAGAATTTCGATTAAATAGCTCACCTTTCCCTCAGATTTCCAGCTATCAAATTTAACTTTAATGTCATTCCAAGATTGAGTGAGTACAGGGGTAAACTCGCGGAATAGAATACCCTCAGTATTAAGCGTGTTATCGAAATAAATATCGAATTTATTGGCGTTAACAATTGAGCGAATGTCTCTCTTCCTATCCTTTTCAAAAAGATGCTCCAAGACTCTCTTGATTTCATCACTTGTGAGCGTATCGATTTCGAGTTCTTTAAAAAGTTCACTTAACCCGTTCCCGTTTAGCGATAACCTGAAATATCCATCACTTAAAGCTTTATCAAATACCTTTCTCATAAGTCTTAATTTTTCTAATGAAAACCGGGTACTTGAATTTCAGTAGTGATATGTAAAAGAAATCTTCAAAGTCAACTTCTGATGCTAATAGCCGAAAACTGACTGCGAAGAAATTTGCAAAACGCTTAACGTCTCTTAGATTTTTTAATACGCCTGGGATCAGATCACTGGCATTCTTTCTTCCTAGAAAACTAGCCTCAAATGCCTCATTGACCGATGGTTGGTAACCTAATACCGCCTTTATGTTATCAGCGTAGGAAGGTAGCATTTGGCTCAAATGATCTTTGAGCTGTTCAACAATTACGCTCCCCGGGATAGCATTTAAATCAATTTGAATCTGGAATATTTTTTCCAGATAGTGTTCTTGTCCATATTCATTGTGATTCGCCAATACCTCCTGGAGGTACTCCAAGTCGTATCCAACCACAAAAAAAGTATTTCTAAAGTTTGCACTATTTCTGATCAACTTAACCACCTCCATAATCTCTGGCGTAGTAAGCCGATCAAGATCGTCCACAAAAATCACAACCCTGCGATTAACAGATTCCAAAGAATCATTAATTTTTTTATGAAGCGCCTCCTGATTATCTCTACCTAATATGCTGTCAAAAAGTGTCGACCACCAAGTATTTGTTCCAGATAGTAGCTTCCGACCGTACTCCTTAATCTGTGATCCAAGGTTGAAATCATAAAAACCTATTTTATCACTGTACGCCTCGAAGAAATCACTTACGATCTTATTTGCATTTGAACTCTTCCAAGGATTGAAATCGAAACAAATAGCTGACTGGTCCTGTGATCCAACAAACTTTTTAACCATCTCCTGATAAGATGTCTTACCGTCACCCCATTTTGCATTGATACCAATTGCAAAAGCGGTCGTTGCACTGTTGTTCGTGATGTGTTTCGCCAGATACTCAGCAAACTCCCTTCGAGCAAGTCGATCCTGATCTGGAGTAGTTACATGATGATCTTCAAGGATTGAATAGATGAGATCAGATTGCTGCGGGGCCGGGGTATATTCTATTATTCTATATAGCAATAGTAAGACAAGGCCAAACAAGAAGAGATCGACATATCGTAGAGTTGGAACAAGGTATAGACGCTCAAACTCCCAATGATCAAACCCGAACAATTGAAAGCGATACGCAATAAAATATGAACCAATGAAAATTAAGTGTACTGCTTTATTCCAATCAAGAGATTTTCTAATTACCCATTTTGAGTAATAAAACACATAGACGCTGGCAGCAATACATAAAAGGAAAAGTATATCAGTAAATACCGATCTATCGAACTGAGAGGCAAATGGAAGAACCCAATAGGTATCAATTAAATTTTCGAAAAATCTGTGAAAGACGATTGGCAGCGACCAAACCAACACCAAGGGGAAATATTTAATTACTCTTTGGTACATCCCCATTAGCTTTTCACCTTATTATAAATTCTCTTTTCCTCAGCAGCCATACTCAACTCCTCCACCGCACCGGTGTATGTTGACACCTCTCTCGCCACCAACTCCCCCCGAAAAGCCTTACTCAAAATAGCCTGGGGCAATTGATCGATTTTTTCTTTTAGCGTGTTGTAACTAGCTTCTATTTTATCCGCTATAGCAAATAGCGACTCTACCCTGAGGACGATTTCTTCTTGTTCTTCAAGCGGAGGAATTGGAATATTGATTGCTCCAACTTTTTGTCCATTCAATGCAGGCTGATTCGCGCCTCTGCCTTCACCTCTGTGTTTCTCATAATTGGCCAACATAAAGAACCAAAGAAATTCAGGATTAAAGTGATTCTTCTTAGTTACTATCGCTGCTACATTTTGATTAGTGCCTGCTTCGATATCAAGTATTGACGACTGACCTCTTGTTTTGCCTTCGCCTATCATTGCAATAAGTACCGTACCTATAGGAAGAACTTTAACACTACTGCTCTCCAAACCTTTTTTTGTGATTGATTCGGTCGTGTCTTTAATTCTGGAGTTATCAACTTCACCACTGCTAACCCATCTAATATCACCATTCCAATAACTCGATTCGGCCCGAGAAGGTGTACCACCAATTTGAACAACACCAATTTTGTCAATAACTGATAAAGACCATTGCGCTGGCAAATTAAATTGATCATATTCGATCAAATAATCAGTTGTCTTATAACCCCTTGGAAGTCTTTCCTTACTTCCATTAGTGATTTCCATTTCTATTCTTTGTAGCAATTGTTCTCCCGACTCGATCACAGTCTTTCCTTCCCTCCACTCCTCCGTCAATTTCCCCGTAACCGCTTGCGTAAGCACGGCCTGGCGGAATTGTTTTAATAAGGCGGGTACGTTCTCCAGGCGGGCTTTGAGTTGATCGAAGTGGGCAAACAGTTTATCTAACTTCGCTACGATGCGCTTTTGCTCGGGAAAGGGTGGAAGTGGAAGTTCTAAGATTCCCAAGTTCTTCCTGGAGATTCTCAACCGAGTGGATCCAGAAGCATTTTCTTGAATCTTCTTTCTATAATCAGGAGCATTTATTGTATACATTAACCATTTCTGTAAGACAGAATCAGAACCCGTCCTAACAATAGCCACATCAACTACTGTTACATATTTTACTTCATCTTCATACGGAAATAAACATGCTCTACCAATCGGATCAGGCATCCTAGCTATTAAGACATCATCCTTTTTTAAATAAGTACAACCAAGCTCTTTAGATTTATGGCGAGTAAGAAATCGATCAGATTTACTAACAAACTTCAACTCTTTAATATCAGCAAGTTGAATTAATCTAATTTCACCTTCCGGATCTTGATCCTTTGATTCAATCCAATCACCATCAATGAATATCCCCTCCGGAGAAATAATATCATTTAACGTGCCTTTAACCCACCCCTTTGGAAGTGCCATCAATTCAACTCTTTAATAATCAATTCCAACTCTTTTAATATAGTGGAGACTTCTGCTTGCGCTGCCTGAGCAACCTTGATAGGATCGGCCTCATTACCACTATTACTATAGCTTTCATCCGCTATCAACCCCACATCTAATGAATCATTTTTGGCAGCTAGTGCTTCCCTCGTAAACGATGACCAACGTGGGTCTTTAATCTTAGCGCGCTTTTTTAAGTCAACAGCGCCCTCATATTTCTCCTTTACTTCATCTACCCCAATACCACCTGTATAGGCTTTTACAAATTCATCAAAATGTTTTCGTGCCAACGGGTTGCGCTTGCCCAGGCTTTCCATGTTCGTACGCAGATCGTAGTACCAAATTTGCTTGGTGTTGCCAGTTTCCGTCTTGCCTCTTTCAAAAAAGAGTACGTTGGTTTTCACACCCTGGGCATAAAAGATGCCAGTTGGCAAACGAAGTATCGTATGCAGGTTACACTTGTCCATCAAGTCTCTGCGTATGCGCTGCCCATCCCCATCTTCAAATAACACATTGTCAGGCAACACTACTGCAGCTCTCGCTCCACCCTTCTTATGCAGTGAACGGTAAATGTGTTGGAGAAAATTCAATTGCTTGTTGCTTGTGGGATACGTAAAGTCATCGCGGCTGGGGCGCTCGCCACCCTTCTTGGTACCAAAGGGCGGATTGGCCAGCACGCCATCAAAGTTTTTCATGTCCTTGCCTGCTTCACTCAGCGTATCGTCCATACGAATTTCACTTTCCAGTCCATGCAGTTTGGCATTCATGATCGCCAGTCGGTGTGCATCTTGCACTAATTCACATCCGCTGAAAGCTTTCTCCGTCTGAAACTTTTTGTCTTTGGCACTTAGCTTATAGTAGTCATCTGTCTTCTCGCGCAAGTATTCATTGGCAGCAATCATAAACCCAAAGGTACCTGCTGCGGGGTCATTCCATCGCTCTCCTACTTTTGGTGAAACCAAATCCACCATTACATTGATTAAAGGACGTGGTGTAAAGTATTGGCCCGCTCCACTTTTCTTCTCACCTGCATTTTTCTCCAACAGGCTTTCGTAGATAGTCGCAATCTTATCCCGCTCAACATCTTCAAACCAATCAATAGCATCTATGGCCGTGATGATCTGTCTTAAGTTTACCGGCTTGCGCAGTGTGGTAGAGGCGTTAGTATAAATCTCGGTGATGGCCTGATTTTTGGATTTGGTCGCTATGGTGGCCAACAGTTCACGATAGAGGTCAAAAAGTTCTTTGTTGTCCTTGGTGTTCACGAGTTTGCGCCAGCGATACTTAGTTGGAATATCTTCTTCAAACTCTTTTACCTCAGAGAGCTTGAGAAATAAGATGTAGGTGAGTTCATTTAAATACTGGTGATAGGTCACTCCGTCATCACGCAGGATGTTACACATCCCCCACAGTTTGTTGGCTATTTCTTCTGCACTCATAGTTCAAATAATATAAATACTACCCCTCAGTCCGCCAGCTGGCGGACAGCTCCCCTTATTAACCCCTCCGCCCTTCGGGCACCTCCCCTTATCAGGGGAGGAGCTACTCCCGGGGTGGTAAAGTTTTAAAATTACTTTTTATCTCTTCCAAAACACCTTCTGATGCTTCAAATACCAAATTGTTTTCAAATCGGATGACTCTAATACCTAAACTATTTAAATAAGTTGTCCGCTCTTCATCATATTCAAACCCGGCAGCAGTAAAATGGTCCGCTCCATCTAATTCTATGGCCAGCTTTTCAGATGGACTGTAGAAGTCTAAAATATAATTTCCTACACTGTGTTGCCTTCTGAATTTTCGCCCTTCCAGTTGTTTGCCTTTTAACATTGTCCATAGTGCTGCTTCGGCAGGAGTCAGGTTCTTGCGCAATGTTTTCCTGTTTTCTTTAAGAGACTTTCTGTTATGGATTTGATCTGACATATGATATTAGTTTTAACCCCTCCGCCTTTCAGGCACCTCCCCTTGTCAGGGGAGGTGTTACTCCCCTCCTATTTTAGGAGGGGTGGTAACTACCCTACATCCTCATACAAGTTCTCATTTATGTTACTTAATAATTGATCGAGTTGTTTATCAAATATCTTGTTCAATTTTTTAAATCCACCCTCTTCATTAAAAGGAGGCCTATCCAAATCTTCTTTGTGCAATACGGTTTCATGGATGAGCTGCGCCTCAAATCGATTCAGCCATTTTTCCTGCACCTTATTCCAAGTACCCTCCTTCCGTATCTTATTCATCGCGTTCTTAATCCGAGTCTCGTGATCAATCAAGCTACTTCCCAAGGCCAGCGTACGGATAAACGAAATAATATCAGCGGCAATATCTTCATTCTTTACTGCTTTCCAGGCATGGCGAAGATTTAGATCTGTAAACCCTGCACTGTCCAATACCATATAAAGCTCTTTTAAAGATTTCCGATCTAAATCGGTGGGCTTACTACAAATCAACTTTATCGCAGCTACCTTATTGGCGTTTTCTTCAATGTACTTTTTGAAATTTTCAATGTAGTCTTCTGGCTTCTTGGCATTGCCATATCCTCTTTCAGGATCGAACGCGGCATCCTCATGCTCTGAAACAAACTGATAGTCCGGTGAGGGTTTAAACTCATCTAGGAACTGCCAAAGGTCTTTGGATTTTAGAATCTCTTTAGCTGCTTCGTTCACGGGCAATTCTCCGAGCATAGTCAAGTAGGCATCAACGTCCTTGCCGCCCGCTGCAAACTTAAATTTCTCCTCAGCCTGTGTTGATACTTTCTTTTTCTTCCGCTGCAGCTTTGCGATAATTTGTTCAATCTGCTTTTTGAGGCGTTCTTCACTTTTGATCTTGTCTATTTCGCCTGCTAATTCACCAAACGAAATCGAAGGATTAGGCACCACTGGCTTCATGTTAGTAAACTCTTCCAACGCCTCATAAATTCGTACGGCATCAAATATCTTAAATGCCTCTTTGTTTATTTCAGGACATAGCCGAGTCGCCCGGCCAAGCATTTGTTCATACAAGATTCTTGATTTCACCCTGCGCATAAACACAATATTGCAAATGGGTGGCACATCAATACCCGTTGTCAAGAGATCAACGGTTACGGCAATGTTGGGGAACTTCTCATTCTTATAAAGACGAATCAACTCTAATGGGTCGTATGATTTGCCTGTTACCTTGGCAATCGCATTGTCACCCGGCTCTACACCAATTTTCTTGAATTCCTCTTTGAAGAGTTGTACGATAAAATCTGCATGTTCGTCTGAAGCAGCAAACACCAGCGATTTTTCATCGCCTTCGGGATCAAGGTAATTTACTAATTGAGAAATGACAGTCCGGTTAAATGACTCCGTTAAAACGAGCTTGTTAAATTGATCTATCTCAATCTTAAGCTCATCTTCCAATTCATCTAATTCCTTAATCGTATTGGTTTCTTTATCATATACCTTGGGTCGCTCCCCTTTCTCCCATACGATCCCTTCCTCACTTAGCTTCGTTTTAATTAAGTAAGGCGGCTCGTGGTCAGATAGAAATCCGTCTACCACTGCTTCTCGATAAGAATAATTGTAGACTGGTTTACCAAAGATATCTATGGTATGCAAAGCAGGTGTTGCTGTGAGTCCAATCGCAAATGCATCAAAGTAGTCCAGCACCATTCTGTACTTGCTTACATAATCTCGTTGATCCTTAAACTCCAAATCTTCATCTCCTAATTCACGATCCATCAAATAGCCTCGGTGTGCCTCATCAATAATGATGCAATCATAGGAATCGATGGTTGGGATTTCTCCCGGTTCTTCTGTTTCCTTATAAAATAATCGTTTAACCAAACTTTGCACTGTGGCAAAATGCAATCGCGTATCAACATCCGGCAATGCCTTCTTCAGCTCATCCACTTGATAGATTTCAGCGAATGTATTGAGGTCTTCTACTTTATTGTCTTTGAACGCATTGATCGCCTGAATGCCAAGTGCGGTGCGATCTACCAAAAAAAGTATTCGCCTAAAGCGATCTGATTTAATCAGTCGATAGCAAAGCCCCATGATCGTTCTGGTCTTACCCGTACCCGTGGCCATGGCCAGCAGTGCTCGCTTCCTCGATCTGTCTGTTATGGCTTCCTCTACTTTTTCAATGGCATCAATTTGGTAATCTCTCAAACCAAGGCCCACGGTGCTTCTAAGAAAGTCCCTGCTAGCCGTTGCTAATTTATTGTCGGCAAGATCAATGTCACGCTCCAATAATTCTTGAAGGCCTTTGGGTGAGAACCAGGCTTGTAATGGCCGTGAAGCATTTTCTTTCTTGCGTACATCCAGGAACCAAATGCCTGACTTGGTTTTTATTTGCTCCAGATACGGTCGGCCATTAGTTGAAAAAAGGAACGGCACTTTATATTCCTGCCACTCTCCAAGCAGTTGTGCGTTGTTTTCTGCTGATGCCAACTCTGCGTAGATTTTGGATTGCCTTAGGTTCGTGGAGATATCATCACCCCACTTTTTGGCTTCTACTATTCCATATAATTCGGTTCCAACAAACAATGCATAGTCCGCCCACTTTGAACCAGTGCTCCATTCCGATATGGCCATGTTACGCCCACGCTGCGGAAGGGTCTTCTTTATTTTATAATTGAGTTCATTGGTATCCACCTCCCACCCTGCTAGTCGCAATTGTGCATCGATGAGTTCACGTGTTTCGGCTTCATCCAAGTCAATATGACGTGCTGCAGTTTCCGATCTCTCAACAATTTCCTTGGCCTTGGCTTGTGGTAACTCTACATTCTCCTTTTGCTCCAGTAAGGCATTGAATTTTTGCTCTAGCTCAGCAAAGTTCTTTTCCAGTTCATTCAATGCATGCCTGGCATCAAGGTTTGCAGGGATATGAAATTTGAGATCAGCAATGTTCTTATTTTCTGCCGAGTAAGTTTGATAGAACCATTTAGCAATCTTAAAAGATGAAAAGAGAATTGTCTTTGCATCTGCAATTGAACCTTTCGATCCATGTACGGCCTGATTTCCCTTGTGCTTAATTCCGTGGAGTAGGCTAGCAATGTTCGGCTGTACAATTCTCTCTTCCTCCAACTGCTTTAACCTATTATGCAGCGTATCCTCATATGGTCTATTGAGGTTATGTTCCTCGAACAGGTAATCAATAATCTTCTCCTCCAATAACCTGAGCTTGAAAAGAGTGACGACAGGATCTGAATGGAGATTATATTCCGCTGCCTGTCCTATATTAAATAGGATCGGGAATTCATTTTCGAGGAAGATGAAGTTAGATTGAGCCATTCAGACAATAGACATTACAAGACTAGCTATTCGTTTCCGGTCATTATTTTCACTCCAGAAAATCGAACACGAATATTACTCAAATTATCCGAGAAATATTAGGGATTTTACATCGGTTGGGCATGCGTTGTTGGTTGCTTGTTGTTAGTGGGGTAAAATTGACCGAATACGGGCGGTTTCGTGAGGTAATTTCAGGTTTCCAAGTTTCAGGTTCCAGGTCGGATCTCTCCGAAGTTACTTCTGCTACTCTTAACTCAGCGCTTTTTCCTCTTAAAATATCCAAATGGTTTCTGCAGCCATGTAAACTGGCGGAAGAGGTTGCCGAGGGTCCAGGCGTCTACCACGCGAAATTCGAACTTGTCCCCTGAGCCGTCCTTAAATGAAATGGTGATGGATTGGTTGTTGACCTGTGGGATGGATTCATACCTGCTGATGACCTCGAAGTCTTCCATGTCGTACATCTCTTCGGGATGCTGGCCAAAGGTGTCGTGGTCGATATGGTACTTTCTGTTGGCACCTGTGCCCACCACGGTTAGCAATCGGATGGTATTATTGTTGTCTCTGGGGTGCTTTGCCCCGTAGGGCACATAGGCTTTTCTCCTTATTTTGTACATACCGGGGTTTAATTCCTTGATTTTCATACTCCTCTCTTCATGTGCTAATTACTAAATAATTTAGTAATACTTGGAGGGTTTTGTGGGTTTTTTAGTTTTGAGTTGTCAGTCGATAGTCGATAGTATTTAGTCTATAGTCTTTAGTCGGTAGTCTTTAGTCGGTAGTATTGAGTTGATGCTACCTTACTTTATAAATAGATAGCCAATTGAGAAATAGCCCCCTACCCGCAATTTTGAAGTAGTAACAATTGTAGGTGCAATACTGTAGTCTTTACCAGTTTCGTAAACCTGACTCCTCATATCATAGTAGCCGGTAATCAACCCCAGATCTATCACAATAGAATGTTTATCACCAAATGCTGCGCCTGTGCCAAACAGCATACGAGGCCTCACTTTGTCGGCTACTGACACTCCTGGGCCTAAGCCAATGTGCCAAAATGAATTTTTAGACATATACCAACCCCTCCTAATCATCGTATTAAATCCTAATTCAACATTACCCGGCTTTTCATCTACAAGTTGATAGCTGGTATCCGTTGCTGCAGGTAATGTTTTTACTGAAAACGCCTGATTGCCTGGGACACTTGCATAGAAGCCTGAGGAAATACCCCAAAAATTACGAGATAGGTCAATTGGAAATTTCAATTGGGTGGTATATGTCTGTAATCCAGTCGATTCTGTTCGCGGAATAATTTGCACGTTTAGGGTAGTTTGTTCGTCTGTCAATTGGCGAGGTAATGAGACATATGTATCTGATTTGTTAGATGCCACCACCATCAGATTGAGCAGTTTCAGTGCATTATCACCGTTAAATGATTCTTTCACTTTCGCAATTGCAGGCTCGAATTCATCATAGGACTTTCGAATCTGCGCGTCTAGTTCCTTTAGTTTTGGTTTAGCTTCAATAGCATCTGCGATAACCTTGCCCCCAGCGGCAACTTGATATCTTCTATATGCTAAGGAAACTTCATCACTTAGTTTGTCCAAACTGGTTCGTAATTCAAATATATTTATCAGTATTTTTTCCTTTTCTGATGGAGTGCCGAATGGCTCGCCATTAATTACTTGACTGTTGAGGTGATGTTTATATACATCAAGAATCAGGTTGTCTTGTCTACGCTTCAGTTCTTGAAGCAATACCAACTTATCTGTGAGCTCATCCTTATTTGCAAGCAACAAGACCCGGGCTTCGTCTTCTGTAGTTGGAGCATTAGCCTTGATTGTTATTGCATACACCTGAAGATATAATTTCATTTCCTCTTGATATTTATCTCGATTCAACATTAACTCGTATGCTTTATCTTTCTGGGTTGTATCCAACTTTAATGCCGGCATAGCCTCAACTAAGCCTCCCAAACTACCAAGGCCAGCAATTACTTTTTGTAATCCTTCAATAGGAAGAGAAGCAAACGTAGGGAATGTCAATGGCTCAGAAACTGAAGTATCCTTACCATCAAGCACTACCTTGTATAAGATACTATTTACACCCCAAATCTTCACCCGATAGAAATCTCCTGACTTAAGTTTATCGATATTTGTATCATACGAAATACGGGGATCACTCCCCATATCGACTTCGACAACCGATGGTTTATCAATTGTTTGTGAATTAGCAACGTGGATGGAAAATAAGATAAGTACCGAAAATGAAACAATTTTTAACTTTTTCATACCTACTACTAGTAATGTTTTCATTTCGATTAATTTTACCATTCTCTTTCTAACGCTTTCTTCTTTCCCAGAGGATTAAACCTAAAAATCACCAACGTAATCATCTAAGAGATTAAATTGGATGAATAGAGTTTAATCGGAAGTCCATTGATACGGGTCAAGTCATTTGCCCAGACTACCCTATACAATGTTTTAAGATCACTTTTGTCTTGTTCTGTGAGTGTAGATTGGATCCCGTAGTTCATGATTGTTAAAGGAACGTGATCGCCAAAAATTTCACTACGCCAACGGGATTCCAACTCTTTAGCAAAGAAATGCCTTAGGCCAAATATGTGACCAATTTCATGAACCATTGTTTCAACTTGTTCTTCTCTACTTTGTTGGAACATCTTTGGATAAAGTGATAATGTTTTATTTAAATCATTAGGAAAAAAAGCACTAGCTAGCGTACAACCATTGGCATTACAATTATCAGGCCTCATGGTAATGTCAAAATCAGATTGCTCAGATGATTCAATGAAATTAATTGGAGAGGAATCTCCCCACATTGAAATTGCAGTAGTAAAAAGGTTCCTAATGTAATTTTTGACTTGTGAGGAATTATTGTAGGTTTCAAAAATGGGGTTAAACATCCATTTTAGTGTAATATTTTTCTTCCATAGAGGTATTTCATTTCCAATACCCACTACAATTTCAGTGACACTTTCTATATCGGAATTTGATCTCTTTTCATTAATTATCTGAGTATCTGCATCATCAGTTATGCATCGATGCCTGATTTTCTCAGAAGATTTGAACTCAAAAATATCATCTCCTTCCGGACTCGTAAAGAAATCTTTATCATCGTATGCTTTTTTCATCATTTTTTCCTTTTAGATCAAAAAGAAGTAAGAGGTAATGTCAAATTTTTGAAATTAAGGGCAAAGGGTATCCATAAGTCCTATAAAAACCTGAATAGCCTGTTTCCATTTTGCTGGAATGGGAAACTTAGTTAGTGCCATAAGAATGGGGCGAATTACGCGATAGATACCACAAAGCTTCGATAATACTTCTGAAGGCTGTGTCTCCACCATTTTTGCAGAAATACTCGACTTTTCATAAATACTTAAGTCAGCCTTTGCAATGTGACTTTCAATTTGTTCAAATGTTAATTCTTCGTTTTTCATAAAAGATAATTTTCCCCCTACTCTTCTTCGGATTTTCGGCTACTCCGTTTTTTTAATTCCTTATCAAATGTGTGATTAGATCAACAAGAATAACAGAGGGAAAAGCCTGATTATGAAACAGGGAAATCCCCTAATCTTCACCGAAAACCACTGCTTTACTAGGGTTTACATGCATCTTAAGTGAAAGTGCCGTAGATTTCTTGCATTATCTATAAACCCCTAAAACAACACAACCATGCCAAAAATGTACACCAACCAAGCCCTGAAGCCGGTGCAACCTACCACCAAAGACAAAACAAAATTCTGCGTAAGCAGTTATGAAGAGTATGAAAAACAGCGTGTTGAAATCAATACTTCTTTCCCAGAGATTCAAGTATTGACAGAGTCCTACCGATCTTCCATCTCAAGCCCAATGCGCACCATCAATCCGAACCTTGAAATGGGTGAATATTTTGTGATTCCTGTCAAAGAGATCCAGGATGTACTCAACTCTTGTGAGAACGTAAAATTTATACACATATGCAATGCAGTAAGAGACGTGGTTAACGCTGCAGGTGAAGCCAAGAAATTTCCGGTAACCATTCTTGTGCCTATAGTAAAAAAGGTAAATGGAGTTCAGGAAGAATACGAGGTTTGTAAGAATGATGACTCCAAATATATCGAAGCGTACCCTTGTCCGCCAGACCCCAAATGTCCAAAAATAAATGAGATGGTAGGCACAATACTGAAATCAACCCAAAGTATAAATACCTATAAATCCCTAACTTAGGGAATGCCCTGGTATGACCTGCTTAACATTGGTTTACTTATACTCGTTTGGATTCCTGTTTTTATGAATGTGGCTGCTATCGCATCCAACAGAAAATATTGGTTATTCTTTTTCACTGTCTATACTCTAACTGAATTGGTAAGCTTGCCAATATCTTTAGGGGGTGAGAGTAACCTATGGGTATACAGTGTAAGTAAACCAATTCAATTTCTTTTATTAATTGCCTACTTATCAAAATCTATCAAGCTAAGCCGTATGAAAATCACTCTTCTGTTAAGTAGTGGGGTAATCCTAAGCGTATTCTTATTCTTCTCACAAGAAATGGATACCTACCACTCTCATGCAGAGGCCTTGCACGGTGCTATTATCGTTGCTCTTTGTGTAATGTATTTTTATAAGTTTATTGCCGCTGAAGCGCCTATTAAGATAAATCAATCAGAGTTTTGGTATTGTAGTGCACTATTTATTTTTTACGGCACTAATCTATGCATCAATGGGTCGTTGGATTTTCTAATCAAAAACAACTTACCCCTTGCACAAAAATTATTCTTTGGCCTAGTCATCAACAGTTATATCTTCTATGCCCTAACGCTCAATGCCCTTCTGGTCAATTACCAACGAACAAGATAACGTAATGGAGCAAGACCTCTACTATATTGTAATCATTGCCACCTTTGTTTTTTTCTTTCTTACATTCTTCATCATTTACATTGGTGTGTTTCACAACCGAAAAAAAATTCATTACCAACAAGAACTTTTAAAAACACAGATTGAAATAAAGGAACAGACCCTACAACACATTGCGTATGAACTCCACGATAACCTTGGTCAGGTAGCCAGTTTGATTAAAATAAATTTAAACACTATTCAAATTGACGATCATCAAAATGCTAAGTTGAAAATAGAAGACACCAAGGAATTAGTCAGACAGTTAATCTTAGACTTAAAGTCAATATCTAAAAGTTTGAATAGCGAATGGATTGCACAAATGGGCATTACCAAAGCTTTATCCAGGGAAGTAGATCAATTAAATAAAATGGGTTCTTATGATGCCACTTTTGATTACAATGGTTTTGTCATTGATTTAGATGCGAATACCACTACCCTCCTCTACCGTATGGTGCAGGAAATCATCAATAACATGGTAAAACACAGTAGGGGAAATCAATTTAGTATTCAATTAACCGTTAACGATAATTTAGTTAAATTAGCATGCCGTGATAATGGCGTTGGCTTTAATATGGGAGATATTAGTAATAACGAGGGATCTGGGCTACTCAATCTGCACAGCAGGGCGAAGCTTATAAACGCTAAAGTTTCCATACGGAGCCAACCAGGTAGCGGAACGGAAATACTCATCGAACTCCCGATTTAATATATGTCGCCTGCTCCATCTATTAAACTAGCCGTTATAGATGATCATAAACTGTTTCGTAAGGGACTTATCAGTCTCATAGAAATGGTAAGCCAAGATTATAGTATTCTTTTCGAAGCCGATAATGGTCGTGACCTTCAGCAAAAAATAGACAAAAGCAATCTTCCCGATATCGTTTTAATGGACGTCAATATGCCGTCCATGGATGGCATTGAAAGTGTACAATGGCTCAAAGAGCACTACCCAGAAGTAAAGGTGTTAGTAGTTAGCATGATTGAAAAGGAGGAAGTAATTGTAAAAATGCTAAAGCTGGGCGTTAAGGGATACCTCTGTAAAGATGTAGAGCCTATTGAATTGAAGAATGCTCTGCACGCTGTGTCTAACAAAGGTTTTTATTATACAGATTTCATCACCGGCAAACTGGTTCATTCTCTCCAAACTGATCAACCGGAAGATAGTAAAGGTCTGGAGCAATTGAACGAACGCGAAAAGCATTTTCTGCAATTGGCCTGTAGTGAAATGACCTATCATGAAATCGCAGACATCATGTTTGTTAGTCCAAAGACCGTTGATGGCTATCGGAATTCTCTATTCGAAAAATTAAATGTAAAAAGTAGAGTAGGTATGGTCATTCACGCTATTAAAAACGGATTCGTTAACATTTAAATAACGCTAGTTATCCCCAAACACCACATCCCCTTTCGTCAACCAACTGATGCCAAAGAAGAACAGCGCTACTGTCTCCATGGCAAAGGTGATCTTGCTGGTTGGGCCTACACCCAACAGTGGTTCGCTTATGCCGATGAGTACTATACACAACAACATGATCCAGCCACTGACTTTATACACTACGTTTCTGCTCTTTCTGGCATCGCTCCATTGTGATTTGGGCTTGTCGCTCTTGGTGAACAGAAACAATGACATACAAGCCAGTGTGATAAAAAACAATCCTGCGCTGGTGAGGTGAATGGCGTTGTGGATTTTAATATCCAATATGGAAGCGACCATGTTTTGCCCCGGGTAACCATCAATGATGTTGGTAGGAAATACCACCACCATCAAACTGAAAAATCCTGCTGCATTGGCGGCATAGCTGTCCATCTTGTTATAGCCTTTGTAGGTAAACAGGAACAACGACACCGCACACAGCACGCCCACAAACGCTTCGCGCATGCTGGTGAAGTAGTAGTGGCTGATAGAAGGTTGTAACGCTGTTCTGTTAATGAGCAGTCCGCCCCACCAGAGTACAAAAGGCAGTGCCACTCCTAACATGCCTATGGCCCTGCGTGTAGCACGAAAGGAGATCACCTCTGGGGTATCGCTGCGTTCGGTGGTTAAGTAAGAGGTGAGTTGATCTAAACTTTTCATTTTAAATTTAATCTATCTCTAAATGTTTTGAATCCTGAATCTCAGCCTATGAACTATAGCCCTCAAGCCGGGCTGGCTCATACTTTTTTCATTACCAAAAAAGTATGCAAAAAGGCTAGGCAAAATAATGCTTCCCCCCTCTCGCCATCGCACCCCCGCTATTTTGCCAAACCACCGCACTATCTCACCTGAATAACAAAGTGGTAAAATTTGAAGTACAGCCAGGGCCGCGGAATAATTAGGCGCCATATGCGAGGACTGATAGTGTTTTAAGTACAGTGCTATTTTACCAGGACAGCGCTCTAGTTCATCAGGAGGAGTGGCGTGTTGAATGGACGTGCTCATATAGACAGAATTATCCCTATGTTTTCAATAATAGAGTCGAGTAAAGCCGTATTGAATTTGCGAAAAACTGAGGAGAAATGCACCACTCCATTTAGAATTAACTTAGTAATTGGGTTTTCCGTAGCGTAAAGACAGATTATATTTTATCGCTTTAGGGAAATTCGTATGCACGCATACTAAATAAGGATTAACTTAATTTTAGAAGGTACCCGGTTCTTACGTGAGAATGTGGCGGACAGGCACAATGACGGTGAGAGGCACGGAAGTAACTTCCGCGCTAAGTAGAGGGATCTACTGATTTAGGAGATTCTTCGGTCGGCTTCCTTCGTCAGCCTCGCTCAGAAAAACAGTGGATTCGGGTGATCGGTGGAGCTCGCTGCCGCGGAATGTTTAACTTCTGCCCTCAAGCCGGGCGGGCTTACCCTTTTTTCATTGCCAAAAAAGGGTACAAAAACGCTAGACAAAAAAATGCTTCAACCCACTTGCCTACGCACCCCCGCTTTTTTGTCATGCCAGCGCACTATCTCATCCTATTGATAATTAGTAAATGTTTGAATACCAGAATCATTCCCGTCATGGGAAGTAACTTCTGCGCCAGTAGAGGTCTCAGGGCTCTGCGAGATCAAACTCTCTTACCGCCAGAGTCCCTTTCAGGAGACTCTGCGGGGAATAGACGCTCGTGCCTTAGTTTCGTGAAGGGCACGGAAGTAACTTCCGCGCCAGTATCGTGGAAGCAAGTAATCGTTGGTTAGTTCTCGAGTTCCATCATAAGGCGGCTTTCTTCGAGGTCGAGTTCGTATTCGATTTTGCGCAGTACTTCTTCGCTGATCTTTTTTTCTTTACGGAGTTTTTCAATTAAGTCTCGCTCTTTTTGCATCAGTTCTTTCTGAATACGAAGGAATTCCAATACTTCCTCGTTGCTTAACTTATTATTCAACGCATCTTTCTGAATACGGTGGATGCGTATCTCGTATTTTGATTTGATCTGATTGAGCACTTCCGCAGAAAGGTGCAATGCATAGTTCATCTCTATGTGTTCGATCACAGAAAAAGCAATGTTCAGTCGTGCTTCTTTGTCTTCCTTAAGGTGGGTATCGTCTCCTTTAACCTTAAACCATTTAATTACTAAGGGCAATGTCAACCCTTGTAAAACCAACGTGGCAAAAATAACGCTAAAGGTGAGGAAGATGATCAGGTCGCGGTTGGGAAATGGAATACCATTACCAATAGTGAGTGGAAGTGCCAACGCTGCCGCCAGCGACACCACCCCTCGCATTCCAGCCCAACCCACCACGGCCACCCCTCCTACTGAGGGTTTTGTCTCCGTAGTCCTTATCCGTTTGCTCAACCAGTGTGGCAAATAGGCACCAGGGTAAATCCAGATCAGTCGCACCACAATGGTAGCCACGCTGATGATGGCTCCGTAAATCAAAATGTTCTGAACAGAGTGATTCTGTATGTTGGCCCATATCAGGGGAAGCTGAAGCCCTATTAATATAAAGATGATACCATTCACTAAAAAGATTAAAGTATCCCATACTGCCTTGGCTTGCAGTCGGGTGCGGTGATCAAATATTTCTGAGGAATAGTAACTGAGAAACAATCCACAGGTCACCACCGCCAAAACACCGGAAGTATGAATTTCCTCTGCAATCAAATAAGAGGTATAAGGTGCCAGCAGCGTAAACGTAGTATCTGTAATGGCATTGTTGGGCGTGATCTTGTGTATCCATCGGAACACCACTCCCACTACAAACCCAACAACGATACCCACCAGTGCGACATAAAAGAAATTGATGGCCACCAGCCAGAAAATAAAAGAACCTGTGGCTACTGCGGCAATAGCATATCGGTAGGCAATCAAACCCGTGGCATCGTTGACCAGACTCTCCCCTTCCAATATGGTGATGATTCTCTTCGGCAACTTCAGTCCTTTGGTAGCTGCTGTTGCCGCTACGGCATCGGGTGGTGAAATGATGGCACCCAACACGAAGGATTCGGCCCAACCAAACCCTGGAATAAAATAATGTGCCACGCAAGCCACTATGGTAGTGGTAAAAAGCACGCAGCCAAAAGCAAGCAGCGAAATGGGTCGTGCGGATTCTTTAAAATCGGTAAGGGAAGTGTTCCATGCGGCTGCGTACAACACAGGTGGTAAGAAAAGTAGGAAAACCACATCAGCGTCCAGAGAAACGATAGGCAAACCAGGCACCAACCCAATACCAATGCCTGCCAAAACGAGCATCACCGGATAGGGTACTTTGATCCTGTCCGTCACCTGTGCCAGAGCAGTGACTACCGCCAATAAGAGGATGACTGTAGCAATGTTACCCATATTTTATGATTAGCCGATCAGATTGCAATTAATACAACTTTTAAGGAGGATTCTGATTATAAATCCCGATTTTTAAAGATTAACCTCAAACCTAAACACGCCTCTGCCATGGTTATTCGACCCTTGTTCAAACTCGCATTCTTCGCGATAATTATTGGCTTCACCTTCTTTAGCAGCACATCGGCTGTTGCACAAACAGTAACTGCCACTGACCTTGGAACAAGTAATGTCACCATCTACAAGACAAGCAAACAATTGGTTTACGGGTTTGGCATTTCGGCCACAGGTGGAGACGCCACACTAACCGCCCTAACAACACAAGCCACAGGAGGCACCTACAGCTCTTCAGACATTGTTAATTTTGAATTGTATTTCAATAATACAGCCAACGATTTCAGATCAGCTACGCTGGTTGGCACTTCAGGTCCTTCTACTGGTACTGGTGAGGGTATCAATTTCGGCAGTTTTTCTCAGGTCATCACCGGAGACGGGACAGACCGGTACTTTTACATTGCCATCAATGTGGCTGCTGGTGCCACTTCTGGCAATACATTCAGCATTCCTTTTCTTGATGCCACTAATTTTACGTTTAGTGCATTAGTCACTTTTACTCCAGCACTGGGGCCATCAGGTACCAAAACCATTCAAAATGCGATTACCTACACCTCTGTGCCTACGGCCAACGCCACCAACGCAGCCGTTGCTTCCAACATCGAACTCGACTTTGATGCGAATGTTAATTTAATAACCGTACACAACGGTACCACCAATCCCGATGATTTTTTTGATGACAACATTAAAATAATAGGAAGTCAAAGCGGCCAATTCAGTGGTGTATTTTCCTTTGGAGCTGATAACTCCATCGTCATCTTCAATCCATCAATAAGTTTCAAGGCGGGAGAGAAAGTAACAGTAACAGTCAACTCTTATGTAGCTGGAGCGGCAGGAGAAGCTGCAGCCGCCAGGTCTTTCAGTTTCATTGCCGCAAGTGGTCCTTTTGAAGGAGGATACAAGGAGCGCCCAACAGCTGGCATTTTAGGTGTAGTGTATGGCAATTCAGATTGGGGAGATTATGATGGCGATGGCGACCTAGATGTAGTTGTGACAGGGTTTGATCCTGCATTTAATCAGATCGCAGTAATTTATAATAACGTCAATGGAGTGTTTACAGACAGCGGAGCAATCCTAACCGGTGTATCAGACAGCGCATGTGAGTGGGGTGATTTCGATGGAGATGGTGACCTTGATTTGGTCATTGCAGGATTGGATGCTTCGTTCACCAACAGGATAGCAAAAATTTACAGAAATGATGGAGGATCAACATTCACCGATATTGGGGCTGGCCTTACAGGTGTTGATTTTGCCTCAATAGATTGGGGAGATTATGATAATGATGGAGATTTGGATTTAGTAATTGCTGGTAGATATCTATTTAGCCCTGACTTCCACTCAACGACCATCTATCGAAATGATGGTGGTGTATTTACTGACATTGGCGCAAGTATTACAGGTGTAACTGATGGTTCGGCAGACTGGGGCGACTACGATGCGGATGGCGATCTGGATCTTCTCATCACCGGTTTTGATGATACAACTCCGACTCCAGGCAGGCATTTTACTATTTACAGAAATGATGGTGGAAGTTTTTCAGATATAGTCGCAGGCCTTCCTGGCTTTGGATTTAGTGCTGCCGATTGGGGCGACTATGACAACGATGGTGACCTGGATATAGCAGTGATGGGTGGAAAATTCTCGGGAACGGATGGTGCTTTTATTTACCAAAACACTGCGGGGGTGTTTACGGATATCAACGCTGGACTCCCTGATGATATTGAAGAAGGCTCTATTCAATGGGGCGATTATGATGGCGATGGAGATTTGGATTTACTCTTAACGGGGCAGGATTATTCACCCGGTGATAACATCACTTCCGCCATCTTCAGAAATGATGCAGGACTTTTCACCAACATCAATGCCAGTTTGGAGGGTGTTACTTTCCAAAGCGTTGGCGATTGGTTAGACTTTGATGGAGATGGTGACCTCGACTTGTTTGTGGCAGGAGAAAATATACCTGGTGATATTGTTAGTAAACTTTATGAAAATACTGTCTTCAATGCCTTCGTCACTACCTGGAAGACCGACAATCCAGGCTCATCCAATGACAACCAAATAACCATCCCAACAACAGGCACGGGATATCTCTATAATGTCAACTGGGGTGATGGTATGACGGATACGGACGTAACGGGTGACATTACGCACACCTATGCTGCGCCAGGCACCTATACAGTTTCTATTACAGGAGCTTTTCCTCGCATCTATTTTAATGCAGGCAGTTTTCTGCCTGATAAGGACAGTAAGAAAATACTTACTGTACAGCAATGGGGAGATGTGGCCTGGACATCCATGAGGAGCGCCTTTTCAGGTTGTGAATTCTTACGGATCAATGCAGCTGATGCTCCTGACTTGTCTAACGTCACTGATATGTATAGAATGTTCTATTACGCAGAGTCGCTTAACGATGACATCAATCACTGGGATGTGTCCAATGTGACAAACATGTCGGGGCTTTTCAGCGATGCCGCAGTTTTCAATCAACCGCTAAATACTTGGGACGTAAGTAACGTCACCAACATGAACGATATGTTCAGTTTTGCTCGTGACTTTAATCAGGATCTTTCATTCGTTGTGGGAGGAGCCAATACAGGTGGTGATGCCTGGAACACCTCCAATGTGCAGGACATGAGTTCCATGTTTGGAGGCGCCTCAGCTTTCAATCAACCTATTGGCAATTGGAATGTAAGCAACGTGACGAATATGAATCAAATGTTTTCTGTGAGTGCCTTCAATCAGGATATCGGCAACTGGAACGTGAGCAAGGTGACCAACATGGGTGGCATGTTCAATGGAACTACCAACTTTAATCAAGACATAAGTTTCAAACCAGGAGGAGGTAACTATGGTGGTGACGCGTGGAATACAACTCTGGTGACCAATATGGTCACCGTGTTTGGCGGTACACAATTCTTTAATCAGGATATCGGAAATTGGATAGTAGATAATGTTAATGACATGCGAGGCATGTTCGATGGAGCCATTGCTTTCAATCAGGATATCAGTGGTTGGAATGTGGGTAAGGTTAATGATATGCAAAACATGTTTGAATCGGCTACTTCGTTTAACCAGGACATCAGTGGCTGGAATGTGACCTTGGTGAACGACATGAGTGAAATGTTTTCCAATGCTACCGCATTCAATCAGGACTTAGGTCGTGTTGGGGGTTGGGACGTAAGTGGTGTGTCTGACATGCGATTGATGTTTGAAAATGCCAGCTCCTTTGATCAGGACCTCAGCGGATGGGACGTGACCAATCTTAACCTTGCCGTGAGCATGTTTAACAACTCAGGGCTTTCCGTTAGTAATTATGACAAACTGTTGGAAGGATGGGCAGCACTGCCTGTAAGATCAAATGTCAGCTTTGGAGCGCAAGGGATTTATTATTGCTCTGCTCAAGCGGCACGGGATGTATTGACAACCACGTTCAATTGGAACATTACTGATGGAGGACCGAAGTGTATTACGCTTTTTGACGGTCCTGATACTACCGCACCGGAAATAGTGAATGCCCAGCCTGAAGCCATCGACTTCGGTTCTACTTCTACATCAAAATCGAGAACCTTCACTTTACTTAACAATCAGGATATTCCAATTACCAATGTTCAGATTAACAATGCCTCTCCAGGATTTCCTTCTGTTGTTGTATTTGTAAGTATTGCTGCAGGTGCTACACAATCATTTACGATTGATTTAACGGGGCCCATTGGAACGTACACAGAAACGGTCTCTATCACCAGTGATGACTTTAGTGGTTCCTTTCAGTTCGATGTCACCGGAGAAGTGACTGCTGCTCCCGAACCGGAGATTGCTGTATTTGAAGGTGTGGATGTTTTAGGAACCCCCATACTGAGCGGGCAGCCTGCCCCATTAGATATGGGATATGAAATAAAGGGGAATAGCCTAATGAGTGAATTTACCATCACCAACATTGGCGATGCTGCTTTAAATATTTCGGACATTACTTTTACTGGAAGTGCTTTCGTATTGGGATCTGTCCCACCCACAACAGTACCCGTCAATGGTACTGAAACCGTCCAGGTGATACTTTCCGGAATCAGTGCAGGCATCTTCTTTGAAACCGTTAGTGTTTTAAGTGACGACACTGACGAAGCAATATTTAACTTTAACGTGTACGGAGAAATTATTGGTCCGGATATAGCCGTGTACAACGGTACAGATATTTATTCTGACCCTGAAATATTTGATGGTCAGGTGGCTCCGGTTGATTTTGGATCTGGCTCGCAGGGAGCGGACATTATTATCCCTATTACCATTGCCAACTGGAATCCGGCTGACTTAAACATCTCCAATGTAACTATAACAGGAAGTGCTTTCACCCTCACCTCCGCACCTCCTACTTTTGTGGCTGCGGAAGTCGATGGTATTATTTCTTTTGTAACGTTTGATATTATGCTGAGTGGTGTAACCGCTGGTACCTTTAATGAAACCGTTACCATCTTCAATGATGATGATGACGAGCCAACATTCAGCTTTCAACTTACGGGAACGATTATATCTACCGGATGTGTGACACCTCCTACTGCTTCCGTGGGAATCGTTGCAGCTATTTGTGAAGGGAGTACGATTGTGTTGGCAGGAAGTATCGGTGGATCTGCTACTGTATCTACATGGTCTACGGGAGGTGATGGAGGTTTTGATAACACTGCGTCATTGAATGCCGTCTACACCCCCGGTCCTACAGATATTAGTAATGGCACTGTTACGCTTTCGTTGTCAACGGATGACCCAGATGGAGCTGGACCTTGTAATGCTGCAACTGCCCTGGCCTTTGTAAATATCGGCCGAACAGCTACGGTGGATGCAGGAGTTGATCAAACCATTTGTACCACAGACATCGCTACCGTAACTGGTACGATGGGACAAGCCGCCAACAATCCCAATTGGACAACATCAGGAACAGGCACTTTCTCCTCTCCCAATGCATTGACTAGCGACTACACACCAAGCCCTGCTGATGTTTCATCTGGTGCGGTGACGCTGACCCTCACAGTGGATGCCACCGGAGTATGCCCCCAAGCTATTGATCAACTTGTCCTAACTATTTCCCAACCTATTATTGCGGGTTCGCCAGCCGTTACGAGCAATGTCAATCAACCTACCAATGTGGATATTATTGGATCATCTACGGTCAATACGGGAGATGTAATTACTGTTACCATTTTACAAGCCCCTTCAAAAGGAACTGCGGTTATCAATAGTGACAACACTATTGGCTATACAGCAACTGCAGGAACTGTTGGTGCTGACACTTTTCAATATGAGATTTGCAACCAATGTGGTCTTTGCAGTAATTCTACTGTGAGCATTGACATACTCAATGAGGCACCTGTGATAACGCCTCCTTCCGCCCCTATCACATCACTTGCCGGGCAAAGCGTCACCATTCCATTTAGCAGTTTTATATCAGACCCCAACAACAATATCGATGTGAACTCCATTCAAATTATTGCCGGCCCCTTGAGTAATGCACCCGCCTCTTTTGATGCCAGTTTCAATTTGACCATAGATTATTCCAACACACCTTTTGGAGGAACCGATCAGGTCACCATTCAAGTGTGTGACCAATTGGGTGCTTGTTCACAGATTGTGCTTCAGATTGAAGTAGATGGAGAAATCATAGCTTACAATGGTATTTCTCCTAACAGCGATGGCTTCAATGATCACTTCGAGATTAGAAACATCCAATTCCTAGAACCCAACAATAAGGTTGCTATTTACAACCGCTGGGGAGATAAGGTTTTTGAAATGGATAATTACGACTCGGCAACTGCCGATCGTAGATTTGAAGGAAGACAAAACAATGGAAAAGAACTTCCAAGCGGAGTGTATTTTTATAAGGTAGAGTTTATTAGCGGGCGATCATCGCTCAATGGATACCTTACCTTGAAGAAATAATTTTTCAAATTGGTTGAAAGCAGGTAAATCCACCATAGTATTTGTTCGATATTAGATGGTTTTTATCTAGTTTTAGTGTTATCCGCTATTCTACCAGATCTCATTAAAACTCCCTTCTTTAATGAAGTTTCTAAAATATTACCCATTATGGATACTGCTGTCCATCATTTCATTCAGTAGCTATGGTCAATTCACGGTAACCAATACGAATGATGCTGGTGCTGGATCTCTCAGGCAAGCTATTATTAATGCCAACGCCAGTGCTGCCAAGGAAACAATCACATTTAATATCTCCGGAGCTGGCCCATGGCAGATTGACTTGCAATCAACAATCACAATAGATAATAGTAACAATGTCGGGATGGTCATTGATGGGTTAACCCAACCTACATCTGTGTTTGGCACCAACAACATGGTGGTACTGGACGGGACTGCGTTCGCAGGAACTTCCCTATCTATTGCTGAGCCGAATGTTGAAATCTATGGTCTTCACATTACCAATTTTACCAATGGATTGACCAGTACCACCGGGTCCACCGGGCTGATCATTGGAGCAGCCGGAAGAGGAAATGTAATAAGTGGTAATTCAGCCGAGGGTATTAACATTGACGGTAGTACCAATGCAATTATTCAAGGCAACCGCATTGGAACATCAGCAGATGGACTGACAGCAAATGGCAATCAAGCCTATGGTATTCAAGCACGCTTTGCTGACAATCTTTTAATCGGAGGAAATCGTCTTGTGGGTGAAGGAAATTTGATTTCAGGGAATGGAACAGCCAACCACTATGCTATTCATCTTCGGGACGGAACTGATGCGCAAGTTTTTGGAAACCTTATTGGAACTGATGCAAATGGAAACAATAATCTTGGCAATAGAGGTGGGATTACGGTCACTTCGGGTTGTGATAACCCGACTATTGGTGGAACTGGACCTGGTCAAGCGAATGTTGTTGCTGGATGTTCAGGAAATCCAGCAATTCTTGTAAGTGGTTCAGCAGGTCCTGCCAATCAAAATGTAGTTATTGAGAATAATGTCATTGGACTTAATGCATCTGGCACAATAGCTATTCCGAATTTCAGTCAAGGAATTTCTTTGCGTTCGGTGAATGGCGTGAGCGCAGGTGACATTATTCGTGGTAACACGATAGCCGCTTCAGGTTCAACTGGCCTTGAGATAATCGGATTTTCACAAACGAACATTATCATTGAAAACAATAAGATCGGCACGGATGTCAACGGCAATGGCGGAGCCGTGTTTGGCATTAATAGTGCCGGCATGAGTTTGAGCAATGTCATTGGTACCGATAACACCGCTAACAGAGTACAAATATTAGACAATATAATAGCTAACTCACTTCTGAATGGCCTCTCCATCGCCAGTCTTGATAATGCGCTGATCCAAAGAAATTACATTGGTGTAGAACAAGATGGCATCACACCTGGGCCTAACACTGGAGCTGGAATATTCACAGGAGGTGGTAGCGTCAATCTGGAAATAGGCGGCATAGGGAATGAAAATATTATCGCTTACAACACGGGTGATGGAATTACCTTTCAGAGTCTTGCACAAACCACTGCAGGAACCGTAATCGGAGTCAACAGTTATTTCTGCAACGGGGATGAGGCAATTGACTTTACGCTAGTCCCCGCAGTGGATCTCCCCGTGATTACTTCAGTAACGGTTTCAGATATTGACGGTACATCTACAGCTAGTGATGGGTCAACAATTGATATTTATGTAATCAATACTGGGTGTGCTGATAATCAAGGGGCAACTTATGTTGGACAGACAACGGTAACTTCAGGGCTCTGGAATTATAATAGTGTAATTGATGACACACAAACATACGTAGCCACAGTCACCGATGTGACCAACGGAATTTCAGAATTTTCAGCAGCATTTACTTCTTCAATTTTCACTGTTATTAATACAAATGATTCAGGTGTAGGCTCCTTAAGATATTGTATTACCAATGCAAATACCATTACCGGAGTAAACACTATCATCTTTAATATTCCCAATACAGACCCTAACTATGCATTGGATGGCGGAACGGGAAATGAAACATGGACGATCTATCCAATTACGGACCTTCCAGCCATTACTCAGGGAGTAGTTTTGGATGGTACTACCCAGCCAGGTACAGGCAATTACAAGATAAAAATTGATGGGCAAGGGACGAGGAACAGAGGATTCAATGTGACTGGCGGATTTGTAGAAGTGTATGGATTTTATCTGACAGGCTTCAATGCGAATGGTTCTTCTGCAGCTATTTCCATCATACATTTAGGCGGATCGCCAAGTACCATTGGTGCTGTTAACAAAGGGAACGTCATTAATTCTAGCCGGAACGGAATCACTTTTTCCCTACGTGCTGGCTGTACTATTAAAGGCAATTTGATTGGAACGGATGAAACAGGAGAAATTGATTTGGGCAATAGTGTTGGAATTGAATTGGCAACAAACGGTTCGGCCCAAATAATTGGAGGTGATTTGGCCGGTGAGGGCAACCTTATTTCTGGAAATAACATAGGAATAAGGGCCAATGCAAGTGGAGGACATTCTATACGAGGGAATTATATAGGTACCAACATGGATGGTACCTCTGCTCTTGGCAATACTGATGGAATCTCATTTGGGACGAGCGGCAATAATTCATTCATTAATAACCTTATCTCCGGAAACAGTGGCAATGCGATCAACCTAGTAAACTCTGCAAATAATACCTTCCAAGGGAACACCATTGGAGAGGGTTCAGATGGCTCGCCCATGGGAAATGATCGAGGAATTGAAGGCTTCAACACACAGGGCAATACCATCGGTGGAATACTGGCCGGCCAAGGAAATACGATTGTAAACAGTACCAATGAAGGCATTTTCTTTACCAACGCAGGCTGTGTGAACAATGTGATCATTGGAAATACTATCAATTGTAACGGAATTGGTATTGATCTTAGTGGCGTTGCCAATAATAATATTCAACCACCAGTCATCACTTCAGTAACATTGACGTCTGTGTCTGGAACAGGAATTGATGGTGATGAAATTCATGTTTATAGAGACAATTCAGCATGTACACCGTTACAGGGTGAGGAGTATTTGGGTACAACAACTGTTGCTGGCGGTACCTGGACACTAGGTGCTCTGTCGCTAGGTGCTAGTGATAAAATCACAGCCACCGCTACAAATGCTACCGATGGCACTTCTGAGTTTACCACAATTATCCCAGCTCCCTTTATCACCACTTGGAAAACGGACAACCCCGGTACTTCCGGCAGCAATCAAATCACTATTCCCACCAATGGAGTAAGTGTTTACAATTATGATGTAGTATGGGGTGATGGAATGAGTGATACTGGAGTCATTGGTGATATTACGCACACCTATGCCACACCTGGCACCTATACGGTTTCTATTTCTGGAACATTTCCAGCGATCAGATTTAATAATGGAGGTGACAGAGAAAAATTACTTACGGTAGAACAATGGGGAGATAATGCCTGGGCATCCATGCAAGACGCATTCTATGGTTGCACCAACTTGACGGTTCCGGCACTTGATACACCGAATTTGAGTGTTTGCATAACGATGGCTCAAATGTTCCGAGGCGCCACTTCCTTCAACTCACCAATTGGCTCCTGGGATCTTGGAAGTAGCTTTGCGACCAATGGGATGTTCCAGGGAGCATCATCATTTAACCAGAATATCAGCGCCTGGGACGTTACAGGAATCTCCAATATGAGCTTCATGTTCACAGATGCCATCGCATTTAATCAGCCACTGACGTGGACCACTACTGGGAATATCACAGACATTTCAGGAATGTTCAGAGGAGCCACAAACTTCAATCAGGATTTAAGTAGCTGGGATGTGAGTAGCGTTTTACGGATGCAACAAATGTTTCAATCTGCTACAAGTTTCAATGGAAATATTGACACTTGGAATGTGTCAAATGTTCAATTCATGTCGAACATGTTTAGAGGAGCTTCTTCATTCAACAGAAACATTGGTACCTGGACTACAAGCAGTCTTACAAGTGTAGTTTCTATGTTTCAAGACGCATCCAGTTTCAATCAAAACATAAGCGGATGGGATGTTTCTGGTGTGACAAGTATGCTCAATATGTTTTTGAATGCGAGTAGTTTCAATCAGCCATTGACATGGGATGCTTCTTTATCAAATGTAA
This sequence comes from Cyclobacteriaceae bacterium, assembly GCA_040216665.1. Classification (GTDB taxonomy): domain Bacteria; phylum Bacteroidota; class Bacteroidia; order Cytophagales; family Cyclobacteriaceae; genus ELB16-189. Next base: position 263,314 of record JAVJOQ010000002.1, on the reverse strand, counting down.
CCAACATGTCGGGAATGTTTTTTGGTGCAGCCGCCTTCGATCAAGACGTCAGCAATTGGGATGTAAGCAATGTGAATGACATGAGTGCTATGTTTGGCGGTGCCCTCTCCTTCAATCAGAGTTTAGAAAATTGGGACATAGGGAATGTGACCACCATGGCCGGTATGCTAAACAATACAGCTCTATCCATTGCCAACTATGATGCCACGTTGATTGGATGGGAATCACTCCCGTCTCTACAGAATAGTGTTGACCTTGACGCTAACGGCCTTACCTATTGCGCAGGCGAATCGGCAAGAGCAGCTTTAATCGCTGCCAATCTTTGGGTAATAAGTGGCGATAGTAAGAGTTGCATACCGGAAATTGCCGTGTTTGAAAGTGCTACTACAGGTGGAGTTGAAATATTTAATAACCAGTTAACTCCATTTGATTTGGGATCTTCTTCGCAAGGCAATGATTTAACCATGCAATTCACCATTGAAAACCAGGGTGGTGCAGATCTCAATATTTCTGATATCAGCATAAGTGGTACACTTTATAGTATACTATCCTCAACTTCATTTATTATTCCTGCGGGAAACACGGAGATAATTGACGTTTTACTTGATGCTAGCTCAATGGGCACGTTTGATGAAACCGTTACCATCACCAGTGATGATGCGGACGAAAGTTTATTTGAGTTTCCTATTACCGGAACAATCACCATGGGTGTATGCTCCACCCTACCAACTGTAAATGCAGGATCCAATCAGACTTTTTGCGCGGGCTCTTCTATCCCTTTGATAGGTACGATTGGTGGAGGTGCTGCCACCTCGACCTGGACAACCAGTGGTACAGGTACTCTTGATGATACGATGATATTGAATGCCACGTATTTTCCAAGTGCTGTGGATGAAACAAATGGAAGTATCACCTTAACATTAACAGTACCTGCCAGCGGATTTTGCCCAGAGGTAACTGATGACCTTGTGCTCACTATTGCACAGCCCATCTCTGCTTCCAACCCCACTGTTGCTTCAAGTGTTCAGCAACTTTCAACGATAGATGTGCTGGCAGGTTCGTCCGCCAACCCTGGTGATGTTCTTACCCTTTCTATTTTACAAGACGGAACAAAAGGAACTGGTATTGTAAATTCAGACAATACATTAGGTTATACACCCAATGCTGGAACAGTAGGTAGCGACACCTTCACTTATCGCATTTGCAATCAGTGTAGCTCATGCAGCGATGGCACCGTGACTATCGACATTACCAACGAAGCCCCACTGTTCACTGCTCCGCCATCGAACCCAACTGTGGTAGCAGGTCAATCGATAACCATTTCTTTATTGAATATTGTTACCGATCTTAATGACAACATTGATCTCACCTCCTTCACCAATTTTAGCTCTTCCAGCAACGTTGCTTTTACCTATGATAATGTAACCGGAAGTTTGGTATTGAATTATGCAAATGCAACAATCAACGGGACTGTTGACAATATCAGTTTTACAATTTGTGATCAACTCAATTTATGTGTTGATGTTACCTTACAAATTGAAGTAGACGGAGAGATCAGAGTTTACAATGGCATCTCTCCTAACGGAGACGGTTTGAATGACTATTTCAACATCAATAACATTCAGTTTTTAGAACCAAACAACAAAGTAAGTATTTTCAATCGCTGGGGAGACAAGGTGTATGAGGTCAATGGTTATGATCCTTCAGATACATCAAAGCGATTCGAAGGAAGGCAAACCAATGGAAAAGAGCTACCCAATGGGGTATATTTCTATAAAGTGGAATTCCCAGGTGACAAACCTTCTTTATCAGGTTACCTCACCTTAAAAAAATAGATCAATCTCCGGTTTTAAAGCCATAATGCATATAACTTTGGAGAAACCTTGGTAATAGATGTTCAAAAAATATCTCTTCGCGTCCTGTCTCATTTTACTTTCCACATTAGGCTTTTCTCAAAAATTATTCATCGCTGAAAATGGCGCAACCGACATAAGAAGGAGCAACACAGATGGCTCTTCCTTGGAGTTGATGTCTGCTGCCACAACAGTTAATGCTGTTCGCGATTTGGTAGTTGACGCAGAACGAAATACTGCATTTTGGATAGAAATTAATGGAGCGTTTGCGCAAGTTAAAAAAGCGCCACTGATTGTCGTGAATGGCAATACAAGACTTGGCTTTGCTTCCAATTTTATTTCAGTCTCTAGTTCGACTGAAAACTTTGTTGACATGGAGATAAATCCGAATACTAGAGAATTATTGATTTCAAATAATGGCCAAATTCAAAAAGTAAGTCTGGATGCTCCAGGAACAATTACCGTCCTGCCGGCCCCATTTATTAGTGGTCAATCTTTCATCCAGGGGTTCGGGGTAGATTTTGTTAACAACAAGATTTACTTTATTCGATCTATAACAAGCCGAGAAATCCGAATTGTAAATCTTGATGGAACTGGGCCAATAACTACAATTGTACCTAACATTTCAGCTATAGAGTCAATGTCAGACATTGCAGTTGATCCAACCGGGGGGAAAATATATTATTCAAATCAAACTGGAGGAATTGGCCAGATTGTTAGAAGAGATTTAACAACGGGAGCCAATCCAATTACCATTGTAGACAATCTAGCAAATACAGTCAGAGGTATTGAGCTTGACCTTAGCAATGGTTTCATTTTTTGGGCGGACGGCACAAGCGCAGTCGGTCGAGCTCAACTAAACGGTTCAGGAAAAATTAATATTGTGTCCGGTCTTGGAGGTCCTTTTGATTTGGCGCTCGACTTCAGCACCTCCGTTCCACCAAAACTCTATTGGACAGAACCCAATGTCAACGAGGTACAGCGCATCAATACCAATGGATCGGATTTTGAACGGTATCATTTTAACTTCGGCTCAACGCCTAATGGCATTGCGATTGATCAAGAGACACGGTATGCCTATTGGACCGATGAGACACAGGCCAATATCATCAAGGGTTTTATTGACGAAACCAATTTCTCAGACCTTGACACACTGATAGATTATCCCAATGCTGCCCGTGGCATCGGTGGCATTGCGCTGGATCCTTCCAATCACATGATGTACTTTGCTTACACAGCGGGCGGCAGAGTGCAAAGAGCAGATTATAACTTTACCCCCACCCCGATCCCTGCCGGAAGCATTCAAGATATCGCCATCGTTAACAACCCCTTTGGAGTAGCGCTCGATTTGAAAAGAAGAAAAATTTATTACACCTCAAATAATCTTATCGCCCCCAACATTGGAACATTAACAAGGGCCAATCTTGATGGCACCAATCCAGAAACATTGATTGCTCAAACAACAGCGGCAGGTCTGCCGGAAAGATTTATGCATGATGTGAAAGTAGACCCTAAAAATGGTTATGTGTATTGGGCTAGCACGGAGGCCAACGGTCCGGGAACGATTTATAGCGCAGACATTTCTGATGTTAACGGTACGGTGACACCGGTTATTAATCCCACAGCAGGAGAAATAAGAGGGGTTGAAATAGATTGGATCACCGATAAAATCTGGTGGGTAAGTCGAGGCATCAATCCTTCTGTTCCACCCGCTATCATGCAAGCAAAACTTTCTGATGGTACCGGTGTCAGCAATTTACATCCAATAAGTTTCACCCCTCCACGTGCCAATTTCATTGCATTGGATCGAGGTTGTGAACAGCCCATTGCTTCTGCTTTATTTCTCAATGCAACACTTGGTCAATCCTCCACGGCAGATCCAGTTGTTACCTCCTACCATCATATCAATGACATCATTCAAGTAAGCATTACGCAAGCACCCACAAAAGGCGTGGCTACATTACAACCTGATGGAAGGATATTTTACACACCCAACAACGGAACTGTTGGTGCTGATGCTATTGAGTATGAAATCTGCAATCAATGTGGGCTTTGTGATCGGGCAAGTGTAAACATAACGATCCCCAATGTTCCTCCCGTAATAGCGCCTTCCGCTTCGATTCAAGTTGGAAATGGAGCTGTTGCTACCATTCCACTGAGTTCGCTTTTATCTGATCTCAATGATAACTTGGACATCTCATCACTTACGGTGATTACACCACCAACCAGTGGTGCCTCCGCCAGTTTCAATACCAACAATGAACTGGTAGTTGATTATACAGGCATTGCATTTTCTGGAGTGGATAATCTGACCATTGAAGTTTGCGACTTGGCGAACGAATGTACTACCAGTGTAATAAGCATAACGGTGGACGCTCCTACGCCTGTCCCACCTGTCATACAAGAAATTGTAGTTTACAATGGCCTATCACCCAACGATGATGATTTTAACCCTTACTTCAGAATAGAGAATATTGAAGTCGTTGCACCACAAAACAAAGTATCCATCTACAACCGTTGGGGGGATAAAGTATTTGAAATGGTTAATTATGATAATAACACCAACCGGTTTGTTGGGATAAGTGATAATGGTAAAAAACTCCCGAGTGGTGTCTATTTCTACAAGATTGAGTTTCCGCTTTCTGGCAATTCACTTACCGGATACCTCACCCTAAAACAATAGTTAGGATAAATGAGTATAAATACTCCACATTTGGTCGAGATTTAAATCAAAATTTCCCAAATTAGTAAGATGGAATTATCCAATTCCATATTGTCCCCTCGCTACTTCAGGCAGCGACACCAGCTTTTTATTTATTGTTGCAGGAAGGTTTTTGTGCTTTTTTTGCTGGTAGTCGGTTGCACTTGCGTGCATGCACAGAAGTTGTATTGGACAGAGCACAGCGTTAGAATAGCACGCAGCGACCTGGACGGCTCGCTACCCGAAAGTGCGCTTTCACCTGGCGGACTTCCCAATGGAATCGCATTTGATGATATAAGAAACTATGCCTACTGGGCGGATGAATCCAATCAAGCCATTTATAGAGCACAAATCGATCCTACAGGGGGTTTGATGCCCGCCACTATGTGGATTGATCTTGCTCCTACAGGAATACCCAAGGGGGTTGATATTGATCTTGTGAATGGCTACTTCTATTGGGCCGATGAGGGAACTGACCAAATATGGAGAGCCGACATCACACAAGCTTCACCTGGCCCCGAATCATTGGTAGCCATTTCTGATCCATTTGATGTAGAGCTCAACGTATCGTTGGGAAAAATGTATTACACTTCCAATAACCCCGCACCTGAGATGGGTTGGGCCGATCTTAACGGAGCCAATTCAGGTTCATTGTTTACATCCGGAACTACTCTTTTTCTGGACATTGCTGTAGACGAAGGGACAGGAACAGTCTATTTTGTTGAAAGTGCAGGATCCATTACACAAATGAATTTTGATGGATCGGTACGCAGCTCCACTCCGATCAGCGTAAGTTCACCCTTTAGCCTGGCACTAGATGCGGCCAATGGCAAAATGTATTGGGTGGATGGGACAGCCATCAACCGGGCGAATCTGGATGGCTCAAGCATGGAAACTATTCACCCTTTTTTGGACTCACCCCAGTTTCTGGCCTTAGACCTTACCAGTGAGGCTCCTCCAAGAATTTACTGGACAGAAAATGTAGGAGGCGGTGGTGGTGATGACGAAATTCATCGAGTAGATTTCAGTGGGGATGATTTCGAAATCATTTATTCAGGATTTTCTGATGAAATCAGTGGAATAGAAATTGACGAAGCGAATAATTATGTCTATTGGACCGATGCTACCAAGGCGGAAGTGATAAGAGGAGTTATAGGTGAAGGAGGTTTATCAACTAATGAAAAGTTGATAGACTTTAACCCTTCTAGCGCAGCCGGTCTTTTTGATATAGCATTGGATCTACCCAACAACACGATATACTATACCCATGGAAATGCAGAGACAGGATTTACCAACAAAATTTCAAAAGCAGATATATCTGCTCCTGATCCCAACACCACTGTAATAGAAATAATTGATACCGGATTGGAAGAACCATTCGGGATTGACCTGGACTTAGCCAACGGTAAAATCTATTATATCACCAACCGTGTGTCAACAGGAACATCTCGTCAGCTTTATCGAGCAGATCTGGATGGTGGTAATGTGGAACTCGTTTACCAAACCGGGTCACCAGACATTGAGCATTTCAGAGATGTAAAAATTGATCCTGTCAATGAATTGGTTTATTGGACTTCAGGAGAGGAAGACACTCCCCTTGGAACCATATTTTATAATGATATTAATGAAGCTGCACCTTTTGCCTCACCCTCTTCATTTACATTTGGAGGTGAGCCCTGGGGACTGGATTTGGATTTGTTTAATAATAAAATTTACTGGGTTTGTAGAGGGGCCAGTGATGGGGCTGTTCCACCCGCAATCATGCAGTCTGATTTGGACGGTTCCAATATCATCAACCTTTTTAATATCACCGTTTTTCCAGCCGGATTTCCTCCTGCGCCTCCGGGCTCATCCTTTATTGCTTTGGATTTGAGGGGACTTGGAGGCTGTGCAAGTGCTCCAACAGCATCCATTTCAATTGTGGCCAACATCTGTGAAGGCGATGCGATCAACTTGTCAGGTTCAATAGGTGGTTCCGCCTCTACTGCTACCTGGACCACTTCTGGTGATGGTGGGTTTGACAACAATACTTCTATGACACCCATTTACACACCGGGGCCCAATGATATTGTTAATGGCAACGTGGACATTACTTTCACTACGGATGATCCGGACGGTGCAGGACCTTGTGTGGCTGCATCGGATATAATTTCAGTGGGCATCGATGGGATAGCTACTGTCAATGCCGGCATAGACCAAACGATTTGTGCTGGTGATATGGTCTCTTTATCGGCCACCATGGGTGTTTCTTCCAGCAACCCTCAATGGATGGCAACCGGGTTGGGCACCTTCTCAGCCTCCAATTCACTCACTACAACCTATGCACCAACAGCAGCAGATATTTCGTCTGGTACGATCACCTTCACCATTACAGTTGATGGGGCCGGTAGTTGCCCGCAGGCTTCTGATCAGCTGATCGTTACTATCACCCAGCCCATTACAGCAGGTGCACTCACCATTCAAAGTAACGTGGGGCAGACTCAGAATACTGATGTCATTGCAGCCTCCACCACCAATACGGGTGATGTCATTGCCGTTACGCTTCAATCATCTCCCGCGAAGGGCAATGCTGTGGTACAAGCTGATAAAACCATCAGCTATACTGCTTCCAATGGCACCGTAGGTGCCGATTCTTATACCTATCGCATTTGTAACCAGTGTAACCAATGTAGTGATGGCACAGTGTCGATTGATATCATCAATGAACCACCCGTGATCACCCTTCCTACAACTCCAATTACCGTAGTGGTTGGTCAGCAAGTAACTATTCCCATCAGCACTTTCATCACAGACCTTAATGCCAACATCGACTTTAATTCAATACAAATTATTACAGGACCTAGCAGCAATGCTTCTGCTACTTTCGATTCCAATTTTGACCTGATACTGGACTATAGTACCACTGCTTTCGTAGGAACGGATCAGCTTACCATCGAAGTATGTGATTTACTTAGCGCTTGTGCGCAAACCACTTTGTCTATTGAAGTCGATGGGGAGATTAGGACTTATAATGGTATCTCCCCCAATGGCGATGGTTTTAATCCCTACTTCCAAATTGAAAACATTGAAGTACTAGAGCCCAATAACAAGGTATCCATCTACAACCGCTGGGGAGATAAAGTATTTGAAGTGGATAACTATAACAATAGCGACCCTACCAAAAGGTTTAATGGAGAGAGTGACAGTGGTAAAGCGTTGCCTTCCGGAGTTTACTTTTATAGAATTGAATTCATGAGTGGCAATCAGGAATTATCGGGATACTTAACACTGAAACGTTAGGTAATTCAAAATTTAAAGTTCAAGATTTAGGTTAACTTTAAATCTTGAATCTTAAATCTTGAATCATTGTAGATGAGTCAACCCCTCCCTCCTTTTAGCTGTACCTTTTCTCCCACTGCTCCTGAGATTCTTCATGGACTGGGTGCCACCATTGCCATCTCCACCTATCAGGCGGGTAAAGTAATTTTCATCAGTGCACAAGACAAGGACCATCTTGTTCAGCTACCGCGCAATTTTGAAAAACCCATGGGCATAGCTGTGAAAGACGATCAGCTAGCCATCGCCACAAGCCATTCAGTAATGGTGTTACGCAATGCGCAGCGCATGGCTCCCAATTATCCGACACTTCCCAAAACATATGATTCGCTTTATCTCCCACGAGTACAATATTTTACAGGGGACAATGACATCCATGACCTCCACTGGGAAGGCGATTCACTATGGGCGGTAAATACTCGCTTCTCTTGCTTGGCCACCATTGATGATCAGCACAGTTTTGTACCCCAATGGAAGCCCCATTTTATCACCAAATCAGAACCCACTGATCAGTGCCATCTCAATGGTGTAGCTTTTGAGAATGGTAAGCCCAAATATGTGACAGCCCTTGGCGTATCCAATGAAGCGGGAGGATGGAGAGCCAACAAAGCCAATGGCGGGATATTGATGGATGTGGACAGCAACACCATTTTGGCAAAAGACTTACATATGCCCCACTCGCCTCGTATCATTGATGGCCAGTTGTATTGGCTTCACTCTGCCACCGGAGATTTGGTGCGTCAGTGTGATGGAGGAAAATATGAAGTGATCAAATCGCTCGATGGATTCGTAAGAGGTATGGACAGGATTGGCGATTACTTGTTTGTTGGACTTTCAAAGCTTAGGGAAACATCACAAGCATTTCAAAATCTACCCATCTCCAAGAAGTCACTCTATGCCGGGGTGGTTATTCTTTACATTCCCAAGATGAGTGTAGCTGGTTATATCAAATACGAAAACAATGTGGATGAAATTTATGATGTGCGCATATTGCCTGGCATGAAGCGACCAGGATTGTTAAGTGCTGATAAAACCAATAAAGTAATGGCCATCACTACTCCAACAACAGATTATTGGGGTGTAGCAGAAAAAGAGAAGTAACATGGACTCCCTCTGGAAGCCCTTCCTTAGAGAAAACATGCTCAACCCTTACCCCATGTATAAGGAGTTGCGCGAGAATGACCCAATACACCAATCAAGAACAGGGGAATGGGTAATCACCCGATATGAAGATGCCAAGACTATCCTCAAAGATGATCGTTTTGTAGTGGGTAATCGTGCAGAGTGGTTATCCAAAGCCGCTACACAGCATATGGATAAGTGGGAGTCGTTTGCTGTAATAATAGACGCACTCAGATCCTTTCTTGTTTTCAAAAATCCTCCTGACCATGCCCTGCTCCGCAAATTTATTATGCAGGCCTGGAATAGCAGAGAAGTAGATCAAATCATCAACGAGAATATTGATCAACTGTTTTCATCCATTGACACCTCCAATTTTGATGTGGTGACAAAACTGGCTACGCCTCTACCCGCTATGACCATGGCCCGCATTTTTGGATTGCCGACTTCAGATTACCAATACCTTGAAGACCTGTCGCACAAAATGATTCAGTCGCTGGACCTTTATTTGACGTTCCGACAGATCAAAAAAATGGAAGACGCTACGAAAGCGTTCATCGCCTACTTTGAGCGGCATGCAGCTATTAAACTTGCGAAACCTGACGATGGTCTACTCAGCAGATTGATCCAACTTAATAAGGAATCCAAAACTATTCCCCATCATGAGTTGATTGCCAACTGCTTCTTTCTGTTCATCTCTGGAGAAGAAACTACTGCCGGACTCATTGAATTGGGTTTGTATCATTTAATTACCAACAATAAACTCAACCCAGGCTTACAGGATACTGCAAACACCGCTATTGAGGAAATTCTTAGGTACGATTCGCCTTTACAAATTGTAGTGAGAATAGCCTCAGAAGATGTTACACTGGGAGAGCAGAATATAGCTGCAGGAAGCGCAGTAACCATATGCCTGGGTGCAGCCAATCGTGATCCAGAGAAGTTTCAGCAACCGGATGAATTGCTCCTTACGCGTACGCCTAATCATCACCTCTCTTTTGGCTCAGGAATACACCGATGCCTGGGCGACTGGTTGGCCAAGAAAGAGTTTGAATTATTACTTAACTATATTGGAAAGTATAACAGTTTTAAAATTGTAAAAGAACCCGTTTGGAAAGAAAACATGAACATGCGAAGTTTTCAATCCTTCCACATATCTTGCGAATAGCTCATGTCTGACGTCAGTCGATTTATACAAGTAAAAGTAGCCGAGACTTTGGGAGTAAAACCAGATGAGGTTAATCCCGATGAGGAGTTCATGTCTTTGGGGTTAGACTCTATGCATGCGATATTCTTAATTGATGAAATAGAAAGGGAATACAAAATAGAAATCAACCCTCACAATTTTTGGGAATTCCCCACTGTTAATTCATTTTCAACCCATTTGCAAAAGCTGCTGGGTTAGATCAGTGCCCCATTAAAGTAATACACCCGAATGGGCTGACCTTTGGTGTTGAATCCGATGAAATACATTTTGTAGGCACGCCACACTGCAGCATTGTTTACTTTGTTGTTGTATAATTGAGGATTCTCGATCACGGTAAATACACCTATCGGTTTATCTGCATCCTTCTGACCTGCCACTTCTAGTGCATCCAGGGATTGTTGAGTAAGATAATAGTCAAAACCAATTACCCTGAAGTTTGGATCGATGAAGCAGCGATACTGATAGAGCCAGTTGTTGTTTAATAATTTTACTTTGGTCTTCACACCCGTGCTGGTGGCAATCACCTTGTCCTTATCATCATAGGCTACCATTACCAGTTCCGTGGCCCTTTGTTGCAATACCTCATCCTTGAGAATTACTTTATGCCGTTTCCAGTATTCCATGGCGGCCTGTTCCACCTCTCCTCTGGATGCCAGTTCAAGTACATTGACCAAACGAATATCATTCACGCCCTTCATATTGTGGCACCTTTAAAATAGTACACACGAATATGATGTCCTTTATTAGAATTGCCCGCGTAAATCATTTTTGACGCTGGCCAGATGGCTTCTCTTTTGTTGTTCTTGAGCAATTCATTCTCCACCAACGTAATCATACCGATAGGTGGATCAGGTTGGTCTTCTTGATGGATAGATTCAAGAAAATCACGTGACCTGACCAATAAGTCGGTAGCCAATTTTTGACTTCTATATTCTGGTAGTACCATAAGGCGAATAGAGTACATGAAATTTCTAAACTGCTTGATATACACCTTGAAAGCAGTAGAGACGCCAATCACCTGCTCAAATTCATTCTTTACCACCAGCACCATTTGGTTGGCCCGTTCCTCCGCTTTTGCTTCTTCAAACCCCGGGTTATGCTGCTTCCACATGATGATCACCTCTTTCTTCAATTCTCCTAAATCCTTCTTCCAAAGGTTTTCGTAGGACACGTTTTTAATGGTGGAATTCATAAGGGCTAGAGAATATAATATGAGCTGATTATCAATGAGTTAAGAGTCGATAAATTGTAAATTACAAGCACAAGTTACCAAATGAATTATCAAGAATGATGGGCAAAGATATCTTAGGGTAAATTCATCCAACAAAGGGTAATATTTTATACCTTTAATCTCAAAGTACCATCCTAATTATGGGGTTTAAAGAAGTATGGGGTTTAAAGAAGATTTCAGCAGCATTCTGAAAAAAAAACGTGCTCAGCTAGAGTTGATCGCCTCTCGCATCAATAAGAGCAAGAAGTCTGGAATCTTCTATCGATACAGCTCCCAAAAGAGAAATTCACTGTTATACAAGTTTAAAAAGCTTACCCGAAAGGTAGAGCAGTTGAAATGGCAAATGAAGCTTGCAGCAGTGGGTGGCACTATTGCCGCGTTAGGAAATACACAGGATGCATTGGCACAATCAAGTATTGGGCCATTCAATAATTCAGATCGTGCCGCTAACCCATTGCGATACCCACTAACAGGATATCGATTAAGACCTACCATTGTAGACCTAGACAATGATGGGGACTACGATATAGTGGTTGGTGGATATTACGAGGTACGGGTGTATGAAAATGTGGGAGACGCTAGCAACCCTGCGTTCAACGATCACGATTTTGTAGATACAGCATTTGAGCCTTTGGCTATTAGTGGCTATAGTTCCCCTGCTTTTGCCGATCTCAATGGGGATGGACTCCTTGATTTGATCGTTGGAGTCACTGGAAGTGTCGATCGCATCCAATACTTTGTAAATAACGGGGGTACTCAAATTGGTGAGGGTGCTGGTCAAATAACTTTCACCGAACAGACCGGGACGTGGGATGGTGTAGCTAAAACGGGAAATCCATTTTATGGAATTAACCCAGGAAATGATCCAGTTCCATTTCTTATTGATTTTGACACTGACGGAGACATGGACGTGTTTATCGGCCATGATTATAGCTACTTCGCAGATAATGAACAGATACACTATTATGAAAATGATGGTCAAAGTAATTTCATACTGGGCTCTTTTACCCCCTCCCCGTTAGTCACGGGCTATAATAATTACAGTGCTACTCCTTCTTTCGCAGATATAGATCAGGACGGCAACCTGGATTTTATCATGGGAAGGCATAATGGAGAAATTCGCTTTTTTAAAGGGGATGGTGCAAGTTTTACTGAGCAGACTGGCCCATGGAATGCAATAGCCAAAACAGGAAATCCATTTGATGGTATTGATTTTGGATACCAATCAGCCCCAGCATTTGCAGATCTTGACAATGACGGAGACTTGGACATGGTGTTTGGATCAGTTCTTTCCAGTTATAAATACAGTTCTGGTAACAACGATGGACTAAATTATTTCATCAACCAGGGCAACGCTGTTTTTGAGCAGCAACTTTTTCTCGATAACCCATTCGGTGGCGTTACCCTTGAAGATGATGCTGTTCCTTATTTTGTGGATGTAGACGGTGATGGAGACCTGGATGCACTGTTAGGCGGAAAGTACGGGATGAGGTACTTCCAAAAAGTTGAGAATGGATTTATCCCCGTTAAAGATGCAGCCAATCCATTTGCTGATATTGTATTTAACAATGGATCTAAACCAGTGCTAATTGATCTTGATGGTGATGGTGATCTTGATCTGGTCAATGCAGATTACTTTGGCAACATAGACTACTATGAGAATATTGATGGTCTCTATGAAGAGGCTGAGTCATCACCTTTTGATGGTATAAATATTAACTGGCAGGGAACGATTGAACTGGTAGACATTGACAATGACGGAGACCTGGATCTTTTTGCCGGTAACTACGGCACTATTGACTTCTACAGGAACGATGGCGATAGCGAAAATCCGGTATTTAATGCTCCTGAAGATCCTACGGAAAACCCACTTGACGCCTCCTACATCCCTGAATTTGGCACTCTATTTACCTACCAGATGAACCTTAGGTTTGTTGACGTAGATAACGATGGTGATTTTGATCTGATCCTTGGTTCTTACTATTACGTAGATTACTCTACGTATGGTGATCATGTTTATTTTGTGGAAAACACAGGTACACCAGAGGCACCTGCCTTTGTACTTCACGCAAGCCCTCTTGTCTCCAATCCGGATAATAACCCGTACCCTGGTTTTGTTGATGCCGATGGCGATGGAGACCTGGATTTCTTTTTAGGAAGCAGTAGCGGTAATTTTGATTTCTTTACAAATAACAACCCTGCTGCTGTTCCTACCGTTGCAAGCACAGTACTCAGTTACGAATTTGAATCAGGGCCATTGATATTGGATGCCAACCTTACTTTGGCTGATCAGGACAATGATAATATCATTCAAGCTACCGTGTCAATCCAAAGTTTTCAACCTGGAAATGAGGTTTTGAGTTTTACCCCTCAAGCCCCGGTGACGGGTAATTTCAATACCACCACTGGAGTTTTAACCCTACAGGGAAATGCACCGTTGGCGACTTATCAGTCCATATTGCGTACCGTGACTTATGAATATACTGGACCCGACCCAGGCGCGCGAAAAGGAAGTAATGGAAGAATAAAAGCATTGTCGAGAACCATCACATTTACCGTATTGGATGCTGATAAAACCAATGGTCAATCCGCTTCCCGTACAGTGAACATTGCTTCGGAGCCAAAAAACCCTCCGGTGATTACGCAAAGTAATTTAAATGCAGTATTCAATGGTGATGCGGCCATAGATCTTAATACCATTATCAGCGATCCGGATGGTAATCTGGATCCCTTGTCCTTCAAAGTGGTTCCCAATGTCTCGCCCTCACCAGCCAGAGTAGGAATTACCTCCATTACCAATGCCATCCTTACTATAGATTATTCAGACACCAATTTTTCCGGTAGAGATGTGGTTACAATCGAGGCTTGCGATACAGACGGGTTGTGTTCAACTGCTGAACTTAACATTGATGTGGAGAGCCTTCCTGGAGAAATTATCGTTCACAATGGTATGTCGCCCAATGGAGATGGCCTCAACGACTATTTCGATATTGCCAACATTACCACCCTAGGCGCTGAGAATAAAGTAAGCATCTTTAGCCGCTGGGGCGATAAGGTTTTTGAAATAGATAATTACGATAATGCAAGCCGTAGATTTGAAGGAAAGAGCGATGGTGGAAAAGAGCTTTCAAGTGGCGTATATTTTTATAAAATTGAATTTTCAAACGGACAACCTGAACTCACAGGGTACTTGACTATAAAGCGATAAGCATGAAAAAATTTTTACTCGTCACCATTATCAATCTTGCTTTCATAAGCTTAAGCTTTGCCCAGCAAGACCCCTTGTATTCTCAGTATATTAATAATCCGATGGTCATCAATCCAGCCTATGCAGGGTTGAACAATAACCTCAACGCCTCCCTCTCCTATCGTACCCAATGGGGAGGTTTTGAAGGCAACCCCACCACAGTAAATGTCAATGGACACATATCACTGGTAGACAACCGTGTAGGTGCAGGATTACTTATCGTGCAGGACAAGATTGGTAACGCCACCAATACGGAGTTTCAGGTAGCTGGATCATACAAACTTCAATTGGAAGACATGACTTTTAGTTTTGGAATGCAAGCAGGTGTGATCAACTTCCAAAGCAATTATAGTCAGTTGAACCTGGCTGACCCGGGGGACCCTGCATTTACTGGTAATGAGAATCTTAGTAAGCCCAACATTGGTGCGGGTGTAGCCCTTAAAAGTGAAAGGTTTTTCGTGGGGCTATCTGTACCTCGTCTGTTAAGTACCACCTTCAAAAGCAGTATGGGTGAGCAGTTTGATCTTTACAATCAGCACTACTATTTGTTTGGAGCGTACGTGTTCAATATGGGTACCCGTATCCGATTAAAGCCAGGGGTATTGTTAAAATCTGTAAAGGGTTCTCCCCTTTCCACTGACCTCAACTTCAATGTCAATATTGACCAATTGTACACAGCTGGTGTATTCACCAGAAATTTCAATACTTATGGTTTGCAATTGCAGGCTTTATTGAAGGACCAGTTCCGTTTAGGGTACACTTTCGAAATTCCAACTGCGAGTTCAGTAGGCTCTCAGTTCAGTACTCATGAGATCATGCTGGGAATCCGTATGTCCGTGCTTAATTTCCACGATCGATCCATTAGTAATTTCTAGTAATTCATCATTTAATTTCATTCGCCAGAACCTTTTACCCAAAATGGTGTTTTTTCACTAGTTATGAAGGTAGCGGTATCGCGTAAGGAACATTTTAATGCAGCCCATCGGCTTTACAATCCAGGTTGGTCTGATGAAAAAAATGATCAGGTATTTGGGAAATGTAACAACCCCAATTATCATGGCCACAATTATGAATTAATTGTAACACTTACTGGTGAGCCTGACGCGAATACAGGATATGTTTTTGATATGAAGGTGCTGAGCGACCTTATTAAAAAGCACATTCTTAAACAATTTGACCACAAAAACTTAAACCTTGACGTTGTTCATTTTAAGTCCCTCAATCCTACGGCAGAAAACATTGCCATTGTGATTTGGACAATACTGAGGCCGCAGATAGACGATAAACTTGACCTTAAAATCAAACTCTATGAGACAGAAAGAAATTTCGTTGAATATCCAGTCCATTAAACCTCTCGATGAGGAATTGGATGACGATCATGTCCTGTCTTCATGGGAGACTCCGGTAAGGCCCGATGCCTTTGACCTGGAAGATGATCAGAAGGTGGAGAAGATCGAAAAGCACTTTAAGGAAATCATGACCATACTTGGTCTTGATCTGAATGACGACAGTCTGGCAGGAACTCCCCGAAGGGTGGCTAAAATGTATGTTAAGGAAGTTTTTAGTGGCTTAAATCCTAAGAACAGGCCTCACGCCCGTCTGTTTGACAACAAGTACAATTACGATCAAATGCTGGTAGAGAAGGACATCACCTTCTACAGTCATTGCGAGCACCACTTTGTGCCCATTTATGGCAAGGCCCACGTGTCCTATTTTTCTACAGGCAAGGTGATTGGCTTATCCAAAATTAACCGTATTGTACAATACTATTCTAAACGCCCCCAGGTTCAGGAACGCCTTACTGTCCAAATTGGTAAGGAAATTGAGCGCGCCTTGAATACTCCGCATGTGGGAGTAGTGATTGATGCTAACCACATGTGTGTAGCCTCAAGAGGAGTTGGTGACACCAACAGTAAAACAGGAACAGCTTACTTCTCCGGTAAATTCAAGGACGAGAACATAAAACGCGAATTCCTCAACTATATCAATAGTAAGTAGCGATGTATTAGATGCTGGATGCTAGATTCTGGTAACTAGAATCCAGTACCCAGAATCTAGAATCCAGCCCTCCATAATTCAGAATCCACACTCTTTTTAGTAACTTAGCAGTTCAACTAAGACTATTACTATGGTGTTCGATTTAGACATGATAAAGGCCGCATACAAAGCGATGCCAGGCCGAATTGAAAAGGCAAGAAAAGTGGCCGGCAGACCCCTTACGCTGACAGAAAAAATTCTTTATTCTCACCTCCACGTTGATCAACCAATGGAGAAATTTGGTCGTGGCAAATCCTATGTGGAATTTACACCTGATCGTGTAGCCATGCAGGATGCAACTGCTCAAATGGCATTGCTGCAATTCATGTCTGCGGGAATTCCCAAAGTAAAAGTTCCTTCCACCGTTCATTGTGATCACCTCATACTGGCAAAAGACGGAGCTAAAAAAGATTTAAAAGATTCCATCAATGCCAGTGGCGAAGTCTTTAACTTTTTAGAATCGGTTTCTAATAAGTATGGCATCGGATTCTGGAAACCCGGAGCAGGTATTATCCACCAGGTAGTTTTGGAAAATTATGCTTTTCCGGGTGGAATGATGATTGGTACTGACTCCCATACTGTAAATGCTGGAGGACTCGGAATGATAGCCATAGGTGTAGGTGGAGCTGATGCAGTAGATGTGATGGCGGGAATGCCATGGGAGCTAAAATTCCCTAAATTAATTGGAGTAAAACTTACAGGAAAACTCAGTGGCTGGACTGCCTCTAAAGATGTTATCCTTAAAGTAGCAGGTATACTTACCGTGAAAGGTGGAACAGGAGCCGTAGTGGAGTATTTTGGCCCTGGAGCTAATAGTTTGTCGTGCACTGGAAAAGGAACCATCTGTAATATGGGTGCTGAGATTGGTGCAACCACTTCTACATTCGGTTACGACCAAAAGATGGCTGAATACCTAAGAGGTACCGGAAGAAAGGAAGTAGCTGATCTTGCAGATAAAGTTAAAGAACACTTAACTGGAGACCCCGAAGTATATGCTAATCCCAAGCAATACTTTGATGAAGTGATAGAAATCGACCTCTCTACATTGGAGCCACATGTGAACGGTCCATTCACTCCGGATAGGGCAATTCCAATTTCAAAATTTGCAGAAGAAGTAAAAGCCAACAACTGGCCTCAAAGGCTTGAGGTAGGATTGATCGGATCATGCACTAACTCTTCATACGAAGATATCTCTCGCTCGGCCTCTCTGGCCAAGCAAGCTGTAGACAAGAAACTAAAGGCCAAAGCTGAATTTACTATTACACCAGGTTCGGAAATGGTGCGCTATACTGTAGAAAGAGACGGCTACCTTGGCACTTTTGAAAAAATGGGAGGCGTAGTATTGGCCAATGCTTGTGGGCCTTGTATTGGACAGTGGGCAAGACACACAAACGACCCCAATAGAAAAAATTCTATCATCACCTCATTCAATAGGAATTTTGCTAAGCGAAATGATGGCAATCCAAATACACACTCGTTTGTGGCTTCTCCTGAAATTACAACAGCCTTTGCTATTGCGGGAGATCTTACTTTTAATCCATTAACTGACAAACTCACCAATGAAGATGGTGAACAAGTGATGCTGGATGAACCGCGCGGTGTTGAATTTCCACCAAGAGGATTTGATGTAAAAGATCCTGGATACCTCGCTCCTGCCAAGGACGGAAGCAAAGTAAAAGTGAGTATTGCTGATGACTCAAAACGACTACAGGCATTGAGTCCGTTCCAACCATGGAATGGTAAAAACCTCACTGGAATGAAGTTGTTGATCAAAGCGAAAGGAAAATGCACTACAGATCACATTTCCATGGCGGGTCCCTGGTTGAGATTCAGAGGGCACCTTGATAACATCTCTAACAATACACTGACAGGTGCTCAGAATTTCTTTAATGAAAAGACAGACAGTGTAAAAAATCAATTGACAGGCCAATATGGCACCGTGCCGGATACTCAGCGGGCTTATAAAAAAGCAGGTATCCCTACTATTGTGGTTGGTGACCATAACTACGGAGAAGGCTCTTCCCGCGAACATGCAGCTATGCAACCCCGTCATCTTGGAGTAAGAGTAATACTGGTGAAATCTTTTGCCCGTATTCACGAAACCAATTTGAAGAAACAAGGAATGCTTGGAGTCACCTTCGCCAATGAAGCTGACTACAATAAGATTCAGGAGGATGACACTATTGATATAGTAGACTTACAAAGCTTTGCTCCTAATAAGCAGCTAACGTTAGTGCTGAACCATGCAGACGGAAGTACGGATACCATTAAGGTGAACCATACATACAACGCAGGGCAAATCGGTTGGTTCAAAGCAGGATCAGCATTGAACCTGATCGCAAAATCGCCTGAGGAAGCTAAACCAAAGGCAAAAAAAGCCACTAATAAGGCAGCCAAGAAAGCAGCTCCTAAAAAGAAAGTAAAGAAAGCAACCAAGAAAAAGGCTGCACCAAAGAAGGCAAAGAAAAAGGCAACTAAAAAAGCTGCAGCCAAGAAAAAAGCCTCACCTAAGAAGAAGGTAGCAAAAAAGGTAAAAAAGGTAGCAAAGAAGGCTGCACGTAAAGCGGTTAAAAAAACCAAAAAGGTGGTTCGTAAAGTGAAGAAGTTGGCCAAGAAGGTAAAGAAAACAACTAGAAAGGCTGCAAAAAAAGTGGTGAAGTCAGCTAAGAAAGTAAAAAGAAAAGTAGCCAAGAAAGTGAATAGAAAATCGAGCAAGAAGAGGAGATAAATATTACTATGAAAAAACAGTCAAGACAAATGATCACCCCTACCCGGTCGCTTACCAAAGAAACCGAGGCTTTGCTGAACAAGCAAATCATGATGGAGGGTACATCATCAGCGTATTACCTATCGATGGCTTCTTGGTGTGAAACCCAAGGTTATGAAGTAAGCAGTCAGTTTTTATACAATCATTCTGAAGAAGAAAGAATGCACATGCTGAAACTGTTTAAATATGTAAACACTGCTGGCGGTCACGCCCATCAACCAGAAGTAACAGGGATTAAGCATTCTTTTAAAAGTTTAAGAGAGGTCTTCGATCAGACTTTGAAGCATGAAATTGCAGTAACAGAGTCCATCAATGAATTGGTGGATCATTGCTTTAAAATTAAGGACTTCGCTACTTTCAACTTTCTCCAGTGGTTCGTTAGTGAACAACGTGAGGAAGAGACCATCGCCCGTAGGGCAGTCGAGTTGTTCGATCTGATAGGTGAAGAAGGAGTTGGACTCTTTATGATCGATCAGGAGATAGGAAAACTGGAAGCATACGCTGCTAAAGTATCGCAAGGGTAATTAATTGAATTACGTAAAACAGGGTTCAATATCAGTAACACACTGCATATTGAACCCTGTTTTTTTTATATGATTTCTTTGAGAATTACTCTCAGCTCATTGAGCATCATTGCCGTAGCTCCCCACACCACCTCATTGTCTATCTTAAAATGTGGTGCATACATCTGATATGTCTTGGCGGCCAAAATCTCTTTTTTTAACATGGATTCATCTGGCAAAATGGATTCTATATCGCCATGAAATATTCTGGCTACTTCCACGGGGTCTGCTATAAGCTCAGGCTTGCGTTCAGCGTAACCCACAATCGGTACAACCATGAAATTACTAGGGATAACGAAAAAATTACTCAATCTGCCAATCACTTTTACTTCATGGGTGTTTATACCAATCTCCTCATTCCCTTCCCTTAGAGCGGTGGCTACACTGTCCTCCTCACCCTCTGTTTTTCCACCAGGAAAGCTCACCTGACCACTGTGCATGCCAGAATAATCTGGTCTCTTGATGAGAGGAAAAACAATTCGATCAGCATCCGGGTAAAGCACGATCAAAACACTACCAGGTTTTGGAGGTGTTTTATGAGCAAAATTGGGCATCTTTCCACCCACAGGAACTGCTCTCATCATCTCATGAGCTGCAGGCCCTGGCAAAGGTTCGCGAAGCCTTAGTTCCAAATTATCCACCAACTTCGCAAAGTCAATCATCTGCACATTTTGATTAAGTCTGCGGTTAACATCCCATCTCCAGCTTCTTCAGATAATGCAAATTGATCACAAGCCAATGCTTGCTTACCATTCTTAAAATAAGCCATCCCCAGATAGAAATGAATTTTATCTATAAAGGATTCCATCTCTAACGCCTGTGTTAACAACCTTTCTGCATTAGGATAATCTTCTTTCATCAGGTAATAAATTCCCTTGTTCCGATAAGCCCACCCATTCTCAGGGTCTGTGCTCAGGCTTGCATTAATATCATTCACCGCCTCCTCCAATTTGTTTTGAATGAGGTAGATAAATCCGCGGTTGTTCATAAAGTAAGGTTCAGCAGGCACCAACTGAAGTGCTTTGTTTACCTGCTTAAGCGCTTCCTCCATCTCATTCTGATCGATTGCGATCAGTGCCAGTGTATTATATATGTTCGCTTCAGATTGATCCAAGCCCATCGCTTCATTCAAATCCGCTATTGCTGCATCATAATCTTTCAGGTAGTATTTTACGTTGGCCAGATTGACCAAAAACTCCACATTGTTTTGATCTAACTCAAAAGCCTTTTCAAAGGCAACTTTTGCCAAGTCAAAATTGCGCAGCTTCGTTTGCACAAGGCCTCTGGTAAAATAGACAATTGCTGTATCAGAGTGGGCTGCCTCAATTCGATCGAGATCTTTTAGTGCACTATAATACTCCTTAAGTTCATAATAGGTATTCGCTCTATTATAAAATGTAGGCAAATAATCCGGATCACAATTAATCGCCTCCTGATAATGGGTAAGGGCCTGATCCAATTTATTTTGTTGAAACAATGCGGTACCCAAATTGTTTAATCCTTCTGTAAAGCAGGGGTCTATTCGAATCGCCTCTTTGTAGTAAGCAATCCCCTGATCGTAGTTTTTGTTACTGATCTCATTGTTTCCCTTAATGAGAAGTTTTTGAAGCTTGCTTTCCTTACTCTCGGTGCAGCCAATTACCCCTATAATCAAGAGAAGAATAAATACTTTGTGCATGACCGCAAATTTAACCAATTACCTACCGTTGATGGAGTATTTGCTAATGTCTCAAGCAATTTATTACGAATAATTTTGAGAAATCCCATCTTATGCATTTCTTGCGAACGATTTCAGACAATGACACAGAATCTTAACATTCACGGCCATCACCATCATCATATTTCACATATGTGGAGTGGTCGGTCTATGTTTTGATTAATTTATAAATAAGAATTTTTCAAAAGGCTTGCCACTCGGCAGGCCTTTTTTGTTTCATCTACACCTTACATTTTAATGAAAAACTACTTACGAATTGCCATTCAAAAATCAGGAAGACTCCAGGAAGGCTCTATGGCTCTACTTAAAGAAAGCGGTCTCGCCATTAGCAACGGGCGAGGTCAACTCAAAACTCAAGCACGTAACTTTCCCGTAGAAATTCTCTTTTTACGAGACGATGATATTCCACAATACATTGAAGACAAGGTAGCCGATGTGGGAATTGTGGGTGAAAACGTGTTTGTGGAGAAAAACAAAAAAAACACCCTGATCAAGCGGCTTGACTTTGCCAAATGCCGGCTATCTCTTGCTGTTCCTAAATCTGATAACTACACAGGCTTAGCCTCCCTTCAAGGGAAAAACATTGCTACCTCCTACCCTGTTATTGTTAAAAAATACCTTGAAGCCAACAATGTGGAAGCTGGAATTCATGAGATCAGTGGCTCTGTAGAGATAGCACCAGGTATCGGTCTGGCAGAAGCTATTTGTGATATCGTGAGTACAGGCAGCACCCTTTTAAGCAACGGGCTAAAAGAAGTAGAAACTGTAATGGAGTCGGAGGCGGTAATGATTGCCGGTCCTGATCTCTCTAAAGAGAAACAAGAGATTTTAGATCAGCTCCTATTCAGGTTGGAGGCCGTCAATTCTGCAAAGAATAACAAATACATTCTACTCAATTGCCCGGATGAAGCCATTGAGAAAATTACATCGGTGATACCGGGAATGAAAAGTCCAACAGTGATGCCGTTGAGCAGAAAAGGGTGGTCTTCATTGCACTCGGTAGTAAACGAGAACGCTTTCTGGGAAAAGATAGACCAATTGAAATCTTTTGGCGCAGAGGGGATTCTTGTAATACCTATTGAAAAAATGATACTGTAATGAAAAAATATATCAATCCATCGCGCAGCACATGGGCAGCACTTTGCCAACGGCCTACATTGGAATTGGAGTTTCTGGAAGGCAGGGTGAAGAATATCCTCAACAGAGTAAAAGTATCCGGAGACGATGCGCTGAAAGAATTAACAATTCAAATCGACAAGGTTGCGCTTGACTCCTTTCAGGTTACACAAAAAGAAATTGATGCCGCTGAAAAGGAAGTGCCCGAGGATTTAAAGCAGGCGATCAGATTAGCCACTTCAAACATATCAAAGTTTCACAGTTCACAACAAGTAGAAATCACTCCTATCGAAACCATGCCTGGAGTTACATGCTGGCGTAAAGCAACACCCATTGAAAAAGTGGGTATTTATGTGCCTGGAGGAACAGCCCCTTTGTTTTCCACGCTCTTGATGCTGGCTGTTCCTGCAAAGATTGCAGGATGCAAAGACATTGTTTTGTGTACGCCACCAAAATCAGATGGATCCGTAGACGCTACTATCTTATTTGCCGCAAAAGAAATTGGTATAACGCAGGTTTTCAAAGTGGGTGGAGCACAAGCCATAGCAGCCATGGCTTACGGCACCGCTACTATTCCTTCCGTGTATAAAATATTCGGGCCGGGCAATCAGTATGTCACGAAAGCCAAGCAACTGGTGAGTATGGAAGGCATTGCCATTGATATGCCTGCTGGCCCTTCAGAAGTACTGGTTGTAGCCGATGAGACAGCCAATCCGGCATTCATTGCTGCAGACCTGCTTTCACAAGCGGAGCATGGTGCCGATAGTCAGGTCGTTTTGGTTGCTACAACAGGTATACTGATCGAACAAGTAGAGAAAGAAGTAGGCGCTCAACTTGAAACACTCCCCAGAAAGGATATTGCACAATTAGCATTACAAAACAGCCTGACGATAGAAATAAGTAACGAGGTTGATATTATAGATTTCGTAAATGCCTATGCACCTGAACATCTTATTCTAAATACAGACAACTGTGACCTACTAGTTGAAAAGATCACCAACGCAGGGTCCGTATTTCTAGGGCAACTTACTCCGGAATCAGTTGGTGACTATGCTTCGGGAACAAATCACACGTTACCTACCAATGGGTTTGCAAAAGCCTATAGTGGTGTTTCTTTGAGCAGTTTCCAAAAGTTTATCACCTTTCAAAAACTAACTAAAGAAGGTATCACAACCTTAGGACCTGTTGTTGAAAAAATGGCTGAAGCGGAACAACTCATCGCGCACAAAAGAGCAGTAAGTATTAGACTGGAGAGCTTATGAAATTCGACATTCAATCAATCACAAGGAAGAACATAAGAGACCTAAAGCCTTACAGCACAGCCAGAGATGACTTCAAAGGAACAGCTTCTGTATATCTGGATGCTAATGAAAATCCATTTATCACGGAATTCAATCGGTACCCAGACCCTAAACAAAAGAGGCTTAAAGAAGCCATAGCAGAACTAAAACAGGTCGATTCTCAACAAATTGTTCTTGGAAATGGTAGCGATGAAATTATCGATCTTTTAATTAGAGCATTTTGCGAACCCGGAATTGATAATATTATCATTCCTCAACCCACCTATGGGATGTACTCGGTGTGTGCAGGTATCAATAATGTGGAGGTAAGGTCACCCCAACTGTCCCCTGATTTCGAACTGGATGTTCAAAATATTAACGATAGCACAGATAGCAAAAGCAAAATCATATTTCTTTGCAGCCCCAACAACCCATCGGGTAATTTGTTAGAGAAGGATAAAATCATTTTCCTCCTGCAATCTTTCTCTGGTTTAGTAGTACTTGATGAAGCATATATCGATTTCGCTGACAATGAAGGGTTTCTACCTTTGCTGAAAGATTATCCCAATCTATTCCTACTGCAAACTTTTTCGAAAGGCTGGGGGCTTGCCGGGTTAAGGCTTGGTGTTGGATATGGGTCAAAGGAGATAGTTCAAATATTAGATAAAATAAAACCTCCTTACAATATCAATTCCATCACACAAAAGATATCGCTAACGGCCATCAGCAATCGGAAGCAAACCCAGGAATGGATCACTACTTTAAAGAAAGAAAGAATTGTATTGGAAGGTGCCTTGAATCAGTTATCCTTTGTAAACAAAGTATACCCCTCTCAAACCAATTTTTTGCTCGTGAAGATGACGGATGCCAAATCCTGCTATCAATACTTACTAACAAAGGGTATTACTGTACGCGATAGGTCCACTGTTATTCTATGTGACAATTGCCTTAGGATATCCGTTGGTACACCTATAGAGAATAAAAAATTAATGGAAGCACTTAGTGATTATCAAAACAAGGAATGATGAAAAAAGTATTATTTATAGATAGAGATGGCACTTTGATCATTGAGCCTGAGGATCAACAAATTGACAGTCTGGAAAAATTAGAATTTTTACCCGGTGCCATTACCTGGTTGAGGAAAATTGCAGAACGCTCCGGATATGAATTGGTACTGGTCTCCAACCAGGATGGATTGGGCACAAGCAGTTTCCCAGAAGAAACTTTTTGGCCTGCTCACAATAAAATGATTCGTACTTTAGAAAATGAAGGAGTAAAATTCTCAAGCGAATACATTGACAAGTCTTTTGCGCATGAGAACAAGCCTACCAGAAAACCTGGTACGGCCATGCTTACCTCCTTCTTTACTTCGGAATATGATTTAAAAAATTCATATGTAATCGGTGACCGCGCCACAGATATGGAATTGGCTGTTAATATGGGTTGCAAAGGATTGCTAATTTCCTCAAACCTCACCACCGAACTACCCAACTGCTCTTCTTTATCATCGTGGGAAGAAATTTATAAACACCTTGTAGAAGCTCCCCGGAAAACAGAAGTAATTCGAAACACCAATGAAACACAAATAAGCATACAACTGAATCTCGATGGGACTGGGAAAGCTAAAATAAAAACCGGGTTAGGTTTTTTTGATCATATGCTGGAGCAAATTGCAAAGCATGCCCAGGTGGATTTGGAAATTGATGCGAAGGGAGACTTACATATTGACGAACATCATCTCATTGAAGACACCGGCATTGCATTAGGAGATGCTTTTAATAAAGCACTGGGTGATAAGAAAGGCCTTGCCAGATATGGATTTTGTTTACCTATGGATGATTGTTTGGCTCAGGTAGCATTGGATTTTGGGGGAAGACCTTGGATAGAATGGTCTGCAAATTTCAAAAGAGAAAAAATTGGAGAAATGCCTACGGAAATGTTTTTTCATTTTTTCAAATCTTTCGCTGATTCAGCACGGTGCAACCTGAACATGAAAGCTGAAGGAGAAAACGAACACCACAAAGCGGAAGCACTTTTTAAGGCGTTTGCAAAAGCCATTATGATGGCCAAACAAAGAGACCTGGAAAGCTCCAGTTTACCGACCACCAAAGGAACATTGTAAATATAAAAGTGTGAGGTAAGAAATATGAGGTACGAGGGTACAAGGCTGTGACTAATATCATTAATATATATAACACGAAGTATGCAAGATTTAAAAAAGAGGTTTTATCTTTTCGCAATTAAGAATGGTGAATTGATAAGAAACTTGCCCTACAATAATATCAACAGAGCCTATTGCAATCAATTGATAAGAAGTTCCAGTTCACCGGGTACAAACTACAGAGCTGCATTACGGGGTAAATCAACAGCAGATTTTATAAATAAGCTAAAGATAGTTGAAGAAGAATTGGATGAGTCAATCTATTTTCTAGAGTTACTATTACATTTCAATAATGATTTTAAAGAATCAATCCAACCTCTTATTATCGAAGGAAATGAGCTGCTTGCTATCACCGTTAAATCGATAATAACTACTAGGTCAAACAATCCAAAAAGATGATCTTATCCAATACCTCTAACCTCGTATTTCTAACCTTGTTTAACTTCGCACTTAGATGAAAGTTGCTATTATAAAATACAACGCAGGGAATACGCAATCGGTGGCATTTGCACTTGATCGTATCGGCATCACCTATTCAATCACAGACAACCCTGAAGAAATAAAAGCTGCTGAAAAGGTGATATTTCCGGGAGTAGGTGAAGCCAGCACTGCCATGAAATACCTGAGTGAAAAAAATCTTGATCAGTTGCTACCCAAGCTTCAACAACCGGTATTAGGAATCTGCCTTGGAATGCAACTCATGTGCAGATTTTCAGAGGAAAACGACACAAAATGCCTCAGCATATTTGATGAGACTGTAAAGCGGTTTGACGCAACTCAAATAAGTAAAGTGCCGCACACAGGGTGGAACAACCTGACGCAATGTAAGGGGTGGATTGGGCCAGAATTTGAGGATACCTTTGTGTACTTTGTTCACAGTTACTATGTACCCTTAAACGCGTATACAGTAGCGCAAACAGACTATATTGCGCCTTTTAGCGCAGCAATGGAAAAAGATAATTTTTTTGCAGTTCAATTTCATCCTGAAAAATCAGCGGATATTGGAGAAAAGGTATTAAAACAGTTTTTGAAGAATTAGAGGTTCGATTTTATGAAGATTATTCCCGCAATAGACCTGGTAGACGGAAAATGTGTACGTCTTACGCAAGGAGATTTTAACAAGAAAAAAATTTACAGAGACAATCCGGTAGAGGTAGCCAAAGAGTTTGAAGATGCAGACCTTGAGTACCTTCATCTCATTGATCTTGATGGTGCCAAGAAAGGAGAAGTAGTGAACTGGAAAGTGATCACTGAGATCCTGGACAAAACAGCGCTGAAAGTTGATTTTGGAGGTGGTGTAAAAACCACTGATGAGGTAAATCAATTGCTGGATTTAGGTATCAATAGAATAAACATTGGTTCAATAGCTGTGAAGGAACCTGAAAAATTCAAAACCTGGATGAGAGATTTTGATCCAGAGAATTTTATCCTGAGTGCGGATGTGCGTGGAGACAACGTACAAATCAACGGCTGGCAGGAAGGAACTGACTTGTGCTTGTACGATTTGATAGCACAATATGAGCCTGCACTTAAATATATGGCGTGCACTGATATTGGAACAGACGGGATGCTCAGTGGGCCAAATTTTGGCTTGTACAAAAAAATTATTAAACGTTTCCCTGATTTAAAAGTAATTGCCAGCGGAGGAGTGAGCTCTATTGAAGACTTAGTCCAACTCCAGTACATTAAGGTGGATTCAGTAATTATTGGAAAGGCACTTTACGAAGGAAGAATAAAACTTGAAGAGCTCAAACCGCTAACCATTTAACGTTGCTGACCAAAAGAATAATTCCATGCCTTGACGTAAAGGATGGTAGAACAGTAAAGGGAGTTAATTTTGAAGGGCTTCGTGATGCAGGAGACCCTGTAGCGTTAGGCGCACTATATGCGAAACAGGGTGCAGATGAACTCGTTTTCCTTGATATTTCGGCTACCGATGAAGGGCGGGGAACTTTTGCTGAGTTGGTAAGGGAAATTGCAGCAGTATGCACTATCCCATTTACTGTAGGTGGAGGTATTAACGCTGTTCAGGATGTTGATCGGTTGTTGAAGGCTGGAGCAGATAAAGTTTCTATTAATTCGTCAGCAGTAAGAAACCCGAATTTGATCGATAAGTTGGCCAAAGAGTTTGGTTCGCAATGTATCGTGCTGGCGATTGATGCTCAACTCGTAAATAATACCTGGGTAGTATACACGCATGGGGGTAAAAAGTCTACCGATAAAGAATTATACGCCTGGGCGCAAGAAGGTCAACAGAGAGGAGCCGGAGAGATACTTTTTACAAGCATGAATCACGATGGTACAAAAAATGGTTTTGCCATTGAAGCATTAAATCAATTAAGTAAACAGTTAACCCTACCTATTATTGCCTCCGGAGGAGCCGGAACCATGGATCACTTTGTAGAAGTCTTTAAAGAAGGTGGCGCTGATGCTGCGCTGGCTGCCAGTGTTTTTCATTTCGGTGAAATATCGTTACCCAATCTTAAATCTCATTTACGAGACAATAACATTGCCATAAGAAATTAAAATGATAGATATCAACAGTTTAAAATTCGACAAAACCAGCGGACTTATTCCATGTGTAATTCAAGATAGTATATCGCTAAAAGTATTAATGGTAGGCTACATGAACCAGAAAGCTTTGCTGAAAACTTTGGAAGAGAAGCGAGTAACTTTCTTCAGCAGAAGCAAAAACAAGCTTTGGACAAAAGGTGAGTCATCCGGAAACTTTCTTAACCTCATCGAAATTACTCCAGACTGTGATCAGGATTGCTTGCTCATCAAGGTAAAACCTACAGGCCCGGTTTGTCATACGGGTAGTGATACTTGTTTCAATGAAGCTAACCCTTCCTTTAGTCTTCAACATCTGGAAGGTGTAATTCAAGACAGGGTCAACAACCCGTCACCAACCTCTTATACCTCCAAACTATTGAAAGATGGCATTAACAAAATCGCACAAAAAGTAGGAGAAGAAGCTGTTGAATTGGTCATTGAAGCTAAAGATGAAAACCGTGACCTTTTCCTCAACGAAGCTGCTGATCTGATGTACCACTATCTGCTGCTACTGGCAGCTAAGAACACATCTCTTAACGATGTTGTAAGCGTGTTGGAACAACGACATAACACACCCAAATCCTAAGTTGTCGCTCTCATTACATTATTAGAGCTTCTATTGCCACTTGTTTGAGCATTGAATATCAATTCATAAATTTCCATCATGGATAAAAAAATAAAAACAGTAGATGGATATGAATTTATAGAATACCATCACGAAAGCTATTCTGAAGAAGCTACTGTCAAGCGAAGTGAGTCTTTTTATCATTGGATGGATGAGCGCAGAACCGTTCGGGATTTTTCAGATCAACCCATCCCTAAGGAAGTTATTGATAACATTATTCTTACCGCCTCCACTGCTCCTTCTGGGGCCCATAAGCAGCCCTGGACTTTTTGTGTAGTGAGTGACCCTGCTCTAAAAACACAAATTAGAAAAGCTGCAGAAGAAGAGGAATTTGAAAGTTATAACAGTCGTATGCCTCCAGAATGGCTGGATGATCTTAGACCTCTTCAAACCGATTGGCACAAACCCTTTTTAGAGATTGCCCCCTATCTCATCATTGTGTTTAAAAAAACATACGATCTATCTCCGGAAGGAACAAAGAAAACAAATTATTATGTGGCGGAGTCTGTAGGGCTTGCATGCGGTTTCTTATTGGCAGCCATTCATCATGCAGGACTAGTTGCCTTAACCCACACTCCCAGTCCCATGAATTTTCTCACCAAGCTGCTCAAGCGGCCTGAAAACGAAAGACCATTTCTATTAATACCCGTGGGGTACTCGACCGAGAACACGTATGTGCCTCATTTGAAAAGAAAAACATTGGAGGACATTGCTATTTATTATTAGAAACTCTCCGAATTGCCCCTTCTTCCCTCTTGGGGTAAATCTTTAGATATGAAAGTTTATAGGTAATAGTCTTTCTACGCACCACTTCCGTAAGCACGCCATCTAAAATATCAAATTCTGAAAGCACAAAGGAATAGGAAATATTGGGTTGTTTTGGTTCATAGTGCTTATACACAAAAGCCCTTCCCTCTGAAAGGCTACTGAATTCACCTACCACAGGATATTTACCAGGAATTTTAGACGCCAATGAGACTTCCACATATTCTCGATTGGGGTGTTCAGAATCCTTCATGATCACCACTTTGGCATAATTATCTTTTCGGGCAATAATTTTTTCCCTATTGGGGTTAGCCAGAAAGCCACCTCTTTTAGAAATAATTGCAGAAACAGAATAAATACCCTCTAATGGCTCCATGGGTTGAGTCTCTTTCATCAGGTAACGCTTTACCATACCCTCGAAATCGATGTGTTCAGCAAATTGAGATTTTTGCTTTTTTCCAAACCTGCCCTTTGATACGGAAGAACTCGTTTCCTGAGCAAGTAACGCTGCAGGCCATCCAATAAATAAAAGCAACAAAAAATAGAGTAAGCCTCGCATTAGTTAAAAATTATATCTTCGTACTCACAATCAACGCACGTTCTGCAGGAAAGTTTTCCGCGTAGAGCGGTTGGCTTAAATAAGGATTTGCCCATTAACATACGAACGCATTCCTGAATTCCCTCTGTAATTGAAGGATGCGGATGAACACATTCAGCCAGCTCTTCAATACCCTTATTCATAGAAATAAGAACGGCCACTGCCTGAATAGCACTAGAAGCATGGTTGCCCACCACTTTCATTCCCAATATTTTCATGTCTTCATCATTGGTAACCAAAAGCTTTATGAAGCCCTGTGTATTTCTCTTTGCTATGGCACGAGGTATGCAACTGTAATCCAAGGTCACTACTTTGTAATTCAGTCCCTTTTCGCGAGCCTGGGTTTCGTTCAATCCCACACCTGCCACCTCAGGACTCAAAAACATGATGTTACTTATATTTTCATAAACGAGTTTGCGCTTTGGTTTACTGAAAATTCTTTCCACCGCATACCTGCCTTCCAATTCTCCTACATTTACGAGGGAGATATCAGCAGTAAGATCTCCTACAGCGTAAATATTGGAAACATTGGTTTGTGTATCATTATCCTCAACTCCCCTTCTATCAATTTTTATATCAACACTTTCATCCCACAAACTTTCGTAATTAGGCACCCTACCCACTGAAACCAACGCCTTCTCTACATTAAATACCTCTTTCCCAACATCATCGTATTCCAATTCATACTCTACTCTCCCATTCTTAATCTCCATTCGAATGAGTTTTGAATTGCGATGAATGAGCACTCCATTGTTTTCCATATTGCGCTCAATGATCTTCACCACGTCCTCATCTTCGAAGGGAAGGATGCGATCACCTTTATCAATCAAGTGCACCTTGGTTCTACCAAAACCTGAAAATATAGTGGCATATTCACAACCAATCACACCCGCACCAACAATAACCATGCTTTCGGGGAAATCAGTCATACTTTCAATGCCATCGCTGGTCATTACAACCTTTTCATCAATGGGGAGCTCAGGAAGGAGCCTTGGCCTACTGCCTGTTGCAAGGATAACATGATCTCCATGTACTATTTCTTTTGATGTCCCGTTGGTAATTTCAATTTTTGTTTGTTCCACCAAACGGGCGCTTCCAATTTTAAACTCAAGGAGATCAGAATAATTAGAATCTTTCAACTGATCCATGTGCAGTTCCAGCATGGTTTTACGCTCGCTTACAGCCCGTTTTACTTCCGCCTGAATCTCATCATAATTGACACTAGGAGCTTCTATATTGAAGCGTTTCAGGTTTCTTCTAAAGGCAGCCGTCTCTCTCGATAATTCCCACCAGGTCTTGGAAGATAATGCGCCATTGGTCACACCAGCTCCCCCTACTCTATTTCTTTCAATGAGCAATACTTTCTTTCTAAAATCCAAAGCACGCATAGCGGCAGCATAGCCCGAAGGGCCGGCACCAATGATAACAAGGTCGTATTTAGTCATAACAGTTAAAGCCTATCTATATCCTCCAATTTATAAAAATTAGGTCACTGAGCATAGAAAAGAAGGGCTATCCTCGCAAATGGGGGCTTTATTTAAGGGGAAGATGGATTCCTGCAACCATACAGCGGATCGAACCACCAGCGCTTTCTTCAATGGTACGAATATCAAGCGGTATTGGACTCAGGTATTTTTCAATTTCACTGAGCTGGCCTGGTAACAAAGAATCGTATGCTGCTTGCGACATTAACAAAAATCGGTCATTGTCTGCGTTTCGCACTTCGAACATGTTGCCAGCGAAGGCATTCATCTGGGCATAGCTCAAAGCAACTACTTTATGGTTTGTTGCTGCCAATTGATTAAGCACCAAGTCCTGATCATTTTCATTATGAATCGCATCCAGACAAATTCCAGCTAGCGACTCTCCTACCCACATCATTACATTGGTGTGATATATAGCAAGTCCATTTTCATCAACAGCATCAAACAAAATAGGTTTGTAACCTAGCTTCACACAAAGAGATGTAAACAACTCCTCCTCTGTTCTTTCAGACCGACAGGCATAAGCTACCTTATTCGGATGGTCAAATAGTATACTTCCTGTTCCTTCCAGAAATCTACCCTCCAATTCAGATTTACTGATATCATCCACTTCAGTGACCTTAAATTTTTCCTTAAGCAGTTGTACTACATCCATTCGCCTTTCCAACCTTCGGCTTGGCGCCATCATTGGATAGAGGATAATTTTACCATCTTCGTGAGTGGTGATCCAATTATTCGGAAAAATAGCATCCGTTGTGACAGGATGCGGTGTGTCTTCAACTACCAGCACTGAAATACCCTTTGCCATTATTACTTCAACAGCCTTATCAAACTCATTACGTGCAAGGCTCTGAACAGCGCTTTCGTTGTCGCTCCTTTTCTGAAAAGCATTTGATGCTGCTGTTTCAGGATTATACCCAAAAGCCGCTGGTCTTACCATTAAAATTGTATGAGGAACTTGGGAAAAAACCATTCAATTAGGTAGTTAAGGGTTAATTTTGGCACCATTACAAAACTAATTGATTTTGCAACGCTTACTCGAACTTGATAGAGAACTTCTACTTTACTTCAACGGGTTTCATGCCAGTTGGCTAGATCCAGTAATGATGTTGGCTACAAAAACCATATTCTGGTTACCGCTTTATCTTTTGTTGGTTTACCTGATGGCCAGGTTCAAGAAGTGGGGTACACTTTATTATTTATTAGGGATTGCAATATGCATTACCCTTACCGATCAGATTACATCTGGCTTTATGAAACCATTTTTTGGGAGATTACGCCCTTCCCATGAGCCATCGTTGGAGGGGCTATTGCATATTGTAAATAATTACCGCGGGGGGCAATTTAGTTTTGCTTCTGGGCACGCTGCCAACACTTTTGGAGTGGCCATGTTTATGTTTCTACTCTTCAGAGGGCGCTACCATTGGATGAGTGTTATTTTTCTATGGGCAGCGTTGATGAGTTACACTCGAATTTACCTAGGCGTACACTACCCCGGTGATGTTATGGTTGGAGCAGCTATTGGTTTACTTTGTGGGTGGGTAGGCTATCAATTTTCCAATTGGTTAATACGGGTTGTTCAAAAAAGAAAATTGGCCAAAAGTTGATTCTATTTGGTCGTTAGTTTTTTAACATACTTTCCAATAATATCAAATTCGAGATTCACCGAATCTCCAACTTTCAATTGATGAAAATTAGTGTGCTCATAGGTATAGGGTATGATGGCCACGCTGAAACCCTCTTCTCTTGAATTGAAACAGGTAAGACTTACACCATTAATGGCAATTGATCCTTTTTCTACAGTAACGTTTCCAACAGATGAATCATATTCAAAGTCAAATACCCAACTGCCATTCTCCTCTTTTATAGCTGTGCAATTGCCAATCTGATCTACATGTCCTTGTACAATGTGCCCATCAAACCGACCATTGTTGAGCATGCACCGTTCAAGATTCAGCTTACTCCCCACTTGCAAATCACCAAGGTTGGACTTTGCGAGGGTTTCTTTAATCGCGGTAACCCAATAGGTATTGTTATCAATTTTAGTAACGGTAAGACACACGCCATTGTGCGACACGCTTTGGTCTACTTTTAATTCAGGAGCAAGAACACTGGTTATTCCAAAATGGGTATTGCTCCCTTCCTGTTTGATATCCTCAACCGCTCCTAATGTTTCAATAATTCCCGTAAACATATCCGCAAGATAGAAATTCAGTAGGAATCTTAACAATTAGAAGCTCAAAGCAAAACAATGAATTTGGTAGAATAAATGAATACAGGTGACCTTTGTATCAACATCCTGAGAAAACGCTTCACAAAGAAATCATATAGCTCAAATCCTTCATTTAATTCTTTGAAACACCAATAATTGGAAACAAAAACAGGCTTATAACTGTTGAAAATAGAAGTGAAGACATGAACATGAACTTCATTTTTTATCATAAAACTAACAACGAAATGAGCAATTTGAACAGGATAGGGCTTAACGAAGATAAAACAAAAGAATTGGCAGTGCTGCTCAACGATTTACTGGCTAACTACTCCACATTCTACCAAAACGTAAGGGGATATCACTGGAATATTAAGGGTGAAAAATTCTTCGAATTGCATGTGAAATTTGAAGAGTTGTATAACAGTCTAATTTTAAAAATTGATGAGATCGCAGAACGCATCCTAACGCTTGGATTTACCCCTAACCACAAATACACTGACTATCTTAAAACAACAAAAGTTCCTGAAAGTAGCGAGGTGTCTGACGGAAATAAAGCCGTAGGCAATATTCTTGATGCCTTCCAAGTATTGATCAGTAAGCAAAGGGAAATACTCAAATTATCAGCGGAAATTGACGATGAAGGTACCAACGCCATGATGAGTGATAACATTCGTGAGCAAGAAAAATTGGTATGGATGTATTCATCGTTCCTTAATAAAAGTTAACATCTATATAAGATGAAAAAAGCAATGCAGAAATGATCCTCCCTGCATTGCTTTTTTGTTTAAAGTGTAGTTACATCCTTCACAGTGGAACTACTAGTATAATGCTAAACAGTTATTTCTTCCTGGCACAATTTTCTGACGGCCGCAACAGCTTCCTCAAATTGAACTGACTTGTCATAAAATTCATTGGCGCCTAATGCCAAACAACGATTCTTAAAATAATAATTACTATTGTTTGTAAATACAATAATATGGGGTTTCGTTTGATCTTGAAGGGTCTCGATTATTTTGAGGCCATTTATCCCAGGGAGTTGAAGATCTAACAGCACGATATCCGGCTTGTCAGATTTTATTCTTTTCAACCCCGATGTGCCATTGCGTACAGAACCTATAATTTCAAGATTTTCAATTTCTCTCAGAAAACTAAGCAATCGCCACGTAATGGAAACTGAATCTTCTATAATTAGTATTGATTTTGCACTCATTGGATTGACTTAAAAGTAAAATTTTAATTGACCCAAAAGTCCGAAGAATCCACCTCCCATTCTATAGTAATTACCTGAATAGCATGTAGTTAATCCATGAAAGCTCGTAGTGCTTTCACTACATCAATTACCCTATTTTGTGTTCGTGCACGTAGTGAATAAGCTCCGCGTTACTTTTCATATTCATTTTCTCCAATATACGTGCGCGGTAAGTACTTATCGTATTAGGGCTCAAATGAAGCTTTTCGCCAATGACTGTAAGAGATTTTCCATTCGCAATTTGCTTCAGCACTTCAAGCTCACGGTCTGAAAGCATTTCATGTAATTCAAGTTGCTTCGGATCACCAAAATAATTGACCAATATAGTAGCCAGAGATGCTGAAACATATTTTTTACCAGCCAAGATGTGGCGTACCGCTTTAATTAACTCCTCGGCAGCACTTTCTTTATCCAGGTATCCAGAGGCACCCGCTTTTAATGCTCTTACGGCATATTGCTCTTCTTTATGCATACTTAACACCAGCACGGCTGGAGATGGCTTCATCTTTTTTACCCTCTCGCATAGATCAAGTCCCGTAGCACCTGGCATACTGATATCACAAATAAGCAGGTCAAAATTCTTCTTAGAAATAATATCAAGGGTAGCATCTGCATCACCCACTTCCGTAATGTTAACTTTAGGAAATTCATCCTTTAGTATCTGGATTAGACCACGTCTTACAATCTCATGGTCATCAGCCAACAAGAATTTCAAATTCTCCTTCATACTATGGAACTGAGTTTACTGGTATCGACAAATGCAATGTTGTTCCCTTCCCGGCTTTTGATTTAACCGATAAGGCGCCATTCATCATCATTGCTCGTTCCGTCATTCCCAAAATCCCAAACGACTTCGCTTTTTTATCAGTTTTGGCATTGAACCCTTTACCATTGTCTGAGATGATGAAATGAAATTGCTCTTCTTCTTCTTTGATTTCAATCTTTACTTTAGTGGCGTTTGAATGTTTGGCGATATTATTAAGGGTCTCCTGAAAAATTCGGAAAATTGCAATTTTATAATGTTGATCAAACTCCGGCTCATCGATGGTCACTCGAGATGTACAGGGGATACCATATCTATCACTAAATTCAGTGGCTTGATGCTCCAATGCAGCAAACAAACCTAAATCATCCAACAAAGAAGGCCGAAGCTCAGAATTGATCCGTCTTAAAGTAGAAACAGCATCATGGATCAAGTGCATTATTTCCTGCAGTTTAGAGCTTATTTGGTCTGAGTCTACACGCTTGTTTATCCATGATAAATCCATTTTCATGGCAGTAAGCTGTTGACCCAATTCATCATGCAGTTCCCTGGATAGCGCGGCCCTCTCTTCCTCACGTACATGCTGCAGATGTATCGTCAGATCCTTAAGTTGATTGGTGTATTGTTTGATCTTCTCTTCAGCGTTTTTTCGATCCGTAACATCTCTTGTTACTGCCAATAAGGAAATGATTTTACCCTCAGCATCCCTAAATGGCACAGCGTGGGTTTCCATCCACAACCTTCGGCCTTTTAATCCAGTAATTCCAAATTCAAGTTTTCCCGTAATCCCCTTGAATACATTCCGAGTAAGTTCAGCAAAATCCTCTTTATAGGGTTCATCTACCAAAGAGATTATATTCGCTCCTTTTACACCCTGCAAGCTATCGGCCTCTATCATCGCCAATCCAGCCGGGTTCATATCAATCAGCTCCCCTTTTCTATTTAATATTTTAACACATTCAGGCTCATTGTCCAAAATGGTTCTTAAACGGTTTTCACTTTCCGCCAAAGCCCGTTCTGTATTCTTCCTTTCTGTAATATCCCTAACTATACTTAATGCATTACCATTGTTCAATTTGGTGGCGCTGATCTCAGCATAAAATGTAGTTCCATCCTTCCTTTTCAATAAACGCTCCTGAATAAGAGCTTTATTTTCTTTTACCTCACTTATTCGAAGTGGCGTATCTCCTTTCTTAATCACTGCCAAATCAACAGGGGTCAGTTTTAACAACTCATCACCAGTATACCCCAACATCGTACATGCCATTTTATTCACTTGAATAAACTGTGATGATGCGTTGGTGATAAAAATACCATCGGAGGCCTGATCGACCAATGTTCTATACTTCTCTTCACTTTCTCTTATTTCCTGTCGTGCCAAAAATCTTTCTGTAACATCTCTGATAATCACATTTACCTTTCCGCTGTTCATTAATTTGGCAGTGATTTCCACATTAATAAGAGAATTATCTTTTCTTCGCAGCACTCGTTCAATAAATACTACATTTCCACTTTTTATTTCCTCCGTTTGTAACGGAATTCTTTGTAAATCCTCACCCCACACCAGATCACTTCCATTCATTTTTTTAAGTTCCTCAATAGAATATCCCATAAGCATGCTGGCACCTTCATTGGCCTCGAGATAGTTACCCTCTAAATCGACTAAAAAAATTGCATCGGCCGCCTGCTCTACCAGAGTACGGTATTTCTCCTCGCTTTCTTTGGTTTTTCGTTCAGCAACAATCCTACTGGTAATGTCCTGTATTGTTCCTCTGGCTTTAACAGCCTTACCTTTATTATCTCTTTCAACATTCCAATGAGTTAATAAATATCTTAATGAAAGCAACTCTGGATTTGTTCTCACCAAAAAATGCTCTGGCATTTCCCCGCCTAAAATCACTTTCAGGTTTCTTTCAAAAGCGTCTCTATCTTCAGGGTGTATACGCTCCATCAATTTCTCATAAGTTGGGGCTTCTGGCCCAGGGGTAAACCCAAATAGCCTAAACATTTGTTTAGACCATGTTCTTTTTCCGTGAGTAAAGTCAAATTCCCAACTTCCCAGCAAGGCTTGCGCTTCTGCTAACTCAAGGCTTTCTATAGCCTTAAACAACTTCTCTTCATCCTGCTTTCTTTCTGTGATGTCTCTAAAGTAAATTGATACTCCTCCCAAAGAGGGGTAAATATGGTTCTCATACCACTTTTTATGAGGAGGGTAATATTCCTCCAGATAAATATATTCTTGATGCCTCATGGCCTTTGCATAGGCAAAATAAAAAGGGCGCCCCAGACCATCTGGAAACAAGGTTTTTGCATTTTGCCCAATAATCTCATTAGGATTGAATCCAAAAATTTCACCTCCTCTGCTATTTAAATAGGTGAATCTCCACTCGTTATCCACAGCTGCAAAGCCATCAGTAATGCGTTCCAAAGTAGTACGGAAACGTTTTTCGTTTTCCTCTAGCAATGCATTAATACCTTTTTGATCCGTGATATCTAGCGCTATACCTATATAACCGTATGGTTTGTCACTTGCATCGTACAAAACAACAGCCCGAGCTGCCAGCCAGGTTATTTTACCTTGCCTTGTACGAAATCTAAATTCAGAATTGAACTCTTTTCTATTACTAACAGCATTTTGCCATTCAATGAGTACCCTTCCCTCATCGTCAGGATGAATTGCGCTTATCCATCCATCCGCCATCGCCTCCTCAAAACTTATTCCGGCATATTTTATCAATTCTTCATTTACGTAGATGCAGCTCCCTGACAAGTCTGTTTGAAAAATACCGACAGGAACACTTGTTGCAAGCTTTGAGAAAAGTAATTCACTCTTGGCCAAAGCTATTTCAGCTTCTCTTTTTTCCGTGATATTTTCCGTCACCACAAGAAGAGAATTGATTTCATCAGCATCCGTAATAAGCGGAACTGTTTTGTAATGATGATACTGATCGTTTAACTTCAATTCAAATACCTGCGGTTCGCCTCTAAGCGTTTTTAAATAGGCATCAACAATCAATTCAGCTTTTTCTTTCCCATATTCCTCAAAAATCCCAGCAATATTCCTTCCATTGTAAAATTCAGGATCAAGGTTGGCCTTTGTAAATTCCTCCCCTCCACTGAATACCACCTTCAAATCCTTGTCGACAACCGACACAAAAGAATTAGGGAAGTTATCTATTACGACCGTCAGAAATTTTTCTCTCTTTACAATCTCTCTTTCTGCTTCCTTGAGTTTTGTAATATCCCTTCCAACTCCCAACACCGATTTTACATTTCCATCCAGATCAAATTCAGGGTTTAAATGCCAATCAAAATTAATTGTCCCATCTACCCCGTGCCAATCAAATTGCGTACGCAATGGTTTGCCGGTCTCAAAAACACGCTTTATGCTTTTATCTCTAAAGCCAGAGATAGTCTCATTAAAACCCATCTCTCTATGTGTCTTTCCAATAACATCCTCCGGGTTTAGACCAATTAAACGAAACACGGTTGGATTAGCATAAATAAGTCTTATCTCCCTATCATAACGTGAAATGGAATCTGGCAGCCCTTCAGCTAATGAACGGTATTTCTCTTCGCTTTCGGACAGATCTAAGGCACGGAGATGCTGCTCAATAGCAATCTTAACCTGACTGGCTGATCGATCAATTAGCTCAAGATCAATTTCGTCCGGTGCTTTGACCTCTTTATAGTAAATAGCAAAAGTTCCCAACACTTCACCGTTGTTGCGCAAGATAGGTGTTGACCAACAAGCCTTTAGGCCATACCCTAAGGCAAGGTCCTTATACTCTACCCACAATGGATCATTGGCGATATCGGAAACGATTATTCTTTTCTTTTTGAAGGCTGCCGTACCACAAGACCCCGCTGCCGGACCTATCGCTAATCCATGAATTGCATTGTTATATTCCTCCGGTAGGCTGGGACCCGAACCATGCAAAACATGAACACTAGATTTGTCCATCAACAAAATAGAACAAAGTGAGCCCTCAATATTCTTTTCAAAGTTTCGGGTGACTTGATCCAGAACTGCGCTTAAAGGTTCATCCGTGGCGATCATTTTCATTACCTTCATCTCCATTTCCAACAGAGTAGCCTTGGAAGGAAACTCTTTCAATGCTGTAGTTTTGGGGCTGCTCATTCTGTAATCACTTCTATCATCAAAAAAATCAACTATGAAAAATCTACTTAGGAATATAATCAATAACCAACATATAATTTGCCTGCAATAGATTTTTACATTCAATTAATAGGAAAATAGGCTTATAATGCTTTCAAAATGAGAATTCAACCAAAATTCAAGCTTATATGGAAATAGTAATTTCAGAAAATATTCCTCAACCCAATGGGCATTACTCCCCATGCATCAGGCATAATGGCATTGTCTACGTTTCTGGTCAACTTCCTGTCCATCCAAAAACCAAGGAAATACCTCAGGGAATAGAGGGACAAGCATTACAAGTACTAGAAAATCTAGAGGTCATATTGAATGAGGCTGGGAGCAGTAAAACTAAAGTACTGCAAGTGAGGATTTACATACCGAACATGGAAATGTGGAGTACAGTAAACAAAATATACGGTGAATTCTTTGGCTCACATAAACCGGTGCGTTGCGTAGTGCCAACACGTGAACTCCATTATGGTTGTCTTATAGAAATAGAAGCCACCGCATATGTTGAACAATAGATCAATCTGTTATATTTAGCAATGGTCTTCCGGAAAAAAGATTGGGGTTTGTTTCTACTGACAGTCATTGCTTTTACAAGTTGTAATGAAAAACAAAAAACACTTCAGATTACCAGAGTAAAGGTTGATTCACTAAGTCAGATTCACATTATAAAAGACTCATTGGTAAAACCAATAGTCTATACCCAAATAATTGACCTGGGAAATCAACCTATCCCCAAAGCCAAGGCTTTATTCATTTCAGCAGTTTTGCCTTCTATTCTCATCACAAAACACAACCTTGAAACAGAAAGAAAAAAAGTACACAAGTTGAAGGAGAAAGAAAAATGGAATAAGGAAGATAGCATCTACTACTTTAACCTTGAAAAACAGTACAAAGCCAGCGATATCGAAAATTTATTGAAGCGAATGAGCACTGTGCCCAATAGTATCGTGCTGGCGCAGGCAGCAGTAGAAAGCGGGTGGGGAAAGTCAAGGTTTTTCAAAGAAGGAAATAACATCTTTGGCATGTGGTCTTACAATCGCAATGAACCCAGAATAAAGGCGGGTTTGAAGCGAGCATCAGGTCCAATTCATGTACGGGCTTATGATGACATATCGCAATCGATAGCTGATTACTTTAAAACACTTGGATCTGCTCACGCGTATAGGGAGTTACGAACAGCTCTTCTAGAAAGCAATGATCCCTTCACCTTACTACCTCATTTGAAATATTACAGTGAACGCAGGTACGAATACACCGAACAGCTAAAAAAAATTATTAAGTACAACAACCTCACTCAATACGACAATTATATCATCGATCCTCAATACTTCGTTGAACTATGATGCGTGTACTTATCATTATGCTAACCACATTGGCCTTATCCTGCAATACCCAACCCACCAAGGAAGCTGATCAACCTTATTCATCTGATGAAATAAATGAAAGCTATAAAGAAGTAGTATGTTTTGTTTACCACCGCTTTGGAGATGGTCGTTTTCCAAGTACCAATATCGATATCGAAGATTTTAATACACATCTTGCCTGGTTAGCGGATCATGAGTATCAGGTATTGAATCTATCCGATGCAATCGCTTATCTTTCCAATGATGATCCAATAAAAAAGACAGCTGTCATCACCATCGATGATGGGTACAAAAGTTTTTTTAAGAATGGATTACCGCTGCTTAATCAATATCAATTTGCTGCTACCTTATTTATCAACACAGCAACTGTAGGCGCTGGAGATTATATGAACTGGGAAGAGCTGAAGAAGGCATCAAACCAGAAAATAGAAATCGGTAATCATACTGATACACACGCCTATTTTTTAAATCAAGAACCCTCCTTGCGATACACTGATTTTGAAAATGATGTATTGTTGGCTCAACAGTTGATAAAAAAGAACCTAGGGATTACTCCTGCAGTATTCGCCTATCCCTATGGAGAGTTTGATCAAAAAATGAAGAGTATCGTTGAATCCCTTGGCTTTACCGGTGCTGCTGCACAAAATTCAGGCGTTATGAATACGTTGATAAGCAAACATGAAATTCCCCGTTTCCCCATGTCTGAAAATTATGCCAAAATGTTTGAGGAAAAAGCAAGGATGCAAGCCCTAAAAATGACAAAAAAAGTACCAGAAGAAAATCTAATGGCTAACCAAGTCAATAGGCCGCTATTGACACTAACTATGAACACTGAAGGAATTTTAACAGATCAATTGCAATGTTTTGTACAAGGTGGGGAATGTTCAATTCAAATTATGGACCGTGCATCTGGCAAATTGACCTTGACCCTGCAATCAACCCACGATCTATCAGCAAGACGAAGGACACTTTATACACTAACTGCACCCGATAGTTCAGGAAATTGGCATTGGTTTAGTCATCTTTGGATCAATAATTCCGTTAAATAACAAATGCAAAGTCGATTCACCTACTTTTTTAGCTTTTGGCTCATCCTAGTTTCTTGTACGTCAAAAAACGAAACTATTCAAAACCCAACGTTTATAGATTTCAAAGTTCAAAATACTTTTCCCCACAATAAAGACGCATTTATTCAAGGACTTGTAATACACGAAGGTCAGCTCTATGAGAGTACCGGACAGGAAGATTCATGGATTGGTATTGTAAACATCAAGACCGGTGTTGCTGACAAAAAGATAACGCTTGATAAAAAGTACTTTGGTGAAGGTATTACTATCTTGAACAACAAGATATACCAGTTGACCTGGCAAACCAATACTGGTTTTGTTTATGATCTTG
Source organism: Cyclobacteriaceae bacterium (assembly GCA_040216665.1). Classification (GTDB taxonomy): domain Bacteria; phylum Bacteroidota; class Bacteroidia; order Cytophagales; family Cyclobacteriaceae; genus ELB16-189. Next base: position 219,818 of record JAVJOQ010000002.1, on the reverse strand, counting down.
ATACTTATAAAAAGTTACGAGAATTCGAATACAATTCGGAGGGTTGGGGGTTAACACATAACAATATTGATTTGATAATGAGTGATGGCACCAGCAAACTCTATTTCAGAGACACGCTTACCTTCAAAGTAAAAAAAGAACTAAAAGTAACTTTTAACAGTAAGCCAGTCAACGCGCTTAATGAATTGGAATACATTGATGGATATATTTATGCCAACGTATGGCGCACCAACTGGATTGCAAAGATCAACCCGGCAAATGGAGAAGCTGTTGGATTTCTTGATCTTTCCAAATTAGTTCAACAAGCCACTCTCATCAATCCGAAAGCTGATGTGCTCAATGGCATTGCCTGGCATGAAGGCACCCAATCGATGCTGGTGACAGGAAAAAACTGGCCCTATATTTATGTCCTAAAAATGAATGAGCCCGTTCAATAGATTAAATTTACTATGCGTAAAAAAATAATCACCCTACTATTAATGCTGGGTTTTAGCTATGCCAATTCCCAAAACCCCTACCCTTTAAAAAAAGATGTTGCCACGCTGGATGGAATAATCAAAGCCTATTATGAGGTTGTGTCAGGGCCAGAGGGACCAAAACAAACAGAACGCGACAAGTCACTCCATCACCCTATGGCCAATGTGATGGTCTCGGGCATTACCAGGTCTGGCGAACCTTTCCTCCGCGCCATGACATTAAAAGAGTTTCACGCCAATGTACCGAAGGATGCTTTTTATGAATCAGAGATTCACCGGGTGACAGAGACATTCGGCAACATTACTCATGTGTGGAGTACCTATGAATCAAGAGATCAACTGAACGGGCCTGTAACAGGAAGAGGTATCAACAGCATCCAACTCTATTATGATCGAGAGCGATGGTGGGTACTGAATTGGACGTATGATAGTGAGCGAACTGGTAATTCAATCCCTGTAAAATATTTACCAGAGGATAAGTAAGTCAGATGTAAAAGCGGAATGAAAATATCTCTATTCCTCAACAAAGACCTCGAAAGTAATATTGCACTCAATTGTTTGTTACCTACTCTGATCCATCATGAATTTAACATCTACCTTTCTGAAAAGGTAGGAAAGGAATCAGCCATCAACCCACTCCAACAGCTCGCCTTCCTCGAAAGAGAATTCCCCAATAAATATTTATTTCCGCAACTGGAAAATACACCAACTAATGGGTTGCTATCATTTGATCAAATCGGTAAAAAGTATGGGGTATCAATAACTCTAATCGAGACTTTAGGATCATCTTTGGGTGATATCTCTGCCTTCAAACCTGATCTCTTTATTTCTATTCGGTTTGGGAAACTATTCAAGGGTAAAATCATTTCCACCCCACCTCTTGGCATTATAAATCTTCACTCCGCTATTCTACCCAATTACAAAGGAGTGCTTGGAACATTTCGGGCCATCCTCAATGGAGATCAAACAATTGGAAGCACACTCCACTATATTTCGGATAGCGGTATTGACACAGGGGAAATCATAGGCACCAACCATCAAACTGTGACACCTGGCAAAAGTGTACTATGGCACATTATCAATATATATCCACTAGCATGCGAAAAATTAGTCACTATCATTAATAAAATCGCAAATCACAAAACCATCGCATCCTTTCAACAAATTGGAACTGGCAATTATTACACTTTTCCAACTCAAGAACAATTTGATCAACTAAAGGAAGGAAAAGTAGAGCTATTTAACTTGAATGAATATACCGATCTTATTTCCGAATTATATAAGGTCGATCAAGCATGGGTAGAAGAAACACTCCAAAGTACATGGCCTGCAAACCCTGATTTGTGATAATTTAACAAACACAAACCATCCCGAATTCGTACACCTACTGTATCACACCGGCCACTAATTTGGCTGAAATAAAGGATTTCACTCAATGGTATAGTAATTGGGTAGTCAACCAAAAAAATAACACGCATGCTGCTTAACTATCTTAAAATTGCATTCAGGACACTCATCAATAAAAAAGTCTATTCTATTATTAACATCCTCGGATTATCAGTGGGTGCCGCTGCGGCTTTAATTATCTTCCTCTACGTTCAGGGTGAGCTATCCTATGACAAGTTTTTTTCAGACCATAAAAATATTTATCGCATTGTAGAAGACAGAATCTACCCTGATCGCATAGCTCATTTTGCAATGATCCCAGGTGGGTTCTCCAATGTAATTCAAGAAGAGATTCCTGAAGTTGAAGCATCCACACGACTTATAGGCTTCCCCAACTTTGCTTCAGTGGTGCGTTATAAAGACAATATCTTTTCTGAACATTACTTCTTCTCTGCAGATTCCAATTTCTTCGAAGTGTTCCCTTTCCAACTTTTAAAGGGAAACAAAACTGACGTGCTAAGACATCCCAATACGATTGTATTGACAGCCTCTACCGCTGTGAAATACTTCGGTGATGAGGAGCCTATCGGCAAAGTACTAGAGCTTGACAATCAAAATCTCGAAGTTGTGGGGGTAATGCAGGACGTTCCTGAAAATTCTCACATGAAATTTGACGCTCTCGGTCCAGCAATAGGTATCGATTTTCTTGAAGCGCCCAACTATTACATTGCAGGTACCTTTACTTATGTAAAATTGGCAACAGATGCCAAAGCAGAGTCGGCAGAATCTAAAATTCCAGCTCTGGTTGACAAATATGCAGCGGGCCAAATTGAAAGAGATCTGGGTATATCCTATCAAAAGTATATTGCTGATGGCAATGGTTATAAGTATTTACTCCAACCATTGGAAGATATTCATTTGTATTCAAATCGCACCAATGAAATTAAGGCCAATGGCAACATCACATTGGTGAATGCTCTTGTTTTTATTGGGCTACTCATCCTTATCATTGCTGGTATTAACTTCGTTAACCTGGCAACCGCCCGCTCTGCTGAGCGGGCTAAAGAAGTAGGCGTGCGCAAAGTATTAGGATCGAGGAAGAGTCAACTTATTGCACAATTCTTATCCGAATCGTTTCTCATCAGTGCTTTAAGCGTTGTAATTGCGATTGTTCTTATACAATTATCGGTCAGCTATTTTAACACAATTGCCCAAAAACAACTTTATCTCAATCTGGCAGAAAACTCAATAGCTCTCGCAGTACTTTTAGCAATCACTTTTGCATTAGGATTAGTTGCCGGTTTATATCCTGCATTCTACATCTCCGCACTTAAGCCGGCAGCCGTGTTGAAAGGAAAGTTTAAATCATCATCAAAAGGAAACATGATGCGCAATGGTCTTGTTGTTTTTCAATTTACAATGTCCATCATACTTATTTCAGCAACCATTGTAGTGTATGATCAACTGAATTACATTCAAAGTAAATCGCTTGGTTTTGAAAAAGAGAATCTTGTGGTGATTAATCACAACAGTCAGGATGAGGAGTCCGCTGCATTGCAACAAGAGCTGAGCATGTTACCGGGTGTTGCAAGCCTCGGTTCCGGAAATACAGTCCCTGGCGGTTATTTTTTCGGACTGCAGTTCCGATTGCCCGGCACCTCTGAAATATTTACCCCTAAAGGTATGACTGCCGATGACAATTTTACCACAACATTAAACCTAAATATTATTGAAGGACGATCCTTCAGCAGATCATTCAATGATTCGCTTTCTATTATTATCAATGAAAGAGCAGCCAGAGCCATGAACCTGGAAAATCCAGTTGGAACCGTTTTACTCAACAATGCAGATCCGGATACGCCCGTGCCCTACACCATTGTCGGAGTTATAGAAGATTTTAATTTTGAATCGCTGCACTCTGAAATAACTCCCTTGATAGTAATGAGTACTGAAGGTCAGTTGAATTTCCAAAGCGTTCTTATTGCCAGACTCAATAATGATGACTTCACCCAAACAATTGGCAGTATTGAGTCTAAATGGAAGGAATTGATGCCTAATGACCCTTTTATTTATTCCTTCATGGATAACCAGCTTGATAACCTTTACAAATCAGAACAAGCTTCAGGAAAACTGATGACAACCTTTGCCTTGATAGCAATTATAATAGCCTGTGTAGGTTTATTTGGACTTGCAGCTTACACTGCCAATCAACGAACAAAAGAAATTGGTGTAAGGAAAGTTTTGGGTGCAACTGTCACAAGTATCGTAAGTTTACTATCCAAAGATTTCGCAAAACTGGTGGGAATATCTCTCTTACTTGGCGCTCCCTTGGCCTATCTGTTAATGAGTGAATGGCTAGAATCCTTTGCCTATCGTATCACGCTCAGCATAAACACTTTCTTATTAGCGGGTGTCATCGTTTCTCTATTTACTATTGCAACTATAAGTTATCAGGCGTTGAAGTCAGCAACTTCCAATCCGGTTAATAGCCTTAAAGACGAGTAACCTCCAATTATACCAGTGGCATCTCGTTTTCAAGTTTATTCTTTAACTTGAATTGTTAAAACGCTGGGCTTATGCAAAAAAAAGGAAGAAACGATCTCTGCCACTGCGGCAGTGGAAAAAAATATAAAAATTGCCACATGGATAACGAGACATCCAATCGTGGAATGAATCAGGCCTTTATCATTACTGGTATCTTGGTTGCCTTGCTAGCTATCGGAGTGGTTGGGTATTATATCAATGACGCCAACAGTAGTGCGGAAGCGCAAGGTCAGGGATTCAGTCCCTCAGCTCCTCCTAGTGGTGAAGCACCTCCCGGAAAAGTCTGGTCTTACGAACATGGGCATTGGCATGATGCCTTCTAGGTTCTGGATGCTGGATGCTAGTTATAAGCAACCAGAATCCAGCATCTTGCATCACACTTACCGCTTACTGGTTTGCAAAATAAATTCCGCAGTCTCTTTTTTGAATTGCTCAAGCGAAGGTCTGTGTGTGTACATCATGTGTCCCCCTTCATAGTATTTCATTATGATGTTCTTCTTAATGTCTTTCTCCAATCCTAAGTGATCGATTGAGTATTCCACACCATAAAAAGGTGTTGCCAGATCATAATAACCGTTAAGAATTAAAACCTTCATGTATGGATTTCTTGACATGGCCAATGCCATATCGGTTCCTGTATTAGGAGGTGTTGGAAATCCAGCACCATTAATGGCATGATCCCAATCCCAATCAAATCCCTGGCGTGCATACGCTGACGTATAGTAAGTATTGGCTTTATTTACTTTTAGTGTGTTATAAAAATAATCCATAAACAAAGCAGTATAGCCTGGACTAATAGCTGCACTTTGAGGATCGTAAGCCGAGTATTGACTCAATGGATCCTGATTAATGCCTATAAATCTTGAGTCTAACCTTCCCACTGTTTTGCGTTGATCACGCAACAGCTCCTCCGTAAACTCAGGCTGACTCACTCTTAAATCTGCTCTCTCAATATAATCCAAGCTTAACCCAGTAAAATAGGAAAGGCGTTCAGCAACTTTTTTGCGTGCCTCTCCTACCAAGCCATCACCTTCCATAAGTGCGGTGGTGTACTCCCCTTTTGCAAACTCGCGCGACTCTTGAATAAAAGCGGCAAGGCTTGCGGGCTTATTGGGTACTTTGTCATGGTACCAGGCGGTTGCTGCATACGTTGGCAAATTCATTACATAAGAAATGTCATCACCTTGGGCAAAAACTAAAGTGCGCAGGTCAAATACTGCTGACACCATCACCACGCCATTCACAGACATGCCCATGTTTTGTTGCAGGTAGTGCATCACACCCGCATTGCGAAACGTACCATAACTTTCACCAATCAAATACTTGGGTGAGTTCCAGCGATCGTTCTCATTCACAAACTGACGGATGAACTGACTGATCATTTTTATATCCTGATCTACTCCCCAAAAATCTTTGTTCTTGGCCTTACCTACAGCATGACTCAATCCTGTTCCGATCGGATCCATCATGACGATATCTGACACATCCAATATGGAGGCATTGTTATCTTCTAAAGTATAAGGTGCCGCTGGAGTAAATCCGGGGTCGTTTACCACAGCTCGCTTCGGACCGATTACACCCATATGTAACCAGATGGAAGAAGAACCGGGGCCGCCATTAAATACAAAACTGATAGGTCTTGTCTTTGCATCTGTCACACCCTCTTTGATATAGGCCGTAAACCCATGCAAAGCGATAGGCTCATCATCGTTGTTGCGCAATAGCATGGTGCCAGCCATTGCTTTGTAGTTAATTACTTTTCCATCAATCCGCACCGCATGATTGGTGGTTGAAACATCTGCCTTGGGAATGGTATCCGGTTGGGCTTGTGAGAATAGTGCAATTGGCGCCACCAAAAAGGCAACACTTAAAATGAGTTGATAAAATGATTTCATTATTAAAGAGGTTTTTATTATGATGGTCAAAGTACCCAAATTTGATTGGTTTAGAAAGTGGTGGTAGTTCGGAATTGTTTCTTCAAAATGTTAGATTTCTCACAGATACCTCAGATTAACACAGAAAACTTATCATGATGGAGTTAAACGACCTGACCTTTAAAATTAGGGGAGCAATTTTCACTGTTTTCAATGAATTGGGACCAGGGTTATTGGAAAGTGTTTATGAGACTACGCTAGCTCATGAATTACTCCATTTAGGTTTGAAAGTAAGTACACAAGTACCATTACCTGTTATCTATAAGGATATAAAGCTTGAGATTGGATTCCGAATTGATATACTCGTAGAGAATCAGGTTATTATTGAAATAAAGTCAGTAGAAACACTTCATGATGTGCACAAAAAGCAGCTATTGACATACCTGCGTCTGTCAAATAAAAAACTGGGGATTCTTGTAAATTTTAATTCGTCACGACTTATAGATAAAGAAAGCATTATCCGAATAATAAATTGATTCTGTGGCAATCTGTGGTATCCGTGAGAATAAAGTACTCACTCACAAAGCTGCAGATCAATATAAAGGTTAAGAATTAGGTTTATAATGTAAACTACTTTACATTTATTCCGTTAAAGAACATAAGTGTGAGCAAAAAGTGCTTTTTTAGACCCAAAAAGCGGATTCACCTAAAAAAAATGAAATGACACAAGAAACCGACAATCTCTCTCCAGATCAAAGTTTGGATATTATCCAGTCAATGATAAGTCAGGCACAAGGCAATATTCGAAAGAACAGCTTCTACTTCATCCTTTGGGGGTGGGTAGCTGTATTTGCCAACTGTGGAATGTATGTGATGATCAAATTCACAACCATTCCTAATCCACAATGGATTTGGCTGATTACTATTCCTGCATGGATCGTTAGCTATATTTATGGCAAACGACAAGGAAAAAAAGAAAGAAAAAGTACTCACCTTGATAGAATCAACATGTGGATCTGGATATGTTATGGTTTGTGCTTAATCATAATGATTTTTTTCATGTCATTGATCAACTTTAACATCAACCCCGTTATTCTTGTCATTACTGCTTTACCTACCATTGTAACTGGTGTACTCTGTAAGTTTAGGCCGTTGGTAATTGGTGGAGTCAGTTTCTATCTATTTGGCATAATCAGCTTCTTAATGAGTCCTCTTAATCAATTTGTAATTGGAGCCATTGCAATTATTTGTGGTTATCTAATACCTGGGTATTTGTTAAGATCTACAAGAGAGAACAATGTTTAAAGACTTAGATCCACTCCTTCACTCCCAACTTCGGTTGGCAATCATATCTTTGCTTATTAGTGTTGAGTCAGCTGAGTTTACATTTATCAAAGAAAAAACTGGTGCAACTGCAGGTAACCTAAGTGTGCAAATAGATAAGTTGTCTACTGCTGGTTATATCAATGTGAATAAATCATTTAAAGGGAAAATGCCACTGACCACTTGTATCATTACAAAAAAAGGAATCAAAGCATTTGAAGACTATGTAAAGTCTTTGCAACAATATATCAAAAAGTAATTTTTTTTGCTAACATAGTTTATGTTATAAACTAGTTTATACAAATGAAAACAAATAAAATAACGCTAATCGGATTAGGCATAGTCATAGCCTTGACAGCCCTGCTTGAAGTTAAGCGGTCATTCGAAGAATCAAGCTGCAATCAAGTGGCTCATGCAATTGAAGCCACGTCATCTTCTTTTACTAAATGGAAGATTGAATAAGAGTGCATACCAAGAAAACTATTTACTAACCATAAAACCCAATACTATGAAAAAGCTAATAATTCTAATTCTCACAAGCCTAGTTGGCACTCAGCTTATGGCACAGCCACGAGACTTCTCAGCACAGTGTAAATCCGAAATGAAAAAACTTGCCTATTTCGTTGGCGATTGGAAAGGCACTGCAGTTATTCAAACACCCAATGGCCCTCAGACCTTGGTTCAATCAGAACACATCAAATGGGAGTTGGATGGAGTGGTACTTTCTATTGAGGGTATCGGGCGTGAAAATGACAAAGTAACTTTCAACGTCTTAGCATTTGTCAACTTCAACCCCGCTTCACAAGAATTCCAATTCAGATCTTACCTCAAGGAAGGCTATGCCACGGACGCCTATTTCAAAGTGTTGGGTGAAAACCAATTTGAGTGGGGGTTTGACATTCCTACAGGAGGTAAAGTAAAATACTCCATCACTTTAGATCCCGTGAAAAAGACGTGGTATGAGTTGGGCCAGTACTCTCCTGATGGCACACAATGGATGAAGTCTATAGAAATGAATCTGATGAAATTATAATCATTCAACAAACACTTATCAATTATGAAAAAGCAATTCTTACTACTTATACTTTCCATTTTAAGTCTTCTTGGCTATGCCCAGGGAGACCCCTCCTCTTACCATGCTTACCTTAACTCCAATCAAAAAGAGGTTTGGAAAAAAGAAGTAAAAGAAAAAGCGGCTGCAGCAAAAGACAAACAAACTCAATTTGCCTTGGCCTTATCCCAGTACGGACTGCTTTCGGCTACCATGGCCGATCAGGACGAAGATATGTTTGACGATTACTACGATGATACAGTCGATAACCTGGAAGCCATCATCAAAGCCAACAAAAGTTGGGGCGAACCAAAAGCGTTACTCTCGGCAGTGTACGGTCTTAAAATGGGTTATAGCCCAATGATGGGCATGTTTCTGGGATCCAAAAGCGGAAGTCTTATGGAAAAAGCAAAGGAGCAATCTCCACAATCTGCGCTAGTGATAAAGTTGTATGCCAATTCGAAATTCTTCACGCCTGAAATGTTTGGCGGAGATTTGGACGAAGCCATCTCCTCTTACAAAAAATGTTTACAACTGTACGAGGCGCAACCCAGTCAACTCGAAAACAACTGGATGTACCTTGATGCCCTTGCATTTGCTGGACAAGCCCATTTAAAAAAAGGAGAAAATGAAAAGGCAAAACAACTCTTTGAGAAGGCATTAGTAATAGAACCTGAGTTTATGTGGGTGAAACAAGTACTGCTTCCGAAAGCGCTATAATAAACATTGCACTCAATGAAACTCCTCGCATTGATAACCATTTTCATTAGTCCATGGGTGGCTAGCGCACAAAATATAACAGGCCTGGTGATTGATGGCAGTGGTGAAGCCTTACCTGGGGCAAATGTGTTTCATAAGCATAATCCATCTATTGGCACAACCACCGATCCTGATGGTAAGTTTACCCTGTTGGCCAACAAAGGCGACACCTTGTTGGTACGGTTCATCGGATTTAAGGAATCACAGTTGGTCATCTCCACTCCAACAAATTATTCCATCAGGCTGGAAGCAGACAAAAAGCAAATGGAGGAGGTAGTGGTGAAAGCAGAGAGACTAATTGCTGAAGAGTTTACTCAGAAAAAAATAAAGAAGCTCGAAATCTATACCAATCCAAGTGCAAAAGCAGATCCGATCCTTGCTGTTAGCTCCTCTCCTTCCGCTACCACTACTGACGAGTCGGCCAATATAAGCCTGCGAGGTAGCAGCCCTGCTGAGACGGGAATTTTTTTGAACAATGTGCCCATCAATGATGCCGTGCGTTATTCCCAACTCAATGGCATAGGCACTTTTAGTATTTTCAATACGGCTCTCATCAAAGAGGTATTGGTTTTTCCCGGCAACCCTCCACTTGAATTTGGTAATACCACATCCGGACTGATCGCATTACAAACCGATGAAGTCATTCCCAAAAAACCGGTTAATACAGTTTCCTTGACGCTGGCCAGCATGGGGCTCTATACGCAACGCCCCATTGGTAAAAAGTCTTCACTCACAGCATTCAGTAACTACCAGCCTTCAACATTTATCAAAGCGATAAACAAAAGTGCTCTTGAACAATTGAAAAAATTCAATTCAATTGATTTGGGAATCCACTACTACTTACGACCCAATGAAAAATCGGTGATTAAAGTCTTCAACTACACGCTGCGCGAATCTTATCAATTTCAATATCAACAACCTACGGTATCTGGCATATTCAATCAGAAAAAAGTAAGAAATTTCACCGTGGCGAACTATCGGTACAGGTTGAAGAAGGGAGAGCTCTCCTTTAACAATGGTTTGAGCTTCTCCAACAGTCGCTATAATTTCAGTACAATCGATCTAAAATTGGAAATGAAGGACTTCTTTACCTCCATTAATTATCAGCACTTTATGACTAATGCTGAGATAAAGGGCGGCATTAGTTACGATTACAAAAAATCAGATTTTAATGGCACCTTTCCACAATATGACTACGCTGTAGGCGAAGCTTACCCCACGCTATCAACAACCGGAAAGCAACATGTGGCCTTGCCTGAAACCTATATTTATGGCAAGTACTTTTTAACACCTCAAATCATCGTTGGCGGGGGCCTGAGACAAAGCATTCCGATTGAAAACCAATCAGGTTTCCTCAGCAAACAATTCAATATCAAATACCAACCGGTACCTGAACTGAATGTTATTCTTGCTACAGGCACTTATAATAAATATCAGCTGCCCCAGGGAACAGAGACTGATCCGTTCATTATCTCAAGCCTTCAACATTCCTTTGACTTGGCATACAACACTAAAAAACTAGAGGCCAGTTTTTCACTCTTCCATAAACAAGCAGAACAAAGAGGAGTTTCTACAAAGGTCAATGGGCTGGAGGTTTATGGTAAGTATACCGTTAACCGAAATGTAAAAGCTCAACTATCATTGACCAGTTTAGATGCGAGCTTGAAAGAAAATGATTCCCCCTCTTTTTCTCCCTTTGATATAGGATATTTTATAAGAGGAAATGTGGAATACAAATTCCTTGGAACATGGACCATAACTACTGTTTTCCTATTCCGGGAAGGGAGTTATTACACACCAGTTATTTCAGCACTTTTGGATGAGTCCCTCAACGTTTACCAACCTACTTTTGGAAGACCAAATCGACTCCCTAACTATAACGCTATTGACCTGAGTATTTCCAAATTACTGCTTATCAAAAAGAAATACGCTTCCGTTGCCTTTGTAGGATTAGGAAACCTAATTGATTTTACAAACGTCCGCGACTACAGTTACAATTTTGATTATTCCAACCCAACAGCCAACCTATTCTCCAGACGAACAGTATACTTTGGGCTAGTTGTCAACTTCTAATAAATCATGACTACACTCGTTCACAGTACCACTGGTCTTGTACATCTTCTTACCGCTATTGGCGCTATGGTAATTGGCCTCTTTGTACTAGTTATACGCAAAGGAACAAGAACGCATCGTTTATTCGGCTACCTCTACTTCTACTTAATGTTGGCGATGAATGGCACTGCATTTATGCTCTATGGTTTATTTGGGACTTTTGGCCCCTTCCATGTGGCGGCTGTTGCAAGTTTGATTATCGTTTTACTGGGTATCCTCCCTGCCATAAGGCGGAAGCCCGGATGGCTTATTCGCCACCTTACCTATATGTATTATTCTATTGTTGGTTTGTTCGCTGCTTTTGTTTCCGAAACATTAACCCGCATTCCCCAATCTCCATTCTTTACCACAGTGATCATTGCTTCCATTGCCACTATCATTTTTGGAGTACTCATTTTCAAAAAAATGAAACCCAGGTGGTTGAAAGATCTTCGCAAAGCATCCGAATCTTAGGCGTTAGGTTGATAATTTCACCCGTTTCGTAGCATTTACTCTTCCATTGTGGGGTATATTTCCAAAACACCTCTGAAAATTATGCTGGAACTTTTAACTTTATGAAAGTAGGTAGATGGAGTGTGCCCCTACCATTTTTTGTCTATTTTTAGTACTCGACATAACTTTTAACTGTATGATAAAGAATTTCACCCGCTCGTTGTGGATAGTTGCCTTAACAGCCCTTGCATTTGCTTGTAGTGAAGACGATCCTTTGCCTCGCTCAACCGTTGATTTCGTTAATAAAATTGCAGAAGTTGGCAGGCCTGTGATGTTTGACAACCTTTCCCTCAATGCAGATAGGTATGAGTGGAAATTCAGTGACGGACAAACTTCGGATGAAATATCACCCTCGATCACCTTTGATGATCCTGGTGCAATTAGCGTAGTATTGAAAGCGTTTACAAAAGATGGCCAAGTAGATTCTGTTTCAAGAGAAATAACCATAAGACAACGGTACCTTGTTGCTTATTCTGTAAAAGCATTCCCAATGGATAGTATAGGAACGGATGGTTTAAAATATGCTTGGGATAAAGACGAGGCAGACCCAGAAGATCAGCTCCCAGACTTGTTAGTGGATTTTATTGTCAATAAAAGTGATGCTGACCTCACCGATGAAGATATTGAAAACTCTTTGCTTGGTCCCATCTTCTTCAATGCTTCTGGACAGGATGTGAGTAACTCTGTTACCGGAGACCTCATTTTGACCAATGCGAGTTGGGCTTTTGTTCTAAGAGATTGGGATGGAGCGGATGAAAATAATATTACTTTCAACGATCCATTCTCAACAGTAATGGGGGCTACATTTAACCCTGTACAAGCACCCTCTGTAACCAATGAGGACGGCACTGAAGGAAATTTTTCTGTTACAGGCTTTAATCAGGCCGATCAATTTATTGACATTACCTTCTTTTACGAGCTGAGATAAAACGAAAGACATATTAGAACGAATTATATCTGGAGCTTATGCGCGTTGGAATTTGGGGTGGATTACGTAGGGTGTTGCTTTGCCTAATTGGTTGTGGTGCATCCTTCCTAGCCAACGCACAATCCGAAATCACGGTTAGTGGAAAGGTGACCGACAACACGGGCGTTGGTTTGCCGAGTGTCAATATCATTATCGAGAATACCACTACCGGTGTTGTAAGTGATTTAGATGGAAATTTTTCTATTCAGGCCAACTCCAATCAAGTATTGATTTTCAGAATGGTGGGGATGGAAGAAGTTCGCCAGCCTATCAATGGCCAAACCTCGTTTAACATTACACTCAGTGAATCCACAGACATACTCGATGAAGTAGTGGTCACCGGTTTTCAGGAAGTGGAGCGCAAGCTTTTTACTGGAGCCTCTGAAAATGTGAAGATGTCGGATATAAAGATAGACGGCCTCACTGATGTAGGGCGTGTATTAGAAGGACGTGTCGCTGGAGTAAGTGTGGATAATGTGTCAGGAACATTTGGCACCTCCCCTAAAATCAGGATACGTGGTAATGCTTCTATTAACGGCAACAACCAGCCCTTATTTGTGGTGGACGGAGTAATTCTGGAAGACCTCTCCAACGTAAGTGCTGATGACTTCATTTCCGGAAACGCCAATACATTGATCAGTTCATCGGTGGCCAATCTTAATCCAAATGATATTGAATCCTTTCAGGTACTGAAAGATGCATCGGCTACCGCTATCTACGGAGCGCGTGCAGCCAATGGTGTGATCGTAATTACTACCAAGCGAGGAAAGAGCGGAGCACTAAGGGTAAACTATACAGGTAATTTTTCCGGTAAACTCAGACCCACCTACAATCAATTTGATTTACTGAATTCCGCTGAGGAAATGTCGGTATACAGAGAGTTGTTTGAAAAAGGACTAATCGACATCAGCACTTCAGTGAGGGCGTCCAATTACGGTGCAATGGGTAAAATGTTTGATCTCATTGCCAATCACCAATTAGAATGGGGTGTTGGTGGTACGTTGAATGAGAACTTTCTAAACAAGTATGAAAACGCCAACACCGATTGGTTCGATGTGCTGTTTAGAGATGTAGGCTTACAACAACAGCACTCATTAAGTTTCACCAGTGGCAATGACAAATCCAACAGCTATTACTCTGTGAGTTATCTTGCCGATCAGGGACAAACCATTGCCGATAAAGTGCAACGGTTTACAGGTACAGCACGCAATACTTATTTCCTGTCTGACCTTTTCACTTTTGGATTGAAACTTACCGCCAGTTACCGCGATCAGAAAGTGCCCGGTACACGCAACAGAGAATTTGATCCGATTACCGGCCGATTCAGTAGAGGCTTTGATATCAACCCTTTTAGCTATGCCTTAAATACTGCAAGATCCATTCGCCCATTTGATGATAATGGTGAACGTGAGTTTTTCAGAAGAAATTATGCACCTTTTAATATTCTGGAGGAACTGGAACTGAACTTCATGGACATCACCGTTTCTGATATCTCAGCGCAAACGGATTTTGAAATCAGGCCTCGCAACAACATTTCAATTAAAGGCGTACTTCAGGCCCGCTATGCCAGCACCCGAAGAGACCACACAGTACACGAGCGATCCAATCAAGCGGAAGCCTACAGGGCTAATTCTACACAGTTTATTCAGGATGCCAATAACTTGTTATTCAGAGACCCTGACAACCCAGGACTTAACCCAGAGGTAGTACTTCCTCAAGGTGGTTTCAATTACCTGGACCAAAACAACCTGCTTAACTTCTTTAACAGGATGAGTGTGAACTGGTCTAAAACTTTCAATCAAATCCATGAAGTCAACGTGTTAGCAGGAGAAGAAATCAGATTCACCAACAGGTTAACCACCAGCGCTACAGGTTTAGGAGTAATTTACGAAAGCGGTGGTGTAGTGATCACCGACCCAAAAATTATTGAGTTCTTCAACCTTCAAAATATTGACTACTACTCCCGATCAGAAGAAAGAGATCGGTTTGTTGGACTTTTCTTTAATGGAGGATATTCCTACAAGTCGCGCTATGTTGCCAACTTCACAGCAAGGTATGACGGATCAAATCAATTGGGAGAAAGTAATTCGGTGCGTTACCTGCCTACCTGGAATGTGAGTGGTGCCTGGAACATAGACAATGAAAGTTTTTTTGAAAACACACCGGTGCTCAATCTTTTTAGCACACTTAAACTGAGAACTACCTACGGTATATCTGGCAACCTCCCTCCCAACGCCAGTGCGCTTCTCAACCTACGAGCGGATGCTACCATCAGGCCTACGGATGTGGAACCTGTACTAAGCATTGTAGACCTTACCAACACCGAACTTACGTGGGAAAAACTAAAAGAGTTTAATGTAGGATTAGACTTTGCACTGAAAAAGACAAGCATCAACGGATCATTGAACTATTACATACGCAATGCCTTCGACCTAATTGGTGTTGTACAAACAAGTGGAATTGGCGGGCAAGGTTTGAAGGTCGGGAACTTTGCAGACATGGAGGCCAGTGGATTTGAGGTCTCTATCTCTACAGTAAACCTGAGAAAGCCCGGTTTTAGCTGGAGAACGGATTTTAATTTTGGGTATACCAAAGACAAAATTACCCGATTGGATTATGGCCCAAGGTTGGTAGATGCTATCGGGCAAAATGGTGCGGCCGTTTTGGGTGGCCCCAGAAGAGGTTTGTACTCAACGCGATTTACTGGACTTAACGATCGGGGCATTCCTACTTTTCTGGATGGAGATGGAGAGACAGTTTTTCAATTGGATTTACAGGAACGAACCGGTTTGGAAGAAACTCTTATCTATGAAGGTCCTAACGAACCCCGTGGAGCTGGCGGACTTACCAACACCTTCAACTACAAAAACTTTAGCCTTAGTTTCTTACTCTCATTTAAATACGATTACAAAATCAGATTGAATGATGCCTTCTTTTCCAGTTACTCTGATTTTGACGCTTTGCCTGGTGATCTAGTGAATCGCTGGGCTGTGCCCGGAGATGAATCCCTTACCACTATACCTGTTATTTTGGATCAGGGAGTTGTACAAACTGGAAGTGAAATAGAAAGTGCTTATGACCTTTATAATAAGAGTAGCACCAGAGTGGCCAATGGAGGTTATATCCGATTCAAAACCGCTAGGCTCTCCTATCAGCTTCCCGGCAACCTTACCAACCGACTTGGACTCACCAACGCAAATATTTCATTAGAAGGACAAAACCTTGCGTTGCTCTATTCTGACAAGGCCCTGAATGGACAAGATCCGGAATTCTTTAGCACAGGTGGTGTGGCCTTACCACAACCAAGAATTATTACGTTCTCATTAAATATTGGATTATGAGAATATTGAATCGAACCATCGGAACCCCATTTCAAACCATAGTATTGTGCGCACTAATATTGGTTCCCAATGCTTGTAACGACTTTCTCGATGAAGCACCTGATAATAGAGTAACGCTAGACAATCTGGACAAAGCATCTCAATTGCTCACCAGCGCGTACTCCATTGCCTCACCTGCATTCACTGACTGGATGACAGATAACTCTGGTTTCATACGAGAAGTGACACTGCGTCAATCGCATGAGCGTGCTTATGCTTGGGAAGATTTCATTGATGATCCCAACGAACTGGACACTCCATCTTTCTACTGGCAAGAAACGTACAATGCCATTGCCCATGCCAATGAGGTCTTAGCAGCATTGGAAACCTTCCCAGCCAAAACTGAGACAGAGCTAAAAAGAAAAAGAGCGGTAGAAGCTGAGGCACGTCTGGCCAGGGCATACGGTCACTTTATGCTTGTTAACCTTTTTAGCAAACACTACGATGAAAATAAAGCAGAAAGCGACAAGGGTGTACCCTATGTGGAAACACCGGAAACTGTATTCATAAAAACCTACAAACGCAACACCGTAAAAGAAGTATACAACAAGGTAGAAGCCGACATGCTCAAAGGCATCGAGTTGATTGATGACACCTTTTTCAATAATTCTGGCAAATACCATTTCAATAAAAATGCCGCGCTGGCTTTTGCTTCTCGCTTTTATTTGTTCAAAGGTGATTTTGACAAATGCATTGAGTACAGTACACAAATGTTGGGTAGTGACCCAGGTTCGTTTGTTAGGGACTTAACTGCTGCTGAGTTTCAAAATGCATCCAATTCACCCACAGCCTATCCACAACTTTACTCCTCTCCTCAGCAGAGGAGCAATTTGTTATTGATGAGAAAAATCTCTCTGGTACAACGGCTGGATTTTGCACACGGACCTACTAACGACATCTATGATGATGTGTTTGATACTAATCCTTTTGGAGGAACAGATGAAAGAGAAAACCCTTCTTATCAAAAGGGAGAAAATGGAGGTTTTCCAGCACGTTATGAAAGTCTTTTTGAACGCAGTAGCCTTAATTCCAATGTAGGTACTCCCTATCACATTGGCATCATGTTCAGAGGTGAGGAAGTATTGCTCAACAGAGCAGAAGCATTGGCAGAAAAAAACAGGATAACGGAAGCTATGACAGACCTTCAGACATTGGCGAACAAACGATACAGTGGAGCCAACACGATAACTATCAATGACCTCCGTACATTTTTTGGGGTGGGTGGCTTCGGCAACGTGAGCAACCGTGCCGTAGTGATTGAATGGTTGATCCGAGAACGTAGAAGAGAATTTTTCGTGCAAGGCATGCGGTGGTTTGACATTAAACGTTTTGAAATAGAGGTAGAGCATATACTTGAGGATGGTTCAACCATTGAACTAAAGGATGACGACCTAAGAAAAGTTTTGCAAATACCCAGGTCAGCTATAGATGTAGGAGGATTAACTTCAAACCCAAGGTAAAATGAAGGCAACCATTTTTATATTCTGCTCGATTTTGCTTTTAACAGGATGCTACCCTGACGAATCGCTTAGTGTGCCCGTCACACAAACGGATGTTCAGTTGGAAACCGACCTGGATAAATTCATTGAAACCAACTTCAGGGAAAAATACGGAATGGCCATACGCTACCGTTTTGTTGACCGGTACATCGGCCCTACTCAACGTGTTGCTCCTCCCCGACTGGAAGTGGTTCAACCCATGCTTGACTTCATTCAAAAGTTTTGGGTAGATCCTTTTCTTGAAGTGCAAAATGGTGAAGCCTATTTCAGAGCGTATGTACCCTCAGAAGTCGTGCTGCTAGGAGGATTTATCTATAACGATGATGGCACCGTGGTGTTGGGTACTGCAGATGCTGGTGCGCAAATCACTTTTACTTACGTTAATGCCATTGACCCGGCTGACAAAGAGTGGGAGGCGCTTCAATTACAAACAGTCTATCATGAGTTTGCTCACATTGTACATCAACGCAACAAACTTCCGGCCGACTTTGAAAAAATTTCCCCTGCTGGTTATACCAGCCCTGGATTTTGGGTATCACTGAGTGACGAGGATGCGCTCAAGCGTGGCTTCGTTTCTCCTTATGGCACAAGTTCTCCTAATGAAGACTTTGCTGAAACTGTAGCCTTCTTTTTATACAATCCCAATTTTGAGTCTGAGTTCATGACCGATGAACCCAGTTGCCTTACACCGGAGTGTGAAGCAAGAAATGCCGGTCGTGAATTGGTAAGAGAAAAACTAGTTGCCATCAGAGAGCATTATGTAAAAGTGGTAGGTGTTGATCTGCAAGCTGTACGAAATGCAATTCAAGCCAAATTGAACTAAGATGTTGCGATCGCTTATTGCCATATTGATATTTTTGTTCATCACAGTTTCCTGTACAGAAGACAATACTGATTTACCACCAGTTGAAGAGAGAGTAAAAGAAGCTATAGATGGTTTGAAGTCAGACCTGACCGCTCCCACCAACGGATGGAGGTTGGAGTATCAACCCACAGAAGAGTCAGGCACTTTTCTTATTCTTATGAAGTTTACCCCTGACGGTAATGTGAACATCAAATCTGATGTACCCAACAACAGCGGGGAGTTTTTCGACCATACCATTAGCTACCGCGTTGACAATGCGTTGGGTCTTGAATTAATATTAGAAACGTACGGTGTTTTCCATTATCTCTTCGAATTGGATCAGGCGACTTTTGGAGCAGAGTTTGAATTTCTATTTAAGAAAAAAGAAGGTGATGGTTTGATTTTCCAAAGCATATCGGATACCTCCAACCCTACTCAGTTGGTATTTACACCTGCTGGTGCCAATGATGAAAATGAATTCGCGAGAGAGATCACGGAAAACCTGGGTCAATTCAACCTTGAGAACCCACAGATTTTCGGAAATATCTCTCCTACGCAGCAATTGATCTTAAGTGATAAAAATATCTCTATCTTCTGGACCATCGATTTGACCAAACGTAACCTCACAGCTGAATTTGCTGGAATAGGCACAACAAGAGACGAAGTATTAGCCAACTCTCGGATCACTTTAAACCACTTTAGCAAGTTCACATTAGCCAATGGTCAGTTGAAACTACAAGAGCCTTTGTCATTTGTTTTCAACGGACAGTCCAACAACATTAGCGCCATTACATTAAGTAATTTCAGCCTTACCGGCCCTGATCTTTGTGCCTCTGGTGTAAATAATACTGAACCTCTATACACAGGACAAACTTCAGGATTAGGAACCACCACGCTTGTTAACACAATGCTGAGCAACAGGGGTATTGATTTTGGAAAAACTGTATACACAGTCAACGCACTTTTCATTTTTGATGAGCAAGGCAACAGCCTTCAAGAAACGGGAAGCATTGCTACGAAACTTCCAGGAACGAGTGGATTTGTATTGTTCTATGGAGTACAGCTCAACGACCCTACCATTCCCATCTACTCTGTCGGGTTTATCATGGAGGATGGTGAGATATATGTTAGAGAATACCAGCCCACCACCACCGCTGTTAATTTGTTTAAGATTGACCTGCTTGATCAATATTACTACTCCGCTACCCCCCCTGCTGGCACAGAGACCGCATTAAAGGAAATCACAGATGAGATTTTTGCTGGAGGAGAATTTTATGCTTTTGACCTTCCAGGGAATGGAGTTCAAGTGTTCAGGTTATACAATGCCTGTAATAAATACGAGTTCTTCCTTGTTCCTTAAGTTAGGTTTGAGTTCGGTTTGAACCGACACCCATAATTTAATAACTTACTCTTCTAACCCCATTTCTCATGGATTTTGGAAAAATAAAAGAAGACGACCTGGGCGATGTAGATTTCTCCCTTCCACCTGACAGGGCAGAGACTACTGCTGTTTTAAAAAAAAGTAAAAGCAAAAAGAAGCCTCAGGTATTTGTGGGTTGTGCCAAGTGGGGCCGCAAGGACTGGGTCGGGAAAATTTATCCTGAAAAAACCAAAGAAGCAGATTTCCTAAAACACTATGCCACCCATTTCAATTGCATAGAACTGAACGCCACCTTTTATCGCATGCCCACGGAAAAGCAGGTGGAAGGATGGAAAAACAAAGTGGGCAAAGGATTTCAATTCTGCCCCAAATTCACGGATCAGATATCACATTACAAAAGACTAAAAGGTGCTGAAGAAGTCACCACCCGATTCCTGGAAGGTGTCTCTGCATTCAAAGACAACCTTGGTCCTATATTTCTTCAACTGCCACCCAACTTCACTCCCAAAAACTATGAAGTGCTGGATGATTTTCTGGGATGGCTACCCAAAGACATCAGTGTGTTTACTGAATTAAGAAGTCCTAAGTGGTTTGAGGAAGAACATTTTGAAAAAGTATTTAGCATGATGGAGAAGCATAAAATCGGATCCATTATCACAGATGCCTCCGGCCGAAGAGATTGCGTGCACATGCGATTGACTACTCCCTCTGCCTTTATCCGATTTGTGGGCAATAGCCTACACCCAACGGACTACACCCGTGTAGATGACTGGGTGCAGCGAATAAAGTTATGGATGAATCAGGGTATCCAGAAAGTTTATTTCTTTATGCATCAGCATGAGGAAATCTACTCACCCGAACTAAGCAAATACGTTATTCAGCAATTGAACAAGCACTGCAAAACGGATATACCTGAGCCGCAGTTTGTGAGTAATTCCGGAACTCAGGATTTATTCAATTCCTAATTACGTTAAGGAACCTAACCTACCCTCGTGCGTTTAGTACTCTAACTTGTATATAAATAGTATCTTCGCACCAGATTTTTTAGTTGACCAGAATGGAACTTTACGAAAAATACCCTGTATCGATCTCGAACACATTAAGTGGTAAAAAGGACAAATTTGAACCCATAAAACCACCTTTTGTAGGGCTCTATTCTTGTGGCCCGACCGTGTACAACGAAGTACACCTTGGCAACCTGCGCACATTTACGGCCTTCGATGTCGTTTTTCGTTACCTCACGTACATTGGTTACAAGGTGCGCTACGCAAGAAATATTACAGATGCCGGACACCTTACCAATGATGCTGGTGAAGGCGTGGATAGAATTGAAGAGCGCGCTCGCCTGGAACAATTGGAGCCCATGGAGATCGTTCAAAAGTATACATTCAGCTTTCATGAAGTATGTCGCATCTTCAACATCCTCCCTCCTACGATTGAACCGACAGCAACGGGTCACATTGTAGAGCAAATAGAAATGGTGAAAAAGATCATCGAAAACGGATACGCCTATGAAGTGAATGGCTCCGTTTATTTCGATGTTAATAAATTCAGCGAAAAACATAAGTACGGAGAACTCAGTGGAAGAAATGTAGAGGAGCTCATGGAGGGTACGCGTGCGCTTGACCGCCAGGATGAAAAAAGAAACCCTATCGACTTTGCTATCTGGAAAGGTGTATCTCCTAACCACATCCAGCGCTGGCCATCCCCTTGGGGTGAAGGAATACCCGGCTGGCATTTGGAGTGTTCTGTGATGGGCACCAAGTACCTGGGCAAACAGTTTGACATTCACGGAGGTGGAATGGATTTAAAGTTTCCTCATCACGAATGCGAGATCGCGCAAAGTGTGGGCGCTTACGGTATTACCCCGGTGAAGTATTGGATGCACTCTAATATGCTAACAGTAAACGGAGAAAAGATGAGCAAGTCCAAAGGCAATTCGTTTTTGCCTCGTGAGTTGTTCACCGGATCTCATCCTTTGCTGACCAAAGCCTATGCCCCTATGGCGGTTCGTTTCTTTATGCTGCAGTCACACTACTCCAGTACACTGGACTTCAGCAATGAAGCATTAAATGCTGCAGAAAAAGGATATCGCAAACTGATGAATGCACTGGACGCTTTAAAAGAATTTACCTATCCGGGAGCAGGTATCATCAACGAAGAATTGAAAACAGATTTGCTCCGCTTGATTGATGAGTGCTATCTGAACATGAGTGATGATTTCAACACGGCAAAAACATTAGCCGTTTTGTTTGAAATGGCATCTCGTATCAATGACTTTAAATCTGGCAACCAGCAAGTGGGCAGCATTGACGAAGCTACTTTCAATCAATTCAAGGAAACCTACTTAGGGTTCATTCAAGATGTGTTGGGATTGCGCGAGGAGCAAGAGCAAAACACCGATCTTTTGGATGGTATTATTCAAATGCTGATTGGGATTAGAAAAAAAGCACGTACCGACAAGAACTTTGCCTTGTCCGACAAAATTCGTGACGACCTCAAAGCCATGGGGGTGCAATTAAAAGACGGTAAGGACGGGGAAATTGATTATGTCATTGAGTAGTGAGTGCCATCAGTAACATATTCAAAAAAATATTTATTCTGCCCGTTCGCTTTTATCAGCTCAGCATCTCTCCCCTCTTAGGCGCCCATTGCCGCCACACTCCTTCGTGTTCGCAATACACCATCGAAGCCATACAGGAATGGGGACCACTTAAAGGTTCCTGGTTGGGCATGAAGAGAATTGGGCGCTGCCATCCGTGGGGCACCAGTGGGTATGATCCTGTGCCCAAGAAAAAAGGGAAGTAAGTTGATTAACGCTTGGTTCGCAGGGACACGAACCTGGATAGGGGCTAGGAAAAAATATCGTATCTCCCATATTCTTTCATTCACTTACTTTCTCTTTATAATCTTACCTTCTTTCATGGCGCGGAAATAGAGCGTGATGCCAATAAACAATAAGAAGACTGTTGTAAAAATGGAACCCTCTACTCCCACAGCCCCTCCGGTAAGTAATTCGGGGCCCGTTAATTTCGATTGAAAAATGTGCCCCATGTCATCAAGACCTGTAAGATTAGAACCATAAAAAGGTTGTGCGAAATTCCATCCTACATGAAAGAAAAATGGCAGCCAAATTCTTTTGGAGTATACAAACAGTATCGACATCGTGAATCCCCAAACCAAAATAAAAAACACACTAAAAAGATTGGCATTGGGGTTAAACAAATGATCCAACTCGAACAGCATGCCGATGACTAAGGTTGCATTGGTACCCAACCAATTCTCACACTCTCGAACTATGATGCCTCTAAAGAATAAATCCTCAATGAATGCGGCCATCAGTAAAAGTCCAAACAGTCTTAACGAATAATGAACTGTTGTTATCTCAACAAACTGATAGTATCCTAACAAATAGAGGATAAAAATAGAAATAGATATTGTAAGAAAACCTAATGCAAAACCGCCAAACATTTCTTTGCGCAAGTGCTTAATGGATAACTCTGTGATCTCTCTTTTATCATATAAACGAAACCAGAAGTAGTAGCCAAATACTAGAGTGAGTAGAGAAATGAAATGAATAATAGGGTCGGCAATATTCCTATCTTGAACAATGCTGTACAAAAGTGGTTTGGAAACAAAATTTTGAATTACAACAAAGAGTGAAAAGCAAACGCCAATGCTTAGTATAATTCTTGTGATGGGAAAGTACAATACTCCCTTAATTGTTGTCTTCATTATTATTTTCAGTCTATGGTAGTTCTTCAGGTTAGACATATTAATCGCCAGGATGGTTACAGAATGCTTTTCTTTGAATACACTTCATATTCCTCCACCTCAGATTCGTGTCTTCATGAACCACCATGGGAATAACCCTAAAAGATTCAATACCTCAATAAAAAAAACCTCTGCAGACTTTCTTCAGAGGTCTTTAATTAGCTGGCAGGGCGGAATACTGACTTTAATATAAAAGCCTTAAGCACTCACCACAGATGAGGAAAAAAGGAAGTAAAGTTGGTTAACGCTTGGTTCGTGGGGACACGAACCAAGGATAAGGGTAATAAACAATATTCCCATCAACCCAAGGTTCGTGTCCTCACGAACCTCCATGGGAATAACCCTAAAAGTTCAAAAATTCAATTCCCATAAAACAAAAAACCTCTACAGTCGGACCGCAGAGGTTTTAATTAGCTAACAGGTCGGAAGACCTGACAGCACTATAGGTGAAAGGTAGTCTCGATACAGGATCTTTGTTGGTGAAGAACACCAACAAAGGCTAGAGAGGTCTTTAATTAGCTGGTAGGGCGGAATACTGACTTTAATATAAAAGCCTTAAGCACTAACGCTTGGTTCGTGGGGACATAAACCGGGGATAAGGGTAATAAATAATATTCCTAAAAATTAAAATCCAATAATAACTTCCATTTACCGTCTTCCTTTTTCCATATCAGGGTATAAAGGCCCTTCCCTCCCACATCGAATGTTCCGATGTCAAAAATGGTAGATTCATCAACCTGTAATACTTTTAAAGAAGTCAACTTAATTGAATAAGAACTATTGTTCATGTAGGAGTAGGCGCTGGCTATCTCATCTCGATGATATTCCTTTCCTCTGTTAAAGTATTTTCCGTTTTGCGAGGCCAGCTCTTCAACAATTAAATCCGGCCGGTGTTGATTGGAATGCTTCTCCCATATACCTCTTTCCTTTTCAACTATATCTTCCTGAGTACCTGAAAAAGTCTTCTCATACCATATCTCCAACTCCTTTTTCCATTCTGCACCTTTTCTCCACCCTATGATGGTGCTGTACGTTTTCCCATCTTTAGATTGATATGATCCGAGTTCAAATTTTTGATTTTCGCGCAATTGGAATGTTTCTTCGGATGTATAGTCTTGAATCTGCCAGGAGTACACCTTCTTAAGTTGCTCAGCAATTTCATCCAACCCTACATACAGGGAATCATTGATCAACATTCCACTATTGTGCGTATAAAAAGGTAACAAGTTTTCTGATTGTTGAAGTGCCCTTAACCAGTCTTCCTGAACTTCATTGGTTAATTTGTTGGAGGTTTGCTGAGCTATTGCATGATTAACACCAATTGCGGTATACAGAAAAATAAAGGCAGTGCAGATAAGGTATTTCATAACTGAGGGTGTCTTTCGATTACTATCCGTAAACGAAATTACCAATCGTAAGTTTCAAAATATTATACTACAAACCCAGGGTTCGTGCAAGCCGGAAGACCTGACTGTATTAAAATGCTTTAGGGTTTTGACTTTTACTACTTTTGCGATTCTCGGGCCTTAATGACAGGCCACAAGTCATAAGTAGGATAAAACTCAGTGTTAAACGCACCCCAGGCTCCCCGCTCGATGGACAGATTAAGTGTACGAAGTTCTCCGCCAGGTATTTTTACTGTTACCACCTGTCCAATTCCCATCATTACGTACCAGGAAATAACCCGGGCCGACTTTGGCGGAAACATTTCGCGAAACTTATTCTTGTCCTGTATTTTACCCAACGAATCCAGGCTTTTGTCTTGCTGGTGCTTTAGGAAAATAGTGATCATCACACTATCTGCGGACTGCGATCTAGATGCCTGTCCCTTGGCATCATATGCCAGCCCCACTAGCAGGCTACCTATAAAAGTTAACTTTATAATCGTTCTCATTTGAATGGTTTTTGTGATGAGATTAATGTACAATTATTTGCACTGTGGTTCAATGCTTTCGGCAAGACCTAAGTTGACAGTCAGGTGGTACGACCTGACTAACGAGATAAAACTTTCTGCCTTTCCTACATCCGCACTTTATTCGTAAATTTGAGGATTGCCCTTTTCAGAAATGCTCAAAATAGACTCGCATACGCACATCCTTCCTGAAAAACTGCCCCAGTGGAGTGATAAATTCGGTTATGGCGACTTCATCTATTTACAGCATCATAAAAAAGGAGCTGCCCAGATGATGAAAGGCAACCAGTTTTTCAGAGAAATCAAAGAAAATTGCTGGGATCCTGAACTGAGAATAAAAGAATACGAAGTCTTCAACACCAAAGTACAAGTAGTGTGCACCATCCCGGTTATGTTTTCTTACTGGGCTAAGCCACACGACTGCCTGACCGTCTCAGAATTTTTGAATGATCATATAGCCGAAATTGTAACTAAGTATCCGAAAAATTATATCGGGTTAGGGACGGTACCTATGCAAGACGCAGAACTGGCGGTTCAAGAGTTGGAGCGCTGTAAAGCAATTGGTTTAAAAGGGATCCAAATCGGTTCTAACATCAATGATGAAAATCTCAATGAAGAAAGGTTCTACCCCATCTTCGAAGCCTGTGAAAAGTTGGGTATGGCGGTGTTGGTTCATCCTTGGAACATGATGGGCATGAAGCAAATGCAAAGGTACTGGCTCCCGTGGTTGGTAGGAATGCCAGCTGAAACTTCCCGCGCTATGTGCTCCATGATTTTCGGAGGAATCTTTGAGCGGCTGCCCAAGCTAAGGATAAATTTCGCCCATGCTGGTGGTTCTTTTATGTCAACCATTGGCCGGATCGAGCATGGCTTTAATTGTCGCCCCGATCTTGTCGCCATTGACAACAATGTAAACCCGCGCAACTACCTGGGTAAATTTTGGGTGGACTGTATCACGCACGATGCCATGATGCTGGAGTATGTGATCAAACTTCAAGGAACGAAAAAAATAACTTTAGGGTCAGATTATCCGTTTCCATTAGGTGATCTGGAGATTGGCAAGTTTATTGAAGAGATGGATATTAGTCAGGAAAGCAAGGAGGACATTTTCAGTAACTCTACCCTGGAATGGCTTGATTTGGATAAGAAGTTGTTTGAATAATTTGAAGTAGTGAAAACGATAATCCCCTTTCTATTTATCCTGACCTTCCAGTTGGTGGCGTCTGCCCAAACACAGGAACAAAAGATTCAGGAGTTTGAGATGCAACGCCAGGCTTCTGAAAAGCTCGCATTTAACCAGTTATTGGATTCAGCCATACAACTTTCTCAAAGTGGCGAATACTTATTGGCTGATACACAATTTCGCCAATTGCTACGTACTGCCAAAAGTGTTCCTTCCGACTTGGTCTATTACTTCGGTGAAAACTCATTTCATCTTAATAATTTCGAACAAAGTGTAGATTGGTTAAACAAGTACATTCAATTGAAAGGTACTACAGGCCAGTATTCTGCTCAGGCTATAGAAAGACTTAAAAGCGCAGAAGAAGGGCTGATGAAGGAAAGGTTGGTAGAATCACGGCAAGCCGGACAAGTCCTTTCACAGGATTACGATATCGATTGCGGCCCTACTGGCAAAGTGACCTGCCCCGTTTGCAAAGGTTCAACCGTGATCATCAAAAAGGGCTATGTGAGCGATACCTATAAAACGTGCCCTTATTGCAACAAAGTCGGATACCTTCAATGTGAAGACTACAACCTGCTATTGAAAGGACAACTCGAGCCCTCCACCACAAACCCCTGATTAGCAATCGACTGACTTATAATAAGTTAGATTGCTAAAAACTCAACTTTTGCGTAAATTTGCAGCAATATTTTTTGTGTTATGGCCCTGTATAATCGGATTGACAAACGTATACTAAAAGATCAACTGAAAGACATCCCTTACCTAAGGAAGACGCTTTCATTCTATAAGTACCACCAGATTGCTGACCCCCAGGCTTTCAGGGACGAACTTTATATGGGTTTAGATCAACTTCAGGTATGGGGCAGAATTTATGTTGCCCATGAAGGTATCAATGCCCAGATCAGTGTGCCGGCACAGTACTTTAACGACCTCAAAACCTACTTATATAGCATTCCTTTCCTTAATAATGTAAGGCTCAACATTGCTGTAGATGACGATGGAAAATCGTTTTTCAAACTGAAGATTCTGGTCCGCAATAAGATTGTTGCAGATGGCCTCAATGATGAAACATTTGATGTGACCAACTCCGGACAACACCTCGATGCACTATCATTCAATAAACTAAGTGAAGACCCCTCCACCATTGTTGTGGACATGCGCAATCACTATGAAAGCGAGGTCGGTCATTTTAAAAATGCCATTTGCCCGGATGTGGATACATTCAGGGATTCGTTACCCGCTGTTGTTAACATGCTGGAAACGGAAAAAGAAAAAAATGTGATCATGTACTGCACCGGAGGTATCCGTTGTGAAAAAGCAAGTGCCTGGTTGAAACACAATGGCTTTCAGCATGTATACCAATTGAATGGTGGTATTATCGAATACGCAAGAAAAGCCAATGAGCTGGGCATCGAAAATAAGTTCATAGGAAAAAACTTTGTTTTTGATGAGCGTTTGGGAGAGCGAATTTCTGATGATGTTATCAGCGTTTGTCACCAATGCGGCAAACCAAGTGATGCCCACACCAACTGTAAAAACGATGGATGCCATCTTCTCTTCATCCAATGTGAAGCATGCGCTAGTAAAATGAGCGGTTGCTGCTCCACCGAATGCAAAGAAATCATTGCACTTCCCGAAAAAGAACAAAAAGCAATAAGAGCAGGCGTCAATAAAGGAAGACAAGTATTCAAAAAAGGTCGATCTGAAAAAATTCTTCACAAAGCCAACGCTAAATGATCGCACGAATAGGCATCATCAATGTTTCAGACAGGGCAAGCAAAGGCATCTATGAGGATTTACCGGGTAAAGCCATTGTAGACTCCCTCAATGAGTACCTCGTCAGCGATTGGGAAAAGGAATATGCAATTATCCCTGATGAGCAAGACCTGATCGAACAAACCCTAATAGACATGGCCGACAATAAGGGCTGCTGTCTCATTGTAACTTCAGGAGGAACAGGACCTGCATTACGTGATGTCACCCCAGAAGCCACGGAGGCGGTTTGTAATAAAATGATGCCTGGCTTTGGTGAATTAATGCGCTCCGTAAGTTTGCAATATGTGCCTACAGCCATTCTTTCGCGACAAACCGCAGGAATTAGGAACAATACCCTGATCGTTAATCTCCCAGGGAAACCAAAAGCCATCCGACAGTGTTTAGACGCTGTGTTTCCAGCAATCCCCTATTGTATTGATTTGCTGGAAGGGCCTTATTTGGAGTGCAATGAAGACATTGTCAAACCTTTTAGACCTGCAAAAGTATAAGACACCATGGCAAGGATAAAATACTATTACGACACCGAAACGTGTAAATACGAAAGGGTTAAAACAACCACGGGAGATATTATCCTCAACACATTGGGTATTCTGTCAATGACGTTGATTATGGCTGTTGGTTTACTATTGCTATACACTACTTACTTTGAGTCCCCTAAGGAACTATTGCTCAAAAATGAAGTGATAGAACTCGAATACTATTATGAAAACCTGAGCAGAGAAGTACAGCAACTGGATGCGATACTGGAAGAGATGGAACATCGCGATGACAATATTTATCGTGCGGTGTTGGGTGCGGAACCCATTGAAGCTTCCATAAGAAATGCGGGTATTGGTGGTGTGGATCGTTATCAGGACATTAAGAACAAAGGTATCGTCAATGAAGACATTATTGTAAGATTGAGCGAACATGTCGACAAGCTGAGAAGAAAAGTATATATCGAATCTAAATCTCAGGATGAAGTGGTACAATTGGCTGTAAAGAAAGAACAGTTATTTGCAGCCATACCCGCCATACAGCCCATCTCCAATAAAGAATTGATCAGGCTTTCTTCTGGTTTCGGTTTGAGGTTTCATCCGATTTATAAGGTAAAGAAAATGCATCCCGGTATAGATTTCTCGGCCCCTATCGGTACCCCTATTTACGCTACTGCAGATGGAACAGTTGATCGTGTAAATGTAAGTTTCAGTGGATATGGTAAAACCATAGAGATTGATCATGGATTTGGATACAGAAGTCGTTATGCACACATGCATGGCTTTGCAGTAAGCAATGGACAAAAGGTGAAGCGTGGTGAGTTGATTGGTTATGTGGGAAATACGGGGCTTTCCACCGCACCTCACCTGCACTACGAAGTTTTTATCAACAACAGGCACGTAAATCCTGTCCACTATTTCTTCAACGACCTCAATCCAGCTGAATACGAGAAGATAGTTGAATTGGCTTCTATTGAGAATCAGTCCTTAGGTATGTAAAATTCAGTTTATTGGGGTGATTGCAAATCAAATTCCTGTGATACAGTTGACTATTGATAGATAAATCTTGAATTTACAACATGATTCGTGTTGTAATTATTCTGCTGGCTATGGTCTTGTCACTAGCAGCTTCAGGTCAAGGTTGCAGCGATGCTGGTTTTTGTACTATGGGTGCCATGAAACCAGACCAACCCTTCAATAAGAAAGTGGAATTCAAACTCCGGTCAATGGAGTTCAGCTTTTACAGGGGCACTACTACTACAACTCCAATTGTGTACGTGGCTACTGCAGATTTAAATTTCAGTATTACACCTAAAACATTTTTCCAGGTCAAACTCCCTTACCAAGCAGTGACAGGAAACTTTGGAGAAACCAGTGGAATGAGTGACATCTCACTAAGCCTTACGCAAAGCCTAAAAACAACAGACAAATACGACATCAACTTTACCGTTGGCACTAAAATACCTTCCAATAAATCAGACTTATCGGATCCGACCAGAAACGACATTGATTTTCCCATGTACTATCAAACCAGCTTGGGAACATATGATTTCATCACGGGAATTTCTTTAAAAACAAGAGACTGGTTATTTGCAACTGGACTCCAACATCCTTTTAATAAAAACGAAAATACTTTCGTTTGGTCAGAGTGGAGGGAACCCGTGTACCCTGACTTTAATTATGTAAAAACATACGATCAATCTAACCTATTAAAACGCGGCACTGATATCATGTTTCGTGCGGAGCGCAATTTTAGATTCTCACAATTCAATGCTTCTCTGGGTGCCTTACCAATAATCAGAATCACGAAAGACTCCATACTGGATCCTGCGACTGGATTAAGAAGAAAGTTAGATGGAACTACAGGAATGGCCTTGTCGGCTATAGGCACATTTGGATACAGCTTTAACGTGCGCTCAGGTGTACGTTTATTAATAGGTGTAAAGCTAACTGACAGAGACGTAAACCCAGACGGGCTTACCCGCCACATGGTGTCAACCGTAAGCTATTACTACAGGTTCTGATATGAAAAAGACAATTCTCACTTTCCTCTTATCGACCTTTTTATGGTTTTCATTATTGGGTCAGGATGCGACATTGGAAACATTGGATGCCCTACTCCTCGATGCCAACTACACGGAAGTCATTCGTGCGACCGAAGGCAAAAGTGTTGATAGCAACCTGAGTAACCTGCAGATGAATTGCAAAAGAGCTCAGGCACTTATTCGCTCAGGTCAGCTGGAAGAGGGCCGTGAGCTTCTTGATAAAATCTCAAATGCAGTAGATAAGTTAACATCCAATAAAGACTTTGCTTCTGCCTTGTTAAACGCACATAAAGGAACGCTTTATCTGAATGAGGGTAGAAACGACTTGGCATTAGAGGCCCTTCAGTCTGCTATTGATTCCTATGAACGATCAGGCAAGAACACTTCGCTGGAGGCGGCTGAAGCCATTGCCACGCTAGGCATCGTTTACAACGTGACAGGTAAGTCTCAGCAAGCTGAAGAGCAACTCCTGAAAGCGCTATCGTTAAGAAAAGAAGCACTGCCCGAAAGTCATGAACTTATTGCTGCTACCTACAATGATCTAGGGTTGGTTTATACCAGCCTTGATACCGAGAAGGCCCTTGATTACTACGATCAATCACTGGCGATCTACCAACAACTGCATGACGAAACCCATCCAAAAATTGCTATTGCCAATACCAACCTGGGGGTAATCTACCGTGAACTTGAATTCTATGGCGATGCTGTAAACAGTTTGGAAACCGCTCTGAATATCTGGGAAAAGGTAAATCCTCAGGCCCATCCTTCAAAAGCTTTTGTACTTTCTAATCTGGGACAGACCTATGTAAAAATGGGTGATACCAAAGCAGGTGAAGGCTACTTTGATCGCGCCTTAAAAATGTATGAAGCCAGTTATGGCAAAAAACATCCAGATATAGCTTCCACGCTCAACGCCATTGGTAATCTGGAATTAGCACAGCGGAAATATGATGAAGCCATTGGCTATTACCAAAGAGCACTACAAGCCAACGTAAAAGATTTTGACAGCAGCGATCCTGTCATCAATCCAAGTGGTGAAAATTTCTATAATGGAAATGTACTGCTCTACTCTCTCCTCTTTAAGGCAGAAGCATTGGAAGCAAAATATTTTGGTAAGACTTTGAAATTTGCCGACCTGCTCCTCAGTATGGAGTCCATCAAGAAGTGTGATGAATTGATTGAAAAATTAAGAAATCAAATTAACAGCGAAAGTGATAAGTTGGCATTGGGGGTAATTGCCAATGAGGTCTATGCAGATGGCGTGAGAGTAGCCCATACATTGGCTTTAAATGCCTGGAAGAAAAAGTCGTTCAGGGAATTGACCTTCTACTTCGCTGAAAAAAGTAAATCAGCTGTGCTGCAAGATGCTATCTCCGACTCCAACGCCAAATCTTTTGCGGGCATTCCCTCTGAACTTCTCGAAGAAGAGAAATACTTAAAAGCCCTGGCCGCGTATTGCAATCAGCAGCTTGCCCAAAAACCATCGCCTGAAGAAGAGCAATCATTGCGTGATATTTTATTTAAGGTAAACCGCGACTATGAAGCCTTTGTAAAGGGTTTGGAAGAAAAATTTCCGGAGTATTATAATTTAAAATTCAACTCAGCCGCTCCTTCTATTGGGGAGATCCAGTCCAAGCTGGATAATAAAACAGCCATACTGAGCTACTTTATTGATGAAAAGAACAACCGGCTCTACACGTTTGTGATCTCCAATGATAAATATAAAATCCTTGACAACGAGATACCAGCCGACTTTGATAAGCTGATCACGGGTCTTCGCAACAGTCTATTCTACAATGAAATAAAAACCTACGTCAGCACCTCCACCACCTTATCAAAAAGTATTATTCCCTCACTTCCCAAAGGGATTAGTCACCTGGTGATTATCCCCACAGGTCGCATGGGTGTGATCCCTTTTGAGGCTTTGTTTACACAATCCGTAAAAGAAGCTGATGATTATGGTCAGTTGCCCTACTTACTCAATGCGTATAGCATTAGTTACGAGTTTTCAGCGGGGTTAATTCTGCAAAAGGAAGACAACACCACATCAACAGCACCTGCCTCTATTCTATTGTGTGCGCCAGTTGAATTTACCTCTAACAGTAATCTTAGTACCCTGCCTGGTACGGAAGAAGAGGTACACGAGATAGCGAAACTGTTTAGTGCTCGAAATTTAAAAAGTGAAACACTCATTAAGACACAGGCTGACGAAGATCAAATCAAATCTCCTTCCATCAAAGATTATAAATACCTCCACTTTGCTACACACGGAATCGTTGACGAACAAAACCCTGAACTCTCCAGAATATTTTTAAATCAAGGTGCGAATGAAGATGGTAATTTGTACTCTGGAGAGATTTATAATCTTGAATTAAATGCAGATTTAGTGGCACTTTCTGCGTGCGAAACCGGGCTTGGTAAAATTTCAAAAGGAGAAGGCGTAATAGGACTTTCCCGAGCATTAGTATATGCTGGTGCGAGAAGTATTATTGTGTCATTTTGGAACGTTGCAGACGCCTCCACGTCTCAATTAATGCGTGAATTTTACACTGAATTATTGGCCAATAATAACAACGATTTTTCTGCTGCATTGAGGGCTTCAAAACTGAAAATGATCAAGGAAAACACGTACGCAGCCCCTTACTACTGGGCACCTTTTGTAATCCTTGGATTTTAGGGTAAAACAAAAAAAACCTCGAAAAAAAGCTAATTTCGAGGTTTTTTTTAAATATTCCCTGATCCAGCCAGTAGTTAGTGGCGATACCACTCCTACTGTGAAGGGTCAGGTTCACACAGTTTTAACGCTATGGCAAAAAAGCTTATTGACTGTGTTAAGAGAACCCTAAGATAGCCGCTTCGGTTTCAATTTTCCTACAAAAATTCTAAAACTTTGTTTAACCTGAAAAATTGGCCTTTTTTGCGACAAATTTACATGGTAGAAGACAACTATAAACAAAGAGGCCTCCGCAACAAACTGGTGAAAAAACTCCGTTTGAAGGGCATTAGTGATGAGCGGTTATTGGCAGCTATCGGAAAGGTGCCCAGACACGTATTTTTCGATGATGCCCTCCTCATCCATGCCTATGAGGACAAGGCCTTTCCCATTGGTGAGGGACAGACCATCTCCCAACCTTATACAGTGGCTTTCCAGACGGAGAAGCTGGAGGTGAAGCAAGGGGACAAAGTGCTGGAAATAGGCACAGGATCGGGCTACCAGGCCTGTATACTCCTGGAATTGGGCGCAAAACTCTATACTATAGAATATAATAGGACCCTATTTGAGCGTACAAAGTCGTTTTTACCGCAATTGGGCTATAAACCATACTTTATCCATGGTGACGGTTCTAAGGGTATGCCCTCCAAAGCGCCTTTTGACAAAATCATAGTAACGGCTGGAGCTCCAGTAGTGCCTACCGCCCTTACAGAACAATTGACCGAAGGAGGAATACTGATCATTCCGGTTGGGGACATGGAGCGGCAGAAAATGTTAAAAATCACCAAACGAGGAGGCAAGTTACTGGAGGAAGCATTTGACTATTTCGCCTTTGTGCCTTTAAGAGGACAGCAAGGCTGGCAATAGCGGATCGGAATTCTCTGATTTTCAAAGTTCGATACCTGTATCCTCATATGCTTCCCTATCCATGCCATTACCTGGTTATTTTTTCTGATTTTTGCAGAACTTTAATTCAAGCTACATCCACATTAAATGACTCGAAAAAAGAAGCATCCCAAGGAATCATTAGTGAGCATGACCGAATTGGTGCTGCCTAACGACACGAATACTTTTAACAACCTCATGGGAGGTAGACTGATGCATTGGATGGATATTGTTTCGGCTATCTCAGCACAGAAACATTCTAATCATGTAGTGGTGACTGCTTCTGTAGACAACATCTCTTTCAAATCTCCAATACAATTGGGAAATGTGGTGACCCTAAAGGCTAAGGTGACCAGATCCTTTAACACCTCAATGGAGGTAAAAATAGAAGTGTTAGCTGAGGATATCCCGGCCGAAAAGAAAATGGAAAGCAATTTGGCCTATTTCACTTTTGTGGCGCTGGATAAGGACGGGCATCCGGCACCAGTGCCTGAAGTAGTACCTGAAACAGAAGACGAGAAGATCCAATTTGAAGGAGCATTAAGAAGACGTCAGCTCCGCTTAATACTTGCGCAGCGGATGAATCCCAAAGATGCCAATGAACTGAAGTCCATTTTCGATATCCAAACCTGATTGCTGAAATATGAATAGCGTGGAAGCCACCTTCACTGAAGATCTTTATATTATTCCTTTGCCCACTACAGTGGTTATCAACACGAGCTGGAAGGATTTGGGCGAAAAAGAGATTGAGCTCTTGTCTAAAATCCTGAGCTCCGTGAAACTTAGCCTGGCTGCCGTTCGCATTGTTGAAATGAAGGCCCTCAACCTGACAGAGTGGAAAGCTAAACCCTCGCAGCTGATCGGCTTTGGAATTGAGGCACCCGGGATAGCCACCTATGAGGTGATAACTACTCCTGAAACCCAATTGGTGCTGGCGGACAGCCTAACCACCTTGCTCGGAGAGGATCAATTAAAGAAAAGGCTGTGGATCAGTCTAAAACAGCTGTTTTCATTATAGACAGGCAAGGTCAAGTTATATTTTAATTTTTTGATGCTTATCCTATCTTTGCGGAGCTTTTTAAGAGGCCTTGCCCGTTAATAAAACGGGCATTTGAGTTATTAATAAATCTAACCTGTATGCAGAGAGTATTGTATGTTATGCCCATCCTCGGATTGTTGGGCTTGTTGTATGTGATTTGGAAAAGTGCCTGGGTATCTAAACAAGATGCTGGTACTGACAAAATGAAAAAAATTGCTGGCCACATTGCCGAAGGTGCAATGGCCTTTTTGAAAGCAGAGTACAAAGTACTATCTGTATTCGTGGCGTGTGTGGCCGTTCTATTGGCTTTCACAGCCAGCAGCGAAACCTCCTCACCTCTCGTAGGTATCTCTTTCGTATTGGGTGCATTTAGCTCTGCACTTGCAGGGTTTATTGGTATGCGTGTGGCCACTAAAGCCAACGTGCGCACAACACAAGCAGCCCGTACCAGTTTAGAACGTGCACTTGAAGTAGCCTTTACAGGCGGATCAGTTATGGGTATGGGTGTTGTAGGAATAGGTGTACTTGGATTAAGTGTCCTTTTCATCATCTATGCTTCTATTTACGGTGTCGACACACAGGCTAATTTAACACAAGTGATTACAGTATTGACTGGATTCTCATTTGGCGCCTCTTCGATTGCCCTGTTTGCTCGTGTAGGTGGTGGTATTTATACTAAAGCTGCCGATGTGGGCGCTGACCTTGTAGGAAAAGTAGAAGCAGGTATTCCTGAAGATCATCCTTTGAACCCCGCCACTATTGCGGATAACGTAGGTGACAATGTGGGTGACGTAGCCGGTATGGGTGCTGACTTATTTGAATCCTATGTAGGATCTATTATTGGTACAATGGTGTTAGGAGCTGCTTTTATGGTTCCTGGTTTCTCCGATAATTTCGGTGGCTTATCCGCTGTATTGCTGCCATTGGTATTGGCTGGAACTGGTATCCTAATGTCATTCATCGGTACCTTTTTTGTAAAAGTAAAGGAAGGTGGTGATCCTCAAAAAGCACTCAACACAGGCGAGATCGTATCTGCAGTGATCATGATCATTGCATCATGGTTTATCATCAATTGGATGCTGCCAGCAGAAGGATGGTGGTTCAAAGATCCATTGTACGCGTGGGCCGATCCTGAGAAAGGAAATTACTATAATGCTACTGGTATTTTCATTGCTACCGTTATCGGTTTGGTTGCCGGACTTTTGATCGGGCTGGTAACCGAATACTATACAGCTATGGGTAAAAAACCTGTATTGTCAATTGTACGTCAATCATCAACGGGTGCCGCTACCAATATCATAGCCGGCCTTGGAGTAGGTATGATGTCTACTGCTATTCCAATTCTTATTCTTGCACTAGCTATTATTGGCGCATTTAATTTTGGTGGTCTATATGGTATCGCCATTGCTGCAGTAGGTATGCTTTCCAACTTGGGTATTCAGTTGGCTGTTGATGCTTACGGTCCTATCTCTGATAATGCAGGTGGTATTGCCGAGATGTCTGAGTTACCTCCAGAAGTACGTCAGAGAACAGATAAATTGGATGCTGTAGGAAACACTACTGCCGCTATCGGTAAAGGTTTTGCTATTGGTTCTGCTGCACTTACTGCACTAGCACTTTTTGGAGCTTTCATGACGACAGCTCATCTAAGTCAAATTGATGTGTCGAAGGCTAACGTAATGGCTGGTCTATTCATCGGAGGTATGCTTCCATTTGTATTCTCTGCGCTTTCAATGGGAGCTGTAGGTCGTGCCGCTATGGCCATGATTGAAGAAGTAAGGAGACAATTTGCTAACATCCCTGAATTGAAAGCCGCTCTTGGAGTGATGAGAAAGAATGGTGAAACAGATATGAAAGAATGGTCTGCTGAAGATCAAAAAACATTTCAAGATGCTGATGGAAAAGCAGAGTACGGCAAGTGTGTTGATATTTCTACCAAAGCTGCACTTCGTGAGATGGTGCTTCCTGGTCTAATGGCCATTGCTGCTCCGGTAGTTATTGCTTTCATGCCTGGTTTTGGCGTAGAGTCTTTAGGTGGAATGCTAGCTGGTGTAACCGTGTGTGGTGTGTTGATGGCGATCTTCCAATCCAACGCAGGTGGTGCATGGGACAATGCGAAGAAAAGCTTTGAAGAAGGTGTTGAAATCAATGGCGAGATGTTCTACAAAAAATCAGAGCCACACAAAGCAGCCGTTGTTGGAGATACCGTAGGTGATCCATTTAAAGACACTTCAGGACCTTCATTGAATATCCTTTTGAAGTTGATGTCCGTTGTAGCACTGGTAATTGCCCCATTGTTGGCAAAATCAGATGACTCAACAGCTTCAACAGTTCCGACAGAAGTAAAGACTGAAATCGTAGCCGAGAACAATGACATTGTTATTGAAAAGGTAGAGGAAGTAAAATAGTTTCTCACAAAAGAATAAAAAGGTCATGCCGTAACGCATGACCTTTTTGATTTATTTTAGGGCATGCACAATTCGTTAATCACCTCTCTCCTCCTTTTCGTTGCCACTGTGACGAGCAGCAATGCACAAGGCATTATGGGCAAATGGAAGACCATCGATGATGAAACCAACGAAGTAAAATCCGTGGTTGAAATAGTAGAACGCAACGGCAAATTGTATGGCAAGATCATTAGGTTATTCAGAACCCCCAATGAAGACCCTGATCCATTGTGTAGCGAGTGCCCCAAAGAGGATGCGCGTTATAATAAGAAGGTTTTAGGGATGGAAATCATAAAGGATATGAGTGCTGATGAAGATGGATACAGCGGTGGTACCATTCTCGACCCCAAGGTGGGTAAGATCTATCGTTGTCGTCTTTGGATAGAAGGAGATAACTTAAAAGTAAGGGGTTACTGGGGGCCATTTTATCGTACTCAAACATGGGATCGGTTCGAATGACCACTGTTTATCTGAATTTAACGATCTTTAACCCTTAATACTTCCATTTAACACTTAACAAGGTTACCAGCAGTGGCATTCAGAGTATACAAATCAGGTTCTAAAATGGACGAAAAAGAGATCTTCGAGAGAATTCAAAAAGGTGATGAGAAGGCTCTTGAGTTCATTTACAAGAAATACTATCGGATGATGACCAAATTGGTCATGACCAATAGTGGGACTGAAGATGAGGCCAGAGATGTTTATCAGGATGCCTTAGTGGTATTCTGGCAAAAAGCCACATCTGGAAAGTTAGTTTTAACCTCAAAGATCAGCACATACGTATACAGTATATGCCAGAACTTGTGGAGGAAGGAACTGGATAGAAAAAAGAGGCTGTCACATGAGGCTAAAGATTCTTCGGTATCAATAGACATGGATAGCCCTGAAAGAGAGAAGATAATGGCCAAGTGCTTAAATCAGCTTGGCGAAACTTGTAGGAAGGTTTTGATGTATTATTATTTTGATGAAATGTCGATGCAGGAAATCGCTGACCGACTGGGATTCGCAAATACGGATACGGCAAAGACGAAAAAATACAAATGCAAACAGAAATTAGATGAACTAGTAAAATCTCAGTACTCTGAGAAAGACTTTTTAGATTAAAAAAATGAGCCAATTTGAATTAGTTGAAGACTACTTGACCAACCGCATGGATGACGGTGCAAGAAGCGCATTTGAGGAGCAAATCAATGCAGATCCTCAATTGAAAGCTGAGGTCAACTTGCAGAAGGGAATTATTGAGGGGGTGAAATCGGCTCGAGCTGCTGAATTAAAAGCGATGCTCAATAATGTGCCAGTGGGTGGCGCATACAGTGCCCTGACTGGCAAAATTGCCATCGCTACGATATCTGCCGGAATTATCGGGGCTGTCCTTTATTTCAGCCTAAAACCAACGCCTGCAGAAGAACCACAGGCACAGACTGAGCAAACTACCACCGAACAACCACTTATTGATCAACAAAAGGAACAAGTAGAAACCACCACAGAATCAATTGAAGAACCAAAGGTGGAAGCGGATAAAAAAGGAAAGACCACTTCTACAGGGGCACAGAAGCCTAAAGAAGTGAAAACAACACCTCCAAGCATAGACGTTCTCGATCTTACTGAGGATATGAATGATAGTGTTGACGAGAATACTCCACCCAAGCAAACCAATGCGCCCACAATATCTGCATCATCGGTAGAGGTGGAATTGGTCAATGGCAACAAGAATTATTCTTTCCACTATCAGTTCAAAGACTCCAGATTGGCGCTTTACGGCCCGTTTGACTCAAGTTTGTATGAGATTATTGAGCTCAACGGAACTGTGCACAGCATATTCCTTTACTATAATGATAGTTATTATCACCTGGATGAGACCGAACATAAAATTGTTCCGTTAATCATGATAAGGGATACTGAGCTATTGGGTAAGCTGGAAAAATACCGGAAGAAGAATTAAAAGCGTTCCGGTCAACTCATAGGCATAAATCATCAATCTCCTTATCTTTGGGGCTTGATGGTAGGAGAAACTCCAAAATTCAAGGTCAAAAAGAAAAAGCTGGGTAGTTACCCCTACTTCAGCGTAGTCTTTAGCATTTCGTTAGCGCTCTTTGTGATAGGAGTTTTTGGTGCACTTATTATCTATTCCAAAGAATTGGAAAGAGTAGTAAGAGAGACTGTTAAGATTCAGGTGTTTTTACAAAGTCGTGTTACGGAAACCCAACGCCTGCAAATACAAAAAACTCTAACAGCAAAGCCATATACGGCTAAAGACAGGCCAGCGATTCAGTTTGTTTCTAAAGAAGATGCTGCAAAACAATTCATTGAAGAAACAGGAGAAGACTTTCAACAGTTTTTGGGAGAGAATCCCTTAAAGGATGCCTTTCTTGTAAGTATTAACGATGATTATCATGAGGCCACTAAACTCAACGAGATCAAAACTGAGGTTGAAAAAATAAATGGTGTTTTTCAAGTCTACTACGTAGAAAACCTAATTGATTCCATCAACAAAAATGTAACTAAGATCAGCCTCGTACTATTGGGTATAGCATTGCTGCTTTTATTCACCGTAGTGTTGCTGATTAACAACACCGTCAGACTGGCACTATTTTCTCAAAGATTTCTCATTCGATCGATGCAGCTGGTAGGCGCCACAAGTTGGTTCATTCAAAGACCCTTTCTATATAGAGCCATGGCACATGGACTGCTTGCTGGAGTAATTGCATCAGTACTTCTTGGAGGACTCATTATGCTTGGCAATAAACGCATTGAGGATTTGCAATTCATACAAAACACAGAACGTTTAATATTTTTAGCCACAACACTATTAATTACCGGTGTGGTCGTTGCTCTGCTAAGTACTTACCGAGCTGTGAGAAAATATTTAAAATTATCATTGGATCAACTCTACTAATAATGAACAAACTTCCCTTTACAAAAAAGAATTATCAGTTAATGGTTATCGGTTTGCTCACGATAATAGCAGGGTTTACGTTCATGGCTTTGGATACAGAAACCTACGGTTTTGGTTTTATGGGGATCACCCTGGCTCCCATCGTTGTTGTGGCTGGTTTCGCAATAGAAATTGTAGCTATCCTTTACACGCCCAAGGAGAAAAATTAAGGAGTCTCCATGTCTGTCTTTCAATCTATTATACTGGCCATAGTAGAGGGCCTCACAGAGTTCTTACCCGTTTCCTCTACTGGTCACATGATCATCGTATCCTCTTTGATGGGCATAGCTAGTGACTCCTTTACTAAAACTTTTACCGTTGCCATTCAATTGGGTGCCATTCTTTCAGTAGTTGTTTTGTACTGGAAGCGTTTTTTCGTGTCCCTCTCATTTTATTATAAATTATTGGTAGCTTTTATACCTGCTGCCGTACTGGGCCTATTATTTAATGACTACATCGATGCATTGTTGGAACGTGTAGAAGTTGTAGCTGTTACCCTTATTCTGGGGGGCATCGTTTTCATATTTATTGATAAGATCTATAAGGACACTGAGGAGAAAGAAAACAATGAGGTCACTTATTCCAAGGCTTTAAAAATTGGCTTCTTTCAAACTATAGCCATGATCCCCGGTGTATCTCGTTCGGCAGCTACGATCATCGGAGGGATGACACAAAAGCTAAATAAAAAAACTGCGGCTGAGTTTTCGTTTTTCCTTGCAGTGCCTACCATGTTCGCTGCCACTGCTTATAAACTTCTTAAATTTTACCAGGAAGGAAATAGTTTTGGCACCAACGAAATAGTACTACTATTGGTGGGTAATGCAGTGGCATTCATAGTCGCCATGTTTGCTATTAAATCCTTTATCACCTTCCTTACCCGCCATGGTTTTAAATGGTTCGGCTATTACCGCATCATTGTGGGCATTCTTATCCTTATTCTTTTCTTTTTGGATGTTGAATTATCCGTTCTTTAATGGAATTGGATACGCCAGATCGGATTCTCCTTATTAACAAACCCCTTCGGTGGACCTCGTTTGATGTAGTAAGAAAACTTCGGGGTATTTTAAAAATTAAAAAAATAGGACATGCCGGTACTTTAGATCCTTTGGCCACTGGCTTGTTGATCTTGTGCACAGGTAAAATGACCAAACAAATTGACACCTTTCAGGCACAAGAAAAAGAGTACACGGGTAAAATGATTATAGGACAAACTACCCCCTCCTATGACCTTGAAACAGAACCCACCTCACCTCAAGATATTTCGAGAGTTACTGAACAGATGATTTTGGAGGCAACTTCTCAATTCACAGGGTTAATATCACAAATACCCCCATTACACTCTGCCATTAAGGTAGATGGAAAAAGAGCTTACAAACTGGCACGAGCGGGCAGCGAGGCCAAACTAAAGGCCAGAGAGGTCACAATTAGTACATTTGAAATCACTCACATCAACTTACCTGAAGTAGGGTTCAGGGTAGTTTGCTCCAAAGGCACTTACATCAGAAGTTTAGCGCACGATATGGGGCAAGTGCTTGGAGTTGGCGCCTATCTGTCAGAACTTTGCCGTACCCGAATCGGTGATTTTCTACTTAAGGATGCCCAAACACTGGAAGAACTAGTCAATGAAAATTTATCATAGTATAGACGATTTCCCGAAGCTGAATAACGCGGTGGTTACCAGTGGCACCTACGATGGCGTTCATATTGGACATCAACGAATTCTTGAGAGGCTGAAAGAAATTGCTCAAAAATATAAAGGTGAGACAGTGGTTATTACTTTTTGGCCACACCCACGGCTTGTTCTTTACCCTGAAGAAAATACTTTACAAGTATTAAACACATTTGAAGAAAAAGCTAAACTGCTACGGGCACAAGGCATACAACACCTGTTAAGGATTCCTTTCACAAAAGAGTTTTCTCAGATCTCCTCTCAAGAATTTATTGACAATATACTGGTCAAGCAAATTGGCACTAAGAAATTAGTGATTGGTTACGACCATCGCTTTGGAAAAAACAGAGAAGGAAGTTTTGAACAACTTAAACTCAATGGCCCTCAATACGGGTTTGATGTAGAAGAGATTTCAAGGCAAGATGTGGATAATGTGGGAGTAAGTTCTACAAAAATCAGAAAGGCACTTGTAGAAGGAGACATTGAAACCGCCAATCACTTTTTGGGTCGCCCCTATTCTATTTCTGGCAGAGTGATCAAGGGAG
The DNA here is from genome assembly GCA_040216665.1 of Cyclobacteriaceae bacterium. Classification (GTDB taxonomy): domain Bacteria; phylum Bacteroidota; class Bacteroidia; order Cytophagales; family Cyclobacteriaceae; genus ELB16-189. The sequence goes on along the minus strand of JAVJOQ010000002.1, from coordinate 176,331 downwards.
AAAAGCTGGGAAGAGTCTTGGGTTTTCCTACAGCCAACGTTGACGTTGACTCGCACTACAAACTTATACCAGCTGAAGGAATATATACCGTTACCGTATCACATGGTAGCAAAAGGTACGGAGGCATGCTATACATTGGCTACAGACCCACCGTAGGCGGTACCCAACGCTCGATAGAAGTCAACATCTTTGATTTCGATGAGGATATCTATGGTGAAAGTATCACCATCAATCTAATGGCACCTATAAGAAAAGATGCCCATTTTGATGATCTTGAAGCCCTGAAAAAACAATTAATCGTAGACAAAGCGTCTGCATTGAATGCGCTACGTGAAGGAAAATGGTTATGAACAAAGTACTTTGGAAGCCTACAGCAGAAATTATCAAGAATGCCAATCTAACCAAGTACAGAACTTGGCTGGCTAAAAACCTAAATCTGAATTTTAAAGATTACGATGAGCTTTGGAAGTGGTCAGTAGATCATATTGATGATTTCTGGAAAAGCCTGTGGAGTTATTTCAATATTATTTCGGAAGGTGAATACAAATCCGTTCGGTCTGGAGACGAAATGCCCGGCATCAAATGGTTTGAGGGCACTCGATTAAATTATGCGGAACATATTTTTAGAAATTTTAAAAAAGATGCTACTGCCATCATTCACGCAAGTGAAAAATCCCCTATTCAACATATTACATGGGATGAGTTAAAAAAGGATACTGCTGCATTCCAGAGCTTTCTTATTTCTGCAGGTATTAAAAAAGGAGATTGCGTAGTGGCGTATTTACCATGTGTGCCTGAGGCTACTGTAGCATTTCTGGCGAGCAATAGCATTGGCGCTATATGGTCCAGTTGTTCTCCTGACTTTGGCACGCAATCAGTAATTGATCGGTTTGCTCAAATCGAACCCAAAGTACTGGTGGCCATGGACAAATATTCCTATGGCGGGAAAGAGTTTGACAAAACTGAGGTGATTGAAGCAGTGGCCAAAGCCATTCCCTCCATTGAAAAGGTAGTGCTTATCTCCTCCACACCTACGCTTCAACGCGACCATATTTTGTGGTCTACCATAATGACTAATCGATCAGCTGCATTGAATTTTACAAAAGTAGAATTCAATCATCCTATCTGGGTTTTATATTCAAGTGGTACTACCGGTCTGCCCAAAGCCATAACACACTCTCATGGAGGCATTTTATTAGAACAATTGAAGTACCTCACTTTTCATAAAGATCTTCAGCCCGGAGAAAGTTGCTTCTGGTACACTACTACAGGCTGGATGATGTGGAACCACATACAAGCCAGTCTGCTGTGTGAAGGCGTCATGGTACTCTATGATGGAAGTCCGGCATACCCTGACCTCAATGTATTGTGGAAGTTTGCCGCAGAAACCAAGATGAACCACTTTGGTACAAGTGCTGGTTTTCTATTGGCGAACATGAAAGCCAATATCACTCCTGGCTCTTTTGCCCTGCAACACCTCAGGGCGATTGGCTCCACGGGCAGCACGCTTCCACCTGAAGGCTTTGCTTATGTTTATGATCATATCAAATCAGATGTGTGGCTCACGAGCATGAGTGGTGGCACAGATGTATGCAGTGGCTTTGTCGGTGGCAATGCTTTATTACCAGTTCATCAAGGAGAGATACAATGCCGTACGCTGGGCTGCTCCCTTTATGCTTACGATGATGATGGCAATGAAGTGAATCAGGAAGTAGGCGAAATGGTCATTACCAAACCTATGCCATCCATGCCGGTGTTCCTGTGGAACGATGATAATTTTGAACGTTATAAGGAAAGCTACTTTGAAATGTTTCCTGGAATATGGAGACATGGTGACTGGATTGAAATTACAGACAGCAACGGAGTAATCATTTATGGACGATCCGATGCTACCTTAAATCGTGGTGGCGTGAGAATAGGTACCAGTGAAATTTACAGGGCCGTAGATCAGATCAAAGAAATTAAAGACAGTGTAATCATTTGCGTAGAACGTGACAAAGGTGAGTTTTACATGCCCCTATTTGTATTGCTTGCAGAAGGCGTTGAGCTAAATGATGACCTTAAAAAAAGAATTAACAAATCCATCAAGGATGCGTACAGCCCGAGACATATCCCGGATGAGATATTTGAAACCCGCGACATCCCTTATACCATAAGTGGTAAAAAGACGGAGGCGCCAATTAAAAAAATATTTATGGGACGTGATCCCGAGAAAGTGGTGAATAAAGGAGCCCTTAGGAATCCTGAATCCATGACATTTTACATTGATTTTTATCATCAGCATTTGAAACCTCAATCATGAAGCAATCGACTATCAACTTTAAGGTAGAACTAGACGAAAAAAATACACCCGAACGCATTACTTGGGATGCCTCCGATAAGCCTGACGAACTTTCAGAGACAAAATCCATAAGTCTGTCCCTTTGGGATCACCAACAAAAGAACACGCTACGTATCGATTTATGGACAAAAGACATGCCTGTAGACGAAATGAAACGATTCTATATCGACTGCCTGGGTGGACTGGCACAAAGCGCATTAACATCCACAGGTGATGAATATATCTCCAATGAGATCAATAATTTATGTGAAAAACTGGTGAAGCACCTCAAGAAGGAGAACAAGGGATAAGTACTGGCTCTTTTCCTCCAACCAATTCATCCATCTCGATTGCCCAATGGTAAACAAAACCAGTACACCATTGACAAAAAACCTCCTAAACGGCTGTTAGGATTTGGTAAAATCTTGTAGATTTAACTGAAACTTAATCATTTTCCTATGTATAAAATCTACAAGAAATTCGCGCTGTCGTTTTTTGTTGTACTCGGGTGCTCACTTGGGGCTTATGCTCAAAGTACCGTTTCCGGAACAATTAAAGATGGCAGTACCAATGAATCACTGGCTGGTGTAAATATTATTGTCAAGGGACTAGTCGTTGGTACAATATCAGACCAAGACGGTCAATTCAAACTCGACTTATCGCAGAGCCCTCCTTTTACCCTTAGTTTTTCCTTTATTGGTTTTGCTAGTCAGGAAGTTCAAATCACAGACGCCAATACCACTGGCCTTGAAATAGTGATGGAAGAGCAATTCATGCTCGGACAGGAAGTGGTTGTTTCCGCATCTCGTGTTGAGGAAAGCATTCTTCAATCTCCGGTAACCATAGAGAAAATGGATATCACGGCCATCAAACAAGCGGCCACCCCTGACTTTTATGATGCACTCGCCAATGTGAAGGGTGTTCAAACAAACTCAGGAAGTATGAACTTCACCGCAGTGAACACAAGAGGTTTTGCGACCATCGCCAACACGCGATTTGTGCAGCTGGTGGATGGAATGGATACACAAGCTCCACTGCTTAACTTCCCTACAGGTAACATAGTAGGTATAGGAGAATTGGATGTTGAGAGTGTTGAATTGGTGCCTGGAGCAGCTTCTGCACTTTACGGTCCCAACGCATTCAACGGAATATTGATTATGAAAAGTAAAAGCCCATTTGAATACCAGGGCTTGAGCGCACAACTTAAGGCAGGTATTACTAATTCGGATGCAGGCGAGTCTAACCCGCTTACTCAATATAGTTTACGGTATGCCAAAGCATTCAATAACAAATTTGCCTTCAAGGTCAATTTCTCATTGATGCAAGCTACCGACTGGACAAGTAATGATTATAAAACAAGCCGAGTTCAACCTAATTCCACAGTTGACCTAAGTGGTAACCCCAATTTTGATGGATTGAATACTTATGGTGACGAAGCTGTTATCCCCGTACCCATTGGCGGAACTTTTGGAACCCTTGACCTTCGTAGAACTGGTTTCAGAGAAGAAGATATGTTGGAAAGCGATGATGTAAAAAGCATTAAAGGTGATGTAGCACTGCACTATAGGATCAATGACAAAGTAGAAGCACTTTATAACTTCCGCTACGGAGGAGGAAGCTCTATCTACCAAGGAACAGAAAAGTATGTGTTGCGTGATTTCTCTCAGCAGTTTCATAAACTGGAGTTGAATGCAGACAACTGGTTTGTACGCGGTTATGTTACCGCTACAGACGCTGGTGATTCATACAACCTTTCTGCATTGGGCGCATTTGCTAATGAAGGCATCTCCCCAACTGCAGCACAATGGGCTCCCGAATATGCTCAAACATATGTATTAGCACTTCAAGGTTACGTAGCTGGTGTACCTGCAGGTAATCAAAGTGCGGCACATGCTGCAGCACGATCTTATGCAGACCGTACAAGACCCGCAGATGGTTCTCAGGCATTTGAGGACTTAATGAACACAGTTAGAAATAGGTTCTTCCAGAGAAATCCTCCTGGAGCCTCCTTCCTGGATGACTCAAGGTTATATCACGGGGAATTCAACTACAACTTTGCTGACAAAATCAGCTTTGCGGAAGTGCAGGTGGGTGGAAACTTCAGACAGTACAACTTATTTTCCAGTGGCACTATCTTCAATGAAGGCCCTTCGGATGGTGTGAACTTCGAACGCATTCCCATCAACGAATATGGTATGTATGTTCAGGTTGCTAAAACGCTAGCTGAAAAATTGAAATTAGCAGGTTCACTTCGTTACGATAAAAACGAAAACTTTGATGGACGTATCACTCCTCGTTTGTCCGCAGTATATGAAGCCGCTAAAAACCATAACATCCGTGCCTCTTTCCAGACTGGATTTAGAAACCCGGATACTCAGGCTCAATTTATTTACTTCCCTTCCTCAAGTGGTATCCTGCTGGGTAGCACTGAAGCCAACGCTTCAAGGTATGGCGTACACAACGGAGGTGCTTACACCAATGCTTCTTACGCAGCCTACAGGGCTTCTGGAGGAAGTTTAGACCCAACTACCGGAGCAACCAATGGTGGTAACCCAGCTGTACTAGTAACTGCCGACATTCCTTATGTGGCTCCTGAGAAACTTCAGGCTTATGAATTGGGTTACAAAGGTGTATTCAATAACAAAGTGTTGATTGACCTTAATGGTTACTACACAGAATACAATGACTTCATTGGAGCACAAATAGTAGCTGCAAAAACTGGCACTTCACATCAAGGCAATCCATTGCCTGCCGGAACTCTTTTCTCACTGTACAATAACTCAGTTGAAAAAGTAAAGTCCTATGGTGTAGGATTAGGAATGACTTACAGTCTTCCAAGGAACTTTACTGTAAATGGAAACTGGAGCTGGGCCTATTTTGAAGCCGATGAATCACCTGACTTCAGAGCAGGATTCAATACGCCAAGAAATAAAGTGAGCGTTGGATTGGGTAACAGAAAAATAGTGAAGAATCTTGGATTCAATGTCAACTACAGATGGCAGCATGAGTTCTTATGGCAATCATCTTACGGAGAGTGGCTAGTTCCTGAATTTGGTGTAATTGACGCACAGATCAATTATAAAGTGTCTTCTCTCAAATCTACTATCAAGGTAGGTGGAACCAACATTGGTGGTGGTGACTATAGAACTAACCTTGGTGCTCCATTTGTGGGACAGCAATACTATATCTCCATTACGTTTGATGAGTTCTTTAACTAATCCAGACTTAAAAAAATTAACGATATGAAAAACTTTAAATTCATTTCAATACTTACCCTGGGGCTGTTAGTAACAGTGTCGTGTGAGCAGGAATTGATTGTTGCCACTCCACCTGTAGTTGTAACACCTGACCCTATTACAGGAACGAAAGGTTCTGCAGACTTTACTAAGTTTATTGCTGTAGGTAATTCATTTGTGGCAGGCGTACAGGGCGGAGCGCTCTTTACAACTGGGCAAGAGAATTCACTTCCTGCGATTATGGCAAAACAATTTGCAGTTTCTGGAGTTGGTGGAGGATCATTCAATCAACCAAATATTGGTGCATCTTTGGGATATAATCTATTTATAAGTCCAAATCCCGGAGCAGATGGTAAGGTTCTTGGCCGTCTTTTATTACAAAACGGCACAACACCTGATTGTGCTACAGGATTAATTAGTCCACGACCTACCCCACAAGCTTATGCTGTGGGTGAGCTTGAAGCTGTACCTGATCCAAGTCCGGGTAAGAACCCAGGTTTCATTTTCAGTGGCGACAAGACTGAATTGAATAATTTTGCCGTTCCTGCAATTACAGTAGGTCAGGTATTGATTACTCAAACCGGAAACTGGGCAAACCCAAATCCAGCCATTGGTTTTAGCCCTTTTTACGCCCGCTTCGCATCTGCCCCTGGCACTTCGAGAATTATTACTGATGCGAGTGCAGCCGCAGGTACATTTGCGCTTGTTTGGCTTGGTCTCGATGACTTTTTCTTACATGCAGCATTTGGTGGTGATCCCACTAAGGCACCTTTAACTGATGCTGGCACATTTGCTTCAACTTATGGTGCAGTTTTTGGACATCCATCACTTGGACTATTAACCATTAATCCAAACTTAAAGGTTGTCGTAGGAAACTTTCCAGACATCTTTAAGATGCCACATTTTACCTCAGTTGCTTACAACCCCATCCCATTAGATGCCGCAACTGCAGCAGCTGTGGGTAGTGGATTTGCAGGCTACAATGCCGCATTGGACGGGCTGATTGCTAACAAAGCGGCTTTCGGAATCTCAGATAATTTGGCCGCGGAAATAGCCACCCGTAAAGTTACATTCACGGAATCATGTACTAACAAAGCTTTACTCATTGATGAGACACTTACCGATTTAGGGCCATATTTTGATAACCTGGGACTGACTGCGGGACAGCGTGCTGCTTTAACTCCCTATCAAAGGGTAAGGCAAACCACACCAACTGACATACTGCCACTTGCTACTGGTTCAATTCTAGGTACTACCGTTGGCGGAAATCCTCTGCTTGTGAATGGTGTATCTGTTCCGTTAGCGGATCAATATGTACTGATACCATCTGAAATCGCAGCAATTAATGCAGCCAGAACTTCATTCAATGCAGCAGTGGCCGGCACTGTAGCTGCATTTCCTAACAATTTGGCTTTGGCGGATATCGATGCTGCACTCAGTACATTGGTTACGAATAAAGCAACTGTGTTAAATGGAGTAACTATTACACCGAATATCAATCCTCCTACTGGAATGTATTCGGAAGATGGTGTTCACCCTAACAGCCGTGGATATGCATTTTTATCACGAACATTTATTTCAGCCATCAATACCAAGTTTGGTGCTACTGTTCCGTTAACAGATGTAAGTCTGTATTCAGCAACAGGATTACCGCTACCTTAATTAGTGCACTTCAATAAAAAAGGGCTACCGCATCTAAGTGGTAGCCCTTTTTTTATGGTTAAAAAAACTTGTTTTAAAAAAGCTCCTTTGCTATTCGGTAAATGGGATCGGACTTACCCATAGAATAGAAGTGGAGCGTTGGCACTCCGTATTTGATCAGTTCTCTCGATTGGTTAATGGCCCATTCAATTCCCACTTCCTTCACCTCCTTATTGTCCTTGCATTTCTCCACCTCATCCGCCAATGTCTCCGGCAAATCAATATGAAAAATAGTTGGTAACACATTGGTCTGCACTTTGGTAGTTATAGGCTTTAGACCTGGAATAATAGGAACGTTAATTCCTTCCGTCCTGCACTTCTCCACGAAATCAAAATATTTCTTGTTATCGAAAAACATTTGAGTGACGATGTACTCTGCTCCCATGTCCACCTTAGCTTTCAGGTATTTCAAATCTGTTTTAAGATTGGGTGCCCAAAAGTGTTTTTCAGGATAGCCTGCTACACCAGCACAGAAGTTGGTGGGTGTCATGTTTTGCAACTCCTCATCCAGGTAAACACCATGGTTCATCTTAATTACTTGTTCCAACAATTCAGATGCATAGTGATGACCATCCGGCTCGGGCACAAACCTACCCTCATTTTTAATGGCATCTCCCTGTAACACCAACACGTTGTCGATTCCCAAGAACTGTAAATCGATCAAGGCATTCTCAGTTTCTTCTTTTGAGAAACCTCCACAGATAATATGGGGTACCGTATCTACTTTGTAGTGATTTTGAATAGCCGCACAAATACCAACGGTTCCAGGGCGCTTGCGGGTGGATTGCTTTTCTAACAAACCATTCTCCTTCTTCTTATAGACATACTCTTCCCTATGGTAGGTCACATCTACAAATGGAGGTTTGAATTCCATCATGGGATCCATGTGATCAAACAATTTGCGAATGTTCTCCCCTTTGAGAGGTGGTAATATTTCAATGCTAAAAAGTGTTTTTCCGTTAGCATTTTTTAAGTGTTCTGTTACTTTCATTTTCCTATCAATTTTTAACCACAAAGTGCACTGAGTTAATTGCACAAAGTTCACAAAGGGTCTATATCTAGCTTTGAGTCCTTTGTGAGGTTTTACTTTGTGATCTTCGTGGTTAAGGTTTTATAACGATCCATTAATTACTCTTTTAATCCCATGTTTCAACATGACAACATTAAAATTAATCAACAAACCCAATTTAAAATTTCCAAGTTTTAAATAAGTAAGGGTCTGAGCAAGATGTACATCTGTGAGTGATTCAACACTTTTAACTTCAATCACCAACTTATTCTCAACCAGCAAATCCATTCTATAACCACAGTCCAATTTCACATCCTCAAAAACCAATGGCATCGGCTTTTCTTTTTCAACATAGAGTCCCGTTTGAATCATTTTGTAATTCAAGCATTCCTTATACGCACTCTCCAGCAGACCAGGCCCCAGTGACTTATGTACCTCAATTGCAATTCCTATAATTTCCTTTGACAACTCGTTCTCATCCATACTTCGCGACCTTTGCGTGTATTTCCTTTGCGACCTTTGCGTGAAAATATCAATACGACAAATTAGATGATAACCATCTCTCCGTTTCTTCCACTGTCATGTTCTTACGTTTTGCATAATCCACAATCTGATCTTTACTGATCTTACCCAATCCAAAGTATTTGGAATCGGGATGTGAAAAATAAAATCCGCTCACAGCGGCAGCTGGATACATAGCATATGACTCCGTCAATTTCATCCCAATTTTCTCCGCATCTAACAACTTAAATAACGTTCCCTTCTCTGTATGCTCGGGACAAGCTGGATAGCCCGGTGCTGGCCTTATGCCTACATATTTCTCCTTGATCAAATCCTCATCAGAAAGCGACTCACTTGTCGCATAGCCCCAGTATTCCTTACGCACTTTCTCGTGTAATAACTCCGCAAAAGCTTCCGCAAGCCGGTCTGCCAGCGCTTTGGCCATGATCTCTGAGTAATCGTCATGATCTGCTTTGTACTGTTCAACTAAGCTTTCTAATCCAATTCCGCCCGTCACTGCAAACATCCCTATGTAATCTTTTTTATTAGCACTCACAGGTGCAATGAAATCTGAAAGGCTGAAGTTAGGGAGATTGGCTGCTTTCTTATTTTGTTGACGCAAGAAATGAAATCTATTTAACTCCTTATCTCTATTCTCATCTGTATACAAAATCACATTATCCTCTTCCGTGGATGCTGCCTGGTGAAACGCTATTACGCCATTAGCTTGTAATGAGTTATTTTGAATTATCTCATCCAACATGCGTTGTGCATCATCAAATAATTTTTTCGCTTCTACCCCTACCACACTGTCCTCCAATATGCCCGGGTACCTGCCTGCCAACATCCATGTTTGAAAAAATGGCGTCCAGTCAATGTACTTTCTTATTTCCTCTAAGGGATAGCTAACAAGTTCTTTTCTTCCAAAAAATGAAGGTGTGGTTATCTGAGTATCGTCCCAATTGATACTGACCTTATTCTTCCTGGCTTCTACTAAAGGAATATAATTTTTTACTTCTTGCCTCTTTTCGTGATCTGCTCGTAGTTCTACGTACTCCTTCTTGACTCTTGCCTTAAAACCTTCTCTTGTGGTTGTATTGATAAGCTCACTTACCACCGGCACACTCCTTGATGCATCCAATACATAAGAAACAATTCCATCATACATTGGATCAATTTTTACTGCGGTATGAATTCGTGAAGTAGTAGCTCCACCAATTAACAACGGCAAATCCATCTTTTCGCGTTTCATCTCCTTCGCCACATGTACCATCTCATCCAGTGATGGAGTGATCAAGCCACTTAGGCCAATAATATCTACCTTCTCTCTCCGGGCTGCTTCCAAAATCTTTTCAGAAGGCACCATTACACCTAGGTCAATCACTTCGTAATTGTTGCAAGCCAGTACTACACCCACAATGTTTTTACCAATATCGTGCACATCGCCTTTTACAGTAGCTAACAAAACTTTAGCTGCCTGCTGTCCGGTATTTCCGCTTCTGCGTTTTTCTTCTTCTAGGTAAGGTGTTAAATACGCCACCGCTTTTTTCATTACTCGTGCACTCTTCACCACCTGAGGCAAAAACATTTTACCTGCACCAAACAAATCACCTACTACATTCATTCCTGTCATCAGGGGCCCTTCAATTACCTCCAGAGGCTTATCGTACATTTGCCGTGCCTCTTCCGTATCATTTTCTATATGATCGATAATCCCTTTTACCAACGAATGGGTAATCCTTTCCTGAATAGAGCCCTGCCTCCAACTATCGTCTATTTCTTTTTTCTTGGCTGACCCCTTTACAGTTTCTGCAAAATCCAATAATCGCTCCGTAGCGTCCTCCCTCCTATTCAGCAAGACATCTTCTACTCGTTCTAACAGGTCTTTTGGGATTTCATCGTAGACTTCCAGCATGGTGGGGTTAACGATGCCCATATCCATACCATTTTTTATGGCGTGATAGAGAAATGCAGAGTGCATGGCTTCGCGCACCAACTGATTTCCACGAAAACTAAAAGAGACATTACTAACACCCCCAGAAACATGTGCCCCTGGTAAATTTTCTTTTATCCATTTCGTAGCTCTGAAGAAATCAACAGCATAATTCCTATGCTCATCAATCCCTGTAGCCACTGGAAAAATATTGGGATCGAAAATAATATCCGATGGCGGGAATTTTATCTGATCTACTAAAATCCGATAGGCCCTTTCACAGATCGCAATTCTTCTTTCATACGTATCTGCCTGTCCGTCCTCGTCAAAGGCCATCACTACGGTAGCCGCACCGTATCTTCTCACCAGCTTGGCCTGGCGAATAAACTCTTTCTCCCCCTCCTTCATGCTGATGGAGTTCACAATTCCTTTTCCCTGCAAACATTTCAACCCAGCTTCGATCACCTCCCATTTAGAGGAATCAATCATCACTGGGATTCTTGCAATCTCAGGCTCTGCTGCCATGAGGTTCAGAAAAGTGACCATGGCCTCTTTGCTATCCAACATCCCCTCATCCATGTTCACATCAATGACTTGAGCACCTCCGCGTACCTGATCCAAAGCCACATCCAACGCCTGCTCAAAATTTCCTTCTTTGATCAACTTCAGGAATCTGGCTGACCCTGTCACGTTAGTGCGCTCTCCTATATTGGTAAAGTTTGACTCTGGGGTAATTATTGCAGCCTCCAGTCCGCTCAATCGTAATGTCATGCGTTAACCAAAATTTCTCTGGGTGAATATTTTTTAGCCAGTTCCGCAATCACTTTAATGTGATCAGGTGTTGTACCACAACATCCACCTATTATATTCACCAATCCTTCTTTTAAGAATTCTTCAATTTGCTTTCCCATTTCTTCCGGCCCTTGATCGTATTCCCCAAATTCATTGGGAAGACCCGCATTTGGATATGCACTTACAAAGAAGGGTGCCTTCTCATTTAATGTTTGCAAATAGGGTCTTAACTGTGAAGCTCCCAGTGCACAATTCAGTCCAATACTTAAGATCGGAACATGAGAAACGGAAATTAAAAACGCTTCGGTAGTCTGCCCCGAAAGTGTCCTTCCACTGGCATCCGTAATTGTGCCCGACACCATAATTGGGATTTCCTTTTCCATCTCTTCAAAAAGTTCCTGAATGGCAAAGAGCGCTATTTTTGCATTAAGGGTATCAAATATGGTTTCTACCAACAATAAATCAGCACCCCCATCTATTAAGCCCCTTGCCTGCTCCTTATAAGCTTCTTTTAGCTCGTCAAACGTGATGGCGCGGTACCCGGGATTGTTTACATCTGGAGAAAGTGAAGCTGTTTTATTCGTGGGCCCTAAAGCACCTGCAACAAATCTGGGTTTATCTGGATTTTGCTTAGTGAGCTCAACAGCTACTTCTTTAGCAATCCGCGCAGATTCAAAGTTTAAATCATAAACAATATGCTCCAGGTGATAGTCGGCCTGTGCTACGGAGGTTCCACTGAAAGTATTGGTCTCCACAATATCAGCGCCAGCCTCAAAATACTGCCTGTGAATATCCTTGATGATGTCGGGTCTTGTAAGGGACAACAAATCGTTATTTCCCTTTAGTGGAGATGAATGGTCTTTAAATCGCTCTCCTCGAAAATCCTCCTCACTTAAAGTATGACGCTGGATCATAGTGCCCATAGCACCATCCAATACCATTATTCTGCTTTTTAATACTTCTTGAATTGTCACTCTTCTGGTTATTTTATTCCTACTTACATCCAGAAAGAGCCTTAAATGATTGGCCGCTCATCTTCTCCGAAAATTTTCATTTTCGAATGGGAATTAGCACAACATCCTGTAGAGTTACCATCAGAACAAGTTGCTAAGACATCTAAGGGCCCAGTCCCTCCGTCTTTCTGGATAAGCAATGCAAAGAAATGCAATTAGTTGATAAAAATGAAGTATCAAAATGCTTATTTTGTTTCTTGAAATGAATGACCACGCTATTCCACACATTTGAAGCTCGCAGCCATCGACATAGGGTCTAATGCCATCCGTTTTCAAATATCAACGGTACTGGATAAGGGGCCAAAAATACTTTTTAAGAAACTAGAGTACATCCGATTTCCTCTTCGTCTGGGGCACGATGTTTTTTCCACGGGAAAGATCAGCAAGGAAAGCATAAAGAAGTTCATGAAGCTGATGAGTGCCTACAAAATCATGATTGAACTCTACCAGGCAGACGATTATATGTTTTGCGCAACATCTGCCATGAGAGAGTCTGAAAATGGTAAGGAACTGGCGGAAAGAGTGTTCAATGAATTGGGGCTTACCATTAAGCTGATATCAGGAAAAGAAGAAGCCGATTTGATCAATAGGGCCATTGCCTCCTATCTTACAGATCACACTTATTTACACATTGATGTGGGTGGCGGTAGCACAGAACTGAACCTCTATGTACACGGAAAAAAAATAAAGACACGCTCTTTCAAAGTAGGTTCTGTACGCATATTGGAACACACCGACTTGCCCGTGATGTGGACAGATATGGAAAAGTGGATCAAGTCGAACGTCAAGAAATCGTATGGTCGATTAATCTCAGTAGGAACCGGAGGTAACATCAGTAAAATATTTGAGTTGGCCGGGAAAAAGCCAGGCAAAACCATCAGTTTGAAAATGGTAAAAGAAGTAAGAAATCGGGTTGAAGCGCTTACTATGGATCAACGGATCTATGAACTTCAGATGAACCCAGACCGTGCAGATGTAATCATACCCGCCAGCAGCATTTATATAAAAGTGATGGAATGGGCAGGCTCAAAAAGTATTATTGTACCCGATGTGGGACTCAAAGACGGGATGCTTTTATACTTATTGGAAAAAAATCAGAAGCAGAAAAAGTTAAACTTTTCAAAATAGCTTAACCTCCTCTATGATTTCCTTTGTCACATTGTAGAATTCTTTGTGAACATTAAACGGAGGGTGACCGCTCAAATCTTTAACAGCATAACTACCATCTTCTTTCATGGTATAGGCGTTCACGTTATCCATCAGGTTATACCGCACTATGTTCATCACCTGTTTCTTCAAAATTTCCTGCTCCAAAGAAAAGAGTGATTCAATCCTTCTATCAAAGCTTCGCACCATTGCATCTGCACTGCCTATGTATACTTTAGGGACTCCGGCATTGTGATAGTAGTAAACCCTTGAATGCTCCAGGTACTCACCCACAATAGATATCACCTCAATATTCTCACTTAAGCCTTTTCTTCCTGGTCTCAAACAGCAAATACCCCTAACAATTAGTTTTATGGGTACACCAGCCTGGGAAGCAGCATACAATGCATCTATAAGTTCTTTGTCTTGCAGTGAGTTGACTTTCAGTACAATGCCGGATGGAATTCCGTTTCGAGCATTATCGGCTTCGCGTTGCACCAAATTGCATAACTGAATACGCATATCTCGTGGCGATGTTATCAGGTTGCGATAAGTAGATGGCTGAGAATGTCCTGTTATAACATTAAAAAATTCCGACACATCATTGGCATAGGCTTCATTGGTGCTCAACAATCCGATGTCAGTATAAAGTCTGGAGGTAGTCTCATTGTAGTTTCCACTCGACAAGTGTACGTAGCGTACCACCTTATCATCCTCCTCTTGCCTCACTATCAACAAAAGTTTTGTGTGAGTTTTTAAACTGCTTATCCCATAGATAACAAAGCAACCTGCTTTTTGTAATCGTTTGGCTTCCAGGAGGTTATTCTCCTCATCAAATCGTGCCTTCACCTCAAACAAAACCGAAACGTGTTTTCCATTCTCTGCCGCTCTTAGCAGCGCAGCAGTTACTCGTGACTCTTTGGACACACGATAGATGGTAATTTTAATAGAAAGCACCTTGGGATCTTCTGCTGCTTTCTCGAGCAGCTCAAGTACGGGCTCCATCGAATTATAGGGATGTTGCAGCAGAATGTCTCGTTCTTTGAGCACATCAAACAAATCTCTCGTTCCTAGTTCCGGAAATGAAATCGGGGGCACAGCCTCTCCTCCCTTCGATCTTTGATCTTTGAATTCTTTATGTCCACAAATCTGAACCAACCCAGTAAAATCAATCATCCCTTCTTTGTGGATAGTAATGATGTTTTGGTCATCAATGTCCCACTGGATTTTAAGCACCCGCAGCATCCATGGATCGGCATTTTCCATTACATCCAGCCTCACTACACGACCGGATTTCCTTGTTTGAAGTTTTCTCTTCAATTCTTCAAGAAAATTGGACTCAATATCCTCACTTTCTTCTAATGTAAAATCACCGTTTCTATTGATACGAAAAAGACTGATGCTTCTTATTTCAACATTGCGGAAAAGAACATGAATGTTTTTCTGAATGATAGATTCAATAGGAACAAATACAATGGTGCCGTC
The DNA here is from genome assembly GCA_040216665.1 of Cyclobacteriaceae bacterium. Lineage (GTDB taxonomy): Bacteria > Bacteroidota > Bacteroidia > Cytophagales > Cyclobacteriaceae > ELB16-189. The sequence continues at coordinate 161,195 of JAVJOQ010000002.1, read as the reverse complement.
CGGTCTCACTATTTCATAAAACCTTGAGATATTACTCGGTACTTGTATAAAAGAGACCCTTTTGTTGTTATTGGATTCCCCCTTGATTCTTGTTACCACTCCAAAGTGCAGCTTGTGATTCTTCAACACAGGAAAAGTATGGTAGTTATCAAAAACCATAGGTGTGAGCATCGGATAAATAGTTATCGCAAAATATTTATCCACACGCTCACTCTCTTCAACAGACAATGAATCGTAATCCGCTATAATAAAATTATTTTTCTCAAATAGAGGTTTTAATTTTTTGATGTAATAATCATTCTGATCATCAACAAATTTCCTTGTTTCCAAAAGCAGTAAGCTGCGGAAAGGAGTCTCTCTCAAGCCACTGTAGTCTACCCGATCCTTTCCATAGTCTACATAGTTATAAAGACTACCTAATCGTATAGAACAAAATTCATCAAGGTTGCTTGACGTAATGGAAAGAAATTTCAGGCGATCAAATACACTTCTGTCAATGTGTTTGGCCTGATCAAGCACACGGTAATTGAACTGCAACCAACTAAGGTCACGGCTGATATAATTACTCTCAAAAATTTGACGAGCAATCTTATCCGCTATCTCCGTCTGTCCATTGCTCAACACTACACTCATTACAAATTATATATCGACACGTGCGTACTTGGCATTTTTCTCGATGAAATCCCTTCTGGGGGCAACTTCATCTCCCATTAGCATAGAAAACAAATGATCAGCTTCTATGGCAGATTCTATATTCACAATTTTTAGTGACCTTCTCTCAGGATCCATTGTAGTAGACCACAATTGCTCTGGGTTCATCTCTCCCAGACCTTTGTAGCGCTGTACGCCAATGTTTTCTTCCTTGCCATCCTTGGCCATCTCTTTCACAAAAGCCTCTCTTTCCTCCTCATTCCAGCAATACCGCTCTTCCCTGCCTTTCTTCAGTAGATAAAGTGGCGGCAATGCGATATAGACATAGCCCTGCTCAATCAATTCACGCATATAGCGAAAGAAAAAAGTAAGGATCAAAGTACGTATATGGCTACCATCCACATCCGCATCCGTCATTATGATAACTTTATGATAACGTAACTTTTTCATGTTCAAGGCTTTTTGATCTTCATCAGTCCCAAAAGTTACGCCCAGTGCCGTGATCATATTTTTAATCTCTTCATTCTCGTAGATTTTGTGCTCCTGCGCTTTCTCTACATTAAGAATTTTACCTCGTAACGGAAGAATGGCCTGGAAATTACGATCTCTGCCTTGCTTTGCAGATCCTCCGGCCGAATCACCCTCCACCAAATACAATTCGCAAATGGCAGGATCTGTGCTTGAACAATCTGACAATTTACCGGGTAAGCCTGTACCAGAAAGTACATTCTTGCGCTGCACCATCTCACGCGCCTTACGGGCAGCCAATCGAGCCTGTGCCGCAAGAATAACTTTGTTTACAATTTGCTTTGCTTCACGCGGGTTCTCTTCCAAGTAGATCTGCAACATTTCTCCTACCGCCTGATCTACCGCCCCCATCACATCAGAATTTCCCAACTTTGTCTTGGTCTGACCCTCGAACTGGGGCTCCTGCACCTTTACAGATATAATGGCAGTGAGCCCTTCTCTAAAATCATCACCACTAATTTCCACTTTAGCCCTTTCCAGCAAACCAGATTTATCTGCATAGCTTTTTAAGGTACGGGTAAGCGCCCTGCGGAAACCGGCCACATGTGTACCTCCCTCATGTGTATTGATGTTATTGACATACGATACCAAATTCTCTGTAAAAGAAGTATTGTAGCTCATCGCTACCTGAACAGGTATTTCTCCTTTCTCGCTTTCGATATAAATTGGAGCCGGTATTAGTTTTTCACGGGTGGCATCCACATAAGCTACAAACTCACGCAAGCCCCCTTCGGAATAAAATACATCGGTACGATACGCATCGTTCTCATCCTTTTCCCTAAGGTCTTTCAGCGTAAGCTTGATCATTGGATTAAGAAATGCCAACTCACGCAGACGAGCCGCTACCGTTTCGTAATTGTACTCAGTAGTAATGAAAATTGTGTTGTCGGGCTTAAAGTGCACAGTTGTGCCTCTTTTATCTGTATTGCCTACTTCACGTACTGTGTACTTTGGGATGCCTCGTTCGTACTCTTGTTCCGAGATTTTACCATCTCTGTATACAGTAGCTTTTAGCATTATGGAAAGTGCGTTCACACAAGACACACCCACACCATGCAATCCTCCAGATACTTTATAAGTGTCTTTGTCAAACTTTCCACCTGCATGCAGCACTGTCATTACTACCTCCAATGCAGATTTCTGAAGCTTCGGTTGAATATCTGTAGGAATACCACGACCATTGTCCTCTACAGTGACTGAATTGTCTTCATTGATGGTCACATGAATATCATCACAATGGCCTCCCATCGCCTCGTCAATGGAGTTGTCAACTACTTCCCAAATCAAATGGTGAAGTCCGCGCACACCCACATCTCCAATGTACATGGCGGGTCTTTTTCTAACTGCCTCCAGACCTTCTAAAACCTGAATATTACTACCGGAATAATTACCTCCTTTAAGTGCTTTTTCTTCGCTCATTTTGGGTTTTTATAAGAGGGCAAAAATAAGCTTTTTTGAGGTCGTAAACAGTAATTTCGCAGACTTATTCTGGTAATATTTTGCTCAAAAAAGTAGCTGATTTTTGAGGTTGATTTTGCTCAAAAAAGGAGTCATGAAAGGCGGTTTTTTCAGGCTCGTTTTTGAAATGCACTTACCCTATTTCCATATGGGGTATACACCCATAATTGAACAAATTTAAACTGGTATTAAGCCTCTGTTTTGGGTAAGTTTACATGATGAGACTTAAAATAATGTTCATTTTCTTTCTCACGTAGTGCTGTCTTTTGTCCGCCTCTGGCCAGTCCGTAGAGAATGTAGTCGCTCAAGTAGAATCCAATGGAAAGGTTATTATCACCTATGACCTTATGGGTGACCCAGACATAGAGCGCTTCAATACAACCATTTACAGCTCCCACAACGGTTATAGCAGTCCACTGAAAAACATTTCAGGAGACGTGAGTACGGATTATTCAGTAGTACCCGGAAACGGAAAAAGAGTGGAGTGGGATGCTGCTGCAGAATTGGGTTCCTTCAATGGTGAATTGGCCTTTGAAATAAGGGCAGAAGTATATCGTTTCTTGCGCGTGACCAAACCAGCCGCGGGCAAGTCGGTGCGGAGGGGCTCAACCGCTACTATTAACTGGACGGGAGGTCAGCCCTCTGAGAAGGTAAAAATTGAATTGCTTAAAGGGGGCATTCTTGCTTCCAATTTAGGAGAGGTCAACAATTCCGGTGCATACAATTGGTCTATTCCCAAAGAGATGGAAAAAGGAAAGGACTATACCCTGCGTTTTACTGGCACCTCGGGGTCAATTACTAGTGAGTCCTTTGCGGTTAATGCCAGGTTTCCATTGCTATTAAAAATAGGCCTTGCCGTTCCTGTTGTCATTGTCATTGCAGCCATTCTTGGAAAAAGTAATGATGATGGCGGAGCACTTCCACCACCTCCAGATCCAGAATAATGATGATGAGAAATTTTCTGATAGCATTCTTTACAATTACCAGCTGCAGTCTCGCAGCTCAGGATTTGGGACTCCAGTTTGTGTCGAGTCTGAAGGGAACCACCTCGCCCGATCTTGTAGAAATCAATCATGCACAAGTCAAAAGCAACGGAACCATTTTTACAGGAGGCTACTTTAGGGGCACTGTTGATTTTGATCCCGATCCGGTAAATACATTACTCAGAACTTCTAATGAAGTATATGATATTTTTATTGCTAAATATACTAGTGAAGGGGACTTGCTCAATTCAAGCAGTGTGCTCACAGCCGGAGGTGCAGGAGATCAATACATCACAGATATCGCATTGTCCGGCTCGAGTTTAGTGGTTTTAGGCAACATTGAGGGAAGTGTTGGCTTCGCAACCGCAATAGCGGGTACCAACACCGTCATTAGCAATGGAAACCTTGATATTCTGCTCGCAAAATTTGATGAAGGAAGCCTTACTAACACCTGGGCCTACAATATTGGCGGTTCTAATGTTGATTTTACAGGCGGACTAGCCGTTGATTTCTCTGGAAATATTTACATAACGGGTTCATTTATTGGGTCTGTAGATTTTGATCCTTCTGGTAATGGAATCGCAGCCAGTGTGCTTACTGCACCCGGATCAACAAGCGATATCTTTGTAGCCAAATACAATACGGATGGTGAACTCATCTGGGCCAACAATTTTGGTGGTGGTGGTGCAGTTGGAGATGCCGGATCAAGTATTAAAGTAGATGGCTCCCATGTATATGTTACCGGGGTTTTTAATGGTAGTGTGGATTTTGATCCAGGTCCGGGTACTGCAACGATTGCTTCCAATCAGACTACAAAGTCTGCCTTCATTGCTAAGTATGACCTGAATGGAAATTATGTTTGGGCAAAATCAGTGGTTGGCGCTGAATCTTCGAGCAAGATTGCTATTAATGATTTGGGCGATGTTGCTATAACAGGATATTTCCAGGTCAATAATGCCGATTTTGATCCCGGAGTAGGCGAAACCTTATTGCCCTACCAGAATAGTTTACCAGACGCCTACGTCACTGTTTTTAACAATGATGGAGAGCTCAAATGGGCCAAGAGTATTGGCGGGCCTAATTCAAGCCTGGAGATCCCAGAGGTAGTTTCATTTGGTGAAGATGGAAGTGTTTTTGTAACCGGGAGTGGTGGAGGTCAGATCGATTTTAATCAGCAAGGAAGCACATCTTATATTTTAACCAGCCAATCTACAGATGCTTTTATTGCCAACTACGATGCTGATGGCACACTCAATTATGCCTACTTATTAGGTGGGCCTGGCAGTGATTACGGAGCTAAACATACCATTGACGGTGGTAACCTCATCGTATACGGTCGCCAGCGTTCTACTTTTATCGATTTTGATTTTTCGGATGGTGCCTCCAGCGCAACTTCTGTCAACCTGGATGATTCTTATCTTGCCAAATACGACTACACTCCCCCTCAGATAAAAACCAACAATACCGGAATACCAACATTGGGGAGTGACCTCCTCGTGAGCGTAGAGCTTGAAGACAAGGAATCTGGAGTTGCTACCGGTGGAGCCTCAATAAGATACCGAGGGATTACGGAGAGTTCGAATACTTCTTTCAAGCAAGTGACTTTGACTAAAAAAGCCGGAAATGTATTTGAAGGAACTATTCCTTCAGATGATTTTGATGGAGTAGGGATAGAATTCTTTGGTGTGGCTTCCAATACCGTTGGCGTTGTCGGTCCTATTTCAACACTGATCACCTCCAATTTTAATGTTCCTGATGGCCTGACCATTCCTCAAAAAGGAACAGGAGATGGCAGTCAGGAAGACTACAGAATAGTTTCTATTCCATTAAACCTGAACAACAAATCGGTAAAGTCAATTTTCGAGGATGACCTTGGTGCATACAACTCCAATGAATACCGACTCTTCACTTACGGTGATAAAACAACAGAACTCAATGCCAACTCCAATCTTGAAGTGGGAAAAGGATATTGGCTGATCGTAGCTGGAAATGACAGGACCATGAACACGGGTGGTGGTGCAACGGTTGCGATTACACGAACTGATCCCTACAGATTAGAACTTAATCCAGGATGGAACCTTATAGGGAATCCCTATAACTTTAATATCTCCTGGACTGAGATGAAGGCTGCTAACGGGAATCTCACCGAAGACCTAAGAGTCTTTAAAGGAAGCTTTTCAAATGGAACTCAACTTGAAGCCTTTGGAGGAGGGTTCGTATTTGCGGATGATACTAAGACGATTGAAGTCCCTGTCGTTAAAAACAAAACCATAAACGGAGGCAGAGCCAAAGAGGAAGTTCAAACTTCTAGAAAACCTTTAGATCATGGAGATTGGGAGGTTGTTTTTAATCTCGATCAAACCAATGCTTCATACCATCTTGGTGGCTTGGGGATGAGAGGCGATGCACAAGTTGCCTATGATGTTTATGATGAAATCACTTTGCCACGTTTTGGCAACTACCTGGAAATTAATCACGGAAAAAGTTTACATGGGTTTAACTACAGCATGGACATTGTTCCTACATCGTTGGAGAAAACATGGGAGTTCACCATTGAGTCAGCTCAGGAAGGAGCTACCACCATTTCATGGGATCCGTCTACCCTCTCCACAATTCAAAATCAACTGGTTCTTGTAGACCTTGATAACCAGTGGCCTGTTGATATGATGACCAACAGTGAGTATGTCTTTCAGAGTTCAGGCACACGCCATTTCAAAGCGGTATACGGAGATGCCTCCTATGTGAAAAAAGAAATCGCGGGAGATCAATTCGTGTTCTACGGAGTGCACCCGAACCCAGCATCCCATCAGGCCGCAATTACTTACGCTATTCCAGAACAAATACAGTCTCCCACAGCAGTAAATGTGAATCTATTCTCCTCACTGGGTCAAAAAGTGGCTTCTTTCGCTTACAATGTGGCTGATTCTGGTATAAAGCAAGAGCTCCTGCCACTCCACCAAGTATCACTTGGTCCCGGCATATATATTGTACAGATACAGTTCGGAAATATTCAAAAATCTACCCGACTGCTCATCAAATAAACAAAGTCATGAAACAACTATTCGTATGCTTCGCCTTTGCATTGTTGATCACTCCTTCTTTTAGCCAAGAAATAAAGGGCAAAAGCAACACTGTGCATTTAGAGTTGAATGCCAATACCAATGGCAAGCCCGCCATTGTGTGGCAATGGCCCGAGCAAATTTCTTCAGAGGTGTTAGAGGGTGCTGTCACTATTAAAGCAGGGATAAGATCAGATGAAAAATTAAAGCAAGTAGAGCTCTATGTGAATGGACGTGTCCCTGCCAGTGATCGGGGCATTGGTATTTCACCAGCATCCAATTTTGATTACACCGTTGAGAAGCAGGTCATTCTCTCAGCAGGTTCCAATGAGATTAAAATCATGGCAGAAAATGAAAGCGGAGTAATCACAACGGAATCAAGAGTAGTTAATGTGAAGGAAGTGCTTATCACGCAACGTACAGACTACGCACTGATTATAGCCACCAACGAATACGATGAATGGGATGATCTCATCAATCCTGTTTTTGATGCTACTACCATTGCAGATGAACTAAAGGAAAACTACGGATACAAAGTTGACATGGTACTGAACCCCACTAAGTCTGAATTATTGAGAAAGCTGCGTGAGTACAACAGCATGAACTTCTTACCTAATGACCAGTTGTTCATTTTTATTGCAGGGCATGGAAAATTTGATGCGCTTATTAAAGATGGATATTTAGTATGTAAAGATTCAAAAAAAGTGGATGACACTCATGAGAGTTATCTCCCCTTCTCCTATTTAAGAACTGCTATAGATAACAATCCCAGCCGCCATGTATTCCTCGTAATGGACGCTTGCTTTGGTGGCACCTTCGATCAAGCTATTGCCAAGCGTGGAGGCGATGACAATATGTATACTGAAATAACTCAGGATGAATACATCAACAAAAAATTAAAGCACAAAACCAGACTTTACCTTACTTCTGGCGCCAAAGAATATGTGCCAGATGGCCGTGCTGGAAAGCACTCCCCTTTCGCATCGAAGTTAGTGGAAGCGCTACGTGGGTATGGCGGTAAAAATAAAGTGCTCACCTCGCAACAAGTTTTCTGGTATGTAGAACGCGTAAGGCCTGAACCTCGCTTTGGAACATTTGGTGATAATGAACCCGGAAGTGAGTTTGTGTTCGTAGCTAACTAATCGGGTTGTGCGGCTAAGTTTTATTGCACTCTTACTGGTCGCTCAAATTGTCTATTCGCAATCTCCATCAGGCATCATTTGGGAAGATCAAAAGTACCTTGCTCTACCGATGAAGACAGACTTTGGTTTAGGTAAGGATACCCCATCAAAGTTTTCCCTAAAAGCATATAGTCCACGGGTAGTCAATCAAATCAGCTTTGCTACAAGTGCAGGTTGGGCCAGTGTGTGGTACGGGCAAACAATAGCCCAGTCTGCCAGCTGTATCGAAAGTGATGCCAACAAAATTACTGCCGATGCTTTTTCACCTCTTTATTCCTATAAGTCAGTCAGTGATAATTCTGGATGTGATCAACCGGTAAGTCTCATCGATGTGCTTGAACATCAGTACGCAATTGGTTCACCGAAATTTTCAGATTTTAATGATCTGTGCCCGACTGAAATTCCAGAAAACATAACACAAATAGAAAAAAATAAAATTGATGGGTTTGTAAAACTCTATAACCCTTTTGATACGGAAGCATTAAAAACACAGGCGATAAAAAAAGCGTTGTACAATAGTCACCCAGTAATTGTTGGCATGATCGTTCCTCCTTCTTTTGTGCTGGCTGACGAATTTTGGCAAGCCCGTGAACAACCCGATACTATCTATGCGGCTCAGGCTTTATGCGTGGTGGGATATGACGATCAGAAATATGGTGGAGCATTTGAAGTTGTGAACCAATGGGGTGAGCGTTGGGGTAAAGGTGGCTTTACCTGGATTAGATATTCAGATATGGCACGTTTTGTCAGGTATGGGTTTGAACTTATCAATAGCGCATCCTGCTTTACCTTCCCGGAATCTTATGTTGTATTCTATCAGGAAAATGGAAGTGTCATTGAACAGTTCGAAATTGACAACAAGCAATATAAAATTCAACAACCGCTCAAGATTGGTACAAAATTCAAAATGAGCATCCGGGCCAATAGCGGTGTTTTTGTGTATTTTCTTTTCAAAGAAAAAGAAGTGACCCATCTGTTTCCGAATATTAAAACCCATTCTTACGTATCGCAGAATATTACATTACCCAGTAGCGAGGCTTATTACAGGTTAGAGGGAATGCCACAAACCAATGAGTTGTTTATAATTACTTCCAAACGTCAGCTTGATCCTGTATGGTTTCAAAGTCAACTACAAAATCAAACTTTGCTCTCGTTAGATGAGAAATCAACATCAGTACAGGCAAATAACATGATGAAGGACATCATACGCGTAGCCATCATCCAACTAGAGTAATATTAACTGGCGTTACTTTTTCTTTGACGACTTCTTAGGTTCCTTACCTTTTGATTTTTTGCTTTTTGAAACTTTATCCTCTGCTAGTAATTGAATTTTCGCTTTCTGGAGGTCAGCTTTTTGAGCCTCCGACACTGTTGGGTAATGTAAATCCAATTTATCAAATGCCCGATAAATAATCGATGCAATGGCCAATCTGGCAAACCATTTATTGTCTGCAGGAATGATGTACCAGGGAGCATATTTTGTAGAAGTTGCGGTAATTGCATCCTCATATGCTTTTTGATATTCATCCCAATATCCCCTCTCCTTTAAATCTGCTCCCGAAAACTTCCAGTTCTTGCTTGGGTCATTAATACGTTCTAAAAACCGTTCTTTTTGCTCCGCTTTGGATACATTGAGAAAGAACTTTAATATCAATGTGCCGTTCTGAGTTCTGTTTTTTTCAAACCTTCTGATTTGCTTATAACGATCCTCCCAAAAATCTTTATCGATATCTTTTAGTGAATCAATACCTGGAATATTTTCATTAAGAATGTATTCGGGGTGCACTTTAGTGACCAATACATTTTCGTAATGTGATCTGTTATGAATAGCTATTTCTCCTCTTGCAGGCAAAGCCAAACTATGTCTCCAAAAATAATCATGATCCAGTTCATGCGAGTTAGGCGCCTTAAAACTGTATACCTTTACCCCCAAAGGGTTGAACCCAGACATGATGTGCTTTACCGCTCCATCCTTACCCGCTGCATCCATCGCCTGAAAAATAATCAAAACACTATGCTCGTTATGAGCGTAAAGTTTATCCTGAATCTCAGCCAAATGTTTACGGCCGATTTCAAGCATTGTGGCTGAATCCTTTTTCTTTAAAGTTTTACCAACATACTTGGTCTTGTGATCTGAGAGCTTTAACTGACTGCCTGGCTTAACTTGCAAGGCTTCGATCTGAATAATCTTTTCATCCGATAGCATGGGCTGATGGGGTTTTGGTTTAATTCAATCTACTAGGATTTGTTGGTTACCCCCATGACTAAAGTCAGTTTCTCACTAGCCTAATATTGGTTGGTACGTAAGAGTACCAGCGTACATGCCTCTTCTGCCTCAATTCCGGCCTCTTCTGCCTTCTTTTCAAAAACAGAGTTTTCAGTACCTGGGTTAAAAATAATTCGCTTAGGTTTTAAACTAATAATGTAATCATACCATTCCGGCTGATGTTGAGGCCCAATGTAGAGTGTGACAGTATCCACGTCTTCAATTATTGGCTTCTGATTAATGTCCAAAATCTTTTCACCGAAGAGCTCGCCCTTTTTTATCCCAATAGGAACAATGGGATGGTTGTAATCTTTCAACATCGAGGCAGCTATGTATGCGTATCGGCCTGGATTAGTTGTTGCCCCTACAATAACAGTTTTTTTCATTTGACATCCTTATCTAAATACATTTTTACTGCAGCCTCAGCACACCTTTCCCCATCCATAGCCGCTGAAACAATACCTCCTGCATAGCCAGCTCCCTCTCCCGAAGGAAACAATCCTTTGAGTCTTGGATGCTCTAAGGTTGCCTTGTCTCTCGGAATTCGTACAGGAGACGAAGTTCTACTTTCAACACCAACTACCTGTGCATCGTTCGTCAGGTAGCCCTTCATTTTACTTCCAAAGTTTTTAAATCCTTGTCTTAATCCATCCGTTATAAAATCAGGCAGTACATCTTTCAGATTAACAGAAGTAAGGCCTGGTTCATAGGAAGTGTCTAATAACTGTGAAGAAAATTTTCCTTCAACAAAATCGATTAATCGCTGCGCTGGAGCTTTTTGCGTATTCCCTGCTGTTGCACATGCCTTTTGTTCAATTTCTTTTTGAAAATACATTCCTGCCAATGGGCCGTATTTTTCAAATGCTTTAAATCTTTGAGCATCTACAGCCATCACGATTCCTGAATTAGCAAACTTAGAGTCTCTCCTTGATGGGCTCATACCATTGACCACCACTTCTCCTGGCGCAGTAGCCGAAGGCACTATAAAACCTCCAGGGCACATACAAAATGAGAAAACACCATGCTCCGTTCCGTTAACTTTCGATTGATGCACCATTGCGTAGGACGAAGCTGGCAAATAGGGATCACGAACAGTACAGTGATATTGTATTTGATCAATCAATAGTTGACTATGCTCAACCCTTACCCCAAGCGCAAAAGGTTTGGCTTCGATAAGGATTCGGTTCTTATGTAAGAGTTCATAAATGTCTCGGGCTGAATGACCCGTAGCCAGAATTAATGCATTACCATTAATTTTATCTCCAGATTGAGTAATGATACCCTTAAGTGTATCTCTTTCAATTATCAGATCAACCACTTTGGTATTGAAATGAATTTCACCACCGGCTGCCAGGATACTTTCTCTCAAACTACTTACTACTGAAGGCAGTTTATTGGTTCCAATATGCGGATGGGCATCAAATAAAATATCCTCCTTAGCTCCATGGGCTACCAATATTTCAAGAATTCTTTTTACATCGCCTCTTTTTTTTGATCGGGTGTAAAGCTTTCCATCAGAATAAGTACCCGCTCCTCCTTCCCCAAAGCAATAATTAGATTCAGGATTTACAATATGCTCCTTATTGATCGCTGCTAAATCTCTGCGTCTTGCTCTCACATCTTTGCCTCGCTCTATCACAATTGGCTTAATCCCCAATTCTATTAATCGCAAAGCGGCAAACAGGCCTGCTGGCCCTGCCCCTACAATAATCACTGCAGTGGCATTGCTTACATTCCGATAACCATCTTTAACTGACTGCTTTGGCTTAAATTCTTCTTTAGGGGTAACCTGAACAAGTACCCGAACGAGCACCTTTCTGCCACGGGCATCAATAGATCGTTTAAGAGGTTGAATAATGACATCATCAGCATCATTCAAATCCAATTTACTCCTGAGGACAGAAGGGAAAAGTACTTCATTGTAGGCCTCTTCAGGTGAGAGTACCAATTCTATAGTTCGCATCAAATTATGAAAGGTATTTATCCTTTAAATTATCTTCTTCCGTCAAAAGAAAATGAATATCCAAAATTAAACCCAAACCTAAAGGATTGGGAAAACTTATTGCTGTTAAGGGTTGAAAATACATTCTCAAAAATGGGCTCCACATCATAGCTTCGATAGCCTATCCCATATCCTACAAAAGCATCTATGGTGAAACCATCGCCATCGTTCTTTTGCATTAGGCGTGTCCCCAGCAAAACTCCGTACTCTGCTCTTTGCTCAGATGCACTTGCTGTTATTTGCGTGAGCTGTTGTTGTGAAAAAGTCATGTTGGTGAAATGTCCAACATTGCTAAACCTTACCTCATGAGCAAAATACCACATACCTGTTTTCATGGGATTATAAAACTTTTGCTTGGCTGCAATGGAATAGCCACGATGGAAAATGATATTATCTGGCACTTCGCCATCAGCGACAAAAAAAGGATCTCTTATACCTTCAAACTCAAATTCATGACCTAACCTTTCTTGATTATAGAATTCAACAGCAACAGGGAACGAACCTATAAATGCTGCAAAAGGATTACCCTGAATAATCACACCCCTATATTCAGGAAAACGTTCAGTGAAATAATAAAATCCCTTCTTAGCATTCTTGGATACGGTAACCACCTGAGGAGTGGGCCTGTTCAATAACGAGTTAATCTCACTCGCTAAAGTGTTATCTTCATAGAATGGTTTATAATAACCGGTCAAAGAACCATCTTCTGCATAAAGTTCCCATGTACCTACTCTCAAGTCGTCCTCAATAATTCCTTTTGTTTGTAACGTGCCACTTTGGTAATAACCGTGATAAACTCCCTTACCCTTTTCAAATTGACACTCCCCTTCCAGCTTTCCGTTCTCAAAGTAATAATTCCATAGTCCCTCATTCATTCCATCCACAATCCCCCCTTTCACTTTCAAATTACCGCCTTCATAATATTCCCGGTATTCTCCTGTTCCTTCTATATAAGTCACCTCACTTTTAAGGCCTCCGTTTTGATTAAAAGCACTCCAGTACCCATTTTTCTTGCCACCAACAAACTCCCCTGATGAGCTTAAACTTCCATCTTCAAAATAATATTTCCATTCGCCTACTGGCAGATCAAATTCATACTTCCCCGTAGAACTTATTTTCCCCGAAGGATAATAGTAATTCCAGATTCCATTTTTCTTTCCGTTGACAAAATCCCCCTCACTGCTCAAAGTTCCGTCTTCTGCATAGTAGCGCCAATGCCCAACATTCCGCGTTCCTGACTTTGGGCCTTCTGCCAACACTTTACCGGAATGATAGTATTCGATATAACGCCCATTATCGTCAGTGTATTCAATCTCTCCTCTGCGTACTCCATCTTCAAAATAAGTCTTCCATAATCCATCCCTCATGTTTTCCTTATAGTAGCCTTCTTCTTTCAACTCACCACTTTCATAAAACACTTTCCATATGCCTTCTCGTTTTTTCTCGTTGATGGTGCCCACCATACTCTTTTGTCCATTTTCATAAAAGTATTCCCACAAACCGTAGTTCGAATTTTGTCGGAGCACTCCGCGCATCTTTAAATTACCCGTCTCATAAAAAAATTCCCAGATTCCCGTGGTTTCATTATCTACAAAATGACCTTTGGATTCAATGTTACCATTCAAGAAATAAGAGATGTACCTGCCATGAACAATGTTGGAGACGGTATCCTTCACTTGATAAATCTCCTTCAGGTTCTTTTTGGCATTATCATGATAGGTATAGCGGGTTGAGCCCTGTGCCATCATTTCTGCACAACTGCTCAACAAGAAGAAAACCAATAAGACAACGAACCTATTCACACTCAAAAGATTGAGCAGTAAATTTAGCCAGAAATTAGGCTATTTTCTACAGATCCAACGCCTTAATGACAGCAGCCTTACCCCAGTCGGCCTTCTCTTGCTCTGACCACAATTCCGGATAAAACATCACTTTTTGAAATCTTGGAGGCAAGTATTTTTGCCAATTGGTACCACCCGTGGCTTTAATGTCTGCGGGATCTTTTTGCAAGTATCGGGCGGTTGCCTTCAAGTGAGCCAGTGGCCATAGCACATTGGCTAGGGTATCATATTCACGCAACCGATCAATTACCTTCCTGGAATTACTGAAGTGTTTAGTAAATACCTTTCGCAGGTTAACGTCTTTGTACTTTATACCAGTTTCAAGAAATTCCTTACCATACTTTTGCTCGAATTGTTGAAGGGTAAGGGTCTTTTTCCCTGACTTCAGTTCAGTTGCTCCTTGTCTCCAGTACAATTTATCAACCAACTTTTCGATATCCGATTCACTGCCCATCTCCGTCCTGTTATCCACCGCCACTAAATTGATCAAATCTGTGGAGCATAACTCAATGATTCTATACTGGGCAGATTGAAACCCACTGGCGGGGAGCAATGCCATACGGAAGCTTAGAAATTGTTCTTTCTCCATTCCATCAATCATGATCATAAAAGAATCTTCGAGATGCCTGAAGTAGCGGATGATCCTATCCAACCTCATGATGAACATTTTTTCAGTTGGCTTGTTATCGAAGGCAGCCTGTTCAATCTCCATTAGAATCAGGCGGAAGTACAATTCCGTTATCTGGTGATACAATATAAATATCCTTTCATCTGGAAAATGAGTCTTTGGATTTTGGAGACTTAGCAAGGTATCCAAATGGATATAGTCCCAATACGTGAGATAGTCTGAATGCAAAAGTCCATCAAGGTAGGAAGTAAGATCCTGCCCCATCACAGCATACTTTTGTTCCAGTTTTATTATTAATTCAACGACTTTAGGGTCAAGGGAAGATTTATCCATGGAATTCTTAATACTTGATTAAATTTGATGGAAAGTTAAAAATTTAAATGGTTGCAGCTAATGAGTTACGTCATAAGTGCAACCAGAACAAAATAAATACCTATGTCAGCATCTGCATCCGCACAGGAAACTAAGGCCAAAAAATCAATGAAACAGGATCAATTCGAGCACCCTGATTTCTATCAATTGGATGGATTGTTAACGGAAGAACAAAAGCTCATCCGCAGTTCCATCAGAGATTTTGTGAAAAAGGAAATATCACCCTACATCGAGGATTGGGCAGAACGAGCTCATTTCCCCTATGAAATCGTTAAGAAATTTGGTGATATAGGTGCTTTTGGTCCTACCATTCCTGAGCAATATGGCGGAGGTGGCCTCGATTATATTTCTTACGGGTTGATCATGCAGGAAATAGAAAGAGGTGACTCAGGCATGCGATCAACCGCTTCTGTGCAAGGGTCCCTTGTGATGTACCCTATCTACAAATTTGGAAATGAAGAACAACGCAAAAAATACCTACCCAAATTGGCTTCGGGCGAATGGTTGGGTTGTTTTGGGCTGACCGAACCAGATCATGGTTCCAACCCGAGTGGTATGGTGACTCACTTCAAAGACATGGGCGATCACTATTTGCTTAATGGTGCTAAAATGTGGATTTCCAATTCACCAAAAGCAGACATTGCCGTAGTATGGGCCAAAAACGAAGCAGGAAGAATTCATGGATTGGTAGTGGAGCGAGGAATGGAGGGATTTTCTACTCCTGAGACCCATGGTAAGTGGTCATTGAGGGCCAGCACAACAGGTGAATTGGTTTTCAACAATGTGAAGGTTCCAAAAGAAAATTTATTACCCGGGAAAAGTGGTTTAGGTGCACCCATGATGTGTCTTGACTCTGCCAGATTTGGTATTGCATGGGGTGCCATTGGGGCAGCCATGGATTGCTATGATTCTGCAAGAAGGTATTCGCTAGAAAGAATTCAGTTTGGTAAACCCATCGGTTCATTTCAATTGATGCAGAAGAAGCTTGCTGAGATGTTAACCGAAATCACCAAAGCTCAGCTATTGAATTGGAGATTGGCTGTATTGATGAATGAAGGTAAGGCCACTACCCCTCTCATCTCCATGGCCAAGAGAAATGGTGTAGAGATGGCGCTTAAAATTGCCAGAGAGGCGAGGCAGATCCATGGCGGCATGGGTATCACGGGAGAATATCCAATGATGCGCCACATGATGAATTTAGAATCAGTAGTCACCTATGAAGGAACACACGATATTCACTTGTTGATTTTGGGTAATGAAATAACTGGGATTCCTGCATTTGTTTAATAAGTAAACCACAGAGTACACGGAGACTTCACAAAGTACACTGAGAGATAGCTCTGTTTACTTTGTGTATTTTTCCTCAGGGTACTCTATTGTTATTTTTGCCGACCATGTAAACGCAGTGCCAACATAAGCGCTGAATAACCTATGAAAATCATAACCGTACTCGGTGCCCGCCCTCAATTTATCAAAGCTGCTACTGTTTCACGCGCACTGAAAAAAACTGGTATTAGTGAAGTAATCATTCACACTGGTCAACACTTCGACCGCAACATGTCGGAGGTTTTCTTTACTGAAATGGATATTCCCCGCCCTGATTACAACCTGGAAATCAGTGGACTTAGTCATGGCGCGATGACAGGGCGCATGCTGGAGGAAACTGAAAGTGTATTGCTTCAGGAAAAACCGGATTGTGTGCTGGTCTATGGCGATACCAATTCTACATTGGCCGGAGCCCTTGCGGCAACCAAACTCCATATCCCTGTGGCGCATGTTGAAGCAGGCCTGCGAAGTTTTGAAATGAAGATGCCTGAGGAAGTTAATCGCATTCTTACGGATCGGATTAGCAGTTATTTATTTTGCCCGACCAACACTGCAGTTGAGAACCTCAAGAAGGAGGGCTTTGGCGCTTTCGCATGTGAAATCTCACAACCTGGAGATGTGATGTACGATGCTGTGCTTTTTTATAAACAAAAAGTATCAGAAAAATCAACCATCCTTAATTTATTAGAAATAGCCAACCAACCTTTTACACTTGCCACTATTCATCGTGCCGAAAACACTGATGATATCCAGCGACTACGTGCCATTTGTGAATCCTTAAATCACATCCATAAGAGCTCGAAGGTGATACTGCCACTACATCCTCGCACAAAAGCTATCCTTCAAAAAAATAACATCCAGTTAGCTTTTACCCCGATTGAACCGGTGGGTTATTTTGATATGCTGGCCTTATTGGATGGTTGTGATCTTGTGCTCACGGATAGCGGAGGCTTGCAAAAAGAGGCTTACTTTTTTTCTAAATACTGTATCACATTACGTGATCAAACAGAGTGGGTTGAGCTTGTCAACGCTGGTGTTAATTCAATTGTAGGAGCCCACAAGGAAAAGATAATCAGTACCTATGAGCAGGTGAAGGGCAAAAAATTGAAGTCGTCCATCGAACTATACGGTGATGGTTCTGCCGCTCAAAAAATTGCCCAAAGATTAAGTTCAATTTAAATACTCAAAACGGTGTTTTTATTCTCATAGCTTGCTTTTATTTGCAGGATTATGGCAAGAATTCTAACAGGCATACAAAGTAGCGGCAAACCTCATCTCGGGAATATTTTAGGCGCTATCCAACCTGCAATTGAGCTTTCGAGGAAAGAGGGAAACAATTCTTTCATTTTTATTGCGGATCTACATTCACTTACCACCATCAAAAACGCAGAAGAAAGGGTTGAAAATGTACGTGCTGTTGCTGCCGCATGGATTGCTTTTGGATTTGACGTGGATAAAAATTGTTTTTACAGGCAATCCAGAATTCCTGAAGTATGTGAACTTACCTGGTACCTGAGTTGCTTCACGCCTTACCCTATGCTAGCCAACTCGCATTCTTTTAAGGACAAAGCCGATCGCCTTTCTGATGTCAATGCTGGATTATTTACTTATCCCGTGCTTATGACCTCGGACATCATCATGTATGATGCGGATTTTGTGCCCGTTGGAAAAGATCAACAACAGCATTTGGAAATTGCCCGTGATATCGCTGCTTCATTTAATGCACAATACGGTGAAACATTTGTATTGCCCGAAGCGAAGATTGACCAACAGCTAATGACTATCCCCGGAACGGATGGTCAAAAGATGAGTAAATCATACGGCAATACCATTGATATTTTCTTGCCAGACAAACAACTCAAAAAACAAATACTCTCTATTGTAACAGACAGCACACCGCTAGAGGAACCCAAGAACCCAGATACAGACAATGTTTTTGCATTGTATAAATTATTAGGAACATCTGAACAAACTGAAGCATTGCGTCAAAAATATCTTGCGGGCAACTTTGGTTACGGGCATGCCAAGCAGGCATTGTTTGAACTTATCATTGAGAAGTTTAAAAAAGAGAGAGAAACTTTCAATTACTACATGAGCAACCCTGACGAATTAGAAAAGAAATTGGAACAAGGAGAAGCAAAGGCCAAAGTAGTGGCTTTAGAGGTGCTGAATCGAGTTCGAGAAAAATTGGGATACAAATAATTTATTTAGCAGACCAGATTACTTCCTGCCTCTCCTCCCCAATATTCAAAATTACCCGCATTGGGTTTGGAGCTAAAGCCAATTTAGTTTCTTTGCCGGGATATTTATCCATCTCCACATATACACCATCGGACCCATCAACAATAAATTCGCTGTTAGAACTTACTGTGTAAGCTTTAGCAATGTAAGCGATGGGGTGAAGTACATCCGTGTCTGGGCAATGTTGGTCGTGGACTTTCTGTAAAACGTCCTCCAGGTACTCTCCGAAATTTTCCTGAAAATCGTCCTCCAGGTCATGTAATTCCTCCTCCAGATCATCGTACTTCGGATTGTTGTAGTCCAATTTCTGCAACAAGTTCCGTTTTCCGATTATTTCCTGAAGGGCTTTATCCAGTGCTACAATTTCCATCAGCTATTTCAATTTAGAATTGAACAGCAAATTAAAACAAAACACAGATTATGTGTAATTTAGCAGTCATTAAAACAAGTAAGTTATGGAACAAGATTTCTTGCCTATCAATGGTACCGACTATGTAGAGTTTTATGTAGGGAATGCAAAGCAATCGGCATTGTTTTACCAGCATTGTTTTGGCTACGAATTGATTGCCTATGCAGGTCCGGAGACCGGTGTCAAGGGGAAAGCTTCGTACGTACTAAAACAAGACAAGATTCGACTTGTGCTCACAACTTCGCTAGCGCCCGATTCTGAAATTTCTGAACATGTGAAAAAACATGGAGATGGTGTTAAAGTATTGGCACTATGGGTGGATGACGCCACAAAATCATACAATGAGACTACTGAGCGTGGAGCTGAATCAGCAATAGCCCCACAAACTTTCAAAGATGAATTCGGTGAAGTGGTAGTTGCCTCTATAAAAACCTACGGTGAAACTATTCATACATTCGTAGAACGAAAAAATTATAAAGGCCCTTTCTTGCCTGGGTTTAAAGCTGTAAAAAGTACACTAAAAACAGAGTCCATAGGCTTAAAATATATCGATCATTGTGTGGGCAATGTTGAATTGGGTGACATGAATAAGTGGGTAAAGTTTTATGAAGATGTCATGGGATTCAAATTACTCATCACCTTTGATGACAAGGATATTTCCACTGAATATAGCGCGCTGATGTCCAAAGTGGTTTCCAATGGTAACGGGTACATCAAATTCCCCATCAACGAACCAGCCAAGGGAAAAAAGAAATCTCAAATCGAGGAGTATTTAGACTTCTATCATACTGCGGGCGTTCAGCACATCGCCATTGCAACGGATGATATTATACACACCGTAAGTCAATTAAGAAAAAGAGGTGTTGAATTCTTATATGTACCCGACTCTTATTATGAAGATGTATTAGATCGTGTGGGGAAAATCAATGAAGACCTACAGGAATTAAAGGCTCAAAATATCTTGATTGACAGGGATGAAGAAGGTTACTTGTTGCAGATCTTCACCAAGCCCGTTCAAGACAGGCCTACCTTGTTCTTTGAAATCATTGAGCGCAATGGAGCGAAGTCTTTTGGGAAGGGTAACTTCAAAGCTTTATTCGAGTCGATTGAAAGAGAACAGGAACTGCGAGGTAATCTTTAGCCTTGTGTTTAATCGTTAGATGTCTATTCCCAACAAAGTAATTCACAGTTTGTTCAGTTGACAATTGACAATATTTTCAGTTGACAATGATTAAACTGTCAACTGATATAAGCATTCGTCACAATAGACTTTACATAGCACCAGATTACCACACAGTATCTTTTAGCTGATGCTAGCGCTTAAAAATATATCGGGTGATATAGATTCCCTCACCATCTTGTTTCCCAGCATCACTTTCGACACCACTGGTCACGAATACCAGTATCCATCCTTCTTTGGACATCTCGTTAAGCTTTGAAGACACTACTGCGTCATTGGAAGCTATATTTTGAAAATTGATACCAACAGCACTGTAAAAGTTAAGCAACTTGGTCTCCTCGAACTTGTCAATTTTCACATCTCCCCTCTTTACGTCTCCCATTTCACTTTTTTTCCCATCAGTACGCTCAGTAGTCAATTCTTTATAGCTGGCCTGTTCCTGAGGATCCATCATTCTGGAACGGCCAATACCTAACGGAACTATCGATTCTACCGTGGTGATGATTTTGTACTCTTGCGCCCACATGGTCATGCACATCCCAGCTGCAAGAATTGTTAACAAATACTTTTTCATTAATTGATTATTAAAATTTTACCTGTATACGGATAAACACCTCCCAAGTTGGGTGATTTAGAGGAAATGTACCCATCCTTTTCATTATTTTTGGCGCCATGAGTTTAATGGAAAAAGCAAAAGTAACAGCCGAAAAATGGCTTCAGGAGGGTTCTATCGATGAAACAACAAAAGTTGAAATCAGAAAGATGCTGGATGCATCTGATCCGAAAAAATTAATTGACTCCTTTTACAAGAACCTTGAGTTTGGCACTGGTGGGTTAAGAGGGGTAATGGGTGTAGGGTCCAATTGTATTAATAAATATACTATTGGCGGAGCAACGCAGGGATTGGCTAATTACCTTAATAAATCCTTTCCGAACCAAGGCATTAAAGTAGTTGTTGCCTATGATTCTCGTAACAACAGCAAAGCACTCGCTCAGATTACCGCCCACGTATTTGCTGCCAATGGCATTCATGTTTTTCTTTTTCCTGAATTACGTCCAACTCCTCTGCTTTCATTTGCCATTCGTCATTTACAATGTCAATCAGGAGTAGTTATCACCGCATCTCACAATCCTAAAGAGTACAATGGTTATAAAGCCTATTGGACAGATGGCGCACAGTTAGTTCCACCTCATGATAAAAATGTAATTGAAGAGGTGAATGCCATTACAGGATTTGACGCAATACAATTTAATGGAGATGAGTCCAGCATTGAATTGATTGGCAAAGAAGTAGAAGAAGCATATTACGCAATCGTAAAAAAACTTATTCCTTCCCATGAGATCATCCACAAACAAAAGGACATTCCCATTGTCTTTTCAGGAATACATGGGACAGGTAACACCATGGTGCCTGAATGTCTCCGACTACTTGGGTTTGAAAATTGTCTTTTTGTTGAAGAGCAGGCGCAACCTAACGGTAACTTTCCCACTGTTGAATCCCCCAATCCTGAAGAGCAATCGGCTATGAAACTGGCGTTGGCACTTGCTAAAGAAAAAAATGCAGAATTGGTAATGGCCACAGATCCCGATGCAGACCGCGTAGGGATTGGAATTAAAAATAGTAATGATGAGTTCTTTCTACTGAATGGTAATCAGGCATTCAGCCTTATGATTTGGTTCATCCTGAGAAACCTTCAACAAGTAGAAAATTCCTATATAGCAAAAACTATTGTAACTACAGAGCTCGTAGACGCAATGGCTCAAAAGTTTAAGGTGGATTGTTATAACACCTTAACAGGCTTCAAATACATCGCTGATCTTATCCGGGAACTTGAAGGCAAAAAATCATTTATTGCCGCAGGTGAAGAAAGTTATGGCTACATGGTAGGGGATTTTGTAAGGGATAAGGATGCAGTATCTGCCTGTGCGTTTTTCGCCACCATGGCAGCAGTGGCTAAAGATGAAGGTGTATCACTCTATGATTGGTTAATTCAAATTTATATTGAATACGGATTCTACAAAGAAGGTTTGATCAACATTGTGCGTAAGGGTGCTGATGGAGCACAGCAAATAAAGACTATGATGGATGCCTTTAGAAACAACCCACCATCTACACTGGATGGTGAGAAAATTGTGAGGATATTGGATTTTCAATCCAGCGTAGAATTGGATGTATTGACGGGTGAATCAAGGAAAATTGACTTGCCCCCATCGAACGTACTTCAATACTACACTGAATCCAATACGAAAGTTTCTGTCCGCCCCTCCGGCACGGAGCCCAAAATAAAGTTCTACGTGAGCGTAGTGGCAGAGTTAAAAAATAAGGATGATTATAATTCTGTAAACACACAGCTTGAAGAAAAAATTAAACGCATTGAAAAACAATTAACGTCATGAACTCAACCCTGAATAACCTTCATCAATTATTTCTCCGCGATCTGGATCTATTAACACAAGAAATAACTTCTTACCCTATTGAAGATGTATTATGGGTCGTTAAAGGAGATATCAAGAACTCAGGCGGCAATTTATGCCTTCACCTTTGCGGCAATCTACAGCACTTCATTGGCGCCATCCTGGGTAAAAATGGGTATATAAGAAAGCGTGATGCCGAATTTTCCGATAAGGACATACCTAAAGCAGTACTGTTGAAGCAAATTGAAGCTACAAAAAAAGCTATCTCAGCTACTTTCGAAACACTTAGTCCCGCTCAGTTGGAAGCAAACTATCCTATAGAGGTATTTGGCAAACCCATGACTACGGAATATTTTCTCATCCACTTGCTCGCTCACCTCACTTACCATAGGGGGCAGATCAATTATCATAGAAGGCTTCTTGATTAAACCTCCAACACAGTGTAGTTAGTCTTTTTAAATGGCAGATACACTCCATAACAAATCATCATCACTAGGGCAAAATCAACCAAGCCTAATACAAAGGCAATACCCAGATGAAAAAAGATTCCGATAGTCAGCAAAGGAATCCTAAATTTCTGTGCCCAAATCAAAAAACCAAAACCTATTTCAAAGAGAATAACACTCCAACTCAAAATAAGACATGTAATTTCATTGAGATGAAGCGTAATAAAAGGGTTATGAAAGAAGGTAAGATTGTTAATTGAATCAATAGCTGCTCCAGAACGCCAACTTGAACTTAATAGCTTATCGTAGCCTGATAGCAAATAAATAAGGGCGAATTGTATCTGAACAAACAACAACGCTACGTTTGAAATTACCCTTTGTATTTGATCGGAATTCTTAAAGTTAAGTTTCGGATTTAAAGGAAGAGCTATGGCTACAATGAGGAAAAGATTGAGCACCAGATCCGATCCATTAATAATAGGAAGGAAAAGCCTGCTTAGTGAGATCGAAAACCAGCAAACAACAAAAGCAGTTATGTAGTTGACACGTATAACAACACTGATTACCAGAAGCAGAGCGAAACTGAATAAAAACAATTCAGCATTGATTTTAGTGAGTACTAGCGGAGCAAATAAAAGGTAACTAAGATGTGAATTATAACCAAAAGGTTTGTAGTCCAAAACATCCCCTATTAATGGCCATAGATAAAAAATTTTAAAAAGAAGAAATACATATAATGCCTTACAAAAAAGCGCGGTATGCTTCTCGTTACTCTGAGGAGTCATCAACCTACCAGTGAGATCATTTAACTTACTTCTAATCAAAATGTAATAATTTGAACAGTATCAACAGACGTTTTAAAATTAGTTGTAGTGCTTCGGACAAAAAGAAATTTGATGGAATCCACATTTGAAGGTATATACTTCTTTGTCATGTATGATCGCAGATACTGAAGTTCCGAGACCTCAGAGGCCTCCGAAGATGAATCTATTTTTAGTAATGTTTTTTCATACATGTCTCTTTCTAGAGAGCTCCAGAACAATAACGAGATATCCAACTTTGAGAAAGCATTAGTGTAATTATCCAACGTAGGGTTAATAGGTGGCGACCATTTTGAATCTGCTTTCCACGACATCAAAAGAGTGTACGAATCCGCAATTCTACTTTCGGTAAAAAAGGGACCAGGCAGCAGGTATCGCTTATACCCCTTAGTAATTATCGTATTGGCAGGAACTGACGGAAAACCGATAAAAATGAGGGATACGAAAACGTGAATAGCAAGAAGTATCACCACAACACCCAATATTTTCTTCATTGAAAACGTCATCCGTTCAGCTTAAAACCCAGTGATCCTTATCTTTGCATCAAAATATGAAAAAGGTCGCATTTTACACCCTTGGCTGCAAACTGAACTATTCAGAGACCTCTACTATTGCCCGTAATTTTGAAGATAAAGGGTACAAAAAGGTGGATTTCACCGACACCCCGGATATTTTTATTATCAACACTTGTAGTGTAACTGAAAATGCAGACAAGAAATGCCATAAGCTGGTAAGAGAGGCCCGCAGTATTTCACCAGACGCCTACGTGGCCATTATTGGATGCTACGCACAATTAAAACCTAAAGAGATTTCCGAAATCCCCGGTGTCGATGCAGTGCTGGGTGCTGCTGAAAAGTTCCGGTTAGTGGAATTACTCGATGGGTTTGTACGCCCTCCACAACCCCAAGTTTTTGACTCGGATGTAAAAGAAGTAAAACGATTCAACACTGCTTACTCTATCCAAGACAGGACCCGCACTTTCCTTAAGGTTCAGGATGGATGCGACTACACCTGTTCCTTCTGCACTATTCCATTGGCGCGTGGCAGCAGCAGAAGTGATAGCATCGACAACATTATAAAAGCAGCGGAAGAAATAGCCAGCAATGACGTAAAAGAGATTGTGCTTACCGGTGTGAATACGGGAGACTTTGGTTTGCAAAACGGTAAACGGGTAGAGCAGTTTATCGATTTGATTAAAGCGCTTGATAAAGTACAAGGTATTAGCCGCTTCCGCATCTCATCGATCGAGCCCAATCTGCTTTCCAATGAGATCATTGAGTTTGTCTCACAATCCAAGCGATTTGTTCCTCATTTTCATATCCCATTGCAATCGGGATCGAATAAAATACTGGGATTGATGCGCAGAAGGTATCAACGCGAGCTCTATCAGGAACGTGTGCGCACCATCAAGTCCCTCCTACCCCATTGTTGTATTGGTGTTGATGTCATTGTTGGTTTCCCGGGTGAAACCCATGAAGACTTTCTGGAAACTTATCAGTTTCTCAATGAATTGGACATCTCCTACCTCCACGTTTTCACCTATTCGGAAAGGGATAACACACTAGCTGCTACTATGGGTGATGTTGTGTCCAACAAACAAAGAGCGGAGCGATCCAAAATGCTGCACATCTTATCGGATAAAAAGAGAAGGGCTTTTTACGACTCACAAATAGGTGGAGAGTTTACCGTACTCTTTGAAAACGATGTAGCGCATGGAATGATGCAGGGATTTACTGAGAACTACATTAGGGTAACTGCGAAATATGATCCGTTGCTGGTTAACTCCACCAAGAAAGTTAAGCTTACTGCAATTAATGAGAAAGGGTTGGTTAAAGTGGAGGAGGCTGAGTTGATCAATTTGTGATTGGAGGAGTTGGTTGCCAGTTACCAGTCACAGGTTTCAAGTTACATGTTTTAGGTTTCAAGTTTCAAGAAACGATTATTCCGTCTTTCATTTCCAGTTTACGGTCGGCCATGTTGGCGAACTCGATGTTGTGTGTTACAATCACGAATGTATGTCCCAAGTCCTTCTTCAGTTTAAAAAACAATTCATGAAGGTCGGCTGCATTTTTTGAATCCAGGTTACCACTGGGTTCATCTGCGAAGACCAATGATGGTGAGTTGATCAACGCTCGGGCAACAGCTGTTCTTTGTTGCTCGCCTCCCGACATTTCAGATGGTTTGTGATCGTGCCTGTCCCCCAATCCCAAAAGGCGTAATAAATCCATGCCTTTATTACGCACCGTCTTTTCATCGGTGCCTGCAATCAACCCAGGCATCATCACATTTTCAAGGGCTGAAAACTCAGGGAGCAGGTTATGGAATTGAAATACAAACCCAATATTTTTATTTCTAAACTTCGCGAGATCACCTGCGCCATTCTCAAACAAATTCTTACCCTCCACATACACTTTTCCATGGTCTGGAGCATCCAAAGTGCCAAGAATGTGCAGTAGGGTACTTTTCCCAGCCCCTGAAGCCCCTACAATCGCTACTACTTCACCCCTTTCTACTTCAATGTTTACCCCCTTGAGCACCTTCAATGATCCATATGATTTTTGCACTTCTACAGCCTTGAGCATTGTCTGTGGTTTAGTTCTTGAATAAAAGCGTTAAAAAAAGTAGCTTGCCCCAAAAATACACATCCATGAACATACACGAATACCAAGGCAAAGAGATTCTAAGAAAATATGGTGTTGCTATTCAGCGAGGCATCGTAGCCGACACCCCTGATAAGGCTGTAGCTGCAGCCAAAGAACTTCAAACAGAGACAGGAACAAGCTGGTTTGTAGTGAAATCTCAAATTCATGCCGGTGGACGTGGAAAAGGAAAAGTAAAGGAGACGGGCTCTCATGGTGTGGTGCTTGCCAAAAGTATTGATGAGGTGATGGAGAAGTCCAAGGCCATATTGGGCGGAACATTGGTTACCCATCAAACCGGACCTGCAGGTAAGGTTGTTAACAAAGTACTTATCGCGGAAGACGTATACTACCCCGGAGCATCCGAGCCCAAGGAATACTATATGAGTATATTATTGGATCGTGCCACCAGCAGACCAGTTATCATGGCTTCTACCGAGGGAGGAATGAACATTGAGGATGTGGCTGAAGAAACTCCTGAAAAAATAATCAAAGAATGGATTGACCCTATGATGGGATTACAACCGTTTCAGGCACGTAAGGTGGCTTTTTCACTGGGGCTGGAAGGAATGGCATTCAAAGAGATGGTGAAGTTCATCCACTCGTTGTATGCAGCTTACATAGGATTAGATGCCTCTATGTTTGAAATTAATCCCGTTTTAAAGACCTCTGACGATAAGATTCTTGCTGTAGACGCCAAAGTCAATTTGGATGACAATGCATTGTTTAGACACAAAGATTTAGAAGAACTAAGAGATATTTCAGAAGAAGATCCATTGGAAGTAGAAGCTGGTAAATCAGGCCTCAACTATGTAAAACTGGATGGAAACGTAGGTTGTATGGTGAATGGAGCTGGTTTGGCCATGGCTACCATGGACATTATTAAGCTCTCAGGTGGCGAGCCTGCCAACTTCCTGGATGTAGGAGGTGGAGCCAATGCTGAGACCGTAGAAGCCGGTTTCAGGATCATTTTGAAGGATCCCAACGTAAAAGCAATCCTTATCAACATATTTGGAGGAATTGTGCGCTGTGATCGCGTAGCAAGCGGTGTGGTAGAAGCTTACAAGAAAGTGGGTAATATACCTGTACCCATCATTGTGCGCCTACAGGGCACCAATGCGGAAGAAGGGGCTAAAATCATTAAGGAATCCGGACTGAAAGTGTTCTCCGCTATTCTATTAAAAGACGCAGCAAGTAAGATTACTGAGGTTTTAGGGTAATTACAGGGTTTCCTTATTCCCTTATATTGCATAAATTAGTGGTTTAAGGCCTTATTATGAGAAAAGCTGGCTCAATCGTACTTCTGTTTATCTTTTTTGCCTCTTATGCGGATGCACAGAGCTTCTATTCTATTAGAAGGGAAAGATCGATAATGGCAATAGGTGGCATTGGCACTTCAACCTATTTTGGAGAGTTGGCTAACCCAGGTGACTATATTGATGCCAAGCCAACGGTAAACGTTGGTTTACAGTATTACCTCAGCAACCGCATTGCATTAAGGGGAGAAGTCACATGGTATCAATTAAAAGGATCAGACAGTGACGCAGATGATGGAAGTCGTATGAGAAGAAATCTGTCGTTTGTTTCCAATAACTTTGAAGTCAATGCAACAGGGATAGTTAATTTTTTTCCGCAAGGACAACGCTTTTATCAGCGACCTGGATTTAATCTTTATGGTTTTGCCGGGTTAGGTGTTACTTATTTTAACCCCAAGACAGAGTATCAAGGGCAAAAAGTAGCCCTTCAACCCTTACAATTGGAGGGTGAGAAATATAGCAGAATTACTCCTGTGCTCCCTTTTGGAGCTGGCCTTAGACTAAAGGCAGGTCCTTTCTTTAATATTGCGTTTGAAGGTGGGTATCGCAAATTATTTACTGATTATTTAGATGATGTGAGCAATCAACACGTTGACCCTGCCTCATTCAATGATCCCATTGCTTCTGCATTGGCTGACCGAAGGCCGGAACTTGGGTTAGCAGCTGTACCAGCAGGCACACAGAGAGGTAATCCTAGTGGGGATGATGGGTACTTTCTCTTTACTGTAAAAATAGAATACTATTTACCTGATGATTTTTTTGGTATTAATAGCGGCCAGAAAAAACTGAACAGGAACAAAAGAAAATCCTTCTATCGCTATAACAAGCGCGGAGGCTTAAAGCGGTAGCAGTTATTTGTCCGGCACTTCGTAGTGGGAATAATTGCACTCGTATTCTCTAGAATATTTTTCTCACAGATAGCACAGATACTCACAGAAAAATGGGTGTGATGTAAAGTAAAAGGAATTATTTATCCAACACTTCGTAGCGGGAATAATTGCTGCGGTATTCAGGAACCAACTCTTTCATCAACGCCACCATTTTCAATTCATTCTTATCATAGACAAGATCATCAAATAGCTCGATGTAGTTATTGATTTCCTGGTATGAATATTCTTTCACTTTACCTATTAAGATTTTTGGGTGATGTGTAGGTAGTGTATTCTCGGAAGTTGCCAATAACTCTTCAAATAGCTTCTCTCCCTCTCTTATACCCGTAAAAACAATCTTAATGTCCCTTTCAGGTTCCAATCCGGAAAGTCTGATCATCTTATTGGCCAAGTCTAAAATTTTTATGGACTTACCCATATCAAAAATGAATACCTCACCACCCCTCCCCATCGTTCCCGCTTCCAACACCAATTGACACGCTTCGGGTATGGTCATGAAATACCTAGAGATATCAGGATGGGTAACCGTTACTGGCCCCCCCTCTTTGATCTGACTTTTAAATAAAGGGATAACTGATCCGTTGGAGCCCAACACGTTTCCAAAACGTGTTGTCACGAAGGCTGTTTGGCCTACGCTAGTGGATACCTGATAATTGTTGAGCGCCTGTACGTAGATTTCTGCAATGCGCTTGGAACAGCCCATTACATTGGTGGGGTTGACCGCCTTATCTGTAGAAATCATTACGAATTTATTCACCTTGTATTTTACTGCCATGTCTGCCAACAACTTTGTACCCAAGATATTACAAGTAACAGCTTCAGCCGGATTGCTTTCCATCATCGGCACGTGCTTGTAGGCTGCTGCATGATAGACCAGATCAGGTGTAAATTCCCTAAATATGGAATCCACTCTTTCTTCTACAGTAATGTCTGCCAAGTGTGAAATGATGTTTACCTGGCTGTTGACCAACCGAATTTCTCTTTCTATGTCGTACAATGGTGATTCAGCCTGATCTACCAAAAGCAATGTTTCTGGTTTGAACAAGATCACCTGCCTGGCTATTTCAGAACCAATGGAGCCTGCTGCACCGGTGATCATCACACATTTGCCTACCAAATCTTTCACCACCATTTCGTTGTCCAGCCTTATGGACTCCCGTCCTAATAATTCTTCGATGTTGATCTCCTTGATCTGGCTAAAGCTCAGCTCGCCTCTCACCCACTTTCCTACCGGAGGGACAGTACGCACTTTCACTTTGTGCTGAATACAAATGTCTACCAGCTCATTTTTTCTTTCCAGTGACAATTCTTTGGCGGTAATAATCAATTCATCTACCCCAAGGTCTGCAATCAATCTGTTGACTACAGCAGCCTTTGCATCAAATATCTTTATGCCGTCCAACACCTTACCCACTTTATAACCATCGTCTTCCAGGAAACCCACCACCTGCATTCGCGGTGTGGAGTTGATTACATGGCGGGTAACAATCCCTGTTTGCCCAGCCCCAAATATTAATACCCTGAAATTTTTAAGTATCGCTTGTTTGTAATAACTGAAAATGTATTTGACCAGCAGACGGTAATTGAACAAAAAGAGAAAACTTGAAAGAAATGTGATCAGAATAACTGAATAAGGAATCAGGTTTTGCTGAATGTTATAGAAGAGGATCAGGTTTGTTATTGAAACTAACACCATATTCAACACCACCATATAAAAGATGCGGCTCCCATCTTCGATACCTGTATATCTGATGATGCCTTTGTAGCTGTTTGTCAGGAGGATGGACAATAATCCAAAGCCAGCATAGAGTGCCACACCTTCCCAATAGTTGTTGGCATTGAGTTCGGCAATACTAAAATTGAAACGGAGCAGGTAGGCCAGAATGGTACTGAATGCAATAAAAAAAAGGTCAATAAAAATGATGACCCAACGAGGAAGGATTCTGAGGTTCTTGATCAGCTGGACTATCAACCTATTTTTGTTTTGACTTTCCCATCAATTTTTTCAATCCCAACAATGCCCCTCCCGCCAATAGGATTTCTATTCCGGTTATAGGAACGTCAGGGTCACCCGATGGATTATTGGGGGGTTGCGCCTGAATCGCAAGAGAAGATAAGATTAAAGTCAGAAGTAGAATGATCCGAGACACAGTCTATTTTTTTACAATGCGTTTATTAAATATTTTTCCATTCTTATCGGTTACCTGAAGTAGATAAACGCCTTCTGCACGGCCACCGAAATCAAATGTTCCCTTCCAGCTTTCATTCTCTTTGTTCATCTCCAACTTACCCATCTCACGTCCATTAAGGTCAATGATACGGGGAGATCCTGAATTTTCTTGTTTCACAATAATAGTCAGTTCTCTTGAAACCGGGTTAGGGAAAATTTTCACATATCCTTCAAAGAAAGCTTCATCTTCCAATCCCGTTATTGTCACTGATCTTTCAGCAGATGTCTTACAAGAACCTATGCTTACCTCTACTTTGTACAAGCCTGTTTCTTCCGGCTTATAATTTTGTGCTGTAGCCCCAGGGATCAAAATATCATTCCTGAACCATTGATTCCCATCCCCATAATTTGACAATAGTTCGCTTTCTGCCTCCGCAATCACTACGTCATCGAAATTGATCACCTCAGCCTGAACACCTTTTCGAGCACTCTCACAGCCAAGTTCATTCGCTACCGACACATAGTATGTTTTGGACTTATCCAATACAGGGGTTGTGAATTCGGAAGAAGATGACTCCAACAAGGATGCGCCTGATGTTTCTGACTCGTACCATTTGTAAAGCCCCCCTGAAGGTGCCCCTGATGCTGCCAAAACAACGCTACCAGGCTTGCAGCTTGTGGCAGCCGTGGTTTCACCTACCTCAAAAGATGCTGGGCCAGCCAACAAAGTAAGTTTAAATCGTTCCGACCCAAAAGAAGCCAGATCATCGGTGACATCAAAAGAATAGGATGCACCATCGCTGATGTACATTGTTGAATTAGTAAAGGTATCGAACAGCTGCAATTGCAGAGAAGGATCAATAGCACCCAGCTCACCAAACTCCATGGTATAGGAGCCATTTAAGTCAAACTCGGTATTAGTGGTAGAGAGATCAAGTTTCAACTCAGAACCGCAACTAAGGAAAGGGATAGTATTAATAGCTAATTTATCCCCATTGTTCATAATTGAAAAATCAAAGATGTCATTGTTGAATTTTGCGGCATCATAAGCTGCATCTACCGCTTCGGTAGCATCATCTTTGAACCACAAATAGGCAAAATCTTTATCCGTTCCCTTGCTTAAAATTATTTCAAATGCATCTGGTACTTGATTGTCCTGTTTGTAGAACGTACCTGTTGTATTGGTTTTTACAGACTCTCTAGCAGTAAGAGTTGGTGCTCCCACAGCCTGTACCCAGAATCCCTGTCCTGTTGCAATCCTTCCACTACCCATGCTACCAATGGATCCATTCCATGTCTGGAATATACCGCTTGGGTCATCCCTAATTTGAACAACACCTGAAATATTTGTTTTTGTCCAGTTAGGACTGTCCCAATCAATTGAAGATGGATAAGGATTTCCCACAATACTCCATCCGTTATCATTATTTGCACCTCCAGTCCCTGTAAGGGTAACGGGCAAACTGATATCTCCTGAATTAATTGGTCCTGTAACATCTATTACTGTAGAAGCTGTATTTCTAACAA
This sequence comes from Cyclobacteriaceae bacterium, assembly GCA_040216665.1. Taxonomy (GTDB): domain Bacteria; phylum Bacteroidota; class Bacteroidia; order Cytophagales; family Cyclobacteriaceae; genus ELB16-189. The sequence goes on along the minus strand of JAVJOQ010000002.1, from coordinate 128,846 downwards.
ATGCCGAGTAACCGCGACCCACTTCAATGGGGTTGGCGCTAGCAAGCCCTGTTGTTGGAAATGCTTCCCAGCCCAAATCACGCGTTCCAACGGTTGTTTCATTGTATCTATACATAGAAATCGAACTACTCGTTAAAGGCGGAGAAAAGACCGGCCACTCACCCGCTGTTGATGGGTCAGTAAATGAACCGGTAATAGGAAAGTCATCTTTCCAGGATGCCACAGTAGCATTTTGTATCGGTGAGGATAAATATCTCCAAACTCGTGCTTCGGCACTCATGAAACGCTGTACAGTGACATCGCCAGTCACTGATCCTCCGCCCACCAGGCTTGCTATACTAGCATTGCCTGAAGTGCCATCTGAAGTAGATAACAGAGTGAGGTTACCTGATGAAGAAAAAACGGTTGCACTTGTAATATTCAAAACACCCATTATGCCTAAAGCACTTGTTAAATTCACAGCACCTCCTGATTTGTTAACCGTAATACTATTGAGTGTTGCTCCTCCACCTCCCATATTTTGAGCGCCTGAACCGTTAAAGAGTATAGTTCCACTATTGGCATTAATCGTGGAACCAGCTATAAAAGTAGCATTCCCAGAAATTGCTGTTGTAGAAGAAGGAAAGGTCAAAGTTCTTCCAGTTTCTACGCGGATGCTGCCTAACTGAGGGGTACCGCTAGAGGCAGTGATTGTAGTCGTTCCATTAAATATTACTTGCCCGGTACCTGGTAAAAAACTTCCACCCGCTCTACTCCATGTACTCCCCTGCATCGTAATCGTATTAGTTCCGCAACTAAACGTTCCGCTGCTTAAGCTAACATTTCCATTTACGGTAAGGTTTTGTGTAAGCACTGTTGGCCCACTAATTGTCAGATTATTAAGTTGAGTGAGATCAGCTGGGCCTGGCAATTCCAAGCCTGTACTTATCGATGAGCCTGGGTTATAAATTATATTATAAGAACCAGAAACAACATCGGGGCGATCATTGGACAGTGTGCCTCCACTCCTTGTAAGTGTTGAACCATTGACCATCGTAAGACCATTTGTATTGGTTAGATCTCCATTTGACAAAAATAAATTATTGGAGACATTTAGGGTGGAGTTTAACTCCACTACTCCAGAGGAGGACCGATTAATTGTTAACGCACCTATAGTATTTCCTCCTGAAGTAAAATTAAGCGCATCACCAAAACTTCCAGTACCACCGATAACTAGAGAGGAAGAGGAGTTTGCAAATAATGATCCAGATGTTACCACTTGAGTTCCGTTTAACGTCAGAGTTTGCCCACCAAAATTTAATGCTCCAGAAGAAAGAGTAATTAATCCAGTTAAAGTAGTGTTGTTGGCAAAAGTGATTCCATTGGAGTTATTCAAAGTAAAATTAGCAAAACTCTGAGCGCCAGCTGGGAAAGGGAAAGTGCCAAGGTTAGCATTGCCATTGATTATTATACTACCCGAACTTCCAATCGTGATATTATTTGATCCTGGAGTTAGAGTACCATTAAGGGTCAGAGATCCATTGCCAATATTTAGATTTCCGTCTGTCAGGGTCAAGTTCGTAGTTATAATAGCTGGTACCCCTACAATCAAGGATACTCCATTATTGTTATTGATTATTGTATTTACCCCTGTTACCGTTGGATGACCATTTCCAATGAACTGGGCTAAAGTGCCATTATACTCGATTGTTGAAGGATTAGTATACGTTCGTGCTCCTGTTACGCGAAGGTTGCCACCAACCTGAAGTAACCTTAAAGCTCCTTGTGAATCTGGTGATCCTACCCTAAGAGTACCATTACTTGCCAGCGTAAAGTCTCCACTTCCTCCAAGAAAATTATTGTCAGGGATACTAACAATTGCATTACTAGCAATTACATAATTTAGATTACCACTAGGGTTATTAGTAGTTGTGACAATCTGTTCAGATGTACCAGAAAATGTCATTGTTGTAGTTCCTCCAGTTGAGTATAAATTTCCTCCGGTGAAACTATAGTCTCCAAAAATATTAAAGGTAACCGTGGAAGAAATGCCAGAAAGTTCTAGGTCACCAGCTGTCAGGTCGACAATACCATTAACGATCAAACTCACATTGTCATCATTCCCAATTTGTGTAAACCCACCGGAAACCTTAAGACCCTTCCCTGGAGTTGACAATGTATTGATGGTTAAAGATCCGCTTGAACCAATCCCTGAAGTAAAGCCAAAAAATCCATTTGTAATTTCTAAATCTCCACCTATCGCAAGTGTTGCATTATTATTTCCAGGTAAACCCGAACCAAAATTGTAAGTAATGAAGCCGGCTCCTGTATCATTAACCTCAAAATCTCCTGCTATTGTTGATGGCTCTCCTTCCAAATCAATAAAACTGTCAAAACTTGGCGTATTCCAAATGAAGTTTCCAAATATTTGATTCAGGCCGGCAGGCCTTGTAAATGCTCCTGACCCCATCCCCGTAATATTCATTGAGGAATTAGCATCCCATTGTGCAAGTGGAATAGTACCTCCATCCGTGTGTAAATGGAAATAAGAAGAACCTGAATTGAATTTTAGTTTTGATGGAGCAGCAGCACTAGTACTACCATTATTCTGAAAACTTCCACCAGAGTTAATATTGAGAACCCTAGGAGGAAATGGAGCCCAAGTAACAGTTCCGTTATTGACAATCGTACCCCCAGAATTGACACTTCCTCCACTTGGTACGTTATACGTAATGTTATGCCCGGCTTGTATCGTTACGGTCCCCGTAATTGTTACCGGAGCAACTGTCGAAGGGCTTTCCTCAAATGATCCATTAGAATCTGCATCTCTCTCCCAAGTACCTGCAGTATTCCATGGTCCACTCCCTAAGCTTCTGTAATTTCCAACTTGTGCATTGCATAGGATATTAGTTGTAGATAGAACAACTACCGTAAATAACACTTTCAGAATACGGGGAGCAATATTTAAAGCCATAGGTAAAAGCAAAATGCTTAATTAACAAAAATAAGTAAAATAGCCTAGAAATGACTATTCCCAACTTAAATACTACTTACAACATCTTTTGTAACCACAAGCATATTGTAACCACAAGCATAATTGTTTGAAATCCTTAGCTACTATTTCTCCAGACGGTAAACAAACCGCCTCCTTAAATAAAGCCTCTGCTGTTCCGCTAAGATAAGCTTTGCGGCCCTCAAATACGGGCTGTTTGTGCATGGGGTTCCAGACTTTTCTAGTTTCAAAATCCTGATTATCAACTAGTTGATCAATATTACCCTTGCCTTGTAGCCGGAAGGCAGATATCCACCTGCTAGATTTGAAATCAGGAGGCTCAAGTTGACCCTTCACTTGATCTCCCAAAACGGCCCTATACTCCTCAAAAACCTGCCTTCTCCTCGCAATTTTGGCATTCCAAGTTTCAAGTTCCAGCAAGCCATAAGCGGCATTCAGGGGTCCCATGGCATAATTGTAGCCCAACTCAAGATGTTCATAATAGGGCTTATCCTCACGAGCGTGGGTAGCCCACTTTCTGGCTTTTTCGGCCCATTCTGGGTTTTTAGTAATCAAAGCCCCCCCGCCAAAAGTGGTTACCGACTTGTTGTTATTGAACGAATAGATGCCCATTTGTCCAAAAGTACCCGCCCACTGCCTGTTGATGGATGCACCAAATGCTTCAGCTGCATCCTCAATCACAGGGACACCCCATTTTTCAGCGATAGCCATAATTTCCATCATTTTAGCGGGCATGCCGTAGGCGTGCACCACGATGATGGCCTTTGGGCGCTTACTTCTGCTCTCAAGGTCTTTCAAGGCATCCTCCAGCAACTGAGGGTCCATGTTCCAGGTTTCAGGTTCTGAATCAATAAATACCGGTGAGGCCCCGCAATATATAATTGGTGATATGGAAGCCACGTACGTGAACGTGGATACCAGCACCTGGTCTCCCGGGCCTGTGTTAAGTAATTTCAAAGCCAAGTGCAGGGCGGCAGTGCCCGAATTCAATGCCACGGCATGTTTAGCACCAGCTAATGATTTTAACTTTTCTTCAAAATCGACAATTATTTTTTGATGGCTGACGTCACTGTACCTGTCCAACACCGCATGCAAACCAGCAGCATCAATTTCATTATACGACATGGGGACTTTGTATGCTTTCATTTGGTTTTTGATGTCATGTACTGTTGGTAATACAACGCAGCAATTAATACAATCATCAGCAAGGGATTGACAATCATGCGATGAATGGGAGACAACAGCGGAGAAGAAATTTCCGAGGGGCCTTCTATTGATAGTTTTGCCCACAGATAAAGTGGTAATAATACCAGCACCTCAAATCCAAAAATGATTCCCGACAATTTTAAATAGGATCGTTTTTGAAACAAGGCATAAATAAGGATCATACACAACGTGTCATTGATCAACAATCGCGTGGTGCGGTTTACGACAAATACAGTATTGGGACGGGTCAACACTTCCAGGGATGTTAGGTTGTAAAAAACTCCTGCATAATTGAACCTTTGGAAAAGGTATACCAAGAACAGCATCACAGCGGAAAACACGATCATGCTAATCCTTGTCTGCGCTTTCACGTTTTCCATGGTTCAATATTATCCATAACCACCAAAGAAAAAAAACAGCCAGGTAGATCACCGCTGTAAAAAAGTATTTATGAAAATAATAAAAGTAAGTGGAGTTATTGCTCGCTAAAAAATACAACAATAAAATCCGGAAGAGGTTGAAACTATGAATAACCAATACGCCCAACGGAATGAACCAAAGCATTTTTTTAAATGATCCTCCAAAAGCCAGAACGAATGCCAGAAACACAATGATTACGTTAAGGCCGTTGCATCCCTCGAATACATTCAGTATTATCCTATCATTACTTGTTATCCTTATGGTAGGGCCATCAAGATTGGGCACCGCTTCTGCCTCTCCTCCCACTATCGTGACAATGGCTGCTGATTGTGTGCTCACCCAGTGGGTTACTATATCAGGCCGTTCTCCGAGAGTTTCTATCCAGATACCATACAACAAGTTGAGCACGAAATACACCGAGAGAAAAATCAATAGAAAACGGATGGCCGGCTTAAAATCAGAAAAATTCATTTTTATTTTTTTACCACTGAGAAGTCACAGAGAAAAGTACACACAGAGCGGCACGGAGTTAGCCTTTAGTAGCATTAATTATATTACAAAGAAGCACAAAGCTACTCAAAGAAGACACTCAACCTTCGTAAAACTTTGGTGCTACTTAGAGAACTTTGCGCAATAATTCTCATCATCTATTTTGACTTTTTCATCGCCATTGCTGGTACCCCTACCCAGGTTTCCCCAGGTGGACAGGGTTTGGTCACTACCGCACCCGCACCTATTGTGGCGTGATCACCAATGCTTACTTTTTGTAACATACGTGCTCCTGTCCCCAACAACACTCCTTGTCCCATCTTTACATTGCCGGAAATACTACACCCGGGCATGATTGTCGAATACGCCCCTACTGATACGTCATGACCTACAGTGGTATCCAAGTTGATAATACAAAACTCTTCCAGAACGATGTGGGTAGTAAGAATAACTCCGGCAGTGATGATGCATCCCCTTGCAATTGTATTGAATTTAGTCGAACCCAGTTGCGCCAATGGATGTGCAAGGATTGGAAAGGCCTTATCTTGAAGTTGAGCTGCTATGTTTTTTCTGGTGGCCGGGTCCGCCACCGCTATCACCATAGGGGTATTGTGATTCTTAGCCTCCTCCATACCGCCTAGTATAGGAAGTTCGTCCACTTCACTTCCCTTCTTTAAACCATCATCAAAAAAGCCCCGGATGTTCCATGAAGGATTTTGTTCATTGATTTGTTGAATCAATAAAGCCGTCTCCCTGCCAAATCCCCCAGCTCCATATATTGCAATGTTTTTCAATTGGTTCCTGTAAATTTCTCCTCTTCCAAAGATCGATCTTTTTTAAAAGATAACAGCAGTCCCACAGTTTTAATAATTATGCGGATGTCCAACATGAATGAAACATTCTGCACATAGTATTGATCCAATTTCAACTTTTCCTTCCATGCTATGTCATGCCTTCCGTTGACCTGAGCCCACCCTGTGATACCCGGTCTAACCAAAAATCTTTTCCGTTGCTCCGATGAAAACAGATCATCGTATTCCAAGGGCAAGGGGCGTGGACCTACCCAAGACATTTCTCCTTTTAGTATGTTCCACAACTGGGGTAATTCGTCTAAACTGGTTTTTCTTAACATATCACCCAAGATAAAACGCCTTTCCTGTAAAGTTTTGGTGCCGTCTACTGATAACGTTCGGAATTTCCACATGTGGAATACTTTTCCACCTTTTCCCAACCGGGGTTGGACAAAAAGTACAGGAAACTGAAATGTTAGTAAGTAGGCCAATACAATTAAGACTACTAGCCAGGAGAACAGGATTAGTACAACCACGGAGATGAGGATATCCATAAGGGGTTTTATAATATGGATGTAAGTTGAGGGTTTCAAGTTTTAGTCCCGATAGCTATCGGGATCAAATTTATGATTTATAATTTATGATTATTGGGTTAGGTTTTTGAATTGGGTTGGGATTATTTCCTGAGGAACACAAGGAAGATGGTTTGCCCGATGATTTTGAGGTCGGTGAGGAAGGATTGGTTGGCGATGTACTTTAAATTAAGATTGAGTTTTAGGGGCATTATTTCCTGGATATAAAAATCAATTGGGTCGGATTTACCCTCTAACATTTCGTTTTCGTTACGGAACTGAATGGAGGCGTAGTCGGTGATACCAGGTTTTACAGTGATCACCTTGCGTTGTTGTTCGTCATACAGTTTTACAAACCGTAGCAGTTCTGGCCGTGGCCCCACAAGGCTCATCTCTCCCATCAGGACATTGATCATTTGCGGCAGTTCGTCCAGTTTGTATTTACGCAGGTAGTAACCCACTTTGGTTATACGCGGGTCGCGCTGACCCACCGTAATAGCGGTTACTTTGTCGGCTCCCATACTCATGGTGCGAAACTTGAACAGTTTGAACAACATACCTCCCTGCCCAACCCTTTCCTGTTTGTAAAATACCTGGCCTTTGTCATCCGCCTTGATGAGCAGGGCGATGAGTAGCAGTACAGGTGATAACACCAGCAAACCCAAGACGGATACGACAATGTCCATACCTCTTTTCACGAAATATGCTTTTCCACTACTATATCGTATGCTTTAACCACTGCATTAACAATGTATTCAATTTTTACCTGCTCCAGTTCGGGATAGATGGGCAGGGAAATTTCGCGGGAGTAGTTATCATAAGCGAGCGGGAAGTTATTGATGTCGTACCCCCTTTCCTTAAAAACAGATAGCAGGGGCAGTGGTTGGAAGTGAACGTTGACCGATACGCCTGTCTCAGTAATGAGTTCTATCATCTTGTCCCGCTGGGTTTCTGTGATCCCCTGTATTCTCAGGGCGAATAAGTGATAGGAACCAGTTTTTTCGCTTGTATCCTGAGCAGGCAATATGGCCCATTGCTGTTGAGAGAAGGCAGAGATGTAAGCGTCAAATACTCTTTTTCGTTCTTTTAAAAGGAGGCTGTTGTATTTACGGAGTTGCGCCAGGCCTATAGCCGCACAGATGTCTGGCATGTTCATCTTGAAGCCTGGGTAGACGATGTCGTACTTCCACCCCCCTTTCAGTGTTTTGGTGTAAGCATCTTTGGTCTGACCATTCAGGGACCAGAGTTTGAAGGTTTTGTGGATTTGTTCATTGTTAAAGGGCTCGGGCATGTTGAGGCAGATGGCACCCCCTTCTGCTGTCGTTACGTTTTTTACGGCATGAAAGGAGAACACTGAGATGTCTGCCAGAGAACCTACGGGTTTGTTATGGTATTTTGCCCCAATGGAGTGAGCCGCATCAGCCAGCACTAGGATTCTGTTCAGTTTTTTCTGTTCATCCGTAATTCCCACAAATTTCGATGCCTGCTTTTCTATCACCCTATAGATAGACTGGTAATCGCAAGGCCATCCTGCAATGTCTACCGGTATGATGGCTTTCGTTTTGGGTGTAATGCTGTCCGCAATTTTATCAGGATCAATATTCAAGTCTTGCCCACAGTCCACCATTACCGGAGTGGCTCCCAAGTGCATGACCGCCAAGGCCGTGGCTGCATAGGTATAGGCCGGGATGATCACCTCATCGCCTCGTGTGACACCGAACCAGTGCAACACCAACATCAATGCGGAGGTAGCTGAGTTGGTACAGTTGGCAAAATCCACTGCTGCAAATTCCGCTGTCAGTTTTTCCAAAGCCAGAGCCTTAGGGCCAGTAGTTATCCACCCTGAATCCAGGGCTTCCAACACTTCCTTTCGGATGTCATCATCGATGTAGGGTGGAGAAAAGGGAATTTTCATGTCAGCTATTTGCGCGTAAGTATCACAATAATACTCCCTGCTGTTAATTCTTCTTCAGTAAATTTTTGAAAATCTGCATGTATTTTCTGGGGGAGCTTTTGTCCATTTCGGGCTGACTTAAAGCTTAAAAAATTCACATTAAAATCACAGCGTTGGAACAGATCAATATATTCAGGCATTCTTAAGCGATTATGATAATCAAATCGTGTTTGGATGCCATTCCACTCTTCCTTAGAGTACTGAAGAAAGTCCCACAACGAAAGTGATTTATCTGTATAAGCTCTGTGATCACTCGGTGAAATTTGATGGATAATAAAAGCATCCGGCTTCAGGTACGCGAAAGCTTGCTTGTGTATCAACTCCAAATCAATTGAATCTATATGCTCCAATACATTTCGTGTCACCAGTCCATCTATACTACCTTTCTCCAATCTCTGATCAAGTACATTCACATTGGGATAATACTTCACGGGATCAGGTAGTTTATCCTTTGGCAGGCCTAGATCTTGAAATTGTGACTTATATAATGCATTAAATTTCCTGATGGTGGAGGTTTGGAAATGTTGATTGATATCAAATGTCAACACTTCTTTTGCACCATATTGAAAAACTAAATCATAAGGCAAGGCGGGAAGCCAGCCTGAACCTATTTCCACAATTTTTTTTCCTGCAATTTCGAATTTATGTCTATTTAGTTCATTTATAAATTTCTGAATTGTCTTTTGTTGGAACTCGTACTCCTCCTCAATTGATTTTGCATTAATCTTTTGAAGTAAATGGTAAATCTGGTTGCCCACTCTTCTCGGCATTTTATCCAGTGATTGAAATACCAGCGTCTTAATTCGATGATTCATTTTATTAGTTTTTTCAAACCAACAAATAACCCAGAACCATATGCAAAATGTAATGTTGGGTAAACCAATAAGCAATTGAATTTAGCCGCCCAACTCAGGTTATTAAAAAAAGAAAAACCTAACATTAATAAGCAATACAACACGAGTGGTATCGCTGTAAAGGGAGAAACAAGGATAGCAATGGGCATTAACAAACAATACAGTACAAACAAGGAGGGTACGATATGCCTCAACTTGATTTGGCTTTTGATCTTTTGAAGTACCAGCGGTTTATATAGACCATATTGATAATATTGATTGAAAAGCTTCTTCCATGAATCACGGGGATAATAATGAGAAATGATAGCCGGATCCTGATAAATTTTAAACCCGGCATTCTTGGCTCGATAATGAAACTCATCGTCCTGGTTACGAATCATGCGTTCATCAAAAAGACCAATTAAACTGAAGATTTCTCGTTTCCATGCCCCTAAATAAACGCTATCCGTAAACCCTTTAAATCGCTCAAAATGAAAACTACTATTACCTACACCCAGCGCAGTAGAGGTGGAGTAGGCCACAGCTTGTTGAAAACCATTTAAGCCCACAGCACGCATTGGCCCGCCCACTATTTCAGCACCGCTGCTATCAAATGCATCCATTACCTTCTCAAAATAATCGCCAGAATAAGATGTATGGGCATCCAAGCGGATGATGTACTCTCCCTTACATGAATTAATCGCAATATTTAATGCATAGGGAACATATTTATTTTTGTTGTGCAACAAATAAATTGACGAATCCTGTGATTGATAATCAGCAATTATTCGCGAGGTTTGGTCTGTAGACCCCCCATCAATAATTATCAGTTCTTTATCCTTTACCTTAGAGTTCATGTATAAGTTCAGTACATGCTCAATGTGTTTCTCCTCATTTAAAACAGGGCACACCACACTTATCATACTTTTCCTAATACTGTTTTGTATATATCAATTTGTTTTTGAATCAACAGATGTTCATCCAAATCCAAAACATGCTTTCTATAAGAATATGCTTCTTTTTTTGATTCTAGTGTTAATTTAATCGTATTGGCTATTACTTCTGGTCGATCATTTTCGCATATATAGCAATTCGGAAGACCACTGATTCTTTCCTTAACATCCCCAACATCTACTGAAACCACCGGAAGGTTGCATGCCAGTGCCTCTTTTACCATATTGGGCGATCCTTCATGTTTAGAAGTTAATAATAAAACATCGGCTGCCCGATAATATTCGGGCATCTTATCCTGATCAACATCATTTGCAACGAGGAGTTGAACAGGAAGTGTTGATTCCAATATCTTTATGGCATCCTCTGCTAGGAAAAAGCGTTTATCTGGTCTATTCCGATCTCCTCCAAAAAAAACTATCTTAATAGCAGGATCTACACTTAATCTTTTCCGAGCTTCCTCCTTTGAACTAGGAGAGAATAGACTCAAATTTATACCGCTAGGAAGAACAGCTATTTTCTTTTTTTTTGAGATTAATGGCAACATCCCATTAGAAACCAAAACAACATAATTCGATCGAATAGCCACCATCCTACTCACAAACTTTAGAATATTCCCAACAACTGTATGCCGTCCATCTTTGTTTGTGATCCCAAACAAATCACTACCTCGAAAGGTAGTAACCAGGGGTAGGTTTGAAAAAAAAACTGGGATAGCGCTTTGCCCCCATTGGGCATGAATTAGATTATAGTTCGATCTTCTTAATTTCTTACTTAACTTAATGGTGGCCTTAAAATAATTAAATGGGTTTTTTCCTCCCCTAAAATGAAAGACATCCACAATCACATTATGTTTTCGCAGTAAACTAACATCCCTTACCAAAAATGGGACGGCATTAGGGCGATCCTTAGTTGGCCATTCTGTTGAGATCATGAGCACCCTAATTGCGCCCTCCATTTTTCTTTTTCTTAGAAATGACCCATGGCTTAATCAAACAAAGGCCATAAAAAAAGCCCGGAACGGCTAGTCTCATCGCAGAATGAGCTAAAATGAATAATACAAACACAAATATAGCGGTGGGTAATGGCCGGTGCTCAAGGGGTAATTTAAAGATGTAAATTAATGGTGACACCACTAGCAAAACGAGAGCAATCAAACCTAGTATACCATGCTCAGATAACAAACGAGTATATTCAGAATGACTGTGAGCAAAATTACCAGCGCTATTAGTTACAAGCAGGGTACCCATACCAGGGCCAATTCCTAATATCGGGTACTGATAAAAATAGTTTAGTTCCGAAAGCATTATTTCTTTACGACCCGTTGTAATGTCTTTCTCCTTTCCTGTCAAATAGTTTCGACCTTCATATCGGTACTTAAGTCTTCCTTCCGTTTTATCATTCACAAAATTCCAAACCAAAGAACCTATTGTTCCTACCAAAAGTAGAAATGAAAAGACCGACACCAAGATTGTTGATCGTCTTGAGGCAATGGCTGAGTAACCTACAAGAACAATACCCGCAATAAGTGGCCCAAGCATGCCGCCTCTTGAAAATGTGGCAAATCCCCTGACGGCAAAAAAAATCAGAAAAATCACATCAATACTCAGGCTTTTAATTACATAAGATTTGTAGTAAAGACCTACAATTATCAAAAATATAGCTAGCCCAATCAATGTAGATACCTGGTTGGGTCCAAAACCACCAGAGGCTTGAAAATTTGATTCAGTTCCAAATGCGATATTCTCCAAATTTGGAGTAACCATGAAAAGGTATACGAGTAATGAAACCAATGGTAGGGCAGCACTATGGAAAATCTCAATAAGGCCACTGCCATCGACCTTCCTACTATAAAAATAGACGGCAGAAATAGTTAGAAGCAAAGGGCCAGAAAGATTAAACGAAATCTCTTCACGAGCTATTCCAAAATCCGGAAAATCCACCACCAGTAGTGAAGGGATTAGCAGAGAAAAGTATACAAAATATCTCCTGGGCCACGGTCTTATGATATTTTCACTTAACAATCCGACAAGCAGAAAAAGAATGGCTCCATATTTTCCTCCTTCCCAAACAATATTACCGCCTGTCATCCGAAGAATTATCTCCATCCCAACCCAATAGGATGCCCACTTAGCAGCCCTATTAGCCATATTGTTATTTAGGGAAATATCTAGAATTCCGATTATTAAAACGGCAAGCCCCCAGTACAGAGAAACCCCGGAAAATATAGAAATCGAAAATCCTATAACTAAGTGTACACAAATCAATATAGCTTTTCTAGTTTCTATTTCGATTTTGAATTAAGGAGTAATCTATTTCTACAAATATTATCCACACCATTTGAGAAATTTTCTAAGCTATATTTTTCAACCTCATCCCATCCCCTGCTGCGTATATTCTCAAGTAGCTTTGAATCAGTAAAAATACTTCTTAAAGTATCCTTCAAATCACCAATAGTTGGCTTAAAAAGAAATCCGCTAACATTATTTTGGATTATCGTGTTAGAAATTCCAGCATCTGCTACAACAGGTACTGCTCCCGCTGCCCATCCCTCGATTATTACTTTTGGCCAACCCTCTTTTAGTCCAGGCATAATAACGACATCTGAGGTTGCCAACTTTTTCATTGATGCCTCGTAAGATAATTTACCCTCAAAATAAATTCTTTCACTTATATTATAAGTTTCGCTAAGCGTTTTAAGCCTGCTTAACTCGATACCATCCCCAATCAGGTGAAATTCCCAATCAAAATCAGGATATTCCCTAAAAAGTAAACCCAAACTTTCAATTGCCAAGCCAAAATTCTTCACCGGTATTAATTTTCCAAGGGAGTAAAAAACGATTTTACCTTGGGATTCTATTTTCCCTTTTCTCAGTGCTTTCAATGTGGAAATCTCAGCTTTGGATATAGCTGCAGGGATAAACGAAATCAGATGGCTGGATGTTGAATGACCATATACAAGAACAAAATGAGGTGGACGAAGTATTTTTTCTATAAAATTTCTTTCAATTATGGAGGGAATTCTTTCTCCTTCAAAAAAAGAAAAATAACCGGCATACTTGGTGATGCTTCTTTTTCGTAGTAGAAAAACAAAAATATGTGCAAATAATCCCAGGTGAGACGGACTCCTGATCAGCAACACTTCGTGTCTCCAGACAAATAGGAATAATTTCAGCAATACAACTGGTAATTGAACTAATCGGACAAATGCACCCCACCACTTAGCCGAGTGAGAATATGAGATAAGCTCAAAATCAATATTCGGAAAACCGTATTTAGACACTGTCATCCTGATCTCTTCTGTAGATAGTGGTGCGAAAATATCAACCTGTTTAAACAAACTTGCCCATATGCGCATCTCTCGAATATATGGCTCGTAAGAAACTATTTCTCCGGAGGCCATTCTCCAATTGAGAGCTTGCGAAATCGTGCCTAACCGATAATTAAATTTATAATTTGCATTCATCGCTCCACCTGCCATGCATTCACAATTAATTCCCGGGTTTTGTCAGGCCCATTATTAAACAAACAATCGATCACAGAAAGAGAATGCACAAATGATTTGCCAAGCTGAGGGTACTGGAGTGTTTCTGAATTAAAACTTTGCCAGGAAACTTTTATGCTTTCATCATTCCATTGCTGGCTATTCAAATAATTTTTACCACCCTTCCCTGCTATGTAATGATTGCATTCCAGCCTTTTACAGATCTCAATTAAGCGCAGGTTTGGGTCGAGTACGTCAACGTTCAATTCATCCATGCGCACTATCTTGCCATGGTAATTCAATTCATGCAAAAGCACCATGAATGTTTTATAATTAATATCATCCAGGTATTCGGAAGTCTCAAAATGTTTAGTTAGAGGTTCAAAGTATTGCCCAAAATATGGAGTCTTTCTGTAACACTGTTCAATTGTTTTTCTGGCTTTTTTTGCCCACCGAATATCTGCTACTTTCACTTGATCGATGTTGTCATGGATGCTTGCTTTAACAGGAATGGTGAGCCAGAGCTCCTGGTCAGCATCCGAGTTCTTTATTTTAGTCCTGTTCTGAAAATAGTTCTTCCTAAATTGAACGTTATGTAGCCATACAAATATGTCGCTATTGAAAACTTTATTGAAATAACCCAGCCATGGTAAAAAATGCGGCTGGTGAATACTGATGATCATAAAATCATCCGGATTACCTCAAAACATTCGGCATATTCTTTTCCAATTTGTTTTCCACGCACGCGGGCCAAATCGCCTACAATATCGTTGGAAAAGAACATTCGGCTCTTTTGGGTTTTATATGCATTGATGGCCTTCACCTTGGTATCCACAGCTTCTTTTGATAATTCTATGAAAACATCCATTTTGAAATCGAAGCTGTTCCAGGGTAACTCATATCCAAGAATCGATGAATACTTGAATGCACGCCTTCCTTCAGCAAAAACCACCTCATGAGACTGATGAATATCCTTACTGTTAGGAATAAAAATAATGTCCGGACTGTGCTTTTGGTTTAGATCGTAAAAGAACTGAAGTATTTCCAGGCGCACATCGAACAAATTGCGGGGGTCATAGCTCTTCAGAATAACATTCTCAGGTCGAATACCCAATATTTTAGCGCTTTCATGGAATTCCTTCAATAATGTTTTACCCTCAACCAGCGGAGGTAAGGATAAACCGATATAATAAACCTTATTAGCTTTTCCTAATTGGTAAATGGTGCCACCTGCACCAAGCTCTACGTCATCTACATGCGGTGCGATTGCAAAGATTGTTTTACCACTTAAATTCAACATAGGCTTTACTTTAATTTAGACGGAACTGCATCCATTGGTTAAGATTCTCGCGATCCTTTAGTACAAAACCAAGTCTTTCATAAAACCGGATGGCATCGGTGTTTGTACTTAAAACTTTTAAAGTTATCAGTTTTATATTTCTTCTTTTTGCAGTTGCTTGTATCTCGTCCACTAATTGTTTGCCTATGTTCTGCTTTTGAAACTCCTTACCAACTGCCAAGCGGTGAATATGAATGGAATTATTTTTATAAGAGGCCACTAAAAATCCAACAATCAAATTATTGGCTAAAATTTGGAGAGATAACCCCCACTTCTCAGGCATGTCAAAAAGAAAATTCTCTTTCGACCAACGCTCTCCAACAATTGCTTGATCAATTAGCAGGATCTCTTTTATTTGCCTGATCATTTCTGACTTTGTAAGTGCTGTTATTTTCATTCTTCAAGATAGAAGTAAACTTACTTCAATTGAGGTATCTGCGGGTACTCATTGAACATTTCTATAGCCGCCCTGCCCCTCTTACGAATCTCACGTTTCACAAAAGCCATCATAATAAACGCATAGCAAACTTTTAATGCTCTCTTTAAAATATTTCCGCGGATGCTAAACATGCCCAGCAGCGATAACAAAATATATTCTTGTTGCTCTCTTACCGAGAAGTGTCTCTTGTTCAGGTATAATTCCGTTACGTGAGGCATTCTGAAATGGGTGATATATTTCCTGCTTGAGGAATAGGTGACCTTACGAACGTTGTGTTTTCGCAAACCTCCCCGCGGAGCACGATGATGCAATACCCTGATCTCCGGATTCAAGATCAGTTTAGCCCCTGCCTTATATACTCGGGCTCCAATATCACCATCCGCTCGCTGCCCATGATCGAACGCCAAATCAAACAGTCCGGATTTTTCCAACGCTGAACGCTTCACCATTCCGTTATTGGTTGGAAACACATCGGAGTGCCTTATAAACGTGTAATCATAAGGAATAGGACCTGCATCCACCTCATCGCACACACCGCACGAAACATCGGCATTGAAATATTCAATGCACCGCATGTGCTGTTCTAATAAATCAGGTTTTACCTCAACATCATCATCGATGAACAAAATGTAATCACCAGAAGACTTCAGTAGGCCCAGGTTACGGGAGCCGCACTGGCCCGATTTATCCATTGAAAAATACCGCAGTCCTATTTTTTCATAACCAACAAAAAGTTCGGGCTTCCGGTCCTCCGGAGGTGTTTGATCAATTATAATAACTTCAAAAGGAAGGATGGTTTGGAGCAACAACTGATTTAACGCTGTAACGAGATAAGGATATCGTTCTACCGTTGGGATGATGATGGATATCTTATAGTAATTTTCTTGCAAAGAAGCCTTCCGCCAATTACTGTGTTTCAAGGGTTTAGGTGCTTTTATTATCCCCTCATTTTTCACTAAGTGAAAAGATTTCCAAGCTTCACTCAATGAAACTAATTTACCCAACGTGTATCTAAAAAAACTCCACATCAGCCATTTCTTTCCAAGGCGATTCTTTATGTATCTGAACTCATCGGCTACTGGCATCTGCTTCAATGTTCTTGGCTGGATGAAGTTACCTTGCAGCAATTCTGCCCTTTCCAATAAGGCACCCCCGTACAGCAGTCGATATATCCAATCAATCATCGCCCCTTCTACTGTTAAAAAGGAAGGATTCAAAAATCCAACAGAGCGGATTATTTCTTTTCTGACAACCAAACATTGTAATGATATATTCCAAATAGAAAATCCCGAAGACGTCAATGAGAGATTAAAATAAATGCCTGGAGATAGTAGTTGAGTGACTCGTGGGACTGTAGAGGAGTAAGCGACCCTCTCATCGTACCAAATACCACTGCTTTGACTATTTTGCATAGCATTTTCAACATCTTCTTCTTTTATTACTAAATCTTTGCCTAGGAAGACAATAGCCCCCTGTTCTGAATCCAATAAGGATTTGGTTGCCTCGATAATCGATTTGAGGTTATGCTGTGCAGTAATGCTTTTACCTGCTCCCCACAAACAACCCTTAGTAGCATCAAATGATATTATATCAATATTATTCACTCTACACTTTTTGAAAAACCGCGATTACTTCAGTTGCCATTCTTCTGAACAATCTCCACTTAGTTGTAGCTAGTGTAAACTGGTATAATAATCTATTCGGTAACACACCCATACCACGAACTGTAAAACCATAATGTTTTTTAGTTTGAAGTTTTAAACCAGCTTGCCCGCATGTCTCAACCAACGATTCAAAGTCAATCTTATTAAGCGTGTGCTGGCGTTTACCCATTGGCCTTAACTGACCCCTTACCAGAGGATTTGCTGAATCAGAAATCTGAATAACAACATGACCGCCTCTTTTGACTGATTTAGCCAGTATGTCAACACCTCTTTTCCAAGAATTCAGATGTGCAAAAATACCCATTGCAATAATTATGTCATAACTCTCTTCCGTTATTGGGGCATCTTCCAATGTTGACAATATATGAGTCACTCTTTTCTTAACGTGATTTGGTGTATTTTTGCACGCGAGATCAAGCATGCCGGGCGAGGCATCAATCAAGGTTAAGTAATTGCTCAAGGCAAACTGAAGCGAAACCCTTCCGTCACCACAGCCTACATCCAATATATTTCTATCTATGACCTCTCCGACCAGTTCAGCCACAATTCCCTTTCTCACCCTAACATTGTAATCCTTGTCAAGATAATTTTCCGGCTTGTTAAAAAATTCTGCTGTTTTACTCACCAATTAAAGAGATAATAGCACCTTCATGTATTGATTAATAATAGATGACCAGAAATGATCATTCGACCACTTCCTTGCGTTTTCACTATAGACACTATACTTATTGAGAATGTCTTCAATTGCCGCGGCTATATCAACCGGCTTATCAAAAGGAACCAACTTACCACTGTATCCATTTTTTACAGCCTGTTCCACTCCACAACCCAGAGACCCAATGGCCGGGATGCCAAAATAATTGGCTTCAATGATAGCAATACCAAATCCTTCCACATCGCCTCCATACTGATTTTCGCTTAGCATTAAGAAAATATCAATCTGTTGGAAAAGCGATGCTAATTGTTCATCTGTAAGTACACCGTGTGTGCGAATATTATTTTGGAGGCCCAAATCGCCTGCCTGAGCAATTAAAAAATCAATGTCCGAATTAATACCAACCATGTGATAGACGACATCGGGATGTTTTTGGATAATGGAAGGAAGGGCCCTCACCACATTGTGCTGGCCCTTCCGCTTTGAAATACGGCCAACCGTAAGCAAGTTAAGATTATGAGAAGCGGCCTTCAAATTACTCTGTGCTCTGTATTTAGCATGATTGAATCCGTTTGGTATAACAGAAATTTTATCAGCATTCATAAAAAGCTTGGAATTCTCCTTACTGAATGCAGAAACAGCCACAGCTTTGGTAAAATATTTCAAAAATTTTTTCCTTATATGACTTTTAAGTCCGTGATCTTCCAGCATTTCGTGGCCGTGTAAAATCGCCAGCGACTTGCGTTTCGACAAAAACAAACCAACTCCGAGAAGGGTCAATGATTTGGAGCCGGTTGCGATCCATGTTGTCTCTCTCGTTGTTAGAAAAAATCGAACGAAGAGAAGAAGGAATCCAATATTGGGCAATACTTTAGATCTTTGTGCGTACTTAACCGTTGCACTTGACTTCACATTTTTCCACTGACTGGCGAACTCTGCCCTGTACTCTGATATTACCGTAACATCATAGTTCTTCTTAACTAATTGCTTTGCAAGGTTATACGCATGATCGCCAATACCACCCGGCCCGGGAGGAAATTCAGACGTTAAGATTACAATCTTCATGCTGTGAGCACTCACCTACCAGTTCAAATCCTTAGTATAATTCCAATGTATCAGTTCCTCTCCGCCAATTTGCCTGATGATTCCCTTCTCTTTTTCACCAAAATGATTCAACCAATCACCCACAATTCCTTTTCTGAAATAGCTAGTCTGATCCTCTACCCCTGCCTTTCGACCCCCACTCATATTTTCAAATGATGTTTCCTCCACTACTTTCTTCAGTAAATTATCGTCAGTATTCACATTCATAAACTGATAAATTTCAGAAATCACGGCACTTGTGTTAGACAACATATCTTCATACTTGATAATCATCAGGTCGCTATCTGATAAATTGCTACGAATATGGGCTGAATATGCACACCACGCTTCCATTACCTGCCTTAAATAGGTTTCTTGAAACGTTCCATCATCGTTGAATTTATTGGAATCACCTCTTTTAAAATGATACGCAAATGACACGGCTACATCTCGAACATCACGCACCATGCAAATAATTTTTGCCTTGGGGTATATCTTCCGTATGAGGCTTACATCCTGTACGGTACTTTTGTCGCCAACATACCTGCTCTTTTTGATATTATACCGCTCAAAGGAAGCGGCCACAAAATTGCGAAAGTTGGCTGTAACCACCTTTTCATCAAACCAAACCTTCCCCCCCATACTAAACCATCGGGCCTCCACAGGATTTTTAACAAATATGCCATACCCTCCACGCTCAGCCAAAAAATGGATGTCCTTATAAAAATTGAAAATCTGGCCGCTGCCCCGGCACGTAATGTCAGGGTGTAAATTGAGAATATCCATCAACCAGGTAGTACCTGATTTATCAAAACCAGTGGCAAAAATCAGGTTCTCACCCTGATTATTCGCCACCTGAATAGGTGTCGATTCGGCTTTTACTTGCTGGTAAAGCCTCATGAGTGATTTGATGTATCTTTTAATCTTATTTTTAATCATACCCGTATTTACTTCACAACAAATGACTCTCGTTTCTTTTTGGTTTTAATGCCTAGCATTCGTTTAATTTTTTGTTTTATATAAAATGGACTGAAGTTGTAAGGAACCACTCCGACATACGGAATTACAAGACGTTTCATCTCTTTTCTATTTATTCGTTTGGCTAATCTGTCCATATATTCAAAGTCTGCCATGTGAGGCCTTAAGTCATTGAATTTTTCGCCCAGCCTATCGTGAATTACGCGTACTTTGCCGTATGCAATTGCCAGGCTTTTGAGGCCCGTAAAATTGTACTCGTGTGGGAGAATGCCAACCTTAACATGAGACTGCAAGTAAGCCTCGCGAAATGTGGGCATATCGGCATACATATTTAGTTCTCTATGAATCCATAGCCACGTGGAAAAAAAATCGATAACAGCTGGAGATTTATTAAATCCCACAACACCGGTATTAAATTCGTGCAGCACTCCTTTTAATTTAATTGGGTAATCCGGCTGATAATTTTTCCAAAAATTTACACTGTGACCTTTAGGTTCCAGTGTTGTGGCCAAATCAAAATAATCGAGAAACTCAAACACATCATCAATTGGGTTACATACAAACGTATCCGTATCTAAAAAAACAGTTTTATCAAACGGTGAAAGTTGCATGCCAGTGATTTTAACCTCAAAACTTCTCCCGATGTCCTCTACATGAATGATTTGGTCAAAATTATTCGACTCATAATTTGGATCATCAGTTACCAAACACGTTGGAAACTTGGTAAATCGTTTCAATGACTTGCTGGATCTCTCCGCCTCATACCGAAACATCTCACCGATGGCAATATAAAGGTATCCGCAGGTCATATCAGAAACTATTTGGAAGCAAATACCAGGAGGTTCTTTTTAACATCATTACCGATGATTTCCAAATTATAGCCAAAAGACCTAATGTAATTCAATACCTCCTCTTTTGATGATTGGAAATACTTAAGATCTGTTTCATGAACTTCAATGAGCAGCTTTACATTGCTTGATAAAATATCTCTCATTCCCTTCAATACCTTCATCTCAGCTCCCTCCACATCAATTTTGATAAATTCAGGAACTATATTCATCGTAGTGCAATACTCATCAAGAGTAATTGAGTTTACCGAAATAAGATCATCCTTTGATTTGCCTTCAATTATTTTAAGCACTGCATTACCCACGGCCGTGTCCTGAATCTGGACGACACTGGAAGTATCAGCAACCGCATAACAAGCAGTTGTCACATTATTCAATCTATTTAATTCAACATTGTCGTTAAGTATCTCGAAGTTTGCCTTGCCCATCTCGAACGCATGCACGTGGCCATTTCTACAATGCTTACCCGCAAAACACGTGAAGTATCCGATGTTAGCACCCACATCAAGCACAATACTCTTTTCCCCTACCGAATTAAGCATTGCATCCAGGCCTTGAGCTTCATAAACACCATTCTTAAAATGGTGAGAAAAAAATGTGGAAGAAAAAGGATCTGCCAGTGAAAATTTTAGATCAATATTTTTATACTGAAGATCGTAGTAGGACTGTCCTTTAAATTGATTGATATATTTTCTATGCTGGTTTCTGTACCTTGCTTTTCGGATCCAGTTCAACAATCCCATTTTCCTTAATAGTGATCTTAAAATTGCCTTCATTCTTTATCTATCTTACTCGTTGGCAAATGTGCGGCTCTTATACTAACCATAGTAAAATAAATTCCACAACGTCATGTGCTGCTCCATTGTAAACTTTTCAAGTACACGTTTTCTGGCATTATTAGCAATGCGTTTCCTTTCAGAAAGAGGCAATTGTAAAATAGATTTAATTTTATTGGAAAGTTCCTTAGCATTTTCAGGGGGTACAAGCCAACCCGTACTACTATTTACAATATTTTCAGGCAATGCCCCCACATCGCTAGCGATGCACAAGCACCCAAGCGCTTGGGCTTCCAGTACGGAATTGCAAAAACCTTCATTTAAGCTAGGCTGTAAATAAATATCAGACTTCCTCATTCGATCTAAAGTATCTTCGTGCGGGAGCTTACCCAACAATAAAACCTCTCTTTTTAATCCCATCAAAGAAATTTTCATTGCTAATTTTTCCAGATCTGGACCTTCACCAACAATAGAATATTCAACATGCACATCCTGTTCTCCTAATTTAGCCATTGCTTCAATAGCATGAGTCAATCCCTTTATCCAAGTAAGTCGTGCCACTGTTACAATCTTTACTGGATCACTAAACTCATATTCAGTTTTTCCAATCCCGATTGCCGCAACAGCTGGGGTAATAATGTGATAGCATACTTCCTTTGACAATCCTAGACCTGTAGCTTTTTGAAACAGATAGTTTGAAATGGAGTGAACACGATCTACTCTTTTCCATAGCAGCTCGTAACACCCAGGATGCTCAATTGGATATACATTAATGTCATATCCACGCAAACTCACCGCCATTTTCGCCCCAATAGATCTGGCTACATTTTCACGACCAATCGCTATTGTAGCAAACCCGAAATGAAGCCAATCTAATTTGTAGTGAAGAATGTGTGCATTGTGATAAAGACTCTTGAATGCAGCCAAAGGACTTCGTCCATCAGCTCTTTCATACTTCAAAAACTTTAGTGCAGCTTTTGGAGCCCTGATAAAAATTGTCGGAATAACACAGAGTGACATAACAACTCGTATCAATTGATTTCGTGAAGCAGAAAATGGTCGAATGTGGCGGCACATCAAATTAAAATCCTTTTCCCCACGGGCAAATAGAAAAACTTGAAAGCCTAGATTTACTAATCCATTGATCTTACTCCGAAAAAATGTCTCGGAATATGCTGGAGCAGAGGACAAAACCAACCCAATCCTCATATCAATCCTTCTTTAAAAAGTGTTTACTAAATAATGACAAGGTGAGTAACATGGTAATAGTAAACCAATGCTCCTTCGGGGAATGTTTGAAGTACTGATAGTATGTGTCCAGGACAGATTTTGGTATGAGACCATCGACAGATGATGCATTCAAATAGTATTTTAGCTGTCGGTCATTATCTTCTCCTAAAAACTGAAGCTCCCAATTTCGGGTATCACCCCGTTTACCAAAAGCTTCCTTTACTAATCGATTGCCCTTTATGAAAGCTCGTTGAACCTTGACCGGAAACGTATTAAACCTTTCGTAGTCATACAAATTACACGGGTAGTATTTCTGCCAAGGTATGGATGCCATAGCTGGTGCAGATCGCTTCAAATACTCAATCTCCAGTTTGCGCGAAGCCAGATGCGATTCCGAAATGGTACAGATAAACTTGCACATTTCATCATCAAAGAAGGGAAGGGATATGTTTTGTTGTTGTTGAAATAGCTCCAGGTTGGTAGCCGTCCAACGCCCTACATAGTATTCTGTTTTAAAAGCCCGAAGTCGTGTATTCGCATTGTTAATGGGCAGCTCACTTAACATCTTTTCAAAACGTGCAAAAATGTAATCTTTAAAATTTCCCTCCAGCCCCCATACCTGCCACAACGTTGCTCCCAGTTCTAATCCCACAGGGCGAATTAACTTCTTTTTCAAGTAGTCCAGTTGGTCTTCTTCCGACAAATTATCTTCCACTCCCATTCCATCAAAAAACAAATCTCCTCCATGCCCTAACAAATAAAGATTACCCTTGTACTTTGTTTGTTGCCATATTGCCATCTGCCTTGGGTTGATAAATTCGGCATAGCAATGATTGAGTAAAGCCAATGTATCAATGATACTCCACAAATAACCGTTGGGTATTTTAAAGGAATCATGGCTGAATCCTGCGGCACGAGCAACTTTTCTGCCGTATGAATTCTCGGGGATTCCTCCTTCAAATTCATAGCTGTACGCATACACATCAGGATGATCCTTTAAAGCAGCCGCCAGTGTGCGACTATCCAGTCCACCAGAAATCGGAAGGATTACTTTTTTTGCAATCGTTTCCTTTTCAACAATTGACTCCAACAAGTGAGAAAATTCCTCCAGTGCCTGGTTAAATGAGAGTTGGCGTGGAGAATAATGCCATTGGAAATGACGCAAGCACTCCAGAACATTCCCATGCTCATCAAAACGATACTGTCTTCCAGGAAGAAATGCCTTTCGGTTTGTAAAGTAAGTATCATCTTCAAGGAAAAAACCCGTGGCAACAAAACAGCAAATGGCTTTATAATCTAATGTTGAAGGCTCGGGCAGATCATAGTAGGTTGGCACTCCCGGCACGATTGAGGTTCGTTTGTCTCGAATTACCTTCTTCAACGTATCAGACATTCTGAATAGACCAAATCTGTCGATACGGATTATGTCGTAATCGTTTGATTATTTTTTTGAACAATAACATGACTACCATTGTGGGATTTTTCTCTAGTGCAAGAATACTTTTCCAATAGATAGAGCATCCATAAAAATCGCCCAAGAAGAAACAGGTTACCCAAGCTCCCAAGCTCAATTGTAAATTATCAGAATCTCTTTTCATAACAACTAGCCCCTCCGATACATATCTATCCATGTCAATCCTACCATTGCGCTGGTAATCATCTACGCCAGTTTTGCTTCGTTGAATAGCTAATACGCGTGGAACTTGATTGATGAGAGCAGTTTGCGGTTTGAATATAATGGAGTTCGGTTCAAGCCGCTTGCCGAATAAAGGCTTAGTAATGGTTACGCATGATCCATATCTCTCCATCAAACGAAACCATAAATCTACGTCCATACCCGAACGTTGGAAAGTGCGATATCCACCAACATTCAGTATTCTTTCTTTTTCGACAACAACAGATGGGTCAGTAAATATCCGGCTACCCAAAAGTAAATCATCCCATGATTCAGTCTTGCAATACGCGGCAGATTGTTTTTTATCTACATACATTTTATCTCCGGGGGTAATCCGGTAGCGCGCCACACCGCAAAAAGCTGCCCTGGGACTATTCTCCAACACCTTGACTTGTTCCTCCAATCGCGTAGACGCAGATACATCATCCGCATCCATACGGGCAATGTATTTACCTTTAGCCTTTGCAATTCCTTCATTCATAGCTGTAGGATAGCCAATATTTTGTGTCAATTGTATCAGATTGATCCTGTCATCAACAAAAGATTCTACTATACTAACGCTTGCATCTGTAGAGGCATCATCCACTACAATAAGTTCCCAATCATTGAGTGTTTGATCAAGAATACTTTGCACTGAGCTACGGATAGTTGAGGCAGCATTAAAACAGGGTAGTATAACAGAAATCAGCATCTAATTAATAAAAAGCACACCGTTACCTGTTTTAGTGTCGTTGCCCAAAATTTCACGGTGTTCAAATCGTTCCTTAATCTCCATCCAAAAATCTTTCACTTGATGATTTGACTTCATATTTCTAATATCATGAAACCCAATTATTCCGTTTTTAGCAACCAGGGGAAAGTATAATTCAAAATCAGTCTTAACACCAGTGTAGGTATGGTCTGCATCAATATATAAAAAGTCAATTTGTTGCCCATTGAGCATTTTCTTTAATGATTCTGCTGTTTCTGGTTCATGAGAATTACCTCTAATAAATTTCATCCTGGTGGCTGGTCGGTCATAAGCAAAAAGTGAGTATAATTTTTCTCTTCTGGAATCGTAACCGCCACCATATTGTCCTCCGGGCAAATCAATACTGATGACGAGCTCAGCCTGTGGGTTGGTGCGCGTCCAGATAAATAACGTACCCCCTTTATACGTACCTATCTCAACGATTACTTTGGGTTTTATACTACACACCAGTTTTGCCATTTCCTGGATTTCATACCTGTCTTGTTCCGCATGAATACGGTCATAATACCCTCTACCCACAAACCGATTTGGCGTTTCCAAAATATCTTCGAAACTGGATGACCTCATTAGCTTGATTAATTTTTTCTTGGAAATCCACCATGCGGGAATGTCGAATACTTTCTTTTTCAATTTTTTCATTGCGTTATCTTTACAAACCCAGTTGCCATTTTCCAACTTGCCCCACGTACACTCCACACAATGTATCGGCCATCTGCTTTATACCAGACTTTTCTTAAAATATTACGGAGAATCGGAACCTTATAAAGGTTGTACATCAACTTTCTTATCGAGTATCCCGGAAGTCCGTATTCCTTGCTCTTTTTATTAATTTCAACTTCAGCAATATTAATGTTTCGACTTTTCTGGTCTGCATGCAGCCGCATCAAGGCCAGCATAGCTTCAACACTTACCAGTTCTGCATGACTTGACATCCTAATCCACATATCAATATCCATGGCATGATTGAATGATTCATCAAATTTCCGACCAACCTTGTTAAAAAGATTTGACGACCAAAAGGTTGAACATTGTTGGTTCCAGCCAAACAACGAGCCCACGTGGTAACCTGTCCGAAATAAATCTCTACTAAACAACTTAATTGCATTACGCTTTGGCGCTATAACATTCTTGTCCACCAGTCGAGATTGAATACCCGTTAGCCAATTGAGTTTGTGCTGAATAAACAATTCCGCAACCAGTCGGAAAGAATAAGGCATGTACAAGTCATCACTATTGATATAGGCCAAAATATCTCCGGTGGCTTTTTCAAACCCTTTATTGATAGCATGGGTCTGACCATTGTCTTTTTCGCTTACCCAATAAAAGATATCATTCTGATACTTCTGGATTATTTCCACACTACTATCTGTGCTGCCACCATCAACCACAATGTATTCAAGGTTGGGGTAACCCTGCATGATCACGGAACGGATGGTTTCCTCAATATATTGCCCCTGATTATACGATGGCGTTACAATACTGATCTTGGGCCAGGGTTTACCATTCGCCATTACCTCTGGAAATTGATTTTTATATTCCTGCCAAACCCAAAGGTTATTGCTCGATTCTGATCCCATTAGATGACTTCCCGTTTACTTAATTGATTATATAGTTTTAAATAGTCGGCTGTTACTCTCTGTTGAGAAAATCTTAAGTAAGCATCGTTCCTGGCATTTCTTCCAAGTTGAATACGAAGTTGAGTATTCTCAATTAAGCATTTTACCGCTGTAAAAAAAGACTTTGAATCTCCTGGGGGAATCAAAACACCCGTTGCATGCTCCTTGGAATGTTTTGCCCAACTACCTGAATCCGAAATCTTCTCATTTGAAAACGATTTAACTTGCTCAGGTATCCCTCCCACTCCATTTGCGATCACAGGTACCCCACAAGACAATGCCTCCAATATAGAATTAGGAAAACTATCGGCTTTTGTGGGATGAATGTACAGGTCAGCAGACCGATAATAGTGTACCAACACATTAGTGTCCTGCTGATATTTAACGTATCTAATCCTAATGCTTCCTTTCATCTCATCTTCACCACCATCCCCTAAACCTATAAATTCAACTTGCTTTTCAAATTTAACCTCAACAAGTTGTTTAAATACTTCTTGAAGCTGTGCATAATCTTTCCACCTGTTCTTTTTAATTCCATTTGCAGAGAACAATAAAACCGTTGCTCCGGGATCAATTCCCAAAATTTGCCTAGAATCCAGTTGAACACCTACTGAGAAAATATCCGTATCCACCCCATTAGGAATAACGCTTAAATCAACAGCTCCTTTCATAAGCATAGATTGCTTCACTTTGTTCATCAGCCAATGACTTGGTGTAACGATATGAAACTTACTTTTGTCAAATAGTCCAGACTTAAATTTCCAATTGTACCTTGTTGCATCTCGATTTATACTTGGCGGAATTGATAAGTCAGGACAATTTCCACAACCTGTTTTCCAACGCTCGCAATCAAAGGAATGGGCGCAGTGTCCACTGAGCAGCCATGCATCTGGCATTCTTAATATGACAATATGTTTTTCACTTAATTCTTGCACATAACGCAGGTCCAAATATTCTCCATGAGCAACATAGATCTGAAAAATAGAACCAGGCTGAAGAAGGGGCTTGATCTTTGATTTAAGCCCAGGAAAATTATAGTAATCTATCCCTAAATACTTGTAGCTCCACCTGACAGGAGAACTGATAAAACGCATTGTCTTAAAAAGCAACCATGATCCTTTAAAAGTAGACTGGCCAATTTGAATAGCCAGTTTATTAAATATCCTGAACCAGGCAGATCTGTTATTGTCGTTCTCCAACAACACCACATCACCGGAATTCGAAAGCTTTATATCCACTAATAAGGTAGACGATATCTCCAATTTCCTTAACCCATGATGCAACAAATTCGCAAAACGTGCTGCGCCCCCCCTAACATCATTCTTATTTATATGAATGATATGCATCTATTTTCGAACGAATTGCAAATACATTTTACCTCCGCGAGGATCATGTTTTCTTCTACTCCACTCCCAATCAACAATGGCAAGGATAAATTGGTTAAACAAATAAGATGGGAAATAAAGTAACCACACAAACCAAAACATAATCCGTCTCAACACATTCCAACTTCTTTTACGTTTTACTCGATCATAATTAAAGTAAGGATATCGAAATAAGTAGCATACATACAATACCATCCGAAGTAAACCCAGTTTAATCGAAGCCATTTGAGAATTTCCATCTCCAACTGGAGAGATCAATCTTAGATAATTAATATTTGATCGGGTTATCCATTCAATGGCCCCAAAAAAATGATCGACAAACCATCTTTCAACAAATGAATACCCAATTTTTTCTGCATAAGCAACAAACTCAATGTCCGTGTATCGCCTTTGATGGGCGTAGTGTTCAAAAAAGTATGTTCCATTGGTAGTATTAATGCCATTAATTACATTCAATGCTATGCTATGCTCCAGACTTCCGCTATTGCCTGAAGGTATAACATGAAGCATAATGCATGCATCACTACTTAACCGATCTAATTGTGAGAACGCATATTCTAAATCCGGAACATATTCCAACACGTGGTGAGAGAATATGAAATTAAACTTGAAATCACTTTTATTCAAAAATTCTTCGAATGAATAAAACTGTAGTTCAGGATATAATTCTCTGGCTTTTGCAAGTGCCACCTCGCTAATGTCAATACCAATGATTTGCCACTCTGGCAATAACTCCTTCAACAATATTGCAAAATCACCTTTCCCGCAACCGAAATCTAAAGCAACTCCTACTCTAGGAAGTTCAATACATTTGATGACCTCAGCTATTCTCTTACGTTCAACCACACGAGGAGAAGTCATATACCCTTTCGCATAGCGACTATCGAATTCTTCAATTGTCTTAGCGTCAACTTTATATTTATCTGAAGGTTCTTCTAGTACTTTTCTCATGGTTGTCTCATTTCACATCATAAAATTTATTGATGGCTACTACACAACTTAAATCCAAGTTTTACCAAGCCCTTCTTATTCACTTTTTCAAACTTTTTTAGGCTAGCATCACTAAATTCATTCTTCCACCCGCCACTTTCTCCACTTCGCACAAACATCAGGCTAGAGCTAGTATCTTTTAGACGAATATGATCTTTACTCTGAGATTTTTCCATAGTTTTCATGTTATTAAAACTTGAGGCGCCTACAGCTGTCAATAACATTTTATCATTGACTCTTACTCCAGAGAATTCAAGCATCCGCCTCAATTGTTTGGATGGATTTTCTAGCAGTTCACTGTATTCCACAAGAAGAAAATCAAATTCTTTGGGTCCTTTGTCCATCCAATTCAAAACATATTGGTTCCAGTTTTGAAAAGGATTAAAATCACCGCTATTGAACATGTTGATAAACTCGCTAAACGAAACATGGCTCCCGATTTTTTTTGCTTTTATCAAATGATAGTAATAGGATACTGCCACATCACGCCCATCGCGGGCGATGAAAATAATTTTCGGAACATTGCCACTGCCTGTCCGCGTATATTTCCTCATAAATTTCTTGAAACTCAGATACGAAAAATGGGTAGACATAAATCGCTGCTGATCCATCTCATTGCAAACATCAATGTGCTCACTTAAACCTGGTACGTATAGATGAGAATTAATAAAATTGCATTCTCCATTTGAAATGTAGTTACCAATCAAGAACCTAATCCAAGTATTGCCTGATTTTGGATATCCTACCAAAAAGATATCATCATTACGAATTTCCTTGAAATCGATAAGGAGTTTATTAAGATAAATATCTTCTTTGCTAGGCTGTGAGAAAAAATCTAAGATATTCATTAGAGTAGGCTTTAGCTAAAAAAGAAAGTTGCGACAAATCCGACAATGCATTCTTCTTTGCCCTATTTAATATTCTCGACAGAATTTTTTTTCGGAAATCTTTCAATTGAGTATTTTTTTTATGAGCCAAACAAAAACCGTTGAGTATATTCCATTCAATCCTACTATTTGAATTAATTTCTCCAACTCCTGTCCGCCTCCATTCTGTGAAGTCAAGAAATCTATCCCACGAAAGCGTCTTAGTGCCAGCGAGGGTAAGAATATTATTTATTAAACTAAATGATAAATCCAACCTTGCCTGTACTTGATTGCTCTTTCTTGTAAATGTCCAGCTCTTATTATGTACTCTATAGTCGAGTAAAGGCTCCTCCAGAATGCAAGCGTTTGTATATTTCATGATCAGATTCCATAGGTGGTAATCCTCCGCATATGTATGCTCATAATTAAAATTATTGGAATCAATAATTGCTTTTTGTAACATAATTGAAGAATGAACAAATGGACTCTTAAATAACATTTTCCATCTCACCTCAAGGTCATCAGTAAATACTGCCCGAACACCTAAAGTGGCTCCATCTTCATCTATAGATCTGTATGACGTTCCAATTAATCCATACCGTGGGTTCTTATCCAAAAAGAGGACTTGCTTCTCTATTCGCTGCGGATAAGCTATATCATCCGCATCTAACCTTGCTATATAAGTGCCACGGGCAACATTAATTCCTTCTCTCAACGTTTTAGTTATTCCTAAATTATCAGAATTGTTGATCGATACGATACGCCTGTCCTTAATTGACTCAATGTAAGACGCACTTCCATCCGTTGAACAATCATTTATTAGTATAAGCTCAAAGTCACTAAAAGTTTGATTTAAAATGCTATCGATAGCCAATGGTAGATAAGGCATACCATTGTACACTGGCATTATAATAGAAACTTTCGGACCATTGGTCATTTGACTTTCCTTCCGTATCCTAAGCTACTCACTTGACCAATGTCTGTTAAATATCCGTCTTGTTGCACCTCTGTCCAGAATCTAATAACACCATCCCACTTTCCCTTAATATCATGAAACGCTATGATGCCATTCTTTTTTACAAAAGGGTGAAAAGCCAGAAAGTCAGCTTTTACATCTTCGTACTCGTGCGAACCATCAATGAAGAGAATATCTATTGGGCGATCCCACGTCTGAGCTACCTTTGTAGAAAATTCTCTGATTGGTGTTACATAATCACCAAGTCCGCATCGATCAATATTATTTTGAAAAATATTTTGAAAGTCCCCGTCACCATAATCCGCACCATCTCCTTCAAAAAGGTCGATAGCATAAATGTGTTTTTGTGACCCTGCTACTCCAAATCCAAAGCTTACTGTCGAGCGCCCTTTGAAGCTGCCTATTTCCACAATTACAGCCTTTTCCGGAGCTTTTTTAGCAGTTCTAAAAAACCATCTTTCTTGCTGTGGGCTTTTCAAAAACCCTTCTACGGTATTGATAAGCGGGAAGACCTGATTAAATTCTTTTTCCAATGGATCAAATTGTTTGACCCATTTATTCCATTTCTTCTTCAATTTTCTAAGCATACCAATTAGCACCAATTGCCATTAATTAAGAATTGTGGCTTGTCTCGTGTGAGTTTGGTACTGACTTGTCCAGTCCCATAAAAATCACCTTCAACCACGTCAACATAACCTACACCAGCCTTCGGAAAATCCAACACTAACCCTTTAGACATTAGCTGAGCCTTAACAAGATATTTGCCTACCGGTAATGGGAAAGCATCAATTTTGCACTTAACTGTTTTGCATCCTTTTTTTAATTGATACTCTTTACCTGTATAAGAGCTGTACAAAATAAAAAGCAATTGATCGTCTTCTTCACGATGAAATGAGAAGCCAACATCAGCATCCTCAATATCTATTTGAACCGCGATTTTAAAATTAAGTAAAATAGAGTCTCCAGTTTTTACCAAATCAATTGGAATTCCAGCGCTATCTTCTATCCAAAATGCTTCAAATCGGGCAGATCCGCTTCCTGTCCTATGAACATCCTCTCCTAGTAGACCAATGTGTGTTTCCGGGCGGAATAATGAAATATACTGACGCACTGTATCGCGTACCGAACCGAGAAAAGAAATTCTTCCCTGATCTAGTAAAAGGCCCGAGGTGCATAAATTTTCAACGGCCGCCATGTTATGACTAACAAACAATACGGTTCGGCCACTACCCGCCACTTCACCCATTTTACCTAAGCACTTGCGTTGAAAGCCAATGTCCCCCACTGACAATACTTCATCCACAATTAGGATTTCAGGTTCAAGGTGGGCTGCTACTGCAAAACCCAATCTTACCTTCATACCACTGGAATAAAATTTAACTGGTGTATCAATATGCTTTTCAACCCCACTAAATTCAATGATCTCATCAAATCGTTGATCAATCTCCTTTTTAGTCATACCCAGGATTGTCCCATTCATATATACATTATCACGACCTGTAAGCTCAGGATGAAAGCCAGTTCCCACCTCTAACAAGGCCGAGACCCTGCCCTTTATTTTAATTTCGCCAGAAGTAGGTTCAGTAATACGGCTTAAAATTTTCAACAGGGTACTCTTACCAGCCCCATTGTGGCCAATAATACCCAAAACTTCCCCTTGCTTCACCTCAAAATTAATGTCCCTTAACGCCCAGAAAACATTCTCATCATCTGCCTTAAAGCGTGTGAGTTGCTTAAGTTTTTGGTAACCCCTAAATGGTGCCTTCATTGAGTGCAGTACCGACTGAAACAATGAATCATGGGATGCATCTTTGGCACCAACACGGTATCTCTTGCTGAGTCCTTTCACAGAGATGACTACATCACTCATGCTTACGCCACATCCGCAAAGTTTTTTTCCATTTTCCGAAAGTAGAAAGCACCTCCAATAAATATGAATATGGATACGATTGTTCCATTCAATATGAAATTCCAGGGCATGGGCTGATGATGCAAGAAGATAGCCCTAAATCCTTCGATCACCCCCACCATGGGGTTGAGAGAGTACACAAACTGGTATTTTAAAGGAACATTCGAAGTAGGATAAACAACAGGCGCCAAGTACATTAATAGCTGCACCATAAATGTGAGCGCATGTTTTACATCACGGAATTGTACTGCCATGGCCGATAGCCACATTCCCAAGCCTAAGGAGGTTAGCAGCAAAATAATTAGCAGTGGCGGCAGCATCAAAATCCACCATGAAATACCAAAACCATAGATTATTAAGACCAACAAGAGCAAAATAAAACCAATTGCAAAATCAAGCAGTTTGGCAAGGGCCGCTGAGAGTGGTAAAACCATACGCGGAAAATATACCTTGGTTATCAAATTTGCATTGCTCACTAAACTGTTGGCTGATTCCGTTAGTGTGTTTGAAAAATAGGTCCAGGGCACCAGGGCTGTTAAACTGAAAATAAAATAAGGAACTCCATCGGAACTAATTTTGGCTAAATTCCCGAACACCACTGTGAAAATCAGGGTGGAGACTAAAGGCTGTATAATGGCCCAACCTACTCCCAATACGGACTGTGCGTATTTTGCCTTTATTCCGCGAACAACCAGAAAAAAGAGCAAGTCCTTGTAGTTAATAATCTCCGTCACATTAATAAACTTCCACCCTTTGGATGGCTTGATTACCGTAACATGCTCCTCAGCCATCGTAGTGCTTAATCTTCTTCATAATAAGAAGTTCCTTTGCCTCCATAGCCATAGCCATAAGCATATCCATAATGATAGGCATAGCCTTGTCCGTAGCCATAGCCAAGGCCTGATTTATAAATGTCGTTCAGCAGGATACTCATATTCTTTAGTTTACCTGACCGATAGTATTCATCGATGCTTTTGATGAATTCCTTTGGGGAATAATTCTGACGAAGGACAAATACGGTGTGGTCTACAAATTGTGATATCACAAAGGCATCCGCCACCAGCGCCAGAGGAGGTGTATCGACTATTATAAAA
This sequence comes from Cyclobacteriaceae bacterium, assembly GCA_040216665.1. Taxonomy (GTDB): domain Bacteria; phylum Bacteroidota; class Bacteroidia; order Cytophagales; family Cyclobacteriaceae; genus ELB16-189. The sequence goes on along the minus strand of JAVJOQ010000002.1, from coordinate 94,880 downwards.
TCAAATTGTTCAAGGGATTTTTTAATGAATTGCTCAAACCTATCGGTGAGTAAAAGCTCTGATGGATTGGGAGGAACTGGGCCACCACTCACAAAAAACAGGTTTTTAATTTCAGTGTCTTGCACAACTTCCTCGAAGTCAGAGATTCCTGAAAGGAAAGTGCTCAAGCCAGTGACATTGTCTCTCTTAAAGTCTTCAAAAATTTTCGGTCGCCTCATGTCTGCACCTACAATTAGTGTCTTTTTACCTGACAAGGCAAAAACAGTTGCCAAGTTGATAGTGGTAAACGTTTTACCTTCCCCACTGATGGAGCTGCTTACCATGAAAATTTGTTTGGCTTTATTTCCCGTAAAATAATTAAGGTTGGATCGCAATGCCCTGAACGATTCAGAGACTCCTGACTTGGGGCGCTCACTCACGATTAGATTGCTAATTCCAGATTTATGGCCCACCCCTCCTACGAAAGGGATGGTCGTTAACTTATCGATATCCTCTTTGGACTGAACTTTATTATTTACAATTTCAAATAGGATGAAAATACCTAATGGAATTATAATTCCCATCAATGCCGCAATTGAATAATTTCTTACTGGCTTAGGAGACAATTGGCCTCCTTTCATTGGGGGATTGATGGCAATTACATCGCTGGTGTTCGCTGCCATTGAAATACCAGCCTCAGATAATTTCTGCATTAGGAAAACATACAGGTTTTCCAGCAGGGAATAATTCCGCTGTACCGCAATTAATTGACGCTCTGATGCTGGCAATAAGTCCAACTGTTTATCAATATCCTTGACCTGCTTAGTAAGGAAGTCCATTTTAATTTTGTCCGTAGATTTAAGTGTATTTATCGACTCCAGGACATTTTGCTTTATCTCATTAATGCGGTTAACCTTTCCCGCTACCAAGGGATTTTGACCATTTTCAGCACCCAGGTATAACTTAATCTCCAATTGTAAATCCACCATTTTGGTAAGCAATGAATTGATTACAGGATCTGTTAATCCAACAGAAGACGGCAATATCACCAGATCCAAGTTGTCGGAGTGCTGCCTAAGGTATTCCTCCAGATACTTGAAATAGTTTTGCCGGATCAACAACTCAGATTTTTGCACTTCAAATTCACCCACTCTTTCCAGTAGTCGCTGTGCATCAGCACTCATGTCCTTTACGCGGCTGCTATTTCCGAAGCGTTCTAGTTGAAATTCAACAGTTCGCAGCGAGTCCTTAATGCTGACCAATTGATTTTGAATAAAGTCAATCGTTCGTTCTGCTGCTTCATTTTTCTTTTTTAAATCCAACGCTTGATATGCCTGAAGTAGTCCATCCAGGAAATCCATGTCCTTTTCAGGATTAGTTCCAGTCAGGCTCAAGTTGATTACGCCTGAACCCACTTCAGCCCAATCCACCTTCAAACGGCTGACATAGCTTCCAGCCACTGAGGTAGGGTCTTGAATCGCAAGTAAGAAAGGTACACCAATATAGGCCTTCAGATTTCTCTCAGGAAGCCGACTAATGCATAAATCATATTCGCCAAATTGAATGGAATCATTGAGTTGATATAAAGTGGAAGAACCAGAAACATTATCTGAAAAAGAAGCCAGGGAATAGTGGTTCTCATCTTTAAGGGTGAAAATAAATTGTCCTTTAACAATTTGATTGGGATTACACCAAGTAGCAAAAACAGGCATGTAGCTGTACGCTTCCGTGGTCATAAAATACCCCTCTCTGTAAAATGACACATTAAAATTTAGGTTTCTGACCACTTTTTCAATCAGCGGATAAGAACGAATGATATAGGGTTCATTCAAATAATTTCTGTAAGGATCAATCAGTGCATTTTTATAAAGCAGTTCTGCACCTCCGGTCTCCTGCGTTTCCCGAATCATTAATGATGACGTGACAGGGTAGACGCGTTCGCTGTATCGCGTTTGATAGAAAGCAATAGTCAGTGCAACACCCAATGACAAGATTCCCACATACCAAAAACGGATGACACGAGCCAACACCCTTTTGAAATCAAGGGTAAAGCCTGTTTGTGGTTGCGTTTCAGATTCAAATAATGAAGAAGAACTCAAATTACTTAGTTAAGTTGAATACTAGTATCAAAAGAGATAAAGTTGAAACTACCAACGCCAGGTTTTGCCCAAAATATTTGCGATATGGCCTTTGTTTTAATGCTGAGACAATAAGAATGTCATTCTGGTGTAAATAATAATAAGGAGAGTTAATAAACTCCTCCTGAAGCAAATCGAGGTATTGAACAGTACTTTGCCCACCCTTTTGACGAATCAATTTTATGTTTGCCTTATCTGCTAAATCAGTAAGACCGCCTGCCCACCCCAGTGCTTCTAATAAAGTCACCCGTTGGTTATTGAGTACTACAGTACCCTCGGTATTCACTTCTCCTAAAATCGTAAAACGAAAGTTTAGCAAGCGAACCTTTACAACAGGTGATTCCAAATATTGCGCAACAATATTTTGCAATTTGTCCTGAATTTCGAAAGTAGTTAATCCTGCAACCTTTATTTTTCCAATAAATGGGAATGGAATTTCTCCATTATTATCCACCAACTCACCAATCAGTTGCGCATTACCCCCTATCGCGTTATTTGCCCCTCCTTGATTGGTTTGATTTTTACTAAGGAAATCGAAGTCGTCAGGCGTGAGACTCTCAAAACGCACCGAAATAATATCCTCTGGTTGAATTCTGTATTCGAATTGCGCTATATCATATGATCTTACAACCGAATCCTTAGTTAAATCCTTTTTGTTAACGTCATCCTGTTGCAGATAGACAAATTTCTTATTGGAAACGCAAGAGCCCAACAACAAAAGGAAGGCCAGCCAGCCGAAATATTTCATTTTAAAGCCAATCAAGCGTTAAATATACAAATTACCACGACAGTAAAAGGTTTACTCATGATAGTTGTAGGTCTTGAAGCCACCCTTTTTCAAATGCTTTTCACCTCTCATCAAAGTAAGGTCGGCATCCACCATTTCTTTTATCAAATCGTTCACATTGGTACGGGGTTGCCATCCCAGCACTTCCCTTGATTTGGAAGGGTCACCTAATAATACCTCCACTTCAGTAGGTCTAAAATAACGCGGATCAATGGCAACAATTTCATCTCCCGGTTTAAGTACTGTTTTCTCTTTTTCCAGATTTATTGCTTCTACCAATCCAATTTCATCCAACCCTTTTCCTTTAAACGATAAGGTAATACCTGCGTGCGCAAAAGCACGGATCAAAAATTCCCTTACTGAGGTAGTGGCTCCAGTGGCTATTACATAATCATCTGGTTTAGGCTGTTGTAAGATCAGATACATGGCTTCCACATAATCTCTTGCATGTCCCCAGTCTCGTTTGGCGTCCAGGTTGCCCATGTATAATTTCTGTTGCAATCCCATTACAATACGTGCAACTCCTCTTGTGATTTTTCGTGACACAAAAGTCTCACCCCGTAACGGAGACTCGTGATTAAATAAAATACCATTACAGGCAAACATGTCATAGGCTTCCCGATAGTTTACTGTAATCCAATACGCGTATAACTTTGCAACGCCATAGGGTGAGCGTGGATAAAAGGCAGTGGTCTCACTTTGCGGTGTCTCCCTTACTTTACCATATAACTCAGAGGTGGAAGCCTGGTAAATCCGGCACCGTTTTGTCATATCCAGGATACGGACAGCCTCCAGTATCCGAAGTGTACCAATTCCATCAGTGTTGGCCACGTATTCAGGAATTTCAAAACTAACCCGTACATGACTCATGGCTCCCAAGTTGTAAATTTCATCGGGTTGGATTTCCTGAATCAAGCGGATGAGATTGGTACTGTCTGTCAGGTCACCGTAATGCAATTTTAGGCGCGCACCTTTTTCATGCGGATCCTGATATATATGATCAATGCGATCCGTGTTAAAGGATGATGCTCTTCGCTTAAGTCCATGCACTTCATATCCAAGATCCAAAAGATATTCTGCTAGATAAGCGCCATCTTGTCCAGTAATACCTGTTATAAATGCTTTTTTCATCTTAATAAATCAACTTCCTTACTATTCATCCTTATTGATCATGCATTTTTAGTGGTGGCACCATTGCTTAGGAAATCCTGATAGGTAAGCTTTATACCTTCACGGATACTTACTTTATGCTTGTATCCCAGTTTGTGGAGTTTTGTATTATTCATCAACTTTCGGGGAGTGCCATCGGGTTTACTGCTGTCAAATTGAATTCTTCCATTGAATCCAACAATTTCTTTCACCAAAATGGCCAAATCCAAAATAGAAATTTCTTCACCAGTTCCAACATTGATTAGAGATGAGCCTTCATAATTTTCCATCAGGTAATAGCAAGCGTCTGCTAAGTCATCAGAAAACATAAATTCACGAAGAGGGGTACCCGTTCCCCAAATAACCACTTCATCTCTAGCTTCCACTTTAGCTTCATGAAACCTACGGATTAAAGCGGGTAAAACATGAGAATTTTGGGGATGGTAATTATCTCCGTATCCGTACATGTTGGTAGGCATTGCAGAAATAAAGTTACAGCCATATTGCTTATGGTAAGCCTGGCAAAGTTTTACCCCAGCAATTTTAGCTATCGCGTATGCCTCATTAGTTGACTCCAAGTATCCTGACAGCAGGCTTTCTTCCTCGATTGGCTGTTGTGCAAACTTTGGATAGATGCAGGATGAGCCCAGAAATAACAGTTTTTTTACTTTATGCTGAAATGCATTATGAATGACATTGCTTTCGATCATCAGATTCTCATAAAGAAAATCAGCTGGATAAGTGTCGTTAGCCAATATGCCGCCTACCTTGGCAGCTGCCAAAAAAACATAGTCTGGTTTAGCTTCTAAAAAGAATTGATTCACAGCATTTTGATCACGCAAATCCAATTCAGTTGAAGATTGTCCGATCAATTGGGTAAAGCTCTCAGATTCCAATTTCCTCCATATAGCTGAGCCAACCATTCCCTTATGGCCTGCCACATAAATTTTGGCATCATGCTTCATTACCATTTTAATTGTTTCTTAAAAATAGAATTTAATCCTTGATCGGATTTCTCACAGCTTCGCCTCCTCAGTCCCACCGAGTTTAAAATTTATGATTTATAATTTATGGTTTATAATTCGGCAGCGACTCCGAATTTATAACCAAGCCTTATTCTAAATCTTCCTTCCAGAGCAACAAGGCTCTGTCTGCCTTGAGGCTTTCCTTATTCAATTCAAACTCTTCCTCTGAAAGTACCAATGTGCGGACCTTTCGTTGGATGAGTTTCTCTACCTTCTCTACACAGGTCATCAAGTACTCTTTATCAATGGAACCCACCATCACCAGATCAATGATACCGGTATCACGGCCAGCTGCGTAATCCCCTGTTATCAATGCCAATTTCAAGCTCCCAAGCCGGGCCAGTACCTTATTCACCACAGTATCCATGATTTTATCAAAACCTAAGTATTTGTGTATCAGGGTTTTAATTTCTGGATATAAGGGGTGATCGGTATTGGCGCTGTAATAGATGTTTCGGCCCTCCTCGCGGCTCAGCAGGTAGCCTGCTTCGCTTAAGTTGTTGAGTTCGTGGCGGATAGAGTTGGTGGACTCACCAAATTCCTTGGCCATTTCCCTCAAATAGGCCGTTGCCTGGCTGTTCGAAAAGAACTTGAGCAGCATTTTCAGGCGGGTCTTGGATGTGATGATGGTGTCCAGCACAGGGTAAATCTAGAGAAAACTATTTGATGAGTAAAGATTTTACTCGATAGTTTATTAACTAGTTGCTGGTTTATGGTTGGTTTAAAGTTATGAGTTTTTAATTGGTTGAATGATTAAGGTTCATAGCTCAAGGTTCGTGGTTTATGGTTTATAGTTTATGGTTTCAAGTTAACCGCAATTCCGATAACCCTCGGAACGCTTAGGCGCAAAGGAGGTTTGGTTGGTTTTGAGTTTGAATTATGAGTTTTGAGTAAGAATCCAATTTTAAATTTTGAATTTTAAATTATAAATAGTCGCAGGTTGAAAGTCTGTTTATAATTTCTTTAAAAGCGCTGGGTCGAGTTCTACGCGCATTACGTTGCCCAGCAAATCGAGGGAGACCATGAATTTGTTGGGGGCGGCCTTGGTCACCTGTCCGAAAGCACCCTTCAGTGGGCCATCCATTACTTTTACCTTGTCGCCTGTCTCGATAAGATCGGCACTCATTACTTCTATCGTTAATCCTGTGGCCAGAAAGCGATTGATCAGATCATACTCCTTTGGGTGTAGCATAGCGGGTTTGTCGTTGTGGCGGATGGACCAGGAGATGCCAGGGATTTGAAGAACTTCCTGGATGAGGTGTACGTAGGTGTTGACGAATATGTACGAGTTGAACAGGGGTACCTCCACTTTCTTTTTGCGATCGCTCCACTGGCGCATTACTTTTTGCATAGGAAGGAAGACCTCATAGCCCTTTCGCAAGAGCAGGTAACTCACTTTTTTTTCGTGGCGGCTTTTGGTGTAGAAGGCGTACCAGTTCTTTTCTGAAGGTTTCAAGTTTCAAGTTTGAGGTTTCAAGTTAACCGCAAAGACGCAGAGGCGCAAAGGTTGGTTACTAGTTTAAGGTTTCAGGCTCAAAGTTCAATATTGCCAGTTTCAAGTCTCTGGTTCATGGTTGGTTAGTTTTGAATTATGAGTTTTAAGTCAGAATCCAATTTTAAATTTTGAATTTTAAACATTTCTTGTACCTGGTTTCTAGTTCGTGGTTTCTAGTTTCAGGTTGAACCAGCAATAAAATACGGATTCAACAAGTTGGGTTTGTTATAGGTGAGTTCGTTTTTTCCATCTGTTGTCATCACCTTAATTCCTAACTCCTTCAAAATCCCATGCGCGGCTGCGGTGTCCCACTCCATCGTAGGGCCAAAGCGGGGGTAGATGTCGGCTTTGCCATCGGCTAAGAGCATGAACTTCAGGCTGCTGCCGGCTGATACTACTTCTGTATTGCCCAACTTTTCTATGAAGTCTTTGGTTTCGTCATTCATGTGGGAGCGGGAGGCAACAACTTTGGTTACCGGTTGCCGGTTGCCAGTCTCTGGTTGTTGCTGGTTGCCGGTTGCCGGTTGCTGGTTACCGGTGAGTGGTGACTGGAAACTGGTAACTTCTCCATTTAATCTTTTGTACGCACCCAACTCCTTTGCAGCATAATAAACCACTCCTGTGACCGGCACGGCAAGCACCCCTAAAATCGGTTGGTGATTTTCAATCAGTGCGATGTTGACCGTAAACTCATCGTTGCGCTTGATGAACTCTTTCGTGCCATCCAATGGATCGACCATCCAGAATCGTTTCCAGTTTTTTCGCTCTTCGTAAGGAATGTCTTTTCCTTCTTCGCTAAGAATAGGCAAGCCAGTTTTTTCCAAGTGTTTTACAATGCAGAGATGAGCCCGCTTGTCTGCCTGTGTCAGCGGGGAGTTGTCGCCTTTTAATTCTGTTTCGAAATCGACTGAGTGATACACATCCAGGATTTCTTTGCTAGCGGCTTCGGCAGCAGAGATTGCAACACTAAGAAGATCAGATAGTATTTTAGTTTCCTTATTCAACACTTTATAATTTAAGTTACCGGTTGCCGGTTGCCAGCAGTGGGTCGTTGGTTTTGAATTGTGTGTTATGGGGTTGAGCTGTTAATAAAGTTACCGGTTGCCGGTTGCTAGTTGCCGGCCCGGAAACCTGTAACTGGAAACTGGTAACCGGTTCAAACGATCATCCCCGCTCCTACCGTCTCATTGGTTCCTTCTTCTACCAAAATGACAGAACCTGTAATTCGGTTGCGCCTGTAGATGTCCGGGAACAAGGGTTGTGACACACGGAGGTTTACTTTTCCGATTTCATTGACTAAGAGCTGGTCTGCATCAGGGATTCTTTTTAAACTACTGATGTCCAACTTGTACTGTATGGCTTTGAATATTCCCTTCACCTCTTTGGTCATGTGACGCACTGTATATTTCGAATTCACATTTAAAGGCTTCTGACTCATCCAGCACACCATCATCTCCAAGTCCTGACTGGCCTCCGGCTGATTGCCTGGCTTGGCAATGATGTCTCCACGGCTAATATCAAATTCATCTTCCAGCGTCATCGTCACCGACATCGGTGCAAATGCTTCTTCCAACACCTCACCCCCCAGTCTGATTTCTTTGATCTTTGAACTGAATCCAGACGGCAAAATAACAACCTCATCACCCGGTCTGAAAATCCCTCCTCCTACTCTACCTGCATATCCACGAAAGTCCTGATTCTCTGTGGTCTGTGGACGAATAACATACTGTATTGGAAAACGCGCATCGATATGGTTGTGATCACTTTCAATGTGGACATTCTCTAAAATGTGCAACAAGGTGGCACCTCCATACCAGTTCATCTTTTCCGAACGGTTGACCACATTATCACCATTCAAGGCGCTTATAGGAACAAACTGAATGTCGTGTACTTCCAATTTGGATGAAAATGCCTTGTATTCCTGTTCAATCTTATCAAATACCTTTTGGTCATAATCCACAAGGTCCATTTTATTCACACATATAATAAGGTGTGGAATCTTTAGCAGCGAAGCAATGAAAGAATGCCTGTAAGTCTGCTCTACCAGTCCTTTGCGCGCATCGATCAAAATAATGGCCAGGTTAGCCGTAGATGCACCTGTCACCATATTGCGGGTGTACTGAATATGTCCGGGAGTATCTGCTATGATGAATTTTCTTTTCGGTGTATTGAAATACCGGTAGGCCACATCAATAGTGATTCCCTGCTCTCGTTCAGACTTCAATCCATCAGTGAGCATGGACAAGTCCACGTAATCAAATCCCTTTTTTGTGCTTGATGCTTGAACAGCCTCCAGTTGGTCCTCAAAAATAGATTTGCTATCGTACAACAATCTTCCGATCAAAGTACTTTTGCCGTCATCTACGCTGCCTGCGGTGGTGAATCTTAGTAGTTGGTTCATTTTTTAATAGTTGCCGGTTGCCGGTCTCCAGTTGCCGGGTTCCAGTGCATTGTTTTATTTTAGATTCTCTTCTACCCATTGGGTAAATTTATTTATTCGTTTGCTTAAGGTATCGTAATCATTAATAAGATTTTTATATTGTCCTTCGTCCTTCCATGAATCTGTTTCAAATAAGAAATCAAGATGCAATATTGTTTCATCACATTCAGCTTGCGCATAGATCAGATGTTTAATGTAATCTGCCTTATACCTTCGTCTGCTAAACCCTTCCACAATAGCAGAGGTTACTGATTTGGGACACCTTCGTAATTGACTACCCTCTTCATAAAGTTCAAACTTTGGCAAATTCATTGAAAGTTTGTGACATTCAATCGCCAATCGTTTTGACTCCTGATAAATCTCTAAATCACGATAACTCTTCATTGTAACATTCTCTCAATTTTTCACGATTCAAAACTGGGGACTTGAAACCGGGAACTTGAAACTAAAAATATCCCGACTTCTTCCTATCCTCCATCGCGGTTTCTCCACGCTTATCATCGGCACGCGTGCCACGTTCTGTTTGTCGGGACGCTGCTACTTCTAAAATTACTTTATCAATGGTATCTGCCTCAGATTCAACAGCTCCTGTAATGGGCATATCTCCACACGTTCTGAAGCGAACGCGTTTTACCACTGGTTTGTCATCAGGTTTGAGCTGTAAAAAAGGTGATGTGGATAACCACGTGCCATTGCGCTCAATCACCTCGCGGTCATGTGAATAATATAATTTCGGAATGGCTATATTTTCCATTTGTATGTATTGCCACACATCCATCTCTGTCCAGTTAGAAATAGGAAACACTCTGAAGTGCTCTCCCATGTTCTTTTTTCCATTGAACAAATTCCACAACTCAGGCCGCTGATTTTTAGGATCCCACTGCCCAAACTCATCACGATGGGAAAAGAATCTTTCCTTGGCGCGTGCTTTCTCCTCATCCCTGCGGGCACCGCCCATGGCTGCATCAAATTTGTTCTTCTCTATGGTGTCCAATAAAGTCACAGTTTGCAATGCATTTCTACTAGCATTGATACCCGTCTCCTCCACCGCCATTCCTTTGTCTATCGATTCTTGAACCGATCCCACAATCAAGCGAACACCTAATTCTTTGATCAACCAATCCCTGTACTCCATGGTTTCCGGAAAATTATGCCCTGTATCGATGTGAACCAGTGGAAATGGAATGCGGGCCGGATAAAAAGCTTTGCGGGAAAGATATGCCAACACAATAGAATCCTTGCCTCCTGAAAATAGTAAGGCAGGGTTTTCAAATTGCGCCACTACCTCACGGATCACATAGATCGCTTCTGCTTCCAGTTCCTTTAGATGGGACAAATAGTATGAACTCATTTTTTCGAAATCCTCGGTAATACTTTCTTGAGCAGCAAATCTAAGGAATCCTCCAAACTCAACTCGTCCGTTTTGATGATTAAATCCGGATAAGATGGCTTTTCGTACGGAGAATCAATACCTGTAAAGTTTTTTATAGCTCCGTCACGTGCTTTTTGATACAATCCTTTCACATCACGCTGTTCGCATACTTCGAGCGGACAATCCACAAATATTTCCATGAAGGAATCTGCGCCTACCACTTCCCTTACTAATGTTCGGTCAGATTCGAAGGGAGAAATAAAGGCAGATAATACAATGGTGCCTGCATCCAGCATCAGGTTGGCCACCTCTCCGATCCTTCTTATGTTCTCCACTCTTCCAGCATCGTCAAATGAAAGGTCCTTGTTTAATCCCTGACGCACGTTGTCACCATCCAATAAATAGGTTTTGAACCCTTTATCGAAAAGTTTTTTCTCCAAAGCAACTGCTAAAGTAGATTTTCCTGACCCAGAAAGTCCTGTAAACCAAATGAGTTGTGCTTTTTGGTTCAGCAACTGTGCGCGATTCTCCTTACTTACTTTGGTTGATTGGGTGTGTAAATTATTTTGCAATTTGGAGACTATTTAACTCTGCGTCTCTGCGTCTTTGCGGTAAAGATTAACCGCCAAGGCGCTAAGGCGCTAAGAGATGTTGTTAAAATTTAAAGCTCGTAATACCACGATATAAAACCGATGCAAGTTATCATATATATAATAGTGAGGGGCAAGCCTACTTTAAAAAAGTCTTTAAATGAATAACCACCAGGGCCGTAGACCATGAGGTTGGTTTGATAACCGATAGGTGTGATGAAATCGCCAGAGGCAGCAAAAGCAATGGCAATGAAAAAAGGTGTAGAGGGTACTCCTGTAAAATTTGAGAGCGACATTGCAATAGGGAACATTATAGAGACTGCTGCTGCGTTGGTAATAAGGGCTGTGAGTAAAGTTGTAACAATGAACAGCGAAGCGATGATTGGAATGATTCCAAAACCCTGGATATAGGTTAAGATAAAATTAGCGATACTGTCCGCTGCTCCAGATTTTACAAGCGCCACACCAATGGCCAGGGAACAAACCAATACTAACAGCAGGTTCAAATCCAATTGTCTTCGTATTTCAGTAATATTAAGCACCTTACTCAACACTAATGTTAGAAGAATAAGAAGACAAGCTGTAAACAGCGGAACAACTCCCGTAATACCCAATGCCAGCGCAACAAAACTCAACAAGCCTATTGTACTGATCCACCACGGTCTTCTTTTGAATACTTTTAGTGATTTAGAAATTAAGAAGAGGTTGCGTTCCTGAATAGTACTTCTTGGATTATCACCTGAAAGCAAAAGCAAAAAGTCACCACCTGATAAGGTCATCTCTCCCACTTTTCCAGATACACGTCTTCCATTTCTATGCAGAGCAACAATACTGGCATTGTATCTTTTTCTAAAATCAGAATCTTTAATGCGCGTTCCTATCAAATCTGAATTGGCCGGAATGACGGCTTCTGTGAAATTGAATTGTCCACGAGATTCCATTCTATCTTCTTTGGGTATCTTCAGTCCATTGTCTTCATTGATCAAATTGAAAATCGACTGGGTGTTGCCAGAGAAGAATAAGTAGTCGTTGGCTTTCAAAATTTCGTTGGGTGCTACGGGAGAAATAACCCGATCACCTCGGATGATTTCCACCAGGAAAAGATCTTTCAAATTGCGTAACCCTGCATCTGTTACAGACTTCCCTACCAACGTTGAATCATCAAACACAATTGTTTCTACAATGTATTCTTTGATGTGACTTTTAACATTATCGATCCGTGGCGAATTGGAGGGAAGCAGGTTAAATCCAAAGAAATAGAAATATACCCATGTGAATAAGGTGACTATAATGCCTAAATAAATAAAGTCGCTGTATTGCAAACTTTGTTGGTCGTACTCGTTGATCAGTCCTAATAAAATTAAGTTGGTGGACGTACCAATAACTGTCACCATTCCACCCGTGATCGTAGCAAATGACAGCGGGATTAAAAATTTAGAGCTTGGGTGGTTATTCCTGTCGGCCCAATCCTTTACATACGGAATCATGAAGGCCACGATGGGAGTATTGTTCAAGAACGCACTGAGCGTTGATACTGAAACCATCATCCGGAGCATGAATTTTTTTGGCGAGAGTGAATCGTTGAACAACCTCATAAAGAACTCACCACCAAAAATGGATCGCACTCCTGCAGTAATCAGCATCAATAAAAAAATTACTGCCACCTGCTGATTGGCCAACCCCTTTAATGCTTCATCAGGAGAAAGCACTCCGCTCAGCAACAAAATAATTACAGCACCAAAAAAAGATAAGGCAGGATTAATCCATTCTTTGTAAAGTGATATTACAAGCAGGATAATAACAATAAATACAATGAGCTGATGGAAATCCAACTGAGTTTATGATTTAATTGGTTTCAAGTTTCAGGTTAACCGCAAAGCCGCGAAGACGCAAAGAAATTGTTTTCTCGTTTCCTTTGTGAGTTTCAGGTTTGTGGTTCCAAGGTTTCTGACAAAGATATATATTCCTTTGCATATCCTTTGTCATGAAACAACAATGAGCTTTTTGAACTATCAGTAAAATATATTTATCTTAATTAGTAATAATAAGGATATGAATACTGAGCAATTAAATCAATACTCAAAGGAAATACTTGATGGGGCTATTGCCGTTCATAGAGAGATGGGGCCTGGACTATTAGAGGCTGTTTATCAACAATGCTTAGTCAAGGAGTTAATCCTAAGGAACTTAAGGGTTGAATCTATGGTCCCAATCCCTTTACAATACAAAGGACATTATCTTAACAAGGATTACATCATTGACATACTGGTGGAGGATGAAATAATATTAGAGTTGAAGGCTGTTGAAATGATTCTGCCCGTTCATGAAGCTCAGATTATTAGCTACCTCAAGCTCGCTAACAAACGGTTAGGTTTCTTAATCAATTTCAATGTTCCGCTCCTGAAGAGTGGGTTTAAAAGATTTGTAAATAATTTTTAATAAGCTTACCCGCAAAGACGCGAAGGCGAAAAGGGTATACTCAAACGTTAACCGCAAGGGCACTGAGGCGCGTTGGTAAATCAACATAACCGCAAAGACGCTAGGGCGCAAAGAGTAAATCAAACCTTTAATTCTTTACCCAAGTGGGTAAGAAGATCAAAAACGCAAAGCCCTTTCAATGTCGGGCAAAAATAAACTTAGCGCCTCAGCGTCTTTGCGGTAAAAACTTACTTACTCAAATCCCAGTACTTCTTGATCATCTTCAAAAACTCCTCCATCTCATTGAGTGGGACCATGTTGGGGCCATCGCTGAGGGCTTTGGATGGATTAGGATGGGTTTCAATAAAAAAGCCATCCACTCCTACAGAGGCTGCAGCACGTGTAAGGTAGGGTGCGAACTCACGCTGTCCTCCTGACTTACCGCCCAATCCACCAGGCTGTTGAATACTATGGGTAACATCAAAAATCACCGGGGAGTATTGTCTCATCACAGGGAGTGATCTGAAGTCGACCACTAAATTGTGATAACCAAAACTTGTACCGCGCTCCGTTAAAAATACATTGGAGTTTCCTGCCTCGCGCACTTTATCCACAGCGTATTTCATGTCTTCCGGAGCCATGAATTGTCCCTTCTTTACTTTCACTGCCTTTCCTGTTTTAGCAGCAGCAATGAGTAAATCTGTTTGTCTGCAAAGGAAGGCTGGTATCTGAAGTACATCTACTACTTCGGCTACTTCAGCGCATTGATGGGATTCATGCACATCCGTAACGGCAGGTACATTCAAATCTTTTTTTACCCTGGATATTATTTCAAGACCACCTTCCATCGAAGGTCCCCTGTAAGAAGATGCTGATGTGCGGTTGGCTTTGTCAAAGGAAGCTTTGAACACATAATCAATACCCAACGCTTCGCAGATTCGCTTCACCTCCGTGCCCGTCTCTATGCAAATGTCATAACTCTCCGCTGCGCACGGACCCGCGAATAACACCATGCGATCTCCACCTAAAGTGATCTTATCTGTTATCTTAACCTTCTCTTTAAATATGTCCATTATTTATTTTTCAAAATTTTTGCCAAAATTCCTTTGGCTGCCAGTACCAAATCTGCGACTTCTCTCAATACGCCCTCACCTCCTTTTGCCTTGGTACTCATATCTACCATTTTCTTTAGATAAACGGGTGCGTCTGCCGGACAGATGGCCAGTCCGCTCAATTTAAGAGGTCCGAGATCGTTAATATCGTCACCTATATATATAATGTCTTTCTTTTTGAGCTTGTGGTAAGTGGCTAATTTTTTAAAAACAGCTGCTTTGTCCAATATGCCCTGATGACAAAAATCCAGTTTGAGCTCAGCACAACGTTTAGCGACAGTCGCTGAATCCCGTCCTGAAATTGCTCCTACCACAATACCAGCATTTTTTAGGTGACTGATGATCTGGCCGTCTTTCACATTAAAATGCTTCAGTTCTCTGCCATCACTGTCATAGATTATCTTTCCATCGGTGAGCACTCCATCTACATCAAAAAAGATGGCTTTGATATCTGCAGCCCTTTTAATCAGTGTTTTTGTGTATTTATTCAATACTTCTTGGGCTGGCATCTAATTAATTGGTTGAATACGCTCGAAAATTAGGAAAAGCTTTTTACTTTAACCCTAAATAGGCACTGAGAGATACACATTTTGCCAGTGTGATTGACGAATACTGACGAGAGCGTCAGTATTGTCAAGGTTAAACCCTGACAATAAAACAATCAATGCTTCAAATTTAAAAACCCTTTGATGATTTTATTCGTCAGGGTTTAAGTCACAAAAATAAGGCTAAGTGAAAGGAATCAAATTTGTTATCTCATTATTACTCACAGTTACGTTGGTTTGGGCACTCAACAAAAGCTGGAATTTCGGTGATCCGATCCCTCCACTGGGAAAATTTCTAGATCCCTTCCATGGTTTTTGGGCGAATGCAGAACTTAAAGCCTCCCCAGATCAACAGCTTAATCTACCAGGCCTCAAGGGTGAGGTTTCTGTAGTGTATGACAGTCTGCTGATTCCTCATTTGTTTGCCGAAAATGATGATGACCTGTATCGTGTGATGGGCTACGTGACCGCACAGCATCGCTTGTGGCAAATGGAGTTTCAAACTCATGCTGCCGCAGGAAGAGTGTCGGAAATCTTAGGAGATGTGGCACTTGACTTTGACCGCAACCAAAGAAGAAAAGGGATGGTTTTTGCTGCTGAGAACTCCGCTAAAGCACACAGTAAAGATTCGATCGTTAGTAAAGTCTACCAACAATATACAGAGGGTGTGAATGCCTACATTTCCTCTCTTTCCTACGGTGATTACCCCATAGAATATAAACTACTGGACTATGACCCAGAATTATGGAATGACCTGAAAATGGGTCTGCTTCTTAAAACCATGTCGAATACATTGAATGTGGGTGAAGATGATTTTGAAATGACCAATGCCCTTAACCTTTTTGGTAAAGAAATGCTGGATGTACTTTACCCTGATTGGGAAGGTGTTGGCGATCCCATCGTAGATAACCCCGGAGGCTGGAAGTTCAACCCAATCACGCTGGACTCAGTCCCTTTGGCATTGCCTGATCAGTTGATCAACATTGAGCCCACCACCAAAGTGGTAAAAGGTGTGGGCAGTAATAACTGGGCAGTGAGTGGTATTAAAACAGCTACCGGTTCTCCCATACTGGCCAACGATCCACATCTTTCTTTGAGCATGCCTTCCATTTGGTTTGCCGCACACATGAAGAGTCCTAATGTGAACGTGATGGGTGCAACATTAACAGGATCGCCAGTTATTATTATTGGTTTCAACGATTCCATCAGCTGGGGCGTTACCAATGCTCAACGCGATTTGGTAGACTGGTATAAAATAGAATTCAAAGATGAATCCAAAAATGAATACCTCAGTGATGGCAACTGGCTATCCACAAGAAAGGTGGTAGAGGAATTTAGAATAAAAGGGAAAGATTCTTTTTACGATACTGTAGTCTACACCCATCATGGGCCTGTGGTATACGACAAGTCCTTCCATGGTGAGTCAGAGAAAAATCATTACGCTTTCCGATGGATTGCCCACGATGAATCGTTGGATTTGAAAACATTTTATTTATTGAACCGTGCAAAGAACCATCGTGATTATATGGCCGCACTGGAATACTATTCTGGCCCGGCACAAAATTTCGCTTTTGCCTCCACAGAAGGAGATATTGCCATGCGCATACAAGGCAAGTATCCGGTACGTAGAAAGGATGAAGGCAGATTCGTGCTGGACGGCACCAAAACTTCAACGGAGTGGCAGGCCTATATCCCCAATGAGCAAAACGTAATGACTAAAAATCCACCACGCGGGTTTGTCAGTTCAGCCAATCAACGCCCGGCAGATCAAACCTATCCCTACTATGTCCATAGTAATAACTATGAAGCTTACCGCAATAGAAGAATCAATCAACAATTGAGTGTAATGGATGAAATCACTCCTGCTGATATCATGAAATTGCAAAATGACAACTACAGTATTCAAGCGGAAGAAAGTTTACCGTTTATGCTTTCCTCACTGGATTCCGCATCACTCACAAGTGCTGAGCAAAAAATAGCTGAACTCCTTCGATCTTGGGATTTTGTTTACAGTCCTGAATCTGTTGCGGCCACTTATTACGAAGTGTGGTACAACAGTCTCTATCGAAATATCTGGGATGAGATGACTTCCAGCACTGCTTCCCTAAGCAGACCCAGCGACTATGTTACCATCCAACTCATGAAGAACGACTCTACCTTGTCCTTTTATGATGTGCAGTCTACTCCAGAAAAGGAGGATTTACGGACACTGATCCGACAAAATTTTACCAAAAGCCTCGATATAATCGATGTATGGGAGAATGAAAACGACAGTGAAGCACGGTGGGCGCAGTTTAAAAATACTAACATTGGTCATTTACTAAGACTGGCACCTTTTAGTTATCGCGCAAAAAATGGTGGCAATGGCAGTGCCATCAATGCTACATCGGGCACTCACGGACCAAGCTGGCGTATGATAGCCAGTATGGAAAAGACGGGTGTCAAAGCCTGGGGTGTATACCCTGGAGGACAGAGCGGCAACCCAGGAAGTCGGTTTTATAATAACCTCATAGACCCCTGGGTCGATGGCCGATACTTTCGCTTAAAATTTCCTCATTCTGTGAGAGAAACTACACCCTATCGTTATTATACCACCACTTTTAATTCAACATCCAAGTGAGATTCATCATTCAGATTATTATCACCGCCATCGTGTGCTTCATGTTTCAGAAATTATTTCCCTGGTGGACGATGGCCATAGGTGCATTCCTTGTAGGCTTTGTATTTAGCAACACCGGATTCAAGTCTTTCCTATCGGGGTTCATCTCGATAGGTTTATTATGGCTGGGGCTTGCACTTTACGTGGACAATGCCACCCAGTCCATTCTCACCGAGAAGATCAGCCAGTTATTTCCTCTGAATCTATTTGTATTGACGAGTCTTATCGGTGGACTTGTGGGTGGATTTGCTTCCATGACGGGTGCGCTGTTAAAACCCTGAAGCATGAAGTTTTTTATTCCGTTGCTCCTGATTTTGATCCCTGCAAGTGCAACACTTGCACAAACTGAGGAAGGGCTGCGGGAGTTGAATGCTACACAATTGTATGTAAAAACGATTGGGGAAGGTGAGCCCATCGTGGTTGTTCACGGAGGGCCAGGAATGAACCACACGTACTTTCTCCCACACCTGAATAAGCTCTCTAAAAAATTTCAAGTCACCTATTATGATCAGCGTGCCAGTGGAAAATCTACCATCCCAGACCCCAGTACTATTACGCTTGCATCCTTTGCGGATGACATTGATGCAATAAGGAACTACCTGGGACATGATCAAATCTATTTACTGGCTCATTCATGGGGAGCACTTCCGGCTATTCAATATGGACTCCAACACCCAGATAAAGTGAAAGGAATTATTTTTTGCAATCCCATTCCATTCAACAAAGCGTATGATGAGGAGATGATGGCAACGCAACAAAGCAAATTGATCGGAACGGACAGCACAGATCGGTCTATCATCATTGGCTCACCTAATTTCAAAGCTGGCAAATCTTCGGCCTACAAAAAGTTATTGCTCCTCTCCTTTCGCCATTCATTTTACAAGAAGGCCAATTTCTCAAAACTTAACTTTGAAATACCCGCTAACTATAAGGAAGCAAGTCAAGCATTATACACGGGCTTGGGTAGTGAATTAAGAAGCTATGATTATTACGAAGAAGTGAAGAAGTTTTCTTTCCCTGTATTGATCCTTCATGGAAGTGCAGACGCAGTGCCTATTCGAGCCAGTCAACACGCGAATGAATCCCTGCCCAATGCGACACTTGAAGAGTTCAAAAAAAGTGGGCATTTCATCTTTATTGAGGAGCCCAAGAAGTTCAACACCTTGGTACGTAAGTTTATAAACAGGTAGTCTTACCCTTCTCCCTTAAAAAGTTTAAAAAAAAAGGTATAATCCGCCCATTGAACAAAATGACGGTTTATATTTGCAACTCTTTTCAGGAAAAAGGCCAAACGGGCTGATTTAGAAAAGAATTTAAGCTTAAGTCTACCTTCAATTTATTTTGGAGAGGTGGGTGAGTGGCTGAAACCAACAGTTTGCTAAACTGTCGTACGGGTTAAACTGTACCGGGGGTTCGAATCCCCCCCTCTCCGCCAAACTACGCCTCTGGCTTCGTTTGGCAGGCGAAACTTCGCTTTCTGCGCACATGCTGCGCTATAGCTTCGTTTGGCAGGCTAAACTTGGCTAATAGCGCACTTACCTGTGCTAAGGCTTTGTTTGATAGGCTAAAGAGGTGCAACAGAAGGAATTGAAATTTCTGCACCACTTTAAAGATTTGAGTTGTTGAAAGCGTTCTTATAATGTGGTTTGTATATGTTATTAAGAGTGATCAGCATCCTTTTATTTACATTGGATTTACTCAAAATGTAGAAAAAAGGTTAGCCTCTCATAATGCTGGTTTGAATCAATCGACCAAGCATTATGCGCCTTTTAGTTTAGAAGCCTATATGGCTGTAAAAACTAAAAGCAAGGCGATAGCATTGGAGAAATACCTTAAGACGGGCTCGGGGAAGGCTGTTTTGAAAAAGAGATTTCTCACCTGATCAAATTGATTAGCCTTTAAGGGCAGGGCTACAGGCTTTTTGGGTCTACCAAACGAAGCCGAAGGCGTAGTTTGGTCCGGTAGCTCAACTGGATAGAGCATCAGCCTTCTAAGCTGAGGGTTCGGGGTTCGAGTCCCTGCCGGATCACAGAAACAACTGGGTGTGAGTCCCCAGTCAAAAAAAAGACAAAGGATTTTTCGGGGCGTGGCGCAGTCCGGTAGCGTACCTGGTTTGGGACCAGGGGGCCGCAGGTTCGAATCCTGCCGCCCCGACAATCAAGAGACCTCAGGCGAAAGCCTGAGGTTTTGTTTTTTATAGCCGAGCCAAGCGTAGCTTGCGCGAGGATAGAAAATACAAAACAAAGCGAATGAAATGAGTGAGGGGCTTTTGATTGAATACCCCCTTAACAGGATCAACAAAGTTAATCCTAGCAAGACATTGCACGCGTTGCAAACGCGCGTCAGGGAGGCTACGATGAGGCTTTTTTTGTGATTTATGTATTACACCTATATCATAGAGTCGGAGACCACCAAGAAACTCTACATTGGACAGACCAATGATATCAATGATCGTTTGTACAGGCACAATGCTAATCAAAACTTAGCCACAAAGAATAAAGGCCCATGGAAGCTATTGTTCTACAAAGAATTTCATTCCAGGGCAGAAGCAGTTCAACTAGAAAGAAAACTTAAAGCATGGAAAAATCCTGCTAAGGTTAAGCAGTGGATTGAAACAAATCCCTAGCGTATCCCGACCTCGGGTCGGGAGGGCCGCCCCGACAATCAAAAGACCTCAGGCTTTCGCCTGAGGTTTTTGTTTTTTATAGCCGAGCCAAGCGTAGCTTGTGCGAGGATAGAAAATACAAAAACGAAGCGAATGAAATGAGCGAGGGGCTTTTGATTGAATACCCCCTTAACAGGATCAACGAAGTTAATCCTAGCAAGACATTGAACACATTGCAAACGTGCGCCAGGGAAAATCGGTGTTCAGTATCCGGTAATCAGTGGTCGGTTCTGTTTCCAATTCACTCCAATTGGGCATATCTTTCTTCAATCACTCTATTATAAGCAGCTTTCCTACCTTTTGATAAAAATGATTGATCAATCCAATCCAATGCCTTTGATTTATTTTTTAACATTCGGTTAAAGGCCCCCGTTATTTGCTTAGGAGTCAATCCCAATTCTTCTCCTAACTGCTCAAAATGTTCTCGTTTCAACTTTTTTCTCTTCCCCGCCAATGTCAACGCCAGTTCTTCCCTATCTTCCGGAAACACCATTGCTACATTTAAAAGATCGTAGGCTGGTGACAATACCCATCCGTTAGAACTTTCGATCATTGAGAAATTCTTTAGGTGCATATCATTATTCCCCGTTAGAAAGCAGAAAAGTGCCAAATCAAGGTAAAAAGTTTTGTCAAGCAGGGTGTTACTCGAATAACTATCCAATGCTTTTCCCACTTTTTCCATTGAACTTTTGTACTTATCAAAAGCCTCAGTGATCTGAAACATATCCATCATGTGGATCTTCTCCCCTGTTTCTGACCGATCAATACGTTTCGTTATGTAGGAAAGTTCTCCAGATAATAATCGAATCAATGATGACGGTACAACCCGAATTCCAAAAGCTTCTGCTATTCGCATCGTTACATGTTCGTTCTGTGGCATTTCTGGAAATCTTTCAGAAGGTGGTTTTAAGATATAGTAGCCACCCAATGCGCCTACTACTGTTAGTCGCGCATCTGCATTCTTCCTTGTTTTTTTGACCAAGGACATAGAAAGTTTTGGCTGAACTCCAGGCACTGCAACACTTCTTTCTACTACATTTTTGGCTAGCTCATCCATTTGATCCAACGAATATTCCAATTGGGGTGGTGTTGGGGTTCCGAAGAACTGCATTGAACATTTCTCATGAAAGTCCGGTTTATCATCCAAAGGTTTGTAACAATATAAACATCTACCCTTCATCCTCTACCACTATTGGTTCCACACTCACTGCACCAATACAATTCAGACAACAAGCTAACAGTAATCCCATGCGATCATTTTTATTGATCTTCCAGTTTTCGGAAGCAATATCTAAAAGCCATCCTTCAGGTATCAGTCCCTCAAAAAACGAAAAGAGTCTTTTCTCGATGTATGGTTTATCTGTAACCGGCATAGTAAAAGTGATGAAGTCATTCGGATGGTCTTTTACGTATTGGACATCATACTGAAATACGTATTCACCCTCATTCGTTTCTGTGAGGACGCCTGCCAAATGATCTTTATAAAAAACCTTTCCCTGTCTCATTTAGATTTTACCTTTTAACAGGAGCCAATTCATGCCCAAACATGCGAAGCACCAGGTTAACCTTATCCATATTCAGATTCGTTTTACCTTGTTCGATTTTACGTATTACCGTCAGTGCGACACCTGTACGCTCCGCGAATTCTTCCTGCGTCAGATTAACTTCCTTTCTCCGCTCTTTAACAAACGCTGCTAAACTTTTCATTATATGCTTTTAGATATAAAATTGATCAAATATACAATATTATACGTAATTAGATATAATTAATAAATAAAAATACATATTATATGTATTTAAATATAAAATATATTAGCCTTTAGTAGGTAGAAACATGATGAGTAAGGTACACGGGATCCTATTTGTTATATCCTATATTTTGAATTCATCCATCCCTTTGTACTGCTCCATGATTTGGGGATAACTCTCTGTAAAGTTCTTAATAATGAAACCGAAGGGCACATCTTCAAAGTGACCATAGTCATCCAGGTACTCCATGAACGTGTTGCCTTCCTTGTCATATTCCTGAAAAAGGGAATCATTGTCACCATCGAATTCCAAAGTTGCCACATTGCATTTTTGACACAATCCCTTATTGAATGCGGGAGACACCTTCAGCCATTTGCCCTCGATGAATAGATTTACCATTCCGTGAGGGGTTAATTCATCAGTACCGAATTTTTCAATTATTTTCTCTACTCCGATGTGGTTCTTCACTTTGGCCAGATGAATTCTTGCCGGGATTCCCAAGCCCCTTGCGCACGCTACCAGGAGTATAGCTTTATCAATGCAATGGCCTTGTGTTTTTGTTGCGATGAAACTCGCTCTGTAGCTTTCTTTGGAGAAACTAAAACGGTAAGGGTTGTACCTCCAACCGTCTCTTATTTTCAAGTATATTCCTATTGCCTTTTCCTTGATCGTATTAAAGGATTTGAATTCCTGAATAATGCCTTGCACAATAGGATCTTCATAATCCAAAAAATAAGTGGACTCAAGGTATTTCAATTGCTGATCTGTGCTCATGGTAATGAATAGGACTTGCTGTGAGTATGAGAACTTAATGTGCGAGAATCAAGCTAAGGTAAAACGGTGAATAGAACAAATTGTAAGGTATCTCCTTCTGCCGTAGTAAGGTCGAGGGTTCGAATCTAGCCCTTCCCCGAAATTAAAAGACAACAACCATTGGACTATATTTTGAATTCCCCCGTTGACTATACCAGTTATAGAAACATAAAAGCAGCTCCAAAATCCATGACACCGTGCAATACTGCAAAATATGGAAGAAGTGCAGGGCGACAATAAATTGATATTCCTATCAATGCAGCAAAAGGTAAAAATACGAGTGCTCTATATACAATAAAATTGAAGTCAGGAATAAAGGGCAATGCGCAGTGCTGAATGGAGAGAAATAAAACAGGAAGTAAAACCGCCAACCATTTCGTCTGCAACTGTTTTTCTAGTTTAGGCATGATATACCCAAAGTAAGTGGGCAGTTCTGCGAAAGTAATGGTCAAGGGAAAAATTACTAATAGCAGATATACCCAGCCTCTCTCCATTTCACCAAACATCATTTCAGCTGGAACATTAGGATCATTCCATAATAGTAAACTAAGAAAATAGCCAGGAGCAAATACAATAGGAATCGAAATAATTGTAAGCACCAGAAAGATGAACACATCTTTTTTCAAATCAGATCTGTCTATTCTAAATAAACTGAGATAGTTTTTTTCCTCTTTATTACATCCAAAAAACAAAAGAATGATACTTACGCTATTTGCAAGCGTTGCTGTTAATAGCCAGTACTTTTCAGCTATGTGCCATGAGTTTACCACTAAAGCAACAAGTGATTGAAAAATCAGAAAAAGTAAAAGCCTGCTCGGTAGCAATACGAATGCCAATCCGGCTGACTGTTTTAGTGGTTGACTAAGCATTATTCAAGATTATGACTAGGGCGTATCGAGAAATAATTTAATTTCTCGTCTTGCCTTCTCCAATTCAGAAAGCGCACCATGACCGCCATTTTCATACAATACAATTTTTGAACCCTTAATATTTTTGTTGGCATATTCCCCATGCGTAAAATTTACGAGTCCGTCATTTTTGGAGTGGATTATTAGTGTTGGAGTTGTAATATTTCTTGGGATTTCAAAATTATAAATCATGAGTCCATCAGCTATCGTTCCTTCATACCTTTGAGACATCGGATGCATGACATTTAGCATCTCTCTGGCCAGATTCTTTTGTTCCAGGGTGAATTTTCTATAATCATCAGATGGTATGCCCATCAAACTCAAAATTTGTATTTCAAAAATCTTAGTGAATAGCCAGTAGAAATAATCAGATTTTTGAATGGTGTGGATTACTTTAATAAAAACTGGGTCTTTATCGTTTGGATTCGGAGGCATGCTGACAGCACTGAGTAAAATCAATTTATCAACCATTTCAGGATAGTCACTCGCCAATTGCATGGCCGATGGGCCTCCTGCGGAAACTCCAATGACAGTTACTTTTTCGATACTCAAGTGTTCTAGCAAAATTTTGAATACTTCGGCCTGCATCTGTACGGTACTATTCTTTGGAAGGGTCGAATTAAGATAACCGAACTTTGAAGGAGCGATGAACTGGTAATTTTTATCCAAACATATTTCACCAAGCCATAGCCCCTGGTCATAACCACCACCTGCGCCATGAATTAATAAAACTGGCTTCCCTTCACCACGGATGGCGTATTCCATTTCACCAAATTCCGTTTCCATCATTTTACTTTCTGCGGCAATTCTTTTGGAAGCCTCACTGATTTGCATACGGTAAATTGGGTACGTAATAGCAAATACAACGATGAGTAGTATGAAGAACACTAAAATTGAATAAAGTAAAATTCTGTTCATACAATTAATAGTTAGACTTTAATAGATCAACTTCTTTTGAAGATTGGGTATTTATGATGTGAAGGTTCTATTTTTTACATCGCCTAATCAGTTTAAAGGCCCAATCATAATGGCTTGAAGTGGCCGAGATGAAATAGGCTCCAAGTGAAGTAGATCCCGTCCATTTGTATCGCTTTTTTTCAAACAGTTCTTTATCTGTATGTTGAGCGATCAATTTTTGCACCTGATTAAAAGACTCATTTAGCACCTTTCTTATCTTTTTAAGATCAACATGATTGTACTTTTTCCATATTACCCTGTTTAAGTCAGGCAGGGTCTTCCAAGTATACCCTTTTGCAGGAATCTCAGGCTTCTCTCCTTTCATTCCGATTTCATACCATTCCATCATCATCGTATGCCATTGATGTAAATGTGCAAGCACATCTCTGATGTTTCTGTTCATGGTACCTTTTGGAAATTCAACTTGCTGTTCTTCTAGTGAATAGGAATCCACCAAATCGTTTAGTCTTTTAAAATTGAGTTTGCTCAATTTCACAAGGTCAGTTTTTGTTTGTGGTCGCGGCATAACGTTGTATTTTTTTAATGCCTATTGTTAAAGTGTTTTAATACTCTTAGTGCTCTTAATGTATTCCACCGGCTTGGCTTTCCTGCTTTCTCCATTTCGAAATGAACCTGCCCCGGGTGTTTAGATGGAAGTTTCCACAAGCCTTCTTTTGTCCTCTTTTTTAGCACTACCCGTATTGCATCATTCATTCTTTTATCCAACTTCAAATTTGCCATTTGAAAATAGTCTAATGCCCTTAGGATATCATAATACCAACGGGTGGGGTAATGGAACTTCAAAAATGCTGGACTAATAACATCCCCTGTTCGGTGTGACTTAAACAAATGATGTATCAATATAAACTCGTGCGATTGTTGCCTTGCTTTTCTCAATTCGTCCAATCGGTAGTGATACCCATTTTTCTCATATTCGTAAATTCCTTCCAGCACAGATAGTGTTGAATGCAACGAGCTATGCGTAGCACCTTTTCGGTTGGATTGGCAGTTAAAACCACCATCTTTCATTTTTTCCGCCAATAAAAAATCGATGATGCTTTTAAGCTTGCTCTCTTCCAAGCCAAAATAGGTGGCAACATTTAAAAACATTCCATTGACACAAACATCACTTACGCTTAGTGAATGAGCAGGGTTGATACCACCATCTATGCATTTTTCATTTTCAAGTACCCAATTAAGCGTTTCAACAACGTACTTGTTCCTATTTGATATGCCTAAGTTCTTAATGTCAATAACAGTATAATGCGTACTTGTCCATTTTGGTTGGTAATAGGCTAACCCCCAATGCCCGCTTGGGTTTCTGCAGGAAAGAAACTTTAAACCCCAACCTTCTGTTTCAATTCTTTTTCTTAAACGGGGTTTATTCACACCAAGCAAATCCCTGTACGTTTGGTACTGGATGGATACATCCCCTTCTAGAAGCCATGCTATAATCTCTTTGTCGTTCATAGAAAATTCATTCGTGTGCAAACAAGAATGATGTGCAGGTTGTGGAAAATAAGGGTGGCCGAGGTCGGGGCAAGAAAACCACCTAAACTATTAGACGCTTTACCTATTCTCTCCATTGCTCTTCGCTAGCATTTCCATCTATCAAACCTGATGCACTCGGTTAATTTACTATACTTCTCTCATCGTATAAATGACAAAAATCATTTCAAAACGAGAAGTAAATCATTTCCACTAAGCTCAAATTATACAATTTTCGAAAGGTGTTTTTTATCGCATAACCCTCCTACTTAGAAGCTTTAAATTTATGATCAAATACATATTCTCCTTTGTCCTGCTGATCCATGGCCTCATCCATATGATGGGTTTTGTCAAAGCATTTGGCCTTGGTCAAATTGCACAACTCACCAAAGTAATTTCAAAACCGGTGGGCGCGGTGTGGTTGGCCACAACTATGCTATTTGTGGTGGCTATGGTTTTGTTTTTGTTGAAAAAGGAAAGCTGGCCTTTATTGGCCATTATCGCAGTTGCACTTTCTCAAGTACTTGTTTTTACAACCTGGCAGGATGCCAAATTCGGTACAATTGCCAATATAATAATTCTTATCGTTGCCCTGTTTGGTTGGACTTCACAGCACTTTGAATCTCAATTCAGAATGGATGTCAATACAAATTTGAATAAGTCAACAATAGGTACTCCTGATTTATTGACAGAAGTCGACATTCAAACATTGCCTATTCCCGTTCAAAGGTACTTGCGGTATGCCGGTGTATTGAACCAGCCTAAGGTATCAAACGCTCGAATCACCTTTGAGGGAGAAATGAGAAGCAAAAACGGAGAATGGTTTCGTTTTAATTCTGTGCAATATAATTTTTTTAATGAACCAGCACGCTTGTTTTTCATGAAGGCGCAGATGTACAAAATCCCTGTACTTGGGTATCATCAATTTCAGGATGCCACTGCAACAATGGATATAAGATTGGCAGGGTTAGTACCTGTTGCCAAGTCAAGTGGGCCAGAATTGAACAAAGCTGAAACTGTAACCTATTTTAATGACATGTGTATGTTTGTTCCGGCAGCATTGGTGGACGATCGCATTACATGGGAACCGATTGATACTACTTCAGCGAAAGCCACCTTCTCGCATGGCGACAATACAATTTCTGCCGTCCTCTATTTCAATGAAATCGGACAACTTATAAATTTCGTATCTGACGACCGGTATGATGTCAATAGCATGAAACAATATCGATTCTCTACACCGCTAAGTGATTACAAGCTAATTAATGATAGAAACACTCCGGGTTATGGTGAAGGCGTATGGCACTACCCTGATGGAGAATTTGTTTATGGAAAATTTTATTTAAGGGATATTGAATATAATGTGAGCTGACCCTTTGACTGTTTACAATACCAAAGGGTGATCGAATGATAACTATACTTTAAACCAAATTTGGTTTACAAAAAAAAAGTAAATAAGGTTGATAAAGATAGACCTGTTCTTTTCTACAAGTTTTCTTTATGGCCCCGCATCTACCTAACTTGACGTATGGACGGATCAAAGCACTTCAACCGAGAGCAATCGCTTGGCGAAGAGATTGCTAACAGCGTCAGCCATGGTGTAGGGTTTCTCGCTGCCGTTGCGATAACACCTATAATGATAATCAAAGCTATTCCAGCTGGAGCTGCTGCTGTTGTGGGGGTTTCCGTTTTTGGCACTACCATGATGGTGCTGTACCTCGCTTCTACCTTGTATCATGCTTTTCCCGAAAGCAGGACCAAACGCATCTTTCGGATTTTTGACCACGGTGCTATCTTTCTTTTGATAGCAGGGACGTACACCCCTTTTACACTTACCATTTTATATGGGACCTGGGGCTGGACATTATTTGGAATTGTATGGGCGCTAGCCGCTGGCGGAGTGGTGCTGAAATCTATTCGGAACGTAAAAACCAGCAAACTGTCTATTGCACTTTATCTGGGAATGGGATGGCTTGCTCTATTGGCTGCGAAACCACTGTATTATAGTCTACCCGGTTGGGGTTTATTTTGGCTGGTGGCTGGAGGCGTAATGTATTCAGCAGGAGTTCTATTCTTTGCTTATGACCATCGCATTCGATATAACCATTTCATTTGGCACTTATTTGTATTGGCTGGAACCACCTGTCATGTAATAGCGGTGTTGGGTTATACTTTGAATGGTGAAGTGCAGTAGCAATGGCCAGAACATGGTGGCCATGCCTTAATTCACCTGGCTGCTTGCATTATAAAATTTTGCCGCTTTGGTAAACCCCTTGATCTTATTGACTTTAATTTTTTCTTCAGCGATGTATTTTACTGCCTCAGGTTTGTTCTGAAAATATTTGAGATTACTCCTTTTACTATCAGTAAACATCTCCGTGTCAGACTCTCCCTGCACAAAATAGGTTTGACGAATGATAGCCGTAAAATCCCTGTCATTACCTGCTCCGGGCACGCCATAGCTGGGCTGCCTCATAATGGAATAATATTGGCAATAAATATGTATAGCACCATCTTCTATTACTTCAAAAAAAGCATTTCTATGGTTTACTCCCTCCAAGTGTAGCGTGTTAACAAATTTTCGATCTCCTACTGTAATAGATTTGATTTTAAACTTATCCAACACCCGTGTTCCATATCCACTTGGCACTTCGATATCTCCTGAGAGAAGATTAATATTCAATTGTTTCCCCCTATACTTAATTCCATCGTACAAGTTGATATCGGCCACCACCCAATCGTGAAATAGGTAATATTCTCCTTTTATTTCTTGTGCTGGCCGATCGTAATTATACTGTGTCGAAAATTCACCCCAACCAATTTCCTCCACATAATCATCGACCGTTTGCGCACAGGCTTGTTCAAAGCAAAATAACAACGCAATATGGGTTATTAACTTTCTCATCTTTAGCGATTTCTTTTGATTTTCCCCCGTTATTCCGTCCAACCATTGAAAGATAAGAATGAGGATTAAAATAACAAAGGTAAACCGCCTAAGCGGCTAAGTCAGTAAAGGAAATAACAACATCTCCTATCAGAAGATTTTCCTTGATGATTATTATGGCCCATAACAAAAGTAATAATCAAAAGAATATACCCTTCATAATCAATGAAAATGAGCTCAAAACAATATGCAGCAATGACCTAAAGAATGAGTACCTTTAGTAATTGCTTTGCAGCATCCAATGAAAGTACTACTAGCCGTTATTGCCTTATTTAGTTTTAGTCTGGTTAGTGGTCAATCCAATTCCGATTTGTACCAGGCATCTCACTCGAATATTTCGAGCCGCACAGCATCAGGGAAGCTGGATATTAATAACAAAAAAGAAGATACGTTTACCATCACCATTACAGTAACCCATATAAGAAATACAGAAGGCGTGATTCGTTTTAAATTTTATGATGACACTACACCTTTTCCCCATGATTTAGGTTTTTTAAGAGTTGTGATTCCGAAAACAGAAATGACAGGAGATTCCTTGAGTGTGACTTATAGCGGATTTACTTCTAAAAACATGGCCATTGCCTTGTTGGACGATGAGAATGACAACTGGGAATTGGATATGGGTTGGTTTTTACCCAAGGAAGGCCACGCGTTCTCTAACTATTTTCATACTGCACTTCGCAAACCTGTTTACAAGGATTTTAGCTTCGTTTTGGAAGGTGACAAGCAGGTGGTGATGAAAATGAAATACTATTAAATTAAACAAAATCAATGAATATTTTAAGAAGCTGGAGAGAGCAGAAAGCAATGCTGAGACAAAGATTTTCGAATCTTACGGATGACGATTTCAAGTTTGAAATCGGGGAAAAGGACACTATGCTGGAGAAGCTGAGCGCTAAACTCAACAAGACAAGAGCAGAATTGGACCTCCTTTTTGCAGAATTGCAAAAATATTAAGAGGTTCGGTTCGCTAATTTTATAATGAACAAAAAAAAGAGGCTTTTCAGAAGGTTCCATTAAAGGAACACTTCTAAAAAGCCTCTTTGAGTTAAGAAAGGAAATCTTAGCTAACTAATTCTACGTTAACTGCATTCATTCCTTTTTTTCCACGCTCAACTTCAAATTTCACTTTATCATTTTCTCTGATCTCGTCTATCAGACCAGACTCGTGTACGAAAATGTCTTCGCTTGAATCCGTTGGTTTAATGAATCCAAATCCTTTTGTGTTGTTGAAAAATTTTACTGTTCCTTCTTGCATTTTGATTGTTATTTATTGGTTATTGTTTTTGTTCGTTACTAGTTAATAAAAGTATAGGCTTTGCCTCCTTTTCCCGCCCTTCCCGTTCTGCCTATTCTATGAATATAGCTATCAAAATCACGGGGTGGCTGAAAATTAATTACATGTGTTACCTCTGAAATATCCAGACCTCTTGCCGCTACATCTGTAGCGATTAAAGCCTGAATTTTACCGGACTTAAAATCATTTAATGCTTTTAACCTGTAATTCTGAGATTTATTGCCATGGATCTCATCTACTTTGATCCCTGCATGCTGCAAATTTTTTCTTACCTGGCTCACGCCTCTTTTGGTTTCTGCAAACACGATTACTTTATGAAAGGTCTCATCGCGAAACATATTCACCAGAATATCCACCTTTTTCTCTCCAGCCTTTACGGTTATCGTCTCCTGATCGATATGATCACCAGTGACATTACCCGTTGACACACGTACTTCAACAGGGTTGTTGAGCAATGATTGAATCAATTTCCTTTGACTGGTCTCCTCGGTTGCTGAGAACAATACCGTTTGTTTTCTATTGGTCATTCCCGCCAGCATCGTTTTGATGTCGCGTAAAAAACCCATGTCTAAAAGACGATCAAACTCATCCAAAATCAGGGTTTTAAAATCCCTAAAGTGAAGTGCATTTTGACGCGCCAAGTCGATCAGTCGCCCTGGAGTACCAATCACAAAGTGACATGGTCTTCTTAACCTGGAAATATCTCTTCCTACACTGGTACCACCAATAAAACACGCACTCGATATATTGAGGCCTTTAGCAATACTTATTAATTCTTCTTCTACCTGCACTGCCAATTCTCTTGTAGGCACAACCACCAACACCTGAAATGAGGCTGGCTTACCTAAGAGGTTATTGATAATAGGAACCAAAAAGGCAGCAGTTTTACCTGTTCCCGTTTGAGCGATACCCATTACATCATTCCCTTCTAACACAGGTACAATGGCATGCTCCTGAATCTCAGTCAGGAAGTTATATCCTTTACTCAGTAGATTGGTTTTGATGCGGGCATCAACTGCCAGATCCTGAATTTTAAATGAGGGGTGGAAAGTCGCATCCGCCAATGGGGTTGCTTTCTTTACAAATAAACGTGGATCGATTGTACTTACTGCGGGTCCTTTGCGTCTATTCGATTGCTTTCTGTGGTTGTGATTTGGGCTTGAGTTAGTCCTTGGTCTTCTTTTTTGTCTTAAACTATTCATTTTGTTTGTTAAAAAATACGCTGTGCCTCAGCTGATAATTATATTAAAGTGCTAAGCAGCAATGAGTTGGATAAATAATACCCAGGCACATTTTAATCTTCAGCAAACAAAAATTGGGAGTAGAAATAGATTTCCTCAAGGGACTTTTATTGACTAAACAGAATGATTTCTGCTAAAAACTTGCGCAAATATAACTCTTATTTTATTAATACCCTAATTCGGAGCGCTTCATGGGGACTTAACGAAAAGGCCCTAAAAGTAATTCTGCAAGAAAACCTAAATTCCAGACGCCCTTGTGCTACCTTGGGCCTTTCTTAAATTGACGTATACATGGCTGAATATATGATTCTTGTTTGGATTGGTGGTGGTATAATAGGCCTTTGGCTTTTTCTCTACGTGCTACCACTCAATCTCTGGATTACAGCTCTGTTTTCTGGCGTACACGTCAACCTATTGAATCTCGTATTTATGCGCGTGCGTAAAGTACCCCCGGGCCTTATTGTAAAGTCGCTCATCCTGGCTACCAAGGCCGGCATTAAAGGCATAAGCGCAAGCCAATTGGAAACCCACTACCTCGCCAAAGGCAATCTCACCAATGTAATTAAGGCTTTGGTTGTAGCTGACAAAGCCAATTTAAAACTGGATTATCAACAAGCCACCGCCATTGACCTTGCAGGTAGGGATGTATTAAGGGCCGTACAGTTATCAGTATCTCCTTATATGATCATAGTGCCTGCCATTACCGGCATATCTATAGAAGGTATTCAATTAATAACGGAGGCCAGGGTAACCGTTCGGGCAAATATTCAGCAGTTGGTGGGAGGTGCAGGAGAAGAAACCATTAAAGCCCGAGTTGGCCAAGGTATCATTTCTACCATTGGTCAATCCAGCTACATGCAGGTACTTGAAAACCCTGATCGTATTTCCAGATCTGTACTTGACAACGGCCTTGATGCCGGTACAGCGTTTACTATTCTATCTATCGATATTGCCGACATCAATATAGGTCGCAATATTGGTGCTATCCTTCAAATGGATCAGGCCAATGCAGATCTAAATGTTGCCAAAGCCAAAGCGGAGGAAAGAAGGGCCATGGCTGTAGCAACAGAACAAGAAATGATTGCGAAGGTGCAAGAGGCAAAGGCCAACGTGATCATTGAGGAGGCCAAAATCCCAATGGCATTGGCAGGAGCATTCAGGTCCGGAAGACTGATGGGGAATAGAAAGTAAGGTCATTAGCGAACCGCTGTCTGAGCCATTTCTCTATCCCTGTATTCGGCAGGTGTAACTTTCGTGAACCTTTTGAAATACGTGTAAAACGCAGAGGGGGTATTGAATCCACAATCAAAGGCAATGGCCTCGATACTATAAACCTGATGTTGAGCAGATAACAATAGTTTTTGTGCTTCCTTTATTCTGTATTCGTTTACAAACTCCGGAAAAGATTTTTTATGATAATCATTGAGCACTCCGGAAAGAACATAAGGCTTTACACCTATAAGTCTCGCTAATTTCGGTAAAGTCAGCTCGCTGTCCTTATACAGTTCCTCCTTTTCCATGGCCGCCAGCACCTTTTTCACCAACTCCTTCCCTCCTTCCGTTTGCGTTATTCGTTTTGTTCGTACAAATATCCGATTTGACTGCAGCGCTTTAAAGAGCAGCGCAAACAAAGCTATCGAAGCCGTAACTGTTCCGATTAAATAAGCTATGGCTCCCTGAAAAAAAAGTTGAGCCGCATAAACACTCCACACTAAGGCTATAACCGTGGCAAGAAACTTAACCCATCTCAACTCCTCACTGCTGTATTCGCGTTTGTGTTTATTGATAGTGAGGATTGCCAGCACCAGGTAACTCACCATTTGTACAGCCGTAACAAAATAGAGCCAGAACACCGTATTTCCCTTAGCAAACAAAAGACTGAAGCCCATTACCAGCGAAAACAAAAAGTGAAGGTGATTGAGTTTCTTCCATTTTTCACTGGATAAATGCTGCACATATAAATACAGCAGCGGACCAATCGCACCCATCCCTACCAATCCAATAGCTGGAATTGTTTCCGGTACATCGGGTAGTAGAAGCAATAGAATAGACTTACCCGTACGAAGGGCAATGCCCAACAATATCAAACCCAATAGTCTGTTCTTGAGCAAACCTTTGGCATTGAGCAAAAGCACCACCCCAAAGAAGATGGAGTTCAAAACAACAATTCCGCTGAAAATGGCTAACAAAAATTGAGTAGTCATAGGGTGTTATACGGTAAAGTTTTCATTTGGCTGCGAAATTTATACTACTGATTTATGAATTTGAATAAGGTTGTAAGGCTTCGTGGCCTAATTGGGTAACTATTTCAAGTTTAACCCCATTGTCATTATGAAGTACCTGCTCATCACATTTTTTATACTAAACGGATTATTTTCCGGACTAAATGCGCAAACCCCTATCTTAAAAAGAAGGGCCCAATTGGATTTCGGATTCAGAAAATTGTCTGACACCCAGGGTGCTGGGGTATCCAGAATTTCAGAAAACTCCAGTGCTTATAAGGCGGGCTTAAGAAAAAATGACGTTGTATTATCCATCAATAATCAAAGCATATCCGATGGCAACGCTCTTTACAAAATCATTCAAACATTTCGAGGTGGAGAAGTCATCACTTTAAAAATTCTTCGTGCGCAGCAGGCTAACCCCATTACCATTTCTTTCACCCCACAAGCAGCACCGTATGAAAGCTACACTTCTCTTGACTTTGAAGCGGTTGGATTGACCAACCATACAGGAGATGCTTTGCGCGCATTTATCACTAAACCGAAAGGATCGAAGGGAAAGTTGCCGGCCATCCTCTTTGTAAGTTGGCTTTCGTGCAGTTCTGTAGAAGCACCTGAAAGAGAGGATTCGTGGACCAAAATGCTACGCGAAGTAGCAGAAAAATCTGGCTTCCTTATGATGCGCGTGGAAAAACCCGGAGTTGGAGACAGCAATGGACCGGCCTGCTCCGATTGTGATTTGTTTACTGAATTGGATAGCTACAAAGCAGCCTGGAGGCATTTAAAGCAGCGGCCTGATGTTGATACTACTAACATTATTGTTTTTGGGGCCAGTCTTGGAGGAACACTCGCTTCTATCGTTGGTAAGAATGAGCCAGTTAAAGCGTATGTCTCTGCTGTGAGCGTTTACAAAACCTGGTTAGAGCACATGATTGAATTGGAAAGAAGAAGGTTACTTTATAGCGGAAAGACACAGGCAGAAATCAATTCCCTCATGCCTGACTTCATTGAGTTTCATACCGAGTACATGATTTACAAAAAAACACCGCAGCAGATTGCGCTCGAAAAACCTCATCTGGCATCACTCTGGTATGACGACCCAGCGCATCAGTATGGAAGACCCGCCCAATTCTATATGCAAGTTCACGATTACAATTTTATGAATGCATGGAGTGCAACCAAGGCTCCTGTTTTGGTTGTAGCTGGCGAGTACGATTGGATCATGAGTTTAGAGGACAGCCAACTCCTGACGGATATGATCAATCAAAAAACACCAGGAAGGGCCACTTTGCAAATCGCCAAAGGCATGGATCACCATTGGTCGGTTTACGCAAGTCCTCAGGAGGCTTTCGATGAAGCAAACGGGGTATACGCACAAAATACGGTTACCGAAATGATCCGCTGGATGAAGGACGTGGTATCAAAATAATTGCCCTTGAGTTGTGCGGTGGCCAGGTACCTGCCGCACAACTTCGTATTTATATTCACAACCTATTTCCCTATAATTGCGTCAAAAGGAATAAATGACCTGGTTTCGCGATTTTGGACTGTTTGAAGTAGTAATCACTTTCCTTTTTTTGGGATTCTACATTGCCTACCTCTACAAGGTAATACGCATTGCAAAAACACTGAATACGCCTTATGGCAATGTGTTTTACAAGCTTATCCTCCGATCAGTGGCATTTGCCCTCGTGTTGATTGCATTCCTGGGACCTTCCTTCGGTGACTCCCGCAAGGAAGTAAAATCGGTGGGCAAGGACATTATGATTTGTGTCGATCTGTCCAAGTCCATGGACGCGTTTGACATACAACCTACCCGCCTTGAGAAAATCAAATTTGAAATGAAGCGGATTGTGGACGCCTTTAGTTCTGACAGGATAGGGATCATTATTTTCTCCTCAGAGGCATTTATGCAAAGTCCACTCACCTACGACCAAAACGCGCTTAATCTCTTTATTGAAACCATGAATACGGGGCTTGTGCCTTCCTCAGGAACAGATTTTGGACCTCCATTGAGAATGGCATTTACCAAGCTAAGCGATCAGGAAGGCCCCAGTTCACAGCAAAAATCAAAAGTGATTGTACTTATCAGTGATGGTGAGGATTTTGGTGAAGAAACGGACGAAAGCCTTAAGCAGGTTCAGGATAATGACATCAAGCTTTTTACGTTAGGTGTAGGTACTGACAAAGGAAGCCAACTTTATGCAGGCAGTGGCTTCAAAACGGATAACCAGGGAAATACGGTAGTTACCCGTCTGGATTCCAGATCGTTGCAGTCATTGGCCAATAAGACTGGAGGAGAATATTTTGAGATCAATGAAACTAAAAATGACGTATCGCGATTGATCAATACGATAAGCAGAATTGAGGGCGAATTAAGAGACACACGCTTTGTGGACGTAAGTGCTAATCGCTACTACTATTTCCTTCTAATTGCACTATTTTTGCTGGTAATCGATGTATTAATTAATGTGAAGACTGTGAAAATATGAAGTTGGTAATTGGATTCTTAGTAGCTGTACTTCTCGTATCCGACATTGACAATATTGCATTGATCAATAGTCTTAAGTCAGAAGCAAAAAAAGCCTATCAATCCGGAGATTATAAAACAGCTGCTAAAAAGTACCAGATTTTGGTGGATTCACTTCAAGTGAAGGAAGATGAGGTGATGATGAATTTGGCCAATTCCCTTTTCCATGAGAACGACACCACCAATGCATTGAACCAATACAAATCACTTGCTCAAAGCGAGTCAGCTAAAATGCGGTCCTTGTCCAACCTTCAGCTGGGGGTGTTGACCAACCGCAGCGGAAAATATGAAGAAGCCCTTGGCTACTTCAAACAATCGTTGAAAGCTGACCCGACCAATGAGGAGGCACGCTACAATTATGAAATGGTGAAGAAAAAACTGGAAGAGCAGAAGAAACAAGAAGAGCAGAACAAAGACAATAAAGATCAGAAAAAAGACGACCAGCAAAAGAAGGACGATCAGAAAAAAGAAGACAAAGAGAACAAGGATCAAAAACAAGATCAAAAAGAAAAGCAGGATCAGGATAAAAAAGATCAAGAGCAGCAGGAAAAGGAAGAGCAGGAAAAGAAAGACAAAGAAAAGAGTGAGCAACAAAAAGAGCAGGAAGAAAACAAAGAGAACGAAGAAAAGAAAGACATCCCTCCTTCTGTAAAAGACAAGCTCAAGGATATGGAGATGAGCGAGGAGAAAGCAAAAATGATTTTGGAAGCCATGAAGAATCAGGAAATCCAATACCTGCAACAAAATAAACGCAAAGCCACCAAACCTAAGGATAAGGGCAAACCGGACTGGTGATAAAATAGTATTGAGTCCTTAGTCTTGAGTCCATAGTATGGCCAAAGACAAAGAACTCAAGACTCAGGACTAAATACTCAAGACTAAAATAACTAATTGATGAAAGAAGTATATATCGTATCCGCAGTAAGAACACCCATAGGAAGTTTTGGTGGAAGTTTCGCCAGCTTATCGGCTATTCAACTAGGAGCCACTGCCGTGAAAGGCGCCATGGACCGTATCCAACTTGATCCTAAAGCAGTTCAGGAAGTGTATATGGGCAACGTGATCTCTGCCGGATTAGGTCAGGCACCTGCCACCCAGGTAGCTGTTGCTGCCGGGCTGGGATATGAAATACCTGCTACACAAGTCAATAAAGTATGCGCTTCTGGAATGAAAGCCATTATGGTAGGCGCACAATCCATCATGCTCGGACACAATGATGTGGTAGTTGCCGGAGGAATGGAGAGCATGAGCAACGTTCCTTTTTACTTGCCCAAAGCGCGCTTCGGATACAAATTTGGAAACGGTGAATTAGTTGATGGTTTATCCTTTGATGGATTGAATGATATTTATAACCACTGCGCCATGGGGGTATGCTCTGACAATACCGCCAAGGAAATGAACATTTCGCGTGAAGCGCAAGACGAATATGCTATCAACTCCTACAAGCGTGCTGCGGCCTCATGGGCTGCTGGCAAGTTTAAGGACGAGGTTGTACCGGTCGAGATTAAAGGAAGAAAAGGCGACATCACTTTGATGGCCGAAGATGAAGAATACAAAAATGTATTTTTTGATAAGATACCATCGTTGAGACCTGCCTTTGGTAAGGAAGGCACCGCTACAGCCGCCAATGCGTCTACTCTTAATGATGGGGCAGCTGCCGTCATTTTAATGAGCAAGGAAAAAGCTACAGCATTAGGATTGAAACCCATCGCGAAGATTCTTGGGTTTGCAGATGCCGCACAGGACCCAATGTGGTTCACCACGGCTCCCTCTTTGGCTATTCCTAAAGCCATGAAAATGGCAGGAGTTGACAAAAAAGATGTGGGCTATTACGAAATCAACGAAGCTTTTTCAGCTGTTGCTTTGGCCAACAATAAGAGCCTTGAGTTAGATATTGCTAAGGTGAATGTAAATGGTGGTGCAGTAGCAATGGGTCATCCGTTGGGCGCTTCTGGCGCGCGCATTACCGTTACTCTTGCCAATGTGCTTAAACAAAATAAGTCGAGCATTGGCGTAGCTGGTATATGTAATGGTGGCGGTGGTGCTTCAGCTATAGTAATAGAAAACTTATCGTAGAAGCGCAACCCGGCATACGGTTTGCGTACAACATCATCGCTGGTCATTCGTTGATGAATCAATAGCTTTGCGATATGATGTATAGGGCTTTTGCCATTGTATTTCTATTTTTTAACCTCTCCGCTTCCGCGCAACGGATAGTGAGAAAGTACCACGATGCCTATAAACAGCAACTGAGAGAAGAGTATGTGGTGTTATCGCAGGATAATGAGACCTTAGACGGGAGTTACAAAAGGTACTATCCGAACGGTAATCTGGAAATGGAAGGAAGCTTCTCTAATGGCTACCGATCAGGATTATTCCGTGAGTACAACGAGGAAGGAATACTCACTCGCAAAATCAGCTACCTTAATGGCCAAAGGCATGGACCTGTTGAAGTGTATGACGATAATGGGATACCTATACAGCGCGCGCTCTATCAAAACAATCTTCTGATTGACAGCATTCGATCCTTCTTTGCGACCGGTGCGCTCAAAAGTGAATCCTTCTTTGTAAAGGGCAAGCCAGATGGGATGCTCAAGGAATTTTACGCCTCGGGTAAAATTAGGAAAGAAATCATCTACAAGAATAAAAAACCCAACGGGCTCACCACCACTTATTATGAAAGCGGAGGAAAGGAAACAGAGGCCAATTTTAAAGACGGTGTACTTACTGATTTTTACAAAACCTATTATCCCAACGGGCAATTGGAAACCATTTCTACTTTGAATCCGGGAGAGAAGACAGGCAACTTCAAAAATTATGACGAGGAAGGGCACCTTTTATTGGATGCCAATTTTCTGGAAAGCAAACTGCATGGCAATAATATCGCCTACTACCCTGATGGTAGTATTCGACACAACTTCCAATTTAAAGAAGGGAACAAAGTAGGTGTCAACATCGCCTATCACCCCAATGGTGAAATAAAAACGCGTGAGCAGGTGTCGTTAAATGGACAAACCATGACCACCGATGAATTTAATGCCGACGGAATACAGCTCACCCGAAAGGAATTTAAAAAAGAGAAACCAGAAGGTGTTTGGATCTATTATGCCGCAGATGGTAAAACACCGAAAATGAAGGAAACTTATGAAAATGGGAAGCTCCATGGTGTGAAGACCACCTATTTTCCGTCTGGTAAAAAATCATTGGAAGAAACATATCAGTTCAACCTGATCACTGGGCCGGTAAGAAGCTATTATGAAAATGGCAAAGTGCAATGGCAATGCGAATACAGGGCCGGACGGCAACATGGGATTTACACCAGTTTTTATGACAGCGGCATGATCAAAGAACAGGGAGAATATATTGCCAACAAGAAGCATAAAGATTGGGTAGAATACAATGAAGAGGGCAAAGTCATCAAGACATACACCTTTAAGGCAGGGCTACTGGTAGAGGAAAAATAATGTGAAGGAGGTCATTGGGTGTTCCCCCTACCATTCCTTATTTTGCAAGACAATGATCACTCATGAAGGCAATTAAGGAGACCCAATTCAAATTCAAAAATCAGACAGGTTTTTACAGCGGCAAGGTAAGGGACGTTTATTTTTTTGGCAATAAAATGGCCATGGTAGCTACTGACCGCATCTCTGCATTCGATGTCATTCTCCCTCAAGCCATCCCCGACAAGGGCCGTGTGCTCAACCAAATTGCTGCAGACAATCTTGAAGCAACAAAAGACCTGGTTCCCAATTGGGTACTATCCACTCCTGACCCTAACGTAACTGTAGGATTCAAGTGCGAAACGTTTCCGGTGGAAATGGTGATCAGAGGATATCTGGCTGGTCATGCATGGAGAGAATACCGCGCAGGAAAACGAATGCTTTGTGGCGTACCTATGCCAGAAGGGTTAAATGAAAACGATAAACTCCCTCAACCCATCATTACGCCTACTACCAAAGCAAAAGTGGGCCATGATGAAGACATTTCCAGGGAAGAAATTCTAAGCAAAGGCTTAGTGATAGAAAGTGAATATGTGAAACTGGAGGAATATACCAGAGCACTATTTGAAAGAGGAACAGCTCTTGCCGAAAAGCGAGGATTGATCCTGGTGGACACTAAATATGAATTTGGTAAGCACAATGGCACCATCTACCTGATTGATGAAATTCATACCCCGGACTCTTCCCGCTATTTTTATCAGGATGGATATGCAAAGAGGCAAGCGGAAGGGCAACCTCAAAAGCAGCTTTCTAAAGAGTTTGTAAGACAATGGTTGATTGAGAATGGATTTCAGGGAAAGGAAGGCCAACAGGTACCCGAAATGACAGAAGCGATTGTAACATCTATTTCTGATCGATATAAAGAATTATACCAGCAGATGACAGGGAAAATGCTTGATCCCATCAATTATGACTCACTTTTGGATCGAATTGAGAAGAGCATCGTTAATTCCATAAATTAACTTATTTTTAGGATTGAATCTCGAATTATGAAGTACACGATAGATAAGCAAGAGAAGTATAGCCTGTTGAGCCTCCATGAAGAGAAGATGGATTCCAACATTGCTCCCGATTTGAAGTCACAAATGATTACTCTGCATGCTGAGGGCGTTAAAAATATAATTCTCGATCTTACAGAGGTAAAATACACAGACTCATCCGGTTTGAGTGCACTTCTTGTAGGCAACCGAATTTTCCAGGAAGATGGCGGCATTTTTGTGTTGGCCAAATTATCAGAACATACCCTTAAGCTGATCAAAATTTCCCAACTGGACAGTGTTCTTCATATTCTTCCTACGGTAGAAGAAGCCATTGATACGGTTTTTATGCACGAGATCGAAAAGGACATGAAGGACGGTGACTCCTGAAGCAGCTTACATCATATCATTATAATCCCAACCCAACAGTTGGGATTTATTGTTAGTCAACGAAAGTGTCATTTCAACTCACCATACTCGGCTCAAGCGGTGCGCTGCCTGCATACGGAAGGTTCCCTTCTTCTCAGTACCTCAATATTCAAAGGCATCATATTCTTATTGATTGTGGGGAAGGCATCCAAACACAATTGAAGCGTTTCTCTATCCCTTCACAAAAGATAGATAAGATTTTTATTAGTCATTTACATGGCGACCATTACCTGGGTCTTATGGGTCTGTTGTTTAGCATGCATTTGAACCGCAGGACCAACGATCTTCATTTATACAGCCAGCCTGGGTTGGACCAAATCATTATCCTTCAGTTGAAATACTCAAAGTCTGCGCTGAACTATAAATTGATCTTTCATACAATTCCTGAAGGAGATTCAGTTTGTCTCTATGAAGACAAAACACTTACCATTCACACGATACCCTTAAAGCATAAAGTACCCTGCACCGGTTTTTTGTTCCGAGAAAAGCCCAAACTAAGAAAAATAAACAAAGAGGTATTGCCCAAAGACATATTGCTTGCTCACATCGCAAAGTTAAAGTTGGGAGAAGACGTTTATAATGACGAAGGAAAATTGCAGTATAAAAACCAGGACTACACTCTGCCGCCCCGACCCTCTTTTTCTTTTGCCTATTGCTCTGATACTGCGTATGATGAAGGGATTGTAGAGCAAATCAAGGAGGTAGATCTTTTATATCATGAAGCTACTTTTATGCAGGAGCATGAAGACAAAGCCGCCATCACCCTACACAGTACAACCTTACAGGCGGCCAAAATTGCCAGCCTGGCTAAGGCCAAATGCCTATTGATCGGTCATTATTCAGCCAGGTATCGAGCGTTGAATGCGTTACAGGAAGAAGCGTCCAGCTTGTTCAAAAACACAAAACTTGCAATTGAGGGTGAAACCATAGATCTTGAAAAGCTATGAGTCCTGAATTGACCCGCAAAAAGAACAACCTCTTCATCTTACTCAGCGGCATTTTCATTACCAACGCGCTTATTGCAGAAATGATTGGCGTGAAAATATTTTCATTTGAAAATACTTTTGGGTTATCTCCCGCCAACATCAATATCCTTGGCTTTACTATGGATTTCAACCTGACAGCGGGTGTAGTCATATGGCCCGTTGTTTTTGTGACTACGGACCTGATCAACGAATACTTTGGAAAGCCTGGCGTAAAGCGGATAAGTTACCTGACTGCAGGATTAATCGCCTATTCATTTATTGTCATTTTCTTATCTATGAATTTGCCGCCCGCCAGTTGGTGGCTGGATGCGAATAGTACTGATGCAGCTGGAAATTATTTCAACATAGACTTTGCTTTCAATAAAATATTTGG
This sequence comes from Cyclobacteriaceae bacterium, assembly GCA_040216665.1. Taxonomy (GTDB): domain Bacteria; phylum Bacteroidota; class Bacteroidia; order Cytophagales; family Cyclobacteriaceae; genus ELB16-189. The sequence goes on along the minus strand of JAVJOQ010000002.1, from coordinate 52,092 downwards.
GCAGGGTCAACGCATCATCATCGGTTCACTGACTGCATTCTTAATAGGACAATTGGTAGATGTTTTTGTGTTTCAAAAGTTGCGCAAAATTACTGGCGCGAAAAAACTTTGGTTAAGGGCAACCGGCTCCACACTGGTATCGCAATTGGTAGACAGCTTTGTGGTGTTGTTCATTGCCTTCTCAGGTATATTTACGACATCACAAATCATTGCTATCGGGATTACGAATTACATCTACAAATTTATAGTTGCCATTGCGCTTACTCCTATTATTTATGCAGGACACCACGCCATTGACAAATACCTGGGAAGAGAACATGCCCAACGCATGTCGGATGAGGCCAGCGATGACAGTCAATCATTTTTTTAACCGACTCCAGTTGTCCAGAACAATTCCTGTCGCCACTGCTGCATTGAGTGACTCCGCTCCCATTGCTCCTGGTATTGTAATCCGGTCAGTGACCAAAGATTGAATTTCAGGAGAAATTCCATTGGCTTCATTACCAATTACAATCACTCCCCTTTTATCAAAGCACATTGAATGCACATCTTCCCCTTCCATAAAGGTACCATAGACGTGTGCGTTCCACTGCGGGATCCAATCCATTAGATTGGTATAAGCCAATTGCACCCTGGTGAAGGACCCCATGGTAGCATTGATAACTTTCGGGTTGTAATAATCAGCTGTTTGTGTTGAGGCTACAATTTTTCTAATGCCAAACCAGTCTGCTGTCCTGATAATTGTACCCAGATTGCCAGGATCCCTAATATCATCGAGCGCCAGCATAAATTCATTTTGTTCCAATACTGGTAATTGGTTTGGTTTTTGCCTAACTACAGCCAATACACTTTCGTTAGTTTGAAATGAACTTAACTGAGACAATTGTTTTTCTGAGACAATGAATATCTCCGCTTTTATACCTTTCAATAATCTCGCCTGTTTTTCCCTGAAAGATTCGGTAGCCAATAACATCTCAATTTTAAAATCAGACTTCAACACCTCCTCCACTCCTTTCTCCCCATCAACAACAAAACATTGCTCCTCTTTGCGGTATTTCTTTAATTGCAAGGATTTGATGAATTTGATCTGGCTCTTACTAATCATATGCTGACTTTGAAGGGGAAATTTAGATATTTTTTAACGGCTAGCCTGTTATCGATCCTCTTTTCTGGCTGTTTAGGCACGCGCTATCTTGAACCAGGAGAGCAACTACTTTTCAAACAAAAGGCGATTACCCCAAAAGGTTTCAAAAAAGATGGGCTCAGCGATCTCTATGTTCAAAAAACCAACAGGAGGTTTTTAGGGCTTCCCATCAACTCTCTGGTATGGATGTATTACACCGGGGAGAATAAGTACAACCCTGAGAAATTTATAGTCAAAAAAGAAAAAATAGAAACCAAGTTCAATCGCAAAATAGCCAATACCAAGAATGAGAATAAAAAGTCATCATTTCAATACAGGAAACAGAACAAAATTGATGTATTGAATGGTAAGATCGAAAATGGGAATATGTTTATGCAGTGGGGAGAAAAAGCTGCTGTTTATGATTCCACTAATGTTGCCCTTACTGCTGAAAGGTTAACCGATTACCTGTTTACCCGTGGTTATTTTGAAGCTACTACTCATATTGAAAAATCAGAAAAAGGAAAAAAGGTATCGGTCAATTATCATATCAATCCGAAGGCTGCCTATTTCTATGATTCCCTATCTCATAGTATCGAGGATAAAAAAGTTGAGCATCTTTACGAAGAAGCCAATGCTTCAAGTCTAATAAAAAAAGGAGATCAATTCAATCAAAATGTATTGAATCAAGAACGTGAAAGAATTGATAATCTTTTAAAGGACAATGGATACTACGCCTTTGGCCGCGAATATGTGGAATACGATATTGATACCACTTATGGAGGATATCATAAAATTGCATTGCGGCTGCACATTCTCAATCCTGCACGACTTTCCGCTCACAAGCAGTTTACCATCGACTCCATCATTTTTATTACAGATGCCAATACCACACTTAATAATCCTGGACGGAGTAAAAGACAAATTGTTCCTTATCGAGATATCTCCTATCAGTATTATAAGAATGAATACAGTAAAAGGATTTTAAGTCAGCGTGTATTCATTCATAAAGACAGTCTTTATAGCCGCACTGGCACCATTAATACCCAACGGCAGTTGGCCAACCTGGGTATGTTTAAGTTTGTCAATATAAATTACGATACCTCCGGTGGCCAATTCATAGCCAATTTGTATTCGAGCGCTTTGAATAGGTATTCCTGGTCCAACGAAGCCGGACTTACGGTAACCCAAGGTTTTCCTGGCCCTTATTACAACATGAGCTTCTTAAAAAGAAATCTCTTCGGAGGGGTTGAAATATTTGAACTCAATGGCCGTGCCGGATTTGAAGGCGTGGCATCAGCAACGGATAGGGAGAATTTCTATAAAAGCATTGAAGCAGGACTTAATGCCACCATTACCTTCCCTCAATTTTTGATTCCGATGAGCAAAGAGGCTCAGAGCAGGATGGGAAAGTTAAATCCAAAGACTAAAATATTAGGTGGATTTACCTATTCCCAACGACCAGAGTATGAACGTGAAACGACAACTTTTTCATACACTTACTCATGGGAAAAGAGACGCACTACTCAGTATTCCTTTACACTGGCAAACCTTAATATTATTCAATCCAAGTTGGATGATGATTTCCGCGCATTACTTGATGACCTGAGCGCTACACAAGGGAATAACATCAGACTCTCCTTCAATCCATCATTTGTAAGTAGCATGATTTTTTCAATGACCTGGAATCCGGAGAACTACGGAAATACCACAACCAATTCCAAGTTCTTAAGGTTGCAATCCGAGAGTGGAGGTACCTTTAGTCAAATTTACACTCCAGGAATAGTAGAAAAAGAAAACCTTCAACTATTTAAATATTTACGGCTGAATGTTGACTACAGAAAAAACAGAATCCTCAACAGCAATTCCGTGCTTGCCTACCGTATCAATACTGGAGTTGGTTGGTCGTACTCAGATGAGCGTGTGTTGCCTTATGAAAAATATTTCTTTGCCGGAGGAAGCAACAGTGTGCGCGCCTGGCGCCCCAGAAGGCTCGGTGTGGGTTCAGTTCCCCCACTTCTCAGTGACGACTCTAAGCAGGATGGATTATTTGATTATAGCTTTGAGAAGCCTGGAGAAATTCTGTTAGAAGGAAGTGTTGAGCTTAGAAAAAAATTATTTGGATTTGTTAACGGTGCGGTATTCGTAGACTGGGGCAACGTATGGTCTTTTGACGAAAATCAACTTGGATCAAGTAGCACTGAGTCTAATCAAGCTTCCTGGGTTGATGAAAGCAGCTCTCAATTTCGGATTGATAACTTCTACAATGAAATTGCTATAGGCACCGGTTTTGGCTTGCGATTTGACTTCTCCTTCCTGGTACTTCGATTTGATATAGGAATAAAGGTGCATGACCCCGCCCGAGAAGAGGGAGAACGTTTTGTGTTGGATGATTTAAAATTCTTTAGACCGTTCGGCACGGGCAAAGAACCTGTTATTTACAACATTGGTATTGGGTATCCTTTCTAGTCCGGATAGCTATCGGGACTGGACTCAAGATTCTGGATTCTAGATTCTGGATGCTGAGATTAGAAGTTGAACAATTTTTTCAGTTCGCCCTTCACCTTTTCAGCACTGGGCAACATCATCTTTTCCAAATCAACATTAAGGGGTACAGCTGGTAAGTTAGCGGCTCCATAGGTCCACACTGGTGCGTCCAGATAAGTAAAGCATTCTTTCGAAATTCGCCCGGCAATTGATTCTGCAAACGAATTCATCAAAGGCTCTTCGGTAAGCACAAAAGCCCTTCCGTGTATTTTCACTGAAGCCACAATTGCTTCCCAGTCCACTGGATTAAGTGTACGCAAATCCAATATCTCTACCTGACCTTCAAATGACTTTGATGCTTCCTTCGCCCAATACACGCCCATACCATAGGTAATGACTACGGCTGACTCACCACTGGCTATCTTTTCTTCAGTTGCTGTTTGAATTTTATTCGCTTTACCTAAAGGAATAATGTAGTCTTTATCGGGCTCCACCATTTTGGCATCCAATGTTCCTGGCACCTTACTCCAATACAATCCCTTATGTTCCAAAATCACTACCGGGTTAGGATCGTAAAAGGAAGCCTTCATAAGTCCTTTCATATCGGCAGCATTGGAAGGGTAAACAATCTTAATGCCTCTCACTGTAAGCAAAGCCGACTCTACACTTCCTGAATGATAAGGACCACCACCACCATATGCACCAATGGGTACTCTTATTAAAGACTGAATCGGAAATTTTCCTTTAGTGATATAGCAACTTTTAGAAAGCTCTTCCACCAATTGATTAATGCCGGGCCAGATGTAATCTGCAAACTGAATTTCCACAATAGGCTTGGCACCTACTGCAGACATTCCCGCTGTAGATCCAACAATATAAGCCTCTTGAATGGGTGTATTAAACACGCGCTCCTCTCCATACTTCTGTGCTAGTGTAGCCGCTTCCCGGAATACACCTCCTAATCTTCCACCTACGTCCTGACCATACAACAGCGCTTCAGGATGCTTTTTTAAAATTTCTTCAACTGCGTGCAGTGCCGCATCCACCATTACTACTTTCTCACCACCCTTCGGACTTCGATTGCCTTTTTCTTCTGTAACAGGCGTAGGTGCAAACTCGTGCGAATCATAATCTTCAAGAACAGGATCAGCTGATGCGAGTGCCTTCTTATAATCTTTATCTACTCTCGAGGCAGCTTTCTTTTTCAGGTCATCCAATTTTTTGGCGGTAAACTTCATGGCTCTCAATGAAGCTTCGAACTTGACCAAAGGATCTTGCTTCTCATGTTTGACGAGATCGTCTCCTCTATACCATTCTTTCCTCACCCCCGAAGTATGGTGACCTAATAATGGGCAGTTGGCATGTACCAAAATAGGCGCTCTGTTCTTTCTTACGTAGTCAATCGCCTTTGCAAGCCCCGTGTAGCTTTCTTCAAATTTTGTTCCATCCACTCTCATGCGCTCCAAGCCTTTAAAGCCTGCTGCATATTCGTAGGCATCCATAGCCCGCATCTCTTTTCCAGTTGCGGAAATGCCCCAATCGTTATCCTGAATTAGATATATTATTGGAAGCTTTTTTAAAATCGCCATTTGAAAGGCTTCCGCCACTTCCCCTTCAGTGACTGAACCATCTCCCAGTGAACACAATACAACTGGTTTATTTTTTCCCTTCAATAATCCTTGAGACTCCAAATAAGAAATCCCATGGGCCATGCCTGTGGCGGGGATAGCTTGCATTCCTGTTGCAGAGCTTTGGTGTGGAATTATTGGAAACCCTTTTCTCTTCAGGGCAGGATGCCCATAATATGTTCTTCCTCCGGAAAAAGGATCATCTCTCTTCGCCATGAGTTGCAGCATCAATTCATAGGGCTGCAAGCCCATTCCTAATAATATCGATTCATCCCTATAGTAAAGTGATGCAAAATCAAATTCCTTCAACTGTAATCCTGCTGCCAGTTGAATGGCCTCATGACCTCTGGAGGTGCTGTGTACATATTTGCTACACACTTCTCTATTCTCCTCGTAGCAGTCCGCCATGCGCCTGGCCGTACACATCAGTTCATATGCACGTTCAAGGGTGTTTTTATCTACACTCAACTTTTTCTTCTGTTTTTTCAGCATGGTTTCCGTCATCTCCTGCTTATCTCGTAAAGGCACGATAAAGATACCAAATTTAGATAGGCAGACTAAGGATTAAAATACTCAAGTGGTTATATTGCTTTATTTCCTACATGAAAGGTTGGCAAACTATAAGTGATATTGGAACTCAGTTCGGAATCAATCCGACTGAGAGAAGATATATACAAATCTGTAACAGGGTCAGCTTCATCATTTTCTTCCTAGTTCTGCTTCTTTTTGCTATCGCCTTAATTTATTTTCAGTGGATTACATCTACTCGACTATCACTAGTTGCCGCATTTTCGTTTTTAATCCCCCCTCTTCTCAATCATTTTGGCAAAATCAATTGGAGTCGGCTTGTACTCATTATTCTCATCACATTACCCGCTCTTTTCATTTCCATTCTGGATAAGTTCGATCACCTGAACTCGTTGGAGGAATTTGAATACTTTCAATTCAGAATCATTATCCTCTGTTCATCTATTTTACCTTTTATTCTGTTTTCCTTAAAAGAACGGGGGCAAATTTATTTCGGCTTGCTTTTGTCTTTTTTGGCTTTAATGCTTTACGACCCGCTTCATTATTTTTTCAATGCAGGATATTACCAGTTAGGCTTCACCTCCCCTAACTACTATTTCATGAATTTCATTTTTATCTACAATTACCTTGTTCTGACGGGCAGCACTTATTTTATTAAAAACAGTTTTGAGAAATCAGAAAGTGAAAATGAGTCCCTTATCCAACAACTATCAGACAGACAAAAAGAAATTCTTAAGGCATCTGAAATCATCGCAGAACAGCGCGAAAAACTCACACTGGAAAACAGAAATCTAAACAAAGAGCTGATCGACAAAAACAACCAGTTGACAGAAACCAATAAAGAACTGATAAGACACAACAACGAACTTCAACAGTTCTCCTATACTGTTTCTCATAACCTTCGGGGTCCTGTAGCCAGTCTTATGGGGCTCCTCAAACTTCTCGATCAATCCAATTTAAACAAAACCAATGAAGAAATATTTAGTCATCTAAAGGGGTCCGTAAGCACACTGGATGGCACCATTAAAGATCTTGGGAATATTATTGATATCCGCAATGACATTACCAGGATCAGGCAAAAACTCTCGTTAAAATCCGAAGTAGAGGATATCAAAAAACTCTTAAAGCGGGACATTGATGAGAAAAACATCACTTTACATCTTGACTTCAGCGCTCATCCATTTATTTATTCTGTACGCCCGATGCTGCGCAGCATTCTCTATAATCTAATCAGCAACGGAATTAAATACAGATCACCAGAAAGAAAACCAATCATCAGCATTACCTCTTATACAAAGGATAATGAAGTTAAAATTGCGGTGGAGGACAATGGGCTCGGCATCGACCTGGAAGCCTTTGGCGCAAAATTGTTTGGGTTATACAAGCGGTTTCATACTCATACGGAAGGAAGAGGATTAGGGCTTTTTCTGGTGAAGCTACAGGTCGAAGCTTTGGAGGGAACGATTGAGGTAAAGAGCATACTCCATCAGGGAACCACCTTTACCATTTCATTCCCTAAGCTGGATAATCTGGAGGAGCAGGTTTTATTAGATAACAATATCGCCACCTTATATTTTAATGCTCCATTGAATTGTATTGGGATCAACTGGAAAAAACCAGGAACGATCACGCAGACTAAAGAACTTCTCAGAAAAAGTATTGACTTTATAAAAAATTACCAAACTGTAAACTGGATATCGAATCTTACAAAGGTAGTGGCAAGAGAGGAGGAAGAGCTCAACGCATGGAGAACCAATCACAGCGCAGAACTGAAACGAGCAGGCTTGAAAAGAATTGGGTTAATTATTCAGGACGATCTGAACCACAGTGAATTTATTGACCAAAAAGGGTTTAAGGATATCTACGATGTGAAATTGAAAGCATTCAGCTCGACCCTGGATGCTAAAAAATGGATAGAAGCTGAAAACGAAAAAGACACACAACGAAAAACCTCCAAAAGTTCTTAAATTCACTTCCATCAAAATTCTTAAACAACATCGGCCAATCCACGTATACCACCCACTTATCAACCCATTTAACATGAAAAAAATAATACTCGTATTGCTTGTCGCAGCAAGTTCCCTTTCGTGGGCGCAACGGAACAAGCGTGCCACTGCACCTGTAGAAACAAAAAAAGAAGATGTCTCCCTCAGCGGTTTAAAATTCAGAGGTATTGGGCCTGCTGTCACCTCGGGTAGAATATCTGACTTTGCGGTAAACCCCAACAACTTCAATGAATACTACGTGGCTACTTCTTCTGGAGGTGTATGGAAAACCACTAATGCTGGAACCTCCTATCAACCTATTTTTGACACTCAGGGAAGTTACTCTATTGGTTGTGTCACCCTTGATCCTAATAACAGCAATGTGGTATGGGTCGGGTCTGGAGAAAATAACAATCAACGCAGTGTTGCCTATGGCGATGGCGTTTATAAATCAGAAGACGGAGGGGCCAGTTGGAAAAACATGGGGCTCAAAACTTCGGAGCACATTGGTAAAATCATTGTAGACCCCACCAACTCAAGTGTGGTGTACGTTGCCGCTATTGGTCCGTTATGGAAAGAAGGTGGTGAACGCGGAGTGTACAAAACTACAGATGGTGGTAAAACCTGGAATCAGGTACTAAAGATCGATCCATACACAGGTGTTAATGATATTATCATGGATCCAAGAGATCCAAGTGTATTGTATGCCTCTGCTCACCAGCGTATGCGCAGCGACTATGCCTATGTAAGTGGTGGTCCCGGATCGGGCATGTATAAGACCACCGATGGTGGTGCCAACTGGGACAAAATCAATAACGGGTTACCCACTTCTGATATGGGTAGAATAGGTTTAGCCATTTCCCCTGCCGACCCCGAATATATCTATGCGATTGTCGAGGCAGCCAAGGAGGAAGGATTTTACAGAACAACTTCACGTGGCGCTAAATGGGAGAAAATGAGCAGCCACCAAACAGGTGGAAATTATTACAATGAAGTAATTGCTGACCCTAATAATAAAGACCGAGTGTACACGATGGGTTATGCCATTAGTGTAAGTGATGATGGCGGAAAAAATTTCAGGCCTATTGGTGAAGATGCCAAACACGTAGACAATCACGCTCTATGGGTAAATCCGAATGATTCCAATCACATGCGCAACGGTTGCGATGGCGGTATCTATGAAACATGGGATGGTGCCAAGACCTGGCAATACAAATCCAATCTTCCGGTCACACAATTTTACAAAGTGGAGGTAGACAATACGGAGCCCTTCTATTATGTATATGGTGGCACACAGGATAATTTTAGTTTAGGTGGACCTTCACGCACACGCAGTGAAAATGGAATCGTCAATGACGATTGGTTTGTGACTCAAGGTGGCGATGGTTTTGAAAGTGCCATTGATCCTTTCAATACCAACATTGTCTATGCGCAATATCAACACGGGGGTCTTACCCGCTACGACAAAGCCACGGGTGAAAACACGGGCATTCAACCACAACCCCGCAAAGGAGAAAAAGAATACCGATGGGGCTGGGACGCACCCCTTCAAACCAGTCCACACAAGGGTGGCCGATTGTACATAGCCGCCAATAAAGTATTCAAGAGCGATGATTATGGTAATACCTGGCAGGTGATCAGCGAAGACGTTACCCGAAATGAAGACCGCAACAAACTTCCAATAATGGGAAGGGTTTGGGGCATTGATGCCACAGGTAAGAATGATGGAGTAGCTCCTTACGGAACAGTAAGTGCACTATCAGAATCTCCAAAGAATGAAAATCTAATTGTGATAGGAACGGATGATGGGCTGGTACAAATCACTACCGATGGTGGTAAAATCTGGAAGAGAACAGAATCATTTGCTGGTGCGCCATCCATGACCTATGTCTATCATGTGCTTACTTCACAACACGATGAAAATGTTATTTACGTAACACTCAACAACCACAAGCGAGGAGATTTCAAACCCTACGTTTACAAAAGTACCAACAAAGGTCAGACCTGGAGCTCAATGATCAATGGCCTTCCTGAGCGAGGCTCCACCTATAGTGTGGCGGAAGATCACGTTGATCCTAATTTACTTTTTGTTGGAACAGAATTTGGTGTTCATTTTAGTAATGATGGAGGTGCGAATTGGAAACCTTTAAAAGGTGGATTGCCTACTATTGCTGTTAGGGATATGGCCATTCAAAAAAGAGAAAACGATCTAGTGCTGGCCACCTTTGGTCGGGGCTTTTATGTATTGGATGATTATTCCCCGTTGCGCAACATCAACCAGACCGCAAGCAAAGAAGGATATTTATTCCCTATCAAGGACAGTTGGATGTTTGTTGAAAGGACACCGTTAGGCATACGAGGCAAAGGATTTCAGGGTGAGTCTTACTTCAGTACACCTAATCCTACTGTAGGTGCGGTGTTCACTTATTATTTTAAAGAGGACTTGAAGACAAGCAAAGCCCAGCGCGAGGAAGAAGAAAGCAAGCTGGCAAAGGATGGCAAAGACGTGAATTACCCTAGCTATGATAAATTGAAAGGTGAACAAGATGAAGAATCACCTTACTTGTTGTTCACTGTAAAAAATGAGCAAGGAACTATTATCAGAAAATTAAAAGCGTCTGCCAAGAAGGGTGTCAATCGGATCACGTGGGACTTCAGGCATCCGACTTCAAGTCCGGTTAACATCAATCCACAACCGAATAATAATCCATTCCAATCCAACGATGTAGGGCAACTAGCGGCTCCTGGAAATTACACCGTGTCCATGAGCAAATATGCAGATGGTGTATACACGGAGCTGGCGGGAACAGAAAAATTTGTCGTTAAAGTTTTACCTGGCACAACGCTACCCGCTACCAGCAGACCTGCATTGGTGGCATGGCAACGTCAGGCTGCTGAATTGCAACGCAGCATTCAGGGCACATCTACGATACTCCGTGATGCCACGCAGAAAGTGAAATATTTGAAAGAATCGGTATTCAGCGTAGCTGAACCTAATCAAGACTTTACTAAGGACATACTTGCCCTTGAAGCTAAGCTCCGCGACCTACAAGACAGGTTGTTTGGAGATCGAGTGGCTAATCAATTGGATATTGACCGTGAGCCATCCATCAACAGTCGACTTTTCAACGGCATTTTTGCAGGATCGGGAAGTACCAGCGACCCCACCACTACCATGAAAAACCAAATTCAATGGGCAGGTGAAGCCTATGAAGTATTGAACGCAGAACTAAAGCAGGTGATTGAAACTGATATCCCTGCGATTGAAAAGAAACTGGAGGATGCAGGCGCTCCCTATACTCCAGGACGCATGCCCAACTGGAAGAAGAATTAAATAACACTCAAGTTGTCGTGGTAGCAGGTAGTAAGGCTACCACGACAACTTAATTTTTGCGATAAACAGTTCCCGTAAAAGAAGCTATCCTCTTATTATCACTGATCACTTCAATGTGGTAAGTAGCAACAGTCTTGCCCAAATGAGTTTCGCGTGCTATCGCTCCGATAGTAGCACCCATTTTGGAAGCCCGATGAAATTCCATACTTGTAGTGAGCCCAACTGCATCTACACCATGACTATTAGATGCCAGCTCAAAGGCATAGTCGGCAACGCTGTATAAAAACCCACCGTGAGAATAACCCAAATGATTGGTGTGTTCTGGTTTTACCACAGCGCTTACGCGTGCCATCCCTTTTTCCAACTCCACTATTCTAATCCCTAATAGATCGGCATACGGGTTTTTATCTGCGTCCATTTATCCCGAATGTTAGTCGTACACTTCTACCACCAACTCAATTTCAACCGCCTGACCTCGTGGCAATGATGCCATGCCCACTGCTGCGCGTGCATGCTTCCCTCGTTCTCCAAATACATCTACCATCAAATCCGAGAATCCGTTGATGACTTTAGGTTGATCAATAAAAGAAGGATCGCAGTTGACCATTCCCAACACTTTGACAATGCGCTTCACCTTCTTCAAATCTCCCAGCATTGCCTTTAGTACCGCCATTTGATTGATCGCTGTGAGGCGTGCTCCCTCATATCCTTCTTCAATGGAAACATCCTGCCCCAACTTTCCTGTAATCTCGGTGCCATCCGCGCGCTTGGGTCCCTTTCCCGCTAAAAATATCAGGTTACCTGTGCGAACGCCATTCACATAATTGGCCACGGGTTGTGGTGGCTCTGGCAAGGTGATATTCAATTCTTTCAACCTTGCTTCGGGGTCATAGCCCGCTTCAGGAGTTTCCTTTTGAGGCTGACTTCCACAGCCTGCCAAAACAACAGCTAGGATTATAATTGTTAAATATTTTTTATACATCATTTTATTGGGTTTACTATTTCTCGTTTTTTACCACCTTCCCGTGCTTCATCACAAAGTTGACTTTTGACAGCAACGAAACATGGCGCAGCACATCTCCCTTCACAGCAATAATGTCGGCATACTTTCCTTCGCTCACCGTACCATACTCGTTGTCTACTTTCATCATTTTACTGGGCCAGTATGTAGCTGCCCTAATGGCCAGCATGGGATCAACACCAAACTCATTCACCCACACATCAAACTCCTTCCAGGTAACCTGGCTATGGAATTTCATAGGAATACCACTGTCTGTACCTATCAACATCACCACTCCCGCTTCGCGCAATTGATTGAACTTTTTCTCTAATGTGGGCTTGCGAATAGGCGTAAGTTGAAAATAAGGAAGCTGATCGGGGTGTTGGAAAGATTGCTTTATATCTGTTATGATTGAATCGGGAAGTCCTAGGTGCCAAGAGTCATTGTCTAATTCTTCCGGGTTGTCTCTCAGGTATTCATAGTTATAGAGTCCTTCTACAGTAGGCGTCCAAAAAAGCGGGCCTTTGTTCATTTGCGCTGTGCGTTCCGCCAGCATGTCCATAATATCATCGGGGTATTTGGGTGCAGAAGACAAACCAGTATGTTCGAAATTATCTACGCCCAATATCAAGCCCCTTCTTATTTCTTCCGGGCGATGTGAATGGGCTACAACAGGTAAGCCGTTTCGGTGCGCCTCGTCCACTGCAGCCTTTGCTTCTTCCATGGTCATCAGATCATGGTCGATGAATTTGATGATGTCCACTCCTGCATCCGCCAGTTTCTTTACTTTTTTCCTCGCATCATCGGGACCATTTACGCCCCAGCGATAGAACTCTGTGCCGGGGTAGGACTTATGTTGAATAAAGGGACCAGATACATAAAGGGTTGGCCCCGGAATTTCTCCGCGATTGATACGGTCGCGCACATCAATTGATTCTTCCAGTGGACCACCAAGGTCACGGGCACTGGTAACACCGGCCAATAATAACTGGTGCGCTGAAGACGGCATGATCACAGAACCAAATATTTTTTTATAGGTAGGTCTCCAATGTTCGTAGTCGGTGTGGCCATTCAATTGCAAATGAGCATGACTTTCCCAAAGGCCGGGCAATACGCTCATCCCTTCTGTGGAAATCACCTCTGCATTGGAAGGAATTGTGACTTCACCTATCCTGCCTACTTTTATAATTTTCTTGCCTTGCACGATGACCACGCTGTTGCGAATGGGAGGGCCACCAAAACCATCAATTAAAGTTCCCCCTACAAGAGCCTTTATATCCTGAGCGGAAACAGGAACAGATAGAATAAGGGATAGAATAAGGGAATAGAATACTCTCATGAAGCTGTTAAATTTTAAGCTTCAAATTAACGATTGATGGGGATTATAAGAAGGGCATTTTTATGGAGGGTGAATTGGTTCGTGAGGACACGAACCTTGGATATGGTGGGTTTATTAACCGCAAAGGCACAAAGGCGCAAAGACTACTTCACCACCTTCTTATACTCTGCTTCATCAAATCCCACAGCTATTACTTTGCCTTCTACTTCAATCAAAGGTCTTTTGATCACGCTGGTTTGAGTGGTCATCAGGTCAATGGCTGCTTTGAGGTTGGTTACTTTGGCTTTGGCGGCATCGTCCAGCTTGCGCCAGGTCATTCCTTTTTTATTCACCAACGTCTCCCACCCTACCTGCTTGTTCCAGTCTTTCAGTTTGGCGGCTGTGATGCCTTTGCTTTTGTAGTCGTGGAATTCGTAGTCAATTTTCTTTTTCTTCAGCCAGTCGAGCGCTGATTTTACAGTGTTGCAATTCTTTATTCCGTATACGGTCATTTTCAATAATTTAAAACTTACAATTTAAAAATAGCCACAAAGACACTAAGGCACAAAAACCCGGCAATTCTCTCGTGAGGTGGATTGGCTCGTGAGGACACGAACCTTGGATGAGTCTTCTTCAGCCAGTCGAGGGCGGATTTTACAGTGTTGCAATTCTTTATTCCGTAAACGATCATTTTGATAATTTATGATGGGTGATTTATGATTAAAAATAGCCACAAAGACACCAAGACACAAAAACCATCAAATGGAAAATGTCCTCTTTGTGACTTCGTGCCTTAGTGGCAAATCAAAAGGATTCCCTCAATTCAAATACCTTTCTGGCCCTTTCCACCAGGCGCTGCGACTCGCTAAAGTCGAGGGTTTGCTGGGCATCGCTAAACGCTTTCTCTGGTTGCTGGTGGGTCTCGTAGATAATCCCATCAGCACCCGCCATGATGCTTGCCAATGCTATCGGCTCTACGTACTGGCGCAAGCCTATACCATGCGAAGGATCTGCCACCACCGGCAAATGGGTCTTTTCTTTTAATATCGGAATAGCGTTGACATCCATGGTATTGCGACTAGCTCTTTCATAGGTGCGAATACCACGCTCACAAAGGATCAGTTTCTCGTTGCCGCCACTAAATACATATTCAGCAGAAGACAACAACTCCTCCAGCGTGCCAGAGATACCCCGCTTGATCATTACAGGTTTATCAATCTGACCCAACTCGTCCAGCAAGTTGAAATTCTGTGTGTTGCGCGCTCCTACCTGAAATACATCTACGCAATCATACATTTCTGCAATCTGGCTTACCTGCATCACCTCGCTGATAATTTTTATTCCAGCAGCTCGCGCCATCGTTGTCCACAGTTTTAATCCTTCAGCACCCAGTCCACGAAAAGCATAAGGAGAACTGCGCGGCTTGAACACACCACCTCGCATGATCGATACCTTATTTTCAATCAGGTGTGCAAGCGTAGCCTCTATTTGCGCTTCTGATTCGATGGAACACGGACCCGCCATAATTGACAAAGAACCATTCCCAATCTCCACGCCATCTCCCAAATCGATGACCGTACGTTTCACTTTCCATTTTCTGGAAACAAGTTTGTAATCATCCGATACCCGATGGATATCGGCTATACCGAAAAGTGTTCCTATCTGGCGAATATCATAGTCCTTCTTTCCTATTCCGATAACGTACTCTCCTATCTGGGTTTTTACCTCGGTAGTTTTATACCCCAACGCAGTGATCGCCTTATCTATACTTTCTTTTTCTTCCGTTGAAACGGACGGTTTTAACTGAATGATCATTGCTGCTCCCTTAATGCTTTTACAAATTTCGGAATATCACTTTCCAGATTACTACTTTCCTTCAACATTGAGATAAATGCACTCCCCACAATTGCCCCAGCACTGTATTGGCACACAGCCGCAAAAGTGTCATGATTAGAAACTCCAAAACCAATGAGCAAGGGGTTCTTTAATTTCATTTTTTTTAATCGTTCAAAGTAAGTGCGCTGCTCTTTGCTAAAGTCTTTCTTAGCTCCTGTCGTAGAGGAAGAGGAAACGGCATAGATAAATCCGGTGGACACATCATCTATTGTTCTGATGCGTTCTTCAGAAGTAGTGGGTGAGATCAGGAAAATATTTTTTAATCCGTTGGTTTCAAATGTGGCCTTGTACATTTCCTGATACTCCAGCAACGGCAAATCAGGAATAATCAAACCATCTACGCCAGCAGCCACAGCTGCCTCGCAAAATGCTTTCACGCCAAACTGAAAGATAGGATTAAAATAACCCATCAAAATAATGGGCACTTTCACCATAGGCCTCAGTTCTGTCACCTGTTCCAATAACAACCGCAAGGTCATTCCATTATCAAGCGCTGTTTTATTACTCGCCTGAATCACCGGTCCATCAGCCACCGGATCAGAAAATGGAACACCAATTTCTAAAATATCTGCTCCCGCCTCTTCCAACAATTTTCCGATACCCACCGTATCCTCCAAGTTTGGGAATCCCGCAGTATAATAAACCGACAACAATTCTTTCTTGTTCTTTTTAAACAGTGTATTGATTCTATTCCCTTTTTGTTCTATCACTTCCATAAGTCTTACTCCGCAACGCTGTTTTTAATGGTGCCCAAAATTCTTTTCTCCGGCTGTGATGATCAGGTCCAACCCATTCTGCCTGGGCGGTAATGGGCAAGTTGCAAACTCTGTAAACGCACAGGGAGGATTGTAGCCTTTGTTAAAATCCACAATTACCTTTCCTGCTTCATCGGGGTATTTTACATACATATATCGTCCTGAAGGATACGTTTCTGTTTCATTGGTCTTGTCACCAAAAAGAATGTAGTATTCCCCCTCCGTGCCATCATCAATGGCATCCAGTCGGTATTCAACTTCGTCAATAGTAAACACCAATGCTCCAGGGCAGGGCGACTGGTACGTTTGCCCCAAAATATTGGTGATATCAATGTATTTGATAGGCTCGTATTTTTCCCATGTGGCCTCTACCCTCCATTCTGGGTCGATGGGATAGCGTTCCACTCCCGTAAAGTTTTTTACTGCTTCACTTTCCAAATCACGAACCCTCACACCCAGTTCCCCAGATCGATCAATGACCAACCATTGCAATGTCCCATAACTCATGACAGGATAAAAAGAAGAATCCGGAATGTGAATCACTTCATGATTGACTGCGATTGAATCATGAAAAATTTCAACTCCTTCATTTACCTCCATGGTCACCTTGCCTTGTTGCACCACAAACGTGCCCGCATTGGGTGCCATCTTACCTTCGGGGAAAACCACATCATTGGAAGGATCACTTCCAAACGTATTGAAGCCTTCATTCAACCAATACAACCCTGCGAGGTTGAGCCAACCATTATCTCCTACTAATTGGGTGGCCACTCTATCGGCATGCCATGCATTGATTTCATTTTGATAAGCTACTATGTCAATGCTGTTTTCTTTTTTTGGAGAACAACTTATTATCAGTATAAAGATCGGTAGGAAGATGTATTTCATTTGGAGTTTAGGGTTTAAATGTTTCAGGTTTCAGGTTTCAAGTTTCAAGTTACAGGTTGCCGGGGGTGGAGGTTTAGCTTTAGGATTTAATAATTTCCATAACTAATATAAGTATTCAGGTCTTTATCACCACGGCCGCTCAGGTTAATAACTACTACATCATCAGCATCAAACGCAAGTTTATCCAGTGCTGCAATGGCATGAGCAGACTCAATGGCAGGAATAATCCCTTCCAATCTACTTAATTCAACACCTGCCTTCATTGCCTCATCATCTGTCGCATTGAAAAACTGTACACGACCAACATCAAACAAATGCGCGTGCATCGGGCCAATGCCAGGATAATCCAAACCTGCGGAAATAGAATAGGGTTCAATCACTTGTCCATCCGCTGTTTGCATCAACAACGTTTTACTGCCGTGAAGTACTCCTGATTTTCCAAGAACGGTCGTAGCCGCTGACTCACCGGTATCCACTCCCTTACCCGCTGCTTCTACTGCAATCAAGTTCACGTGTTCCTCTTCCACGAAATGATAAAAAGCACCTGCTGCATTACTTCCTCCTCCTACACAAGCAATCACATAATCAGGAAAAGGATTACCCTGCTCGACTATCAACTGGCTTCTCATTTCACTGCTGATGACTGATTGAAATCTTGCCACCATGTCTGGATATGGATGAGGTCCAACTACAGAGCCAATGATGTAATGTGTGTCTGTTGGATTACTGATCCAATGACGCATGGCTTCGTTCGTGGCATCTTTAAGCGTCATACTCCCACTTACAGCAGGGACTACTGTTGCTCCCAGAATTCTCATGCGTTCTACATTAGGCTTCTGTCTTTCCATATCCACCTGACCCATGTATACAATGCACTCCATTCCCATCAGTGCACAGACCGTAGCAGTCGCCACTCCGTGCTGACCTGCACCAGTTTCTGCAATGATCTTGCTCTTGCCTAAATGTTTGGCCAAAATAATTTGCCCTACTGTGTTGTTGACTTTATGTGCGCCTGTGTGACAGAGGTCTTCTCTTTTTAAATACACTTTTGCATTATACTTCTCAGAGAGCCGGGAAGCAAAATAAAGTGGCGTTGGTCTTCCAACGAAAGTTTTCAACAACAGGTCAAACTCTTTTTTGAAGGACTCACTCTCCATTATGGAGAGATAAGAAGTCCTCAACTCTTCTACATTAGGATACAACATCTCGGGGATAAAGGCTCCACCAAACTGTCCGTAATACCCTCGTTCATCTACCAACATAATTCTTAATTAATAAATTGAGTTTTGATACGTCTTTACTGCCCGGAGCTCTTTCAATTCCGCTGTTCACATCGATTGCAAACAATTGCTCGTGCTTTAAGCCAATGACTTCATTTACATTTTCAGGATCAATCCCTCCGCTAAGAAAATATGGAATTGCTCCTTTATAGTTTTCAAGCAAACTCCAATTGAAGGCTACGCCATTACCTCCTCTGGCTTTGCCTTTGGTGTCGAACAAAAAATAATCTACCTCTGATTGGTATTGATCTACGACCGTAAAATCAAAATCATCATCCACTGAAAAGACTTTAATGACACCAATTCCTTTTTCCATTAACTCCTTACACTGCGCTGGTGATTCATCACCATGCAATTGCACAAAATCAAGGCGATGTTTCAAAACCAAATCAAGTATAGCACCTACTTCTTCATTGACAAATACACCTATCCTTTGGATGTTTACATCTAAGTCATCTGGAATACTAAAATCAGCACCTACATAGCGTGGTGAATTTTTATAAAAAATAAATCCCATAAAGTCAGGGTGTGCCGAGCTCACGTCAAGGATATTGACTCGCTCTCTCATGCCGCATATTTTTAACTTAAAGGCTGACATGCGTTTTGGTTTTCTTTTCCAATCGGTCTAATTCCTTTACAAACTCCATCGCAGCACGCTCCGGTCGGCCAGATCGCATGAACAATTCCCCTATAAGAAAACCATCAAAACCGCAGGAGCGCAAGTCGGCCGCAACAGATGGCGTATCTATTCCACTTTCAGACACTTTCGTGAAATCATTAGGGATATATTGAATCAATCGTTTGCTCAACTCCGTGCTCACCTCAAATGTTTTCAGGTTCCTGTTATTAACACCTATTACATCTGGTATGGCTTCAAGATTAGCTTGCAACTCTTCTTCATCGTGTACCTCTAGCAATACCTCCAATTGCAACGCATGGGCTGCATCACAAAGATCTTTTAATTTTACAGGGTCCAGAATGGCTGCGATCAACAATACTGCATCGGCACCTATTGACTTCGCTTCAATCAACTGGTATTCATCGATCACAAAATCTTTGCGCAGTATCGGACAAAAGTTAAATTTTCGAGCGGTAGTGAGGTCCTCACTGCTTCCCCCAAAGAAAGTATTATCAGTGAGCACCGAAAGTGCGGAAGCCCCAGCCTGCATGTATCCAATTGAAGTGCGTTCAACAGAAACATAAGGATTGATATCTCCCTTAGAGGGAGACTTTCTTTTTATTTCTGCAATCACCCCTGACTTGTCAGTTCTCTTTATGTATTGCCTGAGGGAAATGGAGGGTGTTTCGAAATAGATACTTTGCTCCAACAATTTCACAGGAAATAAACTTTTTCTCTCTGCTACTTCCTTTTCCTTGTGTCTTACAATCTTGCCTAAGATATCCATGATCAGTTTATCAATTTTTTAAAGGTTTGTAATGCAGCACCTGATTGAAGTGCTTCTTCCGCTTTCGCTATTGCTTTAGCTATCCCTTGATCATTATTTCCGCAGTACAATGCCATACCAGCATTTGCAACTACTACAGCATTTTGTGCTTCAGTCCCTCTACCTTCCAGTATGTTTTTAAAAATTTCAGCGGCTTCCTCCACCGTATCGCCACCCGCTATATCCGAAGCCTTAATCTGCGGCAGACCTAAATCAGCAGGCTCCAACTGATCTTCACCCAAATTGGTGAACATCTTGAAGGGGCCAGTGAGTGAGATCTCATCATAACCATTCAGGTCATGCACAATCACATAATCCTTTTTACTCTGCTGGTAGAGGTATCCATATTGACGTGCCATCTCCAAACTAAACACTCCCACCAATTGCCGAGGTGGTCTTGCCGGATTGACAATGGGGCCCAACATGTTAAAGAATGTTTTTACACCCAGCTCCTTTCTGATGGGTGCAATGTTTTTCATAGCTGGATGGAACAAGGGTGCATGCATAAAGAAAATATTAGCCAGCTCCAGTTCTTTTTTCAGCTTTGCAAGGTCGTTGGTAAACTGATACCCAAAGTGCTCCATTACATTGGAAGACCCACTTACCGATGACACCCCATAGTTGCCGTGTTTGGCCACCGGCTGGCCAGCAGCAGCCACCACAAATGATGAAAGCGTTGAGATGTTAAAAGTATTTTTTCCATCACCCCCTGTTCCGCACACATCTATTACTGGTAAATCTGTTTCCACCCCTATGCAAAGCTCCAGCATCGCATCCCTGAAACCCTCCAGTTCGTCAATGGTGATAGCGCGCATCATGTACACCGTTATAAAAGCACTCATTTGACTTGCATTGTATTTGCCAGAAGCCAGATCCATCAGCACTTGCCTGGCTGTTGCTTTATCGAGCGAGCGATAACCTATTAATTCATTTAAAATTTCTTTCATTCTTCTATTCACTTAAATGGTGAAATTTATTCACAAGAGTTACAAATAGATGTTTTTTTACCACAGCGCATCACAGAGAAATACACACAGAGTAAGCAGGCGTCCTTTCTCTTTAAGCTCTTGGGTTGTATCTCCGTAGATTCTTAGCATAATACATTTTTGCATAACATCAGTCATCAATTATTAATCCAGTTCGCAATCATTTGCTTACCATGTGTAGTCAAGATCGACTCAGGATGAAACTGTACTCCCTTCACATCAAATCGAGTATGCGCAATTCCCATGACCAACCCGGCATCGTTTACAGCTGTAACTTTCAACACTCCATTAATGCTACCTGGATCGACCGACCAGGAATGATAGTGGCAGACTTCAATCTCTTGCGGAATGCCACGAAAAAGAATTTCAGTTTCATCAGGAAATGTTGTTCTACTAGTAACACCATGCATCACTTCCTTCATGTTGAATAATGTGGCATTGTACACCTCGGCAACAGCCTGGTGACCTAAACAAACTCCCAAAATACTCTTGGTGGGTCCATATTCCCTGATCAGGGATTTCATGATGCCCGCTTCATTTGGAATACCAGGCCCGGGAGAAAGCAATATTTTATCAAATTGATTTACTGCCTCCATTTCAATTTGATCATTTCTAACTACCGTAGTATCCAACTCCAACTCTCTGAGCAAGTACACCAGGTTGTAGGTAAACGAGTCGTAGTTGTCGAGCACCAAAACTTTCATATCCTTTTTCATAACTCTTCTGCCATTCTAATGGCTTTTCTTAGGGCTGCTAATTTGTTGTTCACCTCTTGCAATTCATTTTCAGGAACTGATTTCGCCACTACACCGGCTCCAGCCTGTGTAATCAACTGATTGGATTTACTCAAAAAGGTTCTGATCATAATGGCGTGGTTGAAATCACCATTAAAACCCAGAAAGCCAATTGCTCCTCCATAAAAACTCCTGTTGATGTTTTCATATTCATTGATGAGTGTCATTGCTTTGTATTTTGGCGCACCAGACAAGGTGCCTGCAGGAAAAGTATTGGCAGCCACCTTTAACGCTGAGCTGTTTTTTATTTTTCCGGTTACCTTAGACACAAGGTGAATAACGTGGCTGTAGTATTGAATTTCTTTAAACACCTCCACTTTCACCTCCTCTGCATCCCTGCTCATGTCGTTGCGAGCCAGATCCACCAGCATCACATGCTCCGCGTTTTCTTTTTTATCATTTGCCAGGGCGGTTGCTAATTTTGCGTCTTCCTGATCATCGCCTGTTCTTTTAAAGGTGCCAGCAATCGGAAAGATGGACGCGTCCTTTCCTTTGACTTGAATTTGCGCTTCAGGAGAAGAGCCAAAGATTTTAAAACTTCCAAAGTCGAAATAAAACAAATAGGGAGAGGGATTGATGGAGCGCAGCGCACGGTACACATTAAATTCATCTCCCTGAAACTGAGAAGTAAACCTTCTCGACAATACGATTTGAAATACATCTCCCCGCTTACAATGTGCGATGCCAGCATCCACCATTTTTAAATATTCTTCATCTGAAATATTGGAGGTTTCATCGGAACTTGCAGTAAACGAGAAAGTACTAAATCGATTACTGAAAATAATTTTTTGTAAATCATCTATTCCGGAAGGTGTGTCTGGTGATATTGCATTTTCAAACAACACGAGTTCATTAGAGAAATGATCGATCACGATCACGTACCGAAATACTTTGTACAGCATATCTGGGATTTGCTTGTTGGTAATGGTCAGATCGATATTTTCAAAATACCGCACGGCATCGTAAGCCATATACCCAAAGAGGCCACCCGATATGTATTTTGTGTCTGCGTTTTGAACATCAAACGAATTTCTAAAGTGATCTAATCTCGATACCACATCGTTGCTATTGACCAACACATCATTGCAAATGCTTCCATCTGGATATTTTTCAGTGAGCTTATCACCATGCATTTGAAAAGAAGCAATGGGATCACAGCAAATGAACGAAAGGCTGTTCTCCTGTCCGTGATAATCAGAACTCTCCAATAAAAAGCTACCCGCATAAACATCTCTCAGTTTTAGATAAATATTCACTGGCGTGAGGGTATCCGCCAGCAGTTTTTTCGATCGAGTGTATATTTTAAAATTCATTTTTTGAAAGTGTATAAAAACAAGAAGCCCGCCCCGATGACTCGGGGCGGGCTTCCAATAGTAGATACTATATAATTTTAACTATAGCACATGCAGCCGATCCCCGAAATTCGGAAATGCCACCACCATGCTATGTTCTTATTGAATTTCATTTTATTTATCAGCAGGCTTTACTTTCTTCTTAGCAGCCTTCTTTACTTTCGGTTTGGGCTTAGCCTCTACTTCTTCAGTGGCTTTAGCAGCTTTGGCAACAGGTGTATACTTCACCTTATTCACAGCTCTTTTTCTGGAATTCCCGTAAGAACCCTTCCAGATTTTTCCTTTCTTCGTTTTTTTATCTCCTCTTCCCATAATTGGTCGTTTGGTGGGGCAATATTACTAAAGGGAACATTGATTACAAACCCTCTCGCAAAATATTAGGTTTTCACCCCTATATCTTACCATATCTCTACCCTGTCCTTCTCTTCTCTGTACAGCTTATCACCCGGTTTGAGATCAAACGCCTCATAGAAGTATTTCACATTACTCACAGGGCCATTTGTTCTAAATAAGTTAGGTGCATGCGGATCGGTATTGACCTGAGTCCTTAAACTTTCCTCTTTATCTTTTGACCTCCAAATGGTTGCCCAGGAAATAAAAAACCGCTGTTCCGGAGTATATCCATCGATCAATCCAGGTCTGCCATTCTCTCTCAGGAATCGTTGTAATCCTTCATAAGCTACCATCACTCCCCCAAGGTCGCCAATGTTTTCACCCAACGTAAACTCGCCCTGAACAAAAACCTCAGGGAGTACTTCAAAGGTATCGAACTGACTGGCCAATGAATTTCCTTTCTGCTTGAACAATTTCAGATCTTCATCCTTCCACCAGTTTTTCATGTTCCCCTCTGCATCGAATTGACTGCCCGAATCGTCAAATCCATGTGATATCTCGTGCCCGATTACAGCACCTATACCACCATAGTTCACCGCTTCATCTGCTTTGTAATTATAAAATGGAGGCTGTAAGATACCAGCAGGAAATACGATTTCATTAAAGAGCGGATTGTAATAGGCATTCACCGTTTGAGGTGTCATTTGCCATTCGCTTTTATCTACTGGCTTACCTAATTTTTGAATATTTCTCCTTACCGCCCATTGGGATGCATTCACTACATTCTGATAATAAGAAGAAGACTCTGGGGATTTATCAATCAACAACCCGGCATAGCTTTTCCATTCATCAGGGTAACCAATTTTTACTGTAAAGGTGCTTAGCTTCTTCAACGCCATGCGCTTGGTAGAATCTGTCATCCAGTCCAGTTTCTTTATCCGATCGGCCATGGCAAGTTTAATATTTTCAACCATCTCCAAAGCTTTCTTCTTGGCTTCAGGTGGAAATGCTTTATCCACATAGAGCTGGCCAATGGCATCTCCTAATAAATTATCCGTCACACTGAGTACACGCTTCCATCGGGGTCGTAATGTTTCAGTGCCTCTCAAATATTTATTGTTGAACTCAAAAGATTCCGCTACAAAGGCATGATTCAAATAGGGAGCAGCTCCCTGAATGGCTGTCCATTTCAAATACGCCTGAATATCAC
Organism: Cyclobacteriaceae bacterium; assembly: GCA_040216665.1. Lineage (GTDB taxonomy): Bacteria > Bacteroidota > Bacteroidia > Cytophagales > Cyclobacteriaceae > ELB16-189. The sequence continues at coordinate 27,750 of JAVJOQ010000002.1, read as the reverse complement.
TCCAGCGTTCACTTCCAAAAATCTTCTGACACTCTTTAATGAATTCAGGTTCGGTGACGATGACGCTGTCCAACTCCACCCCCAGTCCTTCAAAATATTTTTCCCAATCAACATCAGGTGCTACAGCTTGCAGTTGTTTCACTGATCTTTTGTTGTATAGATTCGCAGGGTTTCGGCTCTCCTCTTTGGTAAGAGTAGCCTTGGCCAGTTGGGTTTCTATCGCCACAATTTTATCAGCTGATCTTTTTGATTGATCGATTGACTCACCCGACAATTGAAGCATCTTCATTACATGCTCCAGGTATTTTACGCGCGTCTCCTTCGATTTATCATCCGTCTTCAAATAATAGTCACGCTCTGGTAAGCCCAATCCTCCCGATCCCAAATAAGCCGCATTGGTTTTAGAATCCTTCAAGTCGGAGATAACATAAAAACTAAAAAATGCTCCTCCGCCCTCTAACTCCTGCTGAACCAGGTATTGTTGCAATGTATTGTGATTGGTGATGCTGGCGATTTGATCAAAGACTGGCTTCATTACAGCTACTCCTGTTTTCTCAGCCAGCAGTGAATCTATCCCGATGCTATAAAAATCAGATGCCTTTCGTTGATCTGTTCCTTCGATGTAATTTGGATTATTAGCGGCTTCCGTCAGCACCTCTAATAGAATGGCATTATTGTGCTCATATAATTCGCTGAAGCTATTCCAACTTCCTCTGTCTGCAGGAATTTGCGTTCTTGCCAGCCAGCCTCCATTAGCAAACTGAAACAAGTCATCCTGAGGACGTGCGGTTGTATCCATATTCACCACATTAAGACCCTCATTAAAAACTCTTTCTTTCTTTTCTGAGCTACAGGCACTGATAACAATCAGCAGCACAAACAAGATTGCATGTTGACGCATATTAAAATAGGTTTAATCACACCAAAGGTAAGTACAACAAATACTAGCACTTTGCTGTTAAGTGAATTAAATTAGGGCATCCAACATCAAAATTATGGCTAAAAATTCTGTTGACGTAATTCAGGCACTTCGTGCTACCGCAAAAAGGATGAGTAAAAGCCCAGAATACCAATGGGGACATATGGGCGCTTGCAATTGTGGGTTCCTGGCACAGGAAGTAACACGACTTACCAAAAAGGAGATTCACACACGGGCCATGGAAGGACATGGTGATTGGAACGAACAGTTGAATGATTATTGTTCCACCAGTGGATTGAGAATGGATGACCTCATTTCTGATTTGTTGAATTTTGGGTTTGATATTGACGATCTCCGACATCTGGAAAAATTATCTGATCCGAAAGTATTGCACGCAGTGGGCAGGCATCTTTCTCATAATAATAAATCGGATGTGATTGCCTATTTAGAAAGCATGGCAGGGTTATTGGAAAGTGAACTACTGGCAGAAGTTAAGCTCCCCAATACAGGAGAACTTCTGTATATTTAAGTTCCACCACAAGCTAGCTACACCATGAAATGCATTGTCTTCCTTTTCATTCTTTGTCCACTATTTGCCAATGCTCAATATGAGGTGATGTCTGTTTCAGGCGTTGAGCCCAATCAAACTATTGTTACTCGCTATGATGTTGGGTTTATTACTAAAAATAGCGGAGAACGACTAGAGGGGAAAATTCAATTAAAAGTGAAAAAAGGCGATACCCTGGAAGTTCGATTTAGGGGTGACAACGGAAAAGAAGTATTTAAGCGGAATGTGATTCAATCATTTGGCCTTTTAAAAACAGCTGGTGATTACAGAGTAGTGAAGGATGAAACTAAAAATTTTCATCCAGGTATTATCCATTTGAAAAATGGAAACAAACTGAATGGTCGAATTGCCGTTCGTGCAGTGAGTGATGCTGAAGAATTTGGTTTCCATATGGGGTCTGTATTGTTTGAGAAGCCTGACCAATACGTGAGTATTATATCAGCAGAACAAATCAGCACCGCAGAACAAACAATCAACGGCAAGGTGACCACCTATGAAAATTACAAAGGTGGGATGCTCCGCCATGTTGTCGAGGGCAATTTAATAGTTATGCGCAACCCTTATCCAACCACGGAAAGATCGGGACTGAATAATCTTGTTAACCAGGCCGCAGATTCGGCAGCAAAGGAAATGGCGGAAAGATCGCTGGAGCGTAATCTGGGAGATGCCATTGCTGGCGACACTGACGCACAAGATCAAATAGAAGAGGATCTTGACAACGCGCAGGAATTATCCAATACCAATGCGCAGTTTATGCAAAACGAATACCTGGTGAGAAGCAAAGACTCAGGAGATTTAACCATTGTCAAGCCTGATAATTTTGATCAATGGGCGGCAGGGCTAAAGATGAAATGTGCTGCGCTCCACGACCGAAAGGACTTAATGAGGTATAATAAAATATACGCCTTAGCTCGGTTTTATAATTCTTGTAATTAAAACAGAAAACCTAACCTGAAATAGCCCAGCGTTCCTTCAACGGAATGTGCAGCTTCGACAGAAACCACAGCCATATTAAATGGGGTTAACCAGATGCCTCCCCCAAATCCCTGATGCCATTTATTGGATTTACCTGTGATGGAAGTAGGATCTATTCCGCTGGCATCTTCATACCACACCCGACCCACATCATAAAATCCATTGATTCCTATCGATGCTGGTATAAAGTAAGATCTAATATCTCCCAATTTTATCCTTACTTCATGATTAAAAACCAAACGACTGTCCCCATAGAATCTGGTTTTTCTAAATCCTCTTAGTTCAGTTTTTCCGCTTAGTATTTGTGCCTGGTATAATTCGTAGTTCCCATCATTAAAACCACCGGAAGCCCTGAAGGCAAAAGTAACTTTGGCTGGCAATTTGAATGATTGGTATAAGCTCAATGATGCATTGTAACTTCCAAACGAGTTGGATGATCCCAGGTCATTCATCCAACGGCTGCTTTGCTCAAAGTACAAACCTCTGGTGGTGAAAACCGGACTGTTCCTGTTGTCAATCCCCCAACTGTAGCTGGCCCCTGCAAAGTTTTTAGTCGTCTCTAAGATTGCTTCTGGTAACGTAGCCTCGTAATCTTTTACAAAACGATTTTCGTCAGACCGCTCCAGTTCAACAATCTGCAAGGCCGGCCCCAATTTCAAAAAGCCATTCGAGCCAATTCTTCTTTCCAGATTAATGTTTAGTGACCATTCTTTGAACCTCAATCGGTAGAATTCAATAGCGTGGTCCAAATCAAGTGCAGGATTGTCATCTACGTTTTTATCAAAAACTGATTCGTTGCCCCACCCGAAGAAGTTGTTGACGAAATTGGGTGACTTCACATCCAGGTCCAATTCACCATTCCACTTTCTGATCAAGCCTGTGTATCGGCCTTGATACATGAAATTAAATGAGCTCGTATTAATGGCATAACTTCCTAAAAACAAATGCCTGGTTTTGAAAGGATCTTTTCTAAATCCATGGGTAGTTGCCAAAAAACCTCCTCCTAAAAATACTCCATCATCCACATTAAAATTCGCGATGACCAATGGAGCCAATAGGTTGTAATTAAATTCTTTGCGGTTGTAGTCATTCACCAATGGATCAGAAGATCGTCTGTCACGAAACTTACTACCCTTTTCAATATCTATACCCTTTGGCTTGGCATATACCAACGGTCTATGATTAGCTGAAGATGAAAACCTGTCATTTCCCTTCCCTGCAATCACCCTTACTTTTATATGTTTCCCCGATTCACCCTTGAATCTGAATTGGTCATTGCCCTCCAATCCATATAGCCTTACTTCTTTTGTTTCGCCACGTACAAAAGTGCGCCTGTATATTTCCTTATCGACCTCCCCCTCTTTTTTGGTTTTATATACTGCCACTTCAAGGTCTCCATTATCAAGATAAGTAACTTCAAATAACTCGTGTTTATTGGAACCTACTACATTCACCGCCTCAGCCAAAAAGTAGTAGTGGTTTAAGCCATACGCTACCAGTTTTTCTCTCCTCACTTTTAGTTTCTTGATTATTTCCTCACCGTGCAAATCAAAAATTTCTTTCGGCCATTTTTTAATTGCATTTTCTATCGCCTCATCGGTAAGTACGCTCTGCAAATCTTTGGCCTCCTTTATCCAATCCTCTTTGCTGGGAGATGTTAGAAAACTTCGATCAAAATACCTGGCATTGAACATGAACCCTGCCGGCCATTTCAGATCATAATCAAAACCCTGCAACTTTGGCAAGGTCCATTTCTTGCTTGCCATTTTTGGGATCCTGCCTTCGTTTACAAAAAACACCTGGTCCCTATCCCGCGGAATTGGGCGGTACATCTTCCCTCCCTTTTTGTCAAATTCTGCCCATCGCCATTGGTCATCATGCCTGTCCCAATCGCCAATCCATAAATCAAATAACCGCGAACGAAGCACAAATTGCTGATCCACATAATTATCATTGTCCTTGGCCAGTTTGTCGATTACTTTAAACGTGCTCTCTATGTCATCTGCATTACCAAAAAAATCCATGTCTTTCGCTTCTCCACTTGGCCGCTCTTCAAACATCATAAGCCGATTAGCAAAGGTCTTCCTGTATTCGCCCAACCTTGGATCGTCAGCCAACCAGACCACTTTTGGATTGGTATGATAAATACCAGCTGCATCCGCCAAATAAGGAACCACTAAAGCACCGTAAGGATGAGCTGCTGAGATTTGATCTTGCACTATATCTTTGGCAATGGTTTCCCTAAAAGCTTCAGGTATGGCTTTCTCAGGATACTTTTCAATAGATCTTAATGTATACTGTTTTCCTTCGTTGTTCTCCAATCGAAGAGAAAGGGTTTGCATACCTCCGCCTTTTTGTACGATTTTCAGTTCACCTCCTGGCGACATGAAATTAAAAATCGGAGCTTTAATTTCCTGCGCCCACACATCCCGATAGTTTGCACCCATCCATTTCTTCTTACTTTCGGTAGCGTGGTATTGCTCACTCGCGCTCGCTGTAACAAAACCTTCTGTTACAATTGGCACTTCCTCCCCATTGGGCTTTTCTCGAATTGGAAAGGTTTGTGTGTAAGCCGGATCAGCATTTCCCTCCACAAAATATTCAATCCTTACATTATTTTCAGAAGTAATAGCAACACGAACAAATCCTAATGAGGATTGGGCAAATTTCGCATATCCCTTTTGCTTCACATTTGTGGACTTTGACCCTGAGCCGCTCACGACATAATGTATGCTGTCCTTACTAATATATTCCATTCCATGTTCATGGCCAGCAGCATAGATAGTTCCAGGGTACTTTCGCATTACGTCTTCCAGCGAGTTCCTGAAATCCTTATAGATAGGATGTGCGGTATCCTGGATATTTCCGAATACCTTCCTATACAGAGGGTAAATAGAACCGATCAGAGGAAGGGGCAAATACAATCCCTTCTTTGCAGCGGTCAAAGGAAAAATATGATCTTTTAAGGTGGATACACCACCATGCTCTCCGTATGTGTATAGAGGATGGTGTGCAGCGATCACCACTTGCTTCCCCCGATTTCGCTGAAGTATATCCTCAATAGCAGTCAGTACTTCGGGCTTGGTTTTATTCTCACAAGTACTGGTCTCTCCTTCTGGTTTTTCCCAAGGATGCAGCCACCATTGGGAATCTATAATTATCAAAGTAATCTGATCAGAAAGCGCAATCTCCACGGGCCCAGGACATCCATTTTGAGGAAGCAGCTGAATCCTATTGTTGGAAAGCGAATCCACCCAAGCTTGTTGTCTTCCTATTTGATGAAGTCCGTCTCTTTTTCCTTTTCTCCAGTCATGGTTTCCGGGAATGAAATATACACCGCTTTTATCGCCAGCAATTGCCACCTGATCGCTCAAAATTTGCTCACCTTCGTTCCTGTTTTTATGATCTTCATCTTCTACACCTTTTGGGTATACATTATCTCCTAAAAACACAATGGATGAATGCACATTGTCGTTATTAGCGAGTTGAGATTCAATGGTAGTAATGTAAGGAGCAGAGGAAACAGTAGGTTCACCCGCATCACCTATCAGGTACAGGTAATACTTGTCATTCTCATTATTGGTTTGCGCACAGGCCCACACAGACGAAAAGACCAAGCCAATAGCAACTAATAATCTCATTTGATTCAATACAGGTTCAATTATTCAAAAATACTCAACATTACCCTACGTACAGAAGTGAAAATACGACTATAATTCTCCTCAATTATTGATAGTTTTATATAATATTAAGAATGATGGATACAGCCCTTATTGAAAAATCAAAAGCTTACGCAGAGGCTACACTTTCTCAACTCAATGACTCCTATGCCTATCATAATATCTATCACACTAAAAAAGTTGCAGAAGCGGCAAAAGAAATAGGCGAAAAAAGTGGTTTAACGGATGATCAAATGGAAACGGCTCTCATTGCAGCCTGGATCCATGACACCGGCTACATTATGGGCTGTGAGCATCATGAGACAAATTCTGTAGAGACAGCAAAAAAAGTTCTTACAGAATGGGGGGCTTCTCCTGAAAAAATTAATGCAGTATGTAAGGCCATCGAGGCAACAGAAATGCCGCAGCACCCAAAAGACATTGTAGACATGGTCGTTTGCGATGCAGACCTTTATCACCTATCCAACGAAGATTTATTTGAAACCGGTCAAAAGCTTCGCAAGGAGCTGGCTCATGTCAATGGGAAAGAATTCACCGATAAAGAATGGGTAAAATTCAACCTTAAATTTTTGGAAGACCATACTTATTTTACAGCATATGGAAAAACAGTGCTGGAAAAGAAAAAAAGAAAAAATATTAAAAACCTTAAAAAGGAGATTAAACCCAAAGGGGATAAAAAGTATTTGAAAGACTTAGAGAATGATTTGGAAAAGCTTCAACGCAAGTTGGATAAAACCAACAAGCCAGAACGAGGAGTAGAAACCATGTTCCGCATCACATCACAGAATCACATTACGTTGAGCGAAATGGCCGACTCCAAAGCCAATATCATGGTCTCTATCAATGCCATCATTCTGTCAGTTATCGTATCTGTACTATTTCGGAAGCTGGAAGAGTTTCCGGATTTACTCGTCCCTACCCTCATGCTGGTGGGTTCTTGCCTCCTCACAATAGTTTATGCTGTGCTTGCAACAAGACCAAATATTTCATCGGGCAAATTCACTACAGAAGATATCAAGAAGAAGAAAACCAACCTCTTGTTTTTTGGCAACTTTCATGGCATGGAGTTGGAAAATTACGAATGGGGTGTGAAAGAAATGATGAAGGATGCTGATTTTTTATACAGCAGCATCATTAAGGACATTTACTTTAATGGAAAAGTATTAGCAAGAAAATACAAGTTGTTAAGGATCTCCTATAGCATTTTTATGTACGGATTTGTGGCATCGATATTGGCCTTTCTCATCTCCATGCTTATTTTCTATTACCCTTCATAGGCCACCTCATGGATCTCCACCTGGCTCTCTAGCCCTTTCAACCGAACCTGTCCAAGGCTGGTAATAGTTACATTTCCTCTTACAATATTTTTTCTTACCTCCTCCGATATCAACAGTTGCGTGTTGTACTCTTTATTCAATTGCTCAAGACGAAATGCTATGATCACTGCTTTACCACTTATCGAATATTGTTTTCTGTTTTCATTACCAATATTCCCTGTTATCACTTCCCCAGAATGAATCCCCATTCCTACTCTTGTCTCAGGAATTACTCCATCTCTACATAACTGGCTTACCTTTTCTAAAATTTTAAGTGCAGACTGAAAAGCCATGTCTGCATGAAGTGGATTGTGGCTGGGCGCTCCAAAAGTGGCCATTATACCATCGCCCAATATTTGATTAACAACACCACGGTGCTGGTTGATGATATCCAACACAGGGCCAAAGAATTTATTTTGAAAATCCTGTATCTCATCCAAACTGAGGCCTTCTGCAAAATGGGTAAAACCCCGTATATCCAATGCCAGTACGGTAGCCTCTCCTTTCATTGGTTTTCCCCCATCCCTGGTCAATGTAGTGAGTATATCCCTTGATACTTGTTGTCCCAGGTGAACTTCAATTTTGCTTTTTTGCAATTTGAAATCCAGCGAAGATTTTACCCTGCGCTTTACTTCATTGGCCACAAAAGCCGCAACACCAGAAGACAACACAAAGATGATACAACGCACGTAGTAGGCGTTCTCTGGCAGCGAAGGCATGTACCTTACCGGAATACCCGCAAAATGGTAGGCGTAGAAAACAATCAAACCAAACTGAATTGCAGAAAGAATTCCACTCAACAATGTAATGCGATAATCAAGATGCAGGATAGAAAGTATAATAAAGAAGAAATAAATAAACTGTACTGGAGAATCTATAAACAAGTAGATGTTCTTGATATCAATGATATAAAGAATCAGTAAACTCATGTAGGTAATTTCGATGGTTGTTTGTGTAACCTTAAACCTCGTGCTTATCCTTTTACCCTCACCCGTCCGCTTTTTTATAAACCATATGACACCTAATTCATACAGGATAAAAACTAAAATGTAGGTGATGGTGAGAAAATAAATAGAGCTGCCTCCATAAAATTTAACCACGCTATTATCGAGCAGAAAAAAATTGAGCGACATAACAACTATGGCTACAAAAAACACACCTGCCAACATCAAAGCCCGCTGGTATTCGCTTTTGGCAATTTCATGCTCAAACTCGTCAAACAATTTCTCAGAAAGGTTCATTTCTATTACTGGGGCCATCGGTAAAGGACGCAATCCCTGGGTTGATTATTTTGATTTACAAACCGGTGCCATTTGGTCAATCTGGCCTCCTCCTCCAGTCCTGCTTTTTGTAATACCTTCTGTGAGGCTGTGTTCTCAACATCCACAAATGTCCATATCCGGTATACTCCATTCAGTATTATTAGTTGTTTTAAAAGCTCGGTAACGGTTTCTGTGGCATAGCCCCTATTCCAAACAGATGGACTCAGTACATACCCAAACTGAACATTTCCATTCTCATTGATCACGCCCACCGATCCGATCAATCGGTTATCGGATTTCGTTCTGATCGAGTAACTATGCGCTAATCCCGAGTTCCAGTCCTGGACCGCTTGCCGGAGGTATTTATTGGTATCGGCTACTGTTCTGTGGGCTGGCCATGATACAAATCGGGTAGCCTCCAACTTACTGGCGTAAGCATAAAATATTTCTTCAGCATCTTCGTATTTTAGGCGCTGAATGAAAAGCCTTTCTGTTTCAAGGCTATTTTGTAACTGCTGCATTCCTTATGAGTATCCAGTCAAATATCGTACACCAATATTTCAAAAAAGAAATTGAAGGGTCAAAACTTTTGGTAAAGCTGAATCCTGTTCATCTGAACGGCACAGAGCTCATTGTGTATGCCAATGGCAAAGTAGAAACTCGGGAAATGGATTTTGACGAGGCCATTATGGATGATTTAGAGGCCGATGGATTCACGGAGGTATCCGGAATGGAGTTTAATCTTCACCTTTCAGGATTAATAAAATAGCAGCACCTAATAGGTTTGAGCTTTGGTGCTTATCCCTTACCTTTGCGGCCGGCAAATCGGCACGACCAGCTCCTGCTGAACTCCCCCAGGACCGGAAGGTAGCAAGGGTAGGTAGTCGTAGCGGTGCGATGTTCGGTTTGCCCTTTTTTATCTCCCCTTCAGATTCCTGATATCCTCCATTTTCTGTTAGTTTTGTAATTGAAAATATCAATTCACATCTAAATACCCTTATGAAATTTTTTATCGACACTGCCAACCTCCAGGAAATTAAAGAAGCATACGATTTAGGGGTATTAGACGGTGTAACCACCAATCCTTCGTTGATGGCAAAAGAAGGCATTTCCGGAGCTGACAACATCAAAGGCCACTACAAAGCAATATGTGGTATTGTTGACAATAACGTAAGCGCTGAGGTGATTGCCACTGAATTTGACGCTATCATTAAAGAAGGCAAAGAACTGGCCAAAATCGATGACAAAATTGTGGTGAAAGTGCCAATGATCAAAGAAGGCATCAAGGCCATCAAAAAATTTCACAGTGAGGGTATAAGAACCAATTGCACCCTGGTTTTTTCACCAGGACAGGCCATTTTGGCTGCTAAAGCAGGAGCAAGTTACCTTTCGCCATTCATAGGAAGACTTGATGACATCTCGCAGGACGGGCTGGATTTGATCGCGCAAGTACGCCATATCTATGATAATTATGGTTACGAGACTGAAATCCTTGCCGCTAGCATCAGACATACCATGCACCTTATTAAATGTGCAGAAATAGGAGCCGATGTAGTGACTTGCCCATTAAAAGTAATTATGGACTTACTGAAGCATCCTCTTACTGACAGCGGTTTAGAGAAGTTTTTGGCTGATCATAAAAAGGCTAATGGTTAAGGTTTTAGGTTAGAGGTTGCCGGTTTGAGATTTCTAGGTTTTAGTGTAAATAAATTGTGATATGTTTTCTTCCGATCCTGTAGTACGCGTAGAAGACGCCACCATTTTTCAGGACCACAATTCCGTACTGAACAATATCTCCTTTGAGATCGCTAAGGGTGAGTTTGTTTTTCTAGTAGGCCGTACGGGATCCGGGAAATCATCATTGCTCAAGACACTATATGGCGACCTCCCTCTTCGACTTGGCGATACACAAGTGGCAGGGTTTAATATCCGGGAGATCAAACCTAAAGAAGTACCGTTACTAAGAAGAAAAATTGGAATCATATTTCAGGACTTTCAACTTTTCCCAGACCGCACCGTAGGTGAAAACCTCACTTTTGTAATGAAGGCCACTGGCTGGAAAGAAGGTGCTAAAACCAAGAGCAGGCTTGCAGAAGTACTGATGCAAGTAGGTCTTGGGTCGGTGGAGAAGAAAATGCCGCATCAACTTTCCGGAGGAGAACAGCAAAGGGTGGTTATTGCCAGGGCGCTTATTAACGAGCCGGTTATTCTGATAGCGGATGAACCTACAGGAAATCTCGACCCTTCCGTTTCCAATGGCATCCTAAAAGTATTTCAGCAAATCAATAAGAGTGGTACTGCTGTGCTGATGGCTACCCATAGTTACGGGCTGATTAAAAAATTTCCTGCTCGTGTTATCAAATGCGAGAACACTAAGATTTTTGATTCCGCAGTAGAGGAATTTGAGTTGAAAAGTGACGAAGACTTTTAGGGGTGACGTGCTTCTTTCTTCTATTTTGTTGAACAGTAGATATTCCATGGTTCTTATTTTTTCACGCAAAGGGCGCGAAGGAAACGCCAAGGTTTATATAACATCCAGTGGGGGTTATATAATTTGATGCTATGAACTTGTGAAGCCAGCGGAATTTGAACTGAAAAGTGACGAAGACTTTTAGACTGAGGCGTCCTTCTTCTTTTCTTTGACATCCTCCAGTCTCTTGATCTGTTGATTGAGTAAATCAATTCTCACCAAAATATTTAGAATCAGGGCATCACGCACTTTTTCACTTGGATTAGTTTTCAATTGATCGCGCAGTACCTGGTACATGGCATCCAACTTTTCGAAGTCCTGCGCAAATTCATCACTCACAAATGAGCCACCAAAATCATCGATCAATGCCACCTTTTTGGCAATCTCATCGCTATAAAAAGACTCTACATCTTGAAACTCTCCCTGAAGCTGACGGTTGCTCAATTTTTCAGAAGCAGATTCCGTGCTTTTATTAGCATTATTCAACAAAAGAAAAGCAGACAACCCCATGAACAATACAGCGGCTGCTCTCCAAACCATCACCGAATTCCACAATGATACCTCCTTCATCTGAGGAAGGTTCTGAGAGATTTTTTGCCAGACCGTATCCTTAGGCATTCGGTGGTCAAACTCTTCCCTATTCTTACCAATAAATTCTTTGAGTGAGTCTTTCATTTCAATTATTTTATAACCCAGTCTTTACTTTTCCATTTCTATCTTCAACCACTTTCCAGTAGCTCCCTCAGCTTCTTTTTCGATCTGTTAAATTGCGATTTTGAAGTGGATTCTGTAATCCCCAATATTTCGGCAATTTCTCCATGATCGTAGCCTTCTAATAAATACAGCGAAAGCACCATCCTATATCCATCAGGCAATCTATCCATGGCCTCTCTCACCTTTTCTACTGTAAAAGGAAAGTCCTGAAATTCATCAACACTCTCCTCTGGCACCTCCACCTGTCCCTCGTCAGGAAATCGGTCCATTTTTTTCTTCTTTACTGAGTTAATGGCCTTATTCACTACTATGCGTTTCAACCAGGCACCAAAGGTGGCATCTCCCCTGTAGTGTTTTAGGTTTTTAAAAGCGCTTATAAAGCCCTCCTGCAGCACATCCTGCGCTTCATCCTCGTCATGCACTATCCTGTAGGCCACATTGTACATACTGCGGCTGTACTGCTTATACAGGTCATAATACGCCTCTCTGTCTCCGTGGAGGCACTTTTCTATGATATCGGTATGAATATGTTCAGTAAGGGCCCCCAAACAAAGCTATAACTCGTATCTAATGACCCGCCCAAACGAAAAAGGTTGCATTAACCCTTATTCAGTTCAGCCAGATTTGTAATTGCAGGCTGGAAATCAGGTGCTTCCTTGATGATGTCTTCAAAAATCTTCTTTGCTCCTGCCTTGTCTCCTTTGGCCTGAAGGTTTAAACCTTTAAGATTCAAAATAGCCAATTTCATTGGAAAGTCTTTTTGTTGGTTTTTGCTGTCATTGAACCCAATGTCATATGTCTCCACATCAGGTTTAGTCAGCAGGATTTCTACATTGGTCAATGACTCTTCATAGCGTTTAAGGTCGAATTGCATAAAGGCAATTTTGTAGAGCGACAGGGTACTATTTGAAAGCAGGTACAGCGTCTCGTAATTCTGGAGTGATCGATCCAATATGCCCAATGCTTCAAATGAGGCAGCGGAGAGTTCTAGGTAATCCTGATTTTTCGCATTCCTCGCCAGCAATTCCTGACTTACCAGTGTTGCAGAAGCGTATTGCCTGTTTTCATAATAAAAATAGGCCAGGTTAAAAATAATAGAATCTGATTCCGGATTAATAGCAATCATATCGTAGAGCGCATCTTTAGCCACCTCTGCATCATTCCACCGTGAGGCCAGTGCATACTTCTTATAAAAATGCTGTAAAAACGGATCAATTGTTTTCGTCTCAGCCGGTTGAGGTTCTGCTGGAGGAGTTACTTCTGCCGGTTTAGGTTCATTTTCCTTTGTGTTCTTTTTCTTTTGGGCGGTTGCATCCATCCATCCAAAGACCGCTATAAAAAGTACAATCAGTTTTACTACTCTCATTTCTAAATTTATTTATTGATTTTATCCAATCCTTTTTTCTCTGCGATTTTCAACATGAGTGCATAGGCTTGCTCCCTATCGTTCTCAATTTCGCCATCCAATATCGCATCTTTTATTTGTTCTTTTATTTCTCCAACTATCGGGCCAGGAGGAATATTGAATAATTCTATTATTTCATCCCCTTTAATGGGGGGTTGGAAGCTGCGCACTTTGTCTTTTTCCTCCACAACGCCCATCCTTTCTTCTACCAGGTCAAAATTCTTGAGGTACTTTGCTACTTTTTCACCGTTCTTGGATGTGACATCTGCACGGCATAATAACATAAGGGCCTCTGTGTCCTCGCCTGCCTCGAATAATAATCTCCTGACTGCTGAGTCTGTTACTGCTTTGGCTAAAGCGATGGGTCTAAGGTGCAAGCGCACCAACTTCTGAACAAAAATCATCCTTTCGTCAAGGGGTAATTTTAGCCTCCGAAAAATCTTTGGGACCATTCGAGCGCCTCTGTCCTCATGACCATGAAAAGTCCAACCATGTACTTTATCAAAACGTTTGGTAGCGGGCTTGGCAATATCGTGCAAGATAGCGGCCCATCGCAACCACAAATCCTCAGAGGTTTTGGCTGTATTGTCAAGCACCTGAAGAGTGTGATAAAAGTTATCCTTATGACCTTTGTTATCAATGTTCTCCACGCCATGCAGCTCCACCATTTCAGGAAAAAATTCCTTCAGTAAGCCACATTGGAATAGCAGTTTAAACCCGTAGGATGGAGTTGGTGTGAGAATAATTTTATTCAGCTCATCTATTATCCTCTCCATCGAAACAATTTTCAATCTTGAAGCATTGGCAGTAATGGCCTCAAAGGTTGAAGCTTCAATGTCAAAATTCAATTGAGCCGCAAATCGAATGGCGCGCATCATTCGCAAAGGATCATCAGAAAAAGTGATTGCAGGGGCAAGTGGTGTGCGGATGATCTTTCTCTGTATATCCGCCAATCCGTCAAAAGGGTCAATCAGTGTTCCCCACTTATCGGCATTTAACCCAATGGCCATTGCATTGATGGTAAAGTCTCTTCTGTTCTGATCGTCTTCTAACGTACCATCCTCTACCAATGGTTTTCTCGAGTCTTCTCTATACGACTCCTTTCTGGCACCCACAAATTCCAATTCATATCCTTCCCAATCTACTCTTGCTGTACCAAAATTTTTAAAAATAGTAACACGCAATCCGCCCAATGATTTGGCTACCTCCTGAGCGAGGGCTATCCCGCTGCCCACACAAACAAAATCCACATCCTTGCTGGGCCTTTTCATAATCAGGTCCCGAACGTAGCCCCCCACTACATAGCAATCCACTCCCAGCCTATCGGCTGCCTTGCCAATGGTGGCAAATACTTGATTATTATCTAGTTCGGAAGAAAAATGCATACCTCAAACAAAAGCAAACTAGTTGCAAAGTTAAGGTTTTAGGGCAACAATGGTGGATTTTTACGCATTCCTGACGCAGGATCTGCTGCCTCTGGCACGCCTCTATTTCTTGTTGAATGTGGGGCAGGGAATGTACTTCTGTTTTTTTCTGGATTTGGAACCCGAATAAATATCCAGTTTATATTGCAACGAAACCTCATGGGTACCCCCTGAAATCGGGCCTAGTTCAGACACGGTAAAGTCATACCCATAAGCGATTTCAACTTTTTCGAATTGAAACCCGAGAATCACCACAACTGCATCCTGGCTGATGTTGTCTTTCACATTCTGTTTGACCGGGATACCCCTGTACCAAAGTCCAATGGCGATAGGATCGTATAAAAAATAAGCACCCAAATCCAACTGGCTAAAGTTGCCCTGTTTTTTGTAAACAAATGAAGGAGAGAGCACCGAAATATGGTCTTTCTTAAATGGGCCCCAGTAGAGCGGAATACGAATACCCCCGTGGATTGTAGTTTTGATGGGGATACTCGCCTCTTCATTTAAGAGTGAGCGGTTGGGCTGATTGATATGACTGGAAGCAAATCCCAACCAAAATGTTTTGTTATATGCCAGCATTCCTGCATTGAAATCAAAATAACTAGCATTCCCCAGATTAAAAAGTGCAGGATCATCACTGGGTGTTGATCCATCCGAATCGAATTGTAGTTGATCTCCGAATAAAAGTCTATTAAAATCTATACTTCTGAACGCGTAGCCAAAATTAAGCCCGGATGAAATCACCCACTTATCATTCACATTCCATTTGTACGAATACAGAAAATTGAACTGACTAGATTTCATGCCAGCGGTTCCCGCTTTATCTACTACAGCCATAAATCCTACTCCACTATTGTAGTAATCCATATTGTAGTCATAGGAAAAAGCATAGGACTCATAACCACGGGCTACGTTGGGCCATTGATTTCTGTAGTTGGCCATAAAACGGTGATCTATGGTAGTACCCGTAAAGGCAGGATTCAAGTATAATGGTGCAGCATAGTATTGAGAAAACTCCGGATCCTGAGCCTTCGCTATGGTTATCAATAATAAAAACCCAAACCATAAATATCCTCTCATCTTATCGTATCAGGTTTACATCCCCCACCCTTACTATGCGTTCCCCATTTTCATACGAGGCTGATAATTTGTACATATACACGTCTTGCTGACATAGTTTGCCATTGTAATATCCATCCCATCCAATATTAGGATCAGTGCTTTGAAACATCAGCTCTCCCCATCGATTGAAAATCATCATTTCGAATTCAACCACACCGCGAGTAATGGGCAAAAACACATCGTTCTTTCCATTGCTTTGATCGTTGCCTCCCGTTGCACCGGAAAGGTTGGGTGAAAACGCATTGGGTATCAATACTTGTCCACCAATTTCAACATTTACAATGCTCTCTAACTTTGTTGTGTCCGCGCACCCAAATTGGTTGTAGGCCACCAATTGAATATCATATTTACCCACCTCCTTATAAATGTGTTGTGGTTGAGGTGATAAGGAGATGGTGCCATCACCAAAATCCCACTCATAGTTAGTGGCCTGCAAGCTCTGATTCTTAGTGTAAAGAATTCCACCCGGGATATAAACTAGTCTGGGCTTAACATCAAATTGCGCGCTTGGTCTTGGAAACACTTCAATGATCATTTCTTTGGTTTCATTCACTACTGTGCCTGTAGCGTTAGAAGCTGATAGTGATACTGTATATTTCCCTGGTTCAAAGTAAGTATAGGTGGGATTGATGGCTTTGGAAGTTGCTTGACCCTGACCAAACTCCCACTGGTATTTGTCAGGTTCAGCAAATTGAGAGAGGTTGGTAAAGTTGACAGTTAACGGTGCGCACCCTGAAGCTGGGTCATAGGTAAAATCTACAATCGGAGGGATGGCCAGAATGGTGACAGTCTCCATGGCAGTTTCTACACACACACCATTGGTTACAGTAAGTTTAATGTTGTACGTGCCATAGGTTGCGTACGTGTGCGAGGAAACCAAAGGATCAATGGAAGAGCTTCCATCTCCAAAATCCCATTCGTAGGTCCAGGGACCCGGATTAGTGGTATTCACTAACGTAACGGTAGCATTGGGTAATGATTGACTCGCAGGTGATGCAGTAAATGAGGTGTTGATATCATCCCGGGCGGGAATCACTACCACATCCGAACTTACCGGACTCACGCAATTGGCGAAGTTGGTTGTTTCTAGATTAAACTGAACTGTAATATCTGCTGACCCAAATATGGGTCTATTGAGCTGGTAGTTCAATTCATCATTAATACTATTTATATCTGAGACAACAATTCCATTTTCACGCACCGTCCAGTGGTAATTGGCCAAACCTTTTTGATTCGCCTCTAGTTGAAGACGCATTAATTCGCAGTCGAATTGCAACGTATCAATATCGAAATTCGAAGTCGGGTTTGGACTTATTCGAATTGTTCTGGTGGAATCTCCAAAGCAGCCGGAAGGCAACGTTGTAATCAGTGTGATAAAATAATCCTTTATCGATTGTGTACTGTTTGAAAAGTTAAAACTAAAGGATGGCGTTACTCCCGTACTTGTTTCTGAAATAATTCCTCCGGTATCGCTAATACGCCAACGATAATCCGTTGGTCCTAGCGATTGCGTTTGTGCGTCTACGGCAAAGTCCACCGACTGAGGAGAACAATTGTTATTAAATGGAGAGTAGTTAGTAGATATAAATCCTGATTGCGTTCCCGGAAAAACAGTTACTGTAGTGATGGCAGAATAGCGATCGCAGCCATTTACCGTTACAGCACGCATTCTCATGTCAAACTGTCGGTTGGCCATAGTGGTATTCACAAAATCGTGCACATAGAAAGGTGTAAATCCAGGATCTATTGGATCTTGTGTGGCTACCAACTGAAATCCCGAACCCAGTTTTTCATCCACTTCCCACTCAAACCGGTCTATTACATCGGGTTGACCTCCTACGGAATTGTTTGCAAAAGTTACTGTGAGCACGCTACATCCCGATAGTACGTCCGGAGTAATTGATGCATTGGGAAGAGGGTCAACAACGACTGGAATTATTAAAATATCGCTACAATTATTTTGGTCGGTCGTCACCCGAAGGGCCACCTGATAGGTATTGGCCACGCCCAAATTTCTGGTAAAGGACGTTTGATTGTCAAAAGCAGGATCCTTTGTGAAGGTAACACCATCATAATCAAAGTCCCATTCACGTAAGATAATCGATTCTCCATTGATGGCGTTCAATGTAGAAGATTCATTAAAGCTGGTATCGTCTCCTTCACATTCTCTTGTTGCTGTAAATTGAGGAACCGGATTTTCAAACACCCTCACCTCTACCTCATCAATGGTTTCACAAGAGGTGACATTGTCCCTAATGATGAGTCGCACCCTATAAATTCCTCTATTGGTAAACACCTCGTCAAATGGCCCCAGTGGGACAAGGGAAAAACCCCCACCCAAAGGCTCTTGTCTTACCAGCGTATTGGTTTCATCAAAGAACTCCCAGCGCCATTGCGTAGTGGGTGTGATAAAGCCAGCGGAGATATCACTAAAGCGGACATCGAAATTTGAAAAGGGAGCGGCAGCCGACTGGCAGAAATCAGGTGTTATTGAAATATTCAATAAATCCGTCACTCCTATTTGTGCTATTAGGGACGGAGAAATCGTAATGGTTTGTTCAAAAATGGCAACGCAGTTGCCAGCCGCGTTGGTATCTCTTATTGATAATCTAATTAATTTTAAACCCGAAGTAGGATAGGCGAATGTAGGGTTTTGGCTACTTGAGGTGCTTAGTGGAGCTCCAACGCCTGTATTGTTATCAAAAAACTCCCAAGTATATTGAAAGGTAGCGCCACCAATAGGAGGCGTTTCATCATCGAAGTAAATGTTGTCACCCACACAAAATACATTTTGAATGGGACCACCCGCGCCACCCAAACGGGTTAAAAAATCAGGTTGAGGTGCATCAACGATTACAATACGGGCGGTTGTTACCTGAGGAGCATTGTCTCCATTTACCAGATCACCCCCTACCGGATTAAATGCATCACCATCCAGTATGTTATTATCATAAGGGTTACATTGGTTCCAGTTTTTGAGGGTGACTTCAAACTCTCTACCAATGTCAGCCGGAGCCGTTACAGGCACATTAATGGGTAAACTTATTTGGCCTGGTGCCAGCACTGGATAGATGGGGTTGCGCAGAGGAGCGGGATCCAGGTAAGGAAATCCTCCAGGCACAACAGCATTAACGCCAACACCGGGAATACGAATACCAGGGGCTCCGGTGCCATACAACCATTGAATCCATCGCGGCTCGTTGTTTTCTCTGGTTAGTCGAGGGAAACAATTCCAATCACTATTGTCTGTAAAAAGAACATCCGTTGCAAAGCCCTGGCAAACACGAAAGACTGCGGGATTTATGGAAACCACATCATTGGTCCACACTACCACTTGCGTCATAATGGGTACCACACTTCCACGAGGGTTACAGGCATTAGAGGCATCAATCACTACATCATATCCACAATCAACAGGTGAGTTGGGATAGGGATGCGAAATATTGACACCACCTGCACCTACTTGTGTAAAAACTTCTTCGGGAGTTCCATCTCCCCAATCCACAAAATATTGAGTACCAGGAACTGATGATAAGTATAAGGTCTGGATATTAACGGTGAAAGGCGCACATCCCCTGCTGCTGGTAAGGAAAGCAAAACCCGGCTCCATAATACCTCCACACTGAGACCAAGCTGTGGTCAGGGAAAAGCTAAATACTATTACCAGAATGGCATTTTTGCAAACACAACGCATCTCTTCAATCGATTACAAATCGACCAAAGCCCACCAATAGACCTTATTAATAAGGGCAAAATTGAAAAAGGAACCCATCAAAAACAGCTTTGCGCTGAATTACTCGTCAAAAGGAAGAATACGAGGTTGAATTGATTTCTGGAGAGGATTAATTCCAGAAATTAGGTTTTCTATTGAAGGTAGGACAAGGGATCAATCGGTTTCTCTTCTTCACTCCACGAGAAATTGGCTTTGCTACAAACTCGTAAACAATGGATAGTTCGTGAGCACCTCCAGAGGTGGTAGACAATTCAGAAACAGAAAAATCATAGCTATATCCCACATTGAAGTTGGCCAGGTAAATACCCATTACAAAAATAAGGGCATCCTGATTTACCGTACCAATTACGTTCGTTTCAAATGGTTTTCCTCTGTACCACACACCTATCGAAACCGGATCGATATGATAATTCAATCCAAAATCCAATTGTGATATTGGACCTTGCTTTCGATAGATGAAAGAAGGTGTAATGTAGGAAACCTTGGAATTGGTTCTAAACCCATGGTACAGCGAAATACGTCCCCCACCATGAATGGTGGTTTTCATTGGCAATCGACTTGTACTATTCAAAATAGAAAGGTTAGGAGTATTCATGTGGTGAAAAGCGCCCCCCAGCCACAATGATTTTGTATAGAATAAAAAGCCAGAACCGAAATCAAAGTATTGTTGGTTCCCCAACCTGTTTAGATCAGGGTCAAGTGACTGACCATTGAATTCCAATCCATCACCCAACTGAAGCTTGGTTCTATCCAATCCATTGATACCGTATCCAAAATAAAGTCCAGGTGAGAAGACGAGATTATCTGTGAGTCTCACTTTGTAACTGTACATCAATCCAAATGTTGAGGTTCTCCATCCCGCTGAGCCCATCTTGTCTGTGGTCATCATTATTCCAAACCCACTGCGCAATTCATCTACAAAAATATCATAGCTGGCTGCATAGGTAGAGAAGGCTTGCGGAAGGTTGGGCCACTGTATCCTGTGGTTCAATACAAACCTTTGCTGTGGTGTGATCCCCGTAAAGCCTGGATTAAGATAAAGCGGAGCCTGGTAGAATTGAGAGAACTGCGGATCCTGAGCAAAGGCAGAAGCTCCAGTCAACAGCACAAAAATCCAAATTACAATTCTCTTCTTCATCGTACTAATTTACAATTTTTATCGAATCATGGTAATATCTCCTATCTGTGTGGTCCGTTGACCATCAGATAATCGGAGTGTTAATTTATAAATGTAAACTCCAGCAGGTAGAATATTTCCATTTCTATCATAACCATCCCATCCTGTATTCGAACTGTTACTTTCGAAAATCAAATTACCCCATCGGTCAAAAATCTGCATGTTGAATTCTTCTACACCTTTTACAATTGGTAGGAAGACATCGTTGAAAGTACCACCACTTGATACACCACCAGTAGGTCCGCCTGGATTAGGTGTAAATGCATTAGGTATCTTAGTCTGACCACCTTGCTTGGCTACTACTTGCTGGGTAAGTGTATCTGTACAAACAACTCCTCCTCCATGATCAAACCCAGCCACCATCACAATATCATAAACACCTTCAATCTTATACGTATGCTTAGGCTCACGCTCGTCTGAAGTATCTCCATCCCCAAAATCCCACTGATAGAAATCTGCACCCGTGCTAAAGTTGAAAGTCGACATTTCTGTATCCGGTACAAACACGGTGGTAGGTCGTGCCTGGAATGAAGCTACAGGAATGCTGTATATTTCAAATTCCTGAGTAGCAAACTCTACCTGGCCAGTGAAAGAATCCCTTGTAGTAAGCTGCACCGTAAACAAGCCCGGTGTACTGATGAAGAACTCAGGAAGATTTTCGCCTGATACGGCAACTTGTTGTCCATTTGAATTCAATACTCTCCATTCATTGATATCTCCTGTTGACGGATTATCAATTACTTTAACAGTAGTTGGGAAACAAGCCGCAGGAGGGTCAAGGGTAAAGTCAGCTATTAACGGAAGAATCGGAACGAATATCGTTTTTGTGAAGGTATTTTCACATGCCTTACCAGCCGTTTCCGCTGCAATATTGATCGCCTTGAGACTGACAATATGTTGCCCTTGCTGGCTGTAGACCACTGGTGGCGGAGTTGCTCCTGTAAATGTTGAAGGAGATGAAGCTGATCCAAAGTTCCACTCGTACCTGAATTGTGTATCCACAGGGTTCGATGTATTCGTGAAATTCACTGTTGAGGTTCCCGCAATAATCGGAGGCACCGTTCCTTCATCAAAACCTGCTACCACATTCCTATATACAGTTATAGGGGTTACCACATCAGGCACTGTACACAACCCGTTAGACGGTTGGTAAACAATCTCATACACAATAGGGTTTGTTGATGTCGTATTATTCAGCTGATAATTCACAAATGGTGTAGTTCTAACATCAATCTCTGTAGCAGTACCCTGCACCCTGTAGAACCATCGGTGTGATGTAGCTCCTAAGGTAGAGTTGGTCATTTGAATACGGCCACCACTGCATATCTCAGTTTGATCAGGAATTATGTTAGGCAAGATGGATCCTACATTTACGTTCATGATTCTAGGAATTCCAACACAACCTGCAGGACTTATCGGAGTAATCTGATAGATAAGTATTGCCTGGAATCCGGTTGGATTATTTACTAACTGATTAATTCCAGTCACCCCGGTCTGATCAAAGAATCCAGGGGCCTCCAGGTTGAATACATCCGTCACCTGCAGATCAAAGGTTGTTCCTGGGACGCTGCTACCCAAAGGAATGTTCAGCACATCACCGTTACACACGGTAGGTGTAGTCGCAGGAATACCTGTAATATTTGGAGTAGGATTAACTGTTACATCAAATGTAATCGGAATACCATCACAGTTGTTAAACTTAGGCGTTACGGTGTAGGTTACTGTCTCCACATTAAAACCACTGTTAAACAGTGTGAGATCCATGCTATTACCACCACCAGCAAGAGCCCCGGAAATAGTACCAGGTGCCACTACGGTCCATGTAGCAAATGTACCTGCGATGTCCATCGTCAAAGGAATATTTCGATATTCACCACTACAGACTGTCTGGTTAGCCACAGGGCTAATGATTGGTCTTGGTTTAATGGTAACATTAACAGTGACATCATCGCCAGGGCAAGCCAGACCACCATTCACCTGAGGGCGAAGTGTATAGGTTACCGTCTGATCAGTCAATGTTGGATTGCTCCATTCGTCCACAATAGATTCGCCATTGAGGTAAGTGTTTTTGATAGGTGATAACAGAGTTGCTCCACCTGTTGCAACGCGGCTTACTACACTGAACTCCATGGTTCCAGCGGAAGGATTTGTTGGCGTAGTCAATAGGATATTTGTTGGCGAGGAGTTCACTCCATCCGATTCACATATTGTTTGCACCAGAGGGCTAGCCGTCAATTTCGGTTTTGGCTCCACGTTAACTACCACCGGTACCGGAGTTCCAATACATCCTGCACCATTTTTCGCACCATTCGCTACCGGAGTGATGTTATAAGTTACAAAGGCTGTGGCGTTGGAGTTATTCACCAAATTATCAGTAATCCTGTAACCTAAAGGTAAGTTGTTCAAAGCAGGTACGAATCCAGACATTTGTCCACCTATAGAAGACACTACAGTATAATTAAAAGTAATCGCTCCGGATGTTGGTGTTGTAGGTGACAACAATTCTATATCTGTTGCAGTAGCACTACAAATATCAGTGTTGGTATTAATAGGTGCTGCAGTAATTGTAGGCTCTACTGTCAAGATGATATCCTTAACTGGTCCTGTACAGGTGGCTGCTGTCACCCCCTGCACACTGTAGGTTACAGTTAGTGGAGTATTACCTGGATTCTGGAACTGATCGTTCTGAATTTCGTTGGCAGCCACTCCCATTCTCGCGCCTATGTTTCCAGCAGTTTGAGTCAGGCCTGGCTGAATGGTTACACTTACAATGTTATAATTAGCAGCAGGCGCACTAGAACCTGAAGTTGCCAATATAATTCCCGCGATTTCATTGGTACAAACCGTTTTGTCCAGGGTATTTGCCATGGCTGGTGAAGGCTGTATTGTAAACACCACATCTGCTTCATCTCCCAAACAGCCTGCTGCGCTTACAGGAACGATCTTATAGGTTACGGTAAGTACACCCGCTGTCGTGTTGGTAAATACATCATTAAAGATGGCATTGGCTGGCTGCGCAAGACCGATAGAGGCGTTACTTCCGCCCGCTACCAATCCTGGTTGCCTGATAATGTTGTTGATATTGTAATTAGCCGCTGCTACCGAGCCTGCTGCTACCCCTAATGTTACTCCTGAATTCACATCGCTACAAACGGGTGCCGGACTTAGTGTTGGATCAAGTACCGGTTCTGGTTGAACAGTGAATGTAACAACCACCGGATCTCCCAAACAGCCCTGCAAGCTTACCGGAATAACGGTGTACTGTACTGTAAGGTCTCCGGCAGTAGGGTTTTCAAAGCTATCCCCTGAGAGGAAAGTAGCACCGACACCATTATATGGAGTGCCCAATGGATCAATATTTCCTGCTCTTGAATTCAATCCAGGATCAACTACAATACTTGTAATGTTAAAACTTGCAGCTGGAACTGATGTGCCATTTGTTGCTAGTGCAACATTGAAATCAGCATCACTGCATCTTGTTATGTCAAGAGCTGGGTTCAATACCGGTTCTGGTCTTACTGTCAATATAATCTGAACGGGCAGTCCTACACAACCTATCGCGCTTCGTGGAGTCACTTCGTAAGTCACTTTCAAAGGTCCTGCTGTAGTATTGTTAAAAATGTCATTCTGAATTGCATTAGGAGCAAGTCCTGGCCCGGTAGTGGGTACTCCTACTAATCCGGCCTCCTGGCTGATCAATGTTATGTCATAGTTAGTTGCCGCTACAGAAACCCCATTCGTATTCAAAAGGATACCAGAAATATCATCACTACAAACCGTAGCATTTAACGTAGGGTCAACCACTGGCTCAGGGTCTATTGTAACCGTTATATCTAAAAAGTCACCCAAGCAAGCCGCACCACTTACCGGAACTACCCGATAGATAACATTCAATGCTACAGGTCCTGTATTTCTAAAGGTGTGGTTAGCAAGGTAATTTGCTGCTACGCCATTGGCTGGCACAGGAAGGTTGGCACCTCCCGGAGTAAGGCCACCAGGCACGGTAATCGTTTGGATATTATAGTTAGCTGCTGCTACAGATGTACCGTTGGTATTCAGCGTTAAACCAGTCGGCAAACTGCTACATACTCCAGCAATATCAAGACCTGGATCCATTACAGGCTCAGGAGCAATAGTAATGGTTATGGTACGTTGATCGCTCAGACAACTATTGATTGTTCCCGTTGCTTCAACAACATACACTACATCCAATGGAACACTTCCTGTATTCTGATAAATCTCGCTTTGCAAATATGTTGCTGCCACACCAGCGGCAGGCACCGCCACCTGATTGATAGGAGCGAGTCCAGGATCCACTGTCCTACTAACGATTCCATAGTTTAATGCGGCTACACTTGTTCCATTGGTATTCAATGTAAGGTTAGTGGCAATATCACTACACACCGTTTTATCCAACGTAGTAGCAATCACCGGCTCAGGAGCAATGGTTATAATAACTGTTTGTTGATCTCCAGGACACCCATTGATAGTACCCACACCATTTACAACGTATTGAACGGTTAAAGAACCGTTGGTCGTATTTCTGTAGACCTCATTTTGCAAATAATTGTCTGCTACTCCATTGGCCGGAACAACCACCTGAGTAACGGGAGTAAGTCCTCCTGCAACAATACGATTAACAATATTGTAATTGGCTGCTGCCACACTTGTGCCATTGGTATTGAGAACAAGGCCTACGATGTCATCACTACAAACAGTTGCATTCAATGTAGTGGCTACTACTGGTTCTGGGTCAACGGTTATGGTAATGGTGCGTTGACTTCCTAAACAACTGTTGATTGCTCCTGCAGCTTCAACTACATAGTCAACAGTAAGTGATGCTCCTGTAGTATTTCGGTAAACTTCATTTTGAAGGTAAGTAGGCACAACTCCATTTGCAGGAACTGCGACTTGCGTAACCGGAACAAGGCTTGGAGCCACCGTTCTGGAGACCACATTATAATTCAAGGCACTTATACTGGTACCGTTGGTGTTCAACACCAGATTGACAATGTTATCGCTACACACCGATGCGTTAAGCGCTGGTGAAATGACAGGCTCAGGATCTATTGTGATTGTAATTGTGCGATTATCACCAGCACATCCATTTATTGTACCTAATGCTCTCACCACATATTGTACAGTCAAAGAAGTACTGGTTGTATTCTCATATACCTCATTTTGCAGATAAGCAGCTCCCACTCCCACAACAGGTACTGCTACCTGAGTAATCGGATTGAGGGCACCAGCAACTGTTCTGCTGATTACCTCATAACTGGCTGCTCCAATACTGGTGCCATTTGTATTGAGAATCAGATTAACAATATCATTGCTACATACTGTTGCATTCAATGCAGCTGAAATCACCGGCTCCGGATCAATGGTAACGTTAATCGTTCTTTGATCCCCCAAACAATTATTGATTGTACCCCTTGCTGCGACTACATATTGTACTACAAGCGATCCGCTGGTGGTATTTCTATAAATTTCTCCCTGTAGATAATTGGCAGCTACTCCTGTTGCAGGAACGGCAACCTGTGTAACAGGAGACAATGCCCCCGGTACGATGCGGCTAACGATGTTATAGTTTGCCGCTGCTACGCTTGTGCCATTGGTGTTCAGCATCAGGCCAGTTGGATCATCGCTACATACAGTAAGATCAAGCGTTGGCGAAATCACTGGCTCAGGATCAACTGTGATTGTGATTGTTTCCTGATTACCTAAGCATGCGTTGATATTGCCCCTTGCTTCCACTACATACACTACGGTAAGTGAACCATTGGAGGTATTGCGATACACTTCATTTTGTAAATAGGTTGCTATTACGGAATTAGCTGGCACAACCGCCTGAGTTACTGGAGTAAGCCCAGGATCCACCGTTCTGCTCACTATGTTGTAATTGCTTGCAGAAACACTCGTGCCATTGGTGTTTAACACCAACCCTACCACAGTGTCACTACAAACACTGGCATCCAATGTTGGAGAAATGACAGGCTCCGGATCAATGGTCATTGTAATGGTGCGCTGATCCCCAAGACAACCGTTGATTGTTCCCGTTGCTTCCACTACATATTGAACGGTAAGAGAGTTGTTGGTCGTATTGCGGTACACTTCGCTTTGCAAATAATTAGCTGCAACTCCTACTTGAGGCACTGCTACTTGAGTAACAGGAATTAAAGCTCCTGCCACGGTTCTACTAACTATATTATAATTCGCTGCACCAACACTTGTACCGTTGGTATTTAACACCAACCCTACTACCGCATCACTACAAACACTTCCATTAAGTGTAGTTGCTACCACAGGTTCAGGATCTACTGTTATTGTGATTGTTACCTGATCACCTAAACAATTGTTGATTGAACCTCTTGCTTCAACAACGTATTGTACGGTAAGAGAGCCATTGGTCGTATTTCTATAGATTTCATTCTGCAAATAATTGGCTGCTACATTGTTGGTTGGAGCCAGTACTTGACTGACAGGAGTTAATCCTGCAGCTACTGTTCTGCTCACTATGTTATAATTGGCCGCAGCTACACTAGTACCTACAGTGTTCAACACAAGACCAACAATATTGTCACTGCATACGGATGCACTGAGGGTAGGTAATATCACCGGCTCCGGATCAACGGTTATTGTAATTGTTCTTTGGTCCCCAGGGCAACCATTTATAGTACCCGTTGCCTCCACTACATAATCAACAGTTAAAGAGCCATTGGTTGTATTACGATATACTTCATTTTGCAGGTATGCAGCCGCCACACCCATTGCCGGTGCCGCCACTTGAGTTATCGGAGTCAATCCAGGATCAACAGTACGGCTCACAATGTTGTAGTTAGCAGCCGCCACACTCGTTCCATTGGTATTCAATACCAGGTTCACAATGTTATCACTGCATACAGAGGCATCCAATGTGGTTGAGATTACCGGTTCCGGTGCCACTGTAACGGTAATGGTTCGTTGATCGCCCAAACAATTGTTGATC
>JAVJOQ010000019.1:0-117920 GCA_040216665.1 Cyclobacteriaceae bacterium | reverse complement strand
AATCGACTTCATAGAAGAAGACTTCTGTCAAAACAACTGAGTAAGGAATCAAAAATAGTTTCCAAGGATTCATTGGAAATTCTGGCTGAGTTTGAAAAGTTGAACGATGAGAATTAAGCAATTTGAAATCTGGGTGGCTGACCTAAATCCAAGAATTGGAACAGAGGCCGGGAAAATCAGACCTGTACTTGTTGTTCAGACCGACTTACTTAATAAGGAGCATCCTTCAACTATTATCTGCCCAATAACAACAAATGTAAAGCTTGACTCTGAGATACTGAGAGTTCATTTAAAGAAGTCAAAATTTGGACTAAAGGAAGATTGTGACGTAATGATTGACCAAGTAAGGGCAATTGACAATAAACGGCTTACAAAAAAAATTGGCGAAGTGGACAGTTACATCGCAGACAAGATTAGAGAAAACTTAAGAGTAGTTTTGGATTTAGACTAGTTGGCACGAAACGCTAACAATATGTATGCGCCATGTGCTTCACTGCGTATCTGAAAGTGCGTGCGTCTTATAGCGCCTTTTGTGTTTTTCAAGATAGGGCAGGTATGAAGTTCTTGCCGGAGGTTCTTTCATCTCGCCTCAAGCAGACCTGTTTATATCGAGACGCTCTATACAAACTGACGATTGTTTTGAACTTAATCTAAAAGAATGTATGAAAATCTACTAAATTTCCGTTTACTGATTCTAGATGAATCTTAATAGTAGCTACT
The DNA here is from genome assembly GCA_040216665.1 of Cyclobacteriaceae bacterium. GTDB lineage: Bacteria > Bacteroidota > Bacteroidia > Cytophagales > Cyclobacteriaceae > ELB16-189. Next base: position 117,200 of record JAVJOQ010000019.1, on the reverse strand, counting down.
CAACAGGGTGGTTTTGAAAACCCAGGCCACATGCTATAAGTGAAGAGAACATAGCCTCACATAATGTTAAGTGGTCCTGGGCTTATTTTTTCCACGAAAATGATCAGATTATATTCCTAGTTGATAGGGTTTTTGGTTTTTTAATACGAAATGTATCCTAGACAATAGTTTTCGGGCAATAATGATGATGGCTCTTTTTGGAGTGAGCCGCTTCTTTAGCTCTTCGTAGCGCAGTCGCATGACAGGATCTTTAATAATAGATGTCCATGCACATTCCACCAGTGCACTGCGTAAGGCTTTGTGCCTTCGATAAGTCATTCTTCCTCGCCAATCATGCTCTCCACTTGAGTGTACTATTGGTTTAAATCCAATGAAACTGTTTAATTTTTTAAAGTTTTTAAATCGATTGATATCCTGTAATTCAGTCAAAAGTTGTACAGTAGTAAGCGGACCTATACCAGGTATGGTCCTAAGTAGCTTTGCATTATGCGCATACCGTTCTGCTCGTTGTAATTTTCTAACTTCGATAGAGGTCTTCAGGAAATGTCTGTATAAGAAATGATACTGCTCAAGGAGCAAATCCAAAGTAATACGTAGTTGGGTATTAGGCAATTCGACCGCTTTGAGCCATTGAAGAAAAGCTTTCGTCCAATAGCTGTTGTCGAATTCAACAGGTATGGGAATTCCAGCAAAAGTAAACTTGTCTTTAATACGATTTTTAACCCGAACCAGGTCGCCCCATAATTTTTTTCTGTATCTAAATAGTTGTCTATCAGATTCAGCTTGTTGATCGGGAAGGTGGATTGCTCGTAATAATCCTGACTTTAATAGCCTAGCAATTTTTCTGCTATCTCTTGAATCCGTTTTATTAGTTCTCTCTTCACTGGAAGTAGGAATGTCTGCGGGATTGATTACAATACACTCATACCCATAGGATAATAATTCACGACAGATCCAAAAACCAAACTTAGAGGCTTCGTAGGCACAAGACACTCTGGCCTTAGGGAACCATTTGTCGAGGTAAGTTTTTAAGGGCTCTGGTTGTGGTGGTTGACTAAAGGTTAGTTGATTGATATCCTTAGCTAGGATTGTAACGGTCCACTGTCTTTTGTGTACATCGATACCAATATATAGTTGTTCAGTACTGAAATCAGTTGAAATATTTCCCATATCTCTCTGTTATAAAATAGGTAATATAGAGGGAACCAAAAAAGATCACCATGTTGATATCTACTTAGGCTTCCAATCTGCGATGAAGGTTTCACCTGACCAATTGGAAATCATTAGGGATGACTAAGAAAAAAATCTCTTTTGGCTAGAGTTTATCGACAGTGGGTACATGTAGGGGATGAGATGCTTGTAAAAAGGGATATTCCATAATACTTGCAAGGTGGGTCGCGATAGCTTAAATTGGTAGGCTTTAAGCCAAAATAGCCCATGACACAGACAATTAAGCCCTTAATTAAAGAAACCGATGTGGTTTTGATGGGAGCAGGAATTATGAGCGCTACCCTGGGGCTGTTGCTAAAAGAGCTTGATCCTGATATCACTATTCAAATCTTTGAGCGCCTTGATCAGGCGGGTACGGAGAGTTCTGATGCCTGGAATAATGCAGGAACGGGCCATTCTGCTTTTTGTGAATTGAATTACACGCCACGAAAGGAAGATGGTTCTATTAATATTTCAAAGGCAATAAAGATTGCGGAATCTTTCGAATTGTCGCGTGAGTTTTGGTCTTATTTAGTCAAGAAAAATTATATCAAACCCTCCGAGTTTATCACACAAGTACCTCATGTGAGTTTGGTGTGGGGAGAGGATAATGTGAGTTATCTTAAAAAGAGATACAGCTTAATGAAGCAAAGCCCACTCTTTAAGGACATGGTCTATACGGAGGATCGTGACCTGATGGCCGAGTGGGCTCCCATTGCAATGCGTGGACGTAAGAGCACGCAGTCAGTGGCGGCTACTTGTATGGATATTGGCACCGATGTGAATTTTGGCAACCTTACCAGAAGTATGATTGCACAGTTGGAGGAAATGCCTGGCGTGACGGTACACTATAATGTTGAAGCCCTTGATCTTGATCCTGATGGAAAAGGAGGATGGGATGTGTTTGTTAGGAATTTGTTGAGCATGCAAAAGAGCCAGTGTAATGCCAAGTTTGTTTTTATTGGGGCAGGTGGAGCAACACTACATCTTTTGAAGCGTGCTGAGATTGAAGAGCGAAAAGGGTATGGAGGTTTTCCCGTGAGTGGGTTATGGTTGCGGTGTCTTAATGAAGATTTGATAGCCAAACATCATGCAAAGGTATACGGTAAAGCTGCAGTAGGAGCGCCACCGATGTCGGTGCCCCATATTGATACCCGTATGATCAATGGCAGGAAACAATTGTTGTTCGGACCTTTTGCGGGATTCTCTACTAAGTTTCTAAAGAATGGTTCGCTGATGGATTTACCCAAGTCAATTGGGGTAGACAATGCTATCCCAATGATTTTTGCTGGATTGAAAAACATGCCATTAACGAAATACTTGATTGAGCAAGTGAGACAAACACCTGAAGAAAGACATGCCGCTTTGCGCGAATATGTTCCATTTACAAAATTAACGGATTGGGAGTTGCTGGAAGCCGGACAGCGCGTGCAGGTGATTAAGAAGGATAAGGAAAAAGGAGGGGTGCTGGAGTTTGGAACGGAGGTAGTAATTTCAAAAGATGGTACAGTGGCGGCACTTTTAGGCGCATCACCTGGAGCATCTACAGCGGCAGCAGTGATGTTGGACCTGATTACAAAATGTTTTGGTAACGAAGGTAAAGCCGAAAAGTGGCAGACTAAATTAAAAGAGATAGTGCCTTCCTTTGGAGTGTCCTTGTCTGAGAATGAAAAACTATTGGATGCTACAAGAAAGCGCACCACAGAAATACTTGAATTGAAAAAACCGTAACTACTTATCGAAATAGGGTTTCCAAAGTTTGTCTTCTGGTGCCTTTGTAGCCAGACTCACAACTACAAATAATAAAACACTGAGCACAAATCCTGGAAGCACTGGGTATATATCGGGGTCGCCATATACCTTCCAAGCCCCTGTCATCAATACTCCGCCTATCATGGAGGCAATAGCTCCGTGTTTGTTGGCGCGCTTCCATACAATGCCACCCACAACAGGAGTGAAAAAACCGGCAGCCATAATAGCTGTGAATAACACCACAATGAATTGTATCAACTCGCCTTTGGCAAAGCCTCCGAGAATCAGCAACAGCGGAATAATCCCAACGATGACAATTCCAATACGCGCAACCAGTAGCCTTCTCTTCTCAGTGGCGTTGGTATGAATAAGGTTTTGATAAATATCTTCAGATAAAGCGGAACCGGCTACGAGCAACAACGAATCTACAGTTGACATCATCGCAGAGGTGACTGCAGCTAGCATGATTGTACCAATGAAGGTGGGTAGTACAGCTCGGGCAATAACAGGCATAGCTAGGTCGCCAGTGGGGAGGATGGGAAACAATGCCATGGCAGCCAATCCTAATATAAAGACCAATAAATTAATTCCTGTTACCAAAATGATCGTAAGCAATATTCCTTTGCGAATAGTGCGCATATCTTTCATGGCATAAAGCCTTATTACCTTTTCTGGAGTGGCTACAGATCCCAGGAAGAAGGCAAGTCCCATAGTGATAAGTAATGAAGTGGAGAACCCGCCCCAACTAAATGTCAACGGTTTGATGGCTTGCACCAGTTCGATCATATTGCCAAAACCACCAAAGTGACTTACGGCTAAAGGCACTGATACGATGGTGCCCAACACCATAATCACCATTTGAAGAAAATCTGTATACGCCACAGCCAACATACCACCCAATACAGTATAGATTAAAAGAATAATGGTGAACACCACCATGCCAGTGGTGGTAGGAATTCCGAAAACGATGTTGGCTACCAATCCACCAGCTACAATTTGCGCCTGTACATATACTACAGTAGCAATTAGAATGATCACCGCACCAATGCCTCGTGTTGTTTTGCTGTCATACCTTCTTTGTAAAAAGGCAGGAAGAGTAAGTTCTTTCACTTTGGTGAAACGGGGAGCCAGTACAGCGACCATAAACCAGTAAGCGAGGGGAATAGAGATCAACACCCACGCAAATGACCAGCCTACTGCATAGATTACCCCTATGGTTCCGATGAAAGTACCGGCACTGGTATGAGTTGCCGCCATGGTGGCACCACCAACACCCCAGCCCAATTTACCGCCTGCAATCCAGTAGTCCGACTCTGATGTGGTAGCCCTCATGCTGTACCACCCAATGAGGAAAACCACAACGAAATAAAGCGCGAATATAATGAGTTGACTATCCATTAGTTTTTACGTTCGATCCAGCGCATCCACGCTATATAACCTATGACAATCAAGCCCAGTATCAGAAACAGTCCCCAAAAAATAAAGTCAGTCATCAGGTAAGCATTTTACGTTTCTTCCAGCCGATTACGCCAAGGACTGCAAGTACTATAAGAATAATTGCATCCAGTATTTCTGTGGTTCCCATCTTGAATTTGGAAACAGGAGCAAGATCTAGCTTAACCAATGAGGGAATCACTGGCAGGTGGATGGTATAAATGCTTTGCGCACCATCTTGTACTCCTTCCAGTTCTATGGTAGGAAAACTTTCTACTATTTTATAGAATGCAGGAATGGTGAAGGTTGCTGTAAATAATTGTTCATCGGCTGAGCCGGATGCTACAGGTACAAAAATGAGAGGTGCGAGTATCCTTGAATCCTCAACACTGGTGATATAGGTGATGTCTAAAGAAGTTAAAGTGGTAGTAGGGATGGTAGCTTCCAATAGCCCATTTTTATTTTGTAATAAGGATAAGGAAACGATGGATCCATTTACTTTGCCTTTAAGGTTTTGAATTTCTGCATTTTCGAATGGCAATGATTGTAGTGTGATGTGCGTATCATTGAGGTTGCCGTTGAATTGTATTTTTTCGTTGATAAATACCTTATTAGTAAGACCATCCATGGTAACGGTAACATCAAAATGTATAATAGTGATCTGGCCTTTTGCTTGAAGAGCGCAAAGGATAGTAAAAGCTATTATTGTTAAGCTTCTTATACCCACACTTCTCTCAATAAACGAAGTGTATTTTCACCCATTACTTTTGCGATGTCCTGATCGGAGTAGTTATGCTTCACCAGCCAACGAATAATGTTGTACGAACCCTCCGTTGGATTTTCCAATCCATCCACAAATTCTACTGGATTGTATTCCATTCCAGGTTTTCCTTTGCCTTTAGATTCCTTCAATGAAAGTGCAGCAGTGTAGGCGGTGTGCAACCCTACATGATCACCATATAGAGTATCCGGACCAAATGTAACATGATCGATACCTACCAAATCCTTGATGTATTCAAAGTGTTCCATGACAGCATCAAGATTGTGCGTGCGCTGATTAGGGGTAAGAGTGGTGTGCGGAGCAGCTTCCATTCCGATTACTCCTCCTTTATCTGCACAGGCTTTCAATACTTCATCGGGTGCCATCCTGTTGGTATCCCAAAGTGCTTTGGCACCTATATGACTTAAGATAATGGGTTTGCTACTGTACTTGATCGTATCTAAAGCTGTCTGATCTCCCGTGTGTGAACAATCAATTAATAGTCCCACTTTGTTCATCCGCTCCACAGCTCTTTGTCCAAATTTGGTTAACCCTCCATCAACATCTTCCTTTAAACCTGAACCTAGGGCGTTGGATTCGCTATAGGTGATACCAATAGAACGCAATCCAAAACCATATAACAAATCGATACGATCCAGTTCATTTTCAATCATCATTGCACCTTCCATCACGGCTACCCAAGCTACTTTCCCTTCTTTGTGCGCCCTCAAAATATCATCAACGGATTTGCAATGGATGACAAAATCCTGATGCCCGATGTCACAGAGTCGCATGCCCAAATCGTGGATGACTTCGCTCCATTTCCATCCCCCCTTGGAGTGGATCTGGCAGATTCCGTCCATAAGGTTGTCAAACACACAATCCCAGTGCGAGTGTGCCAAGCCTTCAAATGCCGTGGCCATCCTGCCTTCTTTCACATAGGCAGGTGTCTGCATGATGTCTTTTGGAAATGTACCCAGGTGCTCATGCACAGAGATCAATACGTTCTTTTCGATGATTGATTTTACACGTTGCTCCTCTTCCTTGTTCAGAGGCACTTTCGTTGATTGAACTCTATTGAGTTCAGGGGCGAGTTCAAAATATTTATAGTCTACGTCTTTTTCAAGATATTGAAAAGACTGATACCCTTTGTAATTCTTAGTAAGACTCATGATGGACGAATTTATAGTTGAGAAATATATGTAATTCCAGCAAGGGTTACCAATATTAATTGAAGAGCGGGGGTACAACTGGTTAATCAAATTGTGTTAACTTTAGTAATACATTTAACCTGACCTATATTACAATGAACAACCTATTAACGCGACTATTTGCTTTATTGTGCTTTACTGCGTTGTCTTCCTGCATACAATCTACAGGTGCACAGGATCAAACCATTACAAAACTCTTCCGATTTGGTGAGGTGGGGGCGGAGAAACCTGGAGTTATTTTACCCAATGGAAAGAGGATAGATGTATCTGGTTTTGGTGAAGATTATAACGAAGCGTTTTTTGAGAAGGAGGGAGTGACTCGATTGCGAAAGTGGTTAGCTGCTAATTTGGACAACTGCCCTGAAGTTTCGAGTGATGTTCGCTTGGCTACCTGTATTGCGCGCCCTTCCAAAATTGTGGCCATTGGTCGTAATTATGTAGAGCATGCAAAAGAGACAGGGTCGGCTGTGCCGGATGAGCCAATTATATTTATGAAGGCAACTACCTCTTTGATGGGACCCAATGATCCAGTTGAAATTCCTAAAAATTCTGAGAAAACAGATTGGGAGGTTGAGCTGGCTGTAGTAATAGGAAAAAAAGCAAAACATGTGGATGTAGCAAATGCCTTGGATTATGTGGCGGGTTATACGATCATGAATGACTACACAGAGCGGAGCTGGCAGAAAGAAGGAACAGGACAGTGGACAAAGGGAAAGAGCCCCGATACTTTTGGTCCGCTGGGACCCTACATGGTGACGCCAGAAGCAGTTCCTGATCCTCAGAATTTGCGCCTCTGGTTAAAAATAGATGGTGAGACCATGCAAGATGGAAATACGAAGGATATGATTTTCAGTGTAGCTGAGCTGATTAGTTACACAAGCTCAATGATCACTTTATTACCTGGCGATGTATTGATTACCGGGACACCCTCTGGTGTGGGTACAGGCATGAAACCACCACGCTACCTGAAAGCGGGTGAAGTGGTGGAGTTGGGGATTGAAGGATTAGGCGAACAAAAACAAACTGTAACGTCCTATCAACTCATTGAGTAGAGGTTAAAATGGATGCTCGTTTAGTTGGGTTGATTCTTATTTGGGTTGCGTTGGGTTACGGCTGTTCGTCCAATGAAGAAACCTATCCAGTTATAGATAAGGACTTCTGCGCACAAATTCATTTGGACAGTGCACATGCCCTTTCAGCTCAGCTAGATCCATTTAAGGGTTTGATGTCAACCAAAACTGGTGTTTACACTTTAGAAGAGGGTGACAACTCCATGATAGCAAGGGCATGGTTGACGGAGTCCGCTGAAGAAACAATCGATATTCAATATTTTATTTTCTCTGCTGATAATATTGGCTTGATCGCTATCGATTATTTGTTGCGGGCAGCAGATCGTGGGGTAAAAGTAAGGATGCTGGTAGATGATATTATGGTGGAAGCCGATGCGGAAGATTTAATGGCGTTGGATGCACACCCCAACTTGTCGATAAAGATTTATAACCCCACAGCTAACATTGGTAAAAACCTTCCGCAAAAACTGTACAGCCTATCGAAAGACTTTCAAGGCTTTAATCAGCGCATGCATAATAAAACATTTATTGTAGATCGCCAGGTGGTAATTACAGGTGGGAGAAATATTGCCGATGAGTATTTCGATTACGACCATGAATATAATTTTAGGGACCGTGATATTTTATTGATTGGCGGAGTAACTCAAGACATTAATGACTCTTTCAGTCTTTTTTGGGAAAGTGAATTAAGTGTTCCTATGTCAAATCTTTTTGATGTAGATGATTTTGCTTTGAACTCAGAAGCGAAGTACGATTATATTCACCAATATGCCTGCAATCCTGAAAATTTCTGGCCACAGGTGCGGGATAAAATAAGATCTGTTCCTATTGCTTTTAAAAACATTCAAGCCTCTGGTGACTTGGTGTGGGTGGACAGTGTTTCGTTTGTGTCGGATTTGCCTGGTAAAAATGAAGAAAAGGGACTAGGCGGAGGGGGTGCCAGCACCGATCATCTGATTGAGTTGATAAGGGGAGCAAAGAAGTCTGTCTACATACAGTCGCCTTATCTTGTTACAACAGGATTGAGTCAACAACTTTTTAGTGAAGCGATTGGTAGGGGAGTGGAAGTGAAGATTCTTACCAACAGTATGATGTCAACGGATAACCTTGAGGCATTCAGTGGCTATAAACGAGATAGAGAAAAATTATTGGAAAGTGGAATTGACATCTACGAGTTTAAACCTGATGCTGCCATTCGTTTTAAGGTAATGACGGGAGCATTGCAAAAAGAAATTGATTATACACCAATCTTTGGTTTACATGCGAAGTCGATGGTAGTGGATGAAACTATTGCTGTTATTGGTACTTTTAATTTGGATCCAAGAAGTGCAAACCTGAATACGGAATGTATTGCTGTGGTCTATGATAGTGCTATAGCTAGGAATTTACAAACAGCCATGCTGGCTGATATGAAACCCGAAAACGCTTGGCACACTACCTTGGAATTTAACCCGGACGGTGAAGCCGGCTGGTGGAAGCGATTCAGCATTTGGTTACGGGGTGTTGTGCCTAAGTCAATATTGTAGCTTTTCAGTTTGCATTTTTCTATAAGGAATTACTATATTGTGGATGCATTAATAATATCTGGCCATGAAATTTTCGCGAATAAGAATTAAGATACTGGTAATAGCTATCCTTTTTACGTCAATCATTAATGGATATAGTCAAATAGATTTTGAGCCGGGTTATTATATTGATAACAATGATCAAAGAGTTGAGTGTCTTATTAAGAATATAGATTGGAAAAGTAATCCCTCAGAATTCGAATACAGAATGGAAGGCATCGGTGAGCCAAGGACAATGGGTATTGCTACGATAAAGGAATTTGGAGTTACAAATACTATTCATAAGTATTATCGCTTCACAGTAGGTATCGATCGGTCCACCGAAGTCACCAGTGGCTTAAGTATAGATAGAACTATAACAGTGACTGAGGAACAACTTTTTTTGAGGCCACTTATTGAAGGTAAGGCTTCATTGTACGTATATGAAGATAAGGGGATTATTAAGTATTTCTATAAGGTGGATGATGAAGCTATAGAACAATTGTTGTATAAGAAATATAAAACTGACGGTAACAAAATTGGAGAGGTAAACAAGTTTAGGGAGCAGATTTGGAATAATTTGAAATGCGAGAGTATCTCAATGGCAGCTGTTGAAAACATTGTTTACAAGAAACAATCACTTGTTAAGTTATTCAGTAGGTACAATGAATGCCAAAATTCTGAGTTTGTAACAAATGAAGTCAAAGGGGATAGAAATTTTTTTAATTTGATGATAAGGCCGGGTCTTGATAAATCATCATTATCTATGGCAAACAGCGCGTCAAATACAAGAGACACGGATTTTGAAAGTAAATCTGCTCTCAGGTTTGGACTTGAGTTTGAGTTTCTATTGCCATTTAATAAAAATAAATGGGCCATTTTGGTTGAACCTACCTATCATTCTTTCAAAAATGAGCAAAAAGTTCCGGGTATTGATAATAATTTCACCTATGATGTTACAGTTGATTATACGTCAATTGAGATTCCTATTGGCATTAGGCACTACTTTTATATAGATAAAAGGTCAAAGGTGTTTCTGAATTTGTCATATATGGTTGACTTAAGTATGGGGTCTAATATTGATTTTAAAGTGGGCGATAATCTTGCTAACTCCTATGAGATAAAATCTAGTGGAAGCTCGGTTTTTGGAGGTGGTTATAATTATAATAACAAATTCAATATTGAACTAAGGTATAGTTCACGAGATATTTTAAATAGTTATGGTTTTTGGAGTTCGGAATACAGCACACTGTCTTTGATTCTTGGGGTGGCTATATTTTAAAGTTACTTTCCAAACTTTGCTTTTAGTTGCGCCAGTTTGTCTTCCATACTCTCTTCCTTTTGTTTAGTGGGTTTGGGCTTTGATTGTTTGTTTTCTCTGGATTGTTTTTTGCCTTCTGCCGGACTTGCCCCAAACGGATCACTTTTCATGGACAATGCTATGCGCTTTCTTGGAATGTCTACTTCCATCACCGTCACCTTTACCTTCTGCTGGACAGAAATAATTGCATTCGGATCTTTAACAAACTGATCGCTTAAGTGACTGATATGAACCAACCCATCCTGATGAACACCTACATCCACAAATGCACCAAAGTTGGTTACATTGGTTACTATACCCGGAAGAACCATGCCTACCTTAAGGTCTTTGACTTCGTTAACACCTTCTTCAAACGTAAACACTTCAAATTGTTCGCGGGGATCTCTACCAGGTTTTTCTAGTTCAGCAAGAATATCAGTTAAGGTAGGAAGTCCAACAGTATCAGTTACGTATTTTTTTAAGTCCAATTTCTTTCTTAGCTCCACACTGGTCATCAAATCTTTGATAGTACAGTTGAGGTCTTTGGCAAATTGTTCTACCAGCTCATAGCGTTCCGGATGTACGGCACTCGCATCCAATGGATTTTTCGAATCGCGGATACGAAGGAACCCTGCACACTGTTCAAAAGCTTTATCGCCAAGGCGTGGCACTTTGCCCAATGACTTGCGGTCTTTGAAGGCACCATTTTGATTTCTGTATTCAACGATGCTCTTGGCAAGTTGTGGTCCAAGACCTGATACATACGAAAGCAAATCACGGCTGGCGGTATTGACTTCAACCCCCACAGAGTTTACGCAACTCATTACCACATCATCCAGGCCAGCCTTCAATTTGGTTTGATCCACATCATGCTGATATTGTCCAACACCAATGGACTTGGCATCTAGTTTCACCAGTTCAGCCAATGGATCCATAAGCCTTCTTCCAATGGATACAGCTCCGCGTACGGTAATGTCTTTGTCAGGAAACTCTTCTCTGGCGATGTCAGACGCGGAATAGATAGAAGCTCCACTTTCGTTGACCATCACTATAATGATCTCTTTGGGTAGGCCAATGGATTTTACAAATGACTCTGTTTCTCTGCTGGCGGTACCGTTTCCGATAGCTATGGCTTCAATTTTGAAACGATCGCACAACCCTAAAATGATAGTACCGGATTTGGTTGTTTCCTTCTGCGGTTCGTTGGGATAGATAACGGAGTCAAATAACAACTCACCTTGTTCGCTCAGACAAACCAACTTGGTGCCGGTTCTAAATCCTGGATCCAAGGCCAGTACTCTCTTTTGTCCGAGTGGAGAGGCAAGCAATAACTCTTTCAGGTTCGAAGAGAAAACCTTGATGGCTTCCTGATCAGCCTTCATTTTTGTTTCTACTCTTACTTCTGTTTCTATGGATGGTTTTAGCAATCGTTTGTAACTGTCTTTCACAGCGAGCGATACCTGTTCACCAGCGGCAGACTTTGACTTTACGAATTGCCTTTCCAGCTTAGTAACGGCCTGTGATTCATCGGGAGCAATATCAAGCGTAATAAAACTTTCTTTTTCAGCCCTGCGCATCGCCAGCAACCTGTGGGAAGGTGCTTTACTTATCGACTCTTTCCAATCAAAGTAATCTTTGAATTTTTGCGCTTCATCGCTTTTTGCTTTTGACTTCACTACTGATGCCTGAATGGTGCCTTCTTTCCAGAACAGCTCCCTGATGTTTTGTCTTGCTTCCTGATTCTCACTTACCCATTCTGCAATAATATCCCGTGCACCTGCTAATGCTTCTTCTTCATTGGTAACGCCCAATTCAGTGTTGATGTAGGTAGCCAGTGTTTTATCAAGATCAACATTACCTTGTGCAAAAAGAAGGGTAGCCAATGGCTCCAATCCTTTCTCTTTGGCAGCCGTAGCACGGGTTTTCCGCTTAGGCTTATAGGGCAAATAGATGTCCTCAAGTTCTGTGAGCGTTTCCGCATTCTGGATAAGCTTTTCTAACTCAGGAGTAAGAAATTGTTGCTTTTCGATGGATTTAAGGATAGCGTCTCTTCTTTTATCCAATTCCACCAGTTGTTCATGTCTATCTCGAATGGCTGCCAAAGCGACCTCATCCAATGTCCCTGTCATTTCCTTACGATATCGGGCAATAAATGGTATGGTTGATCCAGCGGAGAGCAGATCCACTACTACTTTCACCTGATTGGAGGTAAGATTAAGTTCGGAGGCGATACGAGAAATATTGTCCATGAGAGATAAAAAAAATCTGTTTTAAGGAGGGCAAAAATAAGAGGATACCCGGTTGAAAAAGTGGAAACTAGAATTATTTGCTCAACTTTATTTTTATGATTTTGATGAACGCTCTTGTTAATTTGGAGAATCTGTTCATGGTGTAATCTCCATTAATTCTCATGAGAAGCAATGGGAATTATTCGGAAAATCGATTTATATTGTTTTTGATTGAAAATGTGTAAGTTATCATATCATGCCTTCTTATTTGCTTCAATGCTTGTCTTGCAAGCAGCGTGTTCTGGAGGAGGTGATGACTCAACAAGTGATGTTAGTACTCCTGTTGAGGCGTTCATAGTTCAAATTCCTGCGGCTTCGAGCCCGAAGGATTATATTGATCAATTGGGTTGTCTCAATTGTCATGGAGGAGCCACCTCAGTCAATCAATTATTAACTAAAGCACCTGATTTGTCACGTGCTGGTTATCGATACAAACCGGAATACATTTTTAGTTACCTCCAAAATCCGACACGAGTGAGGAATCACATCGGATTGTCACGTATGCCCAACTTTGGATTTGATGAGAAAGAGGCGTTGGCAGTGACACTGTATCTGTCCAGCAAGAAAGATATTTTGAAAGTGAAATTTCCTGAATTTTCGGATGGTGGAAGCGTAAAACTGGGTAAAAAAGAATTTGTTGAACAAGCTTGCTCGTCTTGTCATGTTGCCAATGGGCAAGGAAACAATGTGATTTCTGATCTGTCCAATATGGGCAGTAAGCTTAATCCTGACTGGCTCAAACAATTTATTGCCGCCCCTGCTGCATTTCAAAAAGGTGACATTGTTATGCCGGGATTGCTTTACCATTTTAACGCAGATAGCTCTGCGCTGATTCAAACTGTCGAAGATGCCGATGAGAAAATTGAGAACCTAAGTGCTTATTTGCTGAGCCTTGAAGCACCGAACCATGACGAACAAGCGGATCGATACGAGAACGCGCGGAAATCAAACCCTGAAATCACGGTTGAAGTAGGAAGAAAAATATTTCAAGGACAAAATTGTTCTGGCTGTCATCAGTCTGATCCGGATGGGCAATGGAAAGATGTAATAGCTCCAAACTTGCTTACGGTGCAGTCCAGAATTAATAAATCATGGTTGGTAGAATATATTAAGCAACCATATGCAGTTCGGCCATTTGGGTTTCACCCAGGATCAGGCAGCCGTATGCCTGATTTTAATTTGACTGAAACAGAAGCGGAAAACATTGTTCGTTTTTTATTTGATGATGATGAAAAGCAGCACAAGAACATCGAGGCACCATCACAATTTAGGTCTCATAAAATTGAAGTGCTGTTGGATGAAAAACTTCCTTGTTTGGGTTGTCATTCTATGGGAGGTAAGGGGGGCAAGATTGCACCTGATTTAGCCAACCTGAGTATAAGGTTAAATTCCGATTATCTTACTGAAGTTGTTACCAACCCTTCGGCTGCAATGCCGGGCACTATCATGCCGAAAATTTCAATGACGCAAAACTTAAGAGATCAACTAATTGCATACTTAGGTCATAATACAGATTCAGTGGCTGGAAGAAAATACTTGTCATTGATTGATCACCCCATAGTCTTGAAAAGTGATGAGCTAAATCCGGAGCAAATTTATTTGAGCAAGTGTGCGATTTGTCATGGAGAGAAAGGTAATGGTGACGGGTTCAACGCAGTCTATCTAAGCACTCCACCTACAAAGCATGCTGATGGTAGTTATATGGCCAAAAGACCAGATGGTACTTTGTTTGATGGTGTGTATGCAGGTGGATACATACTTAACAAAAGCCAGTGGATGCCAGCCTGGGGCAATGCATTGAGTAAAACTGAAATTCAGGGACTAGTTGGTTACATGCGATCACTTTGTAATTGCAGTCCGCCCAAATGGTCAACGGATAATAAAAATGAGTAATTGATGGGCAGAAAGAAAAAACATAAGGTTAAAGGATCTGATACAGCTCGTGATAAAAGTGTAGGCAAGGAATCAACGCCTATGCCCAAAAGCAAGTTGCCAATTAAACAAATTGCTTTGTATACTGTCCTGGCGCTGACCGGAATCTTTGCCATTTTCACATTGGTAGATAATTGGAAAGGAGAAACAGGAAAAGCGGAAGTTTCTTATCGAAAACCATTTCCCGCAGTACCTGCCAAGATGCTCGACAATGTTTCCTTTGAAGATTTTGTAGGAGCCGAAGCTTGCTCTTCATGCCATACCGATATTTATAACAAGTGGAAATCTTCCACGCATGGCCAGGCGGGAGGATCACCAAAGGATGTGAAAGTGATTGGCAAGTTTGATGGTGTGCCACGCAGATTCAAGGATGCAGTGCTTACCCCATACCGTGCGCCCAATGGTGACTATATGTTTAACCTAAAAACAGAGGGGTTGCCAGAACAAACTTTTAAGGTTGATGGTGTGGTAGGTGGTGGTCATATGATTGCTGGTGGTACACAAACTTATTTTAGTTATTTCCCTGATGGCACCATGCGAATGTTACCATTCGATTTTATAAGAGACGAGCAGGTTTGGTTTGGAGAAACCAGTGGAGATGGCTGGGTGCCAATTACACCCGATAGAATTATCGATAAAGAAAGTGAGTGGCTACCTTCTAGGGTGTTAGGGACACATTTCGAAAAATCGAATTGCCAAGGATGCCACGGTAGTCAGATTCAATTGGAGTATGCGCTTGACAAGAAAATATTCAGCACCAAATTTACCACATTGGCAGTGAACTGCGAGTCGTGCCATGGGCCGGGGAAGGAACACCTTCAAATTGTATCAGAGCCTGATTGGAAAGGCAAAGCTTCTCTGGGTTTCAATTCAATGGTAACGTTGGATAAGGATGAATCTCTAGCTACTTGCTTCAGATGTCATGCCTTGAAGAATTCTTTGGAGCCAGGGTTTCTTCCCGGGAAGGATATGGAGGAGTATTACTCTACGCAACTCACCATGTTTGGTCCAAGTGATGAGAATCCCTACCACCCAGATGGGCGGATTCAGGAATTTGGGTATCAAATTAACCACTTGGGCAGTGATTGCTACATCAACGGATCAATGACTTGTGTGAGTTGTCATGAACCGCATGGACAATCTTATGTGGATGTGAACGGACTGGCTTTGACAGGTCCTTTTGATGATGGACAGTGTACTTCTTGTCATGGTAGTAAAACCATGGATATCAGTCAGCATACTTTTCATTTAATTGGTTCAGAAGGGAGCAAGTGTGTGAATTGCCACATGCCTTACTTACAGCAGCAAGCTATTGGTGAACATTTGCGATTTGCTCGATCAGATCACACCATTCCTATACCACGGCCGGCATTTGACACCAGTATTGGAATAGAAACAGCATGTGTTCAATGTCATAGTGACAAGAGTATAGCATTTTTGCAAAGCAAGGTAGACGAGTGGTATGGAGAGATTAAGCCACATAACAATATGGTGGAACGATTGCTGGAGTTTGATCCTAGTATGAGTTTGTTTGAAGCCAGTGAAGTTTTACTTCCAGATTCATCCAATCACGAGATGGCACAAATGGCGGGAATCAGTCAATTTGCTTTTAATTATCTGAAACCCAATATGAATTTGGAGCCACAGACTGTAGTTAAGATTAAAAACTACATCTCGAATGTCAATATTGATATACGATCGGTGGCGATGGCGAGTCTTCATATGACGAATGATAATGATGATGAAATTCATAATATGCTGGTAGATAAACTAGCTGAATTGGATGAGACCGAGAGAAGAAAAGTAATGAAGAGGTGGGCCAGTGCCCTTCCTATGATGGCTAAAAAGTTTGAAGAGAAAGGAAATTATAAGGAAGCCATCGAAATCTATCAAAAAAGTTTGGAAGTGATTCCGCATAATATGGTGGTATTGATCAATATGGGTAACGCCTATGCTGCCATGAATGAAAATACCATGGCGATGCAGGTATTGGATAAAGCCATAAAACTGGATGCCAATAATTATGATGCATGGATGAACAAAGGAAATATTTTGTTCAAGCTTCAGCGGACACCGGAGGCCTTGGCAGCTTACAAGCAAGCCAGTAGTATTAACCCGTGGAATGGTTCTGCTTATTTCAATATTGGCAACTGTCACTACCGAACCAATAATACGGATGAAGCCATTGTGTGGTATAAGAAAGCGGTAGAAATGGAGCCGAACCTGGCACTAGGGTACTTTTTTCTTGCGCGATCTTTTATTAAGAAACAGGAGTATAAAAATGCTTTCTCTGCAGTGAAATCGGGACTTGCTCTGGATCCAACAGATGAGGCAGGGAATCAGATGTTTGCTGATTTGCGCACTTATTTCGCGAGGAGTAATTAAAAGCAAGTCATGGAGCGATGAAAACCTTCGGACTCATTATAACCGTATCCCCCAAAGACATTGACGAACTCAATCATGTCAACAACGTGGTGTATGTGCAATGGGTACAAGATGTAGCCAAGGCGCATTGGGAACACCTAGCTTCGAAAGAAGTTCAGGAAAAATACATTTGGATGGTGCTCAGGCACGAAGTGGATTATAGCGGTCAAGCCAAGGAGGGAGATGTGTTAATTGCCAAAACATGGGTAGCATGGTCGGAAGGCGTCAAATCTGAACGGCATGTGGAAATCAGCAATAAAGCAACTGGCAAAGTAGTAGCAAAAGCCAAAACCTTATGGTGTCTATTGGATGCACAAACAAAAAGACCTAAGCGGATTGAAAGCGATATCATCACTGTTTTTCAGGATTGAGTTACTTATCTTGTGATAAGATAAATTTTCTCTTTTTTGTGCAAATGGATGTTACTGAAGTTCCCTAAATAACAACATCACTGATCAATGAATTTTTTGAATGGCCTAATCAAGATACTTAATAAGCCCTTCCCTGAGCAGGAGAGTAGCTTCGGTGAGATTAGGATCGTGATTATAGTAAGCCTGTTTGTTACTTTTTTTCTCTACGTCTTTGAGCCCTTCGGACTTGCTACACTTGAATCAAATAAATTTTTTATTTGCCTGGGATTCGGTTTGATGACGTTTATTGCAGCTATCATTTTTGAGTTCGTGGTAGGACGCTTATTGCATCTAAAAGGAGAACTGGGGAAATGGACGTTAGGAAAATGGGTGTTGTATAACATTGGTGTTATGCTCACCATTAGTTTGGCTAACTTTCTATTTGCCCGCATTTTGTTTTTTGGGTTTATTGAATGGGAGCTACTTCCTGCAATGATGTACGGCACATTTATGATTGGTATTATTCCTATCTCAGTTATTGGAGGATTATCCCTGCTTATACAGGAAAAAAAGTATCAGGGCATAGCAGCGGATATGAATCAACATCAAGTGGTTCATGCGGATAATAGGATGGAGGATGAGCGCCTTCTTTTTGATATTCCCCTTAACCGCATCAAATATGTGGAAGCACTACAAAATTACGTTTTCATCGGCCATGTTGATAATGAGGGCCAGTTCAAGAAGATAACAGAAAGAGCCACCATTAAAAATATCCTGGAGGAAGTTAAAGGAAGCTCCATCATTAAATCTCATCGTTCTTTTCTAGTCAATCGAGATGCCATTCTGTCCATATCAGGAAATGCACAAGGGTTGTTACTTCAACTATCAGATGGTGATAAAACAATACCAGTTTCTAGAAGTTACATAGCTGCATTTAGAGGTAAATAGGCAGTAATTACCTTGTCATTCGTCCCTAACACAAGCATTTGGTCACTAATAGCTTGCTGTTCATACCTATCGTTGCGAGTGGTCACTTAGCCCTTCCGATGTCATCAGTGTGCCAATATATTTGGCTCATCGTTTCACTAAAACTAATTGTTATGAACTGGAGGAAAATAATCAAATACTTTTTTGTGCTGTTATTGGCAGGCAATGTGATCATGGCTTTTTTAGCCCATCAAAACATGATACAAATTTATGGCGGTAAAACTGAAGCGGTAGATGATACAACATTCAGCCCCATCAATCAGGCGGTTTGCATCAGCAATGTCAATGTATTGTCTTCCGATGGAAACGCTTTTATTCCGAATCAAACAATACATATTGAAAATGGAGTAATTACTTCTATCGACACGGTTGCACAACCATTAGAAAATGAGATCATAATCAATGGAGAGGGAAAGTTCTTAATTCCGGGGTTGATTGATTCGCATGTTCATTTGTTTAAGAGCCCTAATGATTTGTTACTATATGTATCGAATGGTGTCACGGAGATTCGTGAATTGATCGGAGAGGAGGATCACTTAAAGTGGAGAGAAGAAGTAAAAAAGGGTAGAATAGGACCGGATATGTATATCGCTTCTCCCAGGCTAGGAAGTTTTGGGTTAGTTGAGGGATGGTGGATGAATTGGACACAGGGATTCAATAATATAAGAGATGCTGAGGAAGCTGAATCCATGGTGAAGGCCTATGCTGAAAAGGGATATGATGCGGTAAAAGTATACAGTTACCTGAATGAGGAATCTTATAATGCGATCAACAAGGTGGCTATCAATGAAGGTTTAGCTGTTGTTGGACATGTACCGTTTAGCTTAGCGCTTTCTGATGTTTTCGCATCTAACCAATCTGATCTTGCTCACCTCGAGGAAATCATGAATGCCTTCAGAAGGGAATTTGGTGATTTGAAAAACCAGGACGGAGCAAACGAGTTTTTGGATTATGTAGAAAAGCGAAGCAAGGAGATTGCGCCTGAATTAATAAGCAATGACATTTCCGTTACTACCACGCTTTGGTTAACCAAAACCTTTGTGCGTCAAAAATTCGAACTGCAAAAAGTGTTGGAAGAAGTTGAGTTGGAATATGAAAATCCGGGTATAAGTGAATGGTATGAAATGATCCCTCAGGGTTTGGGCTGGCTTCCGGAAGTAAATCGTTACAAATTATCTGAAAACCTGAGTGATGATGATAGGGCTTGGCTAAAAATATTTTGGACAACCTACGGAGAGGCATGCCAGGTTATCCTAAAAAACCTTTCAGAAGAGGGAGTGACCATCATTGCGGGTACGGATACAAACTTGCCACCCACCGTTCCAGGGTTTTCGCTGCATGATGAGCTTGCAACTATGAATAAAGCAGGGATGTCTGCCGCACAAGTCTTGCAATCTGCTACATCGATTCCTGCACAAAGGTTAGGCAGTAACACAGGTAAAATCATCAACGGGAGCAAGGCCAACTTGGTGCTTTTGGATGAAAGCCCGCTTGAGGATATTGGCAATACGCGTAAAATAAATACCGTACTTCTCAACGGCAGAGTATATGATAGAACTTTATTGGATCGAATGCTGGAGTCTGTAAAAAAAGCGAATAACGCTAGCAGGAAAAAGGATATCACCCAGTTTCTGAATGAGTGATTAGTGATTGCTTAGGCCACTTGTTTCTTTTTGTAATTCGATGGAGTTGTACCAGTAAATTTTTTAAAAGCTGTGTTAAACGATGAAAGCGAATTGAAGCCGCAGTCAATGGCGATTCCGGCAATGGAGAGGTGTTGTTTGCGTGAGTCTAACAATGCCTCTTTTGCCTCTTCGACTCGATAAGTATTAACGAAGTGAAGAAAATTTTGCTTCAGGGATTCACTTAGTACGTAAGAGAGAATGTGTCCTGGAATGCCGGTGAGTTCAGCGCATTGACTTAGCGAAAAGTTAGTTTGTAAGTATGGTTTTTGTTCCTGCATTACCTGAATAATTTTCTGCTTATATCGTTTTGCTTCTTCTGTAGTCAGGTTTAGATTGGTATACTTTTTCTTTTTGTCCAAATTAAAAACATTGTTGTTTTTAAGTACGAGAAAACTGATAACATAAATGAGGAGGGAATGAATGATTGCTCCGGTTTCATAAGGCGTCAATCTTAAAATATAATTGGTGAAGTAACTGAGTTGAAAGATGGTTAGCGTAACTAAAAGGAAGATCACTACTTTGTTGAGCTTTTCCCGTTCACCGTCTCTTAGATACAAGAACCACCCTACCACGAGGTAGATTAGAGTATAATAGAGGAGTACGCTGTAGCCTCCTTTATACCAAAAGGAATTCAACTCTAAAGTTGTACATAGGAGTGTAATGAAAAGTGCAGGCAAAAAATAAATGAGATAATAACGAGGAGATTTTGATTGGTTAAGGGTAAGAATATAGAACAGAAACAATGGTCCCAGCATGGCATGTGCTGCAAACCCTATATTCATGATGAACAATGCAGGGTCTGGATTGAACATATAGATGGTAGATTTGACTACCCGAATGCCAATCATGAGCAACATTAAACCGAGAAAAAAATAGTTAATTCTAAGTTTTGAGTTGCTCATAAAATAGGCGCCTAGCAACGCACTTTGTGCTACTCCAAGCCAGCAAAGTACCAGGATGAACTCGTTCATTTCATTGTTTATATGAAGTTAGTAGAAATTGGTCTAAGCTTCTATGAATTGAACCATCTGTTGCCTTTGCTTTTCGTTGGGAAGTTTTCCTATTCCTGCCATTAAATTTTCGGTCATATGAACAGGATTAGAAGTGCCCGGAATGATACAGGTAACTGCCGGATCAGCTAGAATATATTTCAGAAAAAATTGAGGCCATGAATGACAGTCGAATTCAGCAGCCCAAGCGGGCAGTTTTTTATTTCTTGTTAAGTTAAATATGGAGCCTCCGTTGAATGGCTGGTTAATCATGAGTGCTACCTTTTTCTCTTCTGCCAGACGGAGCAACTTCTTCTCAAGATTCCTTGCCGTGATAGAATAATTGATTTGCACAAAATCCATAGGTGTGGATTTTAGGATATCAGCAATTTCATCATGCGCACCGTTGACATAGTGTGTGATGCCAATGTATTTTATTTTTCCTTCCTCTTTCCATTGCTGCAGTGTTTTATAATGTGTTTTCCAGTCCACTAAGTTGTGGATCTGCATCAATTCAATTTTCTTTCTCTTTAACAATGAAAAAGAATTATTCATTTGATCTATCCCTGCCTCTCTTCCGGTTGTCCAAACTTTAGTGGCTACGAAAAGTTTGTCGTTGATGTTCAACGGGACTGATAAGTTGCCAATTAACTTTTCTGATCGACCGTACATGGGGGAGGTATCAACTGCTGTTGCCTGTTTAGCCAATAAGTTGATAAGGACATTTTTTTGCGGATCACTTTCTTTTTCGCTCACATCGAAAGTTTTCCATGTCCCGAGCCCGATGGCAGGTAGCATTTCTCCGCTGGAAGGGATTGCTCTTTTGGTAATAACGTCATCTATAGATAACCATGAAGGTGCTACGGCTGTCCAACCTAATGCAGCTGATAATTTAAGGTATTCTCTTCGAGTCATAATTAGATAAATTTAACAAAAAGTAACGCTTGATGCTTAGCAATCATAACGGAAGAATTGGCAATGAAGCCCATTTTTTACCCTATTTCTAGTGATGAATTAATTAATCAGTTGCTTTTACGGACAAATTATCAAGCCACCACCTCTCAATTTTCGTACAATAATTGTCCAGCGATGTAAGCAGAATGCTTCCATAAGAATGCCAAAACTCAAACTGAATTTGAATTATGAAAAGAAATAGAGTGATAACAGCCCTCATCCTGGTTCTTTTATTCTTTTCCAGAAGTAGTATAGCCCAGGAAAGAGGAATTAAAGAGCTTGACTTTTTAATAGGGACGTGGGAATCCCGTGAAGAAAATGTAGACAAGGGGTGGTGGGAAACGTCTACCCGAGAAATAAAATACACTTTGAAAGGCAACTACATTGAATTGAAGGCTAATTCTATTGATTCGAATGGCAAGGAAAGAGCGTATAGTTGGTATATCAATTACAATAAGAAAAAGGAACGGTTCGAAATGGTGTCCATGTTCAGCAATTGGCATAAAACACAATTTGATATTCTTGTTTGGGATAGCAAACAAAGAAAGTTGACTGTTAGAAATCAACCTTTAATTTGAAGAGGAGTTTCATGAAAGGTTTGGCGAAATTATTTTCAATGAAACCTTTGATGCGTATACCTGGAATGGTGAAAATAAATATGGAGATGCAAATGATCCAAGTATATGGAAGTATGTCGAAAGAGGAGTTCGTGTCAAATGATAGGACCGTTCATTCAGTGAACGAACTGAAAATGCCAAAGATTAGTATTGTTGCGATTAATTAATGTAGCTGATGATTTAATTAATTAGGTGCTGTATCGCGTGTTCATAGCGGTTATTGTGTGCAAACTCGCGTTAACCAGAAGAAACAAATGAGCATGTACAAAACCTACTTTGTCACCACCTTCCGCAATATCATCAGGAATAAACTTGTTAGTATTCTTAATGTAAGCGGGCTGGCTGTTGGATTGGCCGCCAGTATTCTTATCCTCAAATATGTTCAGGATGAATTCAGTTATGATCAGTTTCATGCAAATAAGGATCTTATATATCGTGTTCAACACAATTTCTTAAAAGGAGGACAAATTGATTTTCAGTCAGCAAGAACTTTTCCGAAAGTGGGCCCTGCTATTGAAGATGAGTTTCCTGAAGCGGAAAAGTATTGCCGCTTATTCAAAAAGTACCGGGGCGGAAATGTTCAATATGAGGATGTTTCATTTAATGAAGATTACATTATATATGCTGACCCTACATTCTTTGAGATGTTTTCGTTTGAACTTATTGATGGAGATCCCCCCACCGTCTTAAAGGAAGTTCATACAGCTGTAATTGAGGAACAGCATGCACTAAAATATTTCGGAAACAATAATCCGATTGGCAAGCGCATTAAAGTGGGCAGTATGCACGGGTTGGAAGAGTTTGAAATTACGGGCGTTATTCGTAGTCCACACAACTCTCACTTGAAATTCGATTTAATACTCTCTTACTCATCGTTGATCTCATTGTTTGGTGATGATGCAGATACTGAATGGGGCTGGTATGATTTCTATACTTATTTATTGTTGAAACCTGGAGCGGATCCCAAGGATCTAGAGTCAAAATTGCCAGGGATGGTAGACAAGTATGGCGGGGAAAGAAGGGGTAGCAAACGTGTTGAATTAATTCTTCAGCCACTCACAAGTATACATCTGGAGTCAGACCTTATGATGGAAGCAACTCAAAATGGAGATGCCAACACAGTTTATTTTCTAGCTATCCTGGCCATTGCTATACTGCTTATTGCGTGGATCAATTATTTGAACATGGCTACAGCTGGGGCCATGGAAAGGGCGAGGGAAGTGGGAATCAAAAAAGTAGTAGGGGCTTCCAGAATGCAATTGGGATTGCAATTTATCATTGAGGCAGCGGTAATAAATCTGTTGGCAATAGCGGTTAGTTTTCTGCTGATTTATATGGTGTTGCCTTATTATAATCTGTTTACCGGGTATCCATTAACTGCCGGAGAGCTGTTTAATAGTTGGGCCTTTGTGGACAAAGTTTTGTTGTTGTATCTAATAGGTACACTGGTCTTAGGTGTTTATCCTGCGTTTGTATTATCATCTTATCAACCAGTAAAAGTTCTTAAAGGAGAATGGAAGACTTCCAGTCATGGGTTAATAATGAGAAAGGCTTTAGTAACACTACAGTTTTCTGCCTCTATTATATTGATTACAGGTACCATCCTTGTTTACCAGCAAATTCAGTTTATGCAATCGAGAGAGCTGGGGTTCAATGGTGATGATGTACTTATAGTGAAGGCTCCTGATGTTATTGTTGATGTGGCACAGTACAACCGAAACATGGAATCATTTAAGACAGAATTGTTAAGGTCTGAGCATATTGAGCAAGTCACCATCACATCAGCTATACCCGGAAGAAAAGTAGGCTGGTACATAGGGTCCAGCCGTATAGGAGTTGATCAAAATGATGCCAGGGTCACCTTGTATGTAGCTACAATGGATAATGACTACTTTGATTTGTTGGATATCCAACTCATAACTGGTCGGGCTTATTCTTCAGAAACTGGAGAAGATTCGACTAATGTAATGATAAATGAAAAGGCTGTTGAAATGCTTGGTTTTGGTAGTGCGGAAGAGTCTTTACAACAAAAGGTTGTTCTTTTCAGAGATACCCTTACGGTAATAGGTGTGGTTAGTAACTATTTCCACCAAAGCCCGAAAGAAGATTTTAGCCCAACGGCCTATCGCTTAATGGAGGCAGAAAGAAATTATTTTGCCATTAGGATGGAAACGAGCGAGTATCACTCCGTGTTAAGTAATGCAAAAAAGATTTACGCATCGATATTTCCAGGCTTTGCGTTTGATTATTTTTTTCTGGATGATTTCTATAAAGGACAATACGATTCGGAAAGAAAATTCAATAATGTATTTAATACTTTTTCAGTATTGGCTATTATCATTGCTTCATTGGGTTTATTTGCGTTGGCTTCCTTTACCATTGCACAGCGCACCAAAGAGGTGGGTATCAGGAAAGTACTGGGAGCATCGGTGTCAGGTATTTTTTTATTATTTATTCAAGATTTTTTGAAGTTGATATTCATCGCAAATGGTATTGCCATACCTTTTGTGTTGCTGGTAATGAATAATTGGTTGAATAATTTTGCGCAACGAATTACGATTGGGGCTGGCGTATTCGTATTGGCAGCGTTTATTGCGATCATGTTGGCGCTATTGTCTATTATTTATCATGCAATCAAAGCAACAAGGGTAAACCCAGTGAAGGCGCTTCGGTCTGATTGAGCTGATAGTTATTGAGTAACATACATTCTGACAAGTGTACACCATTATTAAACAGTATTTTTTATATTGTTACTGGATTGTGTAACAATAGCTGATAATCAGATGAACAGAAAAACTTTTTACTGGATAGCCACAATAGTTTTCGCCATCGCGGCAGTCATTGACTTTTGGGATGGGTTTGTCCCTAAGCTTGTCAGTTCCGTATCCATCACTTTAGGGTTCGCATTGTTGGCTTTTGGGACTGGCAGGGACAATAAGAATCAATTTCGAATGGTTGCGTATGGCTTATTTGCCATTGCAATCGGGGCTTTTGTGTACCGTATAATTACAGGGTAAACGACAGCTTTAGCGTTTTTGCTTTATACTCTATTCTCACCGATTTGGTTATCTTTAATGATGAAGCCAAAATCGATACTTACTCTACTGGCATGCATAAGTGTTTGCTGTGCCTCTGCCCAAATCCAAAAAGAATACATTAATCCAGGACCAGGGTACACCCAGGTTGTTGCTGTGAATGCAGGCACTACCAAAACCATCTATGTCTCAGGCCAGGTTGGGGAAGGAGCTAATCTAGAATCACAACTAAGGTCATCCTTTGCTAACCTGAAGAAGCAATTGGCTGATGCGGGGGCAGATTTCAGAGATGTGGTTAAAATGACTACATACATTGTCAAGTATGAAGAAAAGGATCTGGATACCTTTCGGAAAATAAGAGGGGAGATACTGGGAGATAAAGAAATGCCAGCCAATACACTGGTGGGGGTTTACTCTTTATATAAAGACCAATATTTAGTTGAGTTGGAAGCTGTTGCAGTGATTGAAAACAATTAGATTAGAAAAATTATTTGTAGAAAATCTTCTTTTGGAGCTATGACATCACGCAGAGATTTTATTAAAGCCACCAGCCTTACAGGAATTGGATTGACTATTCTTCCTTCCGGGGTTTTGTTTTCTAAACAACAGGAAGAAAAGGTTCGGATTGGTTTGATAGGTGTGGGACTCCGCGGTCAGAATCATTTGGATCTTTTGTTGAGAAGGAATGATGTAGAGGTCGTTGCCATTTGTGATGTTCAACAACGGATGATGGACATGACAAAGGATCAGGTCAAAAAATCTGGTAAACCTATGCCGCAGGTTATACTTGACGGACCATACGGCTATCGCAAAATGTTGAAGAACAAAGATATTGATGCCGTGATCATCTCTACTCCATGGGAGTGGCATACTATAATGTGCCTTGATGCAATGAATGCAGGAAAGTACACAGCTTGCGAAGTGATGACTGGAGCAACCGTGGAAGAATGCTGGCAGTTGGTTCGCACTTCAGAGCGAACAGGCATGCCATTGATGATGCTGGAAAATGTTTGCTACAGACGTGATATTATGGCTGTGATGAACATGGTGCGACAAAATGTATTTGGGGAACTCATCCACCTTCAGGGAGGATATCAACACGATTTGAGAGAAGTGAAGTTTAATGATGGGGTAAAGCCTTACGGAGGTGGGGTTGAGTTTGGAGAGAAAGGTTTCTCTGAAGCGCAGTGGCGAACACAGTATTCAGTCATGCGCGATGCAGACCTTTATCCAACGCATGGCATAGGTCCCATTGCGATGATGACAGATATTAACCGGGGAAACCGATTTACGCACCTGACCTCTTACTCTTCAAAGTCGCGGGGACTGCATGATTACATTGTTAAGAATGGAGGAGAGGGTCATCCAAATGCCAACATTGAATTCAAACTTGGGGACGTGGTGACCACTATGATCAAGTGCATGAATGAGGAAACCATTTTGCTGCAACACGACACTAACCTTCCAAGACCTTATTCATTGGGTTTTAGGGTGCAGGGCACTAGTGGAATTTGGATGGACGTGAATAAATCCATTTATATTGAGGGTCAAAGCAAACAGGCCCATCGGTGGGAGGATGCACAGGCGTGGCTGGACAAGTATGATCACCCATTGTGGAAAACGCATGAAGCAAAGGCAACGGGCGCTGGGCATGGTGGCATGGATTGGTTTGTTATTAATGCATTCGTAGAATCTGCGAAAAGAAAGACCAATACACCACAAGATGTTTACGATGCCGTCACCTGGAGCGCCATTACACCTTTATCGGAGACATCCATTCAGCAAGGTGGAGAGACTTTGGATTTCCCAGACTTTACTGGCGGGAAATGGATGTATAGAAAGAATGATTTTGCTAGGGATGGTCCTTTCTGATTTTAGTATATCAATCTGTTTAAAACTATATTGATCGTTATAAAAATAAGAAATATGAGAGCTATTGCTTTATTGATGCTTGTTTCATCTTTTTCATTCGCGCAACCTTCTGTTAAAGCCAGCCGGGAATGGATAAAAAAGGACGGGGCAAATATACTTACAGAGTTAAAAGACCTCATCAGTATTCCCAATCATGCTTCGGACTTGCCTAACATCCAGCGCAATGCGGAGAAGATAAAAAAACTATTTGCCGATCGTGGATTCAATATGCAATTGCTGCAGGAATCCGGGGCGCCACCCATAGTTTATGGTGAACTAAAAGTAAAGGGAGCCACGCGTACGTTGTGTTTTTATGCCCACTATGATGGACAACCCGTTGATCCCTCACTATGGAAGTTGGATGCCTTCAAAGCAGAGTTGTATGATAAAGGAATGTATCAAGGAGGTAAACCCATCCCGATGCCAAAAGCGGGAGAGCCAATTAACGATGACTGGAGACTTTATGGCAGATCAGCAAGTGATGACAAGGCACCCATCATTGCAATGATGGCAGCAATTGATGCGCTTAAAGCATCGAAGATTGGATTGACTTCGAATATCAAATTATTTTTTGATGGAGAAGAAGAATCCAGTTCACCTCACATTGAAACTTACATGACCAAGTATGGCGATTTGTTCAAAGACATTTCGGTTTGGTTGTTGTGTGATGGCGCTGTGTATCAAACAGGTGATCCTTCTTTTAAATTTGGAGGAAGGGGAATAACGGGAATGCAACTAACTGTTTACGGTCCTTCACGTCCATTGCATAGCGGTCATTATGGCAACTGGGCACCCGTACCTGGACAAATGATTGCACGACTACTTACTTCGATGAAGGCAGAGGATGGTACTGTATTGATTGATGGTTATTATGATTCAGTGGAACCCATTTCCGATTTTGAAAAAAGGCAATTGGCCAACGCACCTAACATTGATGCGCAGATGAAAGAAGAATTGGAGTTGGGATATACAGAGGGTAATGGTCAATCATTGAATGAAAGACTTTTACTTCCGAGCTTAACCGTGCGAGGGCTATCTAGCGGTTCGGTAGGAGATAAGGCCCGTAATGTTATACCTTCCATCGCAATAGCGGAATTGGGTATGCGTCTTGTGAAAGGAAATGACCCTGAGAAAATGATGGACTTGGTTGAAGCGCATATAAGAAAAGAGGGGTGGCACATTGTATACGATGAGCCGGATCATGAAACACGTATGAAATATCCAAAGGTGGTTAAGGTGGTAAGGGATAAGGATGGATTTCCTGCCATTAAAGTGAACATGGATCAGCCCGAAATCATGAGCGTGATCAATGGGGTAAAGTCTTTTACCGGAGACAAAGCAGTTTTTCTACCTAGTTCAGGAGGCAGCAATCGGGTAAACAATGCTATTTATGATGTATTAAAAACTCCTGCTATTTCTGTGAATATGGTGAACCATGATAACAATCAACATGCTGAGAATGAAAACGTGCGTGTTGGTAATTTGTGGTACGGTGTTGACTTGATGTCTGTGCTCATGACACTACCCAACGACATTTCGAAAAAGTAATTTTCCGAACAAAAAATAGATTATTGAGTGCTTTGCTGTACTTTGTATAGCATCAGACTGGCAATGTTGGTTGCTCTTAATTTGGCTTCATTGGCTTTGTCACCTTCAAAGTGTTCATCAATCGTTTGAAAGAATAATTCTTTCCACCTGTCGAAATGATTTGAATCTAAGTTGATCTTTTGATTCAACTGAATGTGTTTAGTCATGGGGTCACCTTTGTAAGGTCCTTTGCCAAACAATACCATTTCCCAAAAGTTGTACATGGTAGGCAGGTGATGAGGCCAGTCCACTTTGGCTATATCGTTGAAAATAGGACCAATAGTGTTGTCCTCTCTCACTTTATCATAAAATGAATTAACTAATTTTTCAATGTCGCTTCTTTCTTCAATGTCCTTCTTCATTCGGAGCTCTTGTAAATGTGCTGCCAAGTTAGTTAACCCACTTGTTTTGAAATACGATCTTAATCATATATTCGGTTCATTTCCAACCATTTTCTAATTTGATGGGTCTATCTAAATAAATGGGTGCTGTGATTATGCTAAAAAACCGACTCGTAATTTTACTATTGATTTTGGCGCTAATAAGTGGATGTGAGAAGGAGTATGAACCAGAATCTGACGGCAGCCTGGTATTCGGAGTGGCATATGGGTTTTGTGTGGGAGATTGCGCTCATTTTTTTCAAATCAAAGACGGAGCCTTGTTCAAAGATAAAATAGAGCGTTATGTGGGAGAGGATCTCGCGTTTGAATCCACCCCGTTATCAAATGACAAATACATCCTTGCTAAACCTTTGGTGAGAGACTTTCCGAAGTATTTAAAAGAACATCCCAACAAAACTATAGGATGCCCTGACTGTGCAGATCAGGGTGGCTATCACTTGATACTTCAAACGGAATCAGAAAGTCAGTATTGGCATATTGATACAAGTACAGGCAGTCAGCCTGATGAGATCAAAGCTTATATGGAAAAAGTAAGAACAGTATTGGAGCAATTAAAAGACTGAAAATTGCTCCAATATTTATTATGCAAGTTCTCTTAAGTCTACAGGAACTACTCTTGAAACACCTTTCTCAACCATTGTGATACCATAGATCACGTCAGTGCTTGTCATTGTACGTTTGTTGTGAGTAACAATCACAAACTGACTGTCTTTACTAAAATCACGAATGATGTTATTGAATTTGTCAATGTTGGCATCATCCAACGGTGCATCTACCTCATCAAAAATACAGAAAGGTGCAGGCTTTAACAGGTACATAGAAAAGAGTAGGGCAGTGGCCGTAAGTGTTTTCTCCCCACCTGATAATTGGTTAATACTCAGTGGACGCTTTCCTTTTGGCTTTGCAATAATTTCGATGTCAGATTCCAGTGGTTTGGTAGGGTCAGACAATTTAAGGTCGCAATCGTCTCCTTCAGAAAACAATGATCTGAATACATCTATAAAGTGCTCTTTGATTTTATTAAAGGCCTCCATAAATGTTTCGCTGGCCACACCTTCAATTTCAGATATGGTATTCAGCAAAGACTCCTTAGCCTTATTAAGATCTTCTTTTTGTGCGATAATGAAGTCGTTCCTTTCCTTGATTTCATTATATGCTTCCATGGCCATCGGGTTGATAGGCCCCATGTTCTCTAAGCGATTTCGGATTTTGTTAACGTCATTTCTGATCTTCTCCTCATCGGGTACTTCTTCATCTACTGCGCCCTCTTCACTTTGCAATATTGTATCTAGCTCTACTTTGAACTCAACGGACAATCTTTCTTTCACTGAGTTGAGTTCCAGTTTACTCTCACTCACTTCATTTTGAAGTTCCATCAGTATCGTGTCGATGTTCTGTCTTTGATGCTGAACTTCTTTTAATTCTTTTTCAAACTGATCGATCTCTCCTCTGGCTGCGTAGTATAATTTCTCAGCTTCACCCAAACCTACTTCCATTTCCTCCTTTTGAGCATACATGGCGATGAGTTCCTCATCGTTGCTCTGGGTGGTTTCGATAATAATTTTTATCTCCTCTTCGTTCGTCTTTAGTTCTTCCTGATTGGTTTCGATGCGTAAACTACTTTGCTCCATCGACTCCTGCTTGAAGCGTACTTCTTGCTCCAGGCTTTTCACACGATTTTCCTGCTGATGGAAGGAGATATTTTGTTCGTTAAATGCTGAAGACTTCTGACTTAAGATTTCATTTTGAGCATTAAAATCATCTGTTATGGCCTTTAGCTTTTCTTCATGTTGCTGTACGGCACCAAGTGCCTGCTCCGCTTTTGGCTTTAGGTCTTCAATTTCTTGAGTAAGATTTTGAATTTTTTCCTGAATATCTTCTCTGCGCAAGTCTGCTGTATTCAGCATGTTGGCAAACTGCTCTTTTTTCGTGCTAACGGAAATGAACTCATCGTTCACCATCTTAATAGCATTACGCGCTTCTTCAATCTGTTGTTGAAGAGTGTTGTTCTTCAGTTTTTCAAGTTCGCGCTGTTTGTCCAACAAGCCTTGTCTGATGTCTTCAACTTTTCGGGTAAGGTCTTTTATCTCCTTGTCCAGTTTTTCAATATTTTTGGCCCTGCCTATTTTCTTTCCTTCAAATAAACCTACTGATCCACCGGATAAACTAAAACGCCTTTTAGTAACTTTTCCATTCTTAGTGATAAAAGTATTTCCATCTTCTACCGGAATGGTTTTTACATCACCATCGTGTACATATGTTTTGTCAAGGATGTAAGCCATCAACCTACTGTACTTGGAATCAAATTCCATAATCTGAGTTGCAGGGAATGCATCAGAATACATCTGCACATCAGAAGGAACAAATTTCTCGAATGCGTCAAGTATGAAAAAGTTAGCTTTTCCTTTGCTGGCATCACTCAATATATTAATGGCCTCATAAGCTTCCGCTTCATGCTCAACGATGTAATAGTTGAGGTAAGGCTCCAAATAATTCTCAATGGCAACGCGATACTCTTCGGAAGTGGAAATGATATCTGAAAGGAGAGGAGCGTTTTTTGTCCATCCTACATTTTTCTTAAGGAACTTGATGGCCTCAGGAAACCCTTCAAGGTTTTCAACCAGAGACTTGGTCAACTGATACTCATTTTGGCGAGCATCCAATTTTCTGCCCACCTCAGTCATCTCTTCACGAATCATCTCAATGGTTTTTTCCAAAGAGACAGATCTCATGTTTACTTCATTTTCGTCATTCTTCAGTTTTGAGAGATAACCATTCTTCTCTGATATCTCTCCTTGAAGAATTACCAGCTTCTTTTCAAAATCAGCAAGACTTGCACTTTGTTCGTGTGAGTCAGTGGCTGTCCTTTCGATCTCTTGTTTAAAGGACGAAACTTGGATTTCCCGAATCTCTAAAGCCTTATTCAGTTGATAGGACTCGTCCTGGTTGGCACGGTGTGCTTTGCGCAAGGCATCTACTTCGCCTTGTAATGTTAAAGTCGCAGCTTTTTGTGTATCGTATTCAGCTTTTAGAGCGGCAACCTTCTCAGAGATTTCATTCAACTGAGCGTTTGCTGACTCTTTCTCAGTTTCGAGGCTTTGAATACTGAACCGTGCGCGTTCGTTACTTTGCTTATCCTGATCAATCTGCTCTTTCAGACTAGTGATGCGGTCGTTAAGAAAGCGCAGGCGTTCGTTCTTTATCTGCTTCTCGCTCTCATATTGTCTTATTTTCCCAACGTATTCATTGATTGCCCGCTGCCTGCTTGAAAGGGTTTTTTCCTTTTCAATCAAGTCAGCTTTTGATTTTTCAATATGTGCCTCTTTTTCAGCAATAGCTGCTGTAAGGGAGGTTTTACGGTCATTCTCAGCTGCAACTTGCTTGTTGACAGAGTCGAATTTTTCCTTTTGCTTTTTTACAACCAGTTTGGCCAGTTGAATGCTTTTCTCCTTGTACTCCTCTTTTACTCTATAATAAGTCTCAGTTTGCTTAGCCTGCTTTTCAAGGCTTTTCATGTTCTTTTCTATCTCGAAGAGCAAATCTTCCACGCGTTCAAGGTCAGCATCTGTATCTTCCAGCTTCTTCAGCGTCTCTTTCTTGCGTTTTTTAAACTTAGAGATACCGGCAGCCTCCTCGAACAACATCCTTCTGGAGTTGTCGCGGTCATTAAGGAGGTCATCCACCATCCCTAACTCAATGATAGCGTAGCTGTTAGAGGCTACTCCCGTGTCAAGAAACAAGTTGGTGATGTCTTTTAAGCGGCAAGTGACATTATTCAACAAATACTCACTTTCACCTGAGCGATACAGCCTGCGGGTAATTGTAACCTGTGAATACTCTGTTGGAAGTATGTTTTTGGTGTTGTTAATGGTAAGTGAAACCTCCGCCAATTGCAGAGGAGAGCGGGTGTTGGTGCCGTTAAAGATGATGTTTTCCATCTTTTCAGACCTCAATGCGCTTGTTTTCTGCTCACCCAGCACCCAGCGAATGGAGTCAACTACATTTGACTTTCCGCAACCGTTGGGTCCAACGATCCCTGTGATGCCCTCATCAAAGTTGATTACTATCTTATCGGCAAAACTCTTAAATCCCTTAATCTCCAGCTTCGATAACTGCATGAATACGTTCGTTGAAAGTGGTTGTTGTATTTTAGAAGACCGCAAAGATAACTTTGATTTGCCATTTGAGAAACGCACGTCTCTAAATTCATCCACAATTTATCCAGACCATAAAATTTCAAAAAAGTTGGAATTAAGGATATTTAGGTATCTTTGATTCAATGGATCTTCAATTTTGGATATGGCTCATCGTGATTGTCATCACACTGATTGCGCGGGCAAATAAAAAGAAGCCTGGTCAGGCACCACCTCCTGAGAATATTCCAGACAGACCCCAACGATCGCAGCCATCTACACAGCAGAAACCGGTCACCTTTGAAGACCTCCTGAGAGAGATTCAGGGTGAAAAGGCGCTATCTAAGCCTGCTCCTTCGCCTAAGCCAAAAGAACCTGAATACGACTTTGTTGATTATGACGATAATATCCCTGACGAGATAGAGGATCTCGAGGATGTAGATTATGATCATAATAAAGATCAAAAAGCATTTCAAACCTATGAGACAGCACTGAAAGAGGCTGAAAAAAGCCCCATAGTAAAGGAATCCTCAGGGCTTGGTAGTGTTATGAGATCCGAGCATTTTAAAGAGTATAATATTAAGAAAAAGAAAGTTTCATTTAATTTTTTAAACGAACTGAAGGATCCTCAAGGATTTAAGAAGGCTTTTATAATGAGTGAAATTCTTAACAAAAAGTACTAAAAAGGTACTAAAAAGGCATTTTTGGGGCTAAATATTACCTGAATTGGGTAATATTGAATTTTTAGGCTTCAGGATAGGCAGGTTTCCACATCTTTGTCCCTTGTTATGATAGATATTGGGATTGATATAGGGTTACTATACTTTTTTGAAGGATATTTATTATTGTATAATTTTTTGAACTTTAGGTTTATGTCTGCTGGCCCAAATCATTATAAATGAACAGGATATATTCTGTAGTATTCTTTCCAGTTGCGGTATTGTTCTTTCAGGTGGATTGCAATGGAAGTTTTACCTGCAAGCCACTTCAAGCTTCGGAATCAGGTGAGTATTCATTGGCACTCGAACTTCATGATGGAGTGGAGGACAATTATTCTCTGGAGTTGTATGACCTAACAACCGGGGATTTGGTAGAAAAGAAAAGCATATACTTTAAGCCAGGGTTAGAAAAAGTAGTTTTTAGTAGTGTGAAACCATCTACCTACATGGTTTACTATTCATCAGGCTCTTGCGAGCAAAAGAAATCAATTTCAGGTAAGGGTATAATTCTGCAATAAAGTGAAGCGACATTTTTTAACCTTATCATCGTTCCTTTTCGTTCTTCTGGGATTCCAAATTTCAGCAGTTGCCCAATGTGCAACCCAGTCTGATGTTATCATAAAAACACATACAGATATTACCTGCTTTGGGGCTGATGATGGTACAATAACGGTTGATATTGCAGACGCGGCAACAAGCATTCCATTTAATTTTGAATTGTTTGATCTTGGTTCGGGAAGTATAGTCACACTATCAGTAGTCGAAGTTGAGGATAAACCCAATCGATCAGTTGTATATTCTTCGGTTCCTCCAGGCACGTACTCAGTGTTACTATTCAAGACCGGCTGTCCAACGTTAAATATTATCGAACCCCCTTTTGGTTTTATAATTGATGAACCGACTGATCTAACCCTCACAGGAAGTGACTTGCTCTTGAATTGTAGTGGCCCCTCCAATGGTTCCGGTTCATTTACAGCAGCGGGCGGTACTCCTGGGTACTCATTTGTGGTGGATAGTAATACTACAGGAGCAACCATCAGCACTACCGCCACAACTTTAGATTTTACTAACGCAGGTGTAGGAGCTATTACGGTTACGGTTACTGATGCCAACTTGTGTACGGAGCAACATACCATTAATGTTACACAGCCTCCTTTATTAACGCTGTCGCCTACAGCAGATTTCATGTTAAATTGTAATGGCGACACCAATGGCTCAGGAACGTTCACCGCTGCAGGCGGAACAGGCGCATATACCTTTACGGTGGATAGCAATACAACGGGAGGCGCGGAAACACCAGGAGCTACCACGTTTGACTTTTCAAATGCTGGGGCAGGCGCTATTACAGTTACAGTTACAGATGCCAATTTGTGTACTGCACAGGCTACCATCAATGTAAATCAACCACCAGCACTAACACTAAGCACAACAGCAGATGTGTTGTTGTTATGTAATGGCGACATCAACGGTACAGGTACCTTTACAGCAGCAGGGGGAACGGGTGCTTACACCTTTACTGTTGACAGTAACACCACAGGTGGAACAGAAACTCCAGGAGCCAGCACCTTCGGTTTGACCAATGCTGGAATAGGTGCTATTACTGTAACGGTAACAGATGCCAACTTATGTACTGCACAAGCTACTATCAATATCACTGAGCCACCGGCACTTGCATTAACTGGGCCTGATGTGTTAACCAGTTGTAATGGGGCAACAGATGCGACAATAACATTCACTTCCGCAGGTGGCACACCAGGTTATTCATTTACAGTTGATGCCAACACAACGGGAGGCACTCCTACGTTAAACGCCACCACTGCGGTAATCAACAATGCAGGAGTTGGGTTCGTAACCGTCACCGTAACCGATGCCAATTTGTGTACGACACAGCATACTATAAATGTTACACAACCTCCTTTATTAACGCTGTCGCCTACAGCAGATTTCATGTTAAATTGTAATGGTGACACCAATGGCTCAGGAACGTTCACCGCTGCAGGCGGAACAGGACCTTATACCTTTACGGTGGATAGCAATACTACAGGAGGCACTGAAACACCAGGAGCTACCACGTTTGACTTTTCGAATGCTGGGATTGGCGCTATTACAGTCACTGTTACCGATGCTAATTTATGTACCGCACAGGCTACTATTAATGTAACACAACCACCTTTATTGACCATCTCGACCACTGCTGATTTTATTCTGACTTGCGCCACTGGCATGAATGGTTCAGGTACATTTACTGCAACGGGCGGAACGGGTGCGTACACATTTACTGTTGACAGTAACACTACGGGTGGAACAGAAACACATGGTGTAAGCACTTTTGATTTCACGAATGCTGGAGCTGGCCAGATAACAGTAACAGTTACTGATGCCAATTTGTGCGCAGCGCAGGCAACCATAAATGTAATTCCACCAGCTCCTGTTTCCGCAACAATATCTGGCTCACCAACATCTTGTGTGGGACAGAATGCGGCCATCACTTTCAACTTTGTAGGCACCGGACCTACATGGGATTTTACCTATACTGATGGTTCTACGAATTTCAACCGAACAACAGGGTCTAATCCCCACACAGAAATTGTCAACCCTATTTTATCGACCACCTATAGCCTGGTCTCCGTCACT
Source organism: Cyclobacteriaceae bacterium (assembly GCA_040216665.1). Classification (GTDB taxonomy): domain Bacteria; phylum Bacteroidota; class Bacteroidia; order Cytophagales; family Cyclobacteriaceae; genus ELB16-189. The sequence continues at coordinate 80,274 of JAVJOQ010000019.1, read as the reverse complement.
GATGCAACTTGTGGAGCTGGAACGGTAAGTGGATCTGCAACTGTTACGGTAGCGCCTATAGCAGGAAACCCTGCAACCTTTGGATCTGAAACCTGGTTGGCTTATGTGTATGATGATAGTGGCAGCCCAGCGCCACCTGCTACCAACATTGATTTTAATAATACAAAATACAGAGGCTTCCTTGATGACACGGAGATGGCATCAATTAGTGGGTTCTCCAGTTATGATGTGACCACCGATGCTTTTAACCTTAATTTGTCAAACACAGTTCCTGTGGCTGGTCCTAATATTTGTGGATCTTATCTTAACGATTACAGCATCAGGCTCAGAATGACTAAAACATTTGCTGCAGGTATTTACACATTTACGTTGGGCGCTGACGATGGAGTTCGCTTATTGGTTGATGGTGTAAGTGTTTTACCAGCAGGGGCATTTAATACGCATGCATTCACCACCTATAACTCAACACCTGTGTGCCTGACAGCTGGCACTCATAATTTGGTGATTGAGTATTTTGATAGAGGCGGATTTTCGAGGTTAGATTTTAATTATAGTTCTACTTCTGCACCTACAGTTGCTACACCAGTTTCTCTTTGTGTTAATTCAGCGGCTCCTACTTTAAGTGCCTCTAGCGCAGGTGCTATTGACTACAAATGGTTTACCGATGCTGCCCTTACCAATCCACCGATATTTACCGGAGCCAATTACACTCCAGCTGGTGCACAACTGGATATGACCACAGTAGGAACTACTGACTTTTTTGTAACCGCTGTGTATGCTTGTGGAGAAACTCCAGCCGCTCAAGTAACGGTGGATGTTACCAGTGGCGCGAACATTGTGTTGCCCACTCCACCAGTTCAAGTGTGTGATGTTGGGGGTGTTGTTGACCTCAGTACTCTTGTCAGCGCAACTCCAGCAGGAGGAATTTTTACATTCTCAGGAACAGGAGTAACAGCAAGTCCAAACTTTGATCCTGCTGGATTAGGAGGCACAACCAGTACAATCACAGTCGATTATGTAGCAGGTACCTGCGCTACATCTACCACTTTTGATATTGATATTGTTACCAATGCAACGATAAATGTGCCCGCATCAGCCACGGCATGTGAATCAGGTGGAATTTTGGACTTGACTACTTTAATAAGTGGAAATCCTGGCGGAGGTACATTTACTTTCGCAGGAACAGGTGTTGTGGGGGCAGGCCCTGACTTTGATCCCAGTGGACTTACAGGTCTTACTACCATTACTGTTGATTATAATGTCGGTGGTTGTACAGCACCTACACAAGTGTTCGATATCGATGTGATTCCTAACGTATCCTTAGTAGTTGATAATTCAACAACAGTGTGCCCTTCATCTGGGCCAGTAGATTTAACCGCTTTAGTAACTCCAACTCCCGGAGGAGGTGTGTTTACATTTACTGGAACAGGAGTGACAGGAACTCAATTTGATCCCTCAGGATCTGCAGGTGCAACAGTTGTATTAAATGTCTCTTACGATATTGGTGGGTGTATAGCAGCATCTACTGTTCAGGTGACTGTACGATCTGCAACAGATCCTCTTTGTGGAGGTCCGACTGGTAATTGTGCAACCGTAACCATTACTCCTGTGCCTTCAGCTGCAATTTGCTCACCTACGGACGGTTCGATTCTGTTTAACATTAATCCTGCTGTGCCGACCATCAACAATACTGGTGTACGGATCGATATTGTGGGAACTTCGGCTACCAATATGGGAGTATCACAAACGAATTTTAATGATCCGTTATTCACAGGCTTATCTGTGGGAACTTACAACTATACCATAGAGTATGGTGATCCAGGGTGTGTTAAAACAGGGTCAGTTACCGTGCTGCTTGGTCCCGATGTAGTTGATTTTACAGTGGCTCCCAACAGTGTAAATTGTTTTGGTAGTGGAGGTGGAGTAGTTCTTTCGTCTATAAACGGATCAGACTTGGCTGACTATTCTTATGAGGTCACACAGTTGGGTGCTGTGGTGTCCACAGGCACGATTACTCAACTGCAATCATTAGGAGAGGTAACAGTGGCAGGTTTTGGAAGTGGTAATTTTGAAATCAAACTATCTCAGGATCAATCTGCAACTACAACATGTCCAAGTCCTGTGCAGTCTGCACGCAAACCATTTGCAGTTACCAGCCCCGCTGCTAATCTTGATACTTTATATGTAAACAAGACAGTTTCAGTCCCCGATTTACCAACAGGATCGATGGTAGTAGGTATAGATGAGAGCTTACAGGAACCTTATGAGGTGAGATTGGAATTGACACAACCTCTGTTCCCTGGTCAGGTGTTTGCTCAGGACTTTACCGAAGCCACAAGAAATACACTCAACTTGAAAGTAGAATTTGAAGCTTCTAATTTATTTGCCGGTGGGTACTTATTATCACTAAGAGATGCGTTGGGTTGTCGTAAGGATTATGCGATTACAATTGATGTTGATAACAACCTGATGGTGCCTAATATCTTTACCCCCAATGGTGATGGAGTGAATGAAGTATTCTTTATTCGCAATAAGCCAGACGCTACGGAAGTGATGATTTCTAATCGATGGGGAAAGCAAGTCTATTCATCCAAAGATTATCAGAATGATTGGGATGGTGGAGATGTCGCAGATGGCGTATACTACTACAGAATCAATGTAGCAGGACAAAGTTACTCAGGGTGGATAGAAGTGCTAAGAGGTAAATAGTTTTATAAAGCTGCCAGAAACTTCATCGTATCCACATTGTCTGCATAGTCTTCAAGTGCTGGCTTTTGGGCTTCTCCAAAATCAATACTTCCTTTGAACCAACCTTTGGCAGAAAGCACACACTGTAATTTTTCACTGTGTAGGGCAACTTTGTTTTTCAAATCATCCTGATCAGCATACCGCTCGTAGAACATCACCGAAATAGGAGAAACCAACTTATCACTTTCAACCATAAGTATTGCTCCGTTGTCATAGAAATGCTTCAGGTTAGTTAGGTGAATAGAACGCTGGTAATTGTAATTGTTTGCGTATTTATTATGGTTGACAATGTCAGTAAACTTTTCCCATTCTCTCAATAAAGGAACCAGAACATATTCTTCCGGAATATACAATTTGGAAACGTTCCTACATCCCAACCCAAAGTATTGGAATGTGTCATTGCCAAGTAACTCCAATTCATTATTGGTTTCTCCGCCAATCAGGATGGCGCAAGATGATCTGTTCTTACGGATAATGTGAGGAACGTTTTTGAAGTAATATGAAAAATACCTGCCTGTGTTATCACTTCCTGTGGCGATAGCAGCATCATATTGATGAAGTCGTTCTTCAAAAGAAGCAAGGCCAGAAAAACGAGGCTCGATCTCTGATAACAACCCATGAACGAAAGGCAGAAGTTCCGAATCTTGACTGCTTAACTTGATCTGAGCATGGTGCCCAGCTATGAGAATACAGAGATAGTCATGAAACCCAACGAGAGGAATATTGCCTGCCATGGCTACACCAACAGTTTTACTGCTGCTCTCGTTGATTGTATATTTTGATAACCAGTTTTCTAATTTTTCATGGTTGAGGAAGATACTAATTCCATCTATTGCAAGTTGTATATTCTCGGCTGTAAACCATGGATTTTTTATACGCGCCTTGTTGGATATAGCCTCCAGATCCACCTTAGGTAATTGTTTCAGCCGTGTGCCAAGTTGGCTAAATGCCGCTTTTCTTTCTTCTAAATTCATGGTGTGTTCACTAAACTTTTGTGGCGCCTTTCTTGTTTGAAGGATTGGATTAGAATCGTACTTTTGTGCGAAATTACTCGGATTAGATAGATTTTTAAAGGCATGGCAATAAAGATAACAGATGAGTGTATTAATTGTGGGGCTTGCGAACCAGAATGCCCCAACACTGCAATCTATGAAGGTGGTATAGAGTGGACCTGGGCCGGAGGAACCGCCTTGGCGGATGAAGTAGTGCTAGGAGATGGTTCAAAAGTAGATGCCAAGAGTGATCAGGCTCCCGTTTCAGATGAATTTTATTATATCGTATCCGGTAAATGTACCGAGTGCACAGGTTTTCATGAAGAGCCGCAATGTGCTGCCGTATGTCCTGTAGATTGTTGTGTTCCAGATCCTGATATGGTAGAAACCAAGGAAGTACTGACTACCAAGAAAGCCTGGTTGCATAACGAGCAACTTCAAAACTAGTAACAGCTTTTACTATCTCATTTTTGATCGCTTGATCAGATAAGCCTGAAGTACTTCAAAATAATTACTTTGGGCATCGGCTGATATAAAATCAATTTTGAGCTGATTACATTTCAACTTTAATTCTTTGTGAAAAGAGGTAAGCTGTGTAGTAAATCGCTCTCTGATTTCTGCAGGGTTGAGTTTTATTTTTTCCCTGCTTTCGAGATCGATAAACTCATAAGGCCTTTCATCAAATTCAAAATCGAGTTCCGTTTTGTGATCGGTAACATGAAATAAGAGCACTTCATGTTTGTTGTGCTTTAAGTGTTGGAGTGCCTTGAAGATTTCATTGGGATCTTCATCTCCATCGAACATATCACTGAACAACACTACCAACGATCTTCTGTGTGTTTTCTCCGCTATCTCATGAAGTACGTTGGCAACTTTCGTTGTCTTGGGTTCTTTCGCTCCTTGATCAATTGCCCTTTCCAACAATTGGAAAATCTTGTCCAAATGGGAGGGAGTTGATTTTATGGGAGTGAATTCTTCAATTTTATCCGAAAAAAGACATAAACCAACGGCATCTCGTTGCTTATGAAGCAGATAACTGATCGCTGAAGCTGCGTAAATGCTGAATTTAAACTTGGCCAATGTATCAGATGGGTAATACATCGATGAGGAGCAGTCAATCGCGATAAGGCACCTTAGATTGGTCTCCTCTTCGTATTGCTTAGTGTACAAACGGTCTGTTCTGGCAAATACTTTCCAATCAATATGACGTGTACTTTGTCCCTCATTGTAAAGGCGGTGCTCAGCGAACTCTACTGAAAAACCATGGTATGGAGACTTATGTAAACCTGTGATAAAGCCTTCTACAAGCTGTCTGGCTAACAATTCAAGGCTTGCAGACTGCTTTATGGTGTCGAAATTAATTTTCACGAATTTTGGAAATAAGGGATATACCTAATTAATTAGGGGTCTGTACAAGCATAATATAACGCACTAGCGGCATTTATGGTGCCTTAAGTTTGCGATAAATTTTTAAAATACTATCTTCGATTAAGGCAATTTACCTCAAAATTCACAACTAAACCCAGATTCGTGGAAGAGAATAAGAATAACGGAAGGGACGAAATATTTTCGGAGAAAGTGAAAGCTGGAAAGCGGACATACTTCTTTGATGTAAAGGCAACCCGATCAAACGATTATTACCTGACCATTACAGAAAGTAAGAAGCGGTACAACAAAGATGATGAAGGTTTTACATATGAGAAGCATAAAATCTTCTTGTATAAAGAAGACTTTAATAAGTTCGTTGAAGCTTTGAACAGCACGGTCAATCACGTAAAGACAGAGTTGATGCCTGAAGTAGATTTTGAACAATTTGATCAGCCACGGGAGGTCAGGGAAGAGGCCAAAACTTCAACAATAGATTCAGAATTAAAGTGGGACTAGTCCCCAACCTATACCTAGATTAAGAAAAGCCTCGAAATTTCGGGGCTTTTCTTTTAATGCAGCCTGCTTTAGCTGGGTTGTGATTATATTTGCCACCTTTCAAAACGGCAGATAATTATGGCACTTAGATGTGGGATTGTGGGGCTTCCCAACGTAGGTAAATCAACCCTCTTCAATGCTTTGTCCAACAACAAGGCGGAGGCAGCTAATTTCCCTTTTTGTACGATTGAACCCAACATAGGCGTAATTGCCGTTCCAGACGAAAGACTAGAAATTTTAAAAGGGCTGGTTAATCCGCAAAGGGTTGTACCCACTGCATTTGAGTTTGTGGATATTGCTGGATTGGTGAAAGGAGCAAGTAAAGGTGAGGGACTAGGCAACCAATTTCTGGCTAACATTCGTGAAGTAGATGCTATTGCCCATGTAGTGAGGTGCTTTGAGGATGATAACATCATTCATGTAGATGGAAGGATCAAACCCATTGCAGATAAGGAGATTATAGATACAGAGCTTCAACTAAAGGATTTAGAGTCGGTTGAGAAGAAGATTGCTAAAACAGAGCGAACGGTTAAAGGAGGAGATCCAAAAGCCAAAAAGGAATTGGCCAGCCTGAAACTATTCAGAGATGCATTGCTGGCTGGCAAAAACATTCGGGTGGTTGAAGCCAGTGATGAAGACAAGGCTGCTGTTGAGGATTTGCAATTGCTTACTTCCAAGCCCGTAGTATACGTGGCTAACGTAGAGGAGGCATCTGTACACACAGGAAACGCATTCTCGCAGGAATTAGCAGCAAAAGCAAAGGAAGAAGGGGCTGAAACCATCGTGGTGTGTGCGGCCATTGAAGCGCAGATTGCTGAGTTGGATACGATTGAAGACAGGGAACTCTTTTTGGAGGAATATGGCCTTAAAGAATCGGGTTTGGGTAAGCTGGTGAGAGCGACCTATAGCCTTTTGGATTTGATAACCTACTTCACAGCTGGCGTACAGGAGGTAAGAGCCTGGACCATAGAAAAGGGATGGAAAGCACCTCAGGCTGCCGGTGTAATCCATACAGATTTTGAGAAAGGTTTTATTAAAGCTGAGGTCATTAAGTTGGCTGATTATCAACAATATAAGTCTGAGGCAGGCTGCCGTGAAGCGGGTAAATTGGCCATAGAAGGGAAGGAATATGTGGTTAAAGATGGTGATATCATGCATTTTAGGTTCAATGTTTAAATAATCCTTACATCAGAACACCCGATTTGTCTGATTTTTAGTATTTTAGCTATCCGCTGTTCAGTTTTTTAGCGGTACTCATAAGGTTATTTTTTAAAAGGCATAATCCGCAGGCGTTGAGAATCCGGATCGTTTTTTCATTGAAGAATAGGGGAGCGTATGTTCCTTTTCATCATCAATTTCTATTGGCCCAAACCATTAAGGGGCTCATTATGATTGGTGGCAATAAAGACTTTGCCGACTATAAACAATTCAATTTTTCCGGCCTTAAGGGGCAAATTAAAATTAGCAGGAAAGGACTTCATTTCTTCTCCTCTAAGATTACTTTGGTCTTTTCTGCAGCGGATAAAACTTTCCTCGATTACTTTTTGGGAGTTCTTTTTGCTCAAAAGGATTTGATGATTGGAAATCTACAGCTTATACCAGAATCCTATGAAAATGAGGATCCTGTCACTATTACCGAATCCGTCAAATTCCTCTGTATTTCGCCCATCGTATTGTTGTCAGGGTCGTTTAACGATGATAACGCCAAGCGCTTTATTTCTCCTGAGGAAGATGAGTTTTCGGATCTGTTGTATGATTCTACTATTGCAAGAATGGAGGCCAGTGGGAAGTACACCCCTGAGCAGTTAGCTGACTTTTATAAATTTCAGGTAGTCGCAGATCAAGAGTACATCAATAGGATTCAATCTTCGCATAAAAAATTTGCCCGTATTTATCCGGTCTATGATTCGGATGTAAAATTTGAGGTGAGGGGCTATACTTTCCCTTTTACCATGTACGCACCCCAGCCCGTTCAGCAGTTTGTCTATGAACACGGCATTGGTCATTTTTCTCACAAAGGGTTTGGTATGCTCGATGTGGCCAGCTCAGATTCAAAGACCACTCAGTCAGAATCAAAAGAAGAATATAATTACGCTTAGCGACCGTTTACTTCAATTGGAAAATAGCCAATGAGTAAATCTGCGTTGGGTTGAAAAGGGCGGTAATAGAAAAAGATTTCATAGAAATTCTCCGTTTCAAAATGACTTCCCTCAAAATGATTGGGTAAGAGCTGACTGTCTTCCACATGGTATTGATAGTTGTACCAACCTTGCTTGAATTGTTGCGTGTTTTGGTAAGCCCCTAAGGCCGTGTCAAAATTCATTTGACTCTCCTTATTTTTAATCCATTGGTTAAATGCTCCTATAACATAAACTTTACCTTTGTCCAGGTTTTGAGTTTTTAAGGTAAATGTGACATCCACATAATTGGATGCAGTTTCATCGTTACCATTATCTCTATTTTCAATAAAGTACTGGCCATTGATATCAGGATATTGAGAATACACTTCATTAATTCTGGATGCATCGGCCTGCACCCATAAGTGGTAGGGCAGGGAAGTCTTATCTACCCGATCCGTGTTTTGTCCGGGGAAGTTAATAGACCTAAAATCAACAAAACGGAATTCATTGCCAGCTGTAAAGAACTTGTCATTATCAAAGAGACGGTATTCAATCTGATTGACATCTTCTCTTACAAAACTTGGCTTGATGTCAAACCTTGCATTGTCCCATCGCTGATTTTGACGGATGACCACGTGTACGGACCCAAATGGATTTATAATTTCTACCCCTTTGTAGTCTACCGTAAAACTCAATTGCTGATTGGTGGATCGGAGGGTTATTGCCCCGGAAGTCCGATTATCTTGTTTCAGACTGGTGCGACCATCAAACACCATAAAACGATGAGAAAGAATGATGTCCGATTTGTTGCCATTTCTATAAACCACCAGTAGGTAATTACCAGGGAGTTTTACTCTGGGGAGGTTGAACCTATAATGCACATAGGGAATTTGCGTGTTGCTAGAGAAAGCATAATCGTTCACGTTAAATTCATTGTAGTCAGCCATAAAATCCAGATCTCGCAGGGAGGAGGCTGTCCAATCATACTGGCAATGTATAACACGCGCATAGTAGCTGTTATAATCGTTGCGGAGGTCGTCAAACTCCAACACAAGGTCATTTTGATTGATTTGGGTTACAGCGGGTAGCAATTGACTTCCTACTTCTCTTTTTTCAGTGTAGAGCTGAACTGATTTGATCTCGGGCTCGTAAGTTCTATTGTCAAAAACAAGCTCCTTTTTAAGGGGAGTATCGAAAAGGCTCAGAATAAGCAGAATAAACAGGTTCATGCGGGTAAAACTACTTTAAAATATTTGATTCAATTTTCGCTCCAAAATGCAACAAATGGGATATCCTTTTACGTTAATGGTCGTTATCCATATCCCTTCCAACCAATTTATACAATAACGTGTCAAAGGGGTATAATGCATAAATGCTGACGGAGGAGGACCTGATTAAAGGCTGCGCTAAGGGCGAAAGAGCTTCACAGAAAGCTTTGTATGAACGCTATTGCCAAAAAATGATGGCCATTTGCCTTCGCTATGCCAAATCTGAGCAGGAAGCTGAAGACATACTTCAGGAGGGTTTTGTAAAGGTCTTTTCCAATATTTCTAAGTTCAGGGCTGAGTCTCAGCTGGCTACATGGATCACTCGAATTATGATCAATACAGCATTGAACAAGCAAAGATCGAAGGTATACATGGTACCTATGTTGGATGTAAATGAAGGGCACTTGATTCAGGAAGAGGAAGTGTCCTTGTCTCATTTTCATATGAAAGATCTTTTGAAGGTAATTCAATCTCTTCCTGATGGTTGTAGGATTGTCTTCAACCTTTTTGCTATCGAAGGGTATGGTCACAAGGAAATCTCTGAAATGACAGGTATTAGTGTTGGGACGTCAAAGTCGCAATACAATAGGGCAAAGAGTTTATTGCGATCAAAAATTGAAATGCTTCAAAAAGAGAAATTAAGTTATGAGCAGGCTACAATTTGAAGATAACTGGAAAGGCGTATTTGAAGGGGCGGAATTTGCTGTCTCTGAATCCGTATGGGAGAAGGTGGAGATGGATCTTGTTAAAATGGAAAACAAAACCAATAAGACAAGAGTAATCTTCTATCAAAGATTGGCTGCAATGGTGGCTTTGTTTGCGCTAATGATGGCAACATACATTGCCTATGATAGCACATCGGAGCATGTTGGTGAACTTCAAATAGCAGAAGACAATATTTCAAGTGATACAAAAGAAATTGAAAACGCATCAGGATCTCTGAACCAAGGTTTTGTTGCTTCTAAAAAGGAAGATATTGATAATGTAGTTACTACATCATCATCCCAGCAGGGATCAAGGGCCGCGCTTCATTCAAATACAAGATCAGGATTAGTAAATGAGGCAACTTCTGCTGACGAAAGACCTTTTCACTTGTTATCTGATTTGATTGCTTTCGTTCCAGACTTTCCACCCGTAGAGGTAAAGATTAAGAGCAAGGATTTTTATGAACCTAACTTTCCGCGGAAGCTACCTGCCATGCCTACTTACCTAATGGCGTCAAATACCAATGATAAGGGAAATGAAAAGTTGTTTGCATCGCTGGGTTTTGCCGGGGGTAGTTACAATCCTGGTGCTGTTTCCTCCTCTCCAAGTGCTTTATCAAACATGGCAAGTAGGGATTCATTTATTATGGCACAAGCTGAACCTCAGAGCGAACAAGCTTCAATGGGTACAGCCTATTCCATAGGTGTGAATGCGGGTAAGCAGCTTTCAAAACGATGGGCAATACAAAGCGGCCTTGGGTATATGGTGCAAAACATCGATTACACCTCTAACTATACCAGTGTTACACCTGATAATTCGCTTAGAGCTGCGGTATCGGAATATGCAGATACAGAAACAATGATTGCCATTAGTCCGCCCTATTCAATTAGGAGTGTGAATAAATATTTTTCGGTACCCTTTCAGGTAGGATATAAACTGGTAGATCGTAAAATTGGCTTGCAGTTGAACGCAGGCGTTTCAACGGATTTTTTCTTGAACAACACACTCAAAGATGATTCCGGGTTGACGGAAAGTTACACGCAAAGTGCGGGGGACGGATCACCCTACCGCAGTGTAAATTGGAGTGGTTTGATGGGGTTGGAGTTAAGTCATCAACTGGCAGACCGATATCAGGTGGCGCTGGTACCAGGTATTCGATACGCTCTTAGTTCGGTGCTAAAAGACGATGCAAGGGTGTCTTACAATCCCCTTGTGTTGGATGTGGGATTGCGATTGAAGTATATCTTTAAATAATTACTATCCTAGCGCATCAATATCTTCGGCAAGGTTTGCCCAGTTGGAATTAGCTTCCTCTAACTGTTTTGCTATTCCATTAAACTCTTGCTGAATTGTGTTTAATTTTTCAAAATCTCCAAACACTTCTGGCTTTGCCATTTCTGTCTCCAGTGTTCCCTTCTTCTTTTCCAACGATTCAATCTTATCTTCTACTTCTTTGAGTTTCTGATTAAGTGCTTTTTTCTTTTTTACACTCTCGTCTGTAGGTTGGGCTTGCTGCTTGGGTTTAGCTTCGGCTTTCTTTTTTACTGGTTCTACTTCTTTAGGTGAAACAGCAATATTCTTTCTCCAGTAGTTGTATTCGTCATAGGTGCCTGGGTACTCCTTGATTTCCTTGTTTTCAATGTACCAGATCTTGTTAGCGACCTGGGATATGAAGTGCCTGTTGTGAGAAACCACTATGAAGCTTCCCTGATATTGCTGTAAAGCCTGGATAAGAATATTTTCTGACAAGAAGTCAAGGTGATTGGTAGGCTCATCCAGCAGCAGGAAGTTAGCTTCAGAGATCAAGGTTTTGGCCAGTGCCACTCTTGATTTTTCGCCTCCTGATAACACCTTTATTTTTTTGAATACGTCTTCATCTGAGAAAAGGAAGCACCCGAGCACGCCTCTAAGTTCTTGTTCTGTCTTTCCGCTTCCGGCTTGTTTGAGTTCTTCCAGAATTTCATTGTCAACATGAAGGGATTCCAATTGATGCTGAGCAAAAAAGCCAGCAATTACGTTATAACCAATTTTACTTTCTCCTTCAATCTTTTCTGTTCCTGCAATGATCCGAAGCAGTGTAGATTTACCTTTTCCATTGGCACCTATTAATGCAATTTTATCACCTCTTTCAATAATACCGGTGGTGTTCCTAAGAATTTCAAGTGAACCATAAGACTTGGATACATCTTTCATGGTAATCACATGCCGTCCTGAAGGTTGGTTGAAGGAGAACTTGAAATTGATAGCAGCGGTGTCATTGACCACTTCATTGATCATGTCCATTCTATCCAGTGCCTTTACGCGAGATTGAACTTGTTTGGCCTTGGAGGATTTGGCGCGGAAGCGCTCGATAAACTTTTCGGTCTGTTTTATTTTTTGCTGTTGGTTATCAAATGCGTTTTGTTGAATCTCTTCACGCATTTCTTTTTCTTTCAGGTAGAAGCTATAGTTTCCTTCATAGCTCACCAACTGTTGGTTGGTGACGTCTACGGTTTTTAAAATAACGTTATCAAGAAATTGGCGATCGTGGGAGACAACGATTACAGCTCCTGGATAATTTCTCAAGTAAGCCTCTACCCATTCGATGGAGGGCAAGTCAAGGTGGTTGGTAGGCTCATCCAGCATTAAAAGTGATGGATTCTCCAACAGTAGCTTTGCTAGCATCACACGCATGCGCCACCCACCAGAAAATTCACGCAATGGACGGTGCAGGTCAGCAGTAGAGAATCCAATACCTTCCAGCACTTCTTCTGCTTTGGCCTGCATGGTATATCCATCAAGGTGTTCAAACTTTTCCTGAAGCTTGGTCAGTTTTTCTACCAGCTTGTCTGAATAGTTATCTTCCAACTCATGAATTGTCTTCTCAATGTCTCTTTGTGTGTCTACGGCCTCTTTAAAGGCTTCCATGGCCACGGTGAGAATGGCATCATCTGTTTGGTAGGAAAGTAAGTCCTGGTTGAGGAAGCCTATGGTGCACTCCTTGGCCATACTAATAGATCCTTTGTCAAGTCGGTACTCTCCGTTGATGATTTTAAGAAGTGTCGACTTTCCAGTTCCATTGAGTCCGATCAATCCAATTTTGTCATTGGGCTTGATGAACATGGAAGCATCCTCGTAAAGTGGTCTGCCTCCAATGAAGTAGGAAATATTAGAGATGGAAATCATGCGGGGAGTTCAGCTGAATTTTTGAAAACGTGGCAAAAATAGGAAGGTTTTGTGTCGTAAAAAACCTTTCAACCTTATGCATAACGCCTAAAGACAGGTAAATTGGAACCTAAATTTCAAAGATAATGAAGCATATATTCAGCGCATTGGCCTATCTGTTCCTTTTTGCTATTACCAGTTGTGATAGTTCGTCAAAAGAATCAGCGGATAACAATGATACAGAAGATAATTCCAGTCCGGCAATCACGGAAGCAAGTGCTCAATTGCCACTCAATACCATCAAACTTCCTCCAGGGTTTTCAATAAGTGTATATGCTGAAGTAGATAATGCACGCTCCATGGCAATGTCTCCTTCAGGAACCTTGTTTGTAGGCAACAGAAATGAAGATCAGGTGTATGCAGTGCGCGACACGGATGGAGATTTTAAGGCGGACAAACGCTGGGTCATTGCTTCTGGTTTGAATATGCCTAACGGAGTAGCTTTCAAAGATGGGGATTTGTATGTAGCTGAGGTGAGCAGAATTCTAAAGTTTAAGGATATAGAAAATAATTTATCAAACCCTGGCGAGCCAGAAGTAGTGTATGACCAATACCCAACTGAAACACATCACGGCTGGAAATACATTGCTTTTGGACCTGATGGGAAATTATATGTACCGGTAGGGGCACCCTGTAATATTTGTGAGTCGGAAGAACCAGTATATGCCAGTATTACACGCATGAATGCTGATGGAACAGGAATGGAAGTGTTTGCAAGCGGTATCCGCAACACTGTTGGATTTACATGGCATCCAGAGACAAAAGCGTTATGGTTTACAGATAATGGACGTGATATGATGGGGGATGATGTACCGCCCTGTGAGTTCAATACAGCACCTACGGCAGGGATGCATTTTGGATATCCATATTGCCATGGCGGAACGATCAAAGATCCTGAGTTCGGAGGTAAAAGGCCTTGCAGTGATTTTACTCAGCCCGTTCAAAACCTGAATGCACACGTGGCTCCATTGGGTGTTAAGTTTTATACAGGATCTATGTTTCCTGCTGAGTATAAAAACCAGGCGTTCATCGCTGAGCATGGATCATGGAATCGTACGAAGAAAAGCGGACACCTTGTGAGTCTTGTAAAACTACAGGATGGAAAGGCTGTAGGTTATGAAACCTTCGCAGAAGGTTGGTTGAATCATGATACACAAGAGGCATGGGGAAGACCTGTAGATGTATTGGTCCTTCCTGATGGCTCTATGTTGGTATCAGATGACAAAGGAGGAATGGTCTATCGAATTAGCTATTCAGGCTAAAAGTCATCTGCGATATCATCAATTTTCTTTCCCTTGTCGATCAGCATTTGTTTTAAAACAGGGTAGGAGCGATAAGTAAGTTTAATTTCCCTTTTAGAGTGATCTTTAAAAGTCAGGCTAAGACTATCCGCTACCCAGTTGTAAGAGTCGGTAGGTAAAATATACTTGGGCTTTCCGTATAGTTTTTCCATGCCTTTCATAAGTCGGGTGTCCTTGTGGGTAATCACGTCTATTTGGTAAACAAGACCCTTGTAGGTCTTTAGTTCAAGGCTCTTTACTTTCACTTCCCCTATGCTTTTGTATGCTGGATTATCCACTTCGTACAGTGCAGCGGGGAATTCATTCTTTTCCAGAATGTCCTTTTTATACTTACTCCCCACAACGCTGTCTACTTGCATACCCAAAATGATATCCTTGAAGCCGTTTCTTTTAGCCAGTTCAGAATCATCCTGCGCCAGACAAGCAAATTGAAAAAATAGGAGTAATAAAGTGTATATCGTTCTACTAAGCATTTCTAAGGCAAATTTATGGTTTTGGTTTTGGTTCTGTGTATTGAACGGGGATTACTACCTTTGTCTTGTCCCAATAGAAGAAAAAGTCAGCTTCATTATTTCTAGCATCAATCCCGATTGTAAAAGCTTCTGCCACTTCTTTTGTGGATAAGACAGGCACCTCTATGCGTACAGTATCCTTTTTAGGATTGTAGTTGTAAGACCCCCAGAGCCCAAGGTCAGTGTTAAAGATTACTGTCCAGGTGTTCTCGTTTGGGATAGTAAATATAGAATAGGTACCTGCTTTCAATTCCTTACCATCGACAAGAATATCACCGGTAATGGTGATTTCGGTAGCTTCATTGGCTCCCGTACGCCAGACTTTGCCATAGGGTACCAGTTTCCCGAAAATAGCACGGCCTTTTTTTTGCGGTTGGCTGTACACGATTTTTACATAAGTATCTTTATATCGTGATGTAGTAATGCTCAGTGGGCTTGTTCGCTGTTCTTGCGCATGGGAAGCATCATAGTTCATCACCAACAAGATGCTGCAAAAAAATAACCGGCTTCTCATAGTCATTGATGGCGAATATAACAATTTTGGTTCCAATCCTTAATTTTACAGCTTGCACAATGAATTTGAACTCACTTACCTAAGAAATAATGCATAGACCTGCCTTTGATGACATTTATATGGAGCTTGCTGTAAACCTTGCCAAGCGGTCGCATTGTATCAAGCGGCATGTGGGAGCTGTCCTTACCAAAGAAACACGAATTATATCTATAGGATATAACGGACCTCCATCGGGAACTCACAATTGTGATGTGGAATGGCCAGAGGAGGGATGTCCCCGAGATTCTAAAGGAGGATGCTCATTGGCCATACATGCTGAGCAAAATGCTATACTATATGCTGTAAAGAATAAAACCTCAGTAGAAGGTGCCACACTTTACGTTACGCTTTCACCGTGTTTATCCTGCGCCAGGATAATTTTCAGCATGGGTATCCTTAAAGTGATATATCTTAATTCTTATGCTGAGCATAAGGGACTGAAAAATGATGAAGGAGTGGATTTTTTGAGAAAGTTTGGAGTGGCCTGTGAAAAGTATTCGGGTGCGTTGGAGAATGTAACCTCACTTATTTAGTACTCCTATTAAATGTAAAAGGGAAGCGATGTAGAAATCACTTCCCTTTGATAAGCCAGAAGAGTATTAGGTACTACCTAATTACTTCTTCTTCTTAGCAGCCTTCTTAGCAGTCTTTTTCTTAGCTACTTTTTTGGTAGCTTTTTTAGCTGCCTTCTTTGTAGCTTTTTTCTTAACTGCTTTTTTAGCTGCTTTCTTCTTAGCTGCTTTCTTTGCCATAGCGTTTAATAATTTAAGTTTTTTGGTTAAACGTTGATGAAAGGTATAATAAAAATTTATTCCGCAAAAATATTTTTAAAAAATTTTTTAGTTGTCAAATATTCTCTGAGGGGGAAACTACATTAATCTTGACTTCGCTTTGACTAAAAAAGTAATTACAATATGTTGACTTCAGGTGTCAACATGATATGAAATTTCTCCCACACAGCAGCTTGTATTTTTTTGGATAGGCTTAAAATTTCTGTACCATTTCCTCCTCCATAATTGACTAAGACCAGTGCTTGTTTAGGATGTACACCGACATTATTTATTCTTTTTCCTTTCCATCCGCACTGTTCAATGAGCCATCCTGCTGGAACTTTAACATTTTGATTATCAGTAGGATAACCAGGTATTGTTGCGGTCAAATTTTGCAGTTCTTCATACTGCTTTAAAGAAATGGTAGGGTTTTTAAAGAAGCTTCCTGCGTTGCCTATCTCTACTGGGTCAGGCAATTTACTCTTCCTGATGTTGATCACTGCATTGCTCACAGTTTGTATAGTAGGTTGTGTTACATTCATCTCCTTTAGTGTCTCTTGTATGGCCCCATAGGTAGTGTTGAGATGATGGTTTTTTTTACTCAAACTTAAAGTAACACTTGAGATAAAATATTTTTTGGCAAGCTCCCTTTTAAAGACACTTTCGCGGTAGCCGAAGGCACATTGCTCATTAGAAAATGTTTTTAAAACCCCAGTCGAGAGTTCAATGGCTTCGACATTTTCGATCAGATTTTTAATCTCCACACCATAGGCGCCTATGTTTTGCATGGGTGCTGCACCAACAGTTCCTGGAATTAACGACAAGTTTTCTATTCCTCCCCAGCCATTGGCTACAGCTTGCATGACAAACTCATGCCAGTTCTCTCCAGCATACACTTTTACCGTGATGTGGCTATCGGTCTCACTCACAGTTTCAATACCCTTTAAGTCATCTTTAATGACAAGGCCATCAAAATCATCCGTAAACAGCACATTGCTACCACCTCCAAGTATATAGTGCTTCTCCTGCTTGAAAACAGGAGATTGAATCAGATCAATCAGTTGATTTGCCGTTGTAACACGGCACAGGTATTTGGTATTGACATCTATTCCAAATGTGTTGTATGACTTAAGACTAACGTTTTCTTCCACCTTGAACATATTCTAGGCTCCAAGGAAGAAAAAAGCATTGAAATAATAAAATCAAATCAGAAGATGGCGGATAATTCCTCAGATGAAAGTTTAAAAAGAGTAATTCTGGGAAAACGACCAGTTACATGGGTTGTTGCACCGATAGCGATACCTTCATCGGCTGTGTTGATAATGCTATTCACCTCGAAGGGATTGGAGAACCCCAGGTATTTGCTTCCTAAAAACTCACCTGTTGATTGCTCGTATACATATATCCCGATCTGCCCGCTTTTTGTATTGCTTGCATAAATTATAACATCCTTTTCATTGATGTTGGAAACAAGAATTTTAACTGGCGCGTTTGGAACCAACTCTGGCAAGGAAAAGCCCCCTAAGTCAGTGCTGGAAGAGATACCGGATGTACTTAATGAAGCATTGGGTAAAAAGTAATTGTCACCGAAATTGAAACGCGCTGTTGCATATGTATTTCCATTGAGTTGAATGACACGACTTATGCCTCCATCGTCTTGTTGGCCCTGCACTACACCTAAGCCTCCACCTCCTAAATCAGTAAATACAAGAGAGAAAGTGTAGTTATAGAACCCGTTGTAAAAATATTGCCCTCCTGAAGTCTTACCTACCTGAAAGGGAAATTGTCTGCCTGTTCTTAGAAAGTGATTGATGATAGGCTCCTCGACTGCATCACCCGCACCAACACTATATCCTGTTGCTTGCAATACATTTCCGGTTTCGTTAACGATAGACACCACGCTTTCCTTACTGCCATTGTCATATCCAAGTAAAATGAAATTGGAACCATCTAAAGCAGCAGCAGTAGGATAGGAGCCTCCAACATTATACACTTCTACAATCGCTCCATCTGTGTCTACTTCTACCAATTGAGTCTGAAACGATACCACAGCCATACAAAAGAAATAATACTTGTTGTTTAAGAACAGGAGGTCCCCAACGGGGTTCAAATATTCCTCGTCTACCAATTGCTCAGAAACAAAAGCTCCGAACTCATCCACCTTCATCAAATAGGCACCTGAGAAATTGGACTCTTCCAGTCTTCTTGAACCAAGAAAGAGATAACCTCCATCGGGAGTTTGTTGCATATCGATGGGGTTAAAAGACGTGTTGTAGCGATCACTATCATAAATGCGAACGAAGTTGGCCTTATCAGCCTCAGGGTCACTTTCGTTAGCGCATGACAAAGCAAAAAGGCAAAAGAATAAAACGATATACTTACTCATGATGATTAGCGGTCAATGGATTTGAAACTTGTACTCAGGAAGCGCATTGGAAAGAGGCATCCTATGGATAGAACGATGTTGTCTGTTTTCATGTCATCCAGTGCATCTCCTATTCCAGATAGTCTGTCGTTGCTAAATCTGTTTTTAGTGTCTGTTACGTTGCTCATTCCGATCCTATAAGAAGCATCGAATACAAGCCTTACATTGCCCAGGTTGTAATGTAAACCTGCGCCTGCCATGATGCCCCAATAACTTTTGTGGAAGAGGTCTTTAGCACCAACAATAACAGGCTCACTGCTCAATTCATTGGTGCCCCCTGATGCAAAGTCTGTTCCGCTGATTTCAACGGTTTTGTTTGCGTTTACGAGCAGAGAATAAAAAACGCCACCTTGAATGTACGGCCTGAGTGTATTTCCAGTGATGTCGTACTTTACAATGAATGGAAGGTCTGCATAGTCTACTTTTAGTTCATGGTCATATTTTAATTCCAACAATTCGGCAGCGTTTTCGGGGTTGTCCCACATAAACTCATTGGTATAAGAAAATCTTGAGAGCCTGTAGGTAGGTTGAAAACTGAAACCAATGCCTTTGTAGTTGAATGTGATTTCTAAAGTAGCCTGACTTCCCAGTTTTTTAAACCCATCGTATTGCTTGTCGGTAAGTGGCAGTGCATAGTTTGTTGGAGTGAGCACTGAATAGCGTGTTTCAGGGGTAGCTTTGGTAAGATTGGGCCCCACTTTAAGGCCTATCCACCATTGCTTATCTAAAAAACTATTTTGTTGCTGCTTTGCCTTCTTCTTAAAACCAGCAGGTGGTTTTCGTTGAGACTGCGCATAAACGGTGCTGCAAATGATAATGAAAGCGGTCAATAGTAGAAGTCTTCTCATGCTATCGGGAAATTACAAGTTTTTTAGTGTCTTTAAGGAAACCGGATTTCAATTTGTAGAGGTACATTCCGGGTTTAAACTCCTGTAGATCTACCTCAACGGAATGTTCTCCTGCATCAAGGGTAGTGTCAAGTAATACTTTTAAAGCCCTTCCTTGTGAGTCGAAAAGTTGCAGGTGTACCTGACTCGTTGTGTTAATTCTGAATTCAATGGTTGTGCTATTATTGGCAGGGTTAGGATGGCAGCCGATTAATGCAAACCTGGCTTTGATAAAGTCAGAATTCGTTGCCGAGATCACCTGACTGGCAACTTCAAGCGGCTCATAGTTTCCTGCACCCTCTTCTTTAGGTCCATTGATAAAGTCTCTAAAGAAAATTTCATTGTTGATGGTGTCTTCATCCACCAGCATCCAATCTTTAAGAATATTGGCATACACCTGACGGTAGTCGAACTGCATTTCCACATTGTTCTTGGTAAGGTCTGGCACTTTTCCCACAATACCTGGTTTTGCACCCTTACCGAATATAAACATAGGCCCACCTGTTCCGTGGTCAGTTCCATAACTTCCATTAGAATGGATTCTACGGCCAAACTCGGAAGTAGTAACTGTTAACACCCTGTCTTCAATCCCACGTGCTCTCAAATCTTCCTGAAATGCTTTCATGGCGGTAGAAATATTGTACATCAGTGCAGCGTGTGATCCCATTGTAGGGTCATAACTTTCTACTTGCTCAGCATGGGTGTCAAAACCACCCACCTTTACCAGGAAGACTTTGGTTTTTACGCCTAGTCCGGCACCGCCTCCATCTAAAAGACGAGCTATCAATTTTAATTGCGGAGTAAGACGATTGGTAACGCTACCTGATGGTGCATTGAAAGGGTATCGTTCTGGATAGGTGACTGTGGCCTCTGGTGAATTGTTATATACATCAAACAAACGCTCTGCATAATCTTCAGACTTATCCTCAAGCCCGAGAATCCAGTTCAGTTCTTTTCCATAAGGTGAATTCTCCAAAAAAGCCGGAGGCTTACCGCGTGGATCTGTTCCTTCATCTACAAATCCTTCCAACTCGTTAACGAGATTGAAAAAGGATACAGGATTGCTCAATGAAATGGAAGTAGGAATATTTCCCTGCTGATGGAATATCAATGACACATCACTTCCCATTTCTATGGCCAAAGGATCCTTCATCTCCTCATTTGGGAAGTCGTCTGGATATGTTTTGGGCGCAAACTCCTGCTGCAGAAACCTTCCAACCCATCCCGAAGAGTAATAATCATCAAAGCTCCCGCCCATAAATGAAATATCTCTGCCTCGAAAGTGGGAGCCATTGTTGTTTTTGTAAGACACACCCTGCACAAAACTCATCCGCCCCTGATCGTACAGTTCTTTCATACCCATCATGTCAGGGTGCAGGCCTATCTGAGCATCAGATGCAACGGTACTGTCCACCGGTATCATTTTGCGCAAACTGTTTTTGGCGGGTATGGCAATGTTGGCCCTTCGGCTATAGTACTCATCATAAGCTTCAACCGGAATAAGACAGTTGAGTCCGTCATTGCCACCGTGCATTTGTAAAATGACAAGCACCCGGTCGTTGTTGCTTTGTTGTGCCATCCGCGTAAGCGGATTCTCGGCCATTAGCTTCAATGGAATACCTCCTATAGTGAATGGGACACTTGCCCACGACAGTCTTTTTATGAAATCTCTACGCTTCATTTTTCTAATTTAAAATAACTGGTACTCCGGTGACTGCATCATTGCATTAAATAAACTCTTCAATTGGTTCGTTACCACTTCCATATCCACAGGATTATTCCATCTAAATGTCCATGACCCTTCAGGGTCTGTGTCGATTTGAGGTGATTTAAGGAACGCTGTCAGAAAATAATTCATTCGTTCTGCTGTGAGACCTGAACTGTCATCTGCAGCAGGATCAAAGGTCAGGTTGTCATTTACTGGTAATAAATATTTGGCCAATTCGATGATGAGTAGTCTTGCATCAGATATAGTGGCATTAGTAAAATTATTCTGAACAAAAGCGACTACATCAATACCTTCACCGGGCATCTGGTCTGCAAGTTCTCGGATAAATTGATAACGTTCTGTTAGGTAATTGGTGGATATCCAGCTGCGGTGGTAGATCGGAAATTGATGATAAGCATCGTATCCGGCTACATCGAACGGTTCATAGAAATTCATACCCATTTTGGAGATGGTTCTCGACATATCGTTTGTCTTTTCGTAGAATTCCGTAGCGGCAGCAACGGGATCAGGTAATTGCACATTATAAAAGCGGTGGGTCCCAACCATCAAATCCAATGGTGATTTTATTATTCCACCAAAGTTATCATCGTCTACGCCAGCTGCTGCTTCATAAAAATGAGTGCTTTTAAAAAGTTCTTCCAATACAGGCTGAAGTTTAAACCCATTGCTGGTAAACGTGGTCGCCATATCCTGAATCACCGAATCATTTAGCGTAGTATCAATACTGTGATAAACAAAATACCGATATATTCTCCTGCAAATGTTTTTAGCCGTTTCGGGTTGTGCATAGATAGACTCTATGAGCTGACTGATCTCATCTAATGCGCTTTCCTCTGTGGCGTTGGTTCCATTCAATAAAAGCGGATCGGGCTCAATGGTGATGTTTCCAAAACGTTCACTAAACTGCTTTACGGTATTGTCATGAGCGGAAGCATTTGTTACTGAGCCTCTTACTTTTCCGCGAGGGAGATTTGTATCAGGATCGATGTTGGAAAATGTGGTATCAATGTCCCAGCCAGATAAAACTCTTGCTGCCTGTTGAACATCCAGTTCCTTAAAGAGAAAATAATCACCAGGGTCTGTAACGGGCGGGAGAGTCCCCTCTAACCCTCGTCCAATGGTATAAAGCTCATGAAGTTCTCGCGCGTAGTTTTCATTAGGGCTGCCTTTTACGTTGAGGTTGCCATCCAGTAAGCGGAGCATGGCATTGTCCACACAAATCTTTTTAGTCAACTCCTTGAAATTGATAGTAGCAACTAAGTTTTTGTCCAACGCAAATTGACGGAACAACTGATTCTGAAAATATAACGAGCGACTGTTGTCTATTTTAGACTGTATGGCAGTGAGTACTGTATGCATAAAAAAGACAACGCGTTCTCTTGCAGAATAGGCCAACGACAAATTGGGTGCAATGCCAGTACTTAACATTTGACCTAATAACCAACCTTTGAAGAATTCCTGTAAATCCCTATCTCCGCTATTGGCGTCTGTGGTACCAGTTAAAACCCATTCAGTTCCGGTCTCAGGGTCGATAGGTAATATGGGGTCAGGTAATGTCTGACCAAATAATTGATTGACTGCTTGTGCAGGTGTATAATTAGCATAAAGATCTATTTGATCTTTGGTAGGTCCAAAAGTGGCCCGATGAAGCAAATGGGCAGCTCTCTTCAGGCCTAAAGGTGTTGTCAACTCGGTTAAGGGCATCTAAGAATTTATTTAAAACCTCAATTAATCGTTGTTATTCGTATGAATCATCCAATTTCCGGATAAGCTGCCATAATTTACGACCATTGAATCTATTTTTCTTTGATTAATGTTTACCAAATATTTGTTATAGTATTATTGTCATAAGAAGTGAGTGGTAAAATTTAAAAACAGCTGAATCAATGAAGATCGTAGAATGTCCTCGGGATGCCATGCAGGGAATAGAAAAGTTTATCCCCACAGAATATAAGGTGAAGTATATCAATCAGTTACTGAAAGTGGGGTTTGACACCATAGATTTTGGAAGCTTTGTATCGCCTAAAGCCATTCCTCAATTGCGTGATACGGCACACGTCTATGATCAGCTTGAGCTGGATACGACAAAATCTAAATTACTGGCTATTGTGGCCAATACAAGAGGAGCTCAGGATGCAGTTCAGTTTGAAGGTATCCGTTATCTGGGGTTTCCTTTTTCTATTTCGGAAACATTTCAACAGCGTAATACTAATAAATCGATTGTAGAGGGGCTTAACGCTTTAGGTGAGATACAAGAGCTTTGTAAGAAGCACAACAAGACATTGGTTACTTATATCAGTATGGGGTTTGGCAATCCATACAACGATCCTTATGATGTAAGTGTGGTGGCACAGTTTGCCGATATTCTGGCTACTTTGGACATTGAAATAATTTCTCTTGCGGATACCATTGGTGTATCCAAGCCAGATCAGATTACGTATCTGTTTAGGCAACTGAATAAACAATTTCCCAAAATCGAATTTGGTGCTCACCTGCACTCCAATCCTGCAACAGCGGTTGAAAAAATTGATGCGGCCTACAAAGCTGGATGCAATCGTTTTGACGGTGCGCTAAAAGGGTGGGGCGGTTGCCCTATGGCAGAAGATGAACTGGTTGGTAATTTGGCGACTGAAACGATACTGGATTATCTGACTTCGCAACATGCTCAGCCCGTACTTGATAATGAAGCTTTTGCAAAGTCATTGAGTATGGCCGACTCCATTTTCTCTGCGCACTAAAGTTTATTGAGTCGATACAATTTTCCAGGTAAAGACCTAACAACATTTTTGAATTCAAGATTGAGAAGGAGGGAAGCGAGTAGGCTTGGAGACAGGGCAGTCTTACGGCTAAGCTCGTCTATCATCATGGGGTTTTTCCTTTCCTTCAGAATAGTGACTACAATTCTTTCATCTTTATCGAAAAGATTAAGATCGAGTTGAGCGGGGAGTTGTTTCGAGGAATCACTTGGTGCAGTCCAGTTCATGATGTACTCAATGTCTTTTATACTGGTGAGCAGATGCGCCTTGTTAATTTTGATCAACTTGTTGCATCCGGCTGAGTAGGTTTGTCCTACAGCACCTGGAATGGCGAATACATCTTTATTGTAGTTGTTGGCAATCTCGGCCGTTATAAGCGCTCCCCCTTTTTCTGCGGCCTCCACTACTATCAACGCATCCGAAAGCCCGGCAATGATTCTGTTGCGCGCTGGAAAATTGTGTGCATCCGGTTTGGTGCCAAAGGCATTTTCAGTAGCAAGTCCGCCCTGATCCAGCATTTTTGTAGCTACCTCTTTGTGCAATGCAGGGTAGATCACATCCATTCCGCTGCCCATTACGCCAAGTGTTGATAACCCCTGATGCAATGCCTGCTTGTGTGCATGGATATCTATTCCGTAGGCAAGCCCGCTGATGATCAAGGGTTGGTGGGGCTGGAGGTCTTTGATCAATTGCTCTACCATTTCTTTTCCGTAGGTGGTGGCCTGTCTTGTGCCAACGATACCCACCGTCTTTACTGCGTTTAAATTGACATTGCCCTTTATATACAGTAGCGTGGGGCTGTCATCAAATTGTTTTAACCGATCTGGATAGTAGGCATCGAGATAAAATACAATTTGTGTATCCTGCTTCTCTGCTTTTTTTATTTCATCTTCTGCTTCTCGAAATGGATCGCCTGATTGTATGGCTTTGATCGTAGTTTCTCCAACATTGGGAATTTTTAGGAGCTTACCTTTTGGCAATTGAAAAACATCTTCCGCTGAGCCACAATAACTAACCAATTGCCGTATAAGGAAATCTCCAATTCCGGGCACGAAATGCAAAGCAAGTAGGGCTAGCCTGTTCTGATCCATATAAGCAATAAAATGCTATTATAGGAAAAGGAAACAAAATGAGGAAATAGTGATTTTTGGCCTAATAGTGGCTTAATGGAGCTTATCCTTGACCTCAGATAGGAATTGCCTGATTCTCTTCAGGGAATCAATCATCTCCATTTTGTCCTTTACGGACTGCGTGTCATTCTTAAGCATCTCTTTTGCGCCTTGCAGGGTAAAGCCCTTTTCTTTCACCAAATGATAAATGGTTCTGACATTGTTAATGTCCTCTACCGTGAACTGCCTGTTGCCCTTGCGGTTCTTTTTGGGCTGTATAAGCTCGAACTCAGATTCCCAGAAGCGAATTAAGGAAGGTGCTACGTTAAATATTTCCGCTACCTCTCCGATGGAGTAGTAGAGTTTTTCAATTTCTTTTTCTTTGTAGGCCATGCGTAGCTAGTGCGCTAGACAAATGAGTTTTTACTTCTGATTCAATCTATGCAAAGTAGTAATTCTTTATTCCTAGAACAATGATGAGCAATAAATTTTAATCGACATTGTATCAACATTATTTTGTGGAATAATGTACCCAGCCTTCATCATCAATGGTAATCGGGGTCTCAGGAAAGTCTTCGAGGGTTAATTCCCTCATTCGTTTGATCACCCGGCCTTGAAGATCAATGTTTACAGCCGACATAGGGGTCTGGTATACAGGTGTAATCTTCGCCTTGTAAAATACGCCCTCAGCATCTGTAAACACCTTAACGATAGGAGCCCAGCCATTAACTCCACTGAGGTTGAATCCTCCGTAAGTACAAAAATTACCCAGGCTGTAAGCGATAAATCTATTTTTGTAAACTTCAATGGCTCTTGTCACGTGTGGACCATGTCCAAACACAATATCAGCACCAGCCTCTATTAATGAATGGGCAAATTTATAAACATCTCCCCGGTCTTCACCTACAAACAATTCATGCTTGCGTGGTACATGCTCATATTTACTGCCCTCAGCTCCTCCATGAAATGAAACAATGACTACATCTGCCAATGAATCCAGATGTGAAATGGTTGCCCTGGCCCCAGGGATGTCATTGATGCTTGCACAACCTGTATTTGGGGCAAACGCTGCAAAGCCGTACTTCACATTTTCTTTTTCAAATAATACATAGGGCTGAGAGATGAGACCTGCGTATTTGATGCCCAGTGAATCAAGTGTTTTCATGCTGCTTTTGCGACCTGCATCACCAAAGTCGCCTGCATGGTTATTGGCCAGGCTCATGATGTCAAAGCCAGCATCAACTAAATTATTGGCAAAGGCAGTCGGGCTTCTGAATACGTAACAAACATCAGGGTTTCTGCATCCTTTCGGAGTTCCTCCTTCATTGAGTAGCACACCCTCAAGATTACCCATGGTAATGTCAGCGTCTTGTAGAATATGTTTTACATTGGCCATTAAAGCCTTGGCATTGTCGGGGGGCAGTCGGTTTTCATTCGGATAGTTGGTGCCCATCATGATGTCACCCACGCCAATGAAGGTCAAGGTGTCCTTTCTTGCGATTTGAACAATGGTATCGATGAAGATGGGGCCAACTTCCACTATTTCCAGGTAGGCAGTGTCTAATCTCAGAACGATGGTGTCACCCATGATTTCTTTTAATGCCTGATTATCTAAAGCAGCTTGTCTGGCAAGACGAGTTGAAGCGCAAGATGATAGCGTAAGAATAACAATCCAGAGAAGGTAACGCATTAAGAAAAATTAGGAAGTGTTAATCCAGAGAGGTTGTAGCAATTCCTCCTAGCTCTACCAGCTTTTCGTATTCCTTATTGTTGAGGTCACGTTGGAAGAAGTTAATTGGATTGATTTGATCGCCTTTAAAGAGCACTTCATAATGCAGGTGAGTGGCCACAGAAAGGCCTGAATTTCCTACATACCCGATTATTTGTCCACGCTTTACGTGCTCACCTTTTTTAACGATGTATTCAGTCATGTGCGCGTAACGGGTTTCAAAACCAAAATTGTGATCGATGTACACTACATTACCGAAGCTAGTGGAATAATGGGCTTCCTCTATTACCCCATCACCAGTGGCATAAATAGGTGATCCTTTAGGCGCTGTAAAGTCAAGTCCTCTGTGAGGTCTCCAGTAACCTAAAATTGGATGTTGTCTCATTCCGTACGTAGTGTGGAGATAAGTGAGGTCTGTATTGCTGATAGGCTGAATGGCGGGACGAGATGCCCACATTCTTTCTTTATAAGCCAGTTCTTTGTCCAGTTGTTCAAACGATTGAATTTCAATGTCCAATCTGTTTTTGATTTTTTCAGCCTTCTCGTATGCTTTTTTGATAATCAGATACTGGATATTGGCATTCTCTTTTTCACGACCACCCACACCCGCTTCTCTTACTGACTGTGCTAAAGGCTCAAGGTCAAGGATTACACGATAGTTGTGATCATCAGTTTGCTCCAGAGCGGCCAGTTCTCTTGCAGCATTTTCTAGTTTTTTGTCCAATACCTCCCAGTCACTCTTCAGTGATTTATTTTTACTGATCAGTAACGTTTCATCCACAGAAGGGTAGTTGGCGTTGAATACCAGCAATGCCATAACACCTATCATAAAGGAGATGCCAAGGAATCGGCTCAACCTTCTCAAAACGATTTGACTGGTAATAACTACCGGCTCGTAGCGACAAGTTTTAGGATTGTATACGTAGTCGACTTTGGCCATCAATCGAGGGATTGGTTAATTTTTTTACTGGCTACAAATAATCTTGCATACCCATCGCTGTCCAACCCCTGCACTAAATATTGTAAAGGATCCACATTCACTCCCTTAAGCGACACTTCATAGTGAACATGAGGTGCAATAGAACCTCCGCTTGAGCCGACAGATCCAATTTTAAAACCTTTTAATACTTTTTCTCCAACACGCACATTGATTTCGTCCAGGTGAGCATAGCGCGTCAAGTAACCATAGCCATGGTCAATTTCAATATAGTTTCCGAAGCCGGCCAACAGGTCGCTTTTCTTCACCGATACTACCTTACCCGGCCCTGTAGCTACTACACTGGCACCACGAGGAGAGGCAATATCAACGCCATCATGATGGTACTTGCCCTTATGAAATGGGTTAATGCGAATTCCATATCCTGATACAAGATGATCAATCTCAAAATTCTCTACAGGCTGTAATACGGGTGTAGATTGTAGCTTGGTCCAGTCTGATTTATCAACACTGGCAGTAAGTCTGAAGAATTTGTTGCTTCGTTCAGCCTTACCTGCAATAGCAACAAACTGATCCGTAAGTTTGTCTGTCCAATCCATAAAAACAGGGGAGGAGGCAGCTAGTATTTCTTCCCTACCATCCGACTGGTTGGTGATTTCTGTTTTTGGAATCTCAAATATTTTCCGGTAGAGCTCTCCGTCTTTGGTATTTAAATCCGCCAACTGCGCACTAGCAGTTTGAATTCTTCCATTGAGAATTTCTTTGTGCTTTTCTAATGATTCATTCTCCAATCGGTACTGACTTTCCAATGGAGTTTCAACAACATAGTTTTGTAATACCAACAATCCGACAAAAAATAAAGCACCAAAAGACAAGTAACCGAAGGTGTTACCCATGACTTTCGAGAGGGAAATTTTCTTTCTCTCGAAACTTAGTGTTTTCGGATTGTAGTAATATTTCTTGTTCGGCATATAAATCCTATGATTCCTGCTAAATTTGCCGGTTTAGGGCGCTAAATATAGGTAAATTTTAAGCTACCAAAAGACATAAATCTAAGCGAAGTGATTGATTCAGGCACAATTAGGCAGAAATTCCTCGATTTTTTCGAAAAAAAGGCACATTTGATCGTGCCTTCAGCACCTTTAGTGCTAAAAAATGACCCCTCTTTGTTGTTTACCAACTCCGGAATGGTCCAGTTTAAGGACTATTTTCTGGGTAACTCGACACCTAAAAGTAAGCGCATAACGGATACGCAGAAGTGCCTTAGAGTAAGTGGCAAGCACAATGATCTGGAAGATGTAGGGTTTGACACTTACCATCACACCATGTTCGAGATGTTGGGCAACTGGTCTTTTGGAGATTATTTCAAAAAGGAAGCCATAACATGGGCTTGGGAATTACTTACTGAAGTGTATCAACTTCCAAAGGATAGACTCTATGCCAGCGTGTTTGGGGGTGATAAGGAAGATAACCTTCCTGTAGATGACGAAGCATTGGAGTATTGGAAACCAATAGTTGGAGAAGATCGAATTATTTATGGAACCAAAAAGGATAACTTTTGGGAGATGGGAGATACTGGACCTTGCGGACCCTGCTCTGAAATTCATATCGACCTGAGGCCACAAGAGGAGCTGGATAAAGTTCCGGGGAAAGATTTGGTCAATATGGATCATCCACAGGTAGTAGAAATCTGGAATCTTGTTTTTATTCAGTTCAATCGATTGTCATCAGGTCAGTTAGAGAACCTTCCCGACAAACACGTAGATACGGGGATGGGGTTTGAACGTTTGTGTATGGCCATTCAGGGGAAGAAGTCCAATTATGACACGGATGTATTTACTCCGCTCATTGACTTCATAGCCAAAGAAGCAAAAACGGAGTATGGAACAGATGAGAAGAAAGATATAGCGATAAGAGTGATTGCAGACCACGTGCGTGCGGTTTCATTCGCCATTTCTGATGGGCAATTGCCATCCAACACAGGCGCGGGTTATGTGATCAGAAGAATATTGAGGAGGGCAGTACGATATGCTTTTTCATATTTAGATTTTAAAGAGCCCTTCCTGAATAAACTGGTGCCCATATTGGCCGACCAACTTAAAGGCCCGTTCCCTGAATTGCATAATCAGAGAGAATTTGTGATTCGTGTGATTATTGAAGAAGAGCAAGCATTTTTAAGGACTTTGGATAAGGGTTTGAAAATTTTAGATGAGTGGGTAGACGATACGATCAAATGGTCTGGAGTCATTAGAGCTTATGCTGAAAAAAAAGGAACTACTGGAGATACAAGAATATCTGGGAGTAGAATGTTTCAATTATTTGATACGTATGGATTTCCAAAAGATTTGACCTTGCTAATTCTTAAGGAGAAAGACGCATTAAGTTATCTCCATGAGGATTGGGAGAATGAATTTAAGTCGGAAATGGAAAAGCAGAAATCCCGCTCAAAAGCAGATGCCATAAAAGAAACCGGAGACTGGGAAACCGTAAATGATGGAGATAAGCCTGAATTTGTCGGTTATGAAAATCTATCTGCCACAACAAGGCTCTTGCGCTACCGGAAGGTGAAGCAAAAAAACAAAGAGCTTTATCAACTGGTGTTTGAGCGCACGCCTTTTTATGCTGAGAGTGGTGGGCAGGTGGGAGACACTGGATTGATTGAATCCGATAAGGAAAAGATTAAAGTCGTTGATACCAAAAAGGAGAACGAGCTGATCGTTCACTACACAGAAAAGCCTCCTGAAAAACTGGATGGTATTTTTAATTTAAAGGTAGACGCTCAGAAGCGACAACTTACGATGGACAACCATTCTGCCACTCATTTGATGCATGCTGCACTCAGGGAAGTGCTTGGTAGTCATGTGGAGCAGCGTGGATCTATGGTCAATGAGAAAATATTGCGTTTTGACTTTTCTCATTTTGCGCCTATGACGGAAGATGAGATCAGTAAGGTGGAAGATATTGTGAATAAAAGGATTCGTGAAAATATACCATTGCACGAACAGCGAAACGTTCCTATCGAAGAAGCAAAGGGAATGGGAGCGATGGCCTTGTTTGGTGAAAAGTATGGTGATTTTGTGCGTGTTATTACGTTTGATCCAAAATATTCTGTGGAATTGTGTGGAGGCACTCATGTGAATGCAACAGGACAGATTGGTCTTTTTAAAATTACCTCTGAGAGTTCGGTGGCAGCAGGGATCAGACGGATTGAGGCGATGACTGCTGAAGGAGCCGAGCGTTATCTTAACAATGAAGTTAAACTGCTTCAGGAAGTGAGAGCGTTATTGAAAAACCCCAAAGACATTGCTGTCGCAACTAAAAACCTGGTTGAAGAAAAGCATCACCTTGAAAAGAAATTGGAGGAAGTGTTTCAGCAACAAGCCAATCAATTGAAGGTTGGACTTGCGCAGAGAGGTGAGCAAAAAAATGGTTTGACCATAATTATAGAAAAAGTTGATTTGCCTAACGGAGACGCCTTAAAGAACATCGCCTATGCTTTGCGCAATCAATTTGATGATTTGTTAATGGTGCTTGCTGCTAATGTTGATGGTAAACCACAGGTTGCTGTTATGTTGGGAACCAAAACCGAAGCAAGTAAAAAATATCACGCTGGTGAAATGATTAAAATCCTTGCCAAAGAAATTGGTGGTGGAGGTGGAGGACAACCTTTTTATGCTACTGCCGGAGGAAAGAACCTTAATGGATTAGATGCCGTTGTAAAAAAAGGCAGAGAAATTGTGGAGAATGGATAAAGGAACTATAGAAAATTATCAACCGGTGATTGGGTTGGAGGTGCATGCTCAACTTCAGACCCAAAGCAAAATTTATAATTCAGATTCTGCTGCCTTTGGAGGTGAACCGAATACGCATGTAGGAGTTATTTCCTTGGCACACCCTGGCACGCTGCCTAAACTGAACAAACAAGTTGTGGTGCAAGCCATAAAAATGGGCCTTGCTTGTCACTCTGAAATATCACGTTATCAAATTTTTGACCGTAAAAATTACTTTTATCCTGACTTACCAAAAGGGTATCAACTTACCCAAGACCGAACACCTATTTGTGTTGGTGGATTTATCAAAGTAAACACCAAATTTGAGAAGGATATTAAGGTGGTATTGAATAGAATTCATATTGAAGAAGATGCAGGGAAGTCTATTCACCTAGAAGAAGAAGAGGATACTTTGATTGACTTGAACCGAGCCGGAGTCCCATTAATTGAAATCGTTACTGAACCTGTAATCAAAAGCTCAGAGGAGGCTGGAGCTTTTTTTTCGGAGGTAAGAAAGCTTGTTCGCTATCTCGAGATTTGTGATGGCAACATGGAGGAAGGTTCTTTGCGTTGTGACGCCAATGTTTCCGTTATGAAGAAGGGAGCCACTGCGCTAGGTAAAAAGGTAGAAGTAAAAAATATGAATTCTATTCGCAACCTACAGCATGCGATAGACCATGAGATTAGTAGACAACTAAAGTTATTGGAGAGTGGGGGTGAGGTAATATCTGAAACCAGAACTTTTAATGTGGAAACTGGTACCACCAGTGCTATGCGCACCAAGGAGGAGTTGAATGACTACCGATACTTCCCTGATCCAGACTTAAGTCCATTAAAAATATCAGAAGAGTGGCTCAATGAAATTCGTGAAACGATGCCTGAGCTTCCTGAGCAGCTGTACCAGCGTTTCGTGAATGAGTATTCCTTACCTGAGTACGATGCGCAGGTGCTTACAGAAAGCAAAGAAATGGCTGATTATTATTTGGCTGTTTGCACATTTACATCCAATTACAAAGCAGTTTCTAATTGGATGATGGGCCCCATTAAATCTCATTTGAATGATACAGGTATTGATATCGAAAAACTCCCGTTGGTGCCGGGGAAATTAGCTGAACTGATTGAATGGGTAGAAAAAGGAAAATTAAGTTTTGCCAATGCCGCTCAAAAACTTTTACCAGAGTTATTGAAGAAGCCTGATGGAGATGTTTTGAATCTGGCGACTCGCCTTAATCTGATTCAAGACAGTGATGAAGGAGCTATTGATAAAATGGTGGAGGAGGTACTCAACGATTTTCCTGCCAAAGTCAAAGAATATAAGAAGGGAAAGAAAGGATTAATTTCTATGTTTATGGGAGAGGTGATGAAAAAATCAAAGGGTAAGGCAGATCCTAAAATGGCAAATACTTTGTTGCAAAAAAAATTAAGTGAGATATGAAAAAGTGGTTAGTCTTTGGATTGCTGATTGGAATTATTTCAGCGTGTGAACCAGAAAAAGGTTGGCAAGTAACGCTTAGTGGAAAGGTAGGTTTTCCAAAAGCAGATGGTGTGGTAAAACTGGAAAAACTTAAAGGGGTAATTGAGGGGGAAGAACAGATAATTGAGATCAATGATGATTATACCTACAAGCAAAAAGTAAGAATTGAAGAGCCTGGGTATTACAGGCTCAATTTTTACGGGATTCAAACTGTAGATTTTGTAATTGATAAGGCTGACCTTGAAATCAATGTAGATGGTAATGATCCTAATGGATTTGTAGAGATTATAGGCTCACCTGATCTTGATCTGGTAAACCGAGTACAGGAAATCACAAGTGAAACTCAGCAACATCCCAGAATGGCAGAGCTAAATGATGCATTCAATGCAGCAAGGGCTGAAAATGACCGGGTGAAGATGGAGGAAATACAGGAGGAGTACATGGCCTTTTATAATCATGGTATTGATAAAGTAGCGGCTTTGTTGAAAGAGCAGGGACCTTCTGTGGCGGTTATTAATCTACTTACTGCTTCTAATTTTTTAGATAGAGACAAGTATTTTGATTTGTATCTGCATGTGGCAGATGAGTTGAGGCAGGAATGGCCCAATTATGAATTGGCAAAAGAATTTATTGCTACGGTAGATAAAATGAAGGTATTGGCGATTGGTCAACCTGCTCCTGATATATCCTTACCCAACCCTGATGGTGAGGTAGTGAGCCTTTCCTCCCTTAGAGGAAATTATGTGTTGGTAGATTTTTGGGCAAAATGGTGTGGCCCTTGCCGACAGGAGAACCCCAACGTAGTAAGGATGTATCATAAGTATAATGATAAAGGGTTTGAGGTTTTTGGAGTGTCATTGGATCGTACCAAAGAAGATTGGCTTCAAGGTATTCAAGAAGATGGATTGGTGTGGACCCACGTTTCAGACCTAAAGTATTTTAATTCTGCTGCAGCAGAACTTTACAATATCAATGCTATCCCATTTTCCGTTTTGGTAGATCCTGAAGGAATCATCATTGGAAAGAACCTGAGAGGAAAGGGGTTGGAAAAAAAGCTAGAAGAAGTTTTAGGTGATTAAAAGAGGTTACCTCAATTTGAGATAACCTCTTTATGCTGCTAAAAGGATATGCGCTCAGTATCAAATCCAATAAAAGTGAATACTACGCTGCCATTAGATTCATTTACCTTGAGTCTGTAAGTTCCATCCCTGTCGCTCACGGTTCCTTGATGTGTTCCTTCCAAAACAATATTCATTCCGGCTGTTGGCTTGCCTTCTGAATTTAAAACCTGACCCATCATATACCGATCACCATTTTCCTCCACTAGGTGACCAGTTACTTTCATGGTCTCCTTGGTTCCTTCTGTTGGTGAGTCAAAGCTAACGTTCGCATCATTTTGTTGATTGCCCAAGCTAAAGGTGATGGGGAGCACCATTCTTTGCTTTACTGCTTTCCCACGTTGCCTTGCCGGATTCCAGGCTGGTGAAAGACCTACTACCCTTAGGGCTTCTTTGTTCAGGCTTTCATCCGCTCCCTTTTGTACACGAGGATCTGTGATAGTCCCATCCTTATCTACAACGAATTCTATGTAAACCTTTCCTTCAATCCCCTTCTCTTTTGCTTCTTCAGGATATTGAATTTGAGCCGATAATTGTTCCTGATACTTTTGAATGCCCTCCTTTGGTTTTGCAGGATCTTCGACAAATGTAAAGACCTCCTTTTCATCTTTAAGTTCATATGCTGAAAGATCACTTAATAGCAAACCGGTAACCCCTCGATCAGGAAAAGGGTAGGTATTTATAATGGCATGATGGGTATACTTGCTTATTTTTTCGCGTATCTCTTCTGTAGAGCCTTCAACGTAATTGTATTTGCCACCGGGTTTTTTAGCCTCCCATATTGCTATGTCCGCTTTTACTTCAGGTGGAAACTCCGCTACCTGAGAAATAGTACTGTCAGAAATTTCGCTTACAATCTGATCTTGGCAAGCCACTGCCAAAAGGAAGATGGGGAGCGTGGCAGCCAGTGCGATTACTTTCCAGTTTTTTATTTTCGTTCTAATTGTTCTCATCATTGTAATTCGTTTAAGGGTAAAAGAATTAGTAAAGTGGTTGGCGAGTACATATCCATTATTTTGCAACGCCACCTTCGCCAATAGGTGACAATACCGATCTACATCATGGTCCTCCACCGAGCGCGCATCGGCTTCAAATTCATGCAGTTGAACGAGGGATTTCTTGTAAAATTTCACAATAGGATTAAACCAGAATGCGATACCAATTAATTGAACCAGCATCGTATCCAATGAATGAAGTCGTTGAATGTGAACTTCTTCGTGTCTTAATATTTCTTCTTTGTCATCATCGCCCAATTGTTGTTTGGGATTGAAAAAGATGACACTGAAAAATGAAAAGATGCCTTTGACTTTATCGGATTCAGCAATGGTATACCTTTTCCAGGTGTAGTGATGTGATTTTTTAAAAAGTGATATGAGAGATGCTATTCTTATAAAGAATAGCGCAAGAAGAATGATGGCAATACCAGCGTATAGGTAGTAAATCCAAGTCCAACCGAAATTGATTTCATGGCTACCTATTGCTTGAGTAGTTCCATTGCCGTATACGACCATCTCGGGAAGCCAGGTGACGGGTACTGCATGACTTAGTCTAGGGACAAAAGGCGCTACCTCTCCAATCGATAGGAGTGGGAAGAGTAGAGAAGCAAGTAAACTGCTAAGTAGAAAACTCCTTTTAAAGGAGAATTGATTTTCATTGCGAAGGAATAGCCAGTAGATGGTATAGAAAAAAATTAAACCAATATTGGCCTCCAGAAAGTAATTGACGAATACATTCATGGCTTCTTAGTTTTAATTTTTTCCAGCTCTTGAACGAGTTGGTCGATGTCTTGTACTTTCATATTGTTTTCTTTGGCGAAGAAGGATACCAGATTGTTGAAAGAGCCATCAAAATATCCCGTCACCATATTGTTCAAGTAGAACCGTGTATAATGCTCTCTGGAAATGAGTGGGTAGTATTCGTGCGTTTTACCATAAGCTTTATAACCGATAAAACCTTTTTTCTCCAAGATTCTTACTATAGTTGAAACGGTATTATAAGCTGGCTTTGGGTTTGGCAATTGGTCTATAATATCCTTCACAAATGCTTTCTCCAGTTCCCATAAAATCTGCATGATTTGATCTTCTGCTTTGGTAAGTTCTTTCATTGGATAACTATCATTTTCGTTACAAAACTATGTATTACGTTGTAAAACTAAAAGTTTAGTTAAAAAAGTCAAATACAATTATTAAATTATTCTTAAATGACTTACTATCAATTACTTGTAAAGCAGTAGGAGAGGATGTTTGCTCCCATTTTTAAGGCTTCTTGACGCTTAGCTTCAGGGTCGTTGTGTATTCTTCTGTCTTCCCATCCGTTGCCAAGGTCGCATTCGTAGGAATAAAACAGGATCAATCTCCCCTCATAAAATAGTCCAAAACCCTGCGCCTGTTTTCCATCGTGTTCATGGATTTTGGGTAAACCATTAATGAACTCAAATTTTTGGTGGTAGATAGGGTGATCGAACGGTATTTCAACTAATTCCAGCTCTGGGAATACCTTTTTTAGTTCTAATCTCACAAATTTATCTAGTCCATAGTTATCATCCACATGAAGAAAACCGCCTCCAATTAAATAGTTCCTCAGGTTGAGGGCCTCTTCTGATGAAAATACTACGTTTCCATGTCCGGTCATATATACATATGGATAGGAGTATAAATCTGGGCTTCCTACCTCTACATTATCCTCATCCGGGGAAAGATTCATGCCCAATTCTTTGTTACAAAATTCAATCAGATTGGGCAGAGCAGTTTTATTGGCATACCAGTCGCCACCCCCATTGTATTTCAATTTGGCAATTTTTAGCTGAGCTATTGCCTCCAAAGGAATGAAGGACAGGCTCATTATGGAGAGAAACAGGATGGTAAATTGAGCCTTCATTTAATATATCTGTCTTGATTTAAACCTGGAGCCAAATCTATGATTGAATGCATTATAACAAACATATTGCTATATGCAAACAATGAAATTTTTTTGCTTTTAGTTATGACTCTCTATACGATACGGATTTATTGAACGTTAGAATAAAGAAGTTGTTCTAGCGATAGGTTAAGTTTTAGGTTGTAATGGATTGAGGGGTTGGTTAAAGCCTCCTTCACGTAAGTGGGGGAGGTTTTTTTATGTCTGATAACTCCTTCTTGATCATTCAGAAGGACTAAGCGTTCAGCGACTTATCAATCTGTGCGTTAATATAGGAACGTTGAATTAAAGGCAATGGTTATATTTGCAAACCACTACAATTCAAAATAGCATGAAGCAATACCTTTCCCTAATGCAGGATATTTTAGATACAGGAGCTGAAAAAACGGACAGAACCGGAACAGGTACGCTATCTGTATTTGGTAGACAATTACGTTTCAACCTGCAGGATGGCTTTCCACTGGTGACAACAAAAAAATTGCATTTACGCTCTATCATCTATGAGTTGTTGTGGTTTCTAAATGGTGATACGAACATCAAATACCTTAATGATAATGGAGTATCCATTTGGGACGAATGGGCAGATGAAAACGGAGAGTTAGGTCCTGTGTATGGTAGCCAATGGAGGAGCTGGCCGGCACCTAATGGGGAGTCGATTGACCAAATAACAAAAGTTCTTGATCAAATTAAAAATAAGCCTGACTCACGAAGGCATATCGTTTCTGCATGGAACCCAGCCGAAGTTGATAAAATGGCATTACCTCCGTGCCATGCCTTGTTTCAGTTTTATGTGGCTGATGGAAAACTATCTTGTCAATTGTATCAACGCAGCGCTGATTATTTTTTAGGTGTTCCCTTTAACATTGCTTCGTATGCTTTGCTTACGCATATGGTAGCACAACAGTGTGATTTGCTTCCGGGAGAGTTTGTGTGGACAGGAGGAGACGTACATCTCTATACCAATCATTTGGAGCAGGCTAGAACTCAGTTGTCCCGCGATACTTTTCCAGTGCCTCAACTAAAGATAGGTAGAAAGCCCAATTCACTTTTCGAATATCAATTTGAAGATTTTGAAATAGTAAACTATCAGTGCCATCCAGGCATAAAGGCACCCATTGCTGTTTAGTTATTTTGCATCACCGGTAAAATAATTTTGTTGACGGAAATGTAGAAGTGGTGCCATGAAATTCCATGCGTTATTACTTCCGATATTTTAAAATTCTTACATTTAATACTCGCTAAAGAGGGTAATAATAGTTCCGTTCTTACCGGTAATTTGCATTCACTTAAATTTATTACATCAGTGATTGTTGCGGGATATAGACCCGATAATACGATCAACTCTTAGCCTTCTAATCTTTAATTTTGAAGTTGGTGAAGTAAGTTAGAAGTAAGTTATTTAGCGCTTTGCACAGCTGTTCTGAAAGTAGGAATGACTACAAATAGAATGCGCTTTTCTATAATTTGGATAATGGGATGATCAACGAACGAACGAGAGTAAATTTTTTAATTGTCTGCTATTTTATTTTTCTGATGGGTCTGACAGTGATCCTGGGATGGGGATTGGATATTGCCATTTTAAAAAGTGTAGTTCCGGGGTTTCCGTCCATGAAATTGAATACCGCAATTTGCTTTTCCTTATTGGGTGCATCCTTTTTGGTAATTCATTATAAAAAGGGACATACAGTTTTAAGTCATGTTTTATCAGCATTGGTGTTACTCATCGCAACGACTACTATTTCTCAGGATATCTTTGATTATAACTTGGGTATTGATGAACTGTTGATACGGGATGAGGTTGCAAGGACAACTATGCTTGCCCTCCCAGGCAGAATGGCTACCATATCTGCTCTCTCTTTTATGTTGGTCAGTACAGCATTTCTTTTTATTAAATCCAGCGTTAGGTCATGGCGTAATTTGAGTCAACAATTATTGCAGGTTTGCGTAGGAATTTCCACAGTATCCATGGTTGGTTATCTGTACAATATACCTGCTTTGTATAAACTATCTTTTTTGAGTTCTATGGCCCTTCACACATCATTAGGGTTCTTTGTTCTTTCCGTAACCGCTCTTTTTATAAACCCATCTTTAGGAGTGGTTAGCATATTTATGGGACAAAAGGTTGGAAACGTAATGGTGCGCACGCTATTTCCTATCCTGATGGTGATGATTTTTCTGCTAGGATTTTTTGCGGAGATCGCGTACCGAAAAAACATAGTTTCCGTTGACTTTGAAATTGCTTTTTTGGTCATTTCATTTTTGCTAGTAGGGTTGTTCCTTATTTCAAGAACAGCGCAAAGTCTAAATGAGGCCGATAGAAAAAGAACTGAAGCAGAAAGTAGGGTCATGGAAATGAATAAATCTCTTGAGGAGAAAGTTGCAACCCGTACTAAGGAGTTGGAGGATTCATTGGAACAATTAGAGCTGCTAACCGAGCGATTTAGAATAGCAGCAAGTGGTGCCAAAGTGGGGATTTGGGATTTTGATGTTGCAAATAATATATTGGTGTGGGATGATACGATGTATCAATTATATGGAGTAAAAAAGGAACAGTTTTCAGGTGTTTTCGAGGCATGGCAGGCAACTGTTCATCCTGAGGATGCAGAAATGGCAAATAGTGCTGTGCAGACGGCTCTTGAAACGGGGCATGAATTGAATCTTGAATTCAGAGTAATCAGGAATGATGGTGCTATTAGATATATCACAGGAAGAGGCGTGGCGAAGACAGATGTAAATGGTAAGCCAATTCGGTTGACTGGTGCCAACTGGGATGTTACAGACTTAAAGGAGGCCGAACTTGCTTTAGTAGAAAGTACACAGCGCAATAAAGTTTTTGTTGATCAGGCTCCGTCAGCCATTGCTATGTTTGACACTGAGATGCGATATATCGCAGCATCCAATGAGTGGAAGAGTGATTATAAACTGGAAGGGCAGGAGATTGTAGGAAAGTCTCATTATGAAATTTTTCCTGAGATAGGAGATGATTGGAAAGCAATTCATAAAGAGTGCCTAGAAGGAAATATTAATAAGAATGATGAGGCCCTATTTGAAAGGGAAGACGGGTCAGTACAGTGGATAAAATGGGAAGTGCGTCCATGGTACTTGTCGGGCAATAAAGTAGGTGGACTACTAATGTATACGGCTGACATCACAGAGTCAAAAATAAGAGACCGGGAGAAGAGACGGATGGAAGAAGTAATTGAAGAGACCACCCGAGTAGCTAACATAGGAGCATGGGAGGTGGACCTTGTGAAAAACAAAGTGACATGGAGCTCAATGACAAAAAAAATTCATGAAGTAACTGAAGACTATGTACCTGACCTTGAAACAGGAATTAATTTTTATAAAGAGGGAGAAAGTAGGGAAAAAATAGTAAAGGCCGTCACTCAATCCATTAATGATGGAATGGTATTTGACCTTGAGTTGCAACTGATAACTGGCAAGGGTAACAATATATGGGTTCGCACCATTGGGCAACCTGAAATGAAGGATGGAAAGTGCATAAGGCTTTATGGTATTTTTCAGGACATAGATCAGCGCAAACGGGAACAGCTCGAACTCAGGAATAGCGAGCAACAATTCAAGGATGCGTTTGAATACTCGGCTATAGGCATGGCACTAGTATCTACTGAGGGAAGATGGATTAATGTCAATCCACAGATACCAAAAATGTTGGGCTATACGAAAGAGGAATTGCTCAATAAAACATTCCAGGAAATCACTCATCCTGAAGACTTGGAAACAGATCTGGAATTAGTGAAGAAAGTTTTAAACGGTGAGTTGAATACTTATCAAATGGAGAAAAGATATTTTCATAAAAATGGAAATATTGTGTGGGGGTTGCTAAGTGTATCTCTACTTCGTGATGTATTAGGAGAGCCTGTTCACTTCATTTCGCAAATTGAAGATATCAATAGTAGAAAGAAAGTTGAAGATGAAGTACGAGAACTAAATCACCAAATGAGCGCCATCTTTGAATCTGGAACTCAAGTTTCAATTATTCGGACTGATACCAATGGGCTCATTACTTACTTTAGTAAGGGGTCAGAAACTTTGTTGGGTTACGGAGCAAAAGAGATGGTGGGCATCCATTCTCCGGCAATTTTACACAAAGAAGAGGAGGTCATTTCAAGAGGAGAGGAGCTTACACGAAAACTTGGAAAAAAGATTGAAGGCTTCGGTGTATTTATCGAAATTCCTAGTAATGAAAGATTTGAATCAAGAGAATGGACATATGTGCGTAAAGATGGAACAAGGTTCCCTGTTCAATTGGTGGTTACGGCCATTAGAAATGAAAAAGAGGAAATAATAGGATTTTTGGGAATTGCTACAGACATAACGGAGCAGAAGGAGTCAGAAGAAAGATTCAAAGCGCTTCTGGAATCGGCACCAGATGCAATGGTAATAGTAAACGAGCAAGGTGAAATTGTGATTATCAACTCTCAGACCATTAAACTTTTTGGTTACTCCCGTGAAGAATTGGAAGGACAACCGGTAGAGTTATTGATTCCTCAAAAGTACAAACACCATCATAAGAAACACAGAGATGGGTATTTTGCAAATCCAATGACAAGACCCATGGGAGAGGACCTTGAACTTTCCGGAATGAAAAAAAACGGAGACGAGTTTGCCATTGAAATTAGTTTGAGTCCAATAGAAACCACTGAAGGGAAATTGGTGTCAGCTGCAATCAGGGATGTAACAGAGAGAAAAGCTGCTCAAAAAAGCTTGGAAGAAATGGCGCATGATCTCACTAGTCGAAATAAGCAATTGGCTAGCTTCGCACATATTACTTCTCATAATTTACGGGCACCTGTAAGCAATCTAAATTCACTATTGAGTATTTATAATACTTTGGAAACAGAAGAGGAGAAGAGTGAAGTTTTTGATAAATTTGAAAAGGTGATTCATCATTTGTCATCTACATTAAATGAACTGATAGAAGCGCTAAAAATCAAGGAGAACACAGATACTGATCGTGAACCCTGTGTGTTTGAGGAAATATTGAAGAAGACTACCGAGATAATGACAGGACAGATAATGGAAACTTCCGCAAGGATTAAATCAAATTTTGAAGAGGTGCCTGCTATAGACTATAATAAGGGTTACATGGAAAGTATCATCCAGAATTTGGTCGGTAACGCCATAAAGTATCGATCACCTGAAAGAAACCCTGAAATAGAAGTAAAAACATTCAGAGTGAATGATGAAACCTATTTTTCAGTGGTTGATAATGGGTTGGGGATTAATTTAGAGAGGCATGGAGGAAAAATTTTCGGATTGCATAAGACTTTTCATCGTCATACTGAAGCGAAAGGGGTAGGGCTTTTTATTACAAAAACACAGGTTGAAGCAATGGGAGGAACGATAACGGTTGAAAGTACAGTAGGTAAGGGAAGTACGTTTACAATTAATTTTGGGAATATATAATGGGTAAAGCAGTGGTCATTTGTATCATCGATGATGATGATGTTTATCAATATACAGTTACAAGGGCGCTGAAGTCAGATAGCTTGGCTAAGAAAATACTTGTCTTTTCAGATGGAGAGGAAGCGATTGATTTTTTGGCGGATAATATTGCAAATAAAGAAAACCTTCCAGATGTAATTTTCTTGGATGTGAATATGCCTATCATGGATGGATGGCAATTTCTGGAGGAATATGTGAAAATGAAACCAAGAGTGGGCAAACAGATTACCATTTATATGGTCACTTCTTCTGTGGATCCTGTGGATGTGGAACGGGCGGAAAAATTCAGTGAGATTTCAGATTATTTGGTTAAGCCAATTCACCCTGACCAAATCCGTGAACTTGTGGCTGCCATGGAAAAGTAAGTAACAATAGGCACATCCATTTTTTCCCAATCATCGTTCTATTTATTGTAGATTTAAACCTGTTAAAGAAGAATAAGGTCTTAAAGAAACAATAATGGATATTCATAAAAGTAAAAAAGGGACTGCCTCAGTGTGGGCGGGCGAATTGGAGGAATTTTATGAAGGAGCCACCACACCGCCTATTGTAAATAGTGTTACGTATGGATACCACGACCTTGACGAATGGCATGACGTAGCCTTAGGTAATAAGGAAGGTTATATCTATAGCAGAAATACAAACCCCACCGTTGCAGTATTCGAAGAAAAGGTAAAAGTTTTGGAGCATGCCGAGGCGGCAACTGCTTTCTCTACAGGGATGGCGGCAATTAGTAATACCCTCTTTTCATTATTAACGCCAGGCGACAGGGTAGTCTCCATCAAGGATACTTATGGGGGAACAAGCAGATTATTTTTAGAATTCTTACCGGCCATAAAAGTGGACGTAACACTTTGTGAAACAGGCAATCATGAAAAAATGGAAGGGGAGATTGCAAAGGGATGTAAGTTGGTTTATCTGGAAACCCCGACAAACCCAACACTCAAAGTACTTGACCTGAAAAGATTAATCAAAGCGGCTAAGGCAGTTGATGCAATTGTAGTGGTAGACAATACTTTCGCCACGCCAATCAATCAAAACCCGATATTATTGGGTGCAGATATAGTAGTGCATAGCGCTACTAAATTTTTAGGCGGCCATTCTGATGTGATGGGAGGTGTAGCCTGTGGAAAGAAGGAATTAATAAAAAGAATATTTCAATACCGGGAAATTACTGGTGCCTCCCTTCATCCTATGTCTGCTTACATGCTTGCCAGAGGAATGAAAACTTTAGAGCTGCGCATTCAACGCCAAAATAAAAACGCGATGGAGGTTGCTCATTTTTTAAATAAGCATCCCAAAGTAGAGGAGGTATTCTACCCTGGGTTGACAACACATAAGGGGCATGATTTTGCAAAAGAGCAAATGTCAGGTTTTGGAGGAATGCTAAGCTTTTCTTTGAAGGGTGGATATGAAAATGTAAAGAAGTTTTTGCCGTTATTGAAGCTAGTGCATTTGGCGGCAAGTTTGGGATCTGTGAGTTCACTGGCTGGGCCTCCGTGCACAACAAGCCACGTAGAGTTAACAGAAGCTCAGAGGGCAGAGTTAGGAATTCCTGAAAGCCTGATTCGGTATTCAGTAGGGATTGAAAATATCGAAGATTTAATAGAAGACTTAACACAGGCACTTCGCCAGATTTGATGATCGAGATAGCCCTGTAGATGATGCCGAATTTAGGGATGAAGGAAAGTTTTTGGATATTGCTTCTCAGAAGTTGGCGCACTGAAAATAATTAGAGCAGAGTAGATTATAAATCACTTACCAGAAGAAGAATTGAAAAAAATAGCTATTGCAATTCATGGAGGGGCAGGAACACTGCTCAAAAAGAATATGACCCCAGAGATGGAGCGATCGTATACAACTGCGCTTGAAAAGGCTTTGACTGCAGGTCATCTGGTGCTTGAGAACGAGGGGGATGCAGTAAGTGCAGTTGAGGAAGCCGTGAAGCAATTAGAGGATAGCCCATTATTCAATGCAGGTAAGGGCTCTGTGTTTACCTCTGAGGGCACGCATGAGATGGATGCTTCCATTATGGATGGTAAAACATTGAATGCTGGTGCGCTATCTATGGTTCGTGGAGTAAGGAATCCAGTGTCGCTTGCACGACTGATCATGGAAAAATCGGGACACGTATTTCTGGCCGGTGAAGGGGCTGCAGCATTTGCCCGGCAAATGAATTGTTCGTTTGAACCTGATGAATACTTTTTTGATGAGTT
Source organism: Cyclobacteriaceae bacterium (assembly GCA_040216665.1). Taxonomy (GTDB): domain Bacteria; phylum Bacteroidota; class Bacteroidia; order Cytophagales; family Cyclobacteriaceae; genus ELB16-189. The sequence goes on along the minus strand of JAVJOQ010000019.1, from coordinate 35,643 downwards.
GCGGTTCCAACAGTGGCAACAAGTAAAAGGTACTGATAATGTAAAGTTGGATCATTCTGTACTAGATGAAAAAAAATTTGGAACAGTAGGTGCAGTAGCACTTGATATGGCAGGCAACGTTGCAGCAGCTACCTCTACTGGAGGTATGACGAACAAGAAGTTTGGTAGGGTGGGAGATAGCCCAATGATTGGGGCGGGAAACTATGCCAATAATTTGACGTGCGCTGTATCCTGTACTGGGAGTGGTGAATTTTTTATTAGAGGTGTAGTCGCTTATGACGTATCCTGCTTGATGGAATATAAAGGGCTATCCCTTCAGGAAGCTGCTGATCATGTCATCAATCACCGTCTCAAAAAAATAGGAGGGGATGGCGGCTTAATCGCAATAGATGCAGAGGGCAATATTGCGATGCCATTTAATACTGATGGTATGTACCGTGCGAGTTGGAATGCCAACAACGAGAAACTGATTGCTATTTACCGATAGTATGCTAAGAAAATACTTCAGTAAGCGGTAGCACTTCAATCTCTCTTTCATCCAATCTGAATTTATCGCCATTGGCTAAAAAATGAGTAATGAGGTTAGACATGGACATCGGAGTACCGACTTTTAGTTCCTGATACCTATTATGTGTAAGGTTGGTTGGATCCATTACAATAACCATCCCCGATCCGATTACACGGAACTCATTGCAATTCTTTATAATCAATCCTGTGTCTTCTGCTAAGCCAATGCCAATAAGATTGGGGTACATGGCCAGTGCTTCAGCTAACCTTCCAAATCTTCCTCTCCTGACAAAATGGGTATCGATTATTAATTTCGGGATAAGACCTAGACCTTTACGCATTTTAACAGCACCTTTAAGAAGTGCATCTGAGCTACTTCCCCCGGATATCATTTCGGTGGCCATGGCCATCGCTCCTGCGCTTGTGCCAGCCACTACGAGTGGTTCATTGGTAAATCGGTCCATGAGGATACGGTGAAATTCTGTGTCAGCAATCTTGCCTCTGATCCGCGATTGATTTCCACCTGAAAACATGACACAGTCCGCGGTGGATAGATGCGCGATATATTCTTTACTCGAGGCTTGTTCCCTGCGCTTGATATTCAGCACCGTAACGTTTTTACAACCTAGTTTAGCAAAAGCATCTATATAATTCTGCCCCACTTCTTCTGGTATACGAGAAGCTGTAGGAATGACAACTACTTTTGATTCTTTGCCCTTACCTTCTTGTAAGACATGGGAGAGGATGCCATTTTTCTTGAAATCAAGCTTTGTGCCCCATCTGTCACCTTTATCTTCATTTCCTCCAATTGGTATTAATACACCTTTTATATTATTATTCTCATTCATTTTAACCTACGCTGTTAAACTCAAGCGCAAATTGAAGATAATTTCTTAACAAAATATATATTTATAGAAAATCATCATTTACCGATCACTTTTCAAGCGTCCAATATGAAGATAAGAGAAATCAATGCAATGCGGGGTCCCAACTATTGGTCAATAAGAAGACACAAACTTATTGTGATGGTATTGGATCTTGAGGAAATGGAGCAGCGACCCACCAATGAGATTGATGGCTTCCTCGATAGGCTAAAAGAAATGTTTCCCACAATGTATAGTCACCGCTGTTCCGTTGGTGAACCAGGAGGTTTTTTCCAACGGGTGGAAGAGGGCACGTGGATGGGACATGTTATTGAGCATATCGCCCTGGAAACACAATCTCTGGCAGGAATGGAGGTGGGATTTGGAAGGACGAGAGGATATGGAGAGGAAGGCGTATACAATGTTGTGTTCAATTATGTGGAGGAGAAGGTGGGGCGGTTTGCGGCAAAATCTGCCGTACGTATTGCCGAAGCCTTAATTGAAGGCAAACCGTATGACTTGGATGAAGATATACAAGAGATGCGAGAAATCAGAGAATCGGAACGTCTTGGTCCAAGTACCGGGTCTATCATTGAAGAGGCAGAAAGCAGAGGCATTCCATGGATAAGATTAAACAGACAATCATTGTGTCAGCTTGGTTATGGTTCAAATCAAAAAAGAATTCAGGCTACTGTAACAAGTCAAACCAGTAGCATTGGGGTAGAGATTGCCTGCGATAAGGAGGACACAAAATTTCTTTTAGAGCAAGCTGAGGTACCAATTCCTAAAGGTGATATCATTCGGACTGAAGCTGGACTTAAAGACGCTGTAGAATATGTAAAGTATCCCCTCGTTATTAAACCAATCAATGGTAATCATGGAAGAGGAATAACTACTGACATCAACAACTGGGAGGATGCCTTGATTGCATTTGAAGCAGCTAAAAAAGTTTCGCGATCCGTGATTGTTGAAAGGTATGTGGTTGGAGATGACTATAGGCTTCTTGTTATTAATAACAAGTTAGTGGCTGCGGCTAAGCGCACACCTGCTCACGTAATTGGAGATGGTAAATCTACCGTTAAGCAACTGGTTGAAGAAGTAAATAAAGATCCGAGGCGGGGGTACGGTCATGAAAAAGTGCTCACCCAAATTGATATCAATGACCTCACGTTGGGTATTCTTGAAGATCAAGGATTGACAATAGATAGTGTAATTCCAAAAGGTGAGTTCCTGAAGTTAAAGGACACCGCTAATTTAAGCACGGGTGGCACTGCAGAAGATGTTACAGACATTGTACATCCACATAATATTTTTATGGCTGAGCGAATATCCAAAATTATTGATCTGGACATTTGCGGTATTGACATCATGACCACTGACATTGGACAACCTTTGCCAGATACGGGAGGAGCAGTTTTAGAAGTGAATGCCGGGCCTGGTTTCAGGATGCACCTGGCGCCAGCAACGGGTTTACCCAGAAATGTTGCAGGGCATGTGATCGATATGTTATACCCTCCCGGCTCTACAGCCCGTATTCCAATTATTGCGGTGACAGGAACTAATGGAAAGACAACAACAACGCGATTGATTGCTCACATGGTGAAGATGAAAGGGTATAAGGTAGGGTATACAACCTCTGATGGAGTTTACATTCAAAATAGACTTTTGATGAAAGGGGACTGTACCGGACCTGCCAGCGCTGAGTTTGTGTTAAAAGATCCTACGGTTGACTTTGCGGTGCTTGAGTCAGCACGAGGTGGTTTATTAAGGGCTGGTCTTGGGTTTAAATATTGTGATGTAGGAATTGTAACCAACGTAGCTCCCGATCATCTTGGTCTTAAAGGAATCCATACCATAGAACAATTAGCACAAGTAAAAGGTGTAATACCAGAGACGGTTTTGCCAGATGGCTATGCCATTCTAAATGCAGATGATGATCGTGTTTATGATATGCGAAAGACAGTGAAATGCAATGTTGCACTGTTTTCAATGGATGAACAGAACCCCAATATTAAAAGACATGCCCGCAGTGGTGGTTTATATGCCTTGTATGAGAATGGCTACATTACCATCTGTAAAGGTGAGTGGAAGATGAGGGTTACTAAAGCCATCAATGTACCGTTGACATTTGATGGAAGGGCAGCCTTCATGATTCAGAATGTACTTCCTGCAGTATTGGCAGGATATGTACGTGGCTTTTCAATTGAAGATATTAAGGTGGCAATTGAATCCTTTATCCCTTCACCTTCTCAAACACCAGGGCGTTTAAATCTATTTACTTTCAAGGATTTTCAAATCATGTTGGATTATGCGCATAACGCAGCAGGATTGAGGGCATTGCAAAAGTTGATTGAAAAAATGGATGGTAGTCCTAAGGTTGGGATTATTGCTGGCATCGGGGATAGGCGCGAAGAAGACAATAATGAAATAGGAAAAGTAGCGGCTGAGATGTTCGATGAGATCATCATCAGGCAGGATAAACATTTAAGAGGGAAGACTGCTGATGAATTGATTGATATGATTAGCGCAGGAATTAAGAGTGTGGATCCTAAAAAGAAGGTAACTATCATACCATCCGAAAAGGAGGCCATCACCTATGCTATAAAAAACGTGACCAAAGGTTCGTTAATTGTATTGAGTAGTGATGTGGTACCTGATGCACTCAATCTCGTTATGAAATTCAAAGAGGAAGAATCTAATAAACTTTATGAGATTACAAAGAAGGACATTCCGAATTTGGCATAAATTGAGATAATCTTACATCAATCTTACCTCATTCCAATTTGAAATATTGCTTAAAGGGCTTACTTTTAGCTTGTGGAGTAGTATTACTCTAAAAACTTGAGCTAATTTAAAGTATCAGAAGTGAGGTCTTTTCAACTTTTTATTACGTCTGTAGTCCTGTTTTATGCATCAATTATTACAACATTTGGTGCAGAGTTTTTCAGAAAGCAGACTGGGACTGCCACCATGGCTGGAACTAGTACTACGGTTACAATTACATCAGTTGATATTTCTAAGTCGTTTTTGGTTTTTTCTTCAACTTTGGATGCCAACCAACCCCAGTATTATCAGATTGGAGGGGGAATCACAAATGCTACTACTTTGACATTTGCGCGTGAAGGTGGTACAGGAACAGTTTCTATAAGTTGGCAGGTTTTTGAATTTGAGAGTGGAGTTTCGGTACAGCATGGATCCACATCAGGTGTTGCTCGTGGTGCGCCTGTGAATGTTGCCATAAATTGTGTTGATCTGACCAAGAGCTTTGTAATTATTTCTGCTCAGAAGAGTGGATCGACATTTGGTGCCGATGATGGCATAACTGCAAACCTCACTACTTCCACTAATATGGAGTTAATGATAAGTAATGCTGGTCCTGGTGGAGCAGACATGGAAGTAGCGTATTGGCAAGTTATCGAGTATCAGGCTGCAACTGTTAAGAAGCTCACAACTACCCTTAGCGCTGGATCGGCTTCCACAACGTCAACAATCACTCCAGCAATTGGTACCCTATCAAAAGCGTTTGTTATTAGCAATCATTGGTTCAATGGAAATGCAAATCCCGATGACTTGCCTCGAACTGAGCTTACCAACGCTTCAACAGTTACCTATACAAGAGTTGGTACCACCACGGATATGAATTTTGTCACCTACGTTGTTGAGTTTAATGACATGTCAACTGTCACAAGAGGTACGCAAAGCTTTACCTCAGGTACTTTGTTGCAAAATGTGTCTGTTACCACATCAGCCTCTTCAGGCGTAATTGCTTCGGGAAATTACGGTAGGCAGGGCAGTACTAGTTTTTCCACCGATGACAATACAGGTCATGGATGGTTTACGTATGAGATAACAAGTCCCACCAACCTTCAAATTACAAGAGCAGTGGGTACCGGCTCTACCGCAGATGCTCCATGGCAAATCGTAACATTTGAAGACACTGGACTTCAACAAAGCACTTTCTATTCTCTTCTAACCGGCCCCACAGCATGGGAATCAAACACAGCATGGTCATTTACACCGGATGGATCTAGCGGAGCTGTGCCCAGTGGAGTCTACCCACGAAGGACAAATAATGTTGTCATTCAAAATGGACATAACATTACTATAAATAACGTCAATGACAACGGACCATGTTCTCAAAGCCCGGCAAATTTAGGAAGATCTAATGTAGGCGCATTTACTGGCTCCACAGACCAAATGTTTTATCATACAGGAGATATTCTGATTGCGAACGGAGGGACACTCACCTCAAGCGAAGAGGTGATGGTTGAGGGCTATACCCTGGTTGAAAATGGTGGCACTTTCACGATCACGGAAGACATCGTTAATCTAGGTTATTTTGAAATAGCAACAACCGCGAACTTCACCAATACAGATGATTTAATTCTTTCTGGAAATAGTATCACCATCATTGACAATACTTCTTTTGGTGCGGATGATATTTATATTGATCATACAGATGCCACTCTATGTGGGGATGGTATAATGAATCTTGGCAATGGCGGAGCCGATCCAACCATTCAATTTTTTAATGGAGGCTCTCTGGCACAGGTGTGTAGCTCTTTTACCGTCACATGTACTTCCAATTGTGGCGCTTTTCCCATCACTCCAACAGGAAACTTTATTTCAGGAAATATTGGTCCTGGAGGAGTAGGAAACTCCAACAACAATCAGCTTTGGCTTAAAGCAGATGATTTGGGTCTGGCGAATGGTGCTGCAGTCACTAGCTGGGCAGATGCCTCCGGAAACGCATTAACTGCGGCCTCAAGCGGAGTAGCAGCAGAAGAGCCAACATTCAATACAAATGCAGTAAACACCACCCTCCCCTCCATAAGTTTCGATGGAGGCGATTTCCTAAATCTTGGGACACCTGCTAGCCTTAACTTAATCCCCGGAACTGATAGCTGGTCCTTTTTTATAGTTTACAATGTAGCTGGAGCTATGCCACAGGGAACATTTTTCTCTAAAGCGACAGCTACGGGCGGAACAAGGCAGTACCAGTATACTATTGATGATAATGCAGGTACCTCTCGTTTCTCATCGTCTATTGGTGGCACACTAACGATTGGGTCTGTAGTGGCCACAAATGCATGGTTTGTTAGCTCCCACACAAATAACACAACTCAAAAAGATTCTTGGACGAATGAAGCTTCTGATTTTGTTGGATCTGGTATTGGGGCCGGACAAGTGCAAACGGCTGAGGTTCTTATTGGAGCAAGAAGGGGTGCGGGGCCAACAACAGGAACAGGATTCCTCTTGACTGGAGACATTGCGGAAATAGCGATGTACGATCTTGAGGTGAATGCAGCGCAGCGAATTATTATTGATAATTACATGGCGGCAAAATATGACATCGATATTTCTGGTTCAGGAAACGATATTTATACGATGGACAATGCCGGGAACGGCAACTACGATTTTGAGGCAGCCGGAATAGGCCAGGCGGCCGATGGATCAAATTATAGAGATGCCAGAGGGACAGACATTGTGAGAATGTGGAATCCAAATGGACTTGACAATAGTGAATTCCTAATGTGGGGTCATGACAATACCGTAATAACCAGCACTACAACGGCCTCGCCTGCAGATGTGGATGGAACTGTGATTGAAGAAAGACTATCTCGAATTTGGCGAGTTAGCGAAAGCGGTGGGGACGTTGGTACTGTTTCTCTTTCGTTCGATTTTAATAGCATAGGAGGGAGCCCGCTGGGTTCTAATCTGCGTCTTCTCATAGACAGGGATGGTGATGGTTTTGGTGACAATGATGTAACACCTATAGTTGGATCTGTCTCTGCTGGGATTGCTGTTTTCTCTAATGTAAACTTTCAAGATGGTGATCATTTTACATTGGGTAATACGGATGCGTCTGTGCCATTACCTATCGAACTCTTGATCTTTGAAGCTAAGCCCGCAAGTGATTTGGTACTGATCAATTGGACCACTGCATCAGAATTGAACAACGATCATTTCATGGTACAGCGATCGCGCAACGCGGAGGAATGGGAGGATGTAGTAAAAATTAAGGGAGCTGGAACGGTTTCCGAGCAGAAGAACTATCAAGCGGTGGACCCACAGCCTTACCAAGGAGAATCTTACTATAGACTTAAGCAATCCGACTTTGATGGCACTATTTCTTTTTCCCGTATTGAGCGCGTAAGCTTTATTGGCATTCCAAGCTTGGTGGTAAATCCGAACCCATCAAGCGGGATTTTTAGAGTGAGTGGTGTAGGTAGCACAGCACCCTCACAGATCAGGGTTTACAATGCCGTAGGACAACTTATCACACCTGAACTAAGGTCGGATAATACTGAGGTTTTGATCGACCTAAATTCCTATCCTCCAGGAGTATATATTCTACAGATTGCAGAGGGAGCCTTACTTCGCTCCGTCAGAATCATTAAGAGCTAGTCTTTAAAGGGTCAAGTTTTACTCAGATTTATGAAAGATTTACGATGCCTTTCTGGAGCACCCTGATGTATTTTCAAATTTGATTTCAGACAGAAACGACTTACTTTTAAGTTGTGGGGTAGATTAATCCCATACTAAAAGGATCAAATTGGTTAGTTAAATGGGGGTTCGTAGGTTTTTGTTATCCGCGATCGCGGTATTGTGCCTTATTTTCAGCTCCAGGGCTCAAAGTGCAGGGGAGGTGATGTTTGTTGGTTTTAATGCTGATGGCAACGATGGGTTTGCTTTTGTAACCTTTGTTTCACTGCCTCCCGGTACGGAAATTCATTTTTCAGATAATGAATGGAATGGAAACCCGATTGGTGGAGGCGGAGCATTTAACACTGGGGAAGGTGCGTTGACATGGCAGAATAATACTGGAAACAGTATTTCTCCTGGTTTGATAGTTGTTATTAACAATTCAAGTACCACACCAACAGCGTCATTAGGAACGGTATCCAGCGGAACTATCGCGCTTGCAGGGAACAATGAAGTTTTGTATATGTTTCTTGGTTCAGATTCCAACACACCTACAACATTCTTGAGCGCAATTGCGAATGATGGATTTGGCAACGGAACTATCGCAAATACCGGATTGACTGATGGAACGAACGCCACTTCAATCACAGGTGATGAAGATGTAATGGTTTACACAGGAAGTACCCAATGCACCGTATCGATTGCCGCATGTGCTGCTGCCATAGCGAATAGTTCAAATTGGTCCACCGAGGATGGTGGTGGTAATCAAAGTAATAATGGGGGAATTGATTTTCCAGCAAGTGTAGATGTCAATTTTTATGGGACTGTGCTACAGGGCCTAACTTATTACTCTAGGAATGCAACCCTAGGAGGTAATTGGGATGATCCAAATTCTTGGACTACGGTTTCGGACGGCTCAGGAGGCCCCTTGGCTGCGGGTATCTGGCCAGCAAGTGCTGATAATGTAGTGATTCTTTCCGGTCATACAGTGACAATTAACGCAGTTACAGATAATCAAGCTGCTGGAGTGTCACCAAATGGCCTGGGTAGATCTAATATAGGCACCTTTACTGGATCTGGTGACTTAATGTTCTATCACACGGGAGATATAATCATCTCGGGTGGAGGAACACTTACATCGAGCGAGGAGATAATGCTCGAAGGTTATGCATTTATTGAAAATAGCGGGACACTCACTGTTTCTGAAGATGCGATAATTCTAGGGTATTTTGAAGTTGCGCCCACAGCAAGTTTTAATAATACTGACGACCTTATCTTATCTGGCAACAGCATCACTATAATCAATAACTTGTCTTTCGGGGCAGACGATATATATATTGATCATACTGATGCTACACTGTGTGGTGATGGTGTAATGAATTTAGGCAATGGAGGAGCAGATCCTACCGTGCAGTTTTTTAATGGGGGTTCTTTAAGTCAAATATGCAGCACATTTATGATTACTTGCACCTCAAATTGTGGCGCTTTCCCCATTACAACGACAGGCAACTTTTCGGTTGGCAATTCAGGGCCTGGCGGAGTGGCAGCATCGAATGGTTCTTCAGAATTGGTACTGTGGCTTGATGGCAATCGCGGAGTAATGACTTCTGGAAGTGCTGTTACTTCTTGGGAGGACCAGAGTGGCTACAATAACGATGCAAACCCAGCAGCTCCCGCAAATCAACCGGCATTAAATGCGGCTGCGCTTAATGGTTTTCCAACACTAACTTTTGATGGAACAACCGATTTTTTAGCAGTAAGTGATGATGCTAGCATTGATTTAACTGCCTGGTCATTTTTTATGGTTACTAAAGTTAATCTTCATAAAAATTATAATGCATTTTTTACCAAAGGAAATGACTTAACTGAGAATTTTGAATTTTTGTCAAATTTTCCAAGTACGGGAGATATTCACTTCCCAATTTTTTACACCAATGCCACCCGATCGAGCGATGCTGAGACTGCAGGATCCATGTCGAATACGATTTTTGGAATTTTTCAATATGACTACGATAATTCCGATATTTTGATGATGAAAAATTTGAATCAGATATTTACTAGAGCCGAAACTAGAACTCCTCAGGTAAATGCGTTGGATTTATTAATTGGAAATGAAGCAGGCACTTCCGGTAGAAACTTAAGTGGTGATATGGCTGAATTCTTTGTCTATAACTCCGCTGTGAACCAAGCAAAACGTATAATTATTAACAATTATTTGTCTGCAAAGTATGACATCACAATAGGGGCGAGTGATGTCTACACTATGGACGATGGAGGTAACGGAAATTATGACTTTGAAGTAGCAGGTATTGGACAAGCTGCTAATGGATCTAATCATCGTGATGCCAGAGGCACTGATGTGGTACGAATGTGGAATCCAAACAACCTGGGTAATAGCGAATTCTTAATGTGGGGCCATGATAATACGGCTTTGAATAGTTCCACTACGGCTGTAGGAACTGCTGTTGATGGAACTGTTATTCAGGAAAGGCTGAGTAGAATTTGGAGGGTGAGTGAAACTGGAGATGTTGGGAATGTTTCCATCTCCTTTGACTTTAATGGAGTAGGAGGTAGTCCCTTAGGATCTAACCTTCGATTGCTTATTGATAGGAATGGTGACGGATTTGCTGATAATGATGTAACACCTATTGTTGGTTCAGTATCAAATGGGATTGCAGTATTCTCTAATGTCAATTTCCAGAATGGAGATCGGTTTACATTAGGCAATACTGATGCATCCTCACCCTTACCCGTTGAACTAGTAACGTTTACAGCCAGCCCGTTAAGAAATGCAGTTGAATTGAATTGGACTACCGCTTCAGAGTTGAATAACGATTACTTTAACGTGGAAAGATCATTGGAGGGTGAACAATGGGAGTTGATTGCAACAGAAGCCGGAGCTGGAACCACTACCAAAACAACCTCTTATGAAGCTATGGACTACCAGCCTATTAATGGGGTATCCTATTATCGCTTAAGACAAACGGACTTTGACGGTAAAGTTTCCTTCTCCCATATTGAACGGGTAGATTTCACAGGTCAAAGTAAGATTCAGGTATTCCCCAATCCTTCTGATGGGATTTTTCACCTCGCCAATTCTGCTCAGTTGGATATTGAAAGTATAAGAGTGGTAAACAACCTTGGGCAGATAGTATACCCATTGATTAGGAAAGATGAGGATGTAACTATTGATTTAAGCCAACTTTCTCAAGGTATCTACCTTTTACAAGTGTGGAATGGTACATTTCTCAATACGGTCAGGCTGGTAAAAAGAAATTAACCGCTCTTTCAAACGGGTATTGCTCCGCATGCGTTATTTTTGCCGCTTAGGTGAAAAAATACCCCAATCTGTCGTCCATCTCATCTTTAAATCCGTATTGACACTATGCCGGAGAAAAGTAGCGTTTTTGATATGATAGGCCCCATTATGATAGGCCCATCAAGTTCTCATACTGCCGGTGTGGTAAGGATAGCGAGGGCTGCTGTGGCCATTTTGGGTAGTATCCCTGAAGATGCCGAAATTACCTTTTATAATTCGTTTGCTAGGACTTATGAGGGGCATGGAAGTGACCGGGCCATCATTGCAGGACTTCAGGATTTTAAGACTGATGACAAGCGAATCAAGGATTCCCTCGACTTGGCAAAAAAAGCAGGCCTCAAGTATCGATTCAAATCAATTGGCAACGCATCCACTTTTCACCCCAACTCCATTAAGGTGAAGCTAAAGAAAGGCGACAGAACGATTGATGTTCTGGGAGAGAGCAAAGGTGGAGGTATCGTCAACATTGCAGAGGTAAACGGCTTCAAAGCTGATTTTACAACTTCCAACCACACCATTATCATATATGCGGATGATGTGAAAGGAAGTATTGCCTTCATAGCCAGTGTGATAGCCAATGATCAATGTAATATCGCCACCATGTCGGTTTCGCGCAAAGGTAAAAACGATTTGGCATGCCTGGTCATAGAAATGGATTCTGGAATAAAGGATGTAACATTTACCTATCTAAATAGTCTTAGTTGGGTAAAGGAAGTGATTTACATCCCTGAAATAGCTTAATAGTATGTTGAGATTCTTATTGATTTTAATTGTAGCCTTTACAACCACGTATAGTGCTTTCGCGCAAGAAGAGAATGGTGGGAAAGAATGGACGCTCCAGGAATGTGTAAAAGTAGCACTAGATAACAACCTCAACGTAAGACGTGGGTTGTACAATGTTGAAGGTTTTAAGGTGGGCTTGTTTCAGTCCAAAATGTCATTTTTACCAACGCTCAATGCTGGGTCATCTTACGGACAAAATTTTGGAAGGGCAGTCAATCCGGTGAGCAATACATTTGTTAACCGAAATTCAAACAATATTAATCTCCAGGCCAATTCGTCACTCACATTGTTTAACGGACTTAGACTGCAAAATAGCTTTCGTCAAAGCCAACGAGATTACCTGGCATCGGAACAGGATCTTGAAAAGGCCAAGAACGATGTCATAATCAACGTTGTCACATTATATGTGAATGTCATTTTCAATCAGGAACTGTATGAGAATGCCAATTATCAACTCAATAGCAGTCAGCAGCAATTAGAAAGAATCAAAAAGCAAGTGGCGGTCGGGGGCCTGCCCAAAGGAGACGAACTTAACCAGGAAGCACAGGTGGCTACCAACGAGGTGAATCTTATTAATCAGGAAAACACACTCAATTTTTCTTTGTTACAGCTTAAACAAGCCATGCAATTGCCAGGGTCTACACCAATGAGAGTACCAGTGCCTGATTTGGAACTAGAGGATCTCATTTTAGATGCCAGCCCGGATATAGCCTACGAGATGGCGCTGTTAAATATGCCGGAAATAAAAAGTGCAATGCTTAAAGTAGAAAGTGCTGAGTTAGCACTAAAGTCAAATAAAGGAGGTCTCTTTCCACGGTTGAGCCTCAATGGATCAGCCGCTACAAATTATTCTAGCGCATCAGATGATTTAGTCCCCGGTGGTTATAGTGAACGGGATCAGTTTCAGGATAACCTATTTAAGCAAGTCAATCTATCCTTGTCTATTCCTCTTTTTAATGGATGGCAAAACAGAGCTGGTGTGCAGCGGGCTGCAATCAATAAAGAAATGGCAGACATTACTGTGCAGGAAACCAAGAACGGATTAAGGCAAACCATTGAAACTGCGTACAATGATGCACTTTCAGCTTCTAGGAGCTACTCCTCGTCACTACGACAAGTGAATGCAAGAGAAGAAGCCTACCGTATGTCAAAGCAACGATTTGAATTGGGGGCTATCAATTATTTTGAATACCAAATCTCTGAAAATGATCTTTTTCAGGCAAAATCTGATTTGGCTCGTGCCAAGTACAACTTCATCTTCAAAAAGAAAATTCTTGATTTCTACCAGGGAAAACCTGTTGATTATTAACATTATTTTATAATTCGAACGAATGGCAAAGCAAAGGCGAAAATCAAACAAGCTTATATACATCCTTATTGGGGCTGTTATTGTAATAATAGTTTTCATTGCTGTGGGAAAATCACAGGGATGGATTGGTAAGGGAAAGGAAATTGAAGTGGAGTTGGCTAAAGCAAGAGAAACTTCTATTACTGAAAAAGTGAGTGCTTCCGGAACAGTTCAGCCGGTTACAGAAGTGAAGTTGGCACCTGAGGTTTCTGGTGAAATTATTGAACTCAATGTAGAAGATGGAGATTCGGTACAGCTTGGAAAAGTATTAGTAAAAATAAGACCAGATGTATGGTTGAGCCAATTGGAACGCTCAGAAGCCACTTTGAACCAGCAAAAAGCAAATGTAGAGTCATCCAAGGCTTCATTGTCCAGAGCGGAGGCGACCTTCATGCGTTCGGAACAAGAGTTCAACAGACAGAAAAAGCTGTGGGATGAGAAGGTGATTTCAGAAGCAGAATGGCAACTGGCGCAACAGAATTTCAAAATTTCAAAAAATGACCTGGAGTCGGCAAAACAATCTTTGGAAGCGGCCAAGTACATTGTAAGAAGTACTGAAGCGAGTGTGCGGGAATCTCGCGAGAATGTAAGAAGGACCACTGTTGTTTCACCCATGAAAGGGGTGATCTCAAAATTAAATGTGAAGCAGGGTGAGCGGGTAGTAGGTACAGCGCAAATGGCGGGTACTGAAATGTTAAGAATCGCTGACCTGAACGTGATGGAGGTGAGGGTGAACGTGAATGAAAACGATATTGTGCGCGTGCATTTGAACGATACGGTACAGATCGAGGTAGATGCTTACAGCAATACCGATAAGGAGTTCAAGGGTATCGTCACCAACATTGCGAATACTGCCAAGGATAAACAATCTGCTGATGCAATTACTGAATTTGAGGTAAGGATACTTATCCTTCAATCTTCTTATGCTGATCTTGTTAAAGAAGGCAACAGGTATCCGTTTCGCCCTGGTATGACCGCCAGTGTCGAGATTCTTACCAAAACTAAAAACAATGTATTGTCCGTTCCTCTTGCAGCTGTGACTACACGGAACCCTGATGATGATAAGAATAATAAGAAAGACAATGATGACAGGGATGATAGGAACAATCGACAGGTTGTTGACGAAAGTAAAAAGCAGCAAAAACAAGAAGACAAGATTGTCGTTTTTGTTAATGAGAACGGTAAAGCAAAAATGGTAGAAGTAAAAACGGGAATCAGCGACTACGACAATATAGAAATTATTTCCGGGTTGTCAACCTCATCAGAAGTAGTAACAGGGCCTTTCCTCGTTGTCTCAAAACGATTGAAAGACGGAGATGAAATTGTGCTTATGAAAAAGGAAGACGATGAAAAAGACAAGGATGATTAATTAGCCTTATCTCACATAGAGAGGCCGTCTCAAAACTCCTGATAGTGCATTCAATAAAGATGCTGGGTTTTTGAGACGGTTTTTTGTAATTGAAATAGCCATTTCCGTTATTGATAAGGTTGTATTTACCAGTCTTGCCTTCCCAATTCCCGTTTCTCCTCCTATATTTATATTATCAAATTATGGATGGATGAGAATTGGATTTGATGCTAAGCGCTTATTTAACAACTTCACAGGACTGGGAAACTACAGTCGCTTTGTAATGAAAGCATTGCTTGAGCATTACCCTGATCATCACTACACCCTATACAGCCCCAAAGTCAAAGACCACAAAGAAACTCATGAGTTTCGGACGAGCCCAAAGCTGTTGGTGAGAACGCCTCCTAAGTGGGTAAAGGGCTCTGGCTTTGGTAGTTTTTGGCGCTCAGTTAACCTGGGCAATATCGCTTTTCGAGATGGTATGGACCTCTTTCACGGATTGAGCAATGAATTGCCAGTTTCAAAACCGAAAGGACTAAAAACAGTAGTGACGGTTCATGATTTGATCTTTATCAGGTATCCGAAGCTCTATAAAAAAATTGATGTTAATATTTATAAAAGAAAAATTACGAACGCCTGCAAAACTGCGGATAAGATTATAGCCATTAGCAATCAAACATCGAGTGACTTACAGCACTATCTAAAAGTGCCAAAGGAAAGAATAACTGTCATCTATCAGGGATGCAACACTGTTTTTAAAACAAAGGCTTCTGATGAAGAAATAGAAAAGGTAAGAGCAAAGTACAACCTCCCTGATCAATTTGTGTTGACGGTAGGTACTTTGGAGCCACGTAAGAATTCGCTTCTGCTTCTTAAAGCTGTTGCTCAGACCAAGGAAAGGATTCCTGTGGTATTGATTGGTAAATCTACTTCTTATCAAAAGCAATTGAATAAGTTAATAGAAGAAGAGAATTTGAATGACAGAGTGCATTTTATTCATCATGCGGATTTTGATGACCTTCCCAAAATCTATCAAGCAGCGAAAATTTTTGTTTATCCCTCGCGGTTCGAAGGCTTTGGAATTCCTATTGTGGAAGCGATTGCCTCTGGAGTTCCGGTGATTGCAGCCCGCGGTTCTTGTCTGGAAGAGGCGGGCGGCCCGTCATCTATTTATGTTGATCCTGATAAGGACAAGGAGTTGGCATCGGCTATTGATCGGTTACTCAATGATGATAGCGCATGTAAAAAAATGGTGGAGGCTTCTCAATCTTATATTCAACAATTTGAACCCAAGCCTATTGCAGATAAGTTGATGGAGGTGTATAAAGAAATGCTTGCTTAGAACTGCTGAAGGTGCGAATACACCTTATGCATAGGAAGGCCCATTACTGTAAAGTAAGATCCCTCAATTTTGTTAATCGCTACCATGCCAATCCAGTCCTGAGCACCATAGGCACCTGCTTTATCGAATGGCTGATATCGGTCTACGTAATGAATGATTTCGTCCTCACTTAATTCTTTAAAAGTAACTTTAGTACTATCGTCAAAGCAGTCTTTTTTTGACTTGCTTAGTAAACAGACTGAAGTAATTACGGTATGTGTTTTTCCTGAAAGTTGAGTAAGCATGGCAATGGCATCGTTTCGGTCTTTGGGTTTGTTCATGATTTGACCTTCAAGAATTACCACGGTGTCAGAGGCCAGGATAACGTCATCCTCCGTAAGCTTATATTCAATGGATTTGGCTTTCTTTTCAGCAAGAAATCCTGGCACTTCTTCTACTGGCATGGAGGAAGAGAAGGATTCATCTCCTTCAGGTCTCTCCAGCGTAAAATCAAAACCCGCTTCTTTCATCAGGAATTGCCTACGTGGACTACTAGAAGCCAGAATAAGCTGGTGTTTGAAATTCATCTTCTTTAATTGAGCTAAAAAGAAATCCGCAAATTACTTTAGGATAGAAATAAGTTGATTTTTGTGGCATAGTGTATCCACTGGAACAAACCTCTTTCACTTCTTCAATTGAAATCTCCTGAGTAATAATGGCCATCTGCGCTTCTGACTTAATCACCTTGGCAAGGCAATCGGAAAAACTTCTATCAAAGACTAGTTTATCAGATGTAGTTTGGTCTTTGCCAGGTATACCAAGAATTTTTTCAATGATAAAATAATGAAGCACCGTCAGGTCCAGTCTTTTCACAACCTCGGGGAATGCCCATGTCATTTTTGAAAAGGATTCGGGTTTCAACCTTACTTTAACGGCATTGTCTTTAAACAATAGTCCGAAGGCCCATTTTTTACCCATTATGATTTCGTTGATGGTATCAGCGTCTTCAACAGGTTTTATGATGAAGTCCTCAGCAAACTTTTCTAATAGTTCCTGCTCATTGAATCCAGAAATTCCATTGATCACTCTGTGGGTGGGGAGAATTCGCAAATCATCAGCTTCTGTATTGGTAAAATACATGAGATGAAAGTTGTAACCTTCTTTTCCAGTGTGATTTGGATTGGCCGCTGTTTGCTGCTTGCGATAGGACAGCGATCCTTCATAGCGGTGATGTCCGTCAGCCAGAATTATCTTTTTGGATGCTATCAAATCCATGAATTGCCTGATGACCTTCGCATCATGAATTACAGCCAGCACATCACGCACGCCCTGGTAATCTTCTGTTTCATAAATGGGATGAGTGATGGCCTCATCCATATATTTTTCTAGTGTGTGCGTTTCGTCAGTGTACAAGCCATGGGTAGGGCTGGCGTGCATCTGCAGTTTATCCAATAACTCAACACGATCATTCACCGCCTTGGGCATCGTGTTCTCGTGACGCATAATTTCGTTTTCTCCCCAGTCATATGCCCTCACGTGTGCGATAAAACCCTTGCGGCAAAACTCTTTCGTGGACCCAGCTAGTTTAAAGTACTGGTAGTAAACATAAATGCCAGGCAACTTATCCTGCATGATCACGCCATCTTCCTTCCACGAAGTAAGTCTTTGGGCAGCCTGCTCGGAAGGGTTATCACCTAACGGAACGGATATGTGAATGCTATTATTAGGATTTTGATAAAGTACTTTACGCTGTTTGTCTGATACAACATCAAACAATGGAGAAGTAAGTGTATCAATGGACTTGGCCAGCGTAGCGTTATAGCGCCAGGCACGAATAGGTTTAATTTCGGCCATTAGCTAGAGTCTATTTTTCTTCCATTTGTTTTGCCCTGTAGATGGAGCAGGAACCGTTACATTCTTTTTGGCTTGCTCCAGTAAGGTGGCTGCCATAACTCCAGCCAATTGTCGTTCTTCCTCAAGGCCTTCCACTTGGAGTACTTCCGGTGTAAAATACTTTTCTACAAACTTGGTGTCGAAGTTACCTGAACGAAATGCTTCATGTTCCATTACGAATTGACAAAACCCAAGAGTGGTTTCTATTCCTGTAATTTCGTAATCTTTAATTGCACGAATCGTTTTGTCAATTGCATCTTCTCTTGATTCCGCATGACAAATCATTTTGGCAATCATTGGGTCATAATAGAATGGAATGTCCATGCCTTGTTCGAAACCATCATCTACACGGATGCCATGACCTTGTGGACGGATATAGGTTTGAAGCGTACCAATATCAGGCAAGAAGTTATTTGTGGGGTCTTCGGCATACACACGTACTTCAATGGCGTGACCGTTGATATGTAAGTCTTCTTGCTTGAAAGGGATGTCTTCACCTTGGGCCACCTTGATTTGAAGTTTTACCAAATCGAGGCCGGTAATTTCTTCTGTAACAGGATGCTCTACCTGAAGGCGTGTATTCATCTCCAGGAAATAGAAATTCATTTTCTCATCCATGATAAACTCCACAGTACCCGCTCCATAGTAGCCACACGATTTTGCAACATTGATAGCCGCTTCACCCATAGAATCCCTGAGTTCAGGAGTAAGTATTGCTGAAGGCGCTTCCTCAATTACTTTTTGATGTCTCCGTTGAATAGAGCATTCTCTTTCAAAAAGATGTACGGTGTTTCCAGCATGGTCTCCGAAAATTTGAAATTCTATGTGGCGTGGAGAACTCACGAATTTTTCAATGAATACAGAACCATCTCCAAAAGAAGATTTGGCTTCACTGATGGCGCGATCCATTTGTTCTTCAAAAGAAGCTTCATCCTCTACTACACGCATTCCTTTACCACCACCACCAGCACTGGCTTTTATTAGTATAGGGTACCCTATTTCTTTAGCTACCTTTTTTGCTTTTGCGATATCGCTTATGGGCTCACTTGTGCCAGGAACAAGCGGCACATTGAATTTGGCCACAGCTTCTTTGGCTGCCAGCTTACTCCCCATAATTTCTATAGCTTCAGGCGAAGGACCAATAAAAATCAGCCCCGCCTCTTTGATCTTAATGGCAAACTCTTTGTTTTCAGAAAGAAATCCGTATCCAGGGTGAATAGCATCGGCATTGGTTTGTTTTGCGGCATCTATTATTTTATCTATTCTAAGGTAAGATTCGGAAGAAGCGGGTGGACCTATACAGACAGCTTCGTCTGCAAATCGGGTGTGTAAAGCATTGCGATCAACTTCACTGTAAACAGCCACAGTAACAATTCCCATCTCTCTTGCACTTCTCATTACACGTAAAGCAATTTCTCCCCTGTTTGCTACTAATATTTTCTGTATTTTATGCATCGGTTTTACGGTCAATTTGCAATGCTAAGGATTAATTCCGAAAAGGCCATTCTATAGGCGCTTGCAATTAAAAGTGATGAATTTTAGTCCATAGAAGACATAAATGCTTAACTATATGCCAAATATTTACAGAAATGGCTGACCTGTGAGCTCTAGACTTTTTTTTATATTTTTGCGGCACTTTTTAACCCCATAATACAAATGGTTGATTTATTCGAAAAGCTAAAAATGGAGGCTGGTGCCCTGGCCAAATACTCTCATCTCCCTGATGATTACTTCTTTTTCCCAAAATTGGAGGGCGAAATAGCTCCTAGAATGAAATTCAATGGGAAAACAGTGCTCAACTGGAGTTTGAATAACTACCTGGGGTTAGCCAATCATCCAGAAGTAAGAAGGGTAGATGGTGAGGCAGCTGTGCAGTATGGAATGGGATCTCCTATGGGTGCCAGAATGATGTCAGGTAACTCTTTGAACCACATTGAGCTAGAGCGTCAATTGGCTGAGTTTGTGCAGAAAGAAGATGCCATGTTACTTAATTATGGGTATCAGGGTGTGGTGTCCATTATTGACGCCATGGTGGATAGAAAGGACGTTATTGTATACGATGCAGAATCTCATGCTTGTATTATAGATGGAGTGAGGTTGCATATGGGAAAGCGCTTTGTGTTTCCCCATAACAACATGGAGAACCTTGAAAAGCAATTGGTAAGAGCTACTAAAATTGCCAACGAGACAGGAGGAGGGATTCTGGTAATCACTGAGGGTGTTTTTGGAATGTCAGGTGATATGGGCAACCTGAAAGGTATTTGTGAGCTGAAAAAGAAATTTAACTTCCGCCTTTTTGTAGATGATGCCCACGGATTTGGAACCATGGGTAAGACAGGAGCCGGAGCAGGTGAAGAGCAAGGCGTTCAGGATCAAATTGATTTGTACTTCTCCACCTTTGCGAAATCAATGGCCAGTATAGGAGCCTTTGTAGCCGGTGATAAAAGGATAACTAAGTACCTGCGCTACAGCGTAAGGTCCCAGATTTTTGCGAAAAGCTTGCCCATGCCATTGGTGCTGGGTGGCATAAAAAGGCTTGAATTGTTGCGCACTCAGCCCGAATTGAAGGCCAATTTGTGGAAAATAGTGCATGCTATGCAGAGTGGATTGAAGGAACGTGGCTTTTATTTGGGCAGTACCCAATCCCCAGTTACACCGGTGCTCTTTAAGGGGGGGGTAGGTGAAGCCGCCAACATGGCTATGGACCTCAGGGAGAATTACAGTATTTTCTGCTCTGTAGTGATCTATCCCGTTGTGCCTAAGGATGTTATCATGTTCAGAATCATCCCTACAGCTGTCCATACATTGGCAGATGTGGAGGAGACTTTGACCGCGTTTTCAGCCCTAAAACACAAGC
Organism: Cyclobacteriaceae bacterium; assembly: GCA_040216665.1. Classification (GTDB taxonomy): domain Bacteria; phylum Bacteroidota; class Bacteroidia; order Cytophagales; family Cyclobacteriaceae; genus ELB16-189. Next base: position 14,978 of record JAVJOQ010000019.1, on the reverse strand, counting down.
TGGATGAAGGGTTTTATAGGACCGAAGCGCTCGTATCCGTGACCAAGGGAGTAGTATAAAAAGGGTTTTTATATCTAAAAAATAGGTTTATTGCTTGTTTTTAGCCGTTTTTCTTTAAATTGGCCTAAGGAATTCAACTATTAATTTAAAATCCTATACAAATGAAAAAATTTGAAGAGCTTAAAGAACTGATTGCTTCTATCGAAGGAGACGCTGACAAATTCTATAATAAGGCAAACAGCGCTGCTGGAACTAGAGTAAGAAAAGGGATGCAGGATCTCAAGAATCTGGCTCAAGCTATCAGGGCTGAAGTTCAGGAATTAAAGAATAAACCTCAGTAATCACTTTGTGAACTGATTTGAAAGGATAGTTCTCAGAACTATCCTTTCTTTGTTAAAAAGGGTTTGGTCAAACCAATGATTCGCTTTTCAAGTGATTTGGAAGCCGTGGTCAATGGCAGTCTTGTGTATTCTTCGCACACTCCCAATTCTCTCAAAACTAATTTTACACCTACCGGATTGCCCTCTTCATACATTGGGCCATTGATATCCAATAATTTGAATTGCTCAAGAGCACTCCTCTTAAAGTCACCTTTAGCACTATAATCTTTCATCGATTTAAAAATCTGTGGAAAGGCATTGGCTAATACAGAAATCACACCTGCTCCACCCATCGCATAGAAAGAGGAGGTGAGCAGATCGTCACCAGAGATCAACAAAAAATCTTTCGGCTTACGACTGGCAATAGTCAAGCACTGCTCAATATTTCCAGATGCTTCTTTCACTGCAATAATTTTTGGCAATGCAGCAAGCCTCAAGGTTGTAGGTGCGGTGATATTAGAGGCAGTTCTTCCGGGTACATTATACAATACGATAGGAAGAGGGGATGCTGCTGCTATTGCTTTAAAGTGCTGAAATATTCCTTCTTGTGATGGCTTGTTGTAATATGGACTTACCGAAAGTACAGCATCTACTCCTTTTAGCGGAGCTTCTTTTATGGATGCAACAACTTGCTGCGTATTGTTTCCTCCAATGCCATACACAATGGGTAGTTTTTTAGGGTTGTGTTTCTTGACAAAATCGAGTACAGCTAATTTTTCATCGTGGCTCAAAGTTGCAGATTCACCTGTTGTGCCCATTACTACGTAATAGTCTACACCTTTAGCAGTATGGATGAGCAGGTTCTCAAGACCTTGAAAGTCTATTTCCTTTTTTTTGTTGAATGGTGTTACTAATGCTACGCCTGTCCCCTCTAATTTTTTCATGAGAATTTTGGTTTGTGCTCCTGGTACTAGTCAGGTGCGTTAGACTTACTTAAGTTGCTTCGAGTATTTATACATGCTATCGATGAGATTTTTAACTGAACCGTTCTGTTCAATCATCAACTCAAAGAAGTCACGATCCCGTTCGGAAAACTTTCCAATTCTACACTTTGCTTTGCTTTTGGCAAGGAGATGCAGGATCAACGGGTTAGATGCATTATCAACGCAATAGAGATAGTCGAAGGGTATCTCCATAAACTTATCTGCATCTGTGGAGTTTACTTTTCCCCAAAAGGAGAGATCCTTTATGGTAAAGAAATCAAACATGAACTCGTAATTGTCCTTCTGCTTAGGCAGAAATTCAAGTACAGTTACTTTTTTACCATCCTGCTGAAGCAGTTTGATGAATTCCTTTATGGCCTCGTGCTTTTGCTTGTCTTCCACACTGAAAAGAATGCCTATAGAATGCGCTTGCTGATAAGGTATGCTTGAGCGCAGACTCTTATTGCTCTTGAGTGCTGAATTTGTCCTAAGATGCAGAAAGCGATTTCTAAACAAGTTGTTACCGTTATAGACTATTCTGCAAATTCACCATTTCTTGGAAATAGTCAAAATTTCAAAGCATCTGCTCGAATTCTTTCTCGGTAATGATTTGCACACCAAGCTTTTCTGCTTTCTGTCTTTTGGCGGGTCCCATATTATCTCCAGCAAGTAAATAGTCCAATTGACCAGAAACACCGGAAAGCACTCGGCCGCCATGAGCAAGAATCAATTCTTTCAATTCATCTCGTCCGTATTTTTCAAATACACCGGAAATCACAAAAGATTTGTTGTCCAATGAATTACTGAGCTTATGTTGCTCCTTTTCGATCAAGGTAAACTGAAGGCCTGCCTTCTGGAGTCGTTCAATCTCTTTTTGGTGCTGTTTGTCTTTGAAAAAATTCACCAGACTTTCAGCAATTTTTGTCCCTACCTCCGGAGCTTCCAACAGTGCATCATAAGATGCGGAGGACAAGGCATCCATGGTTTTAAAATAATTGGCCAGCTTTTCTGCTACTGTCTTTCCTACATAACGAATTCCGAGTGCAAAGAGCACCGCTTCAAAAGGTACTTCTTTGGATTGCTCAATACCCGTGAGCAGGTTGTTGATGGAGAGTTCTTTAAAGCCTTCTAGTTTTGCCAGATCGTCTTTTGTTAAATCATACAAGTCGGCAGGTGATTTCACCAAATCCAATTGGTAGAGTTGCTGGATTGTTTTTTCACCTAGGGAATCAATGTCCATTGCTTTACGCTGAATGAAATGTTCGATCCTTCCTTTGATCTGCGGAGGACAGCCTTTATCGTTAGGGCAATAATGAGCTGCTTCTCCTTCGTGGCGTATTAGCTCTGTTTTACACTCAGGGCATTGGGTAATGTATCGGATGGGCTTACTCTTGCTTTTATCCCTTTTACTTAGATCGACCGCTGTTACTTTGGGAATGATTTCTCCTCCCTTTTCTACAAACACATAATCACCAATGCGTAAGTCCAGTCGTTCGATTTCATTGGCATTGTGTAAGGAAGCACGCTTCACCGTGGTGCCAGAAAGTTGTATGGGTTGCAGCTCAGCCACAGGAGTGATGGCCCCTGTTCTGCCCACTTGATAGGTTACATCCTTTAACAGTGTGCTTTGGCTTTCGGCTTTGTATTTATACGATATGGCCCACCTTGGGCTCTTGGCGGTGAAGCCAAGTTTTCTCTGTTGCAGCAGGCTATTAATTTTTATAACTACACCATCGGTTTCAAGGGGGAGGTCTAATCGCTTTTTCTCCCAAGTGTTGATGTAATCAAAAACTTTGCTGATGGTTTTAGCTTTCGTATAAGTATTGGATACATTAAACCCCCATGATTCCAATTTGGAGATAGCGTCTGCGTGTGTCTCAACATTCAGGTTCTCACCCAAGAGGTAATAGACATAACAATCTAATTTCCTCCGCGCTACTTCTGCTGAGTTTTGCATTTTAAGTGTACCCGAGCCCGTGTTTCTTGCATTGGCATACACCTCTTCACCAATGTCTTCTCTCTCCTTATTCAATTGGTTAAAAGCAGACCGGGATAAGAATACCTCACCACGTACTTCAAATCGTGCTGGAATATTTTTGCCTTTCACTTTTAAGGGAATGTTTCTGATGGTTTTTACATTGGCTGTCACATCATCACCACGAACTCCATCACCACGGGTTACACCTTTTACAAGAATACCATCTTCGTAAATCAGGGAAATAGAAACACCATCGAATTTCAGTTCACAGAAGTACTCATATTGCTCATTGCCTAGACCTTTGCTTACGCGTTTGTCAAACTCCTCTAGTTCTTCCATGGAGTACGTATTGCCCAGGCTGAGCATGGGGTATTGATGGACAACCGTTTCAAAATTTTTAGTGATCGATCCACCTACTCGTTGGGTAGGGGAGTCAGGCTGTCGCAAATCCGGGAATTGTGCCTCCAGCTCCACCAACTGTTTCAGCAGTTGATCAAAATCGTAATCCGAAATTTCTGTCTTATGCTGTTGATAGTAGAGGTTGTTATGCCGATCGATAACCTCTGATAAACGAGCGATTTCTTTTTTTGCTTCTGTAGTGGTCATGCAATAATTGAAGTAGCCTAAAGATAAATATCCTTACGGAAAATTTCAGGTATTGATCAGATTCAAAATGTGGCAAGCGGCCAGTCCCGCAGTTTCCGTGCGAAGGGTATTGGGGCCCAGACTTACTTTCTGAAATCCTTTGTCTGTAGCTGAATTGATCTCCTGCTGTGAGAAGTCCCCCTCCGGACCAATTAGCACAAGGTAATTAGATTGATGTGGAGCTTCTTTAAGGTGTTTGGGATTGGCCTGATCTACATGTGCGATATACTTATGCTCACAAGGTTCATTGATCAATGTTTCTACCTTACGTATAGGGTGTAATTCAGGGAGCCACGCCTGACCGGATTGCTTCATGGCGCTAACCGCTTTTTTTGTAATCCGCTCCATGTTGACCACCCTTCTTTCTGAATTCTTAGACTGAATAAAACTGATAGCGTCAATGCCAATTTCTGTAGCCTTTTCTACAAACCATTCGATGCGATCGATATTTTTTGTGGGGGCTATGGCTATGTGTATGGAATACTTTCTTCTGGGGATAGATACTGTTTCTTGAATGGAGAAATGGCAGGCTGATTTAGATAGCTCCGTAATCACAGCTTGGTAAAGATTTCCTTTGCCATCGGTGAGCTGAAGAGGTTCTCCACTTTGCAGCCTTAAAACTTTAGTAGCATGCCGTGCCTCCTCTGCTTCGAGAGCGTGAGTTCCTTCAGGAATAAGCGGCTGATAAAAGAGGGGCAAAGCTTATTGGTATTGCTCTTTTAACTTTTTCATCAGGTCGATGTACTGCTGCATGGCATCTTCTTTTGAAAGTCCTTTCTTTGATGCCCATGCGTCATACTTTGCAATGGCCTTAAAGTCGAACCCTCCGGGTCGGTCACCAGAAACATCTCCATCACTACCTTGCTTGAATAATGAATACAGTTCCAGCAACTCCTCATTGGACGGTCGCTTCGTCAATTCCTTGGATTGACTTACTGCGCTATTAAAGTCTTCGATTAGTCCCATTTTTTCTTATTATTTAGTCCCAAGTCAATAGTTCTGAGTCTACAGACCTAAGCCATCACAAGGAAAACTTAATACTATAGACTCAGGACTCAAGACTAACCTATCTTTTGGTAATAGGCACGTAAGTGCGCTCTTTTTGACCAGTGTATATCTGTCTTGGTCTTCCGATCGGCTCTTTGTTTTCCCTCATCTCTTTCCACTGAGCAATCCATCCTGGTAGTCTACCAATGGCAAACATTACTGTGAACATCTCTACTGGAATACCCAGTGCCCTGTAAATGATACCTGAGTAGAAGTCTACGTTGGGATACAACTTGCGCTCGATAAAATAAGGATCACGCAGGGCGATGTCTTCCAGGTTTCTGGCCACATCCAAAATTGGATCTTTAACACCCAGCTTGGCGAGCACATCATCAGCAGCTTTCTTAATAATCTTCGCTCTTGGGTCAAAGTTTTTGTACACCCTGTGTCCAAAGCCCATCAAGCGGAAAGGATCGTTTTTGTCTTTTGCTTTCGCAATCCATTTGTCAATGTTACCACCATCTTTCACGATGGCTTCGAGCATTACAATCACTTCCTGATTGGCGCCACCATGTAGCGGGCCCCACAGGGCGTTGATACCGGCAGAGATAGAAGAGTAAATACTGGCTTGTGATGATCCTACCATTCTTACGGTAGAGGTAGAGCAGTTTTGCTCATGGTCAGCATGAAGAATCAATAGTTTATCAATAGCAGCACTGATCACAGGGTCTGGCTGATAGGGTTCTGCGGGAAGCGCAAACATCATCTTCATAAACCTTGAGCAGTACTCTAAGGAGTTGTCAGGGTAGTTAGCTGGGTGACCCAATGCATTCTTGTAAGCCCAGGCAGCAAATGTTGGCATCTTGGCCAATGAACGGATGATGCTTAAGTAAACACTTTCAGAGGCCCTGTTGGGATCTAAAGATTCCGGGTAAAAAGCAGTTTGTGAACAGAAGAGAGATGCCAAAACGCCCATGGGGTGAGCAGTAGAAGGAAAGCCATCCAGGATCTTCTTCACATCTTCATGTACCAATGTATGTGTCTTGATATCATCGCGGAACCGCTGTAATTGATCCTTACCAGGTAGCTCACCAAAAATGAGCAGGTAAGCGACTTCGATGAAGGTGGACTTCTCTGCCAATTCTTCGATGGAATAGCCGCGGTATCTTAAAATACCATTGTCACCATCCAGATAGGTGATGGCGCTTTTCGTAGCTCCAGTGTTTTTGTAGCCTGGATCGAGTGTTACCACTCCGGATTGGTCACGTAGCTTCCCAATGTCAATGGCCATCTCATTCTCCGTGCCCGTGAATACAGGTAGGCTATATGTTTTTCCGTCAATATTTAGTTCTGCAGTTTTAGACATACTCTTCTCTCTATTTTTTACTTTAAACTTTACTCCCCTAAAATAGCTTTATCATCACTTAGATGAAAATACTCTAAGGTATTTATTACGAGTTAGTTATTACCAAGGATCATCGGTAGGCCATCTTTTCCGGACCCTACCACAATTACTTTCGCATTAGGCGACTTGGCCAATTCCAGCGTGGCCTCTATACCTCTCATTTTCAACAAATTATTAGTCAAACTATTGTTGATGATTAGGTTGGCGCGCGATTCACCCTCTGCTGCAATCCTCTTACGCTCAGCTTCACTTTTTTCTCTGTCCAACCGGAACTGGTAGGCAAGGGCCTCTTGCTCTTGCTGGAGTTTGTCTTCAATGGCTCCCTTGATCTGTGCCGGAAGTTCAATGGAGCGAATAAGTACCGCGGTAGCGTGCACATAGTTCTTGCTAAGCGTTTCCTCTGTTTCTGTCTTAATGGCGAGTTCTACCTCAGCGCGTTTGGTGGAATATATTTCTTCAGCAGTGAAGCGGCCCATTACTTGACGCACAGTAGATCTTACCTCTGGGATAACGAGAACATTGACATAGTCTCGGGTAAAGTTTTCGTGTACGTATCCGATTTTATCAGGAAGGGGATAAAAACGAACACTGATATCGATATGGATAGAAAGACCACTCTTATCCAACACGTCCATATTCTCTTCTGAGTTGGTTTCATTGACACGGTAAGCATAGACATCATTCCATGGTGCCTTGAAGTGCAGACCTGGGGTCATTACATTTTCCTTGTCCAGGCCTTGTCCAAATGGATAAAATACGACAGCCCTTTCTGTAGCTTCTATGGTATAAAAGAGGCTGGAAGAGAGTGCCATGAAAATGATGAATCCAACGATGCCGAGGATAACGATGGGTAATTTGCGATTGTTCATATTCTGATTGTTTATTGTTATTGTCGTTTACCCTGCAATTTTAGTTTTCACTGCAAGGGTGTTATTGATAATGATTTTATGAAAAGTCCTTTGAAAAGAACAGCAAGGTCAAGCGCTTAACATCAGCACTGGAAATGTGTATTTTAAGGAGGCACAAATTAGGTATTTTGTGGGTCAAACCGTAATAAGTAAGTGAAGTGGGGGCATAAAAAAAGCGGAAAAGTTGCCCTTTCCGCTTTTTTGATTGTGTTACTGGGAATTACATGAATCCCAATCCGCCTTGAGTGGCATCAGTAGCTGGTGCTACAGGAGCAGGAGCCGCTGCCTTCTTAGAAGCAGATTTCTTTTTCTTAGGAGCACTTTTCTTCTTAGGAGAAGATTTCTTAGCAGCCTTTTTTACTGCCTTCTTAGCTGATTTCTTTACTGCTTTCTTAGCTGCTTTTTTAGTAGCCTTCTTAGCAGGCTTCTTTGCCTTTGCTTTTTTCGCAGCTTTCTTAGTAGCCTTCTTTGCTACTTTCTTTGCTGATTTCTTAACCGCTTTCTTAGCTTTTGCTTTAGATTTTGTAGCGGCTTTTTTTGCTTTTTTTGCCATTTGTTTTGTGTTGTGTTTTGTTTTAACGTGGAAAAACAATTCCAAATTTGTTGCGAATTTAGTTAATGGTTTTAAACTACGAATTATTTCATCATTAATTTTTCAGATAGGCAAGACTGGGCAATTGTTTACGCGCGCTCGCTACCCCAAAAACAGGCACTCGAAAGTGATGATTTTTCCGTTCGTAAAATGGAATGGGGATCTTCTGAATGATGTGTTATCTTAGCTACATGAATTCATACTTAGCCCAATCTTCACTGGTGTTGGCACTGCTTCTGGTAGGCGCTTGTCAACCAAAGCAATCCGATAATCAGTTACCGGAAAATCAACAAAGTGCTTCCTCTTCCAATGGAATGGTGGTTACAGCGCATCCGCTGGCCACAGCGGCAGGCACTGCTATCCTTGAGAAAGGAGGAAATGCCATCGATGCAGCAGTAGCGGCTGGCTTTGCATTGGCTGTAGTAGAACCCACCATGAGTGGCCTCGGAGGCAGACTGCAAGCCATTGTAAGAACCAACGATGGAGCAGTGAGTGGCTATGATGCTACTACACAAGCTCCGCTCACCTACGATCAATCCACAGCAACAAAAGCATCCTATGGATATCCAACCATCGGTGTTCCCGGAGTGGTAAAAGGACTGGTCACACTGCTCAATGAACAAGGAACGCTTACGCTCGCAGATGTGATGGAGCCCGCTATCAGGTTGGCGGAGGAGGGCTATGATGTGTTGCCGGGCGAGGCCATGAGGAGAGCTGGTGCCATTAAGACCATCAGAAAAATCAAGGGGACGTCTCAGTACTTTCTGAACGGAGATACTACCCATCTGGCAGGAGAGAAGTTCATACAAAAGGATCTGGCAGCAACATTGAGACTTATCCGTGATGAAGGAGCAGATGTGTTTTACAAAGGAGAATTGGCTAAGAAAATAGTAGCAGACATTAGCGCCAATGGTGGCTATTTAGATAGTATATCACTGGCCTCTTATACAGTGAACAAGTCCATGATCGTGACGGGAGACTACCGTGGTTATGGATTGAATGGCCTGTGGATGCCTTCGTATGGTGCTATCGTCATTGAGATGTTGCAGATCATGGAGAACTTCCCGTTGGATGAAGTGAGTGAGGCAGAGTGGGGAAGGATCGTCTACAAAGCCAACCAACTGGCCTATGACGACAGGGATGCTCAGGATTCGGAAGAGAATGCAAGGCAATTGACAGATAAAGCCTACGCTAAAAAATTGGCAGACATGATTGTGGAGGAAACGCTGCCCAAAGCTGCGCACCTGAAAATGGAACAAGTTCCCGAAGCGTGGATGGCTTTAGGAGGACATACTACGCACCTATCTGCTGCAGACAAGAATGGTAATGTTATTGCGCTTACCCAATCGCTGGGACCCAACATGGGCTCGAAGGTAGTTACTCCCGGACTTGGGTTTTTATACGCTTCCACTATGGGGGGATACCTTGGTGACATTCAACCCGGGCAACGCGCAGCCTCCCATATTGCTCCTTTCATCGTCACCAAAGAGGGTCAGCCCTACTTAGTGCTGGGCGCTGCAGGTGGCAGTATGATCGTGACAGCAGTGGCACAAGCCATCAGTCGTTTTATCGACAGGGATATGGAATTGCCACAGGCCTTGGCTGCAGGTCGTGTGCACGCATCGGACTCCTCCATGTTGGTAGAGACACACCTTGGTACGTCATGGACAAGAGATGATATCGCTCAGTTCAAGGCCTGGGGGCTGCCTGTAAAAGAAGTGGACAGACCAGCGAGCTTTGGCCGCGTGCATGGTATCTATTACGATGCCAAAACCAAAACCTGGTATGGTGCGGCAGATCCTGATTGGGAAGGAACTGCACAGGCACCCACTAAGTAATTTATATTAGATCAGTTTTTTTATCTCACCAATAACGAGATCCATTTCTGCTTTGGTGTTGTAAATGGAAATACCGAGGCGGGTTACACCGCCTTTTTCCAACAGCCCCAGCGACTCCATGGCACGGATGGCATAGAAGTGCCCGTCCCAGGCGCAGATGTTTTTCTTGGCCAGGTGTTCACACACTTCCAAAGGAGTTTTTCCTTTTAGTGTAAACGACACCGTAGGCGTGCGGGTGGTTTTGGAAAAATCATGGCCTACAACAGTAACACCTGGCAATGCTTTGATCTTTGTGTACAAATATTTAGCAAGTTCAAACTCATGCTTGCCAATGTTGTCGAACGCGGTGGTGATCTTGTCGCGCAGGGTCTTGCCCTTGCCAAAGGTGGCGATGAAGTCCACTGCGGCTTTTACCCCTGCAATGGCCGCATGGTTCAATGTACCGGTCTCGATGGATTCAGGAGCGATCTGTCCTGCCACACGAAGTCGGTCGGTAGGAATTCGATCCAGTGTGCCCGGTTTGGAGTAGAGTAATCCTACATGAGGTCCATAAAATTTGTAAGCAGAACATAGCAGGAAGTCGCAGCCGATATCCTGCACATCGATGGCGAAGTGGGGGGCATAGTGTACCGCATCCAACAGCAGCCACGCGTTATAGTGATAGGTAAGCTTTCTTACCAGTTTGAAATCGTTGACGGTGCCGATGCAATTGGAAGACATCCCCATGGCCACCAATCGGGTGTTCTCATTGAGTTTGTCTTTGAAGTCGTCATAGTCGAGGGTACCGTTAGGCAGCAGGTTGACTTCCCGTACATCGATACCTGCTTCACGCAAAGTAAGCCACGGACCTCTGTTCGCTTCGTGATCGAGTTTAGTAATCAATACTTCATCTCCAGGTTGTAAAATCCGTGCCATAGCACGGGCCAGTGAGAAGTTCAGGGTGGTCATGTTTTGACCGATGGATATACACTCAGGACCTTCAGCATTTAAGTAAGCCGCCATCGCTTCGCGCATACCGTGGATAGTTGCATCCGTTTCCATGGCAGTGACAAACGCTCCATGTGAATTGGCATTGGAGGTGCTATAGTAGTTCACCATGGCATCAATAACAGACTTTGGCACTTGGGTGCCACCCGGCCCATCCAGAAAGACCATGGGATGGCTATTGTGTTTTCTTTTTAATGATGGAAACTGATTTCTGATGGCGGATGAATCTAAAGTACTTTTAGGCATAGGTCGTTGAATTATTACGCAACCGCATTTTAGCAAATAAAAGGGAGATGATAGCGTCTGAGTGCTTGTTTTTGATGATCGTACCTTATGGGGTTGTCCAACAAGATGAATTACAATATTTCTTTCCTTCAATCGACTATGCTCCGTAGGCATTATTACTTTATTTGCACAAGCGTTTAAACACATCAAAAAAGCCCCTTTGTACTAAGGGCGTTTATAAAGGTTCATTATGGGAGAAAAGAAAGGTAAAATTAATATGGCCAAGGTTTTTAAAACCATCGTATGGCCAAGAAGAAAGTTATTATTGCTGGGGTTTGTGTTGATTATTATCAGCAGGGCTTCCTCTATTGTGCTGCCGTATTCGGTAAAGCCCATTATCGATGATGTAATTGGTAAGGGAGACTTTTCCAATCTGAAACTCATTTTGGCGGGGGTGTCGGCATCGATATTGATATCAGCGATCGTCTCCTATGCCTTGACCATGTTATTGAGCGTGGAGGCACAGCACCTGATTTCGGTATTACGTGCCAATGTGCAGAAGCATTTGCTTCGCTTGCCTACTCGCTTCTTCGACAATCAGCAAACAGGAAAATTGGTGAGCAGGGTGATGACGGATGTAGAAGGCGTGCGCAACCTGGTGGGCACGGGCTTCCTTCAGTTGATAGGGGGCCTATTGATGGCGGTGATTTGCCTTTTCTTTCTCATCAGTATCAGTTGGAAACTGACGTTGTTCACCGTTATTCCTTTAGGGTTATTTGGTATCATATCCATGAAAGCTTTCGGAAAGATCCGACCCATTTTTCGTGAGCGGGGCGCTATTACCGCAGAGGTAACAGGCCGACTCACGCAAACCTTTGGTGGTATTCGGGTGATCAAAGGATTCAATGCGGCTAAGCAAGAAGCGTTGGTGTTTGAAAAAGGAGTGGAGCGTATTTTTCAGAATGTGAAGAGCAGTTTGACCACTACCAGTTTTGTGACCAGTATGGGAAGTTTTCTTTTTGGTGTAGCCCTGGTGGGGATTATAGGAATAGGAGGGTACATGCTTACGGAAAAAACATTGACCGCAGGTGAGCTGACACAGTTTGCATTTTTCTTAGGATTTCTGATTGCTCCGATTTTTCAGATGAGCAACATCGGCAGTCAATTGACGGAAGCCTTTGCCGGGTTGGACCGCACGGAAGAGTTGATGAATATGGCGGTGGAGGACGATGATGAAGTGAGAACCATTAAGGTGGGAGAAATCAAGGGTGATATTGAATTCAAAGATGTATCGTTTGCCTACGAGGAAGATAAAAAGGTGCTGAAGCATATCAACTTTGTGGCGCCCGCAGGATCAGTGACCGCATTGGTGGGTACGTCTGGTTCTGGTAAGTCTACCATTGCCGGACTGGCCGCTTCCTTCCTTACACCGCAGTCAGGGATGGTGACCATTGATGGGCATGATCTTTCTAAAGTTTCGTTGGACAGTTACCGCAGTCAGTTGGGTGTGGTGCTGCAGGATGATTTTCTTTTTGATGGTACCATAAGGGAAAACATTTTGTTTGCCAAACCAGATGCTACTGAGGATGAACTGAAGGCAGCCATTGACGGAGCGTATGTAAATGAGTTTAGCGACAAGTTTGAAAAAGGACTGGATACGGTAATAGGGGAAAGGGGCATCAAACTTTCTGGTGGACAACGCCAGCGCGTGACCATTGCGCGCGCGATTTTGGCCAACCCAAGAATACTGTTGTTGGATGAGGCGACTTCCAGTTTGGATACAGAGAGCGAGGCGTTGATACAAGACAGTTTGAAACAGCTACTGAAAGGAAGAACTACTTTTGTAATTGCCCACAGGCTGAGTACCATACGACAGGCCGATCAGATATTGGTGATAGAGCAAGGCCAGATTGCAGAGCAAGGCAAACACGATGAGTTGATTGAGAAGAAGGGGAGGTATTTTGATTTGTATACGTATCAGGCGAGGATTTAAAGCTTGGTAGGAAGTAACTTCCGTGGTAGTAGGTGTTCCTTACTAGACTACGCCCGAAGCAGTCGTCACTCAGAGCCTGCCTGCGCGTAGCCCTGCCTGGGTATAACTTTGTTCAGGCGTACGCTTCGGCAAAGGCAGGCGTAAGCGAAGAGTCTTACTTAAGATTCTTCGGTCGTCCTTCGTCCTCCCTCTGAATGACGGAGCACTGGCAGTCGTCACTCAGCCTGTCCTACTGGCGGAAGTGGAAGCGCGTGCCCGCCCACTGGCGGGAAGAGTCTCATTTAGCGCATAAAGCGCCTTGTCTGTTTTCCACACGGGCAGGTAACTTCCGCGCTAGTGGGTGAGGGAGTTAATGCCTAACCATCGAAGTCTCACTATTAAATTAGGCTCAGTCGTCACTCAGACGTGCGAAAATTGTTGGAGGAAGTGGACCTTGCCTTGGAGGAGGTTGACCTGCAAGTTTGAGGTAGGCACCAAACAGTTTGACAAAGTGACCTGCTGGTTTGTGGTAAGGGCCTGCCAGGTTGCGAGAGTCACCTGCGGGTTTGTTAAAGTCATCTGCAAGTTTGAGGTAAGCACCAAACAGTTTACAAAAGTGACCTACGGGTTTGAGGTAAGCACCAAACCATTTGCAAAAGTGACCTACAGGTTTGAGGTAATCACCAATTGGTTTGATAAAGTGACCTGTAAGCTGGCGGCCGTCTAAGTTTCACCAAATACGTAAGCTGATGGACCCGTTTCACGATTGAAAACCCTGACTCCGTAGGACGTCAGGGTTTTTTGCTTTTATAGGGTATTTATATTCGTAGAATTAAACGTTTAATTATACGGATAATTCCACGGTTAAAAAGAGTGTAGGAACAGGAAAAGCTAAAATATCAGTCAAAACATAGGATTTTCGCATAACGCTAAAAGGAAAATAAAGGTAATACCTTTATATTGGTGTTGGCTGCAATGCAATGAAAGAGATTAGAGTTTTTATACCTGAGGAAGTTTATACAATTCTGGAATTCAAACAGGACAACTTGCCAGGTATTGCCGTTATCAATACTGCACTTAGGGACTTTGAACAGAAGGAAGTTTTTTCTTGGCATCTATCAGTGATGATGGACTTAGAGGACTTAATTGATAATGGAATGCCATCAAAGAACGAGAGAGAGATCATTGACTTATACGAGGACAGGCTAGACGCTTTAATTAAGGGGACTGATTTAGAGAAGCCAAACGCCCTTTTTCTTGGACGAATAACGTGGAACAAGACTAGAGAATTAATTTGGAGAGTTTATGCCCCTGACATTGCGGACATCGAACTTAAGAAAATAATTAAAGAGGATACATCCCCGAGACAGTTTGACTATAAGATGGAGTCAGATGAAAAATGGAGTTTGACCAAATGGCATTTGAATAAAGGCAATGTGGACTAGTTGCACAGCAGCCAACAATATGTATGCGCCATGTGCTTCACCGCGTATCTGAAAGTGCGTGCGCCTTACCGCTGCTTTTTGTGTTTCCCTTTCTTGGATAGGGAAGAAGTACTTTCCGGAGCCACTTGCTTCACTGGCTTCGCGCAGGCTCCGCATCACTAAATGTAATAAGTTCTTCGCTAAGTTTTTCCGGAACTTGAACGGAAACACAAAAAGCGCTATTTTGGTAGTGACTTATGTATTGTGGCACACAGCGCATACATGGGCGTTGGCTGCAATAGGTTAATGGAAATAAATAACATTGTATTTTGAACATTCTCCACAGTCTATTTTTATTTTACGTCTATGCTCATCTACTATTTGTGCTCATAGCCATAGTCGTAATTGTTCGTAATAAAGAGATGTCGATTTCTGGAACAGTTTTTAGAATTGTGCTAGTTTTTATTGCCCCGATTATAGGTTCAGTAATAGTATTGAGCGAAGCAATAATGAAGTGGGAGAAGAAACGAAAGCTAAATTCGAATAACTCTTGACCTACAGCAGCCAACATTGTGTATGCGCCATGTGCTTCACTGCGTATCTGAAAGTGCGTGCGTCTTACCGCTGGCTTTTTGTGTTTCCCTTTCTTGGATAGGGTAGAAGTACTCGCCAGAGGTTCTTTCACCTTCAGCTTCGCGCAGGCTCCGCATCCTT
>JAVJOQ010000018.1:0-316938 GCA_040216665.1 Cyclobacteriaceae bacterium | reverse complement strand
GACCATGGACCACGGACTAAAAACCTTAGGGTGACTATAGCGGTGGGGATCACCTCTTCCCATTCCGAACAGAGAAGTTAAGACCACCTGCGCTGATGGTACTGCGGTAAAACGTGGGAGAGTAAGTCGTTGCCTTTTTTTTATCAAAGCCTCATACTAATAATATGAGGCTTTTTTTTTGATGAAATTGATCACTTCTATATTACCACCTCCGTTAATCATTGTCATTCTTTCCAATGGCTTGTATCTTTCGCAATATTTAGCGCTTCTTAAATAAATTAGTTGAAACGAAAACCTGTATTCATAACGTTAGGTATTGCTCTCATTGTGGTGACGGCTATTTGGGTATATCAATTTACCCAAAAGAGCGAAATTACTCCCTGGGATTTAATCAGTAACGATGCTGTTTTGGTGGTAGAGCTTCCTGAGCTCAATTCAATAAATCAAAAGCTTGAAGGTTTATCAGTTCTAAAGGAGGTAATAAATTCCAGTGAATATTTAAACGAAATTTTGGGTGGTAAGTACTTCCAGGGTAACAAAGTATTTGTTTCTATTCAGCCGATTGCAAGGGATGACTTTGGTTTTTTAGTCTTTACAGAGGTGAATTCCGTCACATGGGAAAATGATATTAGAAATTTAGGTTTGCCTTTTTCTGATTCTACACTTAGGAAGAGATTGTACAACGGGATTGAGATAAATGAGCATGGTGGGGAAAAGTCAAATTTTTCCTATGCTTTAATTGATAATATTCTTGTCGTGAGCGAATCTTCTTTTTTATTGGAAGGAGTATTGAGATTGAATTCCTTGGGGAAGGATAACTTATTCCTTAGTAAAAATGTATCCCTCTTTAAATTACCAACTCTAAAATCTGATGAAGGAAATGTCTACATAAATATTTCAAACCTAGATGATTTTACAGACTTATTCCTTAATCCAAATACTATTAAAGCTGGTAAGGATGAATTGCGTCTCAACGGAGGTGCCCTTGCTGATGTTAAGGTGACTGAGAAAGGAATATTGTTAAATGGTTTTTTAATTAATTCAGATACAGGACTGCTTAGTGTTTTTGAAAATCAAGAGCCACAACCGATTGATGTCGATGGGTTGATTTCAAACAAAGTAGCCAGTGTAGCTCATTTTGGAATTTCTAATTCTGAACAATGGTTTGTTGACCAAGCAGAACTTATACAAGCAAATCACTCCACATCAACGGATAGCCTAATCCAAGAAATGTTGAGGTTGTCTGTAAGTGTTGAGTCATTGAGAAAAGCCATAGGAAATCAGTTTGCTAATTGCTACTTAGGTAAAGGTAATGATGTTATTAGCATCCTTAAACTCAGCGAAGAGGCCTCGAGAATATCTGTTTTTGATGAATTGTCTTCAAAAATAGCTGAACAGAAAAAGGACTCTTTATACATAGAAAACTATGCGGGTTACCAGATTAGGTTAATTGACTACAAAAATTTCTTATCTCAGTTATTATATCCTTTGGCAACTCCATCGGAGCAAACTTTCTTTGCTCAAATAGGGCAGTATTTAATTCTGTCTGAAAGCGTAGAGTTAATTAAAATTTTTATTGATGATATTGATACAGAAGATACGTGGGGAAAATCGGTTGAGTGGAATAAATTTCTGGGCGCATCTCTTCAGGAATCAAACATTAATATTTTCTTCGATGGAAAGTTGCTGTCACTCCTTTTACAGGACAAACTTAACTCAAGGTGGAAATTAATTTTTAAAAGAAATAATTTTCTAAACATTGATAAGGGCGCTTTTCAACTTGGTCGCTTGGAAACTAATTACTATTTGAACACCTCCTTTCAGTTTGCTCAATCTTTGCCAACTCAAGGAAATTTAGAAAGGACAACCTATAATTTTGGAAGTGAAATAGTGACTCAACCTCAGGTAGTAAGAAGCCATGTTTCTAAAGAAATTGAACTGGTGATTCAAGATTCGTTAAACAACCTCTATTTGCTATCAAAGGAGCTTAAAACTTTATGGAAACGGTCTGTTGATGGCCAAATTGTCGATGGGGTTAAACAACTTGACTTTTACACTAATGGCAAGCTTCAATTGTTTTTTACTACAGAGAACGCATTACATATTATTGACAGATTGGGGAACTATGTTGAGGACTATCCAAAAACTTTGGAGTCGAGCAGCAAGGTTGAGTTTTCGCAAGTTGTAGATTACGATAGAAGTAAACGCTACAGATACCTTGTTACCGAGGAGAAGGGAAACTTACTTCTTACTGATAAATCAGGCAATCAATTGGAGGGATGGAATCCACGTAAGCTTAGCGGAAAAATGTTAAACACGGCAAAGAATTACAGGGTTTTAGGAAAGGACTATTTCTTGGCTACTACCCAGACTGGCAGTGTGAACCTCTTGAATAGAAGGGGAGAAATGATGAAGGGTTTTCCGATGGATTTGACGATGCGTCCAAGTGGAGAAGTTTCGCTAACCATAGGCAATACCTTGTCTTCCTGTTATTTCACCACTGTTTCAAAGGAAGGACTTAAGGTTCAATTTGGTGTCGATGGTCAAATCAAAAAAAAGGAAGTGCTTTTGAAAAAAGCATCATCATCTGAGTTTAGTCTGGTTAAATCAGCGACTGAAGAAACGCATGTGTTTTTAAGAACTGATCATGGAAAGGTTGGGATATTGGATGCTGATGGAAATACATTGATTGAGATCGAAAATCCTGGTTCCACAAAGTGGAAACTAGTTTACATTGAAAACAGACTAAAGGAAAGGTTTTACAGTTTGTATGATGAACAACAGAATTTCTCCTATTATTTTGACGCCTCAGGCCATTTACTGCTTGCGCAACCTTTAGAGTCTACACAATTGCCAACGTTATTTTTTGATGAAAAACAAAAGAGCCTATCTATCTATAACATTAATAATTCAAGCTTGAGCCTGGTTTCGATTAAAAGATAATTTATTTTCTATTCTTTTCCAGGTGATCCCACATTGCTTCGGGAATGTGTTCAAGGTGACTGAATTCTCCACCATTTCTTAGCCATTCTCCACCGTCAATGGTAACTACTTCACCATTAATGTAAGCGGAAAAATCTGACATTAAGTACGCTGCCAGATTGGCAAGCTCGGTATGCTCTCCAACTCGCTTTAAAGGAATTCTTTCGGCAGGATCAAATTTCTTCACAAGATCTCCTGGAAGTAATCTACTCCAAGCGCCTTCAGTAGGAAACGGACCAGGGGCTATTGCGTTACTTCTTATTTTATATTTGGCCCATTCCACGGCCAATGATCTGGTCAATGCAAGCACTCCGGCCTTGCTACATGCTGAGGGTACAACATATCCTGATCCTGTCCATGCGTAAGTTGTAACAATATTTAAAAAAGTGCCAGGCTGTTTTTTGGCAATCCAATTTTTCCCTGCAGCCAAGGTAAAGTAATATGTTCCTTTAAGAACGATATCTACTACGATGTCGAATGCACGATGAGAAAGTCTTTCGGTGGGACTTATAAAATTACCCGCGGCATTATTAAGGACTCCATGTATCTGACCAAATTTCTCTTCTGTCGTTTTGATTACATTTTGTATCTCCTCGTACTTTCTTACATCACAGGCAATCGGCAGTACTCTTCCTCCTGTAAGCTTCATAAGTTCATCTGAGGTATTTTGTAATACATCCTCCTTCCGACTTGTGATAACAAGATTTGCTCCAAGCTCCAGCATGTATTTTCCCATTGATTTCCCCAGCCCTGTACCTCCTCCTGTTATAATTATAGTTTTGCCTTTTAACGCACCATCTTTTAGCATCCCTTCCATTTTTAATTTGTTGGTTTATATAAATGTAATAATGTTTAAATAAAAAAAAGCCCCATGAAAGGGGCTTGGTTATACTTTTGGCTATGCACTCTATCTACGCAACCTGCGATATTATTTTGTTCTTGGTTTCTATATCAATGCCTAAAAATTTGGTTTGTCCCGCCTCGGTGAATAATTCAATAATAACAGCAAACCGTTTGCCCAAAGAGGACTTAGTTGAGCGCCTATAGGGTATTATTTCACCAATATCATATTTCAGGGTTTCGTCTGGGTTCGGAGGAGCAAGAGAGCGAATCTTCTCCCAAAATGGCCTGGCTCCATAATATTCACATTTCATCAAGCGGTGCTTGTATTCTGTGTCTGACCAGACTTCCAGTTGTTTTGAATTTGTTCGTATTAGCCAATTCATCGTTTAGTGATTAATGAATACAAATTTTGCTATACCTTAGACTACATAAGGGTGTCAGAAGGTTTAAATGATTGACAACTTTATTTTCTTATTTTTGAGTCAATATCATAGAGTTACACATCGTATATTATACATAAGCTTTCTTACTAATAGGTAAACGATTTTTTTATGCAAAAATTTTTATTTGTCCCAATTTTGATATTCTTCACCCTTCAAAGTTGCATCGTTTCAAAAAAGAAATTTGACGATTTATTGGCTCAAAAGGTGAAAGCGGATGGTGAATTGGCGGATACATCGACAAAATTGGAAAAGGCTACTGCTGAACTGACTGATTTAAATGCTTCATTAAACCAATTGAAAAGTGACACCACAAATATGGGCTCTGTTCTTCGGTCAACTGCACAAAAGTTGGAAGGTCTAAATACAGAGTATGAGCAGCTGAATGCTTACTATAAAAATCTATTAAATAGTAGCGGAAAGCTTAATCGCGATTTAACCTTACAGAAAGAACAGCTTTTGGCAATACAAGATAATTTAGAAAGAACTAGAAATTTAAATGACTCTCTTAGCATAAGCCTTGAGGAAAGAGAGCGAAAAGTAAAAGAGCTCGAGCAAGTTTTAGCGAATAAGGATAAGGCTGTTCAAGACCTAAAGAATAGGATTAGTAATGCATTACTTAACTTTAAGGAGAATGACCTAACTGTAAATATTAAGAATGGTAAAGTCTATGTTTCTTTGGCAGAACAATTACTATTTCGCTCCGGCAGTGTAGAAGTGGACAGTAAGGGAGTAACGGCTCTTCAGCAATTGGCGAAAGCATTGAAGGACCAAAAAGATATTCATGTTATGGTGGAAGGGCATACAGACAATGTTCCTATCTCTAAAAAGTCTACCTACATGCAGGACAATTGGGACTTAAGTGTGATGAGAGCAACATCCATTACTAAGATTCTAACTAAGGGTGGTGTATCTCCTGATCAAATTACGGCATCAGGAAAGGGGGAGTATTTACCCTTAGCACCAAATACAACCGCAGAAAACAAACAGAAAAACAGAAGGACTGAAATCATTATTACACCAAATCTTGATGAGTTGTTCAAAATTTTAGAGGTAAATTAATTTTTAGTCATGATTAGATTACTTGGAATACTCGTTCTTGTTTTAGATGTTATCGTTGTGCTTGATATCTACAGGAGCGACAAGGACACTGAGAAAAAGGTGTTATGGATACTCATTGTGTTCTTTTTACCTCTGTTAGGGCCATTACTTTACTATGTTGTAGGTAAAGGGCGGTGATCTTTAGAATTCTTATCAATGAATTACAAAAGTTTAGAATAAAAAAAGGGACCGATTTGGCCCCTTTTTTATTTTAATAATTCTTAATTCTTATTGAACTACGACAGGTTTAACTTCTTTCTGTCTGATCAAATTATTGAATTCAGGTATTTGCTCCGTAAAGATGGTATTCAGGGTCTTTAGTTGTGTGTCTATTTGACCTGATATCTCATCGTATACTGCTTTGGCCTGATCAGTAGGTTTGAAGTCGTTACCATCAACTTCTCTAGCAAGACCACCTATCTTATTATTTAATCTGATAGGGAAGTTAAGAGGATCTTGTCCGCTTCTGTTCTTAGTCTGGTATACTTCTTCTTCCACTTCCTTCACGTTGTCAAGAATACTTTTAGCCATGTCGTTTACATCCTTAAATGCAGGATCATCTTTCATTGGCTCAGTTACTCTTGTGATTTGATCACGCGCTTCTCTGATTTTCTTAACTGCATTGTTAGCTTCAGATACTTTGTCCCTCACCTTTATGGCAAAATTAAACTGTTCCTGAATGTCTGCGATTGTTCCTTCAGTACGTGGATCTTTCAGAATCTCAAATTCAGTTTCCATTGCATTACCGTTTACAGTAAGCTTTGCTTTGTACTTACCAGGGACTGCTTTTGGTCCTCTTAAAGAAGCTCCCCACATGATCAAACCGTCAAAACCATCAGCATCGGGATATCTCATATTCCAGATATGGCGATTCATTCCAGGCTGAATTTTAAGCAATTCTTCTTTAGCTTTTTTGTTTGGCTTAGTAGCAAACTTTTTGATCACATTGCCATTCATTTCCATTATTTCAAGACTTGCAGTTGTTTTTGCGGTGTCTTTCAAATAAAAATGAACCATTACCCCGTTAGGGTGATTTATTCCATGGTTGCTAGGTACCGGATTCCAGCCACCACCTTGTCCACCATTCATTCGATAGCTAGGCATTGGCTTAAACAAATGAGTTCCACTTGAGGCAACAGCATCGTTTAATTGATGCAATGGTGTAATATCATCAATCAGCCATAAGCTTCTACCCTGAGTTGCTGCAATTAAGTTGTCGTTTTTAATGGTAAGATCCGTAATAGGAACGATAGGAAGATTCAATTGGAATGGTTTCCAACTGGCTCCATCATCAAACGATATATACATTCCAGCTTCTGTTCCAGCATACAGTAAACCTGCGCGCTTAGGATCTACTCTAACTACACGGGTGAAATGTTCAGATGGGATACCGTCTGTAATTTGTGTCCATGTTTTTCCGTAGTCCTTAGTTTTGAACAAGTATGGCTTGTAGTCACCAATTTTGTATCGGGTAACAGCAATATATGCACCACCCTTTACGTGTGGATCAAAGTCAACGCTATTGACCATTCCCCACTCAGGCATCATTGGAGGAGTAACCTTTTCCCAATTTTTCCCTCCATCTTTTGTTACATGTACCAATCCATCATCAGAACCTGCCATGATCACATTCTCCTCATAAGGGGACTCCGCTACTGCGAAAATGGTGGCATAGTATTCTACCCCTGTATTGTCTTTAGTAATGGGTCCACCTGATGGCCCAAGCTTGGACTTATCATTGCGCGACAAGTCAGGGCTGATCAACTCCCAGCTTTGACCTTCATTGTAGCTCACATGCAAGTGCTGAGAAGCGGCATAAAGCTTTTTCGGGTTGTGAGGAGAAAAGAAAATGGGGAAATTCCACTGAAAGCGATATTTCGCGCCTTCTGCTCCATGCCCCATAGGGTTATCTGGCCATGCATTTATACTGCGAGATTCCTTCGACATATGGTTAACACGTTCAAACGTACCACCATAGCTTCCTCCATATACGATATCGTTGTTAGTAGGGTCTACTGCTATGTGACCGCTTTCACCTCCTGCAGTTACTTCCCAATCGCCTTCGCCAATTGAGTTGCCATCAGTTCTATGTAGTACACGCTGTGTTGAGTTATCCTGCTGTGCAACCAAGATACGGTATGGGAAGTGATTGTCAGTTGTAACACGGTAGTACTGGGCGGTAGGTTGATTCATGTATGTAGTCCAGTTTTCGCCCGCATCGAAAGATACTTGAGCCCCACCATCGTCTGCTATCACCATACGTTGATTATCCTCAGGAGCTATCCAAAGGTCGTGATGGTCACCATGAGGTGCGTTGTATGTTGAGAATGTTTTACCACCATCTTTAGAGCGGTGATACTGAACGTTCATTATATAAACGATGTCTTCATCTTCCGTATCAGCATAAATTTTGCTGTAGTACCAAGCTCTTTGACGTAGTTTTCTTTCGTCATTCAAGTATTGCCAAGTTGCTCCAGCATCGTCTGAGCGATAGACACCTCCTTTATCATTTTCGATAATTGCAAATACTCTATTGGAATTAACCGGTGATACGGTCACACCTACAATTCCCCAAAGGCCTTTAGGTAATCCTTTATTTGAGGAGATGTTAGTCCAGTTGTCACCTCCATCAGTACTTTTCCAAAGGGCAGAACCTTCTCCACCACTTTCTAGGCTATAAGGTGTTCTTTTTATTCTCCAGGTAGATGCATAAAGTATTCTTGGGTTGTTAGGATCCATGATTAGATCTACAGCTCCTGCATCGTTATTTGCAAAGAGAATTTTCTCCCAGTTTTTTCCTCCATCTTTTGAGCGATAAACGCCTCGATCAGGTGATGGTTTAAATAAGTCACCTAATACTGCAGCGTAAACTAAATCTGGGTTTCTTGGGTGAATGCGAATGCGTGGTACATGTCTGGAGTTTTTAAGTCCAATATCAAACCATGTTTTACCAGCATCGTTGGATTTCCAAAGTCCATATCCAGAAGATACATTACCTCTCACCGTTGCTTCGCCACCACCTGCGTAAATAACATTATTGTCCCACTCACTTACTGCTACGGAGCCAATCGACCCACCAAAATAGCCATCAGAGATATTTGCCCATGAGTTTCCGCCATCTTGAGTGCGCCATACTCCTCCACCGGTAGCTCCCATATAGTATAAAAGTGGCTTGCCAGGTACGCCAGTTACAGCACTCGCTCGACCACCTCTATATGGCCCAATGCTCCTCCACTCGAGGGCATTATATAGTTTTTCATCATAGGTTACGGTGTTCTTGGCTGGGGTAGACCCGCCTCGTTTTCGCTGAGCCTCTGCCGCTGCAACGATTAGCAAAGAGACAGAGAGCAGTAAAAAAATTTTTTTCATTTTTTAAGAATTTGGTTTTAAGGTGTTCTCTAGTAATCCCTTTTGGACAGATGTCCTCCTGGGGATGCAATTTAATGGTAATGGTTGATTGGGTCTTCATGTCTATTAATCAACACTTTACCACTTTTACAGTCTCGAGATTACAGCTATTTAAACTAAAAAGAGGCGCTTTTTCTATAAATGGTCGATTTGACTTGCAATGGGATGGTTGTATTCTAATGAATCTACATTAATTTGAAACAAATCTTTTCTCTAGAAAATGAAGGACATTAAGCCACTATTTGGTCTACCCGTAATCGTTGCCGCGCTAGGTTATTTTGTAGACATCTATGATCTGTTACTTTTTAGCATAGTTAGAATCCCCAGTCTACAATCTATGGGGGTTGCACCGGAGGCTCTTCTTGATGAAGGAGAGTTTTTATTGCAGGTGCAAATGACAGGCTTGCTAATCGGGGGATTGATTTGGGGAATCATGGGAGATAAGCGTGGCCGTTTATCAGTTCTGTTTGGCTCTATTCTTTTATACTCTTTGGCCAATATTGCCAATGGGTTTGCTACAACCGTGGATCAGTATGCCATCCTTAGGTTTGTGGCAGGAATTGGCTTAGCTGGTGAGTTAGGCGCAGGAATTACTTTAGTTTCCGAGGTATTGCCCACCAGGCTTAGAGGTTATGGGACTGCATTGGTAGCTACAGTAGGATTATTCGGTGCGGTGCTTGCCAATTTTGTTGCGAAACATTTTGATTGGCAAACGACTTATTTCATTGGCGGTGGGTTAGGACTTTTGTTACTTATAACTCGCGCAAGTGTATTCGAATCAGGATTGTTCATGAAGGTGAAGGAGGCTACAGTTCAAAGAGGTAATTTTTTCATGCTGTTTACTAATTCAGCCAGACTGAAAAGGTTCGTAGGATGTATTTTAATTGGCTTACCTATTTGGTATGTCATAGGTATTCTTATCACGTTCTCCCCTGAATTTGCAAGGGCACTTGGAATAAATGGAGATATAGTAGCCGGTGATGCTGTAATGTACAGTTATCTGGCGCTTGCAATTGGAGATTTTGGCAGCGGGTTTATAAGCCAAATGGTGAAGTCAAGAAAAAAGATTGTGCTCATATTTATATTTCTAACCCTAGGAGCAATTATCTTTTATCTTTTTCTTCCAATTAAAACGGTTGCATTTTTCTATATCGCTTGTGGTTTACTGGGATTTGCAATTGGATATTGGGCATTGTTTGTAACAATTGCTGCGGAGCAGTTTGGGACTAATTTGCGTTCTACTGTTGCTACTACAGTTCCTAACTTTATAAGGGGTACAGTTGTTCCCATTACGTTGGGATTCAAATATTTAAGGGGAGAGTTTGGGATAATTTATGGCGCTTTGATCGTAGGGATAATTACTATAATTATAGCTGTTATAGCCCTACGCAGTATTGATGAGACGTTTTCTAGAGACATGAATTATCTGGAAGAGGATTAACCATTATTAAATTGGTATTTTTTTATGTTTCCTTTAAACCCTGTGGCCTGTAGAGAGTCCAAGGAGAAACAAAACTAAATACTAATGAAAAAGTATAATAGCCATGTTCTTACGGTGATATTGATAATTGCATTCATTGCAATTGGGAATAAATCATATGCTCAGACTGAAACTAAACGAGCCGATGTACGCCAACGTGCACAAAGAGCTCGTATTGCGGATGGCAGAATGGATGGAGAGGTGACGCGAAGAGAGGCTTCGGCACTTAAGGTGGAGCAACGCCATATTAGAAGAGTTGAACGAAGAGCCAAGTCTGATGGTGAGGTGACAAGAATTGAAAAAAGGAGACTAGAGAGAAAACAGAATCGCGCTAACAGGCACATCAGAAGAGCCAAGCACAACGGAATAGACAATAACTAAAAAAAAGGGCCAACTGGCCCTTTTTTTTATATTCCTTTAAGAGAGGTAGTAAGATCATCAATGAGGTCTTCAATATCTTCAATGCCTACACTCAGTCTTATCAAAGAGTCACTCAAACCATTCTTTATTCTTTCTTCTTTTGGAATGCTTGCATGCGTCATTGATGCAGGGTGATTAATAAGGGACTCTACTCCACCCAATGACTCTGCAAGGGTAAAAAGCTTAACAGTTTCCATTAGCTGATTGGCTTTTTGTTGACTGTCATCTTTTAGCGTAAAAGATAGCATTCCACCAAAGTCGCTCATTTGCTGTTTAGCTACATCATGATTGGGATGGTCAGAGAAGCCGGGCCAATAGACCTTCCCAACTTTAGGATGGTTTTTTAAAAATT
Organism: Cyclobacteriaceae bacterium; assembly: GCA_040216665.1. Taxonomy (GTDB): domain Bacteria; phylum Bacteroidota; class Bacteroidia; order Cytophagales; family Cyclobacteriaceae; genus ELB16-189. Next base: position 305,912 of record JAVJOQ010000018.1, on the reverse strand, counting down.
CCGCAATTTGTTTTCCGTTAATACAATGTCTTTGCATTCTCAATTGAAGGGTTTTTATACCACGTAATACCAGAAAGCAATCATTTGGGCTGGGCACTGCTCCGCAAGAGTTTAAAATGAAGAAAAGCTCGTCACGAAGTTTTTGATCATTTACCACCAAAGCACCCATGATCACGTCTGAGTGACCACTCAGGTATTTCGTAACTGAGTGCATTACGATATCGGCTCCGAGTGAAAGTGGATTTTGAAGGTACGGAGACGCAAATGTATTATCTACAGCTACCAGAATGTCACGCTTCTTAGCTAGTGCAACGCACCCCTTTATATCAATAATCCTCATTAGTGGATTGGATGGCGTTTCCAACCAAAGGAGTTTTGTATTCTCGTTGAGTAGAGGAGATATATTTTCAGGATTGGATAAATCTATAAAGTGGAATTTTATTCCAAACTTCTCAAACACGCGTCTGAACATTCTATAAGAACCACCATAGAGGTCGTTGCTGGTGATTACTTCATCACCAGGCTTAAGTAGCTTGATGACTGCATCGGTTGCTCCCATGCCAGAGGAAAAACAAAGTCCAAATTGACCGTTTTCAAGTGCTGCAATACTTTTTTGAAGAACATCCCGCGTAGGATTTGCCCCCCTAGCATATCCGTATCCCTTATGTTTGGAGGGTGACTCCTGGGCATAGGTAGAGGTCTGATAGATGGGAGTCATGACGGCTCCGGTTAATGGGTCTGGTTCTACACCGGCATGAACTGCTTTAGTTCCGAATTTCATAGCAATGAATTAATCCTTATTTTCGATACAACTTTAATAGTTCAAAGGTGCAATTTTTTTCACGATATTCTTACATCTGGAAGTTTGATAAAGCTCAGGAGGCAAAGTACGAGCAGTTTATACAGCCTTCCAATTTAACGTCCCTTCGATTAGTAACCTTTATTACCATATTTGGAATGTCGATCTTTTTATTGATCGACTTTTTCAGGGAGATTGATTTTTCTGTGGTGCTAGTAACTCGCCTTAGCGTTCTTACAATCGCTTCAGTTATAATGTGGTTTGCTTATAAAGAATTGTCATTCAGTGCATACGTTTTCTGCATTGGCGTCATTACAGTAATAAGCTTTGGGTCGGCTTTAATTACTGCCACGTTTGCTGATATGCCGCCTTTCTATTTGACGAATTTACTCTTCCTAATGTTTCTGTTATCCGTAACTGCGAGTGGGCTCCATCTTCGGCATGCATTTTTCCTGAATTTGATATGCTTGACTACCTTTTTAATGTATGCTGAGTATATAAATAAAATCCCTTTTTATTATAGCCAATACCCTCACTTGTTTTCCATTTTTATTTATATCCATATAGCTGGTGTGGTGCTGGAAAGTAGAAGGCGTAATAATTTTCTTCAATTCAATGATTTAGCTGAACAAAAGGTTTTGGTAGAGGAATTAAATCAACAAAAGAATAAAGTCATTTCCATTTTATCCCATGACATAGCTGCTCCTATGAATTCACTGTCCACTATTTTGTACCTGCAAAGCAGAGGTAAAATCAGTGAGCAAGATCTTAAAACAACACTCAAGGAATTGAGTGATGAGTTTAATAACGTTTCTTTTTTGTTACATAGTTTAGTGCGATGGTCACGGTCGCAAATGCAAGGGTTTGTTTTGGATAAGACAACCGTAAACATGTTGGATTTGCTGGAGAATAAGATAAAGCTATTTCATCTGCAATTGATTGATAAGAATCTTGAGTTGAGAGTAAATATGGATCAATCTGCTTTTGTGAAAGTAGATGAAGATATGATTAGAATAGCCTTGCGCAATCTTATATCCAATGCCATTAAGTTTGCAAAGAATGGAACAAAGATTCAACTAGAAGTTTCCAAAAATGAAAATAACCGTGTTCAGGTGTTGGTTACCAATTATGGGAACCCGATACCTCTTGAATTGAAAGAAAAGTTATTCACGTATCAAATGCCATCTACTTTAGATACTAAGGGAGAGAAGGGTGCGGGATTGGGCTTAGCCATAAGCGCATACTTTATCAAACTCAATGGAGGTGATATTTATTTGGCTCCATCTGAGGAGGGTATTACTGCTTTTTGTATGGAGTTGCCTAAGGAGGCGGAGGTAGGATAACATCAAATTAGGTTAAATTCGCACTACTTCTTACCTTCATTTCTGGGTAATGTCTACCCAATCTTATCTTACGATTTGTCTGTATCATATGTTGGTCATGAAAAATACAATAAAACTTTGCCTGTTAGGTGTTGGGTTCATTTTGCATATTCAGCTAAATGCTCAAAATTCTGTAGGGATAGGAACATCTTCCCCTAACCCAAATGCAGTCTTGGAATTAGTGTCACCAGGCGACAATCAAGGTATTTTGGTACCTCGGTTAACCACAGCTCAGCGAACAGCAACAACTTTTTTAAGTGCCTTATCCGAGAATGATTCTGGTCTTTTGGTCTATGATAGTGAACTTGATCAATTCTTTTCATGGAATGGATTGGCTTGGAGTACTTTGGATTTGCCTCAAGATTTGAATCTGGCTGGGTCAACCCTCACTATTACAAACAATCCTGCCGCTACACCAATAAATTTATCCGCCTTTACAGGGACAAATACTGATGATCAATCTATATCGTACGATCCTACTTCGGGAGAATTGATTATATCGGGTCTAGGTGGAGGAAACAGTGTGACAGTGACGCCTGCTGGAGTAGCCGGGGGTGATCTAACGGGTGCCTACCCTTCGCCATCAATTGCAAATAACGCTGTGGTTAATGCCAAGTTAGCGGACGGTGCTGTTACGAATCAAAAAATAAATGATGTAGCTCCGGCAAAGTTGACTCAGGGAGGAGCTATCAATGGACAAATATTAAAATGGAATGGAACGTCATGGCTCCCTCAAGACGATAATGCAGGAGTTACCAGTGTTGCGGCAGGAACAGGTTTGTCTGGAGGGACTATCACTTCAGCAGGAACAATTGGGCTGGCCAATACAGCTGTTGCTCCTGGCATCTATGGGTCGGCTACAGAAGTTTCTAGGATTACGGTAGACGCACAGGGTCGCGTAACTTCAGCAAATAATGTCACGATTACAGGGGCTGCACCAACGGGTACAGCAGGAGGAGATCTTACGGGAAATTTTCCTAATCCGACTGTTGCTACAGGAGCCATAACTCCTGCTAAGCTAGCCAACACAACAGTTACTGCTGGCTCTTTCGGCTCAGCCACGCAAGTAGCTAACTTTACAGTTGACGCTCAAGGGCGATTAACATCGGCCGGTAATACAACCATAACTGGCGTTGCTCCAGGCGGGGCAGCTAGTGGAGATTTGACTGGAACTTATCCCAATCCAACATTAGCAACTGGATCAGGAAATAACCTGGTTACAGCAATAAACAATGCAAGTACTACTGGAACAGTTAATGCCAATAGGTTGAATGGAGCAGTCGTATTGGAAACTGAAACTCCAATCGGAGGTGATATTTCCGGAACATACGGTTCTGGTTTGCAGATTAATGCCAATTCAGTTGGCACTGGAGAGATTGCGAATGGTTCGGTGACTGCAGCAAAGTTAGCCAACACCACAGTGTCAGCGGGCACATATGGTAGCTCAACGCAAGTTTCTCAAATTCAAGTTGATGCTCAAGGCCGGATAATATCAGCAAGTAATGTTCTCATCACTGGTGCTGCACCAACTGGAGCAGCAGGAGGTGATCTTACTGGAAATTTTCCAAATCCTACTGTTGCTGCAGGAGCAATAACATCTGCTAAGCTAGCCAACACTGCCGTTACTGCTGGCACATATGGTTCGGCTACCCAGGTAGCAAACTTTATTGTTGATGCTCAAGGGCGACTTATTTCAGCTGGTAACACAACTATTGCTGGAGTAGCTCCAGGTGGAGCTGCTGGTGGTGATTTGGCTGGAACGTATCCTAATCCAACTTTGGCAACAGGCTCTGGTAACAATTTGTTGACAGCCATAAATAGTGCAAGTACAACCGGAACAGTAAACACAAATAGATTGAATAGTGTTGTAGTACTCGAAACGGAATCACCAAGTGGAGGTGATGTTTCTGGAACTTATGGTTCAGGGTTGCAGATTAATGCCAATGCTGTCGGCACCACTGAGATTGCAAATGGTTCTGTTACCGCTGCAAAATTGGCTAACACCACGGTGACTGCAGGCACCTATGGAAGCGCTACACAAGTTTCTCAAATTCAAGTTGATGCTCAGGGTAGAATTACCTCCGCGACAAACATTTCCATCTCGGGTGTTAGTACATTGATAAATAATACTGGGACTAGAAATCTATTTGCCGGTGATGCAGTTTCGACTACAGGAACCGACAATGCCTCCTTTGGTTATCAGGCAGCAATGGCAAATACAGGTAATTACAATGTAACTATGGGAACGCAGGCAGCTCAAAGCAAAATTGGAGGTGACCTTAATACAATAATTGGCTGGCGAGCTGGTTTTTCTAATACAAATCACCAAGCGAACACTTTTGTCGGTGCGCAGGCTGGCGAAAATGCAACCTCAACTGCAAATATTAGTACGCTTGTAGGCGAAAAGGCTGGCCAAAATGTTCAGGGGACTGGTAACACTATGGTAGGAGAAAGAGCTGGTATAAATACAACCACTGGTTTCTTTAACACTTTTGTTGGGACGACTGTGGCAGATGCAAATGTAGGTGGAGCTCGGTTAACCCTCATTGGACACAATGCTGATGTTGGAGCTCCTACAATTGTAAACGCTGCAGCCATTGGTGAAGCGGCTACCGTAAATGCCAGCAACAGTATGGTCTTTGGCAACAATGCTGTTACAGGTTGGGGTTTTGGTATTGCGCCTGGCGCAGCCGCTATTAGGGTGGGTAGCGATGGAACCAATGGCAATGGCGCTACACTAAGTCCAGCGGGTGCTTGGACTAGTGGTTCAGACAGTACAAAGAAATATAATATTGATGAAATTAAATACGGACTTTCAGAAGTTCTAAAATTAAGGCCAGTTAACTTTTCATGGAAAGGAACCAACCAACAAGATTTTGGTTTCCTTGCTCAAGAGGTAAAACTTGTTTTACCTGAAATTGTGTTTGGTGAGGAGGGGCAAATGACAATTTCATACGGACAAATAACATCTGTCTTAACGAAAGCTGTTCAGGAACAACAAGATGAAATTGAAACGTTACGAGCGCGAATTTCAGAACAGGCTGATAAGATCAAAAAATTAGAGGCTTCACTAAGTCAATTACAAATCACGAAGGCTGAAATGAATGAGTTAAAAGAAAACATGGAGCGTGTTAAGCAAGTGTTGAGTTTGGAGGCAAATTCAGAGCCTCTTCAAAAGAAGAATAAATAACTTTTGTGGTATGAATAAGATCATCACTTTTATTTTTGCACTTACTGCTACCGTTCAATTATATGGTCAGGGTTTTTATAATGATAATTCTATTGTAAGTCTTGCTTCGGAAACGATTGTAGTAATTCCTGATAGCCTCGTCAATAAAGGAACGTTAATCAACAATGGTCGGCTAAGCATCTCTGGGGCATGGGTTAACCTAGGAACATATGATCCAGGTGAGGGACAGATCAATTTTAATAGTAATCTCATTCAAACCATTAATCATAATGACCAATCTTTTGGAAAGCTTACAATAAGTGGAAGCGGAGAAAAGGAATTTCTGGCCAATATCACGATAACTTCTGAATTAGATTTGCAAAATAGCCTATTAAAGTCAGTGGATGGAGCGAAGATAATTTTATTACCAGACGCTATTGTTAATGGAGGTTCCGACCAATCACATATTGTAGGGCCAGTCGAGCAGCAGGGTACAGGCAATTTACTCTTTCCTATTGGCAATGGAGTTGTTTATTTGCCTGTTCAAATCTCAGGAGTGACAGATTCGAATGTGAAGGCAACAATGTCACTTCATGAACTTTCTTCAGGTGAGACTTTAGTGGGTGCAAATGATATTGTTGCGCTTTCTACGCTTCGTTATTGGGAATTGGGTTTAACGGATGGCCTCTTGACAGGCTCAACCCTTACGCTGCCATTGCGAGATGAAGATGCACTCTTGGGGGAAGACGCTCAGCTAATTGTGACAGAATCATTTTCTCCTTTAGGTGAATATCAAAGTCTCGGGCAGTCAGGTTTTACAGGTACAAAAAGTGATGGTCGTGTGACGAGTGAATTGGCGCCCACTACTACATTCTTTACTGTTGGTGTACTAAATGATGAGGTTAGTATAACTGTCTTTAATGGAGTATCTCCTAATGATGATGGGCTCAACGATTACTTCAAGCTTTTCAATATTGAAAGGTTTCCCGATAACAAAGTAACTATCTTCAACAGATGGGGGGATAAGGTTTTTGAGCTTTCCGGATACGATGACGACACCAGGGTTTTTAAGGGAGAAAATAACCTTGATGCCTCCAAGAAATTGCCATCTGGAACTTACTTCTACAGCATAAACCTAGGGAATGGAACCCCTGCATTTACCGGGTATTTAGAATTGAAGAATTAAGTTCAATTAAATTGCCCTATCGAATTCGAACTGCTCCAAATAATCAGCTACTCTTCTTACAAACATTCCACCCAGCGAACCATCTACTACACGATGGTCGTATGAATGGGAGAGGAACATTTTGTGTCGGATTGCAATTGCATCTCCAGTAGGCGTTTCGATTACTGCTGGTTTTTTCTGGATGGCACCAACTGCGAGAATAGCTACCTGAGGCTGCATGATAATTGGAGTACCCATTACGTTACCAAAGGATCCTACGTTGGATATGGTGTATGTGCCTCCAGATAGTTCATCCGGCTTCAGTTTGTTTTCTCTTGCACGGCCAGCCAAATCATTAACTATTTTGGCAAGACCTCTCAAATTGTATTGATCTGCATTTTTAATCACTGGTACAATAAGATTGCCTGATGGTAGTGCTACGGCTACTCCTATATTGATGTCCTTCTTTTTGATAATTCTATCGCCATCTACCTGAATGTTGATCATTTGAAAATCCTTGATGGCCTTTACAACAGCTTCAATGAAAATAGGCGTGAATGTAAGTGATTGACCTTCTTGTTTTTGAAATTCGTTTTTGAATCTGTTTCTCCAAAGTACAACATTGGTAACATCAGCTTCAACAAATGAAGTTACGTGTGGTGAGGTGCGTTTGGAGTCAACCATGCGCTCGGCAATCATCTTGCGCATCCTGTCCATCTGTATGATCTCATCTCCAGCATTGATCGAAGCTGGCACTATTGGTTTTGATGATGTCAATGCAGGAGCAATAGTCTGACCTGACTTGCGCTGCTGAAGATAACCCAGGATATCCTTCTTAGTAACTCTTCCTTCGCTGCCAGTTCCAGGAACAGTTTCCAACTCAGCTACAGGTATGTTTTCTTCTTTGGCAATATTTTTAACGAGGGGAGAATAGAACCTGGAAGAAGACTTAAAGTCTGCTGCTGGTACATGACTAGCTCCATTACTTTGTGGAGCTAAAACAGTTTCGGCAGTTTCAGGCTTAGCGTCTGGCTTTGACTCGACTTTCGCAGCTGGTTTGTCAGCAGGTTTTGTATCGTCACCGTCTGTTAAGATCACAGCGATAGCTGAGCCTACTTTCACTACTTCACCATCTTTTGCCAATATTTCTTTAAGTACTCCTGCATGGGTAGAGGGTACTTCAGTATCCACCTTATCTGTGGCCACTTCTAGTACGGATTCATCCTGTTCAATTTTATCGCCTGGCTTTTTTAGCCATGATAAAATTGTTGCTTCCATGATACTTTCTCCCATTTTGGGCATTATAAGCTCTACCAACGCCATTTTGATCTAGTTTATTACGATACAAAGTTAGCATTTTTAGCGCTACTCGCTAATGGAGAATGTGTCAGGCGGGCAAATTCACTCTAATCAGATTGAGTGCTGCGGTAGCGGAATATCGAATGTTAATCTGTCTGTCCTGCGTCAGTTTGAGCAGTTTTGTCACCGTCTTGTGTTTGTCAGAATACGCGATCCAAACAGTGCCAACTGGCTTGTCTGGTGTGGCACCACCAGGACCTGCAATTCCACTGGTTGCAATCCCAATGTCAGCATTAAACTTACTCCTTACGATGTTGGCCATTTCAATAATGGTTGGTTCACTCACTGCTCCATATTTTTCCAGTGTTTCAGGTCTTACTCCGAGCTGCCTCATCTTTATTTCATAATCATAAGGAATCATGCTTCCCAAATAATAGGCAGAACTTCCAGGAACAGTAGTGATCAAATGAGACAAATATCCACCTGTACAACTTTCTGCTATCGAGAGCTTTAATTTTTTTTCACGCAATACGTTTCCAATCACAACTTCCAGCGGATCTTCTCCATATCCGTATATGTATTCACCAGCCAAGGGTTGTAATTTTTCGACCCACTCATTAACCTCCGCCTTTATTGACCTTATATTTTCTCCTGTACCCGTTAGTCTTAGTTTTACTTCCCCGAGACCTGGGAGATAAGCTAACTTAATATGGTTGGGTAAACTCTTTTCCCAATCAGAAATTCTATCTGCAAGAAATGATTCACCAATTCCAATTGTTCTGATCATTTGATGGTACAAAGCTGGCGTTTGAAATTTTGTTTTTAGTTTAGGGATGACTACTTCAAGCATTATTTTTTTCATTTCATGAGGAACCCCCGGCATTGAAACGAATACTTTTCCATTCTTTTCAAACCACATTCCAGGTGCAGTGCCAATAGGGTTGTTAACTTTTGTGCAACAAACAGGAAGTGCGGCCTGCTGACGATTTACTTCTGTTAGTTCTCTGCCTCTGCTTTTGAAGAAGGCAGTAACTTCTGCCAGTGCTTCTTCATGAATTGCTAACTCACAATTAAAATACTTTGCCAGACAGGGTTTAGTAAGATCATCACTTGTAGGACCCAGACCTCCAGTAATGAGTACAATGTCAGCTCGCAGTTCAGCTTCAGCAAAGGCTGTGAGAATTTGATCTTCTCTATCTCCTATGGTAGTCCTCCTCACCACCTTATATCCCACTTTATCCAGTTCTATGCTTATCCAGTGGGAGTTGGTATCCTGGGTTTGCCCATAGAGTAATTCATCGCCTATGGCCAATATTTCAACTAAGACAGGTTTCATTCGGATTTTTTTGTTTTGTGAGGGTCTCCTTTTGGTCAAATATCAATAAAAATCTAAAAAGGACACTTTTTGTTCACTTTACCTCCATTTTTTTAGAAGCATTTTGTCATTGCCTATGGAAGTCATGTTTGGCTATTCTTCATAACTTTAGCGTTCAATTTCAAATACAGAAATGGGAAAAATTCAGATCATCATTTTATCGATAATATTGGGAGCCTGTACCGCAGCTCAAATTAATCAGGCGATTTCTACAGCGGGGGGTGCATTAGGAGGAGAAACTCCGCTGACTTCAGATGATGTAGCTAATGGATTGAAAGAAGCACTTATTAAAGGTATCTCCAATGGATCCGATTTGGCTTCTCAAATGGATGGCTATTTTAAAAATGAGGCCATAAAAATTCTTTTTCCACCTGACGTAAAAAAAGTGGAAGAGAAACTCCGCCAAATAGGATTAGGTGGTGAGGTAGATAAGTTTGTAATGACCTTGAACAGAGGAGCGGAGGATGCTGCCAAGGAAGCAAAGCCAATTTTTATTGCCGCAATTAAGTCAATGACGATTGATGATGCCTGGGGTATATTGAAAGGAGATCAGGATGCAGCTACTCAGTACCTGAAAAGAACTACTTCTGCGCAACTAAAACAAAAATTTAGTCCGGTAATCCAAAATTCGTTGGATAAAGTAAATGCAACTAAATACTATACCGATCTTGTTAATACGTACAACAAGATTCCTTTTGTAGACGATGTTAATCCCGATCTCAATGATTATGCTACCGACAAGGCGATAGAGGGGCTTTTTGTAATGGTAGCAAAAGAAGAGGAAGAAATAAGAAAGGATCCGTTGGCAAGAACAACTGATTTATTAAAAAGAGTATTTGCAGCCCAATAATTTTTAAGACAACACATGAGTTTATTTAAGAAACACGAAGAGACTATTAACAACGCCATTAAGGCTTTGCATGAGCGCACTTTTTTTGCTGCCTATCCAGAACATCCATCGCCTAAAATTTATGGCGAAACTGCTGATGCTGATGGTCAGGAAAAATTCAAAGCCAGTGTTGGTAAAAAATTCGAAGAATTAAAACAAGAAAATCCTGAAGGCTGGGCAGGGCAGGAGGAGTCACCTTATCTAGGAGATGGTCTTAAAATAAGCTACCCAATTTTTTTAACTGACACGTTGATCAGCCGGTCCAATACGGCCTTCCATCAATGGAGAAAGATTTCGGCTGCTGAAAGAGCAGGAATGCTGGTTGAATCGCTCGAAAGGGTTAAGAATCGTTTTTTTGAAATCGCCTACGCCACCATGCATACTACGGGTCAGGGTTATATGATGGCTTTTCAGGCTTCGGGGCCACATGCGGCAGACAGGGCCATGGAGGCCATTGCTGCTGGTTATGAAGAGTTGCAACGTTTTCCAGCTAAAGCACTTTGGGATAAGCCGATGGGTAAATACAATTTGCAAATCAATAAAGAGTGGAGGGCAGTGCCTAAAGGAATCTCATTGGTAGTGGGTTGCTCTACTTTTCCGACATGGAATTCTGTTACGGGAATCTACGGAAGTTTGGTTACAGGAAATTCTGTAATTGTAAAGCCTCATCCTGGTGCTATTTTGCCCATTGCAATTTTCGTTGCTGAAATTCAAAATGTGTTGGCAGAGAATAATCTCGATCCTAATATCTGTCAGTTGGCAGTAGATACATTTGATAAAATGCTTACCAAAGATCTGGCTGAACATAAAGAAGTGAAGTTGATTGACTACACAGGAAACTCAGCTTTTGGAAACTACCTGGAAGGTATTCAAGGGAAGACTGTTTTTACAGAGAAAACGGGTGTTAACTCTGTGATACTAGACTCTGTTGATGACATTGACAAAGTGGTGGCCAATCTTTCTTTCTCTGTTAACCTCTACAGCGGGCAAATGTGTACTGCTCCTCAGAATTTTTATATTCCAGAGGCAGGAATCAAAACAGCTGGTGGTACGGTGAGCTTTGATGAGTTTGCTCAAAAGTTTGTGGAAAGTATTAACAGCCTTATAGACAATCCAAAGGCGGGGCCTTTTGTGTTAGGCGCTGTTCAGAACAAAAAAACCTGTGATAGAGTAGTGGAGGCAGAAAGCCTGCCAGGCAAAGTTTGGTTGAAGTCGCGGACATTTGAAAATCCGATGTTTAAGAATGCTCGTGTTGCCACTCCGGTAGTAGTAGAAATTGATGGTTCAAAGAAAGAGATATTCAGCAAAGAACTTTTTGGCCCAATAGCATTGCTTATCAAAACAAAAGATACAGATCAGTCAATCGACTTAGCTCAGGAAATGGCCATGCAGCATGGTGCTATCTCCTGTGGTGCTTACACTACCAATGATGAGGTAAGGGAGCAAATTGCTGATGAGATGTCGTTGGCAGCCACTCCGGTATCTTTTAATTTGGTGGGAGGCATTTACATGAATCAAAATGCCGCATTCTCTGATTTCCACGTAACGGGAGGGAATCCTTCCGGTAACGCTTCTTTTACCAATCCGGAATATGTGACTAAGAGATTTACTTGGGTAGGACATCGCGAGCCAGTGAAAGCCTAAAATTGGTATTCAATAAAGCTATGGTTCAAAAGAACCACAACTTTATTGCCATTCCGATTACAGAAACGACCAGAATTCGTTTGATCCATTTTTCGCCTGCGCCTACTGACCAACGGCTTGCGTACCAAGCGCCTATGCTTTGGCCGATGGCCAGGGTTAGGCCTATTGTCCAGATGATTTTATCTCCTAGTGCAAAAATGAGAACGGCTGCCCCAGTGTAGAGCAAGGCAGCAAAGACTTTGATGTAATTGATCTTTACGAGGTTAAAGTTGTTGACATGTGTGAGCAATGCAATGACCAGAAATCCGATCCCTGCCTGAAGGAAGCCACCATAAATTCCTAAGAAGAAAAATAGGATACATCCAAGGATGACTCTCGGTGTGGAGAGGTTTTCTTCGCTTCCCTGTTTGGCAGAGGAGCGGTTAAATACGATGGAGATCACCACAACTACCATTACAATGGCGAGTATTCTATTGAACACTACATCTGAAATGTCTGTGGCGAGCCATGCCCCGATGAGACCTCCCAATAGAGAGACGCCCGATAGGTAATAGGTGTAAGGGAAGGGCAGTTGCACTCCTTTGCTGTGGAATCCACCTACTGCAAAGATATTCTGGGCGAGTATAGCCACCCGATTTGTTCCGTTGGCAACCGTGCCTGGCAGTCCCATAAAAATGAGGATAGGCATTGAGATGAGTGAGCCACCTCCTGCTACCGTATTTAAGAAGCCTGTGAAGATGCCAACGATAATGTAAATGGGATACTCAAGCCATGGAGACATTCTCTTCGATATTATTCAAGCCCGGCTAACAATTTCATCTCACTTTTGCTTTTCTTATCATTTTAGAGAAATAGCCAGGGAAGAATCTTTTGATGTGTACTCCCAATGTCTCTTTTCCTCCGATGTACACTTCATTTTTTTCTTTGGCGATGGCATCAGCAATTTTTTTTGCCGCTTTTTTTACTGGCATGCCGTTACTTTGTGCATCGTCCATTTTATTCAATTGCGTACCATCACCTGTGAGTGCAGAAACAGATATGGTTGTTTGAATGAATCCGGGCGCGATAATGGTAACCTTAATGTTTTCCTTCCACAACTCTGCGCGCAAGGATTCAAAAAAGCCATGCAATGCATGTTTGGCTGCGGCATAGCCTGACCTAAAAGGAGTGCCAAATTTTCCTGTGAGACTTGAGACTACCGCAAGGTGCCCACCTTTTTGTTTGATAAGATGGGGCAGCAGATATTTTGTCAGTGCGATGGCGCCAAAATAATTGACCTCCATTATCCTACGGTCTACTTCAAGTGATGTTTCCATTGCCAAACTTCTTTGACTTATTCCTCCATTGTTAATAAGCACATCTACATGGCCAAAAGCCTGGATGGCAGCTTCTACACTCAACAAAAGCGTATCTGCAGCAGCAAGATCTAAAGGAAGTAACTTAATGTTGTTTTGAGCGGAAGAGTCGCAATTTCCTTTTACTTTTTCTAGTTCTTCTTTTCTTCTGGCTGAAATGATGAGTCGCGCACCTCTTTTGGATAGTTCATAGGTGAGTGCTTCTCCTATACCTGACGAGGCGCCTGTTAACCACACTACTTTATTCTTGAAAGAAAACATTATGCAGTTTCTTTGGATTGTTTGTTTTGTTCAACATAAACCCAAATCGTATAGACTCCTAAAGCTGTACCAATTGGAAAAGAAAATAATTTGAAGCATCCAAGGATGAGGGCAAGCACCATTGCCCAAGATTGTTTGTACAAAAGCCCTATTCCCGCGATGATAGCCGGAATAGAAAAGAAAATGACAATCACTGCAGGAAGGAACTGAAAAATACTGGTGATCAATTCAAAAATGGCTGCCTGTCCGGGATCAATTTCATGGGAAGCAAAGGCAAGAATTGTTGTGATGAACATGGATAGTCCAAATACAAGGATTATTTGGAAGGCTCCCGAGATAATGTACAATATGCCTAAGATACGTTTATGACTTTCCATTGATGTTGGGGGTTATGTGATGTAAAGTACTAATTCTTTCTTTTGTAAATTACAAAATCAAATGAATAACGATGCCTTTCATCAATACCGTGATGTTTTCGAGAGACCTCCTCCCATTCATTGGATTCAATATTGGGGAAGTAAGTATCGCCTTCAATTTCAGCGTTGATTTCAGTAATGTAAAGGTAATCTGCTCTTTCTAATGATTGCTTGTAAATCTGAGCTCCACCGATCACAAACAGTTCTTGCTCATTATTTTTCAAAGCAATTTCAATTCCCTTTTCAATTGAACTTACGATGGTACAGCCAGGGGCCTTGAAGTTGTTTTGTCTTGTAACTACAATATTGGTTCTATTGGGAAGTGGCTTAAACCTATCTGGTAGAGAGTCATAATTTCTCCTTCCCATTAATACATGATGACCTGATGTGGTTTGCATGAAGTATTTCATATCATCAGGCAATCGCCAGGGAAGATCATTTTCTTTTCCAATGACTCGGTTTCGCGCTACCGCGGCAATCAATGATATTTTCATTCTAAATTTTATTTCCTCTAAAAAAATCCTTGATCTTCATTCTCTTCTTTCCTTCCGGTTGAAGTTCATCGATACTCAACCATCCGTCTTTTGTTTTGTAATGAAGCTCATATTTTTGATCCGTTAAAAAAGGACTTTCACTTTGTTTATGGCTTTCTGCGTCTGATACTTTGAATATTTTATAAGTTTTTCCGTTGATTTTAGTCCATGCAGATGGATAGGGGCTCAGGCCTCTAACAAAATCGATTATCTTTTTTGATTCTTGGTTCCAGTTGATTTCGCAGGTGTCTTTGAATATTTTAGGCGCGTGTTTTGTTTCTGCTGAGCTTTCCTGAGGGATAGAAGGATAGTCCCCCTTCTCAATAGCCTTTACGGTCTTTAGAACAAGGGCAGCGCCTTTGAGCATTAGCCTCTCGTAAAGTGTTCCTACATTATCATCCGCTTGAATGGATTCTTTTTCTTGAAAGATAATACTTCCAGTATCAATCTCATGTTTGAGAAAAAATGTGGTCACACCAGTTTCTGTTTCTCCGTTAATAATTGCCCAATTGATGGGTGCAGCCCCACGATATTGTGGAAGTAGAGAAGCGTGTAAATTGAATGTACCCAGAGAGGGCATTGACCAAACTACTTTGGGTAACATACGGAAGGCCACCACGATTTGTAAATTGGCGTTAAAGCTTTTTAACTCTTCTATAAAATCTGGATCTTTTAAGTTTGTGGGTTGTAATACCGGGATGTTGTTATCCAATGCACGTTGTTTTACCGGAGATGCTGTTAATTTTTGCCCGCGTCCCTGGGGTCGGTCAGGTGCGGTGATTACAGCAACAACATTGAATTTATTTTCAATTAGAATTTGAAGACTGGGCACCGCAAAATCTGGTGTTCCCATAAATATAATGCTAAGTTTATTCACAAGTTATTATAGGGTAATGCACAGGTTCTTTGCTTTTGGTGATAGGCAAATATACCGTTTCAGTCTCTTAATTTTTTAGGCATGTATTTTTTACAAATCGGGCAGGTTTCCCACTGATGGCCCCTTGCTGGGCAATATTCCCTTCCGAAATAAATAATTTGTAAATGCACCTTGTTCCAATGGTTTTCGGGGATTAACCGTTTTAAGTCTTTTTCTGTTTGCGTTACATTTTTACCATTAGATAATCCCCATCGGTGAGCCAGTCGATGGATATGTGTGTCTACAGGGAAGGCCGGTATTCCAAACCATTGTGTCATTACTACGGACGCTGTCTTATGCCCAACAGCAGGCAGTTCTTCCAATGCTTCAAAAGTATTGGGCACTTCGCCATCGTATTTATCAACAAGAATTTTAGACAACCCTGCAATGCCTTTTGATTTCATGGGAGATAAGCCACAAGGTTTAATGATTTCACGAATCTCTTCTACGGAGAGCTTTATCATGTCATAAGGGTTATCTGCTTGTTTGAACAAAAAGGGAGTGGTTTTATTGACGCGTTCATCGGTACACTGGGCGGAAAGTAAAACCGATATCAACAAAGTATATGCGTCTTTGTGTTGTAGCGGAACTTCGGGATGAGGATAAAGTTTATTTAGTATGGATAGGATATCTTTTACCTTCTCGGCTTTGGTCATGCTTATTTGATTATGCTTACTCTTTTAATGTAATCAAGATTGGAAAAATTTGTATTGAGATATTTATTTCCGTGAACTTGAATAGAATCTTGTCTTGGACTATTACCATAACCTGAATATAGCTGACTTGCGATTTCTTTGTTCTCAATGATTTCGCCAACTACAGGGAATCCACTTACTCCTTGAAACGTTAAGGTGTCCAATCTTGGAGAATTATTTTCTATGTTAATAAATAACTGAGTACCCCTTGAATTAGGCCCGCCTCTTGCAAATGAAATTGTGCCTTTTGTATTGGGGGTAATTACAGGTTCGTCTACTAATTTGTGCTTGTTCCAAAATGAGTTGAGTGTGGAATCATTGCTGATACCAAATTGCGCAACATAATCTTTCACAACCCTAAAGATGACTTCACTATCGTAGAAGTCACTTTTAATTAGTTGATATACGCGGTCAACAGCTTTGGGAGACCAATCTCGATGGAACTCCACTACGAAGTCACCTTTTGAAGTTTCAAATTTAGCTTTAAAAGTAGCTGGGGCCTCTTGCTTTAATAATCGACTATTTACTCGAGAGGTTGAGCAAGCGATAAAAGCAAAGAGAAAAATTCCAAGTAGTAAGTGTGAAGCTTTCATTTTATGCCAATGAGTAATTTCCCAGGCGATTGGATAATTATTTGTAGAGTAAATATTTTTCTCTTTTTCCTTTAAAACTGTTAAGGTCTTTTTGCCAGGTAAATTTGATTTCACTTTCAGTCATTCCTGCTATAATTTGTTCTTTCAGCTTGTCTGTGCCAGCAAGGGTATTAAAGTAAGGAGTGAAAAACTGATCCTTGTTAGGATACTTATTATAGAATTCTATCAAATATTTTAAAGAGATGCCTTGTTCAGACTTTATATTTCTCAAATCAAGACCAAAGCATTTATTGTTTTCATGTGGAGGATGATTTGATTTACCTTTTATGCTAACCGGAGTGAAAGTAAATGGGTAGTCTTTGATTTCGGGATTACCGATAACTTCAAATGGCATCTCGGTTCCCCTACCAACACTAACAACTGTCCCTTCAAACAAACACAGTGTCGGATACCATGTGATAGCATTTTGAGTAGGTAGGTTGGGTGATGGATGGGTAGGTAAATTGTAGGGCATGCTATGTGAATAATTTTTCATCTGAACTACTTCCAGTTCACATTGTGTCCCTCCATTGAGCCACTTTTCACCCAGCATCATCTTGGAAAGTTCTCCCACGGTCATCCCATGTGCAATAGGAATTGGGATCACTCCTACAAAGGATTTAAACTGTGGCTCCAACATAGGGCCATCAACAAAACTGTTGGGGTTAGGCCTGTCCAACACCATAACTTTCTTGCCATTTTCTCCACAGGCTTCCATCATGTTATAGAGCGAACTGATATATGTGAAAAATCGAACGCCTACATCCTGTATATCAAAAATTACAATATCTATATTTTCTAAGTGTTCAGGAGTTGGCTTTTTAGCGCTTCCATAAAGTGATACAATAGGCAGCCCTGTTTTTTCGTCTACAGCATCATTTACCTTTTCTCCGTCTGCGGCCTGCCCTCTAAAACCATGCTCTGGTGAAAAAATCTTTACCAGATTTACATCTCTGCTAATCAATGTATCAGCCAAATGCGTGTTGCCAACCTTTGAGGTATGATTGACGAGAAGTGCTACCCTTTTGTTTTGCAACTTCGAAACCAGTAAATCAACCTGATCTGCGCCTAGCACTATTTTGCTATTGGTCTGCCCATCACACGCTACAATAGCGGTGCATAAAAAAACAGACAACCCAATTATCCTTATCATTTTATAAGTAATTTGCTTGTTGGATACAATCAAAATTAAGCCAATAATTTGAACCTTGGGTACTTCATATCAAAAAGGATAAGCCGGGAGCAGAAGGACGGATTTTCTTCCATTACGCATAAAATTGCTGTTATAAGTATTGCAATAGGATTAGGAGCCGCCATTGTTTCTTTCCTGATCATGAGCGGGTTCCAGGAGACCATTAAGAGCAAAATTTTCAGTTTTAGTTCGCATATGGTTGTAACCCGCTTCACCATGAACAACTCCATGGAGGAACAACCTTTCTTTTACAACATTGATTTGTATAAAAATTACCAAAAGTACGGGTATATTGATCATATACAGGAGTACAGCCATAAAGCAGGTTTAATCAAGACGGATGATGAGGTTTTAGGTGTAGTTTTTAAAGGTATAGGGAAGAGTTTCGATCTTAGTGCTTTTAAACAAAATATGGTGGAAGGAGAATTCCTTCATCTGCCGGATTCCAATTATGCATTTGAAGCTGTAATAAGCAGAACCATCGCTAACAAAATAAAAGCAAAAGTGAATGATGATATCATCGTACACTTTTTCCAAAACCCTCCGCGCTTCAGAAAATTGAAGGTAGTGGGTATTTACGAAACCAATCTTTCAGATTACTACGATAGCAAAATTATTATCGGAGACATTCGGCTGATATCAAGGCTTAATGATTGGGCGGATAGTGTAGCGGGTGGGTTGGAAGTGTTTGTGAAAGATCCAAAGGATATCGACCTGGCCTACTCCACTATTGGTGAAGACATGGATTACGATCTGTACATTGAAAAAGTAAGTGATAAATATGTTCAGGTATTTGAGTGGCTGGGCTTGATAAGCAGACAGGTAAATATTTTATTGGTAGTTATTCTTACAGTAGTGTGTGTGAATATGATATCAGTTGTTTTAATACTGGTGATGGAGCGAACGCAAATGATTGGTCTGCTGAAGTCGATGGGGGCCAACAATAGAATGATCCGATCTGTGTTTGTGTATAGCGGAATTAACTTGATTGCGAAAGGACTGTTGTATGGAAATGCAATAGGATTAGGATTGTGTTTCGTGCAATATCAGTTCAGATGGATTCAACTGAACCCACACGATTATTATATGAGCTTCGTTCCCATCAGTTGGGATTGGGGTATGGTAATATTATTGAATGCGCTGGTATTTGCGGTGGTGACGGTTGTTCTACTTGTGCCTACTGCAATTGTGTCGCGTATTAATCCAATTAGGGCCATACGATTTGATTGAAATCACTTATTGCTTAGCTTATTATTGAGCATGGCTAACTGCAATTCCATTCGTTTGATTTCTCTTATGATAGAGTTTTTATCCATTTGCATAAAATGGTAAAGTTTTAGAAAGCCAACAGCGAACCAAAGGATGAGGGCGCTGGAGCACCATATGATCATTTCTTTTATTTCGTTGGCTTGAAAAAAATAATAAATGCAAAAGACAGCGCCCACAAAAAGTATTGGCATTATGGCCACTGTCATAATGGAGAGCCATCTCATTTTACCTTCGAATAACCCTCCAATCATCTGAGGTAAATTCTGTTCTTCAAGCTGATCGTAAAATTTTGATTCCTCTTCAGAAAGTGCTTGTCGGATCAACTGATCAATTTCTTCATGATTTTTCATAATCTATATTTTTTAATTTTTTCTTTAAATGTTCTCGTGCATTGAATAATCTGGATTTTACTGTTCCTGAGGGTATAGAGAGAATCTCACCGATTTCAAGAATGCTATGTTCCTTCAAATAGAAAAGCGTCAGTATTGCTATTTGCTCTTCTGGAAGATTTTGAAGATGCTTCATCAATAGCTTGCTTTTATCATTGATGCCCTCTGTTTCGGAATGCAATGACTCCTCTACTTCATGATGATCAAGGCCTCTTTCTTTCTGCATTTTCCGAATCCAGTCTACTGACTTTCTATGCACAATTTGGTGGAGCCAAACGGGAAACCTTGCTGGATTCTTCAAATTTGAAAGCCCTTTTATCACACTTGCCCATGCTTCCTGTGTGATATCCTTTGCCGCCATTGAGCTTTTGCAGTACCAATAGGCCTGACTCAATACTTTTGGTTGCCAGTGCTTTACCAGCAACTCAAACGATTTTCTGTCTCCTTGCTGGCAGCCCAAAACGAGCCATTCTGTGAATATATCCGAGCTATTTTTCATCCTCTGTACCCTATAGTCGGTTTGGTGTCCGTAAGGTTCACCAAATATGGAAAAGTATGTTAAAGGCTACGTTTGGGATATCGTTTAAACCAGCTCTCAATGGTGAGTTGCATCACTCCAAAAAAAGCCTCTTTAAAAATGCCCGCTGAGAGTTTCGATTGCCCTCTTACCCGTTCCGTAAAGATGATGGGTACTTCAATGATTTTAAATTTATATTTCCACACCAGGAATTTCATTTCAATTTGAAAGCCATAACCAGTGAATTTAACTTTGTCCAAAGGGATGGTGCTCAATACTTCTTTTTTATAGCACACGAAGCCAGCAGTAGCATCCCGAATAGGCATACGGGTAACCACTCTCACATAGGCACTGGCGAAATAGGAGAGGAGGACTCGACCGATTGGCCAATTGACCACATTTACACCTGTAACGTAACGGGATCCTACCGCCATATCGTTGCCGCCTTCTGAGCACGCCAGGTAGAGATGAACAAGATCATTGGGGTCGTGGGAGAAGTCGGCATCCATCTCAAGCATGTACTCATAGCCCTTGTCCAAAGCATATTTGAAACCTGTGATATATGCGGTTCCAAGCCCTAGTTTTCCCTGGCGCTGAAGCAGGTGAAGGCGTTCGCGGGAAGAGTTAAAATTAGGTTGAAGATTTTTTACGATTTCCGCAGTACCATCAGGCGAGTTATCATCCACAATGAGCAGGTCAAAGTCCTTTGGTAGGCTAAAAACAGCTTCAATGATAAGACCAATATTTTCCTTCTCATTGTAAGTTGGAATGATGACGATAGCGTTACTCACGAAAACCTTTTGGTAAGCAACAAAACTAATGAAAAGGGCATGATCGGCCAATTGGGTAAATGCCCACTTTGGGGTAATTTCGACCTTTTAACTTCGATTATAACTTTCTGCAATGGGGAAAAGCAAATGTGTGTTTTTGGATAGAGATGGTGTTCTGAATGAGGATAGACCAGATTATGCCTACCAATTAGATCATTTTAAAATATTACCGGGAGTGCCTGAAGCATTACAGGGACTAAAGGATGCGGGGTATTTATTGATCGTGGTGACCAATCAATCTGGCATTGCCCAGGGAATATATACTCAACAAGAAATGGAAATGTGTCACAATTACTTGCAGGAAAAGTGTGGCGGGTTGATTGATCATTTTTACTTTAGTCCATATCACCCTAAAGTAACTGAGTCTTTAGGCCGTAAGCCGGGTGCCTTACTCTTTGAAAAAGGAATGGCAAAATTTACAATTGACCCTCAGCTAAGTTGGATGGTTGGTGATCGCGATCGCGATCTGGTGCCAGCGAAACAATTGGGTATGAAGACTGTCCTTATTGGCAATGAAACTTGCGGTGTTGAAGACTATATGGTGACTGACTTAGTAGCGGCAACACATAGGATTCTTAATTAATTCTATTTAAGAATTCTTTTTATAGGTTTCTGGTTCCAAAGTGCTTTCTCGAGCTGTTTGACCATTTTCGCTTTCGAAAAAATGGTAACATAATTAAGACGAATCGGTATGGTAATTGTAAATTTGGATATAGGATTTACACTATTTTACTTAAAGAAATATGAAAAATTTACTTACAGTCATCCTGCTGTCTTTTTCTGTTATTGCTTATGCTCAATATTTTGAGGGGACAATTACATGGACCATTAGTACTGATATCAAGGATGCTAAAATGAAAGCTCAAATGGAGCAGGCGCAACAACAAATGAATGACCCTGCCATGCAAGCCCAAATGAAACAAATGCAGGAACAGATGAATGATCCCCAGATGAAGGCGATGATGGAATCCAATCCTCAAATGAAAGCACAAATGGAACAGGCGATGAAGATGGCGTCTGGTGGAGGAATGAAAGATATGTTTCCTAAGGGAATGACAGTGAAAATTAAAAATCAGAATACGCTTACTCGCATGGAAGGTGGAATGATGATCGGTGATATTTTGTACCTGAGCGAGAAAGGGCAATCGTATCGTGTGGATAGAGAGAACAAGACCTATTCTGTGCTAGGGAGCGATAACAATAATGCTACCAATGTGAAGGTTACAAAAACTGCGGAGTCGGCTTCAATCTTAGGATATAAGTGTCATAAGTATCAAGTGGAGATGACGGAACAGGGAAAAAAGATAACCCAGTTTATTTGGGCTACTACGGAACTTAAGGGTATAGATATGAGGAGTTTGAGCGATGAAAAAATGAGAAATTCAGCCATTTATAAAGAGATAGATGGCTTCCCGCTAAAAATGCAAATGTCAATGCCGGAGATGGAAATGACTATGGAGGCAAAGGAGGTGAAAAAACAATCGTTGTCCGCCAGTGAATTTATCATTCCCTCCAGCTTCAAAGAAGTGAAGGGAATGATGGGTAATTAGTTCGACTTTAAAGAGTCTATTTCGGCCTCAACCGGCATTTTGAAGATGTCCTGGTTGGGGCTTTCTTCTGTTAGTTGAATATTTACAAAACTCACTTCATATCTTTTGTCTCCAGTTGTACCATTGCTGTACTTATACCCAACTAATTTTGTGGGCATTTTAACTCCACTTACTTCAATCCAATCCTCGTAGCTTAAGGCATTATAATTTTCATGTGCCTCTCCTGAATAATAGGTTACTGTGTAGAGCAGTTTCTCCATTTGTTTTGTTGTTGGATCAATCAATAATTTGTAAACATCCTTGTCTGCATCGCCAACGCCCTCTTCGAAGTTCACGTTAATTACAGTATATAATTTTCCGTTCACAGTGAGGGTATCATTTGAGTAAATCGCCCCTGGGTCGGCCACAATAAAAGGGATGGTTAAGAAATAGGAATATAAATTATGGTAGAAACGTGCAGAGCGACCGCTGAAAGCACTTTTGTTGGGAGCCACCCACACTTCTTTACCGTCAAACCCGATCTTGAAAGAGTCAGCTACCGTTAAGTCTTTTCTGTTCAGTAGATCAAGTGTATAGTGTTCTGTTGGGGTGGAGTCACCACTATGGAGCAAATCGTACTCCAATGTTTTAAAGCTTCTCCATTTATCAAGGCCTCCATGTGCTTTAAGTACCTCTGAAAAGCCAGTTGGAAGTGAAGAATAGTAATCAATAGGAGTTTCTTTCTTTTGTTCAGATGTACAAGAAGAAAGAAGAAAAATGGCTAACAGAAATGGATAAATTCTCATTTGAAGTATTATGGTATAATTGGGATCAAAGTTATGAAACTTACTCAATTAGGATGTCATCCTTAGGACATTTGTCTCAGGTCGGTGTATTCATTCACGCTAGTGTAAAGTTCTTCCCACTGCTGAAGTAAGGTGACATAAATCAATACTGCTGCTGATTGCCATCATGAAATTGGTGCAATTGGGCTTTTACATTTATAATCTAATTCAGAAGTAATAATGAAAAAGCTAGTAATTTTTCTGGCAATCACAATTGCCTTTTCAATATTTATTCATGCAGCAGAAGCTCAAACGTCTTACCATATAAAATCAGAAAAGGTAACTGTTGCAGGATCGTCTAGTTTACACGATTGGGTGTCTGAGGTAACAAAAGTGGAATGGAGCGGAATGCTGAAGGTGGAGAATGGAAAACTTGTAGAGGTATCTAAAGTGAACGTGAGAATACCTGTGACCTCAATTAAGAGTGATAACGGTAGGATAATGGATGGCAAAACCTATGACGCTTTTAACTCTGAAAAATACCCAACGATTACTTACCAAATGTCAGAAGCGACATTGAGTGGTGATGTGATTAAAGCTAATGGAACTTTGTCTATGGCGGGAGCCACTAAAGTGATTTCTCTCGATGTTAAGTCGAGTGTTCTTTCAACTGGTGACGTTCAGATGACAGGCTCTTATACACTTAATATGAGGGATTATAAAATGACTCCTCCAACGGCCGTAATGGGGACTATTAAAGTGGGTGAAGAAGTGACAATAAATTTTGACTTGACACTATCTCCTGGGCAAGGCATTAGTAAGAAATGAATAGACTTTATGAATTATCACGATTAATAGAAAATTGAACTTAACCGTTAACACTAACTAACATGAAAACTAATTTTATTTTTTTAAAAGGGGTCGCACTAATTGTCATCCTGATGGGTGCGGACTTTGCCCATGCACAACAGGCTCCAATGCAATATTATCGGACAAACGATAAAAGTGGAATTAATGTTTTTGAATCCTCAAAAGAGGAGGCTGAAACATTTGACGGACTTAAGGTTCGGGTTGGAGGAGACTTTGCCATGCAATTTCAAGGTTTAAGTCAAAGCAATACCGCTGGAAATTTGGTGGAGCTAGGATCAGACTTTAATCTTCCAACAGCTAACTTAAATCTAGATGTACAACTGTACGATGGTATGAGAATGCATTTGCGCACTTATCTTTCTGCAGCGCATCACAATGAAGCATGGATTAAAGGTGGATACATGCAAATGGATAAGCTTAACTTCATTAAAGAAGGGTTCTTAGAAAATATTATGCAGTACACTACCATCACCATTGGTTTGGATGAATTCAATTATGGAGATGCTCACTTTAGAAGGTCTGATAATGCCAGAGCTCTTTATAATCCATTTGTAGGTAACTATATAATGGACTCTTTCTCTACTGAGGCATTTGGTGAGATTACTGTTCAAAATAATGGACTGTTGGTGGTGCTGGGTGTAACAAATGGTAAACTGAATCAAAATGTTACTTTATCATCAAGCAGTAATAACAAACCTTCTTTCTTTGGTAAGGTTGGGTTTGACAAACAATTAAGTGATGATTTAAGAATGAGACTTACTGGTTCATGGTATACCAATCATGGCACTACAACGGGTACATGGCTTTATGGAGGCGACCGAGCTGGATCAAGATATTATAAAGTGATGAACGTTGCTGCAGATCCTGGTGCAACACCTCCAGTAGCTGCACAGGCTAGTGATTTTGATGGTCGCTTCAATGCACGTTTTACAAAGCTTACAGCAATACAAGTGAATCCTTTCGTTAAGTTCAAAGGATTGGAGTTCTTTGGTATCTATGAAGTTGCAGGTGGAAGTAACGAGTTTACCACACCAACAGCAGATAAGGAAGGTTCTTTTACTCAAATAGCTGGTGAGTTGTTATATAGATTTGGCTCCACAGAACAATTCTACTTGGGAGGAAGATATAACACCGTAAGTGGAAAAATGCGTGAGAGTGCTACTGAGGATTTGAAGATTAATCGTCTCAATTTTGGCGGGGGATGGTTCCTGACTAAAAATGTATTGACCAAGGTGGAGTATGTAAAACAGAATTATGAAGGAAACGCATGGACTGGCTCTAATGCACGCTTCCTTGGTGGAGAGTTTAAAGGTATATCTGTAGAGGCTGTAATTGCCTTCTAAATCATCAGGATTTTATTAAGAGTCACTTCCAATTTGGAGTGACTCTTTTTTTAGTAGTCAAATCCCCAAATTTCTTATGTTAAAAATGACCTTTCTCATTTTTATTAAATTTGCAATCTGAAATGAGAGCAATAATAATCTGCATCTTATTGGGTTTAAAGGGTTTTACTGCAACGCCAGGGGGAGGTGTTCTTGTTCATCGATTTATTGTTCAGCCTTCAAGTAAGCTTACCATTGATGGTAAAACGAATGTGAATTCGTTTAGATGTGCCATTACACAATATGTTGGTAAGGATACACTTGTTCTTCATGAAGGAGGAAAAAACAAAAAACCATTCTTCAAAAAGGGATACGTTGGGCTTGAAGCGGCCCGGTTCGATTGTGGTGTTCAACTGATGACGAATGATTTTTGGAAAACTATTAAATACAAAGAATACCCTGTTGTTTCCATAGAGTTTATTTCTTTTGAGCGCACTTTAATCCTTGCTTCTGGAAATGATGTTTTTAAAGGAAGAATGCAGATTTCACTAGCGGGTGTCACCAAGCCATTTGAAATGAATTGCACTATTGAGGTAGAGGAATCTGGCCTTATACATTTTAAAGGGGGAAGGCGATTCACTTTTTCGGATTTCAATCTGGAAGCTCCGTCTAAAATGATGGGTTTAGTAAAAGTGGAGGATAAGATAGATGTTAGCTTTCATTTAGTGCTATTGCTCGATAAGAATGCTTGAAAAATTACTTAGTTGTTGGAATGAGTTTAATATAGAATGACACCGTTATTTCGTCTGCTGTTGAAACTGTTCCAAACATGAATGAAGGCGGCTCAATGTCGAAATCACTCATTTTTAATTTCTTTTTCCCAGTAAACAAAAGGGCCTGATTTTCGAGTGGCAGGTATTCCGTTTCAACGCTAATTAGTTTTGTCTTTCCAGCTACACTTAGATTCCCCGTACAATCGATCTTCCTTGAGTGAAGTTTAGAGGAGGTTAAAATAAAGATTATTGATTTATGGGAATCGGCATCCAGCGCACTGTAGGCATTTTTGTCCATTGCTGAATGGCCACTTTTTAAACTTTCGCACGGTACATTCAGGGATAATGAATTAAGTTTAATGGGTAATCCCTCATCAGTAGTTTCTAATTCAACTTTATAGTTTCCCTCATCTGAATTCATAGTCCAGGCATTAAGCGTGGAGGATCCAGAAATGGATAAGTAGGAATCATCGCTTTGCCGATATTGGGTTTGGGCAAAACTACAAGAGAACGATAGAATAAATAAGAAAAGAAAAAAGTGCTCTATGAATCTATTTTGATTCATCATAGCCCAATACTTTTAACATGCTCTCGCTGGTTTGCTCGGGCGCGAAAAGTTTAGTAGAGATTTCGCCATCCTCATTCCTGCTGATAAGTACATGTTTAGGTGCCGGTATCAGGCAATGTTGTATTCCGCCATATCCACCCAAAGACTCCTGATAGGCACCTGTATGAAAGAACCCGATATAAAGCGGCTCAGCGTCATTGATCATTGGTAAAAAAACCTCGCTTGTATGTGCTTCTGAATTGTAATAGTCCATGCTATCACAAGTGAGGCCTCCCATATTTATTTTGTGATAGGGGTCATCCCATTTGTTGATGGGAAGCAGAATGTATTTTTGATTTAATCCCCAAGCGTCAGGCATTTGGGTAATAAAAGATCCGTTGATCATGTACCAAAGCTCTTTATCATTCTGAAGTTTTTGATCAACCACAGAGTAAAGTATGGCTCCGCTCTCACCTACAGTATAGCTTCCAAATTCGGTAAAGATGTTGGGTACCGGCACATTATTTTTGTCACAAATCCACTTGATGTTTTCTACGATCTGCTCGATCATGTACTTGTAATCATATTGAAATGTAAGTGACTGCTTAATAGGAAATCCTCCGCCAATGTCAATGGAGTCAAGGGAGTCACACATTTTCTTTAACTCACAATATTTAAAAATGAATCGACTCAATTCACTCCAATAGTAAGCAGTATCTTTTATTCCTGTATTGATAAAGAAGTGCAGCATCTTCAATGACGCCTTGCTGCTCTTTTCTATTTTGTCTCTATATAGAGGCACAATGTCACTATAGCGCACACCTAAGCGAGAAGTGTAAAATTCAAACTTTGGCTCCTCATCAGATGCAACTCTGATGCCTACCTGAAAGGGTTTGTCAACTTTGCCCTCATAGATATCAATCTCGTTGATGGTATCAAGAATAGGAATACAATTGAATTCTTCATTGAGGAGTCCGACAACGTTATCAGTATACCTGGGCATTTTAAACCCATTGCAAAGGATAAAAGTTTTCTTTGAGATTCTCCCTTGTTCGTAGAGGCTTCGAATAATAGGAATATCAAAACCAGATGAAGTCTCCAGATGGACATCGTTCTTAAGCGCTTCCTCCATCACAAAAGAAAAATGTGATGACTTAGAGCAGTAGCAATAGGTGTAGTCGCCTTTATACTTAAATTTTTCTATTGCGTTATTGAAGGTGGCCTGAACAAAACGAATGTTTTCGCTTATTCTGGGGAGGTAGGTAAGCTTTAATGGAGTCCCATATTCCTTAATGATATCCATAAGGGGAACATCATTGAACTGCAACTCATTTTCCCATACTTTAAACTCTTTTTGTGGGAATTCAAATGTTTGCTCTATTAGGTCTCGGTAGCTCTTCATTTCACGCTAAAGGGGTTTTGGAAGGGTGCAATATTGGTATAATTTTGCCATCTTTACAATTCGAAATTTAAATCTGTATGACAGATCGATTTTCCTGCTGTTCTGCTAAAATTACCCATCCCTTGCCAGATTACTGAAGAGCCTAAGTTAGGCTTTTGAGATAATTTTTAGCAGCAGGAAACATTTTTTTCAATTATTAATTTATTAAACAGTGAACGATATTAAAATCATCGAGGTGAAGTCGGAGATCGGTGCTGGAACCCGTGGTGCTAGCCTTGGGGTGGAGGCTATGAAAATAGCCGGTTTGGACCTTAAATCGGATCTATTCAGACGATACGATTCTGTAGAAGTTGAGAATGTTAACGAACTGCTCTTTGATGGAGCCGAACATGCTCACTCAAAGTTTATTGATGGTGTATTGATAATGCAGGAGCGTGTTTGTCTTGAAGTGTACGAAACTTTGCTGGATGATCATTTTCCATTTGTTATAGCGGGAGACCACTCCACAGCCTATGGGACTATTGCTGGGATTAAGAAAGCTTATCCGAAGAAACGATTAGGAGTAATTTGGATTGATGCCCATGCAGACATACACACACCCTACACTACTCCTTCAGGAAATATGCACGGCATGCCAGTGGCGATGGCTTGTGATATTGATAACCTGGAATGCAAGATCAATGACCCTAAAAGCGAAACAATAGAATATTGGGAGCAGATTAAGAACGTAGGTATTCCAGGAGCAAAAACTTATCCTGAAGACTTTGTGTACATCGCTGTGCGTGATTTAGAAAAACCTGAAAATTACCTGATTAATAAATATGGTATGGGTTTCATCACTACAGAGGAGGTGAAGAAAATGGGTGCAGTAGGCGCAGCTCAAGAGGCGCTTAAAATGCTTGAGCATTGTGATCTTATTTATGTTTCTTTTGATGTAGATAGTATTGATTCTCGTTTTTCGACAGGAACTGGTACGCCTGTGCCCAATGGACTTACCGTAGAGGAAGCAAAAGCCCTCAATGAAGAACTCGCATTGAGCCCTAAACTTTGTGCGTGGGAAATTGTTGAAGTCAACCCAACATTAGATACAGAGAATAGGATGGCAGAAAGCGCTTTTGAAATATTAGAGGCCACTGCAAAAAATATTGCATCAAGACCCATTCCGTCTGACTAGATTATTTAGTTTCTTCTAAAATTTCAATGTAAGACTTTATGGTAGACATTAGGTTTCTGCGGATAACAGGATCTGTAAATATCCTGGGGATACTACTGGGTTGAGAAATAATTCGGTAAGTAGCTTTAATTTTTGAATCCGAAATTTTTTGAAATGTCCAGCTCCCTAATAAATTCATTCTGGTTACACCATGACGTTCAGGAGAGACAACCTCATCGTAGGTACTTTTAAATGTGATGAACATTTTGTCCTTTTCTTTTATTTCGATGCAATAGATAAGGAAGTGATCCTGGTCACTTACTGGCCAGGGAATATCATGATAGGAGTATTCTCTCCATGCAGTGTCGGTCGGCATAGGGTACACTTTAAATTCGGTGACATGTTTTTGCCAATCCATAATTTTATTCTCATCCTTAAGTAATTTGAATGCCTTGTGTATAGAAGTATTGATAAGGAATTCGCCCTTCACTTCTCTAGCATTTTGAGGAGGATCTGAGTCTGGGAAAATGATCCACCTTTCGTAAATATATATGGAGTCCTCTTCTCTGACCAGAGAAAACTCATCATCATTTTGTGCGATGGATTGTAAGGAGAAGATGAACCCCAATATGGTAAACCCAGCGAATCTTAAACTCAAATTCATACTACCGCTAAATATCAAAATTGTTTCTGAAAGTGGTTCCGCAATAAGACTAAATAGTAACTTGATAAACTAGTTTTTATTTGCCTTTTTTTGATAAAAATTAGCCGACTATACTCTTCGTTTTTACTTAATTTCGCCTCTAATTAATATAATCCATTGATGATGAGCAAAAACCGACCCATCTCCGAGTTTATTGAAAAAAATTACCTCCACTTCAACGCTGCTGCTCTGGTAGATGCGGCAAAGGGGTACAAAGTACATGTAGAAGGAGGAAAAAAAATGATGGTGACACTGGCTGGTGCCATGAGTACTGGTGAGCTAGGAATCAGCTTTGCAGAAATGATCCGTCAGGACAAGGTGCATATTATATCATGTACAGGAGCCAACTTGGAAGAGGATATTATGAATTTAGTGGCACATTCGCACTACAGACGGATACCCAACTACCGCGACCTTACTCCTGAGCAAGAGTGGGATCTTTTAAAAAATCACTTGAATAGAGTTACAGATACTTGTATTCCTGAAGAGGAGGCATTTAGAAAACTACAATCTCATTTATTTAAAGTGTGGAAGGATGCTGAGGATAAAGGAGAACGGCTGTTTCCACATGAATTCATGTTCAGGTTGTTGAATAGTGGCGAGCTTGATCAATATCATGAGATTGATCCTAAAAATTCATGGATGATTGCTGCGGCAAAACAGAATATGCCAATGGTGGTTCCAGGATGGGAAGACTCTACCATGGGAAATATTTTTGCTTCTTATTGCCTCACTGGTGAATTAAAGGCCTCCACCATGAAAAGTGGAATTGAATATATGGTATGGTTGGCGGATTGGTATACTGAAAACGCTGGCAAGGATGGAATAGGCTTTTTCCAGATTGGTGGAGGTATTGCAGGCGACTTCCCAATTTGTGTAGTGCCTATGTTGCATCAGGATTTAGAGCGAGATGGCGTTCCTTTCTGGAGCTACTTTTGTCAGATTAGCGATTCTACTACCAGTTACGGGTCATATTCGGGGGCTGTGCCTAATGAAAAAATTACCTGGGGTAAACTAAGTATTGAAACACCAAAGTATATTATTGAAAGTGATGCTACGATTGTAGCACCATTGATCTTTGCCTATATATTAGATATGTGATCTTTGTATTTCGGATAAACATCTACTCTTCGAACCTTTGGGTTCTGTTTGCTTAAAAAATGAACCTAAATCAATTATTAAAATCAAAAATTGAGGAAGCGATCAGTTCGCTATTTAATGCTACTGTTGACAATATTCAACTTCAGCCTACTAATCCGGAATTCGAAGGCTCTCATACGCTTGTTTGCTTCCCCTTAACTAAGGTTTCAAAAAAGAAGCCGGAAGAAACGGCAGCATTAATTGGGCAATGGTTGGTGGACAATACTGACCTGGCTAATCGCTATAATGTGGTGAAGGGTTTTTTGAACTTGGTATTGGATGACAAAGTATGGGTGAATGTTTTTCAAGACATACTCAATGAAGATGAGTACGGAGTAGTGCCGGCAACTGGGGAAGAGATTATGGTGGAGTATTCTTCACCCAATACCAACAAGCCCCTCCACTTAGGTCATTTAAGAAATAATTTTTTAGGCTGGAGTGTTGCGTCTATTTATGAAGCCAATGGATACAAGGTACACCGGGTCCAGATTATTAATGATCGAGGTATCCACATTTGCAAATCCATGACTGCCTGGAAGCTATTTGGTAATGGGGAAACTCCAGAAAGTAGCGGGTTGAAAGGCGATAAGCTTGTTGGGAAGTACTATGTTGAATTTGATAAAGCATATAAAAAGGAAGTAGCAGATATTGTAGCGCAAGGTAAAGACCAAGAGCAAGCAGAAAAGTCAGCGCCACTTATGAAGCAGGCAGTGGATATGCTGCAAAAGTGGGAGCAAAAAGACGATGAAATTATTGCTCTGTGGAAAACAATGAATGGGTGGGTGTACGATGGTTTTGAAACTACGTATAAACAAATGGGTGTTCACTTCGACAAACTCTACTTTGAGTCTGAAACCTATTTGCTGGGGAAAGAAGAAGTATTGAAAGGAGTGGAGCAGGGTGTGTTCTTCAAAAAAGAAGATGGTTCTGTTTGGGTTGATCTTACAGAAGATGGGTTAGATGAAAAGGTACTATTGAGGTCTGATGGCACTTCGGTGTACATGACACAAGATATTGGAACCGCAATGCTTCGTTTCAGGGATTTTCCGAAAATTTCTCGTCAGGTTTACACAGTAGGGAATGAACAGGAATATCATTTTAAAGTTTTGTTTTTAATTCTGGCTAAGCTGGGATATGCCTGGGCAAAGGAATGTTATCATTTGTCATACGGTATGGTAGATCTACCTTCAGGTAAGATGAAATCTCGTGAGGGTACGGTAGTGGACGCTGATGACTTAATGGCTGAAATGATAAATGAAGCTGAAAAACAAACACGAGAGTTGGGCAAGGTGGACGAAATGGATGGTGAAGAAGCCAACGCTCTTTTTGAAATGATTGGTATTGGCGCGCTCAAGTTTTATTTGCTTAAAGTTGATCCAAAAAAGCGAATGATGTTCAATCCCAACGAGTCTATTCAGTTGCAGGGACACACAGGGCCGTTTATTCAGTACACGCATGCGAGGATTCGCTCTATTGCGAGAAAAGCAGCAACCATGAATCTCAAAAGCAGCCTTGCAAATATTGACACCCTTCTGCCTAATGAGCAAAAGTTGATCAGCTTTCTTTCTATCTATCCTGATCGGCTTCAGGATGCTGCCAGGGACTACTCACCCTCTATTATTGCTAATTACGCCTACGATCTGGCTAAAGAATACAATCAGTTCTATCAATCTATTCCGATTTTTTCTGAAAGTGATGAACAAAAACTGAGTTTACGGGTTGCTTTGTCTGAGAAGGTGGGAGAAGTGCTCAGCAAAGCCATGAAACTCTTAGGAGTTCACGTTCCTGAAAGGATGTAAGTTTTACTATTTGGCGATGTGATGTTGAAACTTTAAGTTCAATAGAATGTTTAGGTTGTTATTAGTGTCACTCGGTATTTTGGTCTTAATAGCTGTATTCATGTTTTCATCATTATTTGGTTCTGATGTTTCTACTCAGGATGGTTCTGGTTCTTTTTATGATTTTAAAGTAAATTCCTTAAGTGGGGAAGAAATAGATTTCTCAAAATATAAAGGGAAGAATGTCCTAGTTGTTAACACAGCTTCAAAATGCGGATATACTTACCAATACGCTGATCTCGAAAAGCTTCATGATCAATTGGGTGATAAGGTGGAGATATTGGGCTTCCCTGCTAATAATTTTTTATGGCAAGAACCAGGAAGCAATGAAGAGATAGCAGCCTTTTGTGAGAAAAATTACGGGGTGGAGTTTCAGATGTTTGAAAAAATTTCTGTGAAAGGGAAAGACAAACATCCGCTTTATAGGTGGCTGGAGGCAAAATCAGGAAAATCTCCTTCCTGGAATTTCAATAAGTATGTAATCAACAAGAACGGAGAGGTAGTAGGTTTTTTTCCTGCGAAAGTAAGTCCACTTGATAATGATATTCTTTCGTTGCTCCGTGAAGAATGATTATGATGTGTTAAATTTGTCGGATGCAGACCAAAGCCTGGATAGCCGCTTTTAGACCACGCACACTGCCTCTTGCTTTGTCGTGTATTGGTATGGGTGCTTTTTTGGCTGCTTCTGTTGGGGCATTTCAGTGGGATATCTTCTTGCTTTGTGCCATCACTACTATTTTATTACAAATACTTTCCAATCTGGCCAATGATTATGGCGACTCCATTCATGGTGCAGATCATGAGGGGAGAATAGGGCCTTCGCGTGCTGTGCAGTCTGGGGATATCACTAAAGAGTCCATGAAAAAAGCGTTGATCGTTTTCGTTGTGCTCTGTCTCATAAGCGGTATTTGGTTGTTAAAAGTGTCCCTGGGTGGTAATGTAGAAGCCATTTTATTTTTCTTTGGATTGGGTATACTCAGTATTTTGGCGGCCATCGCATATACTGTAGGAAGAAAACCCTACGGGTATTTGGGAATGGGGGATTTTTCCGTTCTCGTGTTCTTTGGAATAGTCGGGGTGCTGGGGTCGTTGTATTTGTTTACTCAATCCATCAGCTGGGATCACTTATTGCCTGCGATGAGTTGTGGTTTTTTTTCTATGGGAGTTTTGAATATCAATAATATTCGCGACATAGAATCGGATAGGAAAGCAGGTAAGTTCTCTTTGCCGGTGCGTATAGGACGAGGCAAGGCAATAACCTACCATTGGCTTTTGATTATTGGTGGATTGGCAAGTGCCATTGCATTTACCATCATTAACTACACCGCCCTGGCGCAGTTGCTTTTTTTAATAACAGTTCCTTTTTTCTTAATTAATGGAACCTCCGTTTCCAAAAAGCCATCTAGTGAACTGGATCCTTATTTAAAGCAAATGGCGCTCTCGACTCTGTTGTTCGTCATCCTCTTTGGTATAGGTATCTTATTGCCTTGATTTTTACCATTTCGTGCTCAAAATATGACATGAATCATATTTTTCCTTGATTGCAATCATCAGGGATTTTATGGGTTTAGCCTATTTTTGATTACAATAAAGCGTACAATCAAAGACCTTACAAATGAAAAGAATATTAGTTCCATGCGATTTTTCTGATTCAGCAGTTCAAGCATTTAAATTTGCAGTGGAGGTTGCCAATCAGAGTAAAGGAGAAGTGCTATTGCTTAATGTGGTAGAGCTTCCTGTTATTCATGAGAACGTAATGATGCCTACGTTTTCTTTTGAAGATACTTTTTTGAAAGAAATGAAGGAGAGGGCTGATAAGGATTTTAACAAAATGAAAACCAAGTGGGCAAAAGAAGGGCCTAAAGTTTCCACTTTTGTTGAATACGGAGCACCGACACCTACCATAAGTCATTTTGTTGAAAAGAACAAAGTGGACTTAATTGTGATGGGTACAAAGGGAGCCTCTGGTCTAAAGGAATTTTTTGTTGGATCCAATACAGAGAAGATTGTCAGGTGGTCGCCAGTACCGGTTATTGCTATTAAGCAATCAGTGAAAGCATCTTCTATTAAAAACATTGTGTTTCCAAGTACACTACATGACGATGAAGAGGAATTAACCATGCGCGTGAAAGCATTGCAGGCTTTTTTCAAGGCCAAGTTACATGTGGTGAATATTAACACCCCTGCTAACTTTAGAACTGATGTTGTAACTCGCAAGCAGATGAAAGACTTTGCTAAGCGCTTTATGCTAAAGGACTATACACTTAATGTCTATAACGATCTGAATGAAGAATTGGGTGTGGCTAATTTTATTAAAGAAGTAAAAGGGGACATGGTGGCCATGTCTACTCACGGCCGCAAGGGATTAAACCATCTAATGAGCGGAAGTATTGCTGAAGATGTAGTGAACCACATCGAATGCCCTATCTGGACCTGGAAGTCAACCTAAACTTGGTTTAGCAATCTGATGCAGTCCGATCAATTAACAGTTGAGGGTAAAGTTAATCATCAACAGACTTCTTGTTTTCATTGCGGTCAGTCTTGTAAGGAAGGGGATTTCTTGACTGATGATAAATCTTTTTGTTGCTATGGCTGCAAAACTGTTTATGAGATACTCAATGAAAATGACCTTTGTGAGTATTATGATTTTGAATCCAATCCGGGAATTAGGTTAGAAATTGACAAAGACGAAACCTATACCTACCTGGATAATACTGAGATATCCTCAAAGCTTCTTCTTTTTGAAATTAATGGATTAAGCCGTGTGCAATTTTATGTGCCTGCCATTCATTGCATTTCCTGTATATGGTTGCTTGAAAATTTAAACAAGCTAGATAAGGGTGTATTGAAGTCAGAAGTAAACTTTGCTAAGAAGACTGTTCTGATTGATTTTAAGGTTTCTGAAATTGCGCTAAGCAAAGTAGCATCTCTAATAGCATCTACGGGCTACAAACCTCTGATCAGCCTTGATTCTGAAAAAGAGACACCAAAAAATATTTACAATAAACAATTGATTGTGCAGTTGGCAATAGCTGGCTTCTGCTTTGGCAATATCATGCTGCTGAGTTTTCCTGAATATTTTGGAATTGATCAGGCAGAGAGAGGATTGCGTCAGTTGTTTTCTTATCTGAATTTGGTGCTTGCGCTCCCTGTAATTTTGTATAGCGGCAAGGATTATTTCATTTCGGCATGGAAAAGTTTTAGGCAGAGACAAATCAATTTGGATGTACCTATTGCGATAGGTATTTCTGTGCTCTTTATAAGAAGTGCAGCAGATATACTATTACAAACCGGCCCAGGTTATATGGATTCATTAGCGGGCCTGGTTTTCTTTCTTCTCATTGGTCGATGGTTTCAAAATAAAACTTACGAAAGCCTGGCTTTTGATCGTGATTATAAATCTTATTTCCCTTTGGCTGTTTACAGGAAGGAGAATGATGAATGGAAAGCTTGCGTGGTGCACCAGTTGGAAAAGGGGGATCATATCCGAATACGCAATAAGGAAATAGTCCCTGCTGATAGCCTTCTTATCAATGATTGGGCTTATGTTGACTATAGTTTTGTTACCGGAGAGGCAAACCCTGTAAAAGTAAATGCAGGAGAGTTGGTGTATGCTGGAGGAAGAATTGTAGGGCAGCCTGCGATTTTAACCATCACAAAGAAAACTTCACAAAGCCATCTGACCAGTTTGTGGAACAATGATGCATTTAATAAGCCCGAGGGTAGAACCTATCAGACCTTAATGGATAAGGTGGCAAAGGTATTCACTTGGTCTGTTTTAGGCTTGGCGCTGGCTACAGGCCTATATTGGTACTGGGCAGATGCAAGCCGCGTGTGGTTAATTGTGACAGCCGTACTTATGGTGGCTTGCCCATGTGCGTTGGCGCTTGCAGCACCTTTTACTTATGGCAGCATGTTACGCGTGTTTGGTAATCATGGCCTTTATCTCAAAAATGCAGACGTGGTGGAAAGTATGGCCAACATCGATTCCATTGTGTTTGACAAAACAGGAACGATTACGCATGGATCTGATAGTGTTAGTTGGAGCGGTAGTGCCAGTGAAGATGAACTGATGATCATAAAGGCAGTGTCTTCATCGTCCACACATCCATTGAGCATATTAATAACGAGGAGTATTAAAGGTGAGACGTTGAAGCAGCTCAATTATTATGAAGAGTTTCCAGGTCAAGGAGTTGCAGGACGAATTGAAGATACGTCCGTTCTTCTTGGATCCGCAATATTTGCAGGTGCAGGGGAGAATGATACATATAATGGAACTCGAGTTTACGTTTCTTTTAATGGAGTACAGAAAGGGTATTTTGAAATTGGTACTTCAGTTCGTCCCGGAATTAAAAAATTATTATCCAGCTTGGGTAATAGGGTAAAAGCCCTGCTTTCAGGGGATAGTTCTGCAGAGGAAAGGAGAATGCAATCCATATTTAGCTATGGAACAATTTTAAAGTTCTCTCAAACGCCTCATGATAAACTCCATTATGTTTCGAAGTTGCAGTCGAAGGGAAATAAAGTGATGATGCTAGGCGATGGATTAAATGACTCTGGTGCTTTAAAGCAAAGTGACGTGGGGATAGCTATCGCAGATGATACGGGAGTCTTTACACCTTCTTGTGATGGAATTTTAAGCGGGCCTCAATTAGAAAAACTGGACATTTTCCTGAGCTTATCAAAATCAGCATTGGCTGTTTTGAAAATCAGTCTTGGAATTTCATTGCTTTACAATGTGGTGGGTTTAAGTTTTGCAATTAGCGGACATCTCACACCGCTGGTAGCAGCGATATTAATGCCTATTAGTAGTATCTCAGTTGTTGTATTTACTACCTTCATGGTCAATATGATCGCGAAAAAGAGATTGTTATGAGTATAATCGTTCTTTTGATCTGTATTAGCCTTACTATAGCCCTGTTATTTCTTGGTGGTTTTATTTGGAGTATGCGAAGTGGTCAGTATGATGATACTTATGGCCCGTCCGTAAGAATGCTTTTTGACGATAAGAAAAAAAATAAAAAAAACTAGTTGATGTTAATGTAGTCCTCCCTGTTATATAGGAATAGCGGTAACCCTCCCGCCAACCCAAATAGCATTGTTAACGCCCAATTCAAATACGGCTTCTTCATCTTTAATCTTTTTGACTCGCTATAGGTCCATAGAAAGAACACAACTACTACAAACAGTAAATCAACAACAAAGGCCGATGCGATGTTGTTGGCAAACATTCCGCTGATGGTAGCCATAGGGTGAAGCCACAAAAGTAAATTACCTGTTTCTATTGAAATAATTGCAACCAAAATATTTGGTGCGATAAACCCAAGAATAGCAAGTACAAGGTAAATTGGCTTCATGCGTAGAGGTTTAGTGATCTAGTAGGTAATAATATTGGCAGAGTGTTAGTACCCTTTTTCTCTTGATACAATATTCAAAAGATTTTTGTTTTCTTTTAATCGATAATAATTTTCAACGATCTGAGGCGCCACCGATGTAGGGTTGGTAAGGCTCGCGATGTGTGGAGTTACATTAACACGGGGGTGTTTCCACAACATATTACTTTTTGGAAGTGGTTCTTCGGTAAAAACATCCAGGCTTGCTCCTGAGAGGTGACCTTCGGAAATAAGTTGAATTAAATCTTCATCTACAACTTGTTCTCCACGACCAACATTGATTACAAAAGCATTCTTAGGCAATTGTAGCATGTTCTTTTTGTTGAGGATACCTTTCGTTTCAGAGGTAAGAGGAAGTACAGAAACTAAAATATCTGCTTTGCTTAGGAATTTTGGAAACTCAGCGTCTCCAGCATAAACGGTTATTCCTGAAATCTCTTTATTTGTACGCGCCCATCCTATCACATCAAACCCTGTTTTCTGTAATTCGGTAGCTACTCTTTTGCCAATCGCTCCCATACCCATAATGCCCACCTTCACATCCCTGATTCTCAGATATTCTGCGGGCCTCCAGATCGATTCAGTCTGTTTTATTTTAAAAGCATTAAGATCACGCAGATGATTCATGATCAGTGCAAGTACAAATTCGGCCATGTCTTGCGCCAGATAAGGATCTACCAGCCGAACTATAGAAACTTGTTTGGGTAAATCAGGATCTCTTAGCAAGTGATCAACACCTGCACCCATAGATGAAATACATTTTAGATTGGGGTAGTCCTTAAAAATTCCGTAGGGATGCCGCCATGTGAGCGCAAAACTTATTTCTTCACGGTTAGTGTCGTTTGGGAAAGTGCGTATGTCAAGGTTGGGGTCAGCCTCTTTCAATGCGCTGATCCACGGCTCTACTCCTTTTGGATTAATAATAACAAGTGCCATAGTAATGTAAACACAAATATAGCACGTTGGTTTTCGTGAAACGACTTGAAATAAAAACTTAACTAAACCACAATAGGCTTGAATGATTGAGCTGAATATTCTGGGGGTACATCTTCGTGAATGGTATAATGTGTAGCAACTTGCCCCAGTGCTTCAGAGCACATGGCGGAATAACCATTTCCTCCAGCAGCTACATATAAATTCCTCTGAGCGGTTGGTCCGATATAGCATTGCCCATGCCTGGTTCTGCTGACAATACATTTTTTGGTAGTATACCCAATGGTATTTAAAGTAGGTATTATCGCATGTAAGGCTTTTCGCAAAACTATTTCATTGCCTAAGCTGTCACCATTTCTGAACCACTCTTGAATTTGGTTTAAGTTTTGGAAGGGAATATCTGTTGATAGATTACAGCCCATTTTAAGACGATACCGACCATCTGGATATTGTACAGGTTGTACAAGGTAGATGCCTTCTACTGCTTCGGTATCAAGTTCATAAAGAAGTGAGGGAAGATGAGATAATCTTTTGGCTTCGCTCTCACTCACCTCAGCAAGCAAAACAGTTTCACTTTCCAACTCCAGATCC
The DNA here is from genome assembly GCA_040216665.1 of Cyclobacteriaceae bacterium. Taxonomy (GTDB): domain Bacteria; phylum Bacteroidota; class Bacteroidia; order Cytophagales; family Cyclobacteriaceae; genus ELB16-189. Next base: position 266,206 of record JAVJOQ010000018.1, on the reverse strand, counting down.
AAGGCTTGCGGGAGCAATCCAAAGAAATTAGAGAAAGCGCCTGCGGTAACCAAAACCTTCTTTGCAGAATGGGTTTGACCAGTGGCAGTATTTACACTAAATAAATTGTTGTGATGACTGAGCTCAACTACGGTGTCATTATAAATTTCTCCTCCATTGTTTTGAAATACTTTTAGTTGCGCTTTAATCAACTGTAATGGATTGATGTGTCCAGCAGGGGCTGGCTCCAACATGCCAAATGAACCAGCAGGAAATGTGTAGTCCTGAAAAGCTTTGTGGATGAATTCCTCATTTTCAAAAAATTGATAAGGCAATCGAAATTGATTGGCTTGGTCGGGAGCATTTTTCAGGTAGCGATCTTTTCCATACGGAGAAACATACAGGCAGCCTTCACTTGAGTGAAATGAAATACCAGTTTCCTTTTCAAGCTTAGGGTAATGCGCTGCAGATTGTTTGTTCAATTGTGTCCATACCGGATCAACGCCAATGATGCGTTGCACTCTCGATTGGTCATAATGGCTGGCAAATACTTGTGCTTTTTCTAAATCATGCAATGGCTCATCAGGGCCTATAACAGCTACATACTCAAAGGTCTTTTTTAAGTATTTGGCTGCAGCAGAACCAATGAGCCCTTTACCAACAACAATACAATCAAACATTATGTCCAATTTATTAATTGTTTTGTTCAATATCGGTCATGCCTGTACTTGGTTTCATTTTGTAAGCAAGCATTATCCATCTTTCATTCTTCCTAATCAAATTTAGTTTAGCTATATTTCAAATACTTCACAATCTCAAAAATTTATCGCTTATGAATTTAAAACAACCGCTATCAATCAGGCATCTATTCGTACAGTTACTGCTTGTTTTGATCTGCCAACCCCTATTTGGGCAAACACTCACCAAAGAACAAACATCACAATTACAATTCAGGCACATAGGCCCGGTAGGTAATAGAGTGACCTGCGCAGTGGGTGTGCCTGGAAATGATATGGTTTACTATGCAGGTGCCGCTTCGGGTGGTATTTGGAAAACGGAAGATGGAGGATTGAATTGGAAGCCTATTTTTGATGATAAACCTGTACATGCCGTAGGTGCACTTGCCGTTGCTCCATCAGATGATCAGGTCATTTACGCAGGCACAGGAGAGCCATTCATTCGTTCAAACGTTTCTATTGGTAACGGAGTGTGGAAGTCAACAGATGCAGGTGAAACATGGACACACGTTGGATTGGACAATACAGGGAGAATCTCAAGAATAGTGATTGATCCGAAAGACCCTAATGTAGTTTATGTAGGTGCTTTGGGGCATGCGTATTCACCTCAAAGGGAACGTGGTGTTCATAAAACTACAGATGGAGGAAAGACATGGAAGCATGTATTGTTTGTAGATGAAAATACGGGGACATCAGATATTGTAATGGATCCTTCTAATCCGAGAATTTTATTTGCAGGGATGTGGCAACTCTCCCTTCGTACCTGGAACAGAACCAGTGGAGGCCCCGGTAGTGGCATTCATATGTCGAAAGATGGTGGAGAAACCTGGACTCGATTAAAGGGGAGTGGACTGCCAGAGCAGCCTGTAGGAAAAATAGCGTTGTCGATGACACCTGCTAATCCTGATAGAGTGTATGCATTGATTGAAACCGGAGATGGTGTAGAGTCTATTGGCGGTACACCGGAGAGTGGAGAGTTGTGGCGTTCTGACGATAAAGGGAAAACATGGAAGCTGATGAGTCATGATCGTAACATGACCGGAAGACAGGCTTATTATACGAGGAGTGCAGTTTCCCCGGATAATGAAAATGAAGTTTACTTTATCACGTTTTCCTTCTTCAATAGCATTGATGGTGGCAAAACTTTAGAGCCTATAAATTTTGCAGCGCAACCCAATTGGGATCATCACGATATGTGGATTGATCCCACTAATGCTGATCGTATGATCGTTGCAGGTGATGGAGGGGTTTCAATTTCGAAGAACAGAACTAAAACGTGGATGCGTATACAGCTACCAGTTGCGCAGTTGTACCATGTCACTACAGATAATGCTGTGCCTTATAATATACTCACTAATCGCCAGGATGGACCCGCTATGCGTGGTCCGAGTCGTTCGAGGATAAATGGATTTTTTGGTGCTGGTGTGATAGCAACAGGTATGTGGCACGATGTGGGCGGTGGCGAAAGCGGTTTTGCAACACCTGATCCAAAAGATTCAGATATCGTATGGTCAAGTGCATCTGGTTATGGCGCATTAGGTGGTGTAGTTACCAGGTTTGATGAAAAGACAAGGCAGTTTCGTCACGTGGAGGTGTGGCCTGAACTAACTACGGGACATCCTGCGGATCAGGTGAAGTACAGATTTCAATGGACATTTCCGTTGTTAATATCTCCTCATGATAACAAGACGATTTATGTGACCAGTCAGGTTGTGCATCGCACCACCAATGGCGGACAATCGTGGGAAGTGATAAGCCCAGACTTAACCCTTAACGATAAAAGCAAACAAACCAAGTCGGGAGGATTGACACCTGATAATATAGGAGTAGAGTATGCCAATGTAATTTATGCTTTTGAAGAATCACCTGTAAAGAAAGGTGTGTTTTGGGCGGGTACCAATGACGGACAAGTACAGGTGAGTCAGGATGGGGGTAAAACCTGGACTAATGTTACTAAAAATATACCCGAGTTGCCACCCAATGGAACGGTTAGAAATATTGATGCTTCTAAATGGAGTGAAGGTAAGGCATACCTGACCATTGATTTACATGAGGTAGGTAATTTTCAACCTTATGTATACAAGACTGAGAACTATGGAAAAAGCTGGAAGAAGATTATACAGGGAGTTGATGCTGGTAATCTCAATTATGCACGACATGTTAAGGAGGATCCTGTAAGAAAAGGGTTGTTGTTTTTGGGAACAGAAACAAAACTGTATGTCTCTTTTGATGATGGAGAGAACTGGCAGACGTTTATGAATAACTTGCCACATTCTCCCATGTACTGGATGGATATTCAGGAACACTTCAATGATCTTGTAGTAGGTACTTACGGAAGGGGCATTTGGATTTTAGATGATATTTCTCCTTTGCAACAAATGCCACAGGATGTAAAAACAAAATTGGCCTTGTTTAACCCCCACGATACCTATCGATTCCAAGGGATTACCAGCACTATGCAGTTTTTCCCAGAAGCTTCTTCCGGACAAGATCCACCCTATGGAGGTTCGATTAATTACTGGGCGGCTTCTGAAATGGACAGCGTGAAGATTCATTTTGTAAATACGACTGGCGATACCGTTCGTACAATTGACAATAAGGCAAAACCAGGTATTAATAGAGTTTGGTGGGATTTGAGAAGTAATCCTACTACGGAGATTATCTTTAGAACCGCCCCGGAGGCTGCTCCATGGTTTCCAATGGCAGAAAATAGAACTCGTAAAAATCCTAATTTTGCTCCCCACACTTATTTGGTACCTCCAGGTACTTACACAGTACATCTGGTGGCAGGAGGGCAAAGTGTGAGGTCTTCTATTAAAGTATTAAAAGATCCACATTCAGAGGGGACATTGGAAGATATTAAAGTGCAGACTGACTTTATCTTGAAGGCAAGAAAGGATATGAACAAGTTGGCTGAGATGGTGAATGCGATTGAATTGGCCCGCAGACAGCTATTAGATCTAGTTGAGTCGCTTAAGGCCAAAGGAGATGAGAAGATGACGAAGGAAATCATGGATATGACTGAGAAGCTTACCAAGTTAGAAGGTAATATGGTGCAGTTGAAAGTGACGGGAACCGGACAGGATGTAGTGCGCTGGCCAGCCAAGATAGGCGAGAAGATGGATTACCTTACCAATACAGCAGCTACTGCGGATTTCCAACCTTCAGATCCGCACAACGAAGTGTACGAGGTATTGAAGAATGATTTGAATGCACAGGAAGCTGCCTATGATAAGTTGATGAAAGAGGATTTTGTAACCTTTATTAAAAAATTGCAAAACAATAACGTGGGGCCGGTGGTGATACCTTAGCGGAAGTTCACATTATGAAAACTAAGAAAAAGCCTCAAAAGAGGCTTTTTCTATTTTCACAATGTTGTCAGGTCCTCAGGCCTCCTCCATAATGCTTTTCTTGACCTCTACTCAAGATCCATGGATGCAATAACTAGACTCTTAAGATTCTCCTTTAAGTCGCGCAGGATGCCCGCTTTGTCACGGTCATGGATTAAATTGTTTTGTTCGTAAGGATCTGATTTTATATCATATAACTCACCTTCGTTGTCATAGCGCAACCATTTAATGTACTTGAAATTGTCTTTTATCACCGCACGATAATCTGTGTCAACAGTCCAGCGATAGGGATTCTCGTGACTATAATACTCTATTAACAATGCGTCACGAATCTTATCTGCTTTTTGTGTCAATAGTGGGAGTAAACTTTTACCCTGAACGTGATCAGGAATTTTAACACCAGCCAACTCAAGCATGGTAGGGGCGAAATCAATTGTTGAAACATAGGAGTCTATCTTTATGCCTTGTTTGATAAGTTTCGGGTAACGGACTAGCAACGGAGCGCGAACTGCCTCCTGGTAGGGAAGGCGTCTTTCTGTAGTCAAGCCATGCTCGCCATAGAAGTAGCCGTTGTCGCTTGTAAATAGAATCAAAGTATTGTCTAGCTTTCCTGTTTCTTCCAGCAATTGTATGATACGACCAAGCCCTTCATCTATTGCCAAGACCATCTCTGCACGATTCCTGACTGTCTTTTCGGAAACACCATTGTCAATTACTTTAGCGTAAGCATCCTGTATTTCAGATGAGTTCTTAAATTCAATAATCTCTCTAAGGACAGGTCTTTGTTTTTGATCAGCCTCCGTAAAACCATAGCTGGGTGCCCGCTCTATCGTTTTGTCGGCATATCGGTCAACGTGCCGTTTAGCAGGTAAAAACTCCCTCTCTTTTTCTAAGTCGATACTCCCATCGTCTTTTTGAACAGAAGCAGGATGAACAGCCTTGTGTCCGATGTATGCAAAGAAGGGTTTCGATTCGGCACCCTTAATAAAATCGATTGTCCGATCTGTGAAAATATCAGTCATATAACCCTCCACTTGGTTCAACTGACCATCTTGATATAGCGTAGGATTAAAGGCCTCACCTTGCCCCACGAAGCTCACCCAATAATCATAACCAGGGCGGGGAGTTGGGTCATTGCCCATGTGCCACTTTCCTACATGGGAAGTTGTATAACCAGCCTTCTGCAGATCTTTTGGAAACAAGTCCAATCTGTGACTGGCTTCGCTGCGAGACGTGTTGTCAAGGATGCCATGACGTGATGCATATTGCCCTGTAAGAATACTTGCTCTGTTGGGTGAACACAATGGAGTTGCATGATAGGCATTGGTAAACATAGCTCCCTCTTTTGCAAGTCGATCAATGTTGGGAGTTTCTAAGTACGGATGTCCTCCTGCCGCAAATTCGTCAAAGCGAAGGTCGTCTACTACTATCATTAAAACGTTTGGGCTGCCGTAATCTGCAGTTTCTAAGGCAGCAGGTTTCGTGCTCTCCTTTTGTTGCTGGCAGGATATTGAGAGCAGAATCAGGGCAATAATGCCGAGGGACTTAGTGAAGGAGTGTTTCATTGAATAATTTTGAACCAAATTAGATAATCAAGATCGGTAATGGAAATTTTTAATGCCAGAGCTAACATGTAATAATGGTGAAGCCTGTTTTAGCAACCTCACCGAATTCGAAGTAAAAAAATACTAAATTTATATTGTTTGGGCTGTTTGGAAGACCTGTCATGAACGACAATTAAATAAACTTATTAAGAAGAGAATGTAAGTGCTTGCTCACAGCCTGAGTTTGTTGTTCGGTCAAAACTTTAGTGCTTTGGAAGTAAATCTTTGTAAGTTTATTTATCATCTTAATCGACATTAATTGCATATGAAATCATTTTACCATTACGCGCTTCTATTTCTTATTACTCTAATTGTAAGCTGTTCTACAAAATCTACTAAAGAAGAATACGGGGCTTCGGCAGATAGTTTGTTTAACGCCTATTACGATTTTAAGCTTAGGATCAACCCCATTGAGGCCACTAAGGCTGGTGAAAATCAGTACAATGATCGTGTGGCCAATTATGTTTCTGATACTTATCAGGAAGATTTAAAAGAAAACTACACCCGTTTTCTTAAAATAATTAGCCGGTATGATTCTTCAATGGTTTCACCTTCTCAATGGCTGAGCTTGCGTGTGATGCAGTGGGATTGCGACATAAAATTAGAGGGACTGAACAATAAAATTGTAACAGTGGCCTCACCTATGTATGACATCCCCAGTTTTGAACTGATGCCCTTGGGGCAAATTACTTCCTTGCATTTGTATTTCTCTCAGCTTGCTGCAGGAGGAAGTGTGCAACCCTTTAACACGGTGGAGGATTATGAAAATTGGTTGAAGCGGGTAGACGATTATTTAATTTTTCTCGACACCTGTATCGAAAATATGAGGGAGGGAATTGAGGCGGGAGTAGTATTGCCAAAATCCCTGATTGTAAAAATGATTCCTCAGCTCGATGAATTTATCAACGCGCCTAATACGGAGCACCTATTCTATGGTCCGGTTGCGATGATGCCTACCAGTTTTTCTCCAGATGATCGGTTGAGATTGACAATGGCTTGTGTGGAAATGATTGAGGGTAAGATTGAACCTAAATATAGAGAGTTGCGGGATTTTCTATCCAATACCTACCTTCCGGCAGGGCGGGAAACATCAGGAATCAGTGCATTACCAAATGGGGCAGAGACTTATAATTATCTGGTACGACAAAGTACGACTACCTTAATGAGTGCTGATGAAATTCATGAACTGGGGAAAAGCGAAGTAACACGCATTTTAAGTGAAATGGAAAAGGTAAAAGAGGAGATCGGTTTCAAAGGAGACTTGAAAGCTTTTTTCGATTTTGTGAGAAACAGTAAGGAACAAATGCCTTTTACAGAACCGGAACAAGTGATAGCCAATTTTAATGACATACATGCTCGTATGAGTAAAAGGCTTTCAGAAGTTTTTGATATCAAACCGAAAGCAAGTTTTGAAGTAAGAAGGACAGAAGCATTTCGTGAAGCATCGGCTAGTGCAGAATATGTGCCAGGCACAAAAGACGCTTCGAGGGCAGGTGTATTCTACATTCCTATTCCTGATGTGAAAACTTATAATAAGTACACTGCTGAAGCACTCTTTCTTCATGAGGCTGTACCCGGTCATCACTATCAGTTGTCATTACAACAAGAGAATGAAAATTTGCCTGAATTCCTCCATCCTGAAAGTATGAGCGTATTTGTGGAAGGATGGGCTTTGTATGCCGAGTCATTGGGTAAGGAACTAGGGTTGTATGAGGATCCTTACCAATATTTTGGAATGTTGAGCATGGAAATGCATCGTGCTATTCGTTTGGTGGTGGATACAGGTATCCATGGGAAGGGGTGGACCAGAGAGCAAGCTATTCAGTATTCATTGGACAATGAGGCCGATTCTGAGGCTTCTATCACTTCGGAAATAGAAAGATACATGGCTACTCCGGGGCAGGCATTGTCTTACAAATTGGGTCAACTAAAAATACGTGAACTCCGCACCAAGGCTGAAGAAAGATTGGGAGATGCATTTGATGTAAAAGAATTTCACAATCAAGTACTCAACTCAGGAAGTCTGCCTCTCGTGCTTTTGGAGGAAAAAATAAACAATTGGATTACCCAACAATCGATTTAGTAAGTTTTGAAGTTCATGACAGCAGAAGAGTGGTATAAAGGAGGTGAGAAGTTGATGACTGCTGGTGTAAATGTTTTTTACAGGCACGAAGGCAGAGGAGAAGCACTCATTTGCATACATGGATTTCCCACTTCTTCTTGGGACTTTGCTCCGCTTTGGGAGCAGTTGACCAATCGATTTGAAGTACTTGCTGCAGATCTGGTTGGATTAGGGAGATCAGATAAACCTAATCAGAATGTGTCAATCGCGATGCAAGCGGATGTCATTGAAGCTCTGGCTATTGATCAGGGTATCCATACTGCGCACATTTTGGCTCATGATCTAGGAGATACTGTTGCGCAGGAATTGTTGGCCAGGCAAATCGAAAATAAGGCACATGTGAAATGGCTCTCTTGCGTGTTTTTAAATGGAGGTATTTTTCCTGAAGTGCACCGCCCGCGTTTTATACAAAAATTATTGATTTCTCCTCTGGGGTCTTTGGTGGCGAAACTGAGTACGGAAAGAACTTTTCGGAGAAACATGAGAAATATTTTCAGTAAACAATACCCACCTGAAGAGGAATTTATCAGAGACTCCTGGCGATTGTTGATGGAAAACGGAGGCGTTCAAATGCTGCCACGACTTATTCGTTATATGAATGAGCGATGGGAGCATAGGGATCGTTGGGTCTTGCCGTTAGAAAATGCTAAGGTTCCCATAAGGCTAATCAACGGTGTTTTAGACCCGGTATCTGGCTTGCATGCGGCTAATTATTATATAGAGGTTGTGCCCAATCCCGATGTGGTTTTGCTGGATGATGCTGGCCACTATCCCCATGTGGAAGTGCCTGAAAAAGTTTGGGGCGCTTTTCTGGATTTCCATGGGCGCTTGCCTTCTCATAGAGTATATAATTGATTAAAATCTCCAGTTAGGTTTTAGTAAATCGTATAACTATTTTCAACTTCAGATAATCCAAATGATAAAAGGCGTAAGTCTTCCTGTGAATAAAAGTCCAATGAGGTTTTTTATGTTTTGGGCTGTGCTATTTTTAGTGAGCCTTTGTGGCAATGCGCAAGAACCAACACGGAGGATTATTGATATTGTTGATGTTCTGCATTATGCGTTAGATAATTCAGGTGCTGAGGAATTGGAGTTTAAAAATTATCAGATCCAATTCACAAAGCTGTCTGGTAAAAGTTTATTTGAATATATCTCCTTGACCTATCCTGGTAAGGTAAAGGGTGAGTCCATCGAATTGCCTGGAAGATTACTTTTTAATAATTGCCTTTTTGCTAAGAATATTGACCTTGAAAACCTCATAATTAAAAGCCTGACGTTTGAGAAATGCATTGTCGACAATTTCCGCATAAGCAATAGTCGATTGGAATCACTCAAGTTGGATGGAAATGATATTTCAAATTCCCTTGAATTGAATGATAATGAGCTCAATACACTGGAGATAAAAGGAAATAAGGTAGGGTATGAGATATTTTTAGAAAAGGATAGTATCGTTGGAGATGTTTTTATTGAAAACAATAATGTGGAGACAGGCGAGATTGTCGTTTCCGGTATTTATGTAAATGGTTCTATTACAATTGGCAATAACCATGTGCCGGGAATATTAATTGAGAATTCTGATTTTAACTTCCCGGAGTATGGGGAATTTAATAACTATAAATTGACGGAAAATATTTCTTCTGATTTATATCTTACCGGCAATAAATTTTATGGGGACAGTACCAGTAATGTATATTTCAATAAGGGAAATTATCTCAACCTTGATTTACGTGACAATAAGTTTTCTGTCAATGTATATTTTATTGAAAATAAAGCAGAGGAGCGATTCTTTTTGGTGGGCAACGAGTTTGATGGCTATGTTTCTTTTGAAAAGTTTCTATTTTCTGAAACTTGGAATGAATTGTATTGGAGGCAATTGGCCGGTTACAAGCTTAGGTATGGTACATACGCTGGTGAGTCTTCTGAAGAATTGAGTGACGAAATCAAGTTTAGCAATCTGATTAATATCTATAAAGGACTCCATACTATTTTTCTTTCCAGAGGTGATATTGAGTCGGCTAATGCATGTTATAGTGAGATGAAGCAATTGCAGGGAAGAAAGCTGAAGAAGGTTTTTAAGGACGACAATAGTTTTGGTAATTTTTTACGTTGGCAACTCAATGTATTGTTGAAGATTTATACCAATCATGGAACTGACCCAGCGCTGGCTGTAGTTATGTCTTTTATAGTAATTGTAATGTTTGCCCTCCTTTATCTATTTTTTCCTTCCGAGTGGGATGCGGAGAGTACTAATCGATTGCTAATTAGCTATGAACAATATCTTCAAAGAAAAAAGAAAAGCAATGTAGCTCCTTTGTTGGTGGTATTTGGATCTGTGTTACTGACTTTGATAAATGCAATAACTTTGAGTATCAATAGTTTTGTTACACTGGGCTTTGGTAGTATCCCTACAAAAGGATTTGCTCGCTACCTATGTATTATTGAAGGGTTTATTGGATGGTTTCTACTGAGTATATTTACAGTAGCCCTTATTAATCAAGTGTTGGCCTGAGGGTTAGGTTACTCTTTTAGATTTTGATAGACAGTAATAAGATCCTTGTTGCTGGTATCTACAACTTGTATGGATTGGCCCGCAGAATAGGAAATGTCGAAAGTTCCTCTTCGTTTAGTGCAAGTAAACACGGTGGTATTTTTTCCGTCAAATGCCTTTTTTACAATTTCATAGGTATCACCTTCAATTATGATAGATCTGCCTGAAAATTCTATGGCCACATTTACAGCTGAATTTTCCTTTCCTTCAGGCCGGATAGTTTGTTTTGAAGTGGCATTAACTACTCCAATAAACCCCCTTTTGTCATTAGCACTTTGAGCGAATGTGCCTAGTGTGATTATCATTAGAACAATAAAAAGGGCAATTTTTTTCATGGTCATTGCATTTAAGGTTTTCAATTACAAAACTAATAATAGCTGGGACAATAAGCATGCCGATAAATTAGACGGTTTGACCTACCCTTATTAGTTACCAAGGACATTTTAATGGCAGTTTTATTGAGAATCTCTCTCTGATCCTGACCAAAATCATCTTTTGTGCTAAGGGCCATCATATTTAGAGAAAGCATCTAACTCTACTTTTATGCCCATAAAAACGCATAAATCGACCCTTTCTATGGAATTGGAAAAAATCAGTTATGACAACAAAATTGTAAAGGCATTCATCATTGCTACTGTCACTTTTGGACTTGTAGGGATGAGTGTTGGTCTATTGGCCGCCATACAATTGTTTTACCCTATCGCAAATTTTGATTTGCAGTACACATCCTTTGGAAGGATAAGGCCTTTGCATACGAATGCGATCATTTTTGCATTTGTAGGTAATGCCATGTTTGTGGGAGTGTATTACAGCATGCAGAGATTGCTTAAAACCAGGATGTTCAGTGATTTACTTAGCTGGGTACATTTCTGGGGGTGGCAGCTAATAATTTTAGCTGCGGCCATTTCACTTCCTCTTGGTATGACTTCCTCCAAAGAATATGCGGAGTTAGAGTGGCCAATAGATATTGCTATTACAATTATATGGGTTGTCTTTGGATGGAATATGATTGGAACTATTCTAAAGAGAAGAGAGAAGCACATGTATGTGGCCATTTGGTTTTACATCGCCACGTTTGTTACTGTAGCTGTACTTCATATTGTCAATTCATTTGCTATTCCGGTGACTTTGTTCAAGAGTTATTCATGGTATGCAGGTGTGCAGGATGCCCTTGTACAATGGTGGTATGGGCACAATGCGGTAGCGTTTTTTCTAACCACCCCTTTTCTTGGGCTGATGTATTACTTCCTTCCCAAGGCGGCTAATCGTCCCGTTTATTCTTATCGGTTATCCATTGTACACTTTTGGTCATTGATTTTTATTTATATCTGGGCTGGACCTCATCACTTATTATACACAGCTTTGCCTGATTGGGCACAGTCTCTCGGAGTAGTATTCTCTATCATGCTGATTGCTCCCTCATGGGGAGGTATGCTTAATGGCTTGCTCACTTTAAGGGGAGCGTGGGATCGTGTACGTGAAGATCCTGTGTTGAAATTTATGGTGGTAGCTGTTACAGCATACGGTATGGCAACTTTGGAGGGCCCGCTTCTTTCTTTGAAGAGTGTAAATGCCATTGCCCACTTTACAGATTGGATTATTGCCCACGTTCACGTTGGTGGTTTGGGCTGGAATGGCTTTCTGACTTTTGGAATGCTGTATTGGATTATCCCTCGTATGTGGGGAACAAAATTATACTCTACAAAATTGGCCAATCTCCATTTTTGGATTGGTACACTCGGTATCATGTTCTATGCTCTACCACTTTATATCGCAGGTGTGGTACAAAGCCTAATGTGGAAAGAGTTTACAGCTGATGGGTTTCTTCAATATCAAAACTTCCTTGAGACGACAACGCAAATTCTACCCATGTATATGCTACGTGCAGTAGGAGGAGGTCTCTACCTGACAGGTGTTATAATAATGACCTATAACCTCATCAAAACAGCCTATGCGGGTAAGTTCGTTGCCAACGAGGAAGCAGAAGTTGCACCAATGGTAAAAACTGCTAGCAGTGGAGGTCATTGGCATCATGTATTGGAGCGCAAGCCTATAATGTTTACAGTCCTTGCTTTGGTAGCGATACTTATTGGGGGAGCAATCGAGATGGTCCCTACTTTTTTAATTAAATCCAATGTACCAACCATTGCTAGTGTAAAGCCTTATACGCCCTTGGAATTGCATGGTAGGGACATTTATATCAGAGAAGGATGTGTGGGTTGTCACTCTCAGATGGTGCGACCTTTCCGATCGGAGGTGCAACGCTACGATCCTACAAACGGTGAGTACTCCAAGGCAGGCGAGTATGTTTATGATCATCCATTTTTGTGGGGATCAAAGAGAACTGGGCCTGACTTGCAACGTGTAGGGGCAAAGTATGCGGACAGTTGGCACTACCGTCATATGCTCACACCGGGAGATGTTTCCAACGGGTCCATTATGCCGGCATATCCTTGGTTGTATGAGCAGTTAATTGATAAGGAGCTAACTCCAAAAATGATTGCTGCGCTTAGAACCGTTGGTGTTCCTTATGAAGAAGGATATGAAGAGGTAGCTAACAATGAATTGGACAAGCAAGCTGCACGTATCTCTGAAAACCTTAGTATGGAGGGATATGAAGTCGTAAAGGAGGCGGAGATAGTGGCATTGATTGCATACCTCCAGAGATTAGGAACAGATATTAAGGCCGATAAGGTGGCTGAAAAATAAAATTTTTTAAAATTATGTATAAAGATATTTTAAGAGACATTGACAACATCGCGATTTGGCCAACCATATCCTTTGTTATCTTCTTTCTATTCTTTTTGATTTTGATCTGGTGGGTGTTGAAGGCGGATAAATCATTCATTACGAAAATGAGCAATCAGCCATTTGAGGATGGAATAAACCCGGAAAGGAATCGCGCTTTAAATTCTAATGAGTTATGAAAAAAGTAAAAGCAATAATTGCAATGATGCTATTCTCCGTTGGCGCTTTTGCACAATCAAGTAACGCCACTGAGGGAACAATTTGGGATGATCCTATTCTACTCTTTTATGTAACTGCAGGCTTTATGTTTATAGTAGCCCTTCTGGTTATTGTAGTCGCATTGTATATGTTACAAGTGCTGCGCTATATGGCAAAGGATGCGGCCATGGAACAAGCTAAGAAAGCAGGAGTGGAGTATGTAGAAGAACCAGGTTGGTGGGCAAAACTAAATCAGAAGTTGTATGGATATGTTCCTATTGAGAAGGAGGAGACCATTATGCTTGATCATAATTATGACGGTATTCGTGAATTGGATAATCACTTACCGCCATGGTGGAAATGGTTATTTATTGGAAGTATAATCTGGGGAGTGATTTATTTTATTGCTTATCACGTCACCAGTTCGCTGCCGTTGCAAATAGATGAATATCAAAATGAAGTGGCAGTGGCTGAGGAGCAAATAAGGAAATTGAAGGCAGCTAATCCAGGTACAGTCATCGATGAAAATAGTGTGATTTTAACCAGTGACGCTGCGGCACTTGCTGATGGTAAAGAAACTTTCAATAACATTTGTGCTTCCTGTCACCGAGTAGATGGAGGTGGAGATATTGGCCCTAATTTAACGGATCCATATTGGAAGCATGGTGGTTCAATAAAAGACGTATTTATAATTGTAAAGAACGGAGTGCCCAACACTAACATGGTGGCCTGGGGGAGTGCTTTGAGTCCCGAAAAAATGCAAAACGTGTCGAGTTATCTTTTGACCTTACAAGGAACGAACCCGCCTAACGCAAAGGCACCGGAGGGTGAAATTTATGTGCCAGAGGCAAAGGAACCAGTGGCAGTAGATACAGTTAAGGCCCAAGCATCTCTTTAATAAACTGAATTAGAAGTGGAAGTGAAAGAAGTGAAAGAGAATCTGTATGAATTTGATGAAGAGTTTCGTGACTCCATTTCTACAGTGGATGCAGAAGGAAAACGAGTGTGGGTTTACCCTAAAAAGCCTTCAGGGCGATTCCATAACTGGCGTATAGTAGTAAGTACATTTTTGCTTTCTGTGCTTTTTGCTGGACCATTCATTAAACTAAATGGTAAGCCATTTATGTTATTGAATTTTTTTGAGAGAAAGTTTATCATTTTTGGGCAAGTATTCTGGCCACAAGACTTCTTTCTGTTAGCACTTACCTTGGTCACTTTCTTTGTTTTTATAACATTGTTTACGGTTGCTTTTGGTAGGATATGGTGTGGGTGGATGTGCCCTCAGACACTTTTTATGGAAATGGTATTCAGGAAAATTGAATATTGGATTGAAGGAGATGCTAATGAGCAACGGAAATTAAATAAGGCGTCATGGGATGCAAATAAAATATTCAAGAAGACGGGTAAGCAAATTATATTTTTATCTATTTCTGTCCTGATAGCGCATTTGGTTATGGCCTATATGGTAGGGGTAGATGAGGTAGTTAAAATTGTAAGTCAGTCTCCATCTGAAAACAAGGCCGGCTTTATCGGGCTGGTGGTTTTTACAGGGATTTTTTATGGGGTTTTCGCAATATTCAGAGAGCAGGCTTGTATTGCAGTGTGTCCCTATGGAAGGTTGCAAGGTGTTTTATTGGTTAAAGATTCGCTTGTAGTTGCTTACGATTGGATTCGTGGTGAACCAAGAGGGAAGATCAGAAAAAGTGAGGCTAAGGAAGAAGTTTCAAAAGGTGATTGTATCGACTGTAAGTTGTGTGTTCACGTTTGTCCCACTGGTATTGATATACGCAATGGCACACAGTTAGAGTGTGTAAATTGTACCGCTTGCATTGATGTATGCGATGATGTAATGGTGAAAATTGGTAAGCCAAAAGGACTGATCAGATATTCATCGTACACTGCTATAAAGGAGGGGGTACTTAAGGTGTTCACTCCTCGAATAGCTGGATACAGTGTGGTGCTTACCGCACTGGTGAGTTTACTACTTTATTTTATTCTTACGCGTGCGGATATAGATACTACCGTTTTGAAGGCTCCTGGAACGCTTTATTCTAAAACGGAAGATGGGCAGATTACGAATGTGTACAATATTGAGTTTGTAAATAAAACTTTTGATGATGTTTCGCTTGATGTGAAAGTGGAGTCTCCTCAGGCAGCCTCACTTCTAAAGATTGGTGACCAGAATATATTAGTGCCGAAAGAGGGGATTTTGAAAGGCTTATTTATGATCAAACTTCCTGAGGGGGAAATCAAGTCGATGAAAATGAATGTGGTTTTAGGAATTTATCAGGATGGTAAGAGAATAGAAACTGCTGATGCTCGTTTTATAGGACCAATAAAAACTAAAAGCAAGTAGCATGAATTTTGGAAAATGGATAGTGGTGTCGTTTGTGCTCTTTACAGTATTTATAGCAGCACTTGTAACGGTTTGTGTCAGGCAGGATATTAGCTTGGTGCGGCCGGATTATTATCAGGAGGAGTTAATGCATCAACGTAAGATGACATTAATTCAAAATGCAAAAACTTTAGAAGCGCTGCCTGTAATTTCTGTGACGGAAAATTTTTTGACAGTTTCTTTTCCTGATTTTGATAAAGTGGATAAAGGAGAAATTCAATTATTACGGCCTTCAGATGTAAAATTGGACAGAAAATTTGCTTTGAGGGCTGGCGAAAAAGAACAGCAGTTTCCATTGGGAGTCTGGAGCAAAGGATTGTACAGGGCAAGTATGCAATGGACTATGGAGGGTAAGGAATTTTATTACGAAAGGATTATAGTACTTTAATGTATCTCACTGCCTTACTTATGGGATTAGCTGGAGGCCTGCATTGTGTGGGCATGTGCGGTCCTTTGGTTTTGGCGGCTACAGCAAAGAACCCTTTTGTTGGGAGTAAATTAATTTATAACCTGGGAAGGGTATTGACGTATGGAATGCTGGGTATACTGGCGGGGGCTGTAGGTGGTTTTATTCAGCCATTTCAAAATGTGTTTGCTTATGTTTTAGGTGGTCTGTTTCTATTGATGGGTTTTGGTGCAATAAGTGGAGTGCACATACCATTGATGTCATCGATTATTCATCGTGTTACAAACTGGCTTAAAATAACCTTCGGAAATTTCCTAAAAGGAAAGAAAAACATTTTCTTTTTGGGTATGCTCAATGGATTATTACCATGCGGACTTACCTATCTGGCCCTCACCTACTGCTTTACACTTGATAGTTTTGCTGAAGGGTTTTTATTTATGATCATTTTTGGTGCGGGAACCATTCCAGTCATGGTGGGGCTCCTTTGGCTTCTGGGTAATGTTTTGAATAAGCTCAAAATAAGTTATCGAAAAGTAAGTATGATTGTGATGATAGCGATTGGGAGTTTGGTAATAGGAAGGGCATTCATTTCACACGAACATCACCCTGAACAAGAAGCTCAAAATGGTGTCTTAATTGATGAGGTAATATGCCGCTAGGGCATTTTTATTGTTGTGTGAAATAGTTACTTTTACTAGTGTTAGAACCATTGTTTGTGACGAGATGCCAGGATTTGTTGGATATTTCATCACCTACTTAAACTAAATTAACTGACAAATGAAACGAATTCTTGTACCTACAGATTTCTCTAAGACATCTATTATCGCATTGGAAGTAGCATGTGAAATTGCTAAAAAGGGAGGTGCTGAGGTAATCGCATTACACGTTGTGGAAGAAGCTACAGCTGAATCTTTTAGAGTCACCGGTGAGGTAGTACAACAAAATTTTGAAGATCGGTTGTATACCATGAAAATGCTGGAAAAGGCTAAGAAGCAGTTGGAGAAACTGGTAATGGATCCGAAATTCTCATCCATCAAACTAGATGGAGAATTGAGATTAGGTAATGCATACCATGGAATGAATGCTATTATCACCGAACAAAAAGTTGATTTGGTGGTTATGGGTACTCAGGGACACTCCCGTTTACAAGAGATGATTATTGGTTCCAATACAGAAAAAGTGGTACGCCATTCTAAGGTTCCGGTATTGTCTGTTCATAAGAAACCCAACAAGGTCAATTTCAAAAACATTGTCTATGCTACTGCAATGAGCAAGGACGAGGAGAAATTTGCCAAGGTGGTGATGAAGGCGCAAGCAATGTATAATTCAAAAATCCATTTGGTAAGGGTCAATACTCCTGGGGATTTCCAAAGAGATAAAATAGCAAAAGACTACATGGAGAAGTTTGCTAAGAAGCTTGGTTTGAAAAACTATACCATCAACGTTTACAACGACCTTACCGAGGAAGAAGGTATCATTTACTTTGCGGAAAGCATTAAGGCAGATATGATTGCAATGGCTACGCATGGAAGAACGGGCTTTGCTCACGTACTGGCGGGTAGTATCGCTGAGGAAGTAGTAAGTCATGCAAAAAGACCAGTGTTAACTTTGGTTACAAAGAAATAGTATATAGTTACCATAAATGTAATTTAGGTGAGGCCCGTCTTGAGCGGGCTTTGCCATTATAAAGGGCCAGGGAATGGAGGATTACTATCAAATTCTTGGTATAAGTCCGCAAGCAACACAAGCGGAAGTGCGGCATTCATTTCGAAAACTGGCGTTGTTGTTTCATCCTGACAAGAACAAAACAGTAGAAGGTGAGGAGCGATTTAAGGAGATCAATCGTGCCTACGGTATCCTTAATAATCCCGAAAAGAGGGCCTTGTATGATCTTACACTTTTACAAGGATACCCACCACAAGCTGCTCCACAGCCATCGCATAGAGACCCTGCGTACAGAAGAAGACGATCCACTCCTTATGCCCAAAGAGAGGCTCAGCCAAATGTTAAAGAGCTTATGGCAGAATACCTGCCCAAGTTTAGATGGGTATGTTATGTGTCGTTGGTTATTACCCTTGTAACAGCAATCGATTACTTGTTACCTTTTAATAATTACAATGAGGATATCGCTGAAATCAATCGAATATATAGAACTGGAAGAGGAGGAGGAATGATTTATGATCATGATGAATTGATAACAAGGAGTGGTATCATCATTAGGCTGCATGAAAATGATGTTGCCTATTTTAAAGCAGTGAACCACATTAATATTCAACAAACACGTTTATTTAAGAAGAATGTGATAGCAGCAATCCCTTCAGGAAGACACAGCGTACGAGTAGCGGCTATCTATGGAAATCTGTTCTTTGTTCCTGTTGTTCTTTTTATTTCAGCGTTGCTTGGTGTCACCATCAGAAACAGTGTGGAGTTTCCTTTTAATCTCTCCATTGTTTCCTTTATACTTTTAATTATTGTTGCATTTTTATTGACCAGATAAAATGAGTAAAAAGAAATCAAATAATTGGAAGAATAGGGAAGGTGTTGTTTATTCCACGAATCAAGACTTTGGGTATTCAACAAGTGAATCTCACGAAAGTGAAACCATTGCTCCGGCCCAACAAAACTTGAAGGTTATGTTGGATAAAAGTGGAAGAGCAGGAAAGCAGGTAACCTTAGTGAAAGGATTTGTTGGAACATCAGGAGATTTAGATTCCTTAACCAAAATGCTGAAAACCAAATGCGGAGTTGGCGGTACTACCAAGGAGGGTGAGGTAATCATTCAAGGAGATGTGCGAGAAAAAGTTCTTGCACTACTTATTAAGGAAGGATATAAAGCAAAAAAGAGTGGATAAAAAAAGGCTGCCTCAAAATAGTGAGACAGCCTTTGTAGTTGAAGAGATTACTTTCCTTCTTTTACCTTTATTAATTCGTCTTGATATACATTTAAGAAAGGCTTTTGGTTTTCAGGAATGTTTTTAATTGCCAGTTCCCAATATTTGGCTGCGTTCTTCTTGTCTCCCACCGCAGTATATCCTCGAGCCAGGCCTACGTTAGGCGTAAACTTATCTTCAGGATGAAGTTTCTGATTGGTTTTAAATACTTCAAGCGCCTTCTCGTTTTTCCCGGCAGCTATAAGCGATCGTCCATAACCATGAATTTGCCCTACGTTGGCTGTTGGGTGGTTGATTGCCTTAGTCATTACAGATTCGGCTTCATTGTCTTTACCCATGGCGTTTAATACATTGGCCTTTGTCTGTAGCGTAAAAAAGTTTTCTTGCCCCACAAAGGCACCACTGATAGCGGCATCTGCCCAGGTAAGCGCCTCTTCGAGGTTTACTTTATTGGTAGCACAGAAATTAGCAGCTGATGCATAATTTTGAAAAGTAAATCCAGAGGAGCCTCTTAGTTCATCACGTAGAGAAGCCACATACACTTCATTGATATTTGAAACCTCAATAGTTATAGGTGCTTTCATATTTTCCCAAGCCAAGTAAGCGACCGCGGAACTAGGTTGTCTATCTTCAAACCCAAAAGTCAGGTATTCAAAGTATTCGCTTTTTACAGGGATCGACTGGGCGCGAGCAGCATCCTCTTTGGCATCATAAAAGAAGCTACCCCAACTTGTTGCGTTATTGGAAAGAATATACGTCCATGGGGCATCTTTTTCTACAATAAGATGTAAGCCATACGTGCCAGCTTTTACTTCTTTGCCGCCAAATTTAACATCGTGCGAAAAAGTGATTGTAGTATTTTCGTTAGCGCCAGCTCTCCATGGTGCTGCAGTAGACGTACCAAAGCCTAAATTATTAAGACCATAGGGGACAAGCTCTCCCCAAATATGACCTTTACGATCAGTTCCATCGGGAGCATGGACTTTCGGGCTGCTATAATTGATTGTGATTTTAACAGGGCCAATCCATTGACTTACTTCTGCTTTCTGGTTGCCTCCGCTAGTAGGAAGCGTTACACCTTGTGCAAATAGAGTCGTTGACATGAACCCTGCTAGAATAATTGTAATTAATTGTTTCATAACATAGGGGTTGGTTGTGTGGTACTTATAGATTACAGTTCCTTAAACGTATTTCGTCTATAAGGTTGCTAACCCGATAAGTGGTATTTTGTCAAAAAAATATTTAAACCGAAGATTGGCCAGGAAGCATGATCACCCTGAGTGAGGACGGGTTTATTCTAATATCGAATGAGGTTGTTGCTTCGGCTGCTTCTCCATCAATATGAAAAGGTATTTTTTCGCTTGTTACAATTTTAATATCCCTTGCTTGTACAATACGAACCTGCTTAGATTGATTTAATGTTTTGTTAAAGAGCTTTCGCGCAAATTGTAATCCCTGAAATGTATTCATCTTATTGACCATGCACACATCAATTAATTGATCACAAAGTGAAGCAGTAGGAGCAATGAATGCATTATTTCCAAATTGAGATGAATTGGCAAATGAAATGCTGAATAAATTTTCGTTAGTGGTTACTCCATCGAGTGAGACCTCACATTCAAAAGCTTCAAATTTGCTGAACTGACTTACAACAAGTTTTCCGTAGGTAAATAATCCTCTGTTTCTATCTCTTGCAAACATTCTTGCAACGTGACCATCGAATCCTATGCCCGATACATTTACGGACAAATGATCATTAATGCTAATGGTATCGATTTCAATTGTCTTCTTCATGTCGAGAAGCTCGAGTGCATTATCCATCGAAAAGGGAATGCGTAAATGTCTTGCAAGACCATTCCCAGAACCCTTGGGCAGGATACCCATAGCTACTGATGAATGTAGTAGTCCCTGCGCTACCTCATTCATGGTCCCGTCTCCGCCTACGGCAAAAACCATTTTAAACTGATTATCTGCAGCCATCCTGGCTAACGTAGTTGCGTGACGTGGTTCGCGTGTGAACTCAATAGTGCATTCAAGGTTCTTCTTTTCGCATTGCGCTAATATTTTTCCCTCCAGTGCGGGACTGTATCCCGTGCCCGAGTATTTATTGATAATGAATAGCACTTTATTATCACTCATTGGAAATGCAAAAAAGAGTGGTTAAGTTAACAATTACAAGAACAGGTAACTATGAATCATTTTGTGCCAAGAAAAATTAAGTTCAAAGCTTGGAATCGTGAAGCCAAATTGTTGATGCGGCTGAATAGTATTGATTGCAATAAGGGTGAGTTGTTTCGAAAGGACCACATCTTACTACAGTTTACCGGCTTGTTGGATAAAGAGCAGGAAGAGATTTATGAGATGGACATCCTTTTGATTTATTCGGAAAAGTATCTTGTTTTTTGGGATCCCAAGCTAAACGGATGGCATTTTTCAAAACTTGATAAGACTGAGGAAGCATCTCCATTTTTAAGTGCTAACGCGAAAGGGATGAAAAGATTAGGGAGCTACTTTGAGTTACAAACTCCGGATACGCCCTAAATTTTTGACTCAATATACTTTACTGCCTGGCTGATAGTTTGCATTTTCTCTGCATCATCGTCAGGTATTTTGATATCAAATGTTTGTTCGAAATCCATTACTAATTCAGCATAGTCCAGTGAATCAATGCCAAGATCTTTTACAAAGTTGGCGTCTGGGGTCAATTCCGATTCAGGGATTCCTAGTTTTTCTATTAAAATTGCGGTGACTTTTTTCTGAATATCAGGCATAATGGGCTACTTGTCAGCCGTAAATCTAGAAAATATTAGTGGATTTTCGAGGTTTTAGAACCTTAGTATAAATTCAGTACCCTCTCCTAGTTTGGACTTTACCGTTATCCGACCTTCATGTTGCCTCATGATCTGCTTAGAAAGACTCAACCCTATACCGGATCCTGTCTTTTTGGTGGAATAGAAGGGTACGAAAATGCGTTCAAGTGCTTCAGGGTCTATGCCGTCACCATTGTCGCCAACAGAAATAATAGGTCTTGTTTTTTCGTCTAAGTACGCCTTGAGTTGAATGTTCTTTTCGTTTTGTTCTGAGAAAGATTGCATTGCGTTTTTAACAAGGTTGATAATTACCTGCTCGATCATACTTTTATCAGCACTTATAATAAGGTCTTCAGGTTCTATGCTTATGGTAATTTTGATTTTGTTGTCACTAAGTTCCTTCTTTTGGAGAACCGCCATTTCTTCTAAAAGTTTCTTGACTTTAACTGGAGTAAGATTGGGTTGCGGTCTTTGTGAGAGGTTTTTGAACTCCCTAACAAAATGTATTAATCCTTGACTTCGTTTACTAATTGTCTGGATGGATAAGTGCATATCCTCCATTTCATCTTTGTTAAAGGTGGCTACAGGTTGATCCATTTTACCCTTTAGGTCATCTTCAACTACACCTGCTAAAGAAGAGATAGGAGTGACTGAGTTCATGATTTCGTGAGTGAGCACTCTCACAAGGTTTTGCCATGCTTCCATTTCTTTTTCATCCAATTCACTTTGGATGTTGTTCATGGAAATTAATTTTATCACTTCTCCTCGTAGGGTCAGTTCAATTGCATAAATCGATATTTGAATAGTTTCATCGGCCAGAACAAGTCGAGCCAGTTCACGGCCACCTGTTTTTAACTTAAGAAACGCTTCCACCAGGACGTCACTAACAGGTCTTAGGTCATCAATATGCTTAGCATTATTTACGCGTAATAATTTTTTCGCTGCGGTGTTCATTATTTGAATAGACCCATCTTTTTTGAAAGTGAGTAAACCAATTCCTACATGCTGAACAATGTTTTTAAAGAACTGATATTCAGAATCCTTTTCACTTCTGGAAGTTTTTAACTTGGTAATAGCTTCATTTAATTCATTGTGCAGACGCTGTACAGCAGGATCTTCGCTATCAGTTTTAAATGAAGAGGAGAGGTCATCAAAACGAATGGCGTCTAGGAATGAAGCAATGTTTTCATTGGATTCTTCAAACTCTTTGATGAGATGGGATATTTGAAAGAGGGTAGCTCCTGCTAACGCAAGAATAATGATGATGTTGAATGAGTCTGCCACAGCATAGGCCATGGCAAAAACAGTAGCTACCAGAATGGCAATACGTGTCGCAAGAGGTGACCGAAAATTAAAGCCCATATTTTTCCATTCTCCTATACAGCGATGCTCTTGTTAATCCGAGTTCATCCGCTGCCTTGGAGATGTTGCCACTGTGAAGTTGAATGGCTTTTACAACCGCAGCTTTCTCTACATCATCCAGATTCAATGTGTCACTTTCAGTGCTTGGTCCTCCTTTTCTGTTGAATAGAAAATCACTCTCTTGAAGTGTAGGGGAGTCAGCCATTATGACGGCACGCTCGATGGAGTGTTGCAACTCTCTGATGTTTCCAGGCCACGCATATTTTTTTAATTTGACAATAGCTCCTTCGGAAAATGAAATCACATCCTTATGGTATTTTTTGGTATAAAAATGCAAGAAGTGATCTGCAAGCATAGGGATATCGTCCACTCGTTCACATAAAGGGGGTATTCTGATTTCTACCGTATTGATACGGTATAATAGATCTTGTCTGAATTTCCCTTCATCAACCATTTGATGTAATGGCATGTTGGTGGCGCAAATTAATCGTATGTCAACATCAACAGGACCATTGGATCCTACTCTAGTAATTTGTCTTGACTGCAATGCAGTAAGCAATTTGCTTTGCAGGGACATACTAAGATTACCAATCTCATCCAGGAACAAAGTGCCTCCATTGGCCAATTCAAACCTGCCTGTTCTGTTTTCTCGTGCATCTGTAAATGCACCTTTCTTATGACCGAATAATTCACTCTCAAAAAGCGTTTCAGTGATGGCGCCCATATCAACACTAACGAATGAATTGTCCTTACGCAAAGACTTCTGATGAATGGCTCTTGCAACTAACTCTTTTCCGGTTCCATTCTCACCAAGGATTAACACATTGGCATCGGTAGCAGCCACTTTGTCAATCAAAGTAAAAACTTCCTTGATAGATGGGCTGTTGCCAATGATATCTCTAAATGGTTGGCTGATTTGCTCTTCGAGCATTTGCTTAGCCTTTCGCAGTTTGTCTACTTCATTGTAAGACTTCTTAAGTTTGATAGCGGTAGAAATAGTAGCTATCAACTTTTCATTTTGCCAGGGCTTTAAGATAAAGTCAGTTGCTCCTTCCTTTAGGGCACGCACCGCCATTTCCACATCTCCAAACGCAGTAATCATGATGACCACTGCATCAGGATCTTTTTCTTTGATTTGTTTCAGCCATTCAAACCCTTCCTTTCCGGAAGTGGTGTCTTTACTGAAATTCATATCCAACAAAATGACATCGTAGGTGTCATTGTTGAGTAGAAATGGAATTTTATTGGGGTTCTTGTCGATGATAACCTGATGGCCGTACTTTTTCAGCAACATCTTGGCTGCTAAAAGTACATCCTCATCGTCATCGATCATCAAAATTTTGCCGCCTTCGTTCACGTAATCTAGGTTAAGGTTAAGCTTTACTTATAGAAAAATTATGCCAGCTTCGGTACCGTCCGAAAACATGCATATGAGCACTATGGCTGTACTCTTTCGTACAAATATGTTCAAAAATGAACAGTTTATCGTGCGATTTTAGGTATTTTGAGGAGTATGAGATGATTTATCGCCCAACTTTTAGAGCATATATCTCCACTTTATCGGCCAATACCAGAACGAGACGCTCATCTGTCAATATAGAAGTCCTGATATTTTTCTCACTGTTTATACTTGCTGCTTTTCGGGTAGCTCCTGTGAACAAGTCAAGAAGTAGGATGTCGTTTCCGTTTCTATAGCATAGTTCCTCACCCATAAAGTTGAAAAATTCTAATCCTTTTAATTCAATTGTAGTTATCAGCTTACCTAACATATTAAGCATCAAAATTCCTTTGTTTTTATCTAACAAAAAGATTCTATTCTGATACTCCCTCATAAAAACATAATTGGAATTATCATTTGCCCAATCTTTCGGGAGGGCAGCATCAATTTCAATTTCGTTGGTGGTCAGGTTTACTTTTTTTATGGTGAAGTCAGCCACATCCAATATCCACGCTTTGTGTACCTCATTGGCAGGACAAACGAGCCGTGGATTTATACTGAATGAAGGTTCCAATGGTTTTTCTTCAAGCAATGCTAGGTGATGGTCCCAAAACTTAATCAGTTTATTTTTACTGGAATAGGTAAATACTTTCAATGGATTCCATGGTTCAAGAAGCGTTAAAGGAACAACTCCATTTTTAACTTCTTCCAATAGATTTCCATCTGGATCATATTTTTGCATGGCACCTGATGGAAGTACTAAATAGAAATTTCCCAACCTGTCGACTGAAGCAGTGGAGACGTTGGGCGTGTCCAGGTCGGTAACCTTATTCAATTGAGCAAACGAGGTCAATTGAGTAATTACTAAAACAAATGCTATCAGGAGCTTCATCCTTTAAAGGTTTCTAATTTGATGGATGTGCCATCGTAGACTCCATAGGTGTTAAAATTTACCCATTCTCCAAGGTTAACATATCGACTGTTGTTTCCCACTTCTAAATCCAGTGGTAAATGGCGATGGCCAAACACATAGAAATCGTGGTGATTATTTTTTTCTAACTCACGGCAATAGGTGAGTAAGTACTCATTTTCTTCACCTCTAAACTTTTCTTCTTTCTTCATGTTGGTAATACGGCTACTCTTACTCCACATCCTAGCAATGCCTATGCCGAGATTGGGGTGAAGTCTGGCAAATAACCATTGACACAAACTGCTGTTGAAGAATTTTTTAAGAATCTTGTAAGAAGTATCACCAGGCCCCAGACCATCCCCATGGCCGATCATTAATTTTTGATTCCCAATTTCCAGTTCGATTGGCTCTCTGTAGATAGGAATACCAAGTTCTTGAGGAAAATAATCAAACATCCACATGTCGTGATTGCCAGTGAAGAAATAAATAGGCATTCCACTGTCTCTAAGTTCTGCTAATTTCCCTTGGAGTCTTACAAACCCTTTGGGTATGGCCTGCTTGTATTCAAA
Organism: Cyclobacteriaceae bacterium; assembly: GCA_040216665.1. Classification (GTDB taxonomy): domain Bacteria; phylum Bacteroidota; class Bacteroidia; order Cytophagales; family Cyclobacteriaceae; genus ELB16-189. Next base: position 240,139 of record JAVJOQ010000018.1, on the reverse strand, counting down.
CCAAAAATCAAAAATATCTCCTAATAAGTAGATGGAATGCGCATCAACTTTAACCTGATCCAACCACCGGATAATTCTTTTTTCTCTTACAAGACTGGTCTCATGATTGGGAACACCCAGATGAAAGTCAGAAGCGAAGTATATCTTCTTTCCAGAGGGTAGTTGTATTACCTCTTTCTTCATAATAAACACTGGTTGCATTTAGTATTCACTTCCTATGCGAGTTAATAATAACTGATTAATAAAAAAAATCAGGCACCTTGGTGCCTGATTCGATTATAATTTGATGTATTAACTATTAGTTCGCTGTGCTACTTCCTGTATCTTTCTGTTCCACCACAGAGGGTTCATTAATTTTTTCTTTCTCTGCCTCCTCTTCTTCTTTTGCTTTTGCAGCAGCTTCCTCCTCTTCTTTTATCTCCGATGCAGTTAGTTTATTGGTGAATTTCTGGTAAGTAGTCTCGGCAGCGAATGGTCGCTTTCCAATTAATCTTTCTAGATCTGCCTGGAACAGTATTTCTTTCTCCAGTAGCTCTTGAGCGATTACCTCCAGATGATCGCGGTGTTTAGTTAAAAGATTTATGGTTCGTGTAAAAGCTTCATCAATAATCTTTCTTACCTCCTTATCTATCTTTTCTGCAGTTGCTTCGGAGTATGGTTTTTGGAAGTTATATTCAGATTGTTTTGAATCATGGAATGAAAGGTTTCCAATTTCTTTGTTCATGCCATAAACAGTAACAATACTGTAAGCCATTTTTGTGGTACGCTCCAAGTCACTCAATGCACCAGTCGAAATTTTGTTGAACACCAACTCCTCAGCCGCGCGCCCTCCAAAGGTCATACACATCTCATCGAGTAATTGCTCTGTTTGATATAAGAATTGTTCTTTTGGCAAGTATTGGGCATATCCCAGTGCAGCAGCACCTCTAGGTACTATACTTACTTTCACCAATGGATCTGCGTGCTCCAGGAACCATCCAGCTACCGCATGACCTGCTTCATGATAGGCTACAATCAATTTTTCTTCAGGAGAGATGATTTTGGTCTTTCTCTCTAGTCCACCAATTACTCTATCAATGGCATCCTGAAAATCCTGCATGTCTACTTCCTTCTTGTCTCTTCTTGCAGCGATCAATGCAGCTTCATTACAAACGTTGGCAATTTCTGCTCCGGCAAATCCAGGAGTTTGTGCTGCCAGCTTTTTAGAGTCTACCTCTTTTGCCATTTTAATTGGCTTAAGATGCACTTTGAATATTTGTTCGCGACCAGAAATATCTGGCTTATCTATACTGATCTGTCTGTCAAAACGACCCGGACGAAGAAGAGCTGTGTCTAATACATCAGGTCTGTTGGTAGCGGCAAGAATGATTACTCCACTGTCTGTGGCAAAACCATCCATCTCTACTAACAAAGAGTTCAAAGTGTTTTCACGCTCATCGTTTGATCCAGGCATTTGCCCTCGCCCTCTTGATCTACCAATAGCATCGATCTCATCAATGAATACGATACAAGGTGCTTTTTCTTTTGCTTGCTTAAATAGGTCTCTCACACGCGCAGCACCTACACCTACAAACATCTCCACAAAGTCAGAGCCAGACAATGAGAAGAAAGGAACTGCGGCTTCTCCAGCTACTGCCTTTGCCAATAATGTTTTTCCTGTTCCGGGAGGTCCTACCAGCAATGCGCCTTTAGGAATCTTTCCCCCTAGCTTGGTGAACTTGCTCGGGTTCTTCAAGAACTCAACAATTTCACGAATCTCTTCTTTAGCCTCTTCCAACCCAGCCACATCTTCAAAAGTGATCTTTACCTTGTTTTCAGCATCGAACAATGCGGCTTTTGATTTTCCGATATTAAAGATTTGACCACCGGGGCCTCCGCCTCCTGTCATTCTGCGCATAAGCATCCAGAATCCAAAAAGTAAGAGAAATAAAAATCCCCAGTTGAGCATCATACCTGTAAAGTCACTTCGCTCCTCGTATTTCAAATCAATACGATCGTCTTTCGGAATTTTAGTGGTGATCTCTTTATAGTAGTTGGCGAATTGGTCAATCGTTCCAATGCGCATCTTGTAATGAGGTCCGGTAGCATTAACGCCAAAAGGGCTGCTGCTTTCCAATTCATTGCGATACACTGAGTTTTGCAATGCTTCTTGCTTGAGTGTGATCTCAACAAGATCCTCATTCTTGATTACGACTATATTTTTCGCATCCCTCCGCTGAACAATGTCTTCAAAAGTGCTGGATTGGATTTCAATAAGATCTCCAGATCGGTTGAAATAGCTTACCGCGAGTATTACCGCAACCAAAGCCAGGATTATCCACAGTTGATAGTTGCCTTTAGGGCCACGTGGAGGTAGTAAATTATTATCTTTTTTCTTGTCTGCCATTCAATTGTAATTCAAGTCAATAACGTCTTCGTTGTCTTTTGGTTCCTTTAACTTTCGATTGAGGTGATTTTAGCATCACCCCACAGTTTTTCTAGTGTATAATAGGACCTTCTTTCATTTTGAAAAATATGTGCTACAACAGTAATATAGTCGAGTAACATCCACTCTTTATTGTTTTTGCCTTCAATGTGCCATGGATTTTCTTTCAGTGTTTTGGAGACCATCTCATCAATTGCATCAGCGATTGCACTTAGCTGCCTTGCTGAATTTCCAGAGCAAATGACAAAAAAATCTGCAACAGCGTTTTTTGCCATTCTCAAGTCCAAAACAACGATATCACTGGCCTTTTTCTCCTGCATGCCCTTCACTATCGCCTGACTTAGCATTTCAGACTGACTTCCCGCCTTTTTTTTGGCCATTAAGTATCTTCGGGTTTTATTACAGCTTTAATCAACAAAGTTAACCATTTAGTGTGTATAAAATCCTTGCCAATACGCTTTTCATAGGCAAAAAGCTGGTTTTTGTGCCAGAATGTCACTCAACCAATTCGGTAGTGCTGGAATTGAGTCAAAAGCAAGATTTGCTAGAGGGCACCATCTTAATAACCAATCATCAATCGAGGGGAAGGGGACAGCAAGGAAACGCATGGATTTCTGAGCAAGGGAAAAATTTAACCTTTTCCATCGTGCTTAAACCTTCATTCTTGTCCATTAAAGATCAATTCTTGCTCAATATGGTGGTTTCATTGGGGGTCAAAGATTTTGTGCAATCTAAACTGTCAAATCCGGTTTGTGTAAAGTGGCCCAATGATGTGCTGTTGGAAGAGCGAAAAGTATGTGGGATATTAATTGAAAACCAGATTCAAGGAGCTGGGTTCACCAATTCGGTCATTGGCATTGGGCTAAATATTAACCAAAAGGGGTTTAGGCTGAATAATGCAGTTTCTCTAGCCATGGCAACGGGTGAGAACTATGCATTGCAAGTTGTGCTTGAGGAGCTTTGTGGGCATCTTGAGAAATGGTACATGGTCCTAAAGCTAAATGGAAGAGATCGTGTGAGAGAGTATTACTTAAGGGCATTATTTGGATTGGGAGAGCGTAGGATATTCAGTTCGAATGAACGTGAGTTTGCCGGAGTCATACAAGGAGTAGATGATTATGGCCGTCTTATAATTAAGGAAAATGGAAAAACTCATCATTTCAACAATAAAGAAGTTCAATTCAGCTTTGAACCACTTACATAAGACAAAGGCTATTAGTCCCAAAATGCTATCCTGTTGCATGGCTTTGCGTATGTGAATAATATTATCTTTAAAAGATATTCAACCAATTATTAAATCTATTTATGAAAAAACTAATACAATTGAAGTTACTGCTTGTATTCGCTTTTGGGATGTCGGTAGCGTCTGCTCAAAAACTGGATATGGAAAAATTGAAGGGGATGCAGGCAAGAAATATAGGGCCAGCAGCAATGAGTGGTAGGATAACTGCTATTGATGTGGTAGTAAATGATCGAGATGTAATGTATGTAGGCTCCGCTTCAGGAGGTCTATGGAAAACAACCAGTGGAGGTATTAGCTGGGAGCCAATTTTCGATAAAGAAGCAGTAATGTCTATCGGAGCAGTGGCCATTCAGCAAAGTAACCCGTCAGTAATTTGGGTTGGAACAGGTGAGGGAAATCCTCGCAATAGTTTGAATGGGGGCTACGGTATATACAGGAGTCTTGATGGTGGTAAAAATTGGAAATTGATGGGCCTGGAAAAGACGCGGAATGTCCACCGTATTATTATTGATCCTCAAGACCCCAATACAATATATGTAGGAGCTATTGGTTCGCCATGGGGGGAGCATCCCGAACGTGGAGTTTTTAAAACTGTGGATGGCGGAAAAACATGGGAGAAGATACTTTATGTGAATGAAAAAACAGGATGTGCTGAATTGGTAATGGATCCGACTAATCCTAATAAATTATTTGCATCGATGTGGGAACATAGAAGGTGGCCTTGGATTTTTAAATCAGGTGGTCCGGGTTCTGGGTTACATGTAACCTACGATGGAGGGAAGACCTGGGCAAAACGTACTGATAAGGATGGGTTGCCTGCTGGTGACTTTGGCCGAATTGGAATTGCGATTTCTGCAAAGCCAGAAATTATTTATGCATTGGTAGAGAGTAAGAAAAATGGTTTATATAAATCGGAAGATGGTGGATTTAAATGGAAAATGATCAATGAAAATATGGGGCAGATTGGTGATCGTCCATTTTATTATGGAGAGATTCATGCAGACCCTAAAAATGAAAATAGACTTTATACAATTTTTTCTGAGGTTAACGTAAGTGAAGACGCTGGCAAGTCATTTAGTCCGTTACTTCCTTTTTCATTCAATGGTGTTCACCCCGATCACCATGCCTGGTGGATTCACCCGGAAGATCCTTCCTTTATGGTAGATGGAAATGACGGAGGTCTCAATATTACTCACGACATGGGTAAGAACTGGCGCTTTGTAGAAAATATACCTGTGGGCCAATTTTATCACATCAATGTAGATATGGACCAGCCATACAATGTGTATGGAGGTATGCAAGACAATGGTTCGTGGGCAGGGCCTGCCTACGTCTGGCGTTTTGGAGGTATAAAAAATTCCTACTTCCAGATGCTAATGTTTGGAGATGGTTTTGATATGGCGGCAGACCCTGATGACAATAGATACGGTTATGGAATGTCTCAGCAAGGATTTCTAGGTCGTTGGGATAAGGAAACAGGTTATACAAAAAGAATGAGGCCAAGTCATCCGGATGCAGATGTGAAACTGAGGTACAATTGGAACTCGGCATTTGCTCAGGATCCATTCGACAATTCAACAATCTATTTCGGAAGTCAATTCGTTCATAAAAGCACGAATAAGGGAGATACATGGGAGATCATTTCTAAAGACCTGACCACAAATGATCCTGAAAAGCAAAAGCAACATGAAAGTGGTGGATTGACAATGGATGCCACAGGTGCTGAAAATCATTGTACCATTTTAGCCATTGCACCTTCAACTAAAGAGCAGGGAGTAATCTGGGCAGGTACTGATGATGGGCAAGTTCATTTAACCAGAGATGGAGGAAAAACATGGACCAATCTCACTTCAAGAATAACGGGTATGCCAAATAACGCATGGGTACCTCAGATTCAAGCATCTACCTATAATAAAGGAGAGGCGTTTGTTGTGGTTAATAATTACAGACAGTTTGATTTTAAACCCTACTTGTTCAGGACTAAAGACTATGGCCAAACATGGGAGAGTGTGGTAAGCAGTAATCAACTGGGGGAGAATAGTTATGTGTTATCAGTAGTGCAAGATCCAATTGAGCCCAAGCTAATTTTTGTAGGAACAGAAAATGGTTTGTTCGCAAGTCTTGATGAAGGTAAGTCATATACCAAATGGACAAGTGGGTATCCTGCGGCACTTTCAACTATGGATATGGTGATTCATCCTCGCGAACATGATTTAGTGATTGGTACTTTTGGAAGAGCAGTTTACGTATTGGACGATATTCGCCCTTTGAGGGAAATGGCAAAGAGTGGTGTACAAACTTTAAATAAAACACTGCATGTATTTACTCCTCCCGATGCTTATTCTGTTGAGACAATGGGACCTGAGGGTGTTTTGTTTCCAGGGAACGGAATGTTCAGTGGAGAAAACAGGCCACTTGGAGCTTTGATATCTTATGTAACTAATAAGCCTGATGATAAAAAGGAAGAGGTAAAGAAGGAAGAACCCCAGACTAAGTCAAAGCGCAAAGGAAAGTCAGTAGAAGCAGCTCCTGCGGTAGAAGTGAAGAAAGAAGAAAAGGCTAAAGTGAAATACGATTCTGTCACTTTAGAAGTTTTCAATTCTTCGGGTGAAAAAATAAGGACATTGAAGCGATTAGCACCGGAGGACAATGGACTTAGCAGGATGACATGGAATCTGGATGAAAAAGGAGTAAGGCAGCCCTCAAGAAGCAAACCCAGACCCAATGCACCTGAACCAGGTGGTACCACGGTATTGCCAGGAATCTATAAGCTTAGAGTTACTTTTGGTGATCAGAAAGACTCTACGATGATCAATGTAAAAAATGATCCAAGGTATACCACCGATGCAGCAAATTTACAAGCGCGATATAATCGCACGAAAGAACTTGAGGAGATGAGGGCATTGGTGGCCACTGCAACAGATCGTTTAAGGGAGTCGAAAGAAATAGCTGGAGATTTTGAGAAGAGAATGAAAGATGCGAGCAGAGATGACTTAAAAGATGCGTTGGATAAAACCAAGGCCATTAAGGATTCAATCGACAAGGTTGTTGATTATATACTTGGGGCAGAGGACAAACGTCAGGGAATAACAAGTAATGAATTCCCTGATCCAGCATCTTATATTAATACGGCTATGTTTTACACGAATACCTCAAGGGATCCTATTAGTGCAAGGGATAATGTAGTGTATGGACATGCAGAGGCGAAGACAAAGGATATACTGGATAAAGTAAATGCTTTTTATAAAGAACAGTGGTCTGCATATAGAAGCATGATGGAGGGGGTTAATATCTCTCCGTTCAAAGACTACGAACCTTTGAATAAGAATTAATAAATAGATCAATTAAAAAGGAGCCCGGAAGTTATTTCGGGCTTTTTTTGTGATCCTTTGAATCAGAGATGCCAATAATTATTAACTTGATTTATCGTGTTTTTCCTGAATATTGAAAGGTGGATAAGTTACATCAGCAACTACAAAGCAAAGGCGTTTTGGGTTTCGTTGGTACTAATGGTGGGTGCAGCATTAAGTATGCGTCCATCCTCCTCGTGCCTTATCACTTCATCTACTCCGTTGGCAATTGTTGACCTAGAGCTGGCTTTTGATCAGCAGGATGCATTAAGGATAAAAGATGTGTGGAGTGCAAATTATTGTAGCAATTTATTGGCTCTAAGTTCTAATGGGCTAGAAGCTGCGATTGTCAATATATGGTTAGATTTTCCTTTCTTATTGTCGTATTCTAGTTTCTTAATTGTGCTCCTTGTGCTTACCCGTAAGAAGATACCATCTAATGAAAGCATAACCACCATTTTAATCTATGCGGCATTATTGGCGGGCTTACTGGATGTAGTTGAAAATATTTTAATGATAATTTTCATGGAAGTGCATCTTATCCCATCCTACACCTTTGCCTTATCAGCCAGTTTAAAGTTCGGGATAATTCTTGTTTTGATAGGAGCAATTATTTTGCGACTAATTGGAATCCTAATTCGCATGAAAAATTAGTTACTTCTTTTTTGAGATTTGAAGCTGAGGAATCTTTTCCTGTGCTCCGCTGGATTTTATCAAAATATTAAGTCTCCTCCATTGCGTTTCTTCCCTTTTGGCACTGATCACCCACCAGACAGAAGCTTTTTTGTAGGAGGGAGCCAATTTTTGAAAGAAGGCCCAGGCTTTTTTATTGGCCTTGATTTTCGCTTCAAATGTTTCGCCCAATGTGATTTTTTCTTGTTCGAAGGATGCTTTTCTTGAGTTTTTGGATTCCATCCTTTCAAACGCGCGGAGTCCGCTGGAATGGATAAGACCTGATTTTTTTAATGCAGTAAATCGTTTGATATTTACGGCACTCCAATGACTTTTTTCTTTTCTTGGCGTAAATCTGATTGTATAGCTTTCTTCGTTGAGTGATTTCCGTATACCATCGATCCATCCGAAACACAATGCCTCATCTACAGATTCTGGCCATGTTATACTTGGTTTCCCAGAATCCTTTTTATGGAAACCAACCAGTAGTTCTGTTTTTGTAGAGTGATTTTTCTCCAACCAATTTCTAAAATTGATCGGCTTTGAAAAAAACTTAGGCTTCATGAGAAAGAAAACTAGATGCAGCATTCAATTTAATTCATAGGCATAAAAAAACCCCGACTAGCGGGGTTTCTTTTTTATGCGAATCAACTTATTGGGTAGATCCAAGATAAATTGAATTAAAAATTAACTTGTAGGTATTGCGCGATTGTCCACGGAATTGTGGGCGAAAACCAAATAGAATTACATTTCCATTTCCATGAGCAACATTCATCATGGCACCTTTGTTTTTTATCCTATTCGGATTGAGTGCCCATCCACTCATCAATAGATCGGAAGAAGCGTAATTGGCTACGACCTTCACGTCAGGACGGGGTAGAGGTAATTTAATTAGTTCATTGCCTCCTTCCGCTTTGCGTGATGGTGTGATGGTTTCAAAGGCCCTGCTTCGCGAGTAAGATGCAGCAGCTTCTGCTTTCATTCCGTAGGCTAAGGGATCATCTGTATTTACTTTCATTCTTATGATGGATCCAGGTATGAAAAACTGACTGGACGATAATCCACGAACAGAATTCTTTACTGGAAGATTAAGTTCGTCAATAGCTAAGTCGCAAGCTTCGTCAAACATGATAAGGACTCCTCCGTTACTCACGTAGTCATTAATGCTTACTAATCCATTTAGTCCTAATCCACCAACATAAGGTTCTGGCATAGTGCCTGGTCGATGTCCATTCATGATCTCTTCAGGAGATTGTGACGGGAAAATAATGGCGGTATACTTGCTTAAATCTTTGCCTTGAATATCTGCGTTATGAAGCGTATCGAGGTCAAATTCAAATTGCTCCAGTACCCAACGGGTCCATCCTTCATCGATGCTGGCATCCCAAGATTTATAAATACCCACCTTCACTTTCTTCATAGGCTTAATGTTCGAGGGTTTGGCGGCAAGACCAGTAATGGAAACACCCAATTCTTTACTCAACTCATTAATTGTATTTTGAGTCTGGCTTCCTTTTTCAATAATGAAAGTCCCTTTCTCAAAACTGCTTTTGCCATCTGTAAAGCTGGCTTGAGCAATTGATATTTTCTCTCCAGCTTTCTGTAATCTGTTAATTACTGTGGCGCTCAAATTTTCCTTGCTGCTCATGGCAAATCCATAAGAAGCCTTGCCGTCTATATTGCCAGCAGGCATTTTAATCTCTCCATTGAGTTTTTTGGTTTTCGCGGTAAAAGATTGCGTTACACGATCTACATTCACACCCATTGACATGGGTAGTGTCCAACCGGTAAGGTCATATGGAGCTATTGGAGGGCCGCCAGGGTACTGATAGAGATCTGGGTAATTCTGTTTTTCCATCAAGTCTGACAAGTAGGGGCGGAAAGATTGGGCGCCATACATGATGTAAGTGCCCGCATCGTATTCTTTGTCACCAACTTTAAATTTGCCGGTAGCTTCAGTTACTTCAATTCCACCGCGGATGAACACATTGACCATGTTTACGGCTTCCGCGTTGTCCCATTGATTCGTTGGTATTACATAAGCAAATGCTCCTTCTTTGTCTTCAATGGCATCTTTACCCATTGAATAAATGTTGTAGAGCAATTCATCATGCTTCTCTGAAGCAAGATCAATAACGGCCATGGATGCCTCCAGCATATAATCTACTGCATCCCGGAAATGTGACTCTCCGCCTTTCCATGGATAAGGGTAAAATATTTCTGTTCCGTCAACTGTTTTTGAAACTCCATCTCTCGCTGATCTTCCACCAATAGCTTCAGGGATAGAATCGGGTGGGTAAAAGCGTGGAGTAGGTGACGTGTGTGCTGTTTCAGTAAGGATACCAATCTGATTGTGATAATAAGGAGCAGTCCGCATTCCTCCATTCCACCACATTTCATAAGTAGTCATAGAGATGGCGCCTGGCATTTTCTTCATGGCAAATCGGTTGGCCATGGCAGTGCCCACTAAATTTACTCCCGTTGTAACACCTGGGTGTATCTTCATATTTACTGGACTTCTAAACGGAGGAATGAAAATTCTTGCCCAAGCTGGTGCGGATTGGTGATGATTATGTACGATCTGTGGGTACCATTCATTGTACAATACATTCATCACGGCTTTAGTTTCAGGCATGTTGCCCATGAACCAATCACGGTTATTATCATGGCCTACATATTCCTGATAGAGGATGGGAGGTCCTGAAGTTTCATAAATAGTTCCAAGGTTCTTTTTATACCATGCTCCTTCAATATCAAGTCCATCTGGATTAATAACAGGCACGACTAATGTGATCACATTGTCACGGACTTTTTTCATTTCATCTGATTCCTCAGCAGCTATTCGATATAGCAATTCAGGTGTCATCTGTGCATGTGCTTTTTCAGAAGCATGCATACCACCATCAAACCAAATAATTGCTTTTCCTACTTTGGATAATTGCTTGGCTTCTTCCTCAGAAACACTGGCACGTGCCATTTTTGCACTGATGTCTTTCCACTTGTCCAGCGATTTCATATTTTCCTCACTTGAAATGAAAATAAGCTTGATAGGCCTGCCTCTTACAGACTTTCCGATTTCAGTTACTTTCACACGATCTGTGGCGGCATCCAACTTTTCATAGTACGATAGCATTTGATCGTAGGTGGCCATCTTATAATCAGCCCCAGGCTCAAACCCAAAAGTCGCAGATGGTTTTGGTATCTGGCTAAAGGCAGTAGTAATCGCTACCATTATGGCCATTGCCAATATTGATAATTTTGCTCTCATAGAATTTTTCAATTTATTACGACTACCAATATAGATAATCCCGAACGGTAAGTGGCCTGGAATTTGATAACTAGAATATTTCTAGCCTAAGCGGAAGAAAACGAGGTTAGAATAGCTGATTTGATTCAAATTATTTTTTTAAGACCGCTATACACTCAATTTCAACCCTCGCATTGAGTGCCAAGCCATTTGTCGCAAAAGCACTCCTTGCTGGTTTATTACCGGGAAAATATTTCACATATTCTGCATTAAAATCGGCCCACTCGTTGATGTCGGCAAGCATGATGGTGCACTTTACAATGTCGTTCAGTGATGCTCCATTGTTTTCCAGCACTTGCTTAATATTTTCAAAAGCCTGCTTGGTTTCTTCTTTTATCCCACCTTCTACCACACTAAGTTGGCCCGGCTTATTGCCGATTTGTCCAGACAAATAAATGGTATTGTTCACGATTACCGCTTCAGAGAAGGGGAGGTTCATAGATTTAAATTTTTCTGAAGCTGCATAGGTAACCTTCGTGGACTCTGGTTGCTGGCAAGAGAAAAATAGAATTGTTGTGATAAGTAGTAAAGGTAATTTGTTCATTATTTTTTCTTTTTGGTAGATTTAGGGGTACTCACAAGAGTATAAGATGTAATAAGTAAATCAGAAAGTATATCTTTCTTTACCTTTTTTAATTCAATTGCTGTCCAACCTTGCTTGCCCCAAGCTCCCTTCACAGGGTAGATGATTTCCTTATTGTATTCACAGAATACGGACTGATCCAATTGGGTAAGTTTTACGACAGCGAGATTTTTAGTAATGTCCAAAGTGGAAAATATCTTGTTGTTAATGCGAAATGAAGTTTTTTCGAAATGCGGTAACTCGGTCACATGAGGAATGGATAAAGCCAACTTGCGAAATGCTTCTATGCTTATCATTCTTGGCAGAAGTTAATCGCTGTTTTTAATAAAATAGCAGACAATTCACAGACTGAATTAAGGTTTACCCATTCTTCCTCCTGATGTATGCCGCCCCCTTTTGGACCAATGATTACTGTTGGGATACCAGCTTGTCCAAAAAGACCTGAGTCTTCCCACCATGTGTGTCCAATATAATCAGTGTTATTGGCGCTGCCAATGCTATTCGAAAGAGCCTTAACGATAGGTGAATCTTTGGGTATTTCATGTGGATTCCTCCAGATCAACTGTTTGATGGTTGCATTAAAATCCTTGTCTTCCTTGTGAAGTTGATTAAGCATATTTTTTAATTCCTGGTAAACAACTGATTCTTCTTCACCAGGTAATGTTCTTCGTTCTACTTTAATAGTGCATTGATTGGAGTAGATAAATAAACTTTGACCTCCATTGATAAGTGGTACATGTAGTGAAGCTTCACCACATAGCTGGTGTGTTCTTGCAGATGTAACTCTTTGGGAAAGTTGCTCGAGCTCATAAAGCACTTTACCCATTTTTAAATTGGCATCAATACCTTCTTTATGGAGGCCTCCATGTGCAGCTTTTCCGTGTGTGGTTATTTCATATACTCCAAAGCCACGATGTCCAAGGCAGATTTTCAGCTCCGTTGGTTCTGTTACAATACAAGCGTCCGCTGAAATATCCTTTAGTAGTGATTGGGTGCCAATCGACTCATACTCCTCGTCCGCCACAAAAGTTAATATTAAATCTCCTTGTAATTTGATGTTTTGATCTGAAATAGTTTTTGCCACACCAAGCATTGCCGCAATACTTCCCTTCATATCGTAAGCCCCTCTGCCAAAAAGTTTGCCGTCTTTCAAGGTGGCTCCAAAGGGGTCATTCATACCCTTTACACCAACTGTATCCATGTGCGCATTCAATATTAAGGACCTGCCATTGCTGGTACCGGAACGTTTTCCAACTACGTTGACTCTTCCGTCAGTAATCGTATCAATTGTAGAATGGAAGTCAAGAGATGAAAGCGTATTATGAATATAAGTTCCAATTTCAATTTCACCAGCGCCTTCTTTTTCCAAATCTGGATTTACCGAATTGATTCTTACAAGATCAACTAATGTTGTGGTGATAAAATCATTATTCACCATAGTTTGTGCAATGAGGTGATGAGTGAATGAAGACTTAAAATACAAAATTACTTGCTACTTAAAGCCTCGTATTTTGAGGGAGACCACCGCAAAATCACAATTAATTGAAGAAAAATGATAGGTAATGTAAATAGCAGCATTGTCTCCCAGCCTACTGCGTAAACAATCCAGCCAGCCGAAAGCGATGCTATGGCCTGGGTTCCAAATACCATAAACTCGTTAAATGCCTGTACTTTGAATCTTTCGTTGGGTAAATAGGATTGAGGCAAAAGTGTAGTGCCTCCGATAAAAAGGAAGTTCCAACCTATTCCTAAAAGTATGAGAGAGATCCAATAATTACCGAGATGATGCCCAGAGTAGGCGATGGCTAAGCAAATAAGATAAGCGATTAGCCCATAGATCATCATTTTAGTGATGCCTAACTTTTTAACTATCCAAGCAGCAAAAATGGATGGAAGGTACATGGCGACAATATGACTTTGAATGACCCACTTGGTTTGGCTTAAAGAGTGACCGTCCATAACATGCATACTTACTGGTGTGGCTGTCATAATAAAGCTCATAATCATATAGCCTACCGCTGCACTTAGTATGGCCACCCAAAATACAGGTTGCTTGGAAATGACCTTCATTGTTCTTGGCGTATTTTCGAACTCAACAAATTCTATCTTCGGATTTTTGAAACCAAGTAAAACCACTAAGGCGGTGGCAAACAATAGCGCCAATATTAAAAATGATCCCAGGAACTCTGTAGAAAACAAGTCCTTGCCAAAAACCGCGGCTTCAGGACCAATGAATGCGGCTGCAATACCACCCAACAGAACGCTTGAAGCAGCATTAGGAATCAATTCTGGCGTTACACTTTCCATAGCCGCAAACCTGAATTGCATGACACAAGCATTGGTAACTCCAAATAGAAATGTACTTGCACAAAACAGGTAAAACGCTTGCAAGTAAATAGTATATGCTGCCAATAAGGAAATAAGGATAGAGTAAATAAGGATGAATATGAATGAGCGCTTACGGCCCAATCGCTTCATTAGAAAGGTTACTGGTACCACAGCGCAGGCAGTTCCAATTACCATACATGCAATGGGAAGTGTAGATAATTTGTCAACTGGGGCAAGCTTGGTTCCTATTAGCCCTCCGGCAAATACAACCATAGATGATACGGCCATCATTAATGATTGGGCGATGGTAAGTAACCAGACGTTACGAGGAAGGGAAACCAATGTTTTAGTTAGTTAATATTCAAAGCTTGTTGCCTACCGATTAAATAACGACAGTATAATCACCCATTTTAGGTTAAATATTTGCTGAGAATTGAGCAAATGACCATAAATAAATCAATTATTCCTAAAATCAATCAGGTGAATGAAATTCACTTGGGAATAACCTATATTAGCGAAAGTCAATTGTATTGTTACCAATAAACTATTTTATTGAAATGAAGTTCAGTTTAACCTTGATTTGCCTGGGTTTTGTTTTGTTGCCAGATTTCTCATGGGGTCAGCATGCCTTGCCTCCTCAGATAAGAATTAGACAAACGATGGATGGATTATCAGCCGCTGGGGGAATTAGTCGATCGGATTTACTTTATGGCATTGATACAGATCCGGGCAGGGTTCTAGGTGATTACTACCTCGATACCAAGTGGAATCCTTCCTCCATACTGATGTATGGTTCGGAAAAAATCGTTGAGGGATATCCCGTAAAGTATGACATTGAAGGCAATGCTATTGAAGTGTTGGTGGGTAAGCAAGTGAAGTTGGTAAAGGTCAGTCAAGTTGAAAGCCTTGTTTGGTACGATTCAGTGACAATGATCCCAAGGGCTTTTGTTAATGCCAAAGAATATAGTGAGGGTGGTCTTGAATTAAGTGGTCTTCTCGAAGTTTTAGTTGACGGTAATATCCCTTTAATAAAAAGGACAACCATTTGGATTAAGCAACCGGATTATGTGGTAGCATTTGATGTGGGAAATAAGGACACACAAATCAACAAACGTGAAATGTTCTATTATGCAAAGGGTAAGGAGATTTTTGAGATTAATAAAAAGAAGCAACTGATTGAATTATTCGGGGATAAGGGAAATGAAATAAATAGGTATATTAAAGTGAATCAGCTTAATACCAAAGAGCAGAGAGGTCTGGAATATACGTTCTTATACTATAATTCTTTGGTATCTAAAGAATAGGGCAAAGCAGTCAAATGTTTACTGATAGCCCATCAGTGAATCATAAAGCTTAAGACATACCCATGCATCTGTTGCGGCATAACTGATTTGTTTTTCTGTATATTCCTCGGCTTCCCAATTGCTCGTTTGTGCGCTTTTTGAAATGCGAAACCCTAATAGTAATCCAGCTAGTTTTTTTACACTCTCTACCTCCAAGCCTTTATTTCTGGCTATTGTAGAAAGTTCGACAAATCCATCAGGGTGAAAGCGATTCAGCTTTTGAAGTGCCTTGATGTCGTCCCTTATTCCTATTCCCGCTTTTAGAATTTCATCATTCTCAAAAAAGGAAACCATTTCTTTGGTAAAACCTGTGTAGTTGAGTCTAATAAGAAAAGCTTTGTTAGGAAGGGCAAGTTGAAGCAAGGATACGTTGTAGAATTGACCTTTATGAAAGCTGGGCCTGGTTTCCGTATCGAACCCTACTATCTCATGGGAAGAAATCTCCTCAAACGCTTCTGCTATCTTTTCCTTCTCGGTAATGAGCTTTACTTCACCTTCAAAAGAAGCGAGTGGAAGTGTGTTGATCTCTTCTTTAGTGATTGTTAATTTTTGTTCGTTATGCCCTGGTTGTTTAGGCATCTTTAATTCTTCGAATTTTGAAATTGAGGTAGGCATGTAAAATCGTCATGAATGGACTTATGATGCAGAAAAAAGTAAATGGTGCGTATGCCATAGTGGCCACCCCTAGTACACCTGCTTGAGTAGCTCCGCATGTATTCCATGGCACCAACACAGAGGTTACAGTTCCTGAGTCTTCAAGTGTTCGGCTAAGCAGCTCGGGTTTATATCCTCTGTCTCGATATGTACTTGCGAACATTCTTCCAGGGACTGCAATAGCCATATATTGATCGGACGCTGTTACGTTAAAGAAAATACAGGTTGCTGCAGTGGATGCTACCAAGGACCCCGTACTATGGGCAAATCTTATAATCTCCTCCGCAATGCGGTGAAGTAATCCAGAGCATTCCATAATTCCACCAAAGATCATCGCGGTTAAAATTAACCAAATGGTATTTAGCATTCCTGCCATACCTCTTCCGGTTAATAAATCTGTAATCATTTGATTGTCGGTCTGTACATTGATAGTGGTTGTCATGGCGCGCATTACTGCGATGAAAGATGATTCAAGATAATTTCCTTCAACACCTGATATTTGATTGACGATTTGAGGTTGAAATATGATAGCGAATAGTCCCCCCAGCAATGAGCCAACAAGCAACGCTGGCAAAGCAGGTACTTTTTTTATTATTAATACAACTACACCAACAGGCACTAAAAATAAAAGTGGATTCAGATTAAATGATTTTTCAATAGTTACCAAGACAGAATCTGTATTCGTTACCGCTCCAGATGTGTCTTGTGCAAATCCCCAAATAAGAAAAATAATAAGTGTGACTATAATAGACGGTATTGTAGTCACAGCCATGTATTTTATATGGGTGAATAAATCAGTGCCTGCCATGGCTGGAGCCAAATTAGTGGTATCAGATAAGGGAGACATTTTATCTCCAAAATAGGCGCCAGAAATAATTGCACCTGCAATAATCCCTTCATGCAAACCCAGTGCTTTACCGATACCGAGCAACGCAATCCCAATAGTGGCAACAGTAGTCCATGAACTTCCAGTGGCAACCGAGACAATAGCGCAGGCGATGCAGGCTGCGAATAGAAAGATGGTGGGATTAAGAATTTTGAGACCATAATATATCATTGCGGGTACAATTCCGCTAAGTAGCCATGTGCCCGATAGGGCGCCTATCATTAGTAAAATAAGCATTGCTCCCATAGCGGAGTTGATGCTTTTCAGCATACTCTCTTGAATTTCGTTCCAGGTATACCCTAGTCGAATAGAAATTATCCCTGCTACTGCAGCCGCGATTAAAAGTCCGATTTGGTTAGGGCCACTTGTAGCATCTGTTCCAAGCACCACAACATTGATTGCCAATAGAAAAATCAGAACTACAATCGGAATGAGTGCATGAAGAAGGGTAGGGCGCTTCTTTTCTACTGTCATTTTTTAATCTTTGAAGGATAGGATGCTTTGGATATAGATTTGAAGATAACAATAATAATGGATTACCCCATTTTTTGTTGAGTTTCAACATTATAGTTTACACCTCTGTCCTTTAAGTATTGAAGCATGAATTGATAGTGATCTTCTTGCTCTCCCAAATATTCTGGAGGGTTAATTCCTTTTCTGTTAAATTGACCATCGATCACAAGATGGACAGCCCCAGTACAAGTGTAGCCAGTGGTGCGGGCCATGGAAAGTATGCCCGTTTCTTTTTCGGTGCGATCCAATAAATAGTATTGATACTTTTTGTTTTGCCCGTTTTCCGTTCCTTCAATAATTATTCTCATCACTGTAAACTCTTCCTCTCCAGGTTTTAGTTTCCATTTCGGGAAAAGAAGTTTAGCTGTAACATCAATAGGTCTTACTTGTTGTCCTCCTACAGTCACAGCATCATAGGAGAAAAATCCAGTATCCCTAAGGACCCTTAAATATTCAACACAACCAGGGTAGCGAAGAGTTTTTTCTATCATGTTCGGAATGTTCGGCATTGTTTTGATTAATGAGCGCAACCCGTCTGAGTTCCATGACTCAAGAGTTCCAACGCCTTCAAAATGAATATTTTCAGGATCTGATAATGCCTCCTTAACGACAACAGCTCTGTTTTGCACATACCGTGCTGGACGAATGTATTCTTCAATTACATCAATGGGAGAGAAGACGGCTTTGTATTCATAGGGCCACTCACGAACTACAGGCAAACCTCCTACAAGACATTCGTACTTTTCAATCTTCATGCGTTGATTGTGATAGCCAAGAATAATGTTTCCCATTCCTGGAGCAACGCCACAGTCGGTAACTATTGTCACATTATTTTTTTTGGCAAGATCATCCAGAAGAAATGGATCCTCAGGAAAGAAGGAAATATCGACCATGTTCTTACCGGACTCGATTACGGCTTTTGCAGTTTCAAACCCCATAAAACCAGGAACGGCACCGACTACCAAGTCAAACGGTGCAATGGCTTTTTTGAGATCATCTATTTTAGAAAAATCAAGTTGCAGGGTTTCAACGTTGGTATTCTGAAAAGCATTAAGCGCTTCTTGATTGAGGTCTGTGGCAGTTACGTTAAAATCGTTTGCCAGATCAAGAGCCATTGCTTTTCCTACCAATCCTGATCCAAGTACGATTATTTTCTTTTTCATATTTAAAAGCTATAGTAAAGTGTTCTGAAGGTTAAATCACCTTAGTAAAGTAATTTTATATTTTGCTCTCTGATGGCACAATTCATAACTTACTAAAAAATCAACCCGATATGTTTGATCCCGCCAAGATAGTTGAAAAAGCAAAAAAGTCATCTTTTTACCGTGGGCTTCTTAATTTCTTATTGGATAGGATGATTCCTTTCAATAAACCACATGGTTTTCATGTGGTAGAAATTGGTGATTATCATCTAAAGACATGTATACCCTATAGAAAAAGTAATTTTAACCACATCAAAGGCTTGCATGCCTGCGCATTGGCAACCATTTCAGAATTTACAACCGGGTTTTTATTGATCACTCAACTCGATGCAAAGAAGTATAGGCTTATCATGCAAAAGTTAGAAATGAATTATCATTATCAGGGAAAGATGGATGCCATTGCTGAATTTAAAATTAATGAGGACTGGCTTAGCAGAGAGATTTACGCACCATTAAAGGATAAAGATGCAGTGGTGGTGATTTGCGAGATTAAGATTCATGACAAAAATGGTAATCATCTTACAACAGGGTTTGTGCATTGGCAAATAAAGGATTGGAGTAAGGTAAAAACTAAGGTAGCTGCTTAAAAAATGGCGAATAAAATTAGCAGAGTTCAGAAAGATGAATTGTATCAGTTTTTTGAAGGTACTGTACCGCGAGGTTTTAAAAATGATTTTGATGAGTCACTCTTCAATAGCAAAACACACAGAGCGCTGCAATCTTCCGATAAATGGCATTCATTTCATTTAGCAAGAAAGGACAAGAAGAAGGTATTGGCATCGATTCATTTTTATTTAGAGAAGAATACTGCTTTAAGTCCGGTGAGTGCGCCATTCGGTTCTTTTGAAGTGTCTCATGCTGCAACCACTGAGCAGCTATTTGAGTTTATTCAATTTGTGGAAAGACGCTTAATTAAATATGGAGCGAAGAAAGTAATTGTCAAATTTCCTCCTGAGAAATATGATGTGAGCAATCAGAATAAATTAGCTGTCTTACTTTTTAATCATCAATATCAAGTTCATCACGCAGAATTGGGTGCCTGCCTTTCTATTTCAAACACTACTTTTATAGATGTAATTGATAGCTGGGAAAGAAGAAAATTAAAGCAAAGTTGGAAGTCTAATTTGAGTTTTAAAATAATTCCGAGGAGTCAGCTCAATGAAATTTTCAATTTTATATTGGCTTGTCGCGAAGAGAGGGGCCATTCGCTGAGCATGACTTTCAAGGAACTGAATGCAACAGTTAAAAAGTTGCAGAACCACTTTGTATTATTTGGAGTCTATCACTCGTCTGATTTGATAGCCGCATCAATTGCTATAAAGGTGAACAAAAAAGTGTTGTATAACTTTTATTCAGCGCATAGCAAAGCTTCTGACAAATTGAGCCCTGTCGTTTTTTTGATTGGAGAAATGTATGATTGGTGTGCCAAACACAGTTTTGAGCTACTTGATTTGGGGACATCTGCATGGGGTGGAAAGCCCAACTTTCCCTTGATTGATTTTAAACTTCGTTTAGGTGCAGCGCCAACTATGAAACTAACCTTTGAAAAAATGCTAGCGTAATGTCCCTTCCCTTGGTGTCTGTGATATGCCTGTGTTATAATCAGGCACGATATGTAGTGGAGGCTATGCAATCAGTTATCGATCAAACCTACTTAGCGGTAGAATTGATTGTAGTAGATGATGCAAGCACTGATAATAGTGCGGAGGTGATAAAAGACTTTGTAAAAAATAAAGAACAGATAAAATTCGTTCAGCTCAAAGAGAATGTAGGAAACTGTGCAGCCTTTAATAAGGGGTTTGAGCTAAGTTCAGGAACCTATATAATAGATTTAGCGGCAGACGACATTTTACTTCCAACTAGAATAGAGGAAGGAGTGAATTCACTTGAAAAGGCCGGTGATGATTTTGGTGTTCAGTTTTCGGACGCGCAATTAATTAGTGATGAAGGGGAGTATATCGGATTACACTCTGACAACTATCCTCATAATTCGATTCCTCATGGAGACATTTATCGCGATGTAATTGCACGCTATTTTATTCTATCGCCTACTATGTTGATAAAACGGAAGGTGCTTGAGTTATTAAATGGATATGATGAACAATTGGCGTATGAGGACTTTGATTTTTGGGTTCGCTCCTCTAGACATTTTAAGTACGTATATATTCCAAAACCATTGGTGAAAAGAAGAAGGCTAAATGATTCTATGTATAGCAGACAATTTATAAAAGGGTCTGAGCAACTAAGGTCAACATTTATTGTGTGCAGGAAGATCAATGAATTGAATGAAACTCAAGAAGAGAAACAGGCGCTCATCAGTCGTATTCGTTACGAAATTAAAATTTCTCTAAAGTTGTTTGATTTCAGTTTAGCCGCGGACTATTTCAGATTGTTGAAGGACATTAAAGGATAATTACCTTCGATTGTCATCTCCCGACACCATGCTCACATAACTTTGATAACGGCACAATGCGATATCTCCACTTTCTATTGCAGCCAAAATGGCGCAACCTGGTTCAGTGAGGTGAATGCATCTTGATCCAAATTTACAATCAAGTCTTCTGTCCCTCATTTCGGGAAAGTAATCTGATATTTCCTGACTATTCATTTCCATAAGTCCCCACTCTTTTACACCAGGTGTGTCAATCAGAAATGTAGACGGGTTGATTTGAAACATCTCAGCAAAGGTTGTGGTGTGAGTGCCTTTCTCGGAAAAGCCAGAGATTTCACTAACTGATTGCTGAATGGTGTCAGAGAACCTATTCATGAGCGTGCTTTTACCTACTCCAGAGTGTCCTGCAATAAGCGTAGTCTTTTCTTGAAGCATCTTTTGAATTTCTTCTAGGCTTTCATCATCCTTAGCTGAAATGGATTTGGTTGTCACTTTTAGTGTTGAGTACAAATAGATCAACTCCTTCAGTTCTTCAAGCTCATCTTTATTTAAAATATCTCTTTTATTGAAAATAACGATTTGAGGAATTCGATACGCTTCAGCGGAAACAAGAAAACGATCAATGAATCCAAGCGAAGTACGCGGTTGCTTTAGGGTCGCTATCAACATCACCTGATCTATATTAGCAGCCAGTACATGACTGTGACCTGTTTTCTTTACCGACTTTCTTTCTATTAAATTATCACGTGGTAATAGTTCTGTGATATGGCCTTCCTTTTGGTCATGATCAAAAACCACCAAGTCACCTACTGCTATAGGATTTGACTCCTTAATTCCGTCCAAGCGAAATTTACCTCGAGCACGACAGGTGTACATGTTTGAATCTTCACCAAGTACATTGTACCACAATCCTGTGGATCTCATCACCCGACCTTTCATAGATTGTCCAATAATGTGTGACAATGATCAATTACTTTTTGTGCAGCTCCAATATTCTCTTCTACATAAGATTTGGTGACATCACAAGCAAGTAGATAATTTTCAGGCCTATTGATTAATAACTCATATTTTGACTTATAGTCAGCGTAATCACTTACATCAAAAGCTCCACCCCGCATGACAAGGTCAGTAGCTTCCTGAAATTTCTTGTAATTTTTATTTCCGAAGAAAACTGGAATCCCATAACACGCAGCTTCTAGAATATTGTGAAGCCCTTTACCGAAACCACCACCCACAAACGCAAACTCGCCATATTGGTATAAGCTAGATAGCATACCTACGTTATCTACAAGTAACACGTCAAATTCATTTACATTCTCTTTAGCTCTCGAATACCTGATTGTCCGAACGTTGAGTGCATTTTCTATTTCAGTAAGAAAAGATTCTTTGATTTCGTGAGGTGCGATGATAAATTTCAATTTCCCAGAACTTCCATTTATATGGGGAGCCAATAATTCCAGATCTTCCTGCCAGCAGCTACCCACCACCATTATATTGTCGGTTCCTTTAAACTCCTTAGCGATTTGAATCTCCTTGGCTTTCCTAATAATCTCACTTACTCTATCAAAGCGAGTGTCTCCAGCGATCGTAGTGTTTTCTATTCCTAATGATTTAAGCAGTTGTTCAGATTTTTCATTCTGAACAAAAAAATGATCAAATTTCTTAAGTGTTGATCTAAACCACCCGCCATAACTTTTGAAGAAAATTTGATGTTTTCGAAAGATAGAGGAAACAGAAAGCAATGGAATATTTTCTTTGTTTAGTACGTTAGCATAGTTATACCAAAATTCATACTTGATAAAAAAGGCGATTTCTGGTTTTACTATTTTGATAAATCGCTTGGCATTAGAGGCTGTGTCCCAAGGAAGATAAAAAATATAATCTGCCTGAGTATAATTTTTCCTCACTTCATAGCCGGAGGGAGAGAAAAAGGTAACTAGGATTTTGAATGACGGAAATTCTTTCCTGAACTGTTCAATGACAGGCCTTCCTTGCTCGAATTCCCCCAATGAGGCACAATGTACCCATGCAATAGGCGATTGCTCATTCTGAAATGCGATTTGGAGCCTTGAAAATATTTTACTTCTACCGTTTACAAAAGCCTTTGATTTGGCATTAAACAGCGCAACTATTCTTACAAGACCAGCTACAATATTAATTCCGAGCGAATACAAGAGTTACTTAAATGGTTAAACGCAAATATAATCGTAAAACAATGGGTAGTTGAATTAGCACCTATTGAGTGCTCTTAAGCGATATTTTAGTATTTTTATAAATTGACAATAAAAAGACCAACCATGAAAAGACTACGTACCTTATTAATGTTAATGCTATCCTTGACCTTTGTCTATCAGGCCAATGCACAGGATGATATAGATCAATTCCTGGAAGAAAGTGCTGAGGATGGCGAGAAGCTTATCGGTGCCTACATTTCACCAGCCATTAAGGCGTTCAGTTTGGGGATGAACCAAGGTTGGTATAATACAGCAAAACCTCATAAGGTGGCTGGAGTTGATTTAACGTTTACTGGTAGTTTGATGAAAGTTCCATCTTCTGAGCAGTTGTTTGATGTGAATGCTCTAGGGTTATCGGACTTGGCACTCGTTGATGACATTACAGGACTTGAGAGAAGTAATGGTAATATCCCGACAGTTTTGGGGCCAGATACTCCTCCAACATTTTCTTTGAGATCGACACTAGGTAATACTTCTGATGACTTTCAAGGCCCGGGTGGATTGGAGTTAGGTGAAGACCTTAAGTTATTGGAAAATAAAATGCCTGCAGCAATGCTTCAACTTGGATTTGGGTTGCCTAAGGGTACGGATATCAAACTTAGGCTTGTGCCAAAGGTGAGTGTGGGTGATGATGGTAAGTTTAATTTATTTGGTATAGGAGTGATGCATGATGTAAAGCAATACATTCCAGGGATAAAGAATATGCCATTTGATTTATCTGCATTTATTGGATATACAAAAATGAAACTCGATGTGGCTTTTGATCCAACATCAAATCCAGATCAGAAAGGACTATTTGAAGTTAAGTCTACAACTATTCAGGGGATTGCATCAAAGAAATTTTCAGTAGTTACTTTTTACGGTGGCCTTGGCTACAATATTGCCAAATCTAATTTGGCCATGCTGGGCACCTATGATATAGGAGGAGCCAACATAAAGGATCCCGTTGACTTGAGTTATGCCGCATCAGGTTTTCGTGGAACAGCAGGTATGAGATTGAAGTTAGCGGTGTTCACTTTCCATGCAGATTACACAATCCAAAAATACAGTGCGCTTACTGTTGGATTTGGAATAAGTGTAAGATAAAAACTGGCAAATAAGAAAATAAAAAAGGCTGCACTGAGCAGCCTTTTTTTTACTAAATCTATTTCCCTTTAAACTTGGGCGCGCGCTTTTCAACGAATGCACTCATTCCTTCTTTTTGATCTTCTGATGCGAAAGCCATATAGAAATTTTTTCTTTCAAACATGAGCCCTTCATCCAATTGGGTTTCAAAGGAACGACCAATTGCTTCCTTACCCAACTGCACAGCAATAGGTGACATCTGAGCAATTTCTTTAGCAAGTTGCAAAGCCTCTTTCATGTACATTTCAACAGGTACTACCTTATTGACAAGTCCATAAAAATGGGCTTCTTCTGCAGAGATGAATCTACCTGTTAAGATGAGTTCCATAGCCTTAGCTTTTCCAACCGCCTTTGTGAGGCGTTGTGTGCCACCAGCACCTGGAATTACACCCAGTTTTATTTCTGGTTGTCCAAATTTTGCCGTTTCTGATGCAATGATCATGTCACAAGTCATAGCCAACTCACATCCACCACCCAGTGCAAAACCAGAGACTGCTGCAATGATAGGTTTCTTAGTCTTTCTTATTTGATCCCAGGTACTAAACTGGTCAAGAAGTAGCATATCAATGGCACTCTTGTCCGCCATTTGTTTGATGTCCGCTCCGGCAGCAAATGATTTTTCGTTGCCTGTGATGATGATGGCCCTAACGTTGTCATTTTTGTCCAGATCCAGCAATGCATCACGCATTTCCTGCATCAATTGCGGGTTCAACGCATTTAGTTCTTTGGGCCTATTGAGTTCTATAAGAGCCACGTTGGGCTCATGTTGTTCAGTAACTTTAATTAGTTCCATAGTGAAATCTGTTTAGCGATCCCAAAACTAAGGAATACTTTAAATTGTACTTAGAGAATGAAAAAGAAAAGCCTCCGGAAAATGGAGGCTTCTCAACCAAAAGGCCAAAAATAAATGCTATACGATGGTGAATACCAGATAAATCAGTTTGGTAACAATGCTCACATTTTAAATTTGCACTAAACTGTCTCAATGAAAGTACTTTTTGTGTGTCTTGGTAATATCTGTCGATCTCCGTTGGCAGAGGGAATAATGAAGCATAAATTAAAATTGTCGGGTTTGGATAGCAAAGTAATGTTGGATTCTTGTGGCACCTCAAATTACCATATTGGTGATTTGCCGGATAGTAGAACAAGAAGAAATGCAGAAAAAAACGGAGTAACGCTGGATCATCGTGGAAGGCAACTTAGTGCAGATGATCTGGATCACTTTGATTTTATTTTGGCAATGGATCGCTCTAATCTCAACAATATCCTCAGACTTGCTAATAGTCAGTCCGTACGCGATAAGGTTGTGTTAATGCGAGCGTTTGACCCTCAAAATGGAGAGGAAGTTCCTGATCCATATTATGGAGGGGAGGATGGTTTTCAGGAAGTCTTTGATATTTTGGAAAGATCCATTGATGGTTTTCTATCACATCTGAAATCAAAGAACTTGTTGTGATTTGATCAATACTTGTAAAGTTGATCTTGAAGATTGTTCCAAGACGACATTTTTTTGGTTCTTGTATTTATTAAAGCTATCGGTGTCGTAGTTTTTAATTGTAATCAACGTAAGTCCGGTGTTATAGTATACTTCAAAAGTTTTTCCAAGCTCCTCAATTAATGCCAGGACTTTCTCTTCTTTGAAATCCAGACAAAAGGAGAAAGAAATAGCTGAGTTCTGAATCATATTTACTTTTAGGCCACGCGTAGAAAGAGCATTAAAAATAATTCCGATCTGCGATTCGTCAATAAAAGTATAATCCGTAACCTGGCAGGAGATAAGGCATTGGTTGTCCTTAAATACAATTAGTGGCGGAAGGTGCTCAATTTTACATTCGTGAATTCTTGTTCCCGGCAAATCAATATTATCAAAACTCTTAACAAAAAGTGGAATATTATGATTGGCCAATGGTTTGATGGTTTTGGGATGAATAACCGTAGCGCCATAGTAGGTCATCTCCGCTGCCTCTCTGAAGGGTAATTCTTCAAACGTTGTAGCAGTTGTTATTCGTTTGGGATCAGCGCTCATTACTCCTGGTACATCTTTCCAAATAGTAACAGATGTGGCTGAAAGGCATGACGCAAATATTGCCGCAGTAAAATCAGACCCTTCGCGTCCAAGTGTAGTCGTACGCCCGTCTGCGGAACAGCCGATAAACCCTTGTGTGACTACAATGTTTTTATTCAAAACAGCGGTCAAGGGTTCTATCAAGTAATTGCTCTGCTCCCAATCAACGATGGCTTCACAAAACGAAGCATCAGTGATAATATATTTTCTAACGTCTTTCCACAATGAAGGCAATCCTATTTTTTCAAGATACGCACTTACAATTATGGTTGAGATAATTTCTCCTTGCGAAACAACTTGATCATAAAGTTCCTCCTTATTAGTATGGGGCGATTGAAGTTGTTCGGTAATGTTTGACTTTATGGATAAGAGTTCTTTAGCTAATGGATTTTTGCCTTCGAAAAGCTCCTCTATAATTTTAGCGTGATAGGCCAAAATCTGAGTAAGCTCGTTTTCAAAGTTTTTGTTATTTGAGGAGATAAGCCCTTCCAGTGCGTTTGTAGTTTTTCCCATAGCAGAGACCACAATCAATAATGGCTGATCTGTAAAGGATTGAATAATTGTTGCTACTTTTTTTATGGAATCAGCATTCCTCACAGAAGCACCTCCAAACTTGAATACCCTCATCTTTTAAACTGAATTCAAAATAACAGTCCTATATTTGCATAGAACCTATTGTAGTTGCGAATTTAGGTTCAAAACTGAGGACTACTAAGCATACACACCAAATAAATGGAAGCTTCTAGAATAGCACAATCGATTGGATTTACATTGGATCGTTTCATTAAAAACAATCAAGATCAATTTCAATTTGCCAGTGGGGAACTCTCTCAGTTATTGCGGGATATTGCACTGGCTTCTAAGGTGGTGAACAGAGAAGTCAATAAAGCGGGCCTTATTGATATCATGGGGCCTTTAGGGTCGCAAAATATGGCTGGTGATGACCAGCAGAAACTGGACGTGTTGGCAGATATTAGATTTACGAGGGCTCTTAAAAAGGGAGGGGAAGTGTGCGCTTTGATTTCTGAAGAATCTGAGTCTTACGAGGACCTCAACAACAATGGAAAATACGTCATCGCCATCGATCCATTAGATGGCTCCTCTAATATTGATGTGAATGTTTCAATTGGAACAATTTTTTCCATTTATCGGAGAATTAGTAAAGTCGGGAGCCCTATCCAGCAAGAAGATATTTTGCAAAAGGGCTCTGAACAAGTTGCTGCCGGGTATATTTTGTACGGATCATCAACTATGATGGTGTACACTACAGGTCATGGAGTGAACGGATTTACGTTTGAGCAATCATTGGGAGAGTTTTTCTTATCTCATCCTGATATGCAGATGCCGGATGATGGTAAAATTTACTCTATCAACGAAGGGCAAGCAAACTCATTTTCCGAATCAGTAAAAAAGTATGTGCAGGATTGTAAGGATAAGAAAATGACAGCTCGTTACATTGGCTCTTTGGTAGCTGACTTTCATCGCAACCTTTTGAAGGGTGGTATTTACATCTATCCATCTACTGCAAAAGATCCTCAAGGAAAATTGCGTTTGATGTATGAATGTAATGCACTAGCGTTTATCTCTGAGCAGGCAGGTGGTGTAGCTACTGATGGCAAGAACCGTATTATGGATATTCAACCTACAACACTGCATCAGCGCGTTCCATTTTTTGTGGGATCAAAAAAAATGGTAGAGTTGGCTCAATCGTTTTAGTCTTCTTTTTTCTTAGTCTTCTTTACTGCTTTTTCTTTCTTTTCCTCAAAGATTTCGGGGGCATAATTTAGTAGAACTGAATACCATTTTACCAATTTTTTGATATCGGATACGTAGACTCTGTCTTCATCATAGTCGGGTAATATCGATTTAAGGAATGCCTTCAGTTCAGTTCCTTCTGCATTGGCATCCAGTCCAATATCATCGCCAAAGTCCTTGTGTATTTTTTTTAATACCTCCTCCAGCGGAACTGTGCCCTCTTTAGTGTGGGTGTAAATGGAGATTTCATCAAGCAATGAAACTTTGTGGGATCCTGAAGCCATGATTTTGGTCTTGTTCTCATCCATTGATTCAAGAATGAGTCCGGCCTTGGCTGGTTTTAAAACTTTAAACAAACCGCCCTTTCCGGATACCGCTGCAATTTCACTTAACTTCATGTCTTGTTTTTTATTTTGAAAAAGTAAAATTAAGGATTTAGAGTTGACCTTTAATGGCTTTATCTATAAAATCAAGCACATCTTCTCTGCCTACTTTTTTTTCAGCGGATGTGGTGAACATTGGGGGAAGTTCTTCCCACGACTCCAATAATTTTTTTTTGTATTGTCTTTCGGATTTTGCCAGATCAACACGGGAGAGTTTGTCCGCTTTAGTCAAAATGATGCAAAGCGGGAGTTGCTTTTCCCCTAACCATGTAATGAATTCTATGTCTTTTTTTTGTGGCTCGTGTCTCGCATCCACCAGCACAAAAGTGCAGTACAAGTTTTCGCGATTGAGCAGATATGTCTCTATCATCTTCCCCCAGCCTTTGCGTGCGGTTCGACTTACCCCGGCATAGCCATACCCCGGCAAATCCACTAAAAACCATTCCTTATCTACCAGAAAGTGGTTGATAGTTTGTGTTTTACCTGGTTTACCGGATGTTTTAGCCAGATCTTTGCGTTTGGTCAATAGGTTGATAAGAGAAGATTTCCCTACGTTTGAGCGGCCTATAAATGCAAACTCAGGCTTGTCTGGCTTGGGGCATTTGCTAAGTTCTGTGTTACTAATAATAAATTCAGCAGCCTTAATATCCATTCTTAGTCGTGAAATCTTATTGGTGAAAAGGTGATAATGAAAGGGCAAGGTACCTTATCTGGCTGTTTTTAGGCTTTCTTTGTGGAAGATTTTATTAAATTGCTCCAATTGCAATGCCCATTTTTGTGTTAAATTCGTACAAAACCATTTTTTGAACATGCACAGTATCTATCGAATACTGATTTTTTTGACTGTATTCATTGCATTTATTGATCAGGCGGCTGCCCAAAGTCAGGATAAAGAACAATCTGCTTTGTATATGGAGCAAGCTGAATTGATGATGGAAGCCACCCAAGCAATGGATGATGCGCTTGACTTAATGGTAGTTGCTGCCAATTTTGACACAACAAATATTAAGGCCAATTACGAAGCAGGAAATATGCATCTGCTCACCACTGGTAAAGCGAGGTCTACTAAATATTTTCTTAGGGTTTACCGACAGAATCCGGACTTCAAGTTTGGTCTGGAGTATTTAATAGGAAAGGGATACCATTACGGATTGGAATTCGATAAAGCCATTAAGTATTACAACCTATATAAAGCTAGACTTCAAGCTAACCCCAACTATGCAGGGGAAGACAAAGTGGAAATTGAGGATGTGGATCGCAAAATTTTTGAATGCAATAATGGGAAAGAGTTTGTTGCTAATCCTAGTAATTATTCCATTGTTAATCTAGGAAGAGAAATTAATTCTGAGTTTGATGACTATGCTCCGGTATTGAATGAAAATGAGGATGAACTCGTCTTTACTTCGCGTAGAAGAGATGGAAATATTAATGAAGATGTTGCTGATGACAATAAACCCTACGAGGATATTTTTATTTCTACCAAAGAGGATGAAAAATGGAGCAGAGCACAGAATATTAGTGATAAGGTAAATACACCCTTTAATGACTCTAATCTGGCGCTTTCTGCGGATGGAAATACATTGTTTATTTACAAAGATGAAAATGCAGGAGATATATATGTAAGTACACGTCAAGAAGATGGTGCATGGACTGCGCCAGAGCCGTTACCTGGGGATGTAAATTCTAATTATAGAGAAACCTCAGTGTCACTTTCTGCCGATGGAAACTCCCTGTATTTTGCCAGCAATCGCCTAGGTGGGTTAGGAGGATCGGATATTTATGTGGCTACAAAGAACGGTGTTGGTGAGTGGGTTAAAGTAAAAAATCTGGGAGCAGCTATTAATTCTGATCAGGATGAGGACAGCCCGTTTATAGATTATGATAATGTTACTTTATACTATTCGTCTCAGGGCAGAAAAGGTATGGGAGGGTTTGATATTTTCAAAAGCAAGCTTGAAAATGCAAAGAAAAACGAATGGTCAGAAGCAGTAAATCTCGGATATCCAATGAATACCCCAGAAGATGATATCTTCTATGTAGGCTCAAAAGATGGTGAGCGAGGATACTACTCTTCCGTCCGCGATGATGGAATGGGCTACTCTGATATTTATATAATAACCACTCCAAAGGGTACGCCTCCTTCTGAGGACAAAGAATTGCTCCCGTTGCAGTATGAGGTGAGTGTAAAGGATTATGTAACCAAAGAGCCTGTAGAGGCGAAAGTGAAATTACAGCGGGTAACTGATAATACTGTTTCAGGATTCAGAACAGAAGAAACCGGAAAATATATTTTTGCGGTGAAGTCGCCAGAAATTGATGAGTACAACCTTTCAGTGGAAAGTGATGGATACGCTTTTCAGAATTTCACAGTCGAAATTAGAGGAGCTTCAGAATTTGAGCGTAGTGCTTCGATAACCGTACTGATGAAGAAACTAGAAGTGGGGACGGTTTCTATATTACGGAATATCTATTTTGACTATGGTAAGGCTACCATTCAAGATGGATCTTATAGTGAACTGAATAAGCTCGAAAATATGCTTAAGCAGAATGAAAGAGTTAAAGTTGAAATTGCAGGACATACCGATAATGTAAGTAGTGCTGATTTTAATATGAAATTATCATTGAAAAGGGCCAATGCTGTTAAGGATTTTTTGGTCTCCAAGGGAATTGATACACGGAGAGTTACCACAGCAGGATATGGAGAGGAAAGGCCAATAGCCAGCAATGATGATGAAAAAGATGGGAGAGAATTAAATAGGCGAGTAGAGTTCAAAGTGCTCGATAATTAGATTCTTTTTACCAACTTTGAAACTTCTTAAACCAACGATTGTTAAAATCGTTGGTTAATTTTTTTTATGACAGTAGTACCCTACAAAAAGGACAAATCCGCCAAGAAAGATCAGGTAGCTAAGATGTTTGACAACATCAGTGGCAACTATGATTTTCTCAATCATTTCTTAAGCCTTGGAATCGATATCATCTGGAGAAAAAAGGCCATTAGGCAATTGACCGCCATTGCACCAAAACAGATTTTGGATGTAGCAACCGGAACTGGCGATTTTGCCATTGAAGCCCTGAAATTGAATCCTGATAAAGTGGTTGGGGTTGATATTTCAGAAGGTATGTTGGAGGTGGGTAGGATTAAGATGAAGGAGCGGAAACTCGATGGAAAGGTTGAATTGCTTTATGGTGATTCAGAAAATCTTCCCTTTGAAGAGAATAAATTTGATGCGGTCATCGTTGCATTTGGTGTGCGGAACTTTGAAAACCTTGAAAACGGATTGGCAGAAATGCTGAGAGTAGTGAGACCAGGGGGGAAAGTAGTTGTTCTTGAATTTTCAAAGCCTCGTAAATTTCCATTTAAACAGTTATATAGCTTTTATTTTAAGTTCGTTTTGCCTAAAATCGGCCGTTGGGTCTCTAAAGACAGTTCAGCCTACACCTATTTGCCAGAATCGGTACAGGCCTTTCCGGATGGTGAGGGCTTTGTTAAGATTCTTAACCATTTGGGGTATAAAAATACATCATGCAAGCCACTCACTTTCGGTATCAGTTCGCTCTACACCGGAACAAAATAGTTCTGATGGGATTGCTATTGCTTTGCTCCAACGCATGGGGTCAAAGCTTTAAGTGGGCTCGGCAGCACAACCCCAATTATGACGAGAGGAAAATCAGTTATGGTTTCATGATTGGAGTTCATACTTCAGCCTATCAAGTTAAATATTCAGATAAATTTGTTACGCAATCATTAGATACGGTCCATTCTGTACTAACTCCATTTGCACCTGGTTTTTCGCTAGGGTTTTTAGTCAATCTAAGGCTTAATAGCGATTTGGATTTAAGAATAATGCCAAAGGCGGGGTTTTATGATCATCAGTTGGAATATAATTATACAGACGAGTCTAGTCAAAGTCAGTTGACAGAAACTACCATGTTTGAATTACCAATATTGTTAAAGTATAAATCCATGCGAAGAGGGAATGTGCGCATGTACATGGTGGGTGGCATCACCCCATCCATAGAGGCCTCTGGCAAAAATGACATTCAATCAACCACAGAAGTATTAGATATCAAGCAAACCAATCTTTTATTGGATGCCGGAATAGGTTTTGACTTTTATTTTCCACTTTTCAAATTTTCTCAGGAGATCCGATTTTCAAGAGGCATAGCCAATTTGCTCGGACCTGATCCAAGTACATTTAAGGAACCTTTGAATAGGGTGAATACCAATACAATATCTGTTTACTTTATTTTTCAATAAAATGTCTCAAAAAAGAGTTGCATTAATAACAGGAGCTACATCAGGAATTGGTGAAGCTACCGCCTGGCTATTAGCTGACCATGATTTCAAATTAATCCTTTGTGGAAGGAGAAAAGATCGGTTGGAGAGTCTGAAGCAGGATTTGGAGGGTAAGACAGAGGTAACTGTTTTATCATTTGATGTAAGGGATAAATCAGAAGTCGCTGCTGCAATTCAATCTTTAGGTGAGGGTTGGAGGCAGATTGACATTCTTATCAACAACGCAGGGAATGCGCACGGACTGGCTCCCATTCAATCAGGCAGCTTAGAGGATTGGGATGCCATGATTGATATTAATGTGAAAGGGTTACTTTACGTTTCGCATGAGGTATTACCTGGAATGGTTAAAAGAAATCAAGGCCATATTATTAACCTTGGTTCGATTGCTGGTAAGGAGGCTTATCCCAATGGAAATGTGTATTGCGCCAGTAAGTTTGCGGTGGATGCTATTACAAAAGGGATGCGCATTGACTTGAATGCGCATGGAATAAAAGTAACAGCTATTCATCCTGGTTTAGTAGAAACTGAATTTTCGTTGGTGCGATTTAAAGGCGATGAGGAGCGTGCTAGTTCTGTGTATAAAGGTTATGAACCCTTAAGACCGGAGGATATTGCAGATATGATATTATTTGCCTTAACACGTCCAGCGCACGTTGTAATGGCTGATCTGGTTGTGTTACCTGTCGCGCAGGCAAGTGCAACGATTGTAAAAAAAGAGCTATAGGCTAACAAGACTCAAGAGCGTCTTATCATCTATTTCGTGTTTTCCACTGAACGATATTTTTTTCGGGACAAGATCAATTTTCGAACACAATAATTCCATTTCCTTCATTCTCTCTGGCGTAATGAACAGATCGTTGTCCCCATAAACGGTGATTACTTTCTTGCCTTTCAAAATTTCCTTACCACTTTCAAAATTCATGTCAGGTGGGAATATTCCTGCCCACAGAATGAACTTATCGAACTGAGGCTTTCCACTTAATGCCCAGCGTGTGGCAGTGGCGCCTCCCTGTGAAAAACCAAAAATAGAAACCGGAGGCTTGTAATGCTTATTTAGTTCCAGGTCGTACACACTTTGCAGATAGTTGATATAGTTATGAATGTCCATTTCTCTGTTTTCTCTCGTCATCCAGGTGGCTCCTACGCGATTGCTTCCTCCTGCAACTCTGGTAGGTATGTCTTCCAGGTAAAACCGAGAAAGGCCTTCGGGAGCAATAACGTATATACCTTCATCTTTAAGTACTTCAAATTTCTTGATAAAATATTGGGCCAATTGTCCGTATCCGTGAATAACGAACCAAACCTGCCGGGTATCCTTTGTTAACTCACCGAGTGTGTAATAACGAGCCTCGAAATTGAAATGTAGCCGTTGTTCCTTCATGCTATTAAAAACAACAGCCGCTCCAAGTGATCAGAGCGGCTGCCAATATTTGGTTTATGTATTTTTATCTTTTAAAGCCTAATGCACTGCCACCACAATAAGTAGCTGACCCGTCAAAGGTGTATTGGATATAGTAGATGCCCGTAGCATTGCAAGGATAAGCGATCGCAGAGATGAACTGATCATTTACCTTGCTGCTGGCTACCTTATTGCGCTGTGAGTCGTACAAGCTGACCACTAGCCCATCAGGACCGTTGCCACCAGCACATAAGTTGATCATATACTGAGTGCCCTTGGTAAATACATAGGAGTACTCCACTTTATCCTTTGCTCCACCCTGACCATCGATCTTATAACTTTTTAAAAAGTTAAAGCCTCCCGTCAATTTGGGAATACAGGCGTTACTTAAGTTGTCAGCATCACATTGGCCAGCTAATCCAGCCGATCCCCAACTTGCAATACAGATTAATAAAACTGAAAAAATTATCCTTTTCATATTCGATGCAATGTTAGCTTATGATTTTGTTTCTAATGGAATTGGTCTTGGACATGATGTTTCGAACGTCTTCATCTGTGATTTCTATTGATGTAGTGCTGTTGTCCTTAATCACAGCCACACCATCTACCACTTCCATAGATGACTCCTTATAGGTGTAAGTAATATTAATTTTGTTAAAAGTAGCTTCTAGCTCTTTGAGGTCTTTCAATAACGATGCCATATTTTCATCGTTTTCATAGAAGGAAAATAGAAGCAAAATTTGCTCTAAAGTGATCTTTTGCTCTCCAATCTTCTCTTTGAGTTCAGTATGATCAGGGTTATTGGCAGCTACCTGACAGGTTACCTGCATGGCCTCCAGCCATCCTCCGGTAAGCAGCAAAACGCTCAGGTTTGATCTGTTTTGTTGCTGAAGGTAATGATTGATAGAATTGAAATTCTGAGTTGTAATGAGTAGCAGGGAGTCAAGGTTTTTGCTATTAGTAGCTAACCTCCCAATCGTCTCTATGTCAAAAAATTGACCAATATTCAGTTGGTTTGCCAGTGTTTTGATGGACGACAAGTATTTAATTCCACTTTGGTTTTGACCATAGATGTTCGTGTACCCGAGATCAGTGCCATATATACCCAGATTGAGGGCCATTTTATAGTTACTGTTATACTTAGGTAGATTATCAGGGGAGTTCAATAATGCGCTATTGTACTTGATACCGGATTTCTTCAATAAAACAGAAATCTCCAGTGGACTTGGGATTTGATCTAAAATACTCCCAATCACCTCCTCATCAATAGATGGTCCCTGATTTAGCGTTGAATCCAGACTGTCTTCAAAAGCCTGCTCATCTGGTTTCTTCCCAGAGCTGCAGGATAGTAAGAATAAGGCTACCAGGGCCATACTTAAAATTCTCATAACCGATCGTTTATCGTCACAAAGTAAAAAAATGAACCGTCACTTGCCAAAAATGCAAGATTTACTTTCGGTTTACAAATGTGATCTTCCCAGTTGATTTAAGGAGTTTTCTCAACAACTCGAAATAAAGCATAATATAAAGGGCCACCGTCATGAGCCAAATAGCAACACTATTGAAGAGGTAGGTGCTGTATTGGACACCAAGAAAGCCCTTTTTCGGGAAAAAGAATCCTGTGCGATAATCTAGGGGGTGAATTGGGTTGGGGGTTTGGAAGACGGGGTCAATCAACTGGATAGGCCTGTTATTTTCAACAGACAGTC
Source organism: Cyclobacteriaceae bacterium (assembly GCA_040216665.1). Taxonomy (GTDB): domain Bacteria; phylum Bacteroidota; class Bacteroidia; order Cytophagales; family Cyclobacteriaceae; genus ELB16-189. Next base: position 204,271 of record JAVJOQ010000018.1, on the reverse strand, counting down.
TTTCCTTGGTGTTTACGTTTTTTACCAAATCCGCTAGACTTTCGTTGTAGTAATTATTTTTTTCCTTATTGAGATCGAATCCTTCCTTTTCATAAAAAGCCATTTTCAAATCCGCAGTCTTCACCTGCTCGTTGTAAACGTTTTGATAATGCTTCTTGAAATTGGTTAAATACAATTCAAAATGTTGGCCAAATTCTTTTGAATAACCTTGAGTGGTCAGTGCTGTGTTGAGGTTTTTTCCTTCAAGGCCTTCTTTAAAGAGTTCATTAGAGAGCCCATTTTTTATTATGGTTAAAGCAACACCAACTTTTCTGCTTATTGAATCATCATCGCTTTGATAGTGATTAAGCGCGAATTGATTTTGTTTTAGTAACTCATCGGCAAGATATGCCGATTTGTAATCGGCAATGGAGGCTTCCTTTTCATAGGGATAAAAAGCTTTTTCATAGTCGTTATTAACAAACTGATGAACAGCCAGCGCTTCGTATGCCCATCGAGAAACCATTAGGTCAGCTACAAAAGGTACTTTTTCCTTATTGCTAATAGCAGTATGAAGTTTATCGAAACTAAAGAGCACTCCGCTTAATATCATTTGTGGGATAAGTAAGAGCGGAATAAGAACATAAACAGTAACTGCGGAATTAAATGCTGAGGAAATATTTAACCCAAGTACATTGGCCATACAGGATGCAGAGAAAAGGATGAACCAGAAAGCCAGTGTCATTCCTTTAATCTCCAATATAAAATTGCCCACCATTACGAACATCAAAGTTTGGATGGCGGATAGCAAAAACAGGATACCTAGTTTAGAAACGAGGTAACTGTTCCAACTTAAATTCAAGAATGATTCTCGCTTTAAGATTTTGCGATCTCTTATAATCTCCTCGGCACTCACGGTTAACCCCATAAATAAAGCAACGATGATACTCATTAGAAGATAAGCGGGAAGATTTTCGTTGAAACGAAATAGGTATTCTTCACCACCTGGTGCACTTTTATATTTGATGATAACCGAAAGTATAAGCGCGAGAAATGGTGCTTCAAGAAGATTAATAAGTAAGTATTGGCGATTGCTTATTTTGGCTTTTAGGTCTCGTGTAGCGAAGATGACGGCTTGCTTTATCTTACTTGGGATATGAAGAGATTGGGGAGGGTCTTCTTTTTCATTGGCCAGGGCAGCAACTTTAAACTTGCTTTTGAACATGTCATGCCATTGCATAGGGGTTACCTTCCTTTTGTTGGTAGGCTGCCCATATTCATCTACTACCTTGGCTTCAATAATGTTAAAGATTTGTTCTGGGTTTACATTTCCACAAGTCTCACATTGACCTCTGTTGCTATGCGCCTGGTGGGTAGCACGTTTAAAGTAAGATACAGCCTCCACTGGCGTGCCATAATAAGTCGGATACCCTCCAGTATCCATGATGATCATCTTATCAAACATTTTATATATGTCTGATGATGGCTGATGGATAATTACGAATACCAATTTACCTTTTAAGGAAAGTTCTTTGAGTAAGTCTATAACGTTCTCTGAATCGCGAGAGGACAAACCTGAAGTTGGTTCATCTAAAAATAAAATGGCTGGCTCTCGAATAAGTTCAAGGGCAATATTTAGCCTTTTACGCTGGCCACCACTTATCTTTTTGTCCAGTACGCTTCCTACTTTTAAATCCTTGCGCGTTTCAAGGCCGAGATTTTCTAATACCTCCTGAACACGATCCGCTATTTCAGTTTCCGAAAGATGAGCGAAGCAAAGTTTTGCATTATAATAGAGGTTTTCGAAAACTGTTAGTTCTTCAATAAGCAGGTCATCTTGCGCTACATAACCTACCACACCTTTTATTTTATCCGGGCGTGCGTGAATGTTGTATCCGTTAATAAGAATTTCTCCTTTGGTTGGCTTCTCAAGGCCAGCCAGTACATTCAAAAGCGTGGTTTTACCAGCTCCGCTGGCACCCATTATTCCAATCAACTTCCCAGGGCCTTCGGATACTACAACATCTTTGAGTCCCAATGTTCCGTTTGGAAACCGATACTCGTCAATGGTCGCATTAAAAGAAAGCTTGGTTGTTTGTAGCTCTTCATTGAAGTCGGCAATGATGTCACTATAATACAGTGCGTCACCTGATTGTATCTTAATAGTGCTGCCGTGAGAGAACAGGTAGATGCGATTGTGCTGCATCACAAACCCGTTGAGGTAATGGGATTCATCGCCTAGGTACTGAGTAAAGTAAAGATCTACACTGGGAACCTTTAAGAAGAAAAGGTTTCCATCTATCTCGGTTTGAATATGCTTCTGTTTTTTTGCTGACTTTTCAGGTTGAGCATTTACAACCAAAATGTCAGTGAAATCAAGGTCAGACATTTTGGTGGTAACAACAAAAGTCTCAATCAATTTATACTCCTCAGCACTGATGTTGAAAACCGTAGAAACCGTGTTGATGATTTCCATTCGTTGAGGAGTAAACTTGTTATCAGAGCCCACCAACTCCAGTAATTTTATCAATACAATTACTTTTTGTTTTTGGGTGAGTGTACGGTTGATTTTTTTACAAATACCCAGTGTGACAATTGAGTCTTTAACTGAAGGAGCCGCTATTGTTAACTGATGTGCTGGTCCTTTTTCACTGTATCCTGAATATTTATCGTAGCGCTCAAGGTAAGCTTGTATAGAGGCCTGATCCAATTCTTGTTGGAAGAATCGGATTACATATTGGCGTTCGTTTACAGTAACACCACCATCTTGCTTGGTAATGATGGCGAATAATTGGGTAAGTGCCTTTAATATCTCTTCACTCATATTTCTCTAACAATGGAAGGCACGTTTAGGAGTATATTTCAAATTTAAAAGGAATGGTGACAAGCTCAGCCAACTCTTCTCCAATTTCTTCCATGTCCTCATCTTCCTCATTGAAATACCAGATGACGGATGCTCCATTTATTTTTTCTAAGATAGTAAGCAAGTCCAGTACTGATTTTGATGATTCGATATTAAGATATTCAAATTTAAATGAAACTAAAGATTCTGAGTTGGGGGCCTTAGCATACTCTTTCAACCAGTCAACTACAGGCTGATAGAAATTGCTTGCATTGTCAATGATTGATCTGCCAGTTATCTGAAATTTACCCTGGGCTTTATCCATTAAAATATTAGGAGTTTCAGAAGTTTCTGCAATTACTAGTGGAGCCATTAATTCTTAAGCTAACAAGATGGAGAAAATGATTTACGGGTTCAATTTAGAGTATAATAGCGGATTAATAAAGATTCTGGAGCCTATTAAGTGCTATATTATATAAGGTTCTCCTTATTGAAACTGAATGGTAGTAGAAATGAAACCGAAGGGAATATTGTCCAATTGGATTCTTGAGTCAGCAACACAATTTGAATGGGTGTCTTTTGTAAAGTTTCATATTCCAACATTACCTGCCTGCATCCCCCACAAGGTGTAGCAGCAGTTAGCTCTTTTTGGTTCTTTTTATGGGCTACAACGGCCAGCTTTTTTAATTTTTTGCCAGGATGGGCAGAAGCTGCTGCATACAAGGCAACGCGTTCAGCGCACATACACATTGGATAAGCAACATTTTCCTGATTGTTTCCTACAACCAAAGTATCATCCTCCAGAATAATTGCGGCCCCTACATGAAACTTAGAGTAGGGAGCATAAGCGAGGTGAGCAGCATCCTTAGCTTTATGGATAAGATATTTGGACTCCGCATCCAAATCTTCAACTTGCTCGAAGGTTAATAACCCTTTCATAGAGGATGAAGGTAGGTGTTCATCTAAATTAATAAACACTCATCTTCCTAAAAAGGAATTGGACATAATTCCTTTAATTTGGCGTTTGGAGGCCTGGCGATTAGGTTGTAAGCTATACGAAATGAAGGAAAAATCAGTATTGGTATTGGGAGCAGGAAGATCATCTTCTGCATTGATTACATATTTGTTGGATCATGCTGCGGAAGGTGGATGGCATGTAACTGTGGGTGATTTCAATGTTGGTTCAGCAGAGGAAAGGATAGGCAACTCTAAAAACGGGACAGCTATACGCTTTAATATTGATGAAGCTGAATTGTGCGAAAAGGTTATTGCTTCGGCCGATATTGTTATTTCATTATTACCAGCTGCATTTCACCCAAAGGTGGCAAAGCATTGCCTCACTTTGGAGAAGCACCTTTTCAATGCAAGTTATGTGTCGGACGAGATGCACTCCTTCAACGAGAAAGCAAAATCAAAAGGGCTTTTGTTTATGAATGAATGCGGGCTAGATCCCGGTATTGATCATATGAGTGCTATGGAAATAATTGATAGGATAAAAGGGCAAGGTGGTAAAATTTTGTCCTTTGAATCTTTTGCAGGTGGCCTAATAGCACCAGAAACAGACCCGGATAATCCATGGAGGTATAAGTTTACATGGAACCCCCGCAATGTAGTAATGGCTGGGCAAGGGGTAGCGAAGTTCATACAAGAGAATCAGTATAAATTTATTTCTTATCAACGATTATTTACCCGCACAACCAATGTGCATATCCCTAAGTATGGGAATTTTCAGGGATATGCCAATCGAGATTCATTAAAGTACTTGGATACATATGGTTTGAATGGAGTAAAGACCATGCTACGCGGCACGTTAAGAAATGAAGGTTTTTGTTCGGCTTGGAACATACTGGTCCAATTAGGGTGTACAGATGACACCTATCAGATGGAGGGAGTGAGTAAAATGACACATCGTGATTTTATCAATTCGTTTTTGCCTTATGATGATGTAGAGTTGGTGGAGGGAAAACTTTTGTCACGCCTTGGTCTCGAAGAATCCAGCAAAGAAATTGAAAAGCTTAAGTGGTCAGGGCTTTTTACAACAGATTTAGTAGGGCTTGAGAAGGGAACTCCAGCACAGATTTTGGAGCAGATTCTTAATAAGCGATGGAAGCTGGAGTCAAATGATAAGGATATGGTTGTTATGTGGCATCGGTTTACTTACGAGTTAAACCAAAAAACGCATGAGATACAATCTTCTATAATCATGCTAGGTGATGATGCTGTTCACACGGCCATGGCAAAAGGAGTGGGGCTGCCACTTGCAATAGCGGCTAGACTTTTTTTGGAGGGAAAAATAACGCAACGTGGTGTGTGTATTCCTGTAAGTAAAGAGTTCTATGATCCAATTTTAAAAGAACTGAAGTCACTTGGCATTCATGCAGACGAAGAAGAGCGCATTTTAGACTAAACTTTGGATTTTTCGTACTCCTCGTCAATCTGAAGGTCGTAGCCCTGTGCTGCGTCTACAGCTAACTGATCACAGCGTTCGTTCTCGGCATGCCCTGCATGTCCTTTTATCCATTTGAATTTTGGCTTGAACTTGTGATATAATGGGATAAACCTCTTCCATAAATCAGGATTGGCTTTCTTTTTGAAATTGTTTTTCTCCCAAGTCCAAATCCATCCCTTTTCGACTGCCTCTACAACATACTTTGAGTCAGAGACAACAATAACAGGAATACCGTTTTTTTTTATTGATTCCAGTCCGGCAATAACGGCCAGCAATTCCATTCTATTATTTGTGGTTAACCTGAATCCTCCACTCAATTCTTTTTCATGGTTGCCATAGCGAAGAATAGTGCCGTAACCCCCAGGTCCTGGGTTTCCTTGTGCTGCTCCGTCTGTGAAAATTTGAATCATGAAATTCTGATAATGCCTAAACTGAAACTAAATTGGATTTGAAAATCTTGACAGCGATTGCCAATAGGATGACTCCGAATACTCGTCTCAATACTTCAAAACCTGACTTGCCAATTACCCGTTCTAACCAGCCGGAAAGACGAAGGACCAGATAAACGAATAGCAGATTGACCAGGATCCCAATGAGAACATTTATTTCAGAATAAACAGCCCTTAAAGAAAGAATGGTTGTTAATGTGCCTGCTCCAGCGATTAAAGGGAAAGCCAATGGAACCACAGAACCGGAACCGCCCGCTTCGGGGTCATCTTTGATAAGGGTAATGCCCAATATCATTTCCATGGCCACAATAAAAATAACGATGGCTCCTGCAAGAGCAAATGAAGCTACATCCAACCCAAAAAGCATCAATATGGATTGTCCTAAAAAAAGAAAAAGAACCATGAGCACAGCCGAAATGATGGTGGCTTTTTCAGCATAAATTCTACCGTCCCTTTTTTTAATCACCATTATCAAAGGGATGGCACCCAATATATCGATGACTGAAAATAGAATGAGGGTAACTGAAAATACTTCTGTAACATTAAATGCACCCATGTTGATAAAAGTTAAGCTGCAAAATTAGCAATTATCAACTCGGGTTGTCTTAATCTTCAGTTTTCTTATTTCTAAAATCAAAATGATAGGTCAAGGAAAATTGCAGGGTATGATTATTCTCTACATCTACTGCATTGCCCTTTATTACATATTGATTAAGGTAGCCCACTTGTACTTGTGCATTGGGCGAAAGCACGTAACCCAAAGCTCCATATAACCTGTTTTGATCAAGATAATTCAAGCCGAAATTGGGGCCATATTGTAAAAAGACTTCATCGTATACACTTGCAAAAAAAGCACCCTTTTCCATAGTAGGTTTGTTGATCGGAATATTAATCATAAACCGATACCGTGCTCTCTTTTTATGTGTATACCCATCTTTACTTGAGCTGCCTGAGCCATCATCGATTCTGTTTTCAATGTAGCGTTGTTCCAGTCTGAACCGGTGATTAAAATAAAACCTACCTGTATTTTGATTGAGTATTAATTGCTCCCAAATCCTATGTTCGTGAAATTTGAAAGGCACCGGTTGTTCTCCATAAGGATGTGATACGATGTAACCGTATCCTGCTGTAACCATTACATCGGGCGATAATTTGTAATCCAATCCAATTCTGGTCAACGATTGTTGCCAATTTTTTATAATCTCATCTCTTCGCCATTGGTATTCTGTATGGAGACTATATTTGTCTGATAGTTTATGATTTCCAAAATACATGTACCAGCCGTTGTTTTGGTCGGTAATATTCTTTTGCGACCATGCATCGGGAGATAAACTTGCGATAAGGATTATAGTGATGAAAAGATTTCTATACATGTTGGTTGGATCAATATAAATTTTTGGCCAAGAAAATAACTTTTAGGTTTTTGGCAATAGAACTTATTTAAGGGGCGGTATTTTTATACTACCCGAATAGTGATAAACGCTGATAGTTATTTTTTAAGAAAGTATTGGATAGCCATTGCGTATCCCTCCATGCCAAATCCTGTGATGAGTCCAATACATTTAGCAGTAATAAGACTTTTATGCCTATACTCCTCCCTTGCATGCAGATTGGAAATATGCACTTCTGCAACTTTTGTGTTGATGGATCCAATGGCGTCATGAATGGCAATTGAGGTGTGCGTGTAGGCGCCAGCATTAAGCACAATACCATCGTATGAGAATCCTACTTCATGAAGTTTGTTAATGATCTCCCCCTCCACATTGGACTGGTAATAATCAATTGAGATCTCAGGAAATCTTCTCCGTAGTACTTCAAGGAATTCCTCAAAAGTTTGGTCTCCATAGATGGATTTCTCTCGAGTTCCTAAAAGATTAAGGTTGGGGCCATTGATAACCTGAATTTTCATTTTGGAAAGATAGCAGGTAAGCATTTATGAAACAAAAATGGGTTGTGAGGGCCTTATTTGTTTTCTGAGTAATGAATCTTGAATTTTGACTAAGCATGTGGGATATACATATTAAACATTTCAGCAATTACCTGAAGTTAGAAAGATCACTTTCTGGAAATTCTATTGAGGCCTACGTACGCGATATTGAAAAACTTCAGCAGTTTGCTGATATGAACCTGAAGGGGTTGTCCCCCTTAAAGATTACTTCCAAACAATTACAGGCATTTCTTACTTACGTTAATGAATTGGGGATGAGTGCGCACAGCCAGGCGAGAATTCTTTCTGGTGTGAAGGCATTTTATAAATACTTGATTTATGAGGAGTTGTTGGATAAGGATCCTACTGTGCTTATCGAAGGACCAAAGCTGGGGAGGAAACTACCGGATACCCTTAGTTATATTGAAATTGAACAACTTCTGGAGGCCATTGATATGTCCACACCCGAAGGAGGAAGAAACAGAGCCATGTTGGAAGTGCTTTATAGTTCTGGCCTTCGGGTTTCAGAGCTGGTGGACTTACGCATGAATAATGTGTATTTCGATGTAGGTTTCTTAAGGGTAGTAGGTAAGGGAAATAAAGAGAGGCTTGTGCCTGTGGGTAAGGATGCACTTAAGTTCCTTACCATTTACAAGGAACAAATAAGAGTACATGTTCCAGTGCAAAAAGATTTTGAGAGTTATATGTTTCTTAATCGAAGAGGAAAAAAATTGACACGTGTGATGGTATTCACAATTATAAAAGGATTGGCAGTTAAGGTTGGTTTGAAAAAAGTTATTAGCCCTCATACCTTTAGGCATTCTTTTGCTACTCATCTTATTGAGGGTGGAGCCGATTTACGTGCAGTGCAGGAGATGTTAGGTCATGAGTCCATCACTACCACAGAGATTTATACTCACTTAGATCGTGATTATTTGAGACAGGTGATCCAGGAATTTCATCCAAGAAGTTAATAGATTTGTGCAACCCAAGATGATCAATGTATAAATTACTAGTTCGCCCTTTTCTCTTCCTGTTTGATCCAGAGGCCATCCATCATTTTGTCTTCAAGGTGCTGTCTTTAAAAGGAAAGATACCTGGGTTTAAACCCTTGCTGCGCGCTTTGTTTGACTTTAAGAACCCCCGACTTGAAAAGGAGCTCTTTGGGTTAAAGTTTGCGAACCCAATTGGACTTGCTGCTGGGTTTGATAAGGACGCCAAACTTATTGATGAGCTGGCCTGTTTCGGATTTGGTTTTATTGAGATTGGCACACTTACACCTCGCCCTCAACCGGGTAATGAGAAACCGCGGCTCTTTCGTTTGCCTCAAGATCAAGCGCTGATCAACAGAATGGGTTTCAACAATGAAGGGGTGGAGAATGCAGTGGAGCGATTAAAAAAAAGAAGCTCGAAAGTAATTATTGGTGGTAATATTGGTAAGAACAAAGATACCCCTAACGAAAAGGCCTTTACGGACTACATGTTGTGTTTTGATGCCTTGTATCCACATGTAGATTATTTTGTGGTAAATGTAAGTTCGCCCAATACGCCCGGACTTCGTGAACTGCAAGATAAAGAACCGCTGAAGAGATTGATGTCTCATGTTAAGGGATTAAGTCGGTCTAAAGAAAAAGTAAAACCTGTATTGTTAAAAATTGCCCCTGACCTTACTACGTCACAACTTGACGACATCGTAGAAATTCTAAAAGAAACTAAAACTGATGGTGTCATTGCAACCAATACAACCATTAGCCGTGAGGCGTTACAGACTTCTTCTGATGTGGTAAGTGCTTTAGGAGCTGGCGGATTGAGCGGGAAGCCTTTGACATCAAAATCAACTGAGGTGATAAGTTATTTGAGGAAGCAACTGGGGCCTCACTATCCTATCATTGGTGTAGGTGGTATTATGAATCCTCAAGATGCTTTAGAAAAACTCAATGCAGGAGCTGATTTAATCCAACTCTATACAGGATTTATTTATGAAGGACCAGGGGTTGTTAGGAAAATGAATAAAAGGATTGTTAAAAAAACTAGCGCTTCAAAGTAAGATAGCCAGTTTGAGTTTTTAATCCACTACTGAATTCAATTTTGTAAAAGTAGATACCTGAACTTAAGTCATCGCCATTTTTGTTCAACCCTATAAAAACATTTTGATTGTTATCATAGTTGTCAACTTCAAAAACTACATCGCCCCATCTATTAAAGATGCTTACATGATTTGATTTTGTTTCAGGAAGTGACTCAATGTTTTGAATGATCCATTTCTCATTGAAAGGATCTCTATTGGGTGATATACCAGAATAAATATTAAGGTCTCCACCCACATCAATGATAATTTCCTGTTGCGTGCAACTACCCAGTTGATCACATATTTCGATAGTTAATCGATCCCTTCCAGAAAAGGTGAGTCCAGAATAATTGATGGTCAACACCATATTATTGATTTGTGCTATGGCGTTGCTTATAGGTGAAATCAATATTTTCAGTGTGCTGAGATCAAGATTATTATCAGGATCACTGATGAGGGTAGTTAAGTCAATCGTAGCTACCCCCGCAATGGTTGTTGAAGTGGAAGAAGTAGCTACTTGAGGTGGACTATTAGTACACGCTGCTCCACCTATTGTCGCAGTAACATCCTTGCGGCTGCTTTCGCAAAATCCGTTATTGATGGCCACATAATAAGCTGTGGTTGTGTTTAATACAGGTGTGGTATAAGTGGCATTGACTTCTCCTGTGATAGGAGTTCCACCAGAGGGTACATCATACCATACGTATTCTCCATTGGTAGCCCCGGACGCACTAAGTACTAATGAACTCGGTTCGCAATTACTGGCTCCTGTTGTAGTCGGAGAAGATGGAATAGTGTTAATAATTGCTTCTACCATAACACGTGTGCTCTCGCATACTCCATCATTCAATGAAACGTAATAGGGTGTGGTTGAATTGAGAAGGGGCGTGGTATAACTATCCCCAGCTTCACCAGATATAGCAGTTCCTCCTGTTGATACGGTATACCATCGGTATTGCCCAGCTGAACCACCAGAAGCATTGAGGGTGATGGCTGATGATCCACAAGAAGAATTACCGGTTGAGCCTGGGGCGGTTGGGATTGTATTGATTGTAGCAGTAACAGATGTTCTTGTACTCTCGCAAGTTCCGTTGTTAATACTCACATAATAAGTAGTTGTTCCAGCAATGACCGGTGTCGTGTATGCGCTGTTGGTTTGTCCTGCGATAGGTGTTCCTCCTGTTGATACGGTATACCATCGGTATTGCCCAGCTGAACCACCAGATGCGTTGAGTGTAATGGCTGATGGTCCGCAAGCAGCATTTCCGGTAGCTCCTGGAGCAGCGGGTATATTATTAATAGTTGCCACTACAGGTGTCCTTGCACTCTCACAAGTTCCATTGTTAATGCTGACATAGTATGTAGTAGTTCCTGAAATCACAGGTGTAGTATAAGCGCTGTTGGTTTGCCCAGCGATTGGTGTTCCTCCTGTTGAAACGGTATACCATCGGTATTGTCCTGCCGAGCCTCCCGATGCATTAAGTGTAATGGCAGAGGATCCGCAAGCAGCATTTCCGGTAGCTCCTGGAGCAGCAGGAATACTATTAATGGTTGCCACAACGGATGTTCTTGTGCTCTCACAAGTTCCATTGTTGATGCTCACATAGTATGTAGTAGTTCCTGAAATCACAGGTGTGGTGTAGGCGCTGTTGGTTTGCCCAGCGATTGGTGTTCCCAGAGTTGGCACGGTGTACCAACGATATTGTCCTGCAGATCCACCGGAAGCATTGAGTGTAATTGCAGAAGAGCCGCAAGCTGCAGCCCCTGTAGCAGAGGGGGCTAGGGGAGGGGCGTTTACGGTAACCATAACCGCCATGGTAGGCACATCGGGTGTATTTGTTCCAGAGACCCGACATCGATAGCTACCGGCCCCCATCATGCCTGCCGTATTTATATTCAAGGTAGGTGTTGATACTCCAGAGTAAACAGCACTATTGTTTAAATCAAAATAGGCCGTGGCATTAAAAATCTGCCATCTATAAGTAATGTTATTATTTCCGGTGGCGGCCGCAGTAAGCGAGGCTGTGGCTCCGTTGCATACACTTTGTGCTATAGGATGTGTAGTAATAGTTATTGGTGGTTGCATTACTACATTATCAAGACTTGTTGCTGGTGGTGATGCAACAGAATTAAATCTTCCACGAATTGCAAAAACTGTAATGTTTGATAGTACAGTTTGAATCTGGAGAGCGGTTGCTGCGGGTCCAGTATCGCTATTTGTTGTTTTCCAATAACCTGAGGAGGCACTCAGTGTAACAGAATATGTTGTCCATCCACTTGTTGGAGGATTGAAAGGAGTAGGGGGAAAATAGTATAGAGGAGTAATGCCATCGGAAAGAATTACTTCCGGTCTTACAACAGCGGTGGTCAATACACCTTGTCTTAAATCAAAAGTAATGTTGCCATTATAGTAAGAGCTAAAATTTCCAAGAAATTTAGTTGGAGCCGAAAAGTAGAAATACACAGGGAACACACCTATGGTTCCAGTCCAAGTAGGAGTTGCGGAAATATAACCACCCGGATTTCCTCCTGATGGAATGTGGCTAACTAAATCTCCTAATGACCCAGCTGCAGTCCAGCCATCAATGTTTGTATCGAAGCTACTTACGATTTGCGCTTGTGCGACCACACCAAACGAAAGCATGGATGCAAGGAAATAATATTTTATTAGAACTTCCCTATTCATAAAGTTCAGATGTTCAGAATTGACGGAGAGCCATTAAGTGTATTAGGAGCCAGTAAAGACATATTAAAGATACCTAAAGACTTGTCTACTTTTTCTTTTGAGCGCTTTTTTTTAATAAGAAAAAGGACTGCATTATCGATTTGCTACCATCAGGTTGTTTTTCCTAATAGACCTAATGTTTTACATTCATATAACCCAATAAAGGCTTTTTCCCAGACAGGAATTCGATTTTGTAGAAGTAAATGCCAGAGGGCACCTTAGTTCCATGCATATTTGACCCTATAAAGACACTTTCTTCATTATCATAATTTTCAGTCTCAAAAACTAAATCGCCCCATCGATTGTAGATTGACACTTTATTTTCTTTTGTATCTGGGAGAGACTCGATGTTTTGAATGATCCATTTCTGATTGAAGAGGTCTCCGTTTGGGGAGATGCCGGTATAAACAACCAAATCACCAACTACATTAATTGTTAACTCTTGTTGGGTGCAGCTTCCTAACAGGTCGCAAACTTCTATGGTAATTCTATCTTGACCTGAAAAGTTGAGTCCTTTATAGTCGATGATCAGCAAATTGTCGATGATTTGTGCAAATGCCGCGCTTGATGGGTGGCTGACGATCTTAAGCGTAGTGAGATCAAGGTTGTTATCACTATCTGAAATAAGTAAGGTTAAATCGATAGAAGTGCTTCCGGAAATGGGTACAGTTGCTTCTGTGGTATTGATTACCGGAGGTTGATTACTGATTGTAGTAATTATAAAATCAGTTGCGCTGGTTGCAGTGTTGCCTGCCAAGGTTACGGTTATTTTTCCTGAGGTAGCCCCTAACGGAACAGTAGTTGTAATTGAGTTAGCTGTGCTTGCCAAAACAGTTGCTGTAGTTCCATTGAACATTACCGTATTCTCTGACGGTACTGTGCTGAAATTTGTTCCAGTAATGCTAACTGTTGCTCCAATCAGACCACTGGCCGGAGAAAAGTTGGTAATAGTGTGCAAGACTGTAGTTAGAATAGTAAAATCATTTGCGCTAGTTGCCGTATTACCAGCAACTGTTACGGAGATCTTTCCAGTTGTTGCGCCTGCGGGCACTGTAGTTGTAATGGATGTTGCTGTGCTTGCGGTGACAATAGCCGTTGCTCCATTAAACATTACCATGTTGTTGGATGGTGTAGCGCTAAAGTTAGTTCCAGTGATGGTGACAGTTGTACCAATCGAGCCAGCAGCCGGAGTGAAACTGGTAATGGTGGGTAAGCCAGCCGATAAAATTGTAAAATCGGTTGCGCTCGTGGCGGTGTTTCCACCAACCGTCACGGAGATTTTTCCTGTTGTTGCACCTGCCGGAACCGCGGTGGTAATAGAAGTTGCAGTACTTGCAGTAACGACAGCTGTTGTTCCATTGAATTTTACAAGGTTGTTTGATTGCGTAGTGCTAAAGTTGGTTCCGGTGATGGTAACAGATGTTCCAACCGGACCTGAGTTTGGAGTAAAAGAGGTGATAATAGGCGTTGCAGAAACCGAAGCAAGTTTTACAACAAAGGCGTCTACTGCGGTACCACTACCGGACAGGTTAAATACCCCACTTCCCGGATCAAAATCAGCCATATTATAAAAATCACCGGTTAAATAAATGCTCCCTACGGCATCTAGGCTAATTGCATTGCCAACTTCAAAATCTGAGGTTCCCCCCATGCTGCCCGCCCAGACAAAGTTACCGGATGGGTCATACTTGGAAATGAATATATCGTAAGTGTTCGAAGTGGTGGAACTGAGATTAAAGACTCCAGGCCCAGGATCAAAATCTACAGTGCCTGCATAGTGACCAGTAAAATAACTATTTCCAGCTGCGTCAACAGCAACCGATCTACCACTATCTTCTTGATTACCACCGATACCGGCTCCCCATAAAAAACTCCCAGTTGCGTCAAGTTTTAAAATAAATATATCTCCAGCGGCAACTTCTGTTTGGAAATAATTTCCTGGACCTGGATCTAAATCTATTGACGTATAAAATTCTCCAGTTACAAATACATTATCATTGACGTCTGTAGCAACGCCCAAGAGAAAATCCGAAAAACTTGACACCAAATTTTTAGCCCAAACAAAGTCACCATTGGTATCCAGCTTTAAAATGAAAAGATTTTTTGGACCAGAGGAAGTGATATTATTGACTCCAACGCCAGGATCAAAATCAATAGTGCCATAAAAGTGTCCCCCAATAATTACATTATTAGATAAATCAACAGCCAGAGTAAAAGCTATGTCGCTACTTGTTCCACCAATTGATTTGGCCCATACAAAATTTCCTGATTCGTCTAATTTTAATATAAATACATCTGTGAAGCCTCCGCCAGAAAAGGCGCTCAATGAAAAAGTGCCTGCTCCAGGATCAAAATCGGCCGTTCCGCTAAATGTTCCAGTGGCATAAATATTACCCGTATCATCTGTGGCAACAGAATATCCTACATCTGAATTGGAAGCGGGGTCGCCAAATGATACGGCCCAAAGAAAATTTCCATCACCATCTAATTTTAGGATGAAAACATCAAATAGCCCTGAGGCTGCTGTTAAATTTAAAATCCCTGGCCCTGGATCAAAATCGATTGTGTTACGAAAATAGCCTGTAATAACAATATTTCCTGATGGATCAACCGCAATGGACCGACCCTGATCAAGACTTGCACCACCAAATCCATAAGCCCAGACAAAATTTCCTGAGGCATCGAGCTTACTAACAAAAATATCCTCGCTACCTGCAGAGGTGAGATTGAAGGTTCCAGGCCCTGGATCGAAATCGGCTGTTCCGCTGAATTTACCTGTTGTGAATACATTACCTGAAGCATCTGGAGCAATAGAAAATCCTGCATCATTTCCGGTGCCGCCAAAAGCAGCAGCCCATTCAAACGATGGCGTTTGTGAATAACTTCCGGCACTGACTAGCAGGAAAACTAAAATCGAAAGCAAACGTACCTTTATGCTGAGCGTTCTTTTCATATTAATATTCGAAATGTCAAATTTCACTTTAAACAAATCTCCCAAGAAATAGAACCAAAGGGTATAGCATGATAATGCTACACAGGAGATGAGCCTCAAAAGAGACGAGTTATTCTGTAGAAACTGATAAGCAGGGATCAGTTCATTTTTTTCTGCCTCGTAGTCTACATGCCGGTTCCAGAAAACGCATCCATGAGTTGGCGCCACCACTCCCAGCCTTTAGCAAAATTCATTAAGAAATGTTGTATGCTGAACAGTATCATTGCAATAACGTAGGGAGCCCTAATCTTACCCGATCGTTTATCATCAAACAAAAGCATCAGTAAAATCACTTCAACGATCAGATAGCTGGCGTTTAGTGATTTATTGAAACTGTCAATGAAAGGAAAGTAGAAAAGAAAACGAGTGATGGCTGGAATCAAAATTCCCAATATGGTACACACCATGTATCGCGCGTGAAGTTGAACATTTCTACGGTGAAAAATTGCCAACACATAAAGTGCAACAAACATAATGAGTGTAAAAAAATCTATGAACGCCAGCTGGTAAGGAAGCTGGGGTGGATAGTTGTCTTTTGCCAAAAGCATAGCGTATACCATATTTAGTCCGCTAAGGATAAAAATGGGTACTAAAACAAAAGAGAACTTTCCGATTCGTTTATGCCAAGTCATTAACTTCTTTCTATAAAGGAGTGGTTGAGCAATCATCATGATTATCCAAAGCATGGCTGCTATGCCGTGAAGGTGATGTCCCGAATCCGTTTTTTCTAATCGCAAAAAATAGGAGGGCATGAATGCAAAGACAGTGACAAGAGCAGCTAGTATAAAATAGATGTATGCATTCTTGTAGAAAATGCCAGGGCGATTCATATCAACTTCTCGTTAATAGCTTTGCTTACCGCCTCTGTCTGTGAATGTACATGCAGTTTTTCATAAATCTTTCGAATGTGAGAGCGAACCGTATCAATGCTAATAGCTAGCTGATCCGCAATTAATTTATAGCTGTTGCCTTGGCTCAAATAGGTGAGTACTTCTCTCTCCTTGGGTGTAAGCTGATATGGATTATTTGCAGATGTTTTTCGATGCATGGAAGCAAGCACCATTCTTGCTACACTTGGAGACATAGGAGCGCCTCCTTCCAGTACTTCGTCAATGGCGCTAAATAGCCTGCTGGAAATATGTTTCTTTAGGAGATAACCAGAAGCTCCGGCACATATTGCATCGAATACGTGGTCATTGTCATCAAATACGGTAAGCATAAGAATGGGGATCTCTTGATCAATGCTCCGTATTTGTTTTACAGCTTCAATGCCACTCATGCCTGGCATATCAATATCCATGATCAATAAATCAGGCTGTAGTTCTTTGAGCTGAATCGTGGACTTCATTGGGCTTTCAAATGCTCCAATCAATTCTACTTTTTCACTCAAGCGAACCATGGATTGAATGCTTTCACTTAGTAGTGCATTGTCTTCATACAGAATAATGGAGTAAGCGGCCATATTATTTATGCAAATAAGGGGGTGAGTTTCTGCAAATGATATAGCATATTCATGTTATGGGAAAGATGAGTTGGAGTGTAGTGCCATTACCCAGGCCGCTAGTGATTGTAATGTCCCCATGTATTTCTTTGCTACGTTCTCGCATATTCCGAAGCCCGTTTCCAGCTTTTATTTTGTTCTCATCAAAACCCTGTCCATTATCTTTGATACTCAATACAAGGGATTGATCAATCTTTATTAATGTAATTTCGATATGAGTTGCTTGGCTGTATTTGATGGCATTGTTTACAGCTTCTTTTAGAATCAAAAAAAGATTTTTTCTTTTCTCTGCATCTAGTGAAAACTCTCCTTCTATTTTTTCTGAGAATTGGCAAGTAATGTCTAAAGGCTCAAAGGTTTCATTAACGAATTCTCTCATCCGAGTGATTATCTTATCCATGGCATCATTTCCAGGATGAATAGACCACACAATATCACTCATCTCTTCCATGATGCGGGTAGACTGGTCTCCAATCCGCTGAAGGTAGTGTTGTGTATTGCTGCCAGGTTCAACCATTGCCACCTGGCTCAAAATATTAATACTTGAAAGAGTGGATCCAATATCATCATGCAAATCACGGGCGATATTATTTCTCACCCTCTCAATTTCAAGAAGACGTTTTGCTCTGTTGACTACCCGGTATCGATTCACAAATAGCACGCTAACTATTATTACCGACAACATGGCTACAGTTGTTCCTATTTGAAGTGCTTGTTGTCGGCTAAGATTGGCTTCGCTTAACGCTTTGTCAGATTTTAATAATTCAATTTCCGCTGTCTTCTTTTCATTTTGATATTTCATTTCCAATTCTTCGAATTGTCCTCGGTTGGCAGCTTCATTGAGACTGTCTTTCAATTTTGAGTATTCCTGAAAGTGAGAAAGAGATTCTTTATATTTTTTTTGTGATTCAAAAATCACAGAGAGAATTTCATAAGCATCCAACACGGTATATTGATCGTTAATTTTTTTCCCAACTATTTGAGCTGAGTCTGCGTAGAATATTGCTTCGTTATTTCTTTTCATTTGATGAAGTGTAGCACTCAAGGCCACATAGGTCATTCCAAGTAGCGGTTCATTCGAAATTTCTTTAGCTACACTGAGGGCGGTTTTATATTCATTTTGTGCTCTTTGAAAGGAGAACTTATCGAAATGAATATTGCCGATGCTTACGTGGGTTTCGCAGGCCTCTCGCTTTTGACCCATTTGAAGATAGACATTCAAAGCTTTTTGATATTCGATAAGCGCTTCATCCAATTTATTTTGCTTTCGATAAATTCGCCCTACTAATTGAGAGGTATAGGCAATGACTTTTTTTAAGTTGTAGGTCTGAGCCAGACTTTGCGCTTCTTGAATATACTTAAGTCCAGTGTTGAGATTACCCATCAGGTATTGAACATTGCCGATGTTGGCCAAAGCAGTAGCCTTTCCCAATGGATCATTGAGTAAACTGTCCTGAAGTTTCGCAGTGTATATATATTTTCTTAAGGCTTCCGTTTTGTCGCCCTCTTGCAAGTACAGGTTTCCCCAACTGTTGTAAATACCGGCAAGACGAGGATAGTCTTTAATTTGCTCAGCAAGATCTTGAGAGCGGGTCAAATAAAATTTAGCTGAATCAAATTGGGTAAGCCAGAGAAATGTAATGGAAAGGCCTTGGTAAGCATCCAGCTGTATTTGATTTTCTTTGTCAGCGTAGCCTATTGCTTTGTGATAAAAAAGCAGGGAGGAATCATTCTGCCCACTAGCGCGGTATAAACTGCCAAGTTCATTGCATATCTCAGAACTTGATTTATTTAACTTATTTCTTGTTGATAATGTAAGCGCTTTATGGAAGTAATTCAATGATTGGTCTCTGCTATAATCAGAGGATGATTTGCCAAGCCAGATCAATGAACTTATTTCGGTGGCGTCTCCAGAATGATTGGAGACAATTTTTAATACACTATCAGTTTTTACATCCTGTGCTGTAGAAACAATATTGAAAATTAGAATGGATGATAATAAGAAATATTTTTTCAAGCGGATTTTCAAGAAAGAATGAATTTACTCAAAATATTGAAATCTAATTCAGGTTAGAGTCCTCCAAAAGCTGATGGGAATAGTAGGTTTGGAGCTGGATATAGTAGTAATTGAGGGCCGGACTTAATCCAATGGCTTCTTTAGTCGTTTTAATTAATTCCTTAGTTTTGTAGCATATTTAAAGAATGGCCCAAAACTCATACAAGTCCAATACTTTTAAGAAGGCTGACAAAAAGAAAAAAGACAAGAAGTCTAATTTTTCCTTTTCCTTTTTTAGTGATCCACGTCTCAAGCTGGCATTAGGCTTTTTTCTTCTAATTGGCTCTCTTTATCTGGTAACGGCATTTATTTCGTACTTGTTTACAGGAAAAGTGGATCAGAGCGTGGTAGAATCAGTAGGGGATGCAGGGCTAATTGATTCAGGACGGGAGGTTGAGAACTGGCTAGGGCTGTACGGAGCTATTACCTCTCATTATTTTATTTTTAAATGGTTCGGGATATCGGCTTTTTTTATTCCTCCGATTTTGTTCATTCTCGGATTCAAAATGGTTTTTAAGCGGGTACTGCTACCCATCTTTTCAGTTTTTGTTTTTTCTGTATTCTCGGGTCTCTGGTTAAGCCTGTTGCTGGGGTACATCACCAATAGTATCTCCGGTGTTCATGAGATAAATTTCCTGAGTGGAGGATTGGGTTTTGAGTTGGCTAAAATTTCTGATGGTCTTTTAGGTTGGGGCACTTTTCTCGTTCTTGTGTTTTCATTGTTTGTATTTATTATTTATTTCTTCAATGTTACGGCTATCAATGCCTTTCAGATTAAGGACCCAAAGCCCATGGGCAATGATGCCATTCTACAGGATGAGCCTAAGAGCGGCTATACGGAAGAAGGAGACAATTGGATAGCTAAGCAAACAGACGAAACGCCAGAAGCGGAGGACTTGCTAGAGGCAGAGGAAGAAGTGGAAGAAGAAGATGAGGTGGAGGCAACACAGGAAATTGCTTTGCCCCTTGAAGTGAAGAAATCAGAGAAGCCTGCTGAAAAGAAAGCCGAGCCATCTTTTGTTGTGGAGGCTCCAAAATCGGATACAGATCAAGCAGCTGATAAATTGGTAGCGGAGCATGGTGTGTACGACCCCACTATGGATCTGAGTAAATATAAATTTCCAACACTCGATCTTTTGGATGAGTACGATTCCGGAAAGGTACAGGTGACACAGGAAGAGCTTACGCAGAACAAAGACAAAATTCTTGAAACCCTTACCAACTTTAAGATTGGTATATCCAGCATAAAGGCAACGATTGGCCCTACGGTTACACTTTATGAAATTGTTCCTGAGGCAGGAATCAAGATTTCCAGAATTAAAAACCTTGAGGATGATATCGCTCTAAGCTTAGCCGCATTGGGTATTCGTATCATTGCGCCTATCCCAGGGAAGGGCACAATTGGTATAGAGGTGCCTAATAAGAACAGGGAGATGGTGGGCATCCGCCAGGTGTTAAGTACTGAGAAGTTCATGAAGTCGGACAAAGAGTTGCCGATTGCATTGGGTAAGACCATCTCTAATGAAGTGTTGGTTATTGATTTGGCCAAGATGCCTCACTTGTTGGTTGCAGGAGCAACTGGACAAGGAAAGTCGGTTGGTTTAAATGTGATACTCACTTCACTTATATATAAGCGGCACCCCAGTCAACTCAAGTTTGTATTGGTCGATCCTAAAAAGGTGGAGATGTCGCTCTTTAGTAAATTGGAGAGACACTTCCTAGCCAAACTCCCGGGGACAGAAGACGCTATTATTACCGATACCCGCAAAGTAGTGCATACCCTCAATTCACTTTGTATCGAAATGGAAAACCGATACGAAATGATGAAGGATGCCGGAGCCAGAAACCTAAAAGAATATAACGCCAAGTTTGTTTCGCGTAAGCTTAACCCAAAAGAAGGTCATCGCTTTCTTCCCTACATCGTCTTAGTAATTGATGAGTTAGCTGACTTGATGATGACCGCGGGTAAGGAGGTGGAAACTCCTATTGCCAGGCTGGCACAATTGGCACGTGCTATCGGTATCCATTTGGTGGTAGCCACGCAACGCCCTTCTGTTAACGTAATTACTGGTGTAATAAAGGCCAACTTCCCGGCACGTCTATCCTTTAGAGTAACTTCTAAAATTGACTCACGAACCATTCTGGATGCTGGTGGTGCAGATCAGCTGATTGGACAAGGGGATATGTTGTTGTCTGAAGGGTCGGATGTCATCAGGCTTCAGTGCCCATTTGTAGACACCCATGAGGTGGAGAAGATATGTGAATATATTGGAGCCCAGCGAGGATACGAATCAGCTTACATGCTTCCGGAGTTTGAGGGAGATGACGAGAAAGGTGCTACTGCCGTTGATTTATCGGAGAGAGATGCCTTATTTGAAGAAGCTGCCCGTCTTATAGTAGGGCATCAGCAAGGAAGTACTTCATTGATTCAGCGTAAGCTAAAGCTTGGATATAACCGTGCAGGAAGGCTTATTGACCAGTTGGAAGCAGCCGGAATTGTAGGTTCTTTCGAAGGTTCCAAGGCCCGCGAAGTTTTAATTACCGATGAGGTGAGTTTGGAACAATTATTGAATGAATTAAAAGAAAAACATAGTCCGTCATAACCGTATTGAACAAGAATTGATGAAAAAGAGCCTATTTACCCTAATATTTATACTTACTGGAACGCTCCTATTTGCCCAATATGACCCTAAGGCATTGGAGATTTTGGAAGCTATGAGTGCGAAATACAAGAGCCTAACCTCATTTGAGGCTAACCTAACCTCTTCACTCACTAACGATACGGACGGGATTCATGAAGAATTCAAAGGAAAGATCACCGTGAAGGGAGATAAATTCAAGTTGCTGGTGGACGGTCAGGAGATTATCAATGATGGAACTACTGTATGGACGTACTTGCCCGCTGCGGACGAAGTGAATATTGATAATGTAGATCCTGATACCGATGAGATGAATCCATCCAAATTTTACATTATGTATAAGAAGGGATATAAGTACTTGTACCTGGAAGATCAGATGGATGGGGGTGTGTTGTGCGAGGTCGTTGATTTAGTGCCTGAGAAAAAAGACGCACAGTACTTCAAGATAAGAATGAACATTGCCAAGAAAGATAAAAGTATTCAAAGCTGGACCATGTTTGATAAGTCAGGCAATCGCTATAAGTACTCTATCAGCAAGTTTGTCCCCAATGTAAAGGTGGATGATTCCTTTTTCACTTTTGATCCTAAGAAGTACCCAGGAGTGGAAGTGATTGATTTGAGATAATTTAATCGTTGAATTAATAGCGTAAGCTCATGTATTACGTGGGCTTTTTGCTTTTGGTAGAAAACTCATGATAGGTTAGCAATGTTTACTAACCTGCTTATTTTTGCTTTATGACCCGAATTGAGCTTTTCGATCAAATCAAGAAGAAGCAGTCTTATCTGTGTGTAGGTTTGGATACCGATCTCAATAAGATTCCAAAACACCTTCTCAAATCAGAGGACCCGATCTTTGAATTCAATAAGCAGATCATTGATGCGACAAAAGAGTTTGCTGTAGCTTATAAGCCCAACATTGCCTTCTATGAAGCATTGGGTGCAAAGGGTTGGGAGAGTTTGCAAAAGACGGTGGATTATTTCCCATCTGAAGTGTTTACCATAGCCGATGCTAAACGTGGTGATATTGGTAATACATCCGCGCTTTATGCCAAAGCATTTTTTGATCAGATGTCGTTTGACTCGATTACCGTGGCGCCTTATATGGGACAAGATTCTGTCACCCCCTTTTTGAGAGATGGAAAGTGGGTGATTCTTTTGGTGCACACCTCCAATCCAGGAAGCGCTGATTTTCAGCTAACTGTTTCCAGCGACACAAAAAGAAAGCTTTTCGAGGAGGTGATTGAGAAATCAAAACAGTGGGCCACTGTTGATGCCATGATGTATGTAGTGGGGGCTACTCGAGCGGATAAACTTTCAGAAATCAGGGCGCTTGCTCCTGATCATTTTTTTCTTGTTCCAGGAGTTGGAGCTCAAGGGGGAAGTCTGGAGGAGGTAAGTAAGCACGGCATGAATAAGCATTGCGGCTTGCTGGTTAACTCCTCCAGGGGAATTATATATGCCTCATCCAATGAGGATTTTGCTGATGTGGCCAGAAACGAAGCGAAAAAGCTAAAGGAAGAAATGAAAATGCTACTGGATACTTATCTTTAAGTAAATAGTCAGCTATGCAGGAATCCTTCCTCCATTACATTTGGCAGTTTCAATATTTTGATAAGCAGGAGCTAAGGGTCTCTTCAGGAGAAAAGTTAGAGGCGTTTTTTCCAGGTACTCTCAATGGAGACTCCGGACCTGACTTCAATAACGCTAAAATTAGGTTAGATAATATTGATTGGGCAGGAAGTGTTGAGGTTCACATTAAATCATCAG
The DNA here is from genome assembly GCA_040216665.1 of Cyclobacteriaceae bacterium. Lineage (GTDB taxonomy): Bacteria > Bacteroidota > Bacteroidia > Cytophagales > Cyclobacteriaceae > ELB16-189. The sequence goes on along the minus strand of JAVJOQ010000018.1, from coordinate 180,877 downwards.
GTTGGTATGATCATCACCACGATGTAGATGGTGCTTATGAGAATGTAATACTGCACGTGGTATGGGATGAGGATAAAGAAGTACTAAGAGAGGATGGTACTGCTATACCTACACTTGTATTGAACGGGAGAGTTGATGAGTCATTAATTTCAAAATATCAGAAACTTGTCCACAACTCATCCTCCATTCCTTGTGAAAGAATTTTTTCAAAAGTCAGTGACTTGGTGAAACATGGAATGCTGGACAAAGCATTGATGCAGCGGTTGGAAAACAAGGCGGAGCAAATTGTGCAATTGATGAATTCTGCGAATAATGATTGGGAAGCAGTCACCTATCAACTATTGGCCAGAAATTTTGGTTTCAAAATCAACTACGATCCCTTTTTTCAATTGGCTAATGCTGTTCGTAGAAAAACGCTGCTTAAGCATGGTGATAACTTAACCCAAATAGAAGCATTGTTGTTTGGGCAGGCAGGGTTTTTGGATTATGGCATTAAGGATGATTATTTTAAAGAGTTACAAAGAGAATACAAAGTCCTTTCCTCAAAGTATGGATTGGACAATCAAAAACTAAAAAAAGAAAATTGGAAATTTTTAAGACTTCGTCCAGCTAATTTTCCTACTATCCGGATTGCTCAGTTTAGTGCACTTATTCACAAAAACAGAAATTTTTTCTCAAAGCTAATTCAGCCCGATACGGATGTTGTCAAGCTATTTGATGTCAGAACTTCTCCCTATTGGCACAGTCATTATCGATTTGGTCGTAAAACAGCAAGGTCTATTTCAGGGCTAGGTGTGGAAAGTGTCAATAATCTGATCATCAATACTGTCGTACCACTTTTAGTGGCCTATGGAAAATCTCAGGATGATCAGGATATGATCGATAGGGCAGTAGAGTTACTCCATGGTATTAAGGCTGAAAAGAACAAGATCACCAGAGCTTGGAGTGAAATAGGGCTTACTGTCAAGGATGCGTTTGATTCACAGGCCCTAATAGAACTGAATAATCATTATTGTTTAAAGAGAAGGTGCTTAGCTTGCAATATTGGAGTTGATATTCTCAAACCAGCCAAATCTTGATACTGCTAATTTCTTTGCTATTCTGTGGTGTGTTCATCTTTCTCCTGGTAAAATTATTTCTTAGCCAGAGCGTAGAGCTAAAACCTTTTTTTATTGGTGGGCTATTGATCAAAACCTTGGCAGGGATTTCTGTGGGACTTGTTTATACCTATTATTATACTGCTGGTGACACTTTCGGGTTTTTTAATGATGCACAAGTTCTAAACACCCTCTTCCATGATGCAACGGGTGAGTATTTCAAATTTATTTTAATTGGAGATCGATCTTTTGAAATCGCTGAAGGGCTGGTGAATTTGGAGAGGAGGTCACTATTCTTCGTAAAAAATTTGAGCCTGGTTACGATGGTTTCTTTTAATAATTACTGGGTATCGTCTATGGCCTTTTCCATTATTTCTTTTTTAGGTTGTTGGTATGCCTTCAATAAAATTTTTACCCATTTTCCAGAAGGAAAATGGGCTGCAATAATTTCATTTTTTATTCTGCCTACGTTTGTTTTTTGGAGCTCAGGCATTATTAAGGAAAGCCTTTCTATTGCTGCATTGATGTTCTTGGCAGGGTTTACGGTTGTTGTAGTGTGTAAGGACAAAAGTAAACTGTGGGAATGGGCTCTTGCCGTTATCGCAGTAGTATTCCTATGGAAATTGAAATACTATTGGGCCGCGCTTTTTATTCCATCAACGATCACTACTATTCTGCTTGTTAGGTTTATTATTCCGGTTGTGCCTCATGGCAACAAGATTTTCGAAGTAATACTATGGTTTACTGTTTTTGGGTTTATTGTTTTGGGAGCAAGTAATATTCACCCCAATTTCTATTTGAGCCGTTTCTTACACGTGGTGGTTGAAAATCACAATGCATATGTTATTGCTTCTGAGAATGGACCTGTAGTGCATTTTCATCAACTGCAGGCAACGTGGGCTAGTGTGCTAATAAATAGCCCTTGGGCACTGTTCTCAGGCATGTTCAGGCCTGCTATAATTGAGAGTGTCTCATTTTTTCAAATTGTCATGGCTATAGAGAATTTACTTTTGCTCGCCATGTTCGTTTTTAATATGAGATATATTTCAAGCGTTTGGAATTCAAAGTATCGTTTGCTGGTCATTAGTGCGGGAGTATACATTTTTCTTTTAGCAATTTTTCTAACCCTTTCTACTCCTAATTTTGGAACCTTATCACGTTATAGGGTGGGGTTTCTTCCATTTTTCTTTTTTCTCCTTTCCTATTATCCCTCTCAGATTGTTTTAGGTAAGATTAACAAATTAAAAATAAGCTAAACTCGGATGGGTGCGTGGCTTGTTCTATTTTTGTGGTTATGCAAAATCCCGTAATTATTTTTGGTGCCAATTCTTTAGGGCGAATAGCCAAGGAAATTTTTGAACAAAATAAAGTAGTAGTCTACGGATTTTTGGACGATGATAAGAAGCTTCATAATCTAGAAATAGATGATGTGGTTGTTCTGGGGGGAACAGACGATGAGTCCTTTCTGGATTTGATTGGTAAGAAGTGTGAGTCGTTTGTAGCAACGGATGACAACCGTTTAAGAAAGAACCTTGTTAAAATGTTGAATGACGAGCGAAAGGTGCAACCTGCGAACGCTATTCATCATGGAGCTACAGTTTCTTTGCGCAGTGAAATTGGTCATGGCAATCTTGTCGACAACAAAGTAATCTTAAGTGTAGGCTGTCAGATAGGGCATCATAATATTTTTAACGTAGGCTGTGTGGTGGGGGTAGGAACTTCGATCGGAGATTTTGTTCAGGTAGGAGCAGGAACAACTATCGGCCATGATGCTGTATTAGAAGATGAGGTTTTTGTCGGTGCAGGTGCTACAATCGTTTCTGGAGTGGTGATTGGAAAAGGAGCCAGAATTGGAGCGGGTTCTGTTGTAGTGGCATCTGTTGGAGCAGGAGAAACTGTATTTGGAAATCCTGCACAAAAAATAAAGAACTAATCCGGTGGCGAAAATTTCAGAAACGGATCTTATTCTGAATAAAGATGGAAGTGTTTATCATCTTAACCTTCTGCCCAAACATATTTCTGATACAGTAATTGCAGTGGGCGACCCCAATCGTGTTTACGCTGTAAGTCAATATTTTGATGAGATAGAGTTTGAAATGAACAAAAGGGAGTTCATAACACATGTTGGCAAATACAAAGGCAATCGAATCACAGTCATTAGTACTGGCATCGGTACTGATAACATTGAAATTTTTTTTAATGAGTTGGACGCGCTAGTCAATGTGGACTTGAAAACAAGAACTGTAAAACCAAAAAAGAAAAAGCTCAATATCATTCGCATAGGCACTTCAGGTGCACTCCAGGAGGATATTCCCTTAGGATCTCACCTGATCACTGATTTCGCAGTGGGGTTTGATAACCTGATGAATTTCTATAAACTGAATTTGAGTGATTTTGAATTAGCTTTAGCTGAAGACATTGAGAAAAAATTAAAATTGAATTTTAGACCTTATGTGGTAGAGGGATCCCAATTTTTAAAAGAGAAGCTCGGAGCAGATATGATGGGAGGAAATACAGTAACATGCCCCGGTTTCTATGCGCCTCAAGGAAGATCCCTCCGTTTGCCTTTACAATTTCCGAGGCTTCTGGATGATGCCAATTACTATCACAAGGGAGATTTCTGGTTGACTAATTTTGAAATGGAAACATCTGCCTATTACGCTTTCGCCAGGATGTTAGGCCACGAAGCGATCAGCATCAATGCTGTAATTGCCAACAGGATTAAAAATAAGTTTTCAAAAAACCCGACAAAAGTGGTTGACGCACTTATTAAAAAAGTGCTCGACAGGTTATAGTCCTCAGCGTCTGGAGCCAGCACTCAACCTTAAGCAGCTGTCATACTTTCCATTCTGATAATATGCCTGCTGGCATTGAACGGATCATCATGGTAGAAGCCTGAAAGAATACGATGCGCAATTTGTTCCATTACCAGAGCATCATCTGTTTTTCCTTTTTTGCCAATCCAGAATACTCTTTTAGGGTGTCGCTTCATATCTTCAATATAAGCTTGCGCATGAAGGTACTGCTCTTGAGTGAAGGTAATTGTAAAGCAAGTTTGAACTTTTTGAGTTTCCATATCCATAGGATTACAATTGTTATGCCATTTTACTACTTCGATTTTACAAAAAAAATATGGTGTAGTGCAATACTCCTGCCCGCTATCGGGCAAGATTGTTCGTGCTTGGGACGGTAAATAAGTTCCAACTACCCGGCAGTATGACTAATTTGCGACCTCATATGAGAGAGATAGAGCATTATACACTTTCGAACGGTATTCGGGTTGTTCACAATAGAATAACAACTACAAAGATTGTGCATTGTGGAATCATGCTGAATATTGGCAGTCGTGATGAAAATCCCCTGAATCAGGGGATAGCCCACTTTTGGGAACACATGGCATTTAAGGGTACCAAAAAAAGGAATGCTTATCATATTCTCAATAGGCTCGACTCTTTGGGTGGAGAACTGAACGCATTCACCGATAAAGAAAAAATATTATTCTATGCATCTCTTCGTGATGTGTATTTCGAAAAAGCGGTGGACTTACTTACGGATATTACATTTGATTCTGTTTTTCCTGAAAACCAGATTGACCGTGAGCGCAATGTAATTTTGGAGGAGATGGCCATGTACCTGGACGATCCAGAAGACGCTCTTCACGATGAATTTGATAACGTTATTTTTACCGACCATCCGCTTGGTATGAATATATTGGGTACCCAGCAAACTGTGAAATCATTTCGAAGGAAGGACTTTCGGTCTTTTATTAAAGCACACTTAGACACTAAAAAAATTGTGTTTTCCTCTGTGGGAAATATCCCGATGGAGGAGGTGATCAGGTTGGCGGAGAAATACATGGGGCATTTACCACGCATCACATCTTCCAGCAGAAGAAAAAGATTTACGAAATATAAGCCGAAGGAATTGTTGGTGCATCGCAATGTGAGCCAGTCACGATGTGCAATGGGCAGGCCTGCCTACCCGTTAAAAGATGAAAGAAGAAGTGCGTTTTTTATGCTTGTAAATATTTTGGGTGGCTCGGGTATGAACTCGCGACTCAATTGGGCTTTGCGTGAAAAACACGGGTACGTTTATTCTATCGGATCACACTATTATCCTTTTTCTGATACTGGATTATTTATGATCTCTTTTGGAACCGAACCTACACAAATGAAAAGGAGTCTTCAGTTGATAAGTGAGGAGTTGAGAAAACTAAAAGAAGAGCCTTTGGGTATTAAGCAAATGAATGCAGCCCGAGAGCAATTGTTCGGGCAGCTTGCCATGGGGCAAGAGAACAACAGCAGCTATATGATTATGATGGCCAGAAGCATGCTGGATAAAGGGAAGATATTGCCTATTGAAGAAACCTATGAAAGGATAAGGGCAACCACTCCGCAAACCTTAGTAGCTCTTGCCAACGATATTTTTGATGAAGAGCAATTTAGTATGCTCAGAATGGAGCCTAATTGATATGGAGTTGTTTGATGAAAATATTCTTCGTTATGCAGAAAACCATTCTGCACCAGAGGATGATCTTCTTCATAAGATTAATCGCGAAACCCACTTGTCGGTATTGAAGCCGAGAATGTTATCAGGTCATTTGCAAGGACGCATCCTTTCGATGATTAGTAAAATGATCAGGCCCGATTTAATTCTCGAGATAGGTACATATACTGGGTATTCAGCGCTTTGTTTGGCTGAGGGTCTTTCCGTTAATGGGAAACTAATCACCACCGATATCAATGAGGAATTAGAAAGTAGGGTTCGAGGTTATTTTAGGGAATCAGCATTTAATGACAAAATTGATTACAGGATCGGAGACGCTAAGAAAATAGTTTCTACACTGACAGAACCCATTGATTTGGTATTTATTGATGCAGACAAAGAAGGTTATTCTGTTTATTATGATCTGGTGATAGACAAAATGACAAAGGGAGGCTTTATTTTGGCTGATAATGTGCTTTGGAGCGGAAAAGTGCTGGATGAAAAGCCTGATAAGGATACCGTGGCCATAACGCAATTCAATAAAAAGGTGTGTGAAGATGCCAGGGTAGAGCATGTTTTAATGCCCATAAGGGATGGAATTATGGTTTTGCGCAAGATTTGAAAACCTCTGTCGTTATGGGTTGACATTCAATAATTTGAGATTTATTCCTACATTTGTCTTAGAGATGAGATTTTTTGCAGCAGCACTATTTTTTTTGGGAGCAGCTGTCTCTAACGGCCAAACTCCTGAAGTGCCCCACAAAATGCAATTCGCAGGCATGACCCTTGTTATTAAGGATGATGCCAGGCGCGAAATTCAAAAGGATGTGGATGCACTCACCCAGCACCCGTACTATTTCAATATGAAGGTAGAGCGGGCAAAAACCTATTTCCCAATTATTGAAAAAATCTTCCTTGAAGAACGGTTGCCCGATGACTTCAAATATCTTGCGCTACAGGAAAGTGCATTGATTTCTGACGCAGTTTCAAGTTCTAACGCAGTTGGTTTCTGGCAGTTCAAAGATTTTACCGCAGAAGAAGTGGGTATGCGGGTGGATAAAGATGTAGATGAGAGAATGAATTTGATATCTGCTACCCGTGGAGCTGCCCGATACTTAAAACAAAATAATTTCTATTTCAATAACTGGATTTATGCTTTGCAGGCCTATCAGATGGGAGCAGGAGGAGCCAGGCGAGCCGTTGGTGATAAGCACAACGGTGCAAAACATATGGAGATCAATGGCAATACGTATTGGTATGTAAAAAAATATCTGGCGCATAAAATTGCTTTTGAAAATGCAATTGAAGGTGATGCTCAGTTGAAATTAGTAACCCATGTGACAGGTAGTAAAACGTCACTTAAGGACATTGCCAATGAGTATCAGGTGGATTTGGAAACGATGGAGGAGTATAACAAATGGGCGAGACGAGGAGCAATACCCGATGATAAGCAATACACAGTTCTTATTCCCCAGGGTGCATACGATCAAAACTTCACCAAACTATCAATAAGTGCACCTCCCACGCCTATATTGATTGAAACAGGAGTTGCCTCTGCAGTTGTTGCCCCTTCTTTGTTTGTCAATGGAGTATCTGTGGTGATGGCTAATCCTGGGGACAGAATTACAACCTTAGCCGACCGTGCAGGTATTAGCCTCTCTGCATTTCTCCGATTCAATGACGTATCTATCGATCATGTCGTAATCCCCGGCAAAAAATATTTTGTGGAAAAAAAGAAAAGACGCGCGTCTGAAGCTTATCATAAGGTGATGGAGGGAGAAAATTTGTGGATGATCAGCCAAACCTATGGTGTTCAGCTCAAAAAATTACGTAAATACAACAGGCTGGATCAAAATGAGAAGGTGTATGCCAGCTCCATGCTGTGGTTAAGTAGTGCAAAACCTCCGAAGGAAGATGTACCACCACAGGGTGAAATTGTAGAATTAGATACTGACGAGGAGTTTAATTGGGGTCAAGCCTCATTAAAGGGGACAATTACTTCTCCTGAGCCTGTCGAGGAGCCAGAATATACTGTGGAGGGAAGTGAAAACTCTGATAGTCAAACGAATGAGGCATTAACAGTTGTTAGCACCACTTCCGCATCCCCAAGTACAATTGTTGATTTCAATGAACATAACTCACCTATTGTACACGAGGTAAAGTCGTCAGACACGCTGTACAGTGTTGCAAGGCAATATGGTGTGACCATTAAAGAATTGATGGAATGGAATGAGAAGAAAGATTTTAACCTGTCATTGGGTGAGAAATTAAGGATATTGATGCCTTAATTTCATTTTTTGTCAATTTTTCCAAAATACTTACTTGATTGATTTAATGGGCAAAGAAGTGCCTATCTTTTTGCTGAAAACGATATTTTTGGAGTTAATTGATTTGTTAAGTAGGTAGTGTTTTGAGCTGATTTGATTTTCGATGGAAACTTTGGATAAAGTGATAGATTTAGTAATGCTGGTGGATGATAACGATACTGATAATTTTATCAGTAAACGCATTATAGAAATAACCAAATTTTCGAAACGGGTGGAGGTAAAGAGTTCTGGTAAAAGTGCTCTGGATTATCTTAAAGAAAATCAGAATAGTGTAAGTGAACTGCCTAATATTATTTTTCTTGATATCAATATGCCCATTGTAGATGGGTTTGTATTCCTCTATGAATTTGAAAAGTTTAATGAACTGGTAAAAAATAAATGCAAGGTGATCATCCTTTCCAGTTCAGATAACAAGCGTGATATTGACAAGATTGTGAATAACAATCATGTTATCAAATTCATCACCAAACCACTCACAGAGGTAGCGTTAGAAGAAATTAAACTCAATAACATTTAGGCTAGTTAGTCTTTGATTTTGCTCTTAATTTTGAGCTTTAATCAAAATCGCCTTTATGTTTTCAAAGACGCATTTCAGCACCGTATTCTTTCTTCTTGCATTTTCAATCGCATCCTCCGCTCAAATTGTTCGGATTGATTCTACTACTTTTTGGAAAAGAAGCTTTAAGGCTGGCCTCAACCTTAATCAATCATCCTTTTCTGCAAATTGGAAGGCTGGTGGGGTGAATTCTTTTGGGTTTAATGCTTTTCTGAACACTAAGGCCAACTACAAGAAGGAGAAAAAATCGTGGACAAATGAGATGGATCTTCTATACGGTATGGTGAACAATGACGGTCAGGGTTTCAGAAAAACATTGGATAGAATCTATTTGGATACGAAATATGGTTATGATTTTAATGAGAATTGGGGTTTGTTTACTGCACTCAACTTTTCCTCACAATTTGCTGAAGGATTTAAATATGAAGAAGATGCCAATGGTGTAGAGCAAGGTCGCCTTATTTCAAATTTTTTAGCTCCTGCCTTTATTACTGGGTCTCTTGGTTTTGAATACTCTCCAGATGAAAGTTTTAAACTAAGACTAGCTCCTATAGCTTCCAGACTTACTATAGTTCAGAACAGTGAACGCTATCTTGCTGTGGACTCTGTTGCTCCTTATGGTGTGAAGGCTGGAGAGACAATTCGTATAGAAGCGTTGGCTTTTCAGATGCTGGCAGAGTACAACAGGGATATCGCGGAAAATTTAAACTTAAAGTGGCGGTATCTCTTTTTTGCCAACTACCAAACACTTCAGGCAAAAACAATTGACCATCGCTTGGATATGAATTTGACTGCTAAGGTGAATAAATTCGTCAACGTGAGCCTTGGTGGTATTTTGCTTTATGATTTTGATCAGGACAGTGGAGTGCAGCTGAGCCAGGCATTTTCGCTTGGGTTTTTATATACCTTTCAAAATTATAAAGACAAGAAAAAATGATAGAAGTTAGAACTGCATCTAAGAAGGATCTTTCCCTTTTGGTAGCAATGGGAAGAGAAACATTTAGTGCAGCTTTTGCTAAAGATAATTCGCCTGAAGACATGGAGGCATACATGAGTGAGGCATTCGCAGTGAATAAAATCGAAGAAGAACTTAAAGATGAAGGCAGTCAATTTTTTCTTGCCTATGACCAAATGACTCCTGTAGGATATGCCAAGGTAAGACGAAGCGATGAAGTGAAGGATACGCTCAGCGAAGCGGCTATTGAGTTAGAGAGGATTTACGTTGTAAGTGAGCACCAAGGTAAAAAGATTGGTGTTTTGTTATTGCAAACATGTTTAGACTATGCAATAGCAAACAATTTCTATTGGATTTGGCTGGGAGTTTGGGAACACAATGTCAAAGCACAGCAATTTTATTTAAAGAAGGGATTCGAAAAATTTGATGAACATCCTTTTAAATTGGGTAGCGATCTTCAAACAGATTGGCTAATGAAGAAAAGGATTGGCTAACGGAAAGGTATTGTACTTAAATTCCACTATTTTGATGTTTACAGCACTACTTCTATGAAAGAGAAATTTATTGATGCAGTTCAGAACTCGTATTCTCCAAAGGGATCATCTATTTTTCTTGGAGCTGGAATGCTGGGCGATGAAATATTGGCCGATGCAAAAGTGAAACTGCCTCTGAAGATGATGAACAGGCATGGGTTGGTGACAGGAGCGACAGGATCTGGAAAAACAAGGACATTGCAACTCCTTGCAGAGCAATTGTCAGCAGAGGGTATTCCGGTTTTTATGCCCGACATGAAAGGGGATTTGTCGGGAATGGGAAAGGCGGGTGCTACCAATGCCAGACTGGAGGAACGTGCTGCGGCTTTAGGTATTGAATTTAAACCATCTTATTTTCCATTGGAATTATATTCTTTAAGTGGAAAGTTAGGTGGTCAGATGCGTGCTACCGTCACTGAATTTGGCCCTGTTCTGCTAAGTAAGATCATGGATTTGAACGAGGTGCAAAGCGGGGTGTTGTCCGTAATTTTTAAATATGCTGATGACAAGAAGCTTCCTATAGTAGATTTAAACGATCTGAAAAAAGTACTCAACTATTTATCAGAAGGAGAAGGAGCCAAGGAAATTAAGGAAGATTACGGAAAAATATCTTCTGTAACTGCAGGTACTATTTTGAGAAAGATAGTAGTGCTTGAACAGAAAGGAGTAAGTCAGCTTTTTGGAGAAAAATCGTTTGACATTGATGATTTGTTTGAGCGGGTTGATGGCCGTGGGGTGATTAGTTTACTGAACGTTTCGGATGTACAGCATCAGCCTGCCATTTTCTCCACCTTTATGCTGTCTTTGTTGGCAGAGTTGTATCAGCAACTTCCCGAAGCAGGTGATCAGGACAAGCCAAAGCTTGTTTTCTTTTTGGATGAAGCTCACTTACTATTTAAAGATGCTCCCAAGGCATTCCTTGATCAAATTGATCAGGTGATCAGATTGATACGGTCAAAAGGCGTTGGTATCTTTTTTTGTACGCAGCTCTCTCAGGATGTGCCAGCGAATGTTTTGTCCCAGTTGGGAAACAGAATTCATCATGTGGTGCGTGCCTTTACCCCCAATGATGTGAAGGCACTTAGGGAAACGGTTAACTCTTTTCCAAGGTCTGAGTTCTACGACATTGAAAAACAATTTACTCAATTGGGAACCGGTCAGGCATTTATCACCGTCCTTAACGAAAAAGGAATTCCAACAGAGACTGTTGCCACTCACCTTGCTCCTCCAGTTTCTGTAATGGGCCCCTTGGAGGAGAAAGAATATGACGCGCTTTTAAGCCACTCGGATTTCTATAAAAAGTACCAGAAGACCATTGACCCTGAAAGCGCGTATGAATTGCTTTCAAGGAAAATAGAAACCCAAGCGGAGGAGAAAGAGGAACGGACAGCCAAGCCAACCCCACGGAGGTCAACCTCTCGAAGAAAAGAAAAAACCGCACTGGAAGAAATAATGGAATCTTCTATTGGCAAACAGGTTGGCCGATCTCTGGTACGAGGAGTTTTCGGCATGCTGTTCAGCAAAAGATAGTTGCCGCTACCTGCTCATTAAATATTTTTTAGGAGTTACCCCAAACTTCTTTTTGAAAGCAGCAATGAAATGGCTTGGGTTGGTATAGCCAATCTGATAGGCCACCTCATTCACTTTATATTTCGCGGTATCCAACAGCAGTTGAGCGTTGTCCAGTTTGTGATCCAGTAAAAAGCCAAATACTGTATTGCCATAGATTTGTTTGAAACCCACTTTGAGTTGGTATTCATTCAGTCCGGCCAATTTTGCCAGTTCTTTTAAACTAGGAGGTGAATCGCTGTTTTTTAATAAAAATTCCTTTGCATGTTTAATCTTTCGCACGGTCTCTTCATCATTTAGGAATGGGCAACTTTCTGTATCGGCCTTTCTTTCCGAGAAATATAAACTTAGGAGCTCAAGCACTTTACCCTGATAATATAGTTTCTCGGCTGCCTCACTGAGGTTTACTGTGGAGAGCTGATTCAGCACTACCATTAGCGATGCCGGAATCTCTCTTTCATCGTAAAACTTTCGGTTGATGGTCTCCGGCTTCAAAAATGGAAGCGTATCATGTAAAAACAGCTCATGGAGGTTTTTAAGGGAGATGGTTAGAAAAACCATGCGGGTGGCGGGAGCCAGATTAATTCTAAATGGGAGGTCATTTTCTGGATTGTAGAAGAAATAATTTCTCTTTTTCTGAATTTCCCGGGAGTAATGAGGGCCAAATTCAAACAAAGCACTTCCTTCCATACAGAAATAGAAGTGGATCAGGTTTTTTTTCAGTTCTGCAGGGCAAGTAAATGCTTCATAGCCCTTATTTTCTGCTACCGATAGGGCTATTTCATCACGGTCGTAAAGCTCCCTAATTATCCCTTCTTGGGTATTTTTTTCTAGCAATGTTGCTTTCATAGCTTGTGTTGATCTAAAAAATGACAAATGTCAGTGCTGTTATTAACTTATTTCATGCGATAAGGGTTCAAAAATACCAAAATTTGTAGATCAACTTAGTAAAGTATTCAATGCGACACTTATTATCCTCATGAGGGTATTTTTTATTTAGAAGGATTCTAATCTTTGCGCACCATGTTTAGCAGGTTTTCCGCTTTTTCTATAGTTTTTCTGATACTCTCCTCGTTTGGGCAAGTTTTAGCTCAAGTTGAGTTTGTTGAAGACTCCTTACGTACCCGAGAGTTGGATGAGGTCATAATTACCGCTACCAGAAATGAGCGTACAATGGGTGCCTTGCCAATGCCGGTCTCTTTAATTAGTAATGTCAAGATAAGGACGATGGGGTCCTTGCGACTCAATGATGTGCTTACAGAGCAAACGGGCTTGGTAGTTGTGCCACAAGTGAATGGCCAGGGTAATGGAATTCAACTTCAGGGTCTTAATCCGGAGTACACGCTAATACTCATTGATGGTGAACCCGTGGTGGGTAGGAATACAGGCACATTAGAGCTTAGCCGATTGGCTGTAGGTAACATCAAGCAAATTGAGATTGTTAAAGGTCCCTCTTCAAGCCTGTATGGATCGGAAGCCTTGGCAGGAGTAATTAACATTATTACGGAGAGACCGAGTGGATCAAAGTATGGCTTCAGGTCTCGTTATGGCAGCAACAATACAATGGACCTTAGTGGTGATGTTAGTTATACCAATAAAAAACTTGGTGTGTATGTGTTCGGTAATAGTTACAGCACTGATGGTTATGACCTTTCTCCAGAGAATTCTGGCAACACTGTGTCGCCCTTCGATAACTATACTTTCAGCTCTAAAGTCACTTATCAGTTAGGTAACCGTACTGATTTAAGTGTTGCTGGAAGATTCTTCCACGAAGATCAGCGATTTAATTTTGAAGTTTTACAAGGCAATAACCGTATTCAAACATCGGGCATTGGAAATACTCAGGATTGGAATCTCAATCCTGTAGTGACACACAGATTTAATAGTAGGTTAAAAGCGATTGGCCGATTTTATGCAACCAAATACAAAAGTAAAACAGACTTAAGTTTTGAAGCTGATGGGGGTTCTTATTACAATGATGAGCTGAGCCAGTCATTTCTTCGCCCTGAAGTAAATGGAGAATATTATTTTAATGATAAGAATATTCTTACAGTAGGGGGTGGCTACATAAGCGAGTCTGTGCAAACAACAAGGTATGATGATGGGGTAGAACGATTTCAATACACAAGTTATGGCTTCTTTCAACACGAATGGATGCCGTTTGCTAAATGGAGTGTCATTCTTGGTGGAAGGTATGATCGTAGCAATATATATGGATCGCAATTCTCACCAAAACTTAGCAGTCAATTTGACTTAAATGATAAGATTGTTTTAAAGGCTTCTGTAGGGAAGGGCTTTAAAGCTCCAGATTTCAGACAAGTATATCTCAACTTTACCAATCCTGCAGCAGGGGGGTATAGTGTGTTAGGCTCTGCTGTGGCGGCAGAGCGACTTGCAGAGTTAGATGCTAACGGAGAATTATTGACATCTTTGGATCCTAGCCAAATAGGTGACCTAGAAGCCGAAGAATCCTTTGCTATCAACATAGGGGCCAACATAGAATTACTTCCTGGTTTGAAGGGAGACATCAATTTGTTTCATAATCAGATTGACAATCTGATAGAAACTCAGATTGTGGCAACAACTGTTTTTAATCAAAACATTTTTAGTTATCGCAATATCTTACGAGCCTATACTCAGGGACTTGAAACGAATTTGAACTATCCGATAATAAAAAATGTAAAACTTTCAGTTGGCTACCAACTATTATTTGCAAAAGACAAGGATGTAAAGGAATCAGTTGAAAATGGTGAAGTTTTTTATCGTGACCAAAATACATTGATTACCAGGCGCCTTGGCTCAAATGAGTACTTCGGACTGTATAACAGATCTAGGCATAGCGGAAATATTAAGCTGTTCTATTCGAATAGACAGCAGGGATGGGAAGCAAGCGCACGCGTTATCTACCGCGGGAAGTTTGGTATAGGTGATATCTCAGGTAATATCCAAGGTGAGACGATTCCACCATCAGATAGAAACAGTAACGGAATTTTGGACGACTACGATGATTTTGTGGCTGGATACGCTCTCGTAAATCTCTCGGTGGCAAAAAGTATTACGTCTGGTTTTAGATTTCAATTGGGGATAGATAATGTCTTTGATTATACAGAACCGGTTTTCATTCCAAATCTACCTGGCAGAATAATGTATGCCGGGGTTTCTTACTCATTTTCGAAAAATGGCAATTAATAAATCAATCTATAATTCTAATTTAACTATGAAGTTTTTAAACTATTTTTTAATAATTGGTACCGTATTCAGTTTTACACTTGTGTTGTTCTCTTGTAGTGATGATGATCCAGCTCCAATTCCTGTGGTATCGACAATCTTTAGCGATTTAGACGCAGACTACGCACCATTTGAACCAATTACCGGCCCGCCAACAGGGCCTCCAAAAAGAATAGGAGAGACCAATGAATTTACACTCTTCAGTTTTGCAACAGGCGAAATTGTTGCAAATACTGATAGTGCAACGGCCAATTGGGATATTGGCTTCAGAAGATCAGAAATAATATTTAATAGTGGTGAAAGTGGCCCCGGGAGTACCACTGCTTTAATGCTAGAAGATATTTTTGATGACATTGTAGAAGCGCCAGCTGATGGGTACTCTTCAGATACAGCAAATAAATCTGTGATATCATCGAGTCCGGAAAATCCGGGCACACCAGCAAACTACTGGTGGTTTAATAGCGGAAGTGGTTCGTCTACAGTTGTTGCGCCAATAGCAGGAAGAGTGATTGTAGTTAAGACATCACAAAACAGATATGCAAAGATGGAAATTCTTAGCTACTACAAAGGCGCTCCAGCTTCACCAAATAATATGACTGATTTAGATAGGCACTACACATTCAGGTATGTATATCAGCCAAATGATACCAGAAAATTTGAATGAGTTAGAGAATGACTAAATAAAAAAGCCAACTAGTAGTTGGCTTTTTTTGTTAGTTCGCTATGACGCTGTAAGTCTTGAATGAGGAAGACATAGGAGGTTTCTCTCCGCGCTCTTTGGCCAGGCGAAGATCTTCGAAGCCTCGCTTGTGACCTTCAAGGAATTCTGGAGATTTAGTCCAGGCTTTAAAATCTGCCTCGGATTTCCAGTGACTTACGATTAAGTATTCATCCTTTGCATCAGATGGCCTGAGCACTTGCATGTCAATGAACCCAGGAAGCCTATCAATGGCATGGGCGCGAGTGGCAAATAGTTCTTCAAAACGATGTGCATAGCCATCATCGCATTGGATGTAATTAATAGCAACAAAATTTTTCATATACGTTATTTGGAATGATTCTAAACAATACAAATATGTACTTCTTGGCTAAATAAACCAACACTATTTAGAATAATTCTAAATTAAATTATTAGCAAAATGAAGGATTCTGGCTACTTTTCCCGTTGTGACAATGGTAAGTCGAAATCTGGCAATAGACGTATTACGTGGACTGACGATTGCATTAATGATCGTAGTCAATACACCTGGTAATTTTTCTACTACCTACGCTCCGTTGCTTCATTCAAATTGGCACGGATTCACCCTTACCGACTGGGTGTTTCCTACTTTTTTATTTGTGATGGGCAATGCAATGGGTTTTGGGTTCACCAAAATGGAATCGTTGGGAGGGCGCTCCTTTCTGATGAAAATCATTAAGCGGTTCCTCATTATCTTTTTAATCGGATATTTCATGTTTTGGTTTCCATTTATGAAATACAATGCTGATGGTGATCTCATTGTTAAAGCTTTTTCTACTACCCGAATATTTGGTGTGTTGCAACGGATTGCACTGGCTTATCTGGTTGCATCTTTAATTATTCATTATGCAAAACTAAATGGAGCCCTTTTGGTTAGCCTTTTCATTTTAATTTCTTATCGATTTATTCTCCTGGCCTTTGGCGACTTAACACTTGAAGGCAATGCTATTTTAAAATTAGATCAATGGATTTTGGGTGAGCAACATATGTTTCATGGTGAAGGTATTGCTTTCGATCCTGAAGGGGTATTGAGCACGCTACCTGCTGTAGTGAATGTTATAGCTGGATATTGTGCTGCAACTTTTATTATTAAACGGGGTGTTTCTTATCAGTCCATTGCCCATCTAATGGTTATTGGATGCGTTCTTATTTTTATGGGGTTATGGTGGGATCTCTTTTTCCCAATCAATAAAAAGCTATGGACAAGCAGTTATGTGATTTATACCGTTGGAATTGATTTGATGGTACTATCTATTTTGATTTATATAATAGATCTTCAAAAGATTACTTCCTGGACGTATCCGTTTGAAGTGTTGGGTAAGAATCCACTTTTTATATATGTTTTGTCAATGGTGGGTGTCATTCTCCTTTTCTTCTTCAGAGTAGGAGACCAAAAACTTTATCACTGGGTTTATCAACAAGGATACCAACCCCTGTTTGGAGATTACTTTGGCTCTTTGATGTTCGCCTTAAGTGCGTTGGTAATTTGTTGGAGTGTTGCGTATTGGATGGATCGAAAAAAGATTTACATCAGAATCTAATTTTTAAAAATCCGTATCAAGATCCAATCGTTGTTTTAATTCTTTCAGTACTGGGTTTCTTTCCGTCAGCTTATCAAATTTTTCTTTGTTGGTATAAGCTATTTTCTGTGTTTGGATTTCACGAATCTGGCTGGTAACGTTAATGCTTCTATTTTTCAGGCGCTCTCGTAAAAATTCAGTAAGCGGATTGCGAATAGTCTGTAGGAGTGGTTCTTCAACAGGATTAGACAAATGAATGACAATTAGATTATCCTTAAAGTCAAATTCTTGCTTAAGCAGGTGATACTCTCCTACTTGAGATTTTCTTTGTTCCGTAAATTCATTCCATGCGATCTTTAGCAACTCTAGCGTTACTGGCTGGTCATCTGTGGAGGATGTGTTATCGACCTTGGTCTCCACTTTAGGCGTTTCTTCAGATGCTTTGTTCTTACCGTTGGCAAGATCAGTAAGACTAGGCGTTAGTTTTTGCCTGCCATTTGATTTAGTTTTTGAAGGTGAGGGCTGTGGATTAGCAGCGGGCTGAGTTATTTCCTGTACAGGATTAGGTGTGTGTGCAACAACTGGTTCCTCAGCAGGAGGTTCCGCACTTACTTCACTTTTTTTTTTACTGCTTCTTCTGAAGGTGTGGGTTTCACAACTGCATTCACATGCGCCATTTTCATCAGCGCAAGCTCTACTAGAAGACGTTGATTTTTACTGGCCTTGTAGCTAAGATCGCATTGATTGGCAATGCTCAGCCATGATAGTAGAAGAGAAGGTGGTGCAGATCCAGCTTGTTGCAGATATTTTTTCTTTGTTACGTCCGGGACTTCCATCAGATCGATGGTTCGTGCATCCTGGGAAACCAATAGGTTTCTTATGTGTTCGCTGAACCCTCCAATGAAATTGTGCCCGTCAAAACCTTTTCTCAAAATCTCATCCAGCAGTAACAATGGCTGACTCATGTTCTCTGCCAGCAGGCTGTCTACCACCTGGAAGTAGTAGTCATAGTCAAGAATATGAAGGTTGCTCAGCACGTCCTTGAAGGTCACTTCCTTTCCTGATGAGAAGGTGACCATCAAATCAAAAATGGATAAGGCATCGCGCAAGGCGCCATCCGCTTTTTGGGCGATAAGGTGAAGTGCTTCATCTTCTACCGCAATTTTCTCCCGATCAGCAATCTTTTTTAATTGTCTGCTGATGTCTGAAACCTGGATTCTGTTGAAATCAAAAATCTGACAACGGGAAAGTATGGTGGGGATGACTTTATGCTTCTCTGTAGTAGCAAGAATGAATATGGCATAAGATGGTGGCTCTTCCAGAGTTTTCAAAAAAGCATTGAATGCTGAATTGGAAAGCATGTGAACCTCATCTATGATATAGACTTTATATTTCCCGAATTGAGGTGGGTACCGTACCTGATCGATCAGATTGCGGATATCTTCTACTGAATTGTTAGAAGCGGCATCTAACTCGAAAATATTGAGTGAATTGACCTCTGCCTTCTCTTCGAATCCATTGATCATTCGGGCTACAATGCGAGCACACGTAGTTTTTCCGATTCCTCTTGGGCCACAGAAAAGAAGCGCCTGGGCTAGCTTATTGTTATCAATCGCGTTTTTGAGCGTGGTGGTAATATGCTCCTGGCCAACAACCTCATCAAAACCGAGCGGGCGATACTTTCTGGCCGATACAACAAAATTATCCATCAGCCAGCAAATTAATACCTTCTTTGGGATAAGAAAACGTTAATCACGCTTACCTCAAAATTTAATCGGAAAGGTGAGCTCCTCATCTCCTCGCTTCACTTTTACAGTTGTCTCAGCACCTTTTTCGAATTTAGAAAGGGCCTCCATATATCCGTTCATTCCATCTACAACAAAGTCTCCTAGTTGGGTAACTATATCACCTTTTTGCAACCCAGCTATTGCAGCAGGCTTCTCATCGGTGACACCATCAATGCGCATACCCTCTCCACCAAAAAGATAATCAGGTACAACACCTAGAGTAACTGTAAATCGAGGCGTATCCCGAGATTCATCTTTGGTTTTAGTGAAAGCAAGCTTGTCAGCAGTGTTAAGCGCTACCACGACCCGGTCAATCATAAGCGCTATTTTGGCCATTCCCTCATAATTCAATTTCTCTGAGTCATCAGAAGGCTTGTGGTAATCTTCATGCTGGCCTGTAAAAAAGTGTAAAACAGGGATGTCTTGAAGATAGAAGGAGGTATGGTCGGAGGGACCTATTCCGGATGGTCGGAACAAGAGTGGGATAGAATCAGCATTTGCTTTATTGAGCATGGAATCCCATGATGGAGAAGTACCTGTGCCATGAATAGCCAACACTTTTTGCTCATCTAATTTTCCAACCATATCCATGTTGATCATTGCACTTACCTTGCTTAGGTCAATGGTCGGATTTTTACTGAAATAATTAGAACCCCAAAGGCCTTCTTCCTCTCCGGAGAATCCAATGAACAAAATATCTTTTTGCAATTGCTGCTTCTTTAATAGTTCAGCCAATTGAATCATCACCGCCACTCCGCTGGCGTTGTCATCCGCTCCATTGTGTACCAAAGAATCTCCGCGATACAGTGAACTCACCCCACCATATCCAAGGTGATCAAAATGTGCTCCTATGATGATAATTTCCTCTCCAGGATTATCGATTATTCCCACGATGTTTCTACCTACAATGGTGAGGGAATCACCTGCGGTACCTACTTTGGCTTGCTCATGTGGATTTTGAGCAGGAGTAACTTCAAACTCTTGCAAGTAGCTATCCGTGCCAGCAGGTGTTAAGCCGATCGCTGTAAACCGATCCGCAAGATAGGCGGCAGCTTTCTTTTCCCCTTCAGTTCCGATTTCTCTTCCTTCCAATTCATCACTGGCTAAAAAAGTAACGTCATTCTTTAAAGAAATACCCAATTCGGCTATACTCTTTTTTTCTTTACCGCACGAAACAAGGATTGTGATTAAAACTATAGATAAAAGTGTGTGTCTTGTCATGATAAAGTTGAGGATTGCGATGCTTTACTATTAAATTTGCGACCAGAAATTAAACCACGAATTTAAGCACTTAGCACATACCTCATGAAATTTTATTATCTATTTCTTATTGTCATTTTGACTGCATGTAGCCAGAAGTCAGAAAATCAAACCAACGAACAAACAGCAACAGCTGACACTCTTCGTTATGACGATGAAAAACACCTGAGGAATATAAAACAAATAACCTTCGGTGGCGACAACGCAGAAGCCTATTGGAGCTTTGATAACTCCATGCTTACGTTTCAATCGACCAGCGAAAAATTTGGTACGGAGTGTGATCAGATTTTTTATGTGAACCCATTTACGGATGATCTTAGTAACTCCACACCTCAGATGGTGAGTACTGGCTTGGGAAGAACCACATGCTCTTACTTTATGCCTGGTGATACAACGATTGTTTATGCCTCTACACACTTAGGCAATGAGGCGTGTCCTCCCGTACCTGCTCGCAGAGAAGATGGCAAATACGTTTGGCCTATTTACCCTGACTTTGACATCTTCATTACAGATTTAAAAGGAAACATCGTTAAGCAACTTACTGACGAACCTGGTTATGATGCTGAAGCTACTGTATCGCCAAAGGGTGATAAAATTGTCTTCACTTCATTGCGTACCGGAGATTTGGAATTGTACACCATGAATATTGATGGTACTGATGTAAAGCAGATAACCAGTGAGTTAGGATATGATGGCGGAGCCTTCTTTTCCCCGGATGGTTCAAAATTGATCTTCAGATCATCTCGTCCAAAGACAGCTGAAGATATTAAGGTTTATAAAGATCTGCTTGCTGAAGGGTTGGTGATGCCCACTGACATGGAGTTGTTTATTTGTAATGTGGATGGATCTGATTTGCGTCAACTCACAGATTTAGGAAAAGCCAACTGGTGTCCGTTCTTCCATCCTTCTGGTGAAAAAGTAATTTTTGCTTCTAATCATGAAACAGAAAGAGGATTTCCATTTAACCTATATATGATCAATGTTGACGGTACAGGTTTGGAGCGCATTACCCACGATGATACTTTTGACGCGTTTCCTATGTTTTCTCCAGATGGAAAATACCTCGTGTTCAGCTCCAATAGAAACAATGGAGGAACACGAGATACTAATCTGTTTTTTGCAGAGTGGGTTGACTAAGTCAACCTACAATTTCTCTGTAAGGATATAATAGAAAGCTTTTACTGCTTCAACATAATTACCAATGCGGATATTCTCATTGGGTGCATGTTGATTGTTGTCTGCATTTACCGTAGGAACAGCTACAGCAGGAATTCCTAACGTGATTACGAAAGGTGAAATAGGAATGGATCCACCTGCAGTTCTGATCTTAATGGGCTCCTTACCAAAGGCCCGGGTCATGGCACGACCCAACCACAAGCCCACTTCTGAGTCAAAAGGAGTTTGAAAGGCCAGATAGGACGTGCTTGATACGAATGAGGCCAATCGAGGATATTTCTGCCTCTCTTCTTCTGTTGGTTCTCCAGCTGTGAGGTGATAACCTTGATCTTCGATATGTTTTTTTACAAGCCCAATCAGCCTATCCGGATCGCTGGTAGGAACCAGTCTGATATCAATTTCTGCGGTGGCTTGTGCGGGTATGAGTGTTCTGGCCTTATCTCCTACATAGAGTGCGTCAAGTCCTCTAATATTTAAAGTTGGGTATTGAAGTGATTCCTGAAAATTGGCTCCAATTTTATCAGCTTCGGCAATACCCAGGAATTTGTTGATTTCATCCTCTTTGTCGGGCACTTGCCTTAATGTTTCCTTCTCCGCATCTGTTAATGTTGTCCCATCGTAATACCCGGGAATAATTACCCTTCCGTCCTCATCTTTCATGGACGCCAGCAATTGAGAAAGCCGCATGGCTGGGTTGGGTGTATAGTTTCCATAATTGCCGCTATGTACGGGCTGGCGAGGGCCATAGGTAGTAATGGTGATATCACTGATACCCCGGGCACCAAAACTTAACGTAGGCTCATTGCTTACGTGTCTAGGGCCATCAAAAATGATGAACATATCTGAGGCCAGTTCTTTTTTGTATTTGGTAACAGCGGCTGGAAGCCTTGGGGAGCCAAGCTCCTCCTCAAAATCCATAATCACCTTGATGTTGTAATTAGGTTCAGCTTTAGCTGCTATCATTGCATCCAGTGAGCCAAGGAAAGCTGCAGCTGGTCCCTTTGCATCAGAGGCAGAGCGTGCAAAAACTCTCCAGTCTGGATTGTAGTTCTCGTAGAGACGGTCATAATTAATGGCCTTCCATTCCCCACTTGTATTCTTTTCTTTCAATGTAGGCGTCCATGGGCTTTCTTGAAACCATTTACTGGTATCCACGGGTTGTCCGTCTATCTGCAGATAGATAAGAACAGTTTTTGTTGCCTTCTTGGCTTTGCGCTCAGCAAGCAACAAAGGCACTGTAGGTGTTTCCAGGCGTGTGGTGGTGAAACCTCTTTTCATGAATGCGTCTTCACACCATTTAATATTTTTTTCGATGTCCTTAGGATAATGAGCATCATTAGGAATGCTCAACAACGCATAAAGATCTTTGAAGGATTCGATGGCATGCTTTTGAATAAGTTCGTCTTGGTTTTTCTTTTGAGCGACCACGCTAAGCGTGGTAAACATAACTCCAAGCAGGAGGAATAATTTAATCGATGATTTCATGTGAATTTTTTAAAATTAATTGAGATACTTAGATGGTAAGGTAAAGCCCATACTCTCAGCACACCAAAAAATGGTGACAACATAATAGCGCTTTCCGTCATTGTACAATTGTATGCTGTTAATACCTTTGTTGTTTACAGGCCCATTCATGCTTTCGCGTGTTTCGTAGGTACTGAAAACATGAGCTATGGTTCCGTATTCCTCTACTTCCTGATGCAGTTCCTTTTCAAAGAATCCACTTTTAATGTTGTTGGTAAACATTTGTATGTATTCCTCAGGGGAAATTGCACGAAGTGTAAATGCTCCTTGCTTATCTTTTCCTGTGGGAATCAGTCTTGATTCAGGTACGAATAAATTCCGGAAGCGTGCCCAATCTCTTTTGTCTTCAGGACTACCTGAGATAACATCATAAAGCGCATGGATAATAGATTCTATTGTCTCAACATCTTTGCGGTAGTCGGTTGACTGCGCATGGGATACGGAAAGGCAAAATATAGACAATGAAAAAAATAAAACGATACATTTCATAACACTAAAATACTAAGCTGAATTTGGACTGTGGTTATCTTGAGGTTCTAAGGTAATTTTTTTGTGTGAGAGACGAATGTAATCAATTCATTACTTTTGTTTCTCATGGGTGCTACGCCAAAATACTCAATAATTGTTCCTGTCTACAACAGACCACATGAAGTGAAGGAACTTCTGGAAAGTTTGACGTCTCAAGTCTACACTAATTTTGAGGTATTGATTGTTGAGGATGGCTCCACCGATACTTGTGTAAAAGTGTATGAGCAGTTTACGGATAAGCTCCACATCCGGTATTTTTTTAAACCTAATAGTGGTCCGGGCCCAAGCCGAAATTTCGGTTTTGCACAGGCGAAGGGAAGTTATTTTGTGGTGTTTGATTCAGATTGTATTCTACCTCCTCATTACTTTCAAGCTGTGGAAGATTATCTCAACCACACCTCACTGGACGCGTGGGGCGGACCCGATAAATGGCACGAAGGCTTTACGAAAGTGCAACAAGCGATGGCATTTACCATGTCTTCGGTATTTACTACAGGAGGTATAAGGGGAGGGGATAAAAGAGTGGAATCCTTTCAGCCACGCAGTTTCAATATGGGTATCAGCAAAGAAATTTTTAAACATACAGGCGGTTTTAAATTTGATAGGTACGCAGAGGATATTGAGTTCAGTCTACGAATGAAGAAACTAGGATATAAAGTGGGATACATTAATGATGCGTTTGTGTACCATAAGAGACGAACCAACTTCAAACAATTCTTTTGGCAGGTATTTAATTTTGGCAAAGGCCGGGTATTAGTGAACAGGGTACACCCCGGTGCTATTAAACTAACCCATTGGTTTCCCTCTTTTTTCCTGATTGGGCTGGCATTTACCGTTATCCTATTCCCCTTTGATAGGCGTATAAGTATGCTGTTGGGAATGACCTATTTGGCTTATATTCTTACTTTGTCCATATCTGCCTACCTAAAAACTAAATCTATAAGAGTAACCTTACTTGCTGGGCCTGCTGCAATCGTTCAATTAGCGGGGTATGGGAGTGGTTTTTTGAGAGAGATCCTCAGAAACTTACATGCGTAGCTGACGGGACATCAATTATGCTTAAAAGGCTTTGAAAAAGTGACATTTTTGCATAATATTTAGATCAACCAAAATGGCTTTATCATGCGCTCATACTCCAAAGGAATTCTGATTGTATTATTCCTTTCTCAGTTCCTCTATCTCCAAAGTAGCGCTCAGACTTCCGGAGCACCTTTGGCATCGGGTTATTACGTAGTTGTTGCAGCTTATCGACTGGGTCAAGATACCTATGCACAGAACTATATTAACCGTATCAATAAGGATAACATTAATGCTAAATATGGTGCGGATACCAAACGGAATTATCTATATGTCTATTTGGATTATTTTCAGGATTTTGATGAGTCCATTCAGGAAATGCTGGAGACTCGTAAAAAAGCCGGATTTGAAGAGGCTTGGGTAAGGATAATGAAAGGCGAATTGAATTCGAATGTCAATTTGCTTACCAGTGCAGAGCCGCCAAAGCAATCACCACAAGTGGCCAACACCCCTCCTAAGGAAAAAGAAGCTGTGACGTCTACTGGAATGAATGGACAGAATGGATCAATTCAACCTGAAAGTGTGGTTGAAGAAAGTGAGCCAGCAACTGCGGAAGAAACAGAAGAAGTGGAAGAAGAAGAAAATGCAGTTGAAGTAGAAATGATCAAAGAGGAGGATCCAATTACAGAACCGAAACCTGTTGCAGAGGCATCAGTTTATTTAAGCCTTTTTAACGCAACCGATAACACTCAAATTGAAGGTGAGGTTGAAGTGATTGATATTGATAGGGCAAGGCTTGTTGAAAAGGTAAAAGGTAATGAATATGTTTCGCTACCAGACCCAGAAAGTAAAACGGGTAAAATTTCATTGATTGCAAATGTGTTTGGGTACAGACCAGTTCAACACACTATTTTTTATGGTCAGGTTCCTGATGACAGCACTAGTCATTTTATGGAATGGGCAGGTAATCACTATGTAATTAAGTTTGACTTAGCTCGATATCATAAGGGAGATATCAATACGCTCTATAATGTTTTCTTTTACAATGATGCAGCCATTATGCTTCCTGAATCGAAGTATCAGTTGAATAGCTTATTGACAATGTTAAATGAAAATCCCAACTATAGAATTATGTTGCATGGGCACACCAATGGTAATTCTCGAGGAAGATTGATAACGATGGGCCCCAGCAAATCTTTTTTCTCTTTGGCAAATGATGTGAAGGATGGAACAGGATCCGCTAAGGATTTATCGAAATACAGAGCAGAAGTAATTAAGGAATGGTTAGTAACTCAGGGAGTGGAGGAAAGCCGCATAGAAATTAAGGCATGGGGAGGAGGAAGAATGATTCATGATAAGAACAGCGTGAATGCAAAGAAGAATGTTCGCGTGGATGTTGAAATACTCGAAGAGTAATAATACTAAAAAGTTTTAGAGCATAAAAAAACCCTGGATATCCAGGGTTTTTTATTGTTTGCCTTTAACTATTTAGTTAAAAGTTCTTTGCTTGCTTTAAATTTAGCAACTTTTTTGGCTTTGATTTTTATCTCTTCACCAGTGAAAGGGTTGCGGCCTTTTCTTGCAGCTCTTTTGCTAACAGAAAATGTACCAAAACCAACCAATGTTAATTTGTCACCTTTCTTCAAAGTCTTAGTAACTCCTTCCAGAAAAGAGTTAAGCGCTGTTGTAGCGGCTACCTTAGTAATTTCTGCATCTTCTGCAATTTTGGTAATAAGTTCTGCTTTAGTCATAAAAAAGTACGGTAAGTGTTTAATGAATTACTTATGGGGCGCAAATATATATCCTTTTTATTCATAGCAAACCAATTTTACTGAAAGTAGTGTAAAATAGTTACCAGCGCTTATTTCCCATGTTTTTTTGCAATCCGTTTGACAAGATTCCAGTATTCCCTTCCATAACTCACCAGAATCTCTTCACCTTGTCTAATTTCTCTTTTTGCAAATATGTAGCAACGTTTCCCTTCAATTAGGAATTCTGAATTGTTGGAAAGGTTATCATTTCTGTGTATGCCTTTAGCATCATTTGCGAATCTAGCCTGGGCGCGTTTGTAGGGTAATGCATTGATCGCCCATCGCGAGTTCAGTTTAAGTAGGTATCCATTATAGCCGTCCTGGTCTTTCACTTCGCTCCATTTTTCAAGCTTCCCCTTATACTCAACAATACAAGCACCTTTCGGAATGTTTTCAGTAGTAAATAGTCCTAATCCAGAGCCCGATATTTTTGATTTTTTTACGTGTAGAAATTTCTCCAGCAGAGCCATACTTATACTTGAGGGAATGGGTCACGCAAAGTTAGGTATTAGCAAATTATATTTAATGGGTTACTTTGCTTATTCTGGAACAATCAACTGTGTAATAGCGTTTGATGATTGTTGGATCAGGTTTACTAACTAATACTATTTATGAAAGGTGGAGTTTATTTAATAGGAGTGGCTGCTATATTGTTTGGGTGCAGCGGTGATGATGAAGTAGGTTTTACTTCTCTAATTGGATCATGGACGTACACAACACCTGACGAAAAAGTAAAGGTAGATTTTGATATTGTGGGTGGTAACCCAGAAATACTTGCGGTGGCTAATCAAAAAATATTTATTGAAGGGCAGGAAGGGAAGGCTGAAGTACAAACAGCATCAATCACTGAGACAACTTTTGGACGTATCCGCATCAATGCCAATGATGCTGATCTCGACCTGCCTTATAGTATTACGTTTATAAACCTCGCGGCCAGCGCTGACTTTAGTGTTATTAATGTGGAGGAGGCCACCTATACTTTTCCCTGGCCTGATAATAATGTACTGACTGAAATTGAGATTGTGCGGAGGTAATCTTGTATCTTTGATAGATACCCGGGAGCATTGCAAAGTCAACTAATAGTATTTTTTTTAACCTTACTGAGTTTTCCATTTTCTAGGGAAATTCCACCTGCTGTAGAAAATCATGCGCTTTATCTGTCATTGGTTGAGGTAGACCATAAGGATTTGGGAGCCACAGCCGTTATCAAGATAAAGGTGTTTGCGGACGATATGGAAGATGCAATAATGAATGTCTCTGAAAGACGTATTGACTTTTTAAAAACCTCAAATTGTGATAACGGTAGATCAGAAGTAGAAGCTTACTTTACGAAGCATTTTGAATATAGTATTAATGGCAAGAGAGCTGCATTAACTTTTACTCATTGTGAGCCAAATGGTGATGCAATTTGGTTTCATTTTAAGATAAATTGCCCCAACAGGTGGACCAAAGTCGAGGTGAAAGCTGATTTCTTAATGGAATTATTCCCAACTCAATCCAATATAGTCACCATTTATCATGGAGAAGAAAAGCGTTTTTTGAAAATCACCAACGCTCATCCAGAGGAGGCTGTTACATTTTAGTGTTGAATAAATCGAGAAGTGCCTGTGAGGTAACACCTACGCCTGTTTCTATAGAAATCTCCGGCTGAGGATAATAGTAGGGTGAGTGCAACCCTGGAAGGTCACCACTTTTCATTCGCGCATCAGGAACTGTACCGAGCCAGTAAAAAACAGTAGGCACCTTGTGTTCAGTTTGTCCATAGTATGAAAAGTCTTCTGAAAGCATCACAGGTTCTTCATCGATCACATTTTCTTTTCCAACTACAGATGTGGCTGATTCAATTACGCGAGAGGCCATTGCGGGATTATTATAATTGGCGGGACCTGCATCCTTGATAATGACTTCTGGCATTTTGTCTTCGGGTAAGCCAGCAGCTATGCCCACACCTCTTGCGATTTCTTTTATTCTCTTGTTTACGATGTCGAGTACCTCACTCTTAAATGATCTCACTGTTAGTTTTAGTGTAACCATGTCTGGGATAATATTGCCCACTGTACCGCCTTTGATCGTTCCTACTGTTACAACTGCTGATTCAGTAGGTTTTACATTCCTGCTCACAATGGTTTGCAATTCCATGATGAGCATACTGCTTAACACTATTGGATCAATTGACATATGAGGAGAAGCTCCATGTGACCCTACACCGAATACATTGATGTCAACACTTTGAGAGCTGGCCATTACAAATTCTTTCCCAATGCCTACCTGACCTGCTGGCAATGTTGGGCTTGAGTGTAATCCTATTCCATAACTAGGCACTCCAAATTTTTCGTAAAGTCCGGCTTCCAACATCATTTTTGCGCCCGCTCCTATTTCTTCGGCAGGTTGACCAATCAACAAAAGGGTGCCTTTCCATTTGTCCTTCATAGCAACCATGGCTCTGGCCGTTCCGAGCCATGTGGTCATGTGAATGTCGTGTCCGCAGGAATGCATAGTGCCCACCTGCTCCCCGTTAAGAGATGCCTTCAATTGGCTTTGATAAGGCAATTCAGTTTTCTCATACATGGGGAGGGCATCCATATCCGTGCGATACAGAATAGTAGGACCATTGCCGTTTTTGTAAACTCCTACAATGCCGTAACCCCCAAAATTTTCTGTCACAGAAAATCCAACCTTCTTCAATTCCGCAGTAAGTGCTTTTGAAGTTTCTTTTTCCTGAAGTGATATCTCCGGGTTCTTGTGTCGGGTTTTATAAAATTCAACCAAGAACGGCATGTCGCTTTTGATAATTTTTTTATCGATAACAGGAGGACTTGCAACGAAAGCAGAAGAAACTATAAGAATGAGTATAATAGAAAGTATTCGCACGGTGTTGAGGTTTTGATTTGTATTTAACGAATGTAGCAAAATCATTGAAAAGGTGATAGTGCTACTTTTGGAGGGCAATAAAAAAGGCCACCAATGGTGACCTCTTCTAATATCCTTCAATCTCCTGCCTTAATACTTGAAAGGCACTTTAACCATTGTATTCTCCCAGGCAATCACCAAATTACCACTGCCATCTTTGCCATCGAAAGCAATTGCAAAAGCCTCCACTTCTTCATCAGTCGTCCCTGCTGGTACTTCTATTCTTGCCACATCTTTACTTTCATCATATTCGTAAGCTCCCCAGGTATCAAGTTTTGAATTAAAAATGATTACCCATTTGTCTTTATTCGGGATTGAGTAGAGTGAGTAGGTTCCTGCCTTTAATTTTTTATCACCTACCGTTACGTCCTTATAGAATTTAATTTCAGTTGTTTCGTTGGCTCCGGTGCGCCATACCGTGCCATACTTTTCAGTATCACCTAACATAGTTCTTCCCTTTTTTTGAGGGCGACTGTAGGTCACTTTTGCAACTGGTGTTGTACCTCTTCCATCAGGACGAAACAATGCGATGTCAGCAGGGCTTGGATCCAATGCAGGTAATTTTTGTGCATTCGACCAATCAGCCGAAAGTGCCACCAATGCAAATGCAATGGCAATTAATCTTAAGTTTTTCATTGTTTTGGGTTTGTTTGTTTTGAGTTGATAATAATGTTAACGGTGACTTGTAAGTGTGTAAGTTTCAAATCAATCGATTTTCTTCAAAAATCGTTCCGGATGTTTTTCATCGAACTCAGTGGATTGCTGAATAAGGTATGCAGCTTCTAAAATGGGGCCTTCATCATATAAATTTCCCAGAAGGGTGATAGAGGTAGGGTGCCCTAATTTATCAAAACCATTCGGAATGGATATAGCAGGGTGACCTGTTAGGTTGGTAGTTAAAGATTGATTTCTCCCATAGGTAGGTGAAACAATGATGTCCAGGTTTTGAATTTCCTTGTTGAATTTTTCAATAAGCACTTTTCTATGACGATTGGCTTGTAGGTATTCTACTGCAGAGATAAATCGTGATTGGCGGAGTGAGTTTGCGCGTGAGCCTTTATGCTGTTCCACCATCTCGCGATCTTTATGTTCAAGTACCAGCTCATCAAAAAATGCTCCGGCTTCAGCTCTCAAAATAATATCAAAGACATCGTAGGGAATGCTATCTGGTAGCTCGACTTCTACGAGTTCTGCACCGAGTCTTTTAAGTGTCTCCAGTGTTGAGCTATTGTTCGATCCAACTTTTGAAGTATCCTGATCAAATAGTTTTTTAAAGTATCCAATTTTATATCCACTAAGATCGGATTGTGGATTAAAGGCAAATGGATAATTCACAACGGTATGATCTTTTTCTATGGCAGCTGAGTTTCCTTTTATATAGGAATAAACGATAGCGCAATCTTGAGCTGATCGACAAATAGGCCCCACTTTATCCATTGACCACGATAAGCTCATACATCCGGCTCTGCTTACACTGCCAAATGTGGGACGAAGTCCTGTTACTCCACAACGCGTTGATGGCGAAATGATCGACCCTAACGTTTCGGTGCCTATGGAAAATGCAACTAACCCTGCAGCAGTAGCGGATGCGGAACCAGCTGAAGAGCCGCTTGCACCTTGTTTAAGATCCCAAGGGTTTTTGGTTTTGCCACCAAACCAAACATCGCCCCTAGCCAAAGCACCAGAAGTTAACTTGGCTACAAGTACCGCTCCAGCGTCTTCCAGTTTTTGAATGATTCCAGCCTTTTCATCAATTTCCTGATCTTTATAAGGTGTTGCACCCCATGTTGTTTTATAACCGGGCACAGAGAATAAATCTTTAATACCGTAGGGAATACCATGGAGGGGACCTTTATATATTCCATTACTTATTTCTTCATCCGCTTTTTTGGCTTGCTGAAGGGCCAGGTCTCTGGTGATGGTGACACTGGCTTGAAGTGTATCCTTATAAGTCTCCAACCTTTTGAGATATATATTTGTCAGTTGGGTGGATGTGATTTTTTTATTCTTGATGAGACTGGCGAGTTGAGCAACAGTCATAAAAGCGATCTCCTCTTCTTGCTCTGGGTTGATTACATCTATCGGCAGTTTATAGTCTGATTTGTCATCTCGGATCTTTCTTTCAAATCCATCAGGTCTTGGATCAAAATATAGGGTAGGGGCAATACCGTAATCTAATTTAAAAAGACGCATGGTATCATATCCGTCCTTATTTTCTTCCAAGTAACTGACCAGTGTATCAATTTCCTGATTTGAAAATTGAATACCTAGTAATTTTTGTGCTCCTTTTACATCCTGGGATGTAATCTTTTCTTGATTAGAGGTGCATTGTGAAACTATCGTAAGAAGGGATATTATTCCTACAATAAAGAGAAAAACCTTTGTTCTTGAATCGTAGAGGTTCATTGGAATTTATTTGTGACAACATACACCGAATTAAAAATTAATCCAATCATAATTTGATTGTTGGTATTACATCTGAGTATATACCCCAAAACCCTTCGGAACAAATGATAGTTTTTATCAATAAAATATGCTATTTGCCTCCCTGAATTTCAGCAGATGAAAAATGTATTTTGGCGTGATAGTGTGATGGAGCAATGGAATCTGAATACGGATTATTAATGAGCCTGTTTTATTCATTCTTGGTTCAAATGATATACAGATGGGATATAATCCTTCCCGGGTTACTATTTCTGCTTTTCGTATCCCTTGGCTCTTACGGGTTAGGAATGAATATTCGCGATAAACGAAAAAAAGTACTGGAAAAACTGGTGCGAAAGCGGACACAGGAATTGGAAAAAGCCAATGAGGAACTCAAACTGAGAAATTCTGAACTAGACCGTTTTGTATACAGTGCTTCGCATGACCTAAGTTCCCCGCTCAAATCCATTTTAGGGTTAATCAATGTTGCAAAATTAGAGAACCCTGCGGGTGATCAGCTGAAGTATTTAAATATGATGCAAAGTAGCGTTGGTAAATTGGAATCCTTTATTGAGGAGGTAATTCAGTATTCACGCAACGCCAGACTTCCAATAAGGTATGAGTCCTATGAATTTGAAGTTTTTGCCAATGAAATTCTTCAGGGTTACCACTACATTGAAAATTATGAAAAGATAACTTTTGAGATTGAAGACCTAACGGGTGA
The DNA here is from genome assembly GCA_040216665.1 of Cyclobacteriaceae bacterium. Taxonomy (GTDB): domain Bacteria; phylum Bacteroidota; class Bacteroidia; order Cytophagales; family Cyclobacteriaceae; genus ELB16-189. The sequence goes on along the minus strand of JAVJOQ010000018.1, from coordinate 148,707 downwards.
GCCCATTACCACCGATGGCATGCGCTTAAAGATTATTCTGAATAACCTTATTTCCAATGCCATCAAGTTTCATAGAATAGATGCTTACGCCAAACCTATTGTTAAAATTAGAAGAGAAATCCATTTAAAAAGTGATATGATATCCGTGGAGGATAATGGAAGAGGCATAGCGTCTGAATATACAGAGAAAGTTTTTGAAATGTTTTTCAGGGGGACTGAAGAAATTCCTGGGTCTGGTTTAGGCCTTTACATTCTAAAGGAGACTGTTCACCGGCTAGAGGGGAAGGTCAATGTTAAGTCCCAAGTGGGAAAGGGTACAACTTTTACAATTACCTTACCTAGGGTTGAGTAAGTTCAAAAGCGCTTTGGTAGTAATTTTTGAGCTGGACGTATTCTACTAATTCATTGTAAAATGGATGCACACACAATGTGCTGCTATCTCCTACAATAATCGCCTTTTTCCTTGCTCTGGTAATGGCAACATTGGTTCTCCGGATGTCACCAAGGAAACCGATCTCTCCACTATCATTGGACCTTACTAAGCTGATGGCGATAACATCTCGCTCCTGACCTTGAAATGCATCTACTGTATTGATGGAAATAAGAGAAGCAATCTCATGGAGGGGAGGAGTATCTTCTGCAAGACTCAATAATGTAGCAACCTGTGCGCTGTAAGGTGTGATGATTCCAATGGTGTATCCTGCATCCATCCATTCTTGTAGGCCTATTTGATCAACAAGTTGTTCCAACGAGTTGATCAGTAGTCTTGCTTCCTCTTTGTTGTATTTGCTTAAAGTCTCAGGATCTAATGTTTCGTGATAGCCACAGCCTGCCGTATCAATAAAATTCATGGGTGACTGCCCAGGCAATTGATGATTTTTTATTGTTGGATCAGCAATTAGCTTATCAGAATAAAAATATTTTGAAGGGAACTGCATGATGTCCTCATGCATACGGTATTGTACCTGTAGCATGCTGGCTGCTTCTGGGTGACGTTTAACACATTTTTCGAAAAGTGTTTCTGCAAGACCATTATTTGCCGCCTCTCTTGATTTGATAGTAGGAGGAAGTTGAAAGTGATCGCCTGCAAAAATGACCCGTTCAGCTCTGCAAATAGGAATCCAACAAGCTGGCTCCAAAGCTTGAGCTGCTTCATCAATAAACACCGTTTTGTATTTCTTTCCTCGGAGGGTGGGGTGAGAGGCGCCTACTAAGGTACATGTAATTACATCACTTTTCTGAAGTATATCGTTGATGATATAAAACTCCAACACATCAGCATCGGCCTTAAGTACGTTGGCCTCTTGGCGCAGAAATCTTCTTTCTTCTTTTTCTTTATATCCAAAATTTCGTTTGAACTTGGAAGCCTGGTTGCGTAATTGCTCCATCTTTTTTCGCATCATCCTTAATTCTTTAAAATTAGGATGAGCAGCAATTTGTGCATCGAGGGTCTTACTCAATGTTTGTTCCGTTACTCGGGCAGGGTGTCCAATTCGAACTACGTTAAGACCGAATTCACTTAATTTTTCTACTAATAAATCTATAGAAGCGTTGCTGGGAGTACAAACCAATACCTGTTGTTCAGTTTTAACAGTTTGAGCGATAGCCTGCACCAGTGTGGTAGTTTTGCCAGTGCCAGGAGGACCGTGAATAATCCCTATATCATTACAAGAAGTAATGTGTTGAAGTGCCTTTTGTTGACTTTCGTTGAGATGGTTGGGATGATCGATTGCGAGATGTTCATGAATAAAAGTGGGGTTCTGACCGAGAAGAATATCTCTCAACTCAGCCAGCCTTGAGTTTTCGGCATTGATTACCTTTTTTATGGCCAGCTCCATTTCTCGGTAACTCATTTCATCAAACATAACATCCACACCCAGTAACCCATGGTCAATCCAATCTGGCAGATCATCAGCATTAAGTGTAATGATCATTTGGTTGTCACGAACATAGTTGATGACTCCTCCTAGATGATCTCGTTCAGGTTTTTGGTTAGCATTACTAAATACGCTTACCATCTTTCCACTTTGAAATACATGCTTTTGCTCTAACTCTGTAGTACGTTCTATTTCTATAATGAGCCTTTCACCAGTACCGATATAATCCTTTTTCAATTTTACCGGATACCAACTTATGCCCTCTTTTGTTTTTTTGTGTAAAGGAGTCAGGAGCACTTTTTGCCGATATTGTTCCAAATCAGCTGCTCGTTCTAAGCGGATGAGGGAAAGGGTATGTAAGAGTTCTTCTTGAATGCTCATTTGGACAACAAAGATAGATGATCGGAGCCATACACTGTCCGATACCGGATAAATCTGAGAAATATTTGATGTTGTACCCGCTGTTTTTTGCGGATTGATATTTAATTGTATTGATAAGAAACCTTTTTAAAAAATTGGAGTCTTCTTTATAAATACCTTCTTTATGATTAGAAATCTACTACTCACTGCATTAAGAAGTCTGACCAAAAACAAATTCTTTTCAGGGCTGAATATCCTGGGGCTGGCCATAGGTATGTCTGTTTTTCTGCTCATTACACTTTATGTAAAATTTGAAACGAGTTATGAAAACTTTATTGATGGTAGTGAGAATATCTATAGGGTTAAGCTTGAAACATTTCTCAATAATGAGTTACTGGTATCCAGCGCTGAGAACTATCCTGGAGTAGGTCCCGCACTGACAGATGAATTGCCCGAAGTGACGGGCTATGCTCGATTGTATAATTTGGGTTATAAGAACAATGTTATCATCACCAATGATGATGCGCTGCCAGAGCCTATAGCATTTAAGCACAGGCGTTTTCTTTATGCCGATTCCTCTTTTCTTCCTATGATGGGCTACGGAATGGTATTGGGAAATGCTGAAGGTGCTTTAAGTGAACCTAATACATGTGTCATTTCTGAAAGGTATGCCAAGATGTATTTTGGGAGTGAAGATCCGTTAGGAAAATCGCTCCGGATGCAGGATGATGATTATAATAATGAGCTAGTAAGGGTGACAGGAGTTTTTAGAGATCTGCCTGCTAATACACATTTGAAATATGAAGTTTTGTTTTCTTATAAAACCCTGTTTGGCAGAGGGGATTGGGCTCCTGAAAGGTATGGCCAAAGTTGGCAAAGAAAAGACATGTATACTTTTATTAAAGTACAGCCCGGGACAGATCCTAAAATTTTAGAGTCAAAATTTACAGGAATTGTTTCAAAATTTAAACCCGATCAGGCAGAGCGAAATCAGAAGGACGTGCTGTCATTGCAACCTTTACCAGATATACACTTGACCTCTCGACTGGCGGAAGAACCAGAACCAAATGGTGATCAGCGTATTGTAAAATTTTTGAGCATCATAGGAGTTTTTGTATTGATAATTGCGTGGATCAATTACATCAATTTGTCCACAGCCAAAGCGATGGAGCGTGCGCGGGAGGTTGGAGTAAGAAAAGTGATGGGAGCTTTTAAGGGGCAATTGATTTCACAATTTCTCGCAGAATCAGCAGTTGTTAATCTATTATCTCTTCTGATTGCTTTAGGGTTGATTGCTGTTACCATGCCTTATTTTAATTCTATATCCGGGCTATCACTCACGCTCGATTATTTGATACAACCATGGTTCTTAATAGTGTGCGCTGCATTGTGGATACTGGGTACGCTGCTCTCTGGGTTCTATCCTGCTGTGGTTCTGTCTTCTTTCAAGCCAGTTACTATACTTAAGGGAAAACTCAAAAATAGTATTAGCGGAATTTTGTTAAGGAAAACACTGGTGGTTATTCAATTTACTGCTTCCGTAGCTTTGATAGCAGGAACGTTTATTGTTTATCAGCAGCTCAATTTTATGATGGGGCGAGATATTGGAATGAATATCGATCAGGTGATGGTGGTGGAACGTCCGGGTATTACTCCTTTAGACAGGAACTCATTCAACTCAGCCATTGATGTGTTTAGAGATGAAGTAAAAAAAGACCCATCTGTCACCGCCTTGGCAGCATCGGTTACTATTCCAGGCAAGCAACGGGAATATAAGGCTGGAGCAAAGCGTTATGGAGCGCCTGATGATCAGGAGGTCACCGTGAGATTTAACAGTATGGATTTTGAATTTATGAATGTATTCAAAATGAAATTACTCGCTGGCAGAGCATTTTCAGAAGACTATATCTCTGATCCTGATACTAGTGTAGTCGTGACAGAGTCGGCTTCGCGGTTGCTGGGATTTAAAAAACCAGAGGATGCCATTGGTCAGACAATCACTATACCAGCATTTAGATTTAGCCCAATAATAGTAGGGGTTGTCAACGACTATCATCAAGTTTCACTGAAGAACGCACTGGATCCGATAGTATTCTATTGTACCAAATATGGTGGGGAATTTTATTCCTTTCGCATGAATGGTAACAATCTGAATCAGTCTATTGAACATGTGCGAGAAGCCTGGATCAAAGCATTCCCAGGCAATCCATTTGAATATTTCTTTTTGGATGACTATTTCAACAAGCAATATGAAAATGAAATGCAGTTCGGAAAGTTGTTTACCACCTTTGCTACGTTTGCTGTAATCGTTGGTTGCCTTGGACTTTTTGGATTGTCTGCTTATACGGCAACACAGAGAACCAAGGAGATAGGAATTCGAAAAGTGTTAGGCTCTTCAGAATCAAAAATTTTCCTGCTTCTTTCTTCGGAGTATATAAAATTGGTAATGCTGGCCATTATTATTGCCATGCCTTTAATCTATTTTGGAATGAGTAACTGGATCAGTTCATTTCCCTACCAAACTAAAATTTCATTTTGGATATTTCTAGTTTCTGGAGGTATGGTGCTGATTGTGTCCTTGATGACGGTTACGTTTCAAACTTTAAGGGCAGCGCGCACCAACCCGGTGACTGCACTAAGGCACGAATGATTCGGGGTCATTTAGTTTTTTCAGATAATCATCGATAAATAAGCCCATAGTCTTTCTTCTGTATTGCATGATAAACCTTGGATGGGAGAGTGGGATTATTTTTTTGAAGAACTGATGTTCGGTATTAAGTTTGGTTAAGAATTTGAAATTCTTTCCTTCCCCCAGGCAGTAGGCTACTTCAGTATTGAGCCCAAAATTAATTTGCGTGTTAATGGTCTCGATAATGAAAGGGAGCACGGCTTTTTGCAGTTTAGGATCATCGTAGTAATTGAGGTTTTTTCCGTCTTTGGTAAATCCCAATGGACTGACTGACCCAAAATAGAATTGGTCATAAAAAATCTCTTTTCCTCCAAAAGCGTTGATCAAAAGGTAAATAAAGTCGGCCGACAATTCTCTTTTCTTTGTTAAAGCGTTTTTAATGCCGCATTCTTCTTCTAGTTTCACCGGATCAGTGAACGGGATGCCGGTAAGCCCGGCCCCAAACCTTCCCGGATTGATGCCCAGTATTATTTTTCGAGACTGGGAGTTGCTATAATATTTTTTGTAAAACTTTTCACAAAGAGAGAAAGTCACTTCATTTTGATAAGGGTTCATGACTTCTACACCATTTGGGAGTTTATCCGTGAGATGTAGTCCTTTGAAGAAAGTGAGTATGTGTTTTGAGTAATCCATTGCTCCTATATCTCAAGTATAATAAGATTACAGTTTACACTTAAGGTTTGGGTGCAATAAAATAATTTTGAATCTTCGTTGACTAAATAACTGCCCATGAAAAGCGTAATTATACTTCTGATTGTATTTGTTGCATATACAGGATTTGCTCAAAACTTTGATATCCTGATCAAAAATGGAAAAATAGTGGATGGAGCGGGCAACTCCTGGTATTATGGCGATGTAGGAATATGGAATGGAAGGATTTATGCCATCGGGCAACTGACTGATGCAAAAGCAATAAAAGTATTAGATGCAAAAGGATTAATTGTAGCGCCTGGCTTTATTGATGTGCATGCACACATTGAAGGGGATGAATGGGATGTCCCCACTGCAGATAATTTTGTGTATGATGGAGTTACTTCAGTAGTGACAGGAAATTGTGGCGGTTCGAATGTAGATATGAAATCTTATTTCCATCGATTAGACAGTATCGGTATGTCCCTGAATGTAGCTTCACTGATAGGACACAATACAGTAAGAAGAGCCGTAATGGGTGATGCACAACGCGATCCAAGCAGTGATGAGCAAAATGCAATGGAGCAATTGGTAGCACAAGCGATGCAGGATGGAGCAGTGGGGTTGTCAACAGGATTGATTTATGTGCCGGGTACTTATTCTAAAACACCAGAGGTGATAGGGTTAGGCAAAGCGGCTTCAAAGTATAATGGTGTATATGCCTCGCACATCCGTAATGAAGGCGATCGAGTAACAGATGCCATTGAAGAAGCGGTGAACATTGGCCGGCAGGCAAAGATGCCAGTACAGATTTCTCATTTCAAAGTTACTTACAAAACCAATTGGGGAAGATCAGTGAGCACGGTGGAACAAGTTGCTAAGGCAAGGCAGGAAGGTATTGATGTTACCATGGATCAGTACCCTTACATCGCTAGTAGCACAACACTCGATACTACTTTACCAGAATGGGCTTTCAGCGGAGGACGCGACTCTTTATATATAAGGTTGGATAACCCTGTTACGCGAGCCCAAATTAGAAAGGAGATGTTGGAAAGTTTAAAAAGAAAACAACTGAAGGACTATAGCTATGCAGTAATAGCCCGTTATGGCCCTGATGATTCTTATAATGGCAAAAGTATTGCTGAGGTGAATAAAATAAGAGGAGGAAAGGCTAAGGCCGAAGAGGAAGCGGAAACCATTATGGAATTAATAAAGAGCGGACGCGTGCAGATGGTGTACTTTAGTATGAATGAAGAAGATGTAGAGCGTATTATGAAGTACCCTTTCACAATGACTGCGTCTGATGCGGGTATTGTAGAGTTTGGAAAGAACATGCCACATCCGAGGGCTTATGGCACCAACGCAAGAGTGCTCGGCCGCTATGTGGGTGAAAGAAAAGTGATTGGGCTTGAAGAAGCCGTGAGAAGAATGACTTCTTTACCTGCACAGAAATTTAAATTCAAAGATAGAGGTCTGTTGAGAGAAGGTTTCGCGGCTGATGTAGTTGTGTTTTCGGAATCAGAAGTAATGGATATGGCTACTTTCGAAAAGCCACACGCGTACTCCAAAGGGTTTAAGTATGTAATTGTAAATGGAGAAATTGTAATCGATGAAGGGGAGCATACTGGGGCGAGAAGCGGGGTGGTGCTGATGGGACCGGGTGTGGGGTAATCAGTAATCAGTAATCGGTAGGTCAGTAATTGGTAGTCGATAAACTTTTAGTGATGTGGAGTATGTAAAAAGCTTTAGAGATTTGGAGGTGGTATAAACTCTCAAGGCAATTGTCGTTGGAAATATTTAGGGAGACAAAAACGTTTCCTAAAGAAGAGATGTATTCACTAACAGATCAGGTAAGAAGATCTTCACGTTCGATCGGAGCCCAAATCGCTGAAGCATGGGCTAAAAGGAGATATGAAAAACATTTCTTGAGTAAGCTCACTGATGCAGATGGTGAACAGCAGGAAACTCAACACTGGTTAGAAACAGCGTTGGATTGTGATTATATAACAAAAGAAAAAGCAGGCGAACTCTTACTTCAATATGCTTCTATTGGAAAAATGCTGGGAGCCATGATGAACAAATCTGAACAATTCTGCAAGTAATCAGAGTCCAACAGAATCATGCTGACAAACCGTTCATGAATACCGATTCTCGAGCTTTACTGATTACCGAATACTGGCCTACCGATTACTGATTATCTTTTTCAAGTAAAATCTTCAACTTCTCCAACTCGGCTCTGTTTCTGGCAGAATGAATGTTGTTCATCACACTTTGCTTTTCGCGCATGGTAAGCCTCCAACTTAAGGAAGCACGCGCATTATTTTGCCTTATGCTGTCCATCTTTTGCAGAATAGGAACATAAGAATCATCGGACTGGTACTGTAATTCTATACGTTCTAAGGGTTGGGTCAACCAGGAAGTGGCCTGTCCGATTAACGCATCGTTGTTGATATCCTGAAAATTTTCCAGGTTGTTGTACACATTGCTGATAGGCTGGGTGATATTATCAATAATAGTCTGCCCTTGCTGAGGTGGAATTTCACCAAGCTTTGGAGAGTCTCGAATAGAAAGTAAAATTACACCTGAAGTATTTTCGTTGATCCATTCTCTAAAAGCATACATGAACCGCGCTGTGGTAGACAATCCGAAATTATCCGATACACCGGCATCCATGATTTCGATGGAAGGATCGGCTGGTAAAGTAGTGTTAGGAGTGATGTAAGGGAAGGTAGCGCTCATGCGCAAGGCAGAGAGAAATCTCAAACTATCGCTCATGTGATTTTTAAAAAGTCTCCCAAAATCTACACCCCCAATTTTATTGTCAGTATAACCAGGTACACTCAACACTTCTGAGTCGAGGTAGCTAACGGGTTGTGGGGAAATGTATAGTTTTCTTCCGTCATTGGTAATGATGGGTGTTAAGATCATCATTGGTATGATGGATTCAATTTCTGGTTTTCTATAGGCACTGATGGTTTTGTCCATCATGTGATCGGTGATCTCATCCAATTCTTTTTCGAAGGTAAAAGCACGGTCTTTTACATAGTCTTGTCCGGCATACTCAAACTTGGTGAGCCCAAGAAAAATACCGTTGGCGAGAAAGCTAAAGATGAGCGGATTGAGGTTGTCTGTAGAAACACTTACACGATGATCAACAGCGTTAGGGTCTACAGGCTCTCCTTGTTTTTGCCTGAGTTTAAGTTCCCGATAAAAACTGGCACCAATCAAACCTCCGGAGGCTCCCGTGATTAATGCGGTATTTTCCATGGCAGCTCCATGGGTTACACTGTCTACCGTTTGTAGCGCAGTCATGGCCCAGAGTGCTGCTCGTTTACCGCCACCACTTACAGTGACAAAAATCATTTTAGGTTTTTGGTCTTCCGGAAATTTCTTCCGCCAGTTGTTAAGAATGTTGCGTGTGATGGCTTTGTCCTTAATGATAGAATCCGGTGAAGCCAGTCGCTGCAGGTTTTCAACTGAGTATTCCGCTGGTGCCACTAAATAGTTGAGGCCAAAAGCCTTTTCTGGTTTGGAGAAAAAATCCTGCCCGGCCAGATAATTAAAAAGCAAAAAAACAATCAAGCTTGCTGTTCCTGACCATGAACCGAACCAATAAGAAAATGCGCCCGCCAGCATAACTAGAATAGTGAGGAGGATAATAAAACTCGCGGCCGCGGGCAGCTGAAATGCCGGGTTGTCTTTAAAAATACCTAGTACAAGAACCAAGGCTAAAATCAGTGCTTGTATTACTACCAGATTAAAATGGTTTTGATCAAATACCTGTACAATGGTTTGTCGGTCGTAAAAATCTTTGTGGTCATCTACTTTTTTAAATCGGAAAGTATAGTCGAAGTAGTTATCAACGCGCACCTGCTTTTTACGTGCGATGTCCAGTTTCTTCATGGCGCTGGCCCGGGTTACTCTCACATTTTGTTTGAGTTTTTCGTCCAGGCGACAGACCATGTACTTGAAGATGTCTTTATTGGTAAACCAGAAATAAAGAAAATAGGCCGCGGTAAATACAGCAAATCCACTGAGCAAGCCCAGTAAATCCATCATTAAATCTTGTGGGGTACAATATTGGTTACTGATCTGGAAGCTGATGATCTGCTGCACATACATTACCAGAAAGGCAATGGGCAAAATGCTGTTGTTGAGGGCAAACTTGGTAAACGGTTTGCGTAAAGCACCCACAAATGAAAAGCGATGACCATCAGTGATGTAGCAGGTGATTTGGAAGGCAACGGTAAAGCCCGAAAGTACAGCTCCAATGATAAAGAAGCTTGTAAAATTGACTTCGTTGAGGTACTCCGGATCCAGAAAAAGGTATGGGATGCCCAGGTACTTACCAAAATTGCCCGTTATCATGGTGATTAAGAGAATCCAGCAAAGCAGCAGCACATGATTCCTTTTGAAGTTGTTGAATAACAACTGCATAGGGAAGGAGTAGAAGAAGTGATTCCAGATAGTCGTAAGTTTCACCATAACCGAATTATCTCAATTTATACATTTCGTATGACATACTGCAATCGATATAATTTCAAAGTGGATTTTGTCGCCTATCTGTTTTCTGATTCCTATCTTTCAGGAATCATTTATCGAAAAATCTTATCATACTGGAGAAGCCCTTTCATATCTACAGGTCCTCAGCGGGTTCGGGTAAAACCAGAACCCTGGCGAAGGCCTATCTCAAGCTGGCGCTTGCATCCAGAACGGATTACTTTAAGCACATACTGGCAGTAACCTTTACCAACAAGGCTACTCAGGAGATGAAGGAACGTATCCTTCATTATCTCAATGATTTTGCTAATGGTTTGGAAAACAACCTGGCTATAGAAATTGAAAAGGAACTGGGCTTTACATCAGAGGAGCTGCGGAAAAGGAGCAAAGTGGTGCAATCTGCCATACTCCATCAGTACTCGCAGTTTGCGATCAGTACCATCGATGCCTTTTTTCAGAAAGTAATCCGTTCGTTTACTCGGGAAGCTGGACTACTAGGCAACTTCAGGCTAGAAGTGGAGAATGATTTAGTGATGAAAGAAGTGGTGAATGAACTGATGGACGAGCTGGGCACCAACCAACAGCTTACCGACTGGGTAGTTGAGTTTTCGAGGGATCGTTTATTGGAGGGGGAGAATTGGAATATCGTAGCGGCCCTCAATGGATTTGCCAGAGAAATATTTAGCGAAGAATTTCAGGCAATTGAAGACCAACTGGAGAAACCCACCAGTGAGACCAATCCTTATGTAGAAACCATGAAGGCACTACAAAAGGAATTGGAGTTGTTTGAAAACGACATGAAGAAGCATGCGGTGAACGCACTGAGTATCATTGATAACAATGGGATTACAGCCGATGACTTTAGTTATAAAGATGCAGGTACCGCGTTAAAATATTTTTTAGAATTTTCGAAGGGCAGATACTACTCATCAAAAGGATCAAGAATACAATCGGCTCTCGCTGCGGGTTCCAACTGGGGAGCCAAGAAGGGCAAAAACTACAATGTACTTACGGATTTGGCCGACAGCCAACTGCTGCCCATTCTAAGCACCATGGTGGACTATGATAAAGAGCACGGCCCAAAATACAACTCCATCATACAAGTGTTAAAGAATTTTTATGCTTTTGGTTTGATTGCGGATATCACACGCAAGCTTAAGGTCTATAAGCAGGAGAATAACATTATGCTGTTGGTGGATGCGCCTAAGTTTTTGAATGGGGTGATCAACGACAGCGATACACCTTTTATCTATGAGAAGGTGGGCTCATACTTTAGAAACTATCTCATCGATGAGTTTCAGGATACGTCAGGATTTCAGTGGAAGAACTTTTTTCCTTTACTGAAAGATGGCATCGATCAGAATCAGTCGAGCATGGTGGTGGGTGATGTGAAGCAATCCATTTACCGTTGGCGAGGTGGGGATCAGCAGTTGCTGCAAAACGGGGTGGAGCAAGCCATGGGAGAAATCGCTACCGATATACAAGGGCTCAACACCAACTATCGAAGTGCAGAGGTGGTGGTGGATTTTAATAATTCCATCTTCAAGAAAGCATCGGCTATTGTCAGTGATATGACTGGCCAAGCTATGGCTTCTGAAGCTTTTGAAGACGTAAAACAAGAAACAGTAAAGTACCCAGGGAAGGGGTTTGTGGAAATCAATTTTATTGAGAAGCCGGATGAAGAAGAGGACTGGACAGCGGAAGTGATGAAGCGACTTCCTGAGTTGGTAGAAGAGTTGCAGGATAAAAAGATTAAACTTAAAGACATTGCCATCCTAGTGCGCAAGAACGAAGAAGGCCAGCGCATCGCTACAGAATTATTACAATACAAAAACACAAAAGCTAAACCAGGGTATCGCTACGATGTAGTTTCTAATGAGTCCTTAAGGTTGGATACCGCTGCTTCTGTGAATTTGTTGCTAAGTGCCTTGCGCTATCTGCACAATCCCAATGATGCTATCGTGCGTGGACAATTGGCTTTTGAAGTCACCAAAGACAAAGCACTAGATAAAGTGTTTCTGGAGGCGGGAAAATTCCATATGGATGAATTATTACCTGAGGAATTTTTAAAACAAACCGGATGGCTGAATAAACTTTCTGTATTTGAACTCACGGAAGAACTTATCCGCATGTTTGATTTGGGCAAGGAAGAAAGTGAGTTAGCCTACCTACAAGCTTTCCAGGATTTGGTGCTGGAGTTTTCTTCCATGGAAAAAAATGACCTGGCTACATTTCTAGAGTGGTGGGAGAATGTGAAGGGCAAAAAATCCATACAGGTTGCGGGTAATGTAGATGCCATCAACGTGCTGACTATCCATAAGTCGAAAGGATTGCAATTCAAGTATGTGATCATCCCGTTTTTGAACTGGAAATTAAACCATGAGATAACTCCTTTGTTGTGGGTGCAGTCCGATCAGCCTCCGTTTGATAAGATGGGATACCTGGCGGTGCGCTATAGCAGCAGCCTGGAGAATACTTATTTTGAGGAGGCTTACAAGACAGAATACAGCAAAGCTTTTATTGATAATCTCAATTTGTTGTACGTATCCTTCACCCGCGCTGAAGAGGGGTTGATTGCTTTTGCATCCAAGCCCAATAAGAGAAGGAGTGATTGGAAGCCATCCACCGCTGGAGATCTGGTGCATGAGTGCATTGAAGGAAACGAAAAGTTGACTCCTTACTATAATGACAATCAGTTGCGGGTTGGAAATTTGGAGTTATTAAATACTACCCAACCGAAAAACGATTACCTGCCAGAATCTTTGAAACACTATGCCTCTTACGACTGGAGACAAAAGCTGGTGATCAAACGCGAAGGGGCAGAGTTTTTTGAAGAGGGTATCAGTGAGAAGCGTGCCAGTATCAATTATGGTATTTTACTGCACCGACTGTTGGCACATATTAAATATAAGTCGGAAGCGGAAAGCGTGCTGAATGAACTGCACATAAAAAATGAATTTACGGAAGAAGAGCGTGTGGTCTTGTCTGGTGCTTTAAAGAAGATGCTCGATCATGAAGTAGTAAGCAGTTGGTTTGGCAAAGAATGGGAAGTACGCAACGAAGTGCCGGTGCTCATCCCTGGTGGCCGACAAAGCCGCATTGATAGGGTGATGTTTGGGAAGAAGAATACAGTAATCATAGACTATAAAACAGGATTAAAAAAAGATCAGGACAGAAAACAGGTAGAAGGTTATGCCGGCTTGCTTACGCAAATGGGTTATCCCAACGTGCAGGGCTACTTGTTGTATTTGGAAGAGTTGGAGGTGGTGGAGGTGCTTTCTGGGTCTACATTATCATTGTTCTAGTTTTAAATTTTAAATGTTTAATTATTAGTAATAATGTTCAATTAAAATTTTGACCTATGAAAGAAAGCATCATCGTTGGTAAGAGCTTTGATTTCGCTCTTACTATTATTGATTTGTATAGGGAGTTAGTGAATAAACATGAATACGTAATATCTAAACAAATTTTACGAAGTGGAACTAGTATTGGGGCAAACGTTGAAGAATCACAAGCAGGTATATCAAAGAAAGATTTCACCAATAAGTTGTCGATAGCTTCTAAGGAAGCACGCGAAACTCGGTATTGGTTAAGACTTCTTGATAAGTCTCAATATATAAAACGAGACTACACAAAATATTTAGAGGATGTCACAGAACTAATAAAAATGTTGACCGCTATAGTGAAAACCGCTCAAAAGAATATGTAGTGTAGTAAAAATTAAACATTTAAAACTTAAAATTAATTGTCTCCCTTTTTAAAAGATATCGCCCAAAAGATAGTTGCCCACCCCAACCTGAGCAACCTCACCATCGTGTTCCCCAACAGAAGGGCGTCATTGTTTTTTCAAAAATATTTGGCGGAGAGCCTGACGAAACCAGCATGGTCGCCTAAGCTTATTAGTATAGAGTCTTTCTTTTCTTCGTTGTCGGACTTGAGGGAGCCGGACCGCTTGTCACTGATTTACAGGTTATATAAAGTGTACAACGAGGTAATGAAAAGCGAAGAACCTTTCGATCGCTTTTATTTCTGGGGAGATATGCTCTTGCGTGACTTCGATGAGGTGGACAAGTACATGGTGAACGCACAGTTGATGTTCAAAGACCTCAGCAAGCTGAAAGAACTGGATGAGTCTTTTGATTTTCTTACGGAAGAACAACGAGAGTTCCTGAAAGGATTTTGGGTAAGCTTTGAAGAGAAACCTGCAGGTAGCAAGGAGGAATTTTTGAAGGTGTGGAGAAAACTGCCAAAGGTGTATGCAGAGTATGTGAAATCATTGAAGAAAGAGAAACTTGGCTATGAGGGAATGATCCACAAAGAAGTGGCGGAGAAAGTGATGGCTAAGGGGGTGCTGGGTAAGAATGACAAAGGAGAACATTACATTTTTGCCGGATTCAACGCACTAACAAAAGCAGAAGAGAACATCATCAGCTACTTTGTGGGTGAAGGAGCCAACTGCTACTGGGACATCGATACCTATTATATGGAAGACAAGTGGCAGGAGGCAGGGCAGTTCTTTAGGCAATACAGAAACCATCCCGTGCTTTCAAGAACCTTTGAAGTTCCACCGGACAATTTCAAAGGAGCGGACAAAGAAATAAAACTAACAGGTGTACCCCAGCGTATCGGGCAGGCTAAGCTGGTAGGGCAGGCGTTGAGTGAGAACCTACCACCTCCCAGTGAGATAGAAAAGACAGTGATCGTGCTACCGGACGAGAGCATGTTGTTGCCGGTACTGCATTCGTTGCCACCCGAGCTGTCGGATGTGAATGTAACGATGGGTTATCCTTTGCGCAACACGCCCCTGTACAATTTACTTGACTGGCTCATCGATCTGCAACTGCAGCGTAAGGGAAATTATTTTAGTCACCGACAAGTAACGGCCATCCTGGCGCATGCTTACATTATTGCTTTAGAAAAAGATGAGGCGCAGAAGATTCGTTACAGTATCATATCTGCCAACCGCGTTTACATTTCACAAGAAGAGCTGATCAGAGAGCATACTATTCTTGAAGATTTATTTCAGGTGGTGGAGCCGGAAAAGGCTTCTGAGTATTTGTTGGGGATTGTAAAAACGCTGGGTGCCTCCTTTACGGACAACCAAAGCTTTGACCGGGAGTATGCTTTTCACTTTCACCGACATCTTTCGCGATTGCATGAAGTATTACACGACTCCGGCAAGCACCCCGACTGGAGGGGGTTCCAAAAACTGTTTCGCCAGATCGTGATGTCGCAGAAAATTCCGTTTACCGGAGAACCATTGAAAGGGCTGCAGGTGATGGGAGTATTGGAAACGCGTAACCTGGATTTTGATAATGTATTTGTGCTGTCGCTCAACGAAGGCATGTTACCTTCTGCCGCAAGGCAAGGGTCTTACATTCCTCACAGCATCCGCAGGGCGTACCAACTGCCCACCCACGATCATCAGGATGCCATGTATGCGTACCTTTTTTACCGACTACAACAGCGCGCCAAAAAGATTAGCCTCTATTATAATACAGAGCCCGACATTATTGGCAATGGCGAGATGAGCAGGTTTGTTCAACAACTGGTGTATGAATCGGGGATGACCATTGCCCACCATGTGTTGCACAATGCGGTACAGATCAATGCCATCGAACCGGTGACGGTAGAAAAAAGTACGGAAACGATGGAGTTGCTGCGAAAGTATATCAAAGATGGCAGCGATCCCGAGCAGAAGCGCGAGCTGTCTCCCTCTGCCCTCAACGACTTTATTGAATGTAAGCTGAGGTTTTACCTCAAACACCTGGCCCGCCTGCGCGAAGCCGATGAAGTGGAGGAAGACCTCGATGCCCGCCTGTTTGGTAACCTGCTGCACGATGTGGTGTACTGGTTTTACGATGAACTGGCCAAGGAGAACAACGGTATGATTGATAAGGCCGGGTATAAAGACTGGGCCAAGCGCGTAGATCGTCTCATCGACAAAGCCTTTATCGAACTGTATCAATTGGATCCCGATAAAACAGTGACCTACGAAGGGCAGCGCATTGTGGTACGCACCATCGTCAAGGAGTTTATGGCCAAGATCATTGAGCGCGACAGGAGCCATGCACCTTTCACTATTGAAGCTTTGGAACAAAAGTTTACCATTCCCATCCAGATTGGAGATCAGGAGATTGTATTGGGAGGGAAAATCGACCGGGTGGACAGTAAGAGCGGGACGGTGCGCATCATCGACTATAAAACTGGTAAGGATGAACTGGGCGTGGAGAGCATTGCCAGCCTCTTTGATAGGGAAGGCAAGCGCAACAAGGCTGCTTTCCAAACGATGTTGTACGCCTACCTGTATTATAAAGAGCTAAAAGTGGAGGCACGTCTTACGCCCGGGTTGATGAACCGCAAGAACTTGTTCGAAAGCAGCTACGCCTTTGGTCATCCGTTAGGCAAGGGTTACGGCAAGAAGCCTATCATAGAAGATGCGCGACAACATTTTGAAGAATTCGAAAGCCTGCTCACTGACACCCTCTCAGATTTATACAATCCCGAAAGTCCGTTTGACCAGACCACGAACCTGAAGGCGTGCAACTGGTGCTCGTACAAAGAGATTTGCAGACGGTAGGGTCGGTAATCGGTGGGCCGGTTATCAGTAATCAGATATGCCGTCCCGTACCTAAGGAGAAGCACGCGTTGCAAAGGCGCGCTATGCGTTAAGAACATCACCATTTGATTTGTAGGAAGGACCAAACAGTTTGTCAAAGTCATCAGTAGGTTTAAAGTTAGCACCATTCAGTTTGAGGTAAGCACCAAACCATTTGCAAAAGTCACCTGTAGTTTTAAAGTAAGCACCAGTCGGTTTGACAAAGTGACCTGCAGGTTTGTGGTAAGGACCTGCGGACTTGCAAAAGTCGGCTGTCAAATTGCGAAAGTCACCTGCAGGTTTGTGAAAGCCACCTGTAGGTTTGAGGTAAGCACCGGGAAAAATTGAAGAGTCGCGATACCCGAAGCCGTCATTGCGAACTGAAGGGATGGCCAGGAGCGCTAGCGTGAAGCAATCTCACTGCTAGTTTCTTCACTCCCGTACCCACTAAAGAGAGCTAATTCTGCCTCCGAAAAATAATTGAAAAAATATTTTAAGTTTTTTCTTAAAACATGAAACCTTTTAATAGGATTTTTCCGTATTATTAGTATGTATAACAATTTAACAACAAATGTTATGTCACACGTAAAAAACGCAGACGCCTACTCTAGGTTAGTAGGAATATGCACCGGGTACGGAGGTAAGTATAACCCCGGTCGTCAGACCCTCCAGCTTAAAGCAATGAGAGCCTTGCTCGAAGAAGCACAAAGTTCGTTGCAACATGTTAAACAAACTGAGACCGACTACAACAATGTCACCAACCAGCGCGAGCTGACCTTTATGGAAATTCAGAATCTGGCTCCTCTGGTGCTGGACATGTTGAAGTCAACGGGTGTGCCTGCGCAGACTATTAAGGATGCGTACCACTTCTTCAGACTAGTGAAAGGACGCAGGGCCACGCCCCGCCCACCAATCCCTGCTGATGAAGCAGAAGCACCCAAGCGGATCAGGTCTTACACTCATCAGAGTTATGTGAGCATAGCCGACAACTTTGCAAGACTGGTACAAACGGTAGAAGCAGAACCATTGTACAAACCCTACGAAGTAAAGTTGCAGGTGCCGGCATTGAGGCAACTCATCAGCGAGGCGCTCACCGCCAATGATCGAGTGTTGGATGCAAAAGTCGCATGGGCCAAGGCCCGCGCAAAACGGGACGAGATCCTGTATAAGGCAGAACACGCTGTGTATGAAACCGCCAAAGCGGCTAAGCACTATGTGCGAGCAGTCTTTGGTAAAAAGAGTAGCGAGTACCAGCTGCTGGCTGAATTACGTTTCACCAAACCCCCTTTGTGATGAACCCGATCCAAAAATGAAACCCCGGCAAGACGTCTGCCGGGGTTTTTTGTTTATAGACTATGCCATTAATGGCGCATGGCCGAATCCTGGCGGAAACCTAAGCGAAGGTAAGAGGGTAGGTTTGAAGCAATCCCCTAAACGTCCATTTTCGATCAAACCTTCTATTTTGACCCTCTGGGGCATTCCCTGAATCAGGAATCTCCAAATCACTTAGTTCTTTAGATAATTCTTGATTTTCCTTAATAGGTTTTTTATCTTGACTATTGAGCCATTCTGAGTCCTTTTATGTAAAGGGATTTGGTGTGGCTTTTTTCATATAATTCCAATCTGGTGAAAAAGACAATTGATAAATTTCTTCGATATTATGACATGTTTCCCTTTCATAATCATCCGCTATGGAAAGCGGTTATAAATGGGGAATTGTCTCGAGAACAAATCATTAAGGCAGAAGGACAGCATTATTTGAGGACAAAGGCTGGTCAGAAATTGCGAAAACAGGCTGCCGAACAATGTCAGGCTAATAGCCAAATTCTATGGGAAGCTATTATTGAAACTTATATTGAAGAATGTACCGAGCAGGATGGAACTCCAACACATTTGGAATTAATCGAACGTATAGTCAAGTCTGATGGTTCAGGACAATTGGATTTAGATAAATTGAGAAATACGCCTGGTAACATAGCTGCAATCTCGCTATATCAAAACATCTCTGAAAGGGGTGCTGGGTGTCATATAATTAGCGCTGGGATGGTTGAGCATTACTATAGTCGCTTGTGTCCTAGTATTTATAAATCTTATACTGAGAATTACTCGTTTACAAGTTTTGAAGCTGAGACTTATAAAATTCATGGTCCTATGGATCAAGTTCATGCCGAAAGAGCTTTTAAAGCAATTGATGAGGTTATAAGGTTACACGGACTTGAGGTTGTGGAAGATAGTATTAGAGATGCATTTGCTGCAACAAGTTTGCACTATGACGGAATGCTTCAGGCTGCAACAGGTCAAAATTGTTTTTGGAATGGAAAAAATTAATGGTTATGAAAGGATATATTTATACAATGTTTCAGGGGGCTGATCCAGGGAAGGGATGGGCTATGACAGATCCCATTTATGGGGCAAAACCAACATTAGGTGCGTGTATGCCTAATATAAGACGAGCAGTTGATGTTGGTGATTATATTTTTTCGATTAGTGGTAGAGTGAAGAATGTGCAGCAATTTATTGTAGGGGGATTTGCAGTTGAACAAAAACTTAATTCGCTAGCTGCAAGGGAGATGTTCCCGGATAATATTTTGCATAAGGAAAAGGATGGAACATTGAGAGGTAATATTATAGTTGATCATAATCTTAATAGATTAAAAGACGACTATCATACCAATTGGGAAAAGAGGATTGATAATTATATTGTTGGAACAAAACCTAAGTTTTTTCAATCTCAAAGAGAAATCGATGAAGCAAGAAAAGAAACATTAACAATTCTTCAGGACACTTTCAAAAGAAAGGGAGAGACAGTAAGTGATGTTATTGGAAGGTGGAGAAGATTAGATGAAGAGCAGATTCATAATTTAATTACTTGGATTGAGGCTGTAAAAATGAAATCAAAAAGATGAGTCGACTAAAAGATTTATTCAGTAAGAGTGGCTTTAGCATTAGAAAGCTAGCAAAAGTATCTGAAATCCCAGAGGTGAAGCTAAAGAATTTGTTCGAAGGGTTTATAGATCCAAGCATGAGCGATCTAAGAAAATTATCTATAGCGCTAGAGGTTCCTATTTCATACCTAATTAGTGAGTCAAGCAATGATGTAGAGAAGGTGAAAGTGCTATTTAGGAATGAAATTAAATCTGAAAGCAGTAAATATGAAGTGGATAAATTTTCATTCCTAATAGGAAACTCATTGAGCCTGCTTCAAGGTTATGTACCAGATTCAACTTTGATTAATTATTTTGATAGAGTCCATGAAGATTATGCCAGTGCAAGTATTCTTGCTATTAAATTTCGTGAATTGTATTGTGAAGGTGATCAACTTGGCCCTCTTTTCACCCTTCCTTATATACTGGAAAATAAATTAAAGTGCATTGTGTATGTAACAGAGATAGGGGCTGATGGAGCTTCGGCATATATTAATAATGTTCCATTCATTTTCATTTCCCCTAGATTTGAGGGTAGAATGCTTTTCACTTGTGCGCATGAACTTGCCCATATCTTAACTCATTTAAAGAGAGGCAGTGATACTGTTCACTATGATGAAAATATTTTTGATGAAAAACGCAATAGAAGCATAGAGGAAAAGTTTGCGAATGCCTTTGCTGCAAATTTGTTAATGCCGGAACAGGGCGTAGCAATAGCATTGAAAAAGATTAGGTCATATATATCTAATAATTTGGATTCTATTGGTGATGTTGAAATACTATATCTAAGCAGATTGTATGGTGTCAGTTTTGAGAGTGCATCAATGAGACTTGAAACATTGAACTTGATTCCAAAAGGAGCGACATATTCCTTATCCAAAGAAATTAATTCCAAATTTAAAAGCGCTGAGAAACGAGCAGATAATCTAGGGTTACCACCAAGAGAAAGGATTGTTTTTCCTAAAGTATCAGCCAGTTTGGTTGCAAATGCAATCAAAAGAATTCAGGATGGCTCCCTTTCAATTGGGAAAGCCTCCGAGATGTTATCTCTTTCTGTTCAAGAAATTATATCGCAAAATGTTAGAAGGTTCACATAACATTGTGCTTGATACCTGTTGTATATTTAATTTAATTAATGGTAAAACTTTAAATGAAGTCTTGCTATTACCTTTAAATTTTTATGTAGGACAGATTGTTTATAGTGAATGCACTACACAGCCTTGCTATGAGCTGGATGATTTGTTAAAATCTGGAAAAATTAAATTACTAGCCGATGTGCCGGTCGAATTATTCGCCAAATTTAATACAAAGTATCAACTGGGTGATGGTGAAACGGAATGTTTGGTAATTGGAAAAATTCATAATTATGTAATTGGTTCTGATGATAAAAAAGCAAGATCGTGTATTATTGATGAACTTGGAGAATCTAGCTTAACTGGCTCTATCGGCTTACTCAAGGAGCTTAAAATGAAGGCCATAATGGCATGTGATAAAATATTTGATAGTTTTACTGAAATGCAAAAAAGTGGAGGGTTTCTCCCAAGAATTAGTCAGGATTATTTTTGTGAGTCTTCAGATAAGAAATGATAACAGATCGGGAGTGGCTTGATATTGCTTGGAAGTATTTTCAACAACATGCTCAGCAGAGAGTACAACATTTTAATTTCTTTATTACCCTTTCAGCAATCTTAAGCACTGGATTGTTAACAACGTTTCAGAGTGATCTTCAAGCTCCCTTAGTGGGAATTGGAATTGGGCTAATTCAGGCTCAGGTTTCGTTCATTTTCTATAAAATAGATAATAGGAATAGATTTCTAACAAAACTTTCTGAAAATGTACTCAAGCGACTTGAGTTAGATACTATTGGTAATGCTTATAAGCTTTTTACCGAAGAAGAAAAGATTACATTATTGTTGAATAAGTCTGACAAAAGTAGAATGTTCTTCAATAGGCAATTCGGACACGGGCAATTATATAGGATAGTATTTATAACGTTTTTTATTGTTGGTATTTCAGGCTCTATTCTGTCGTTGTGGCAATTGTTATAATTAGTCGTTTTTTGATTAATGATAGTTGTCAATAACCCAATATCAGTATCTAATACATGTTTTATTATATCTTATTCCTATCTTTATTAAGAAATTTTCTTGAGAGTTTTAACCTGAGTCAGGTTGTTTACCTCGGTTAACTTAAACTATATAAGATGTACGCTGGTAGATTATGTTATTCACTATTTTTTATTGTTCTGTTGTTCTCCTGTTCAGGAAATAAGGCAGGTGGGGGAGAAACGGTAACTCAAGAGGATGCCACTAACGCAGAAATTAAAGTGTCTCTGGATGGCACCCTCTATGTAACAGAAAAAGTGGATTGGCAATCGAGTCATGCCAATGATGTAGGCAGCCAGATTCAATTCTTGTTGTGGCACAGCGAAGACCCAGTACAACTCAATCTAAACATTAATAAAGAAGTGATCGCAAAAGGGCCGGCTACCTATACCATCCCGGAAGACAATCAACCAAACATACTGATCGACCTTAACTTCTTTAATGCTGAGAGCAAAGCGGAGAAAAGAATGAATAAACGTGTTCTTTTCAGAAAAGGAACAATTGAGTTTATTCAAATTTCGGATCATGCCCTGCAAATGAAGTTTGAAGGTGAAGGTAGCGGCATGATGGAGCGTGGGGTAAGCTTTCCTATTTCTGGCGAAGTAAATGTGAGCTATTAGGCGTAAGGGGAAAACTTCTTTTAATAAGTATTTACTAGAAAATTTCATCAAAGCACTATCTTAGCTTTATGATGAGGAGACTATTCCTAAACGACAAGGTGATCCTCACCTTGATCTTGATCAATGCTGTAATAATTTTTGTCAGCGGCTTTGATTTAAATCCACTGAATAAGTTTTTATTTCAATTCATTGATAATGCCATCACAGCATTATTCATTGTTGAAATGGTTTTTAAAATACAACAATATGGATCGAGGGGATATTTCCGGTCCAACTGGAATAAGTTTGACTTCATATTAATCATCCTTTCTATTCCGGCTTTGGTCTTTTTTATTCTGGATCTCGAAGTATTGGGTATTAGTTATGTGTTGGTATTCAGGGTCATGCGCGTATTTAAATCATTCCGATTTTTAAAATTCGTGCCAGGAATAGAACATCTCATTAGTGGCATTCAAAGGGCACTGAAAGCATCGATCATTGTTTTGGTAGGTTTTGCAGTATATATTTTCATCATTGGTATTTTGTCGTTTTATTTATTTAGAGTTGTTGATCCTGAGTATTTCGGTAATCCTCTGACATCCCTCTACTCCATTTTTAAAATATTCACCGTTGAAGGGTGGTTTGAAATCCCTGAAAAAGTGACCCAAGAGTTGTCTCCCATCTCCTCTTTTTTTACTTACTTCTTTTTCATCTTTATCCTATTGACTGGAGGTATCTTTGGGCTCTCTCTGGTTAACTCCATTTTTGTAGATGCCATGGTCAGTGACAATACAGATGAGCTGGAAGATAAAATTGATAGGCTGGATCGTAAGATCGATCAGTTGATTGCGCAAAACGGTAGGGGAGATGATTACGCTTAAGGTCAAGTAACAGTCTAGGTTACTTTAATTGGTCTGGTGCTAGACCACTAATGTATTGTTTTTTGAATTCGCCCTTCAAAATCTTACCTTGATCGAATACCCCAAAAGACAATGAGAAGTTTATTGATGATAGTAAGTATTGCCCTGATTGGTTTCAGTTGTACACCATCTGCAGATAGCAATAGTTTGCCTGAAGACACTAAAGTACGCCACGCCCGTGGTTATGCCCAGCACGACTGGCAGATGGACTCGGTCTATAACAGACTGGGCTTAAAGGACTCCGCCAATGACTTGCAATGGAAAGCCGCCATCAGTCCACACGACAACTACCGCTTTGCAGGCCAGTTGTATTATGAATCACTGAGGGGTATCAACGCACCCAACATTATATTAATAGGTGTAGCGCATAGTGCACGCAATTATGAATTACAGGATAAACTCGTCTTTGGCACGTTCAAGGAATGGGAATCACCTTATGGAGGAATAAAAGTCTCTGCTTTGAATGAAGAGATCATGGATAAACTACCAAAGGAAGATTTTATTGTCCACGACAGTATGCAGATCATTGAGCATTCTTTGGAGGCGATCATTCCATGGCTTCACAAGAAGAACAGAGCGGCAGAGATCGTGCCCATACTGGTGCCATATATGAGTTATATGGGAATTGATTCCATCAGCACTCACCTGGCAGAGGCGGTTCAAGAGATTTTGAAGGAAAAGAATTGGGAGTATGGCAAGGATGTGGCTATCGTTATCTCCAATGATGCTGTTCATTATGGTGACGAGGAGTGGGGCGGCTCTACTACCATGGCGCCCATGGGTACCGATGAGGCGGGAACTGAAGAAGCACGCCAGATGGATTTGGAAATTATCAACAGCTGCCTCACCAACGAACTTACAGCTGATAAAATCAAACTGTTTACAGAATACACGGTGCAGCAAGAAGATTACAAAGAATATAAATGGGTGTGGTGCGGACGGTATTCCGTTCCTTTTGGTTTGTCCCTTGCCAACAAATTGAATGAGCTGGAATACAATGAGGAACTGACGGGCACTTTTTTAGGATATGAAACCAGTATTGACCATCCGCTAATAGAAGTGGAAGATATTGGCATGACTGTGTCAGCATTGTCTACCAACCGGCATTGGGTGGCGTACGTGAGTTTGGTGTATCAATAAATAATTTGGAATTTTGCTATAGGCACCACAATTTCCATAGTAGGGATATCGTTAAGAGACGGGTAATTGCTAAATTGTGTATGGTTGGCGCCAGAAAATGCAATTCAGTAAGATTCAATTTGTCTGTCGTAGCCATAGCAGGTGGTATATGCATACTGGCTGCTTCTATTTTGCCAAAAATCATTTACTGATTATTGTTCTTGTAGCGTTGCTCAATGCTTGCGCAGAACGCCCATGGGTTCCGGTTAACACAGGTAGGGAATATGGTAGTCCTAAAACACCTCTTGTTGTGTCCCATCTGCCTGAAGCCAATCAATGGGCATTGGCCAGGTCTGGTCATCATAATGTATTCCAAAAAATATTGTGCTTTAGCTACCCATGCAGAAAGATGATTGGGCGGAGAAAAGTTTTGCACTCCATTAGTTTTGAGAAACTGAAGAAAAAAACCAGAAAGAACGCTAAGAAGGGAGTGTATGAAAAATATAAGAGGGTAGCCCCTCCTGAAAAGGAGATCAAGTTGGACACCATTGAGAAGACTATAGATGTGTTCGTTGATAGTGTTGCAGTTCCAATATCAATGCCATCGCCTCCCGTATTGAAACAAGATAGTCTGATTACGCTGAGCGAGTTTTTATTTGAGACCAATAGTTACAGGTTAAAGGATCGGCAGTTAAATGCCTTGGATTCTATTGGGCAGTTCCTTTCGCAGAATCCTACCTTGGAAGCAAGGGTGTCTGGATATACCGACAATGTAGGTAGGGAAAGATACAATATAGAACTGTCGACTCTCCGTGCTGAGGTAGTTGCAGAATACCTGATCAATCATGGAGCCCTATTCGATCAGGTTTCTTTTGAAGGCCTTGGCAGCTCCCAACCCATTAGGGGAAATGAAACGGAGGAGGGGAGAAGTAAGAATAGGCGAGTGGAGATTTTGATTAGTAATAAGAAGGAAAATTAGGAAGCATTTACTTTAACAAGTCATTAACATGTAGTGTATCACTTGTTGTGGATATTTGGTGCTACCAAAATAATTTTAACATTCCTTTTATTATGAATCAATTAATATTGACTGCACTAGTGATTATTGGGATAACCTCCAATCACTGTTTTGCTCAGGAGGCAACTACTCAACATAAAGATTCACTCAACGCTATCGTTGATCAATATTATAAGTTGAATCTTAAAATATTTCAATCCAATTCTGTGGTGAATGATATAGATAATGTTTTTGCATTATTTACTGATGATTTCATCTACACCCATCCCAAATATGGTGGATTGTATACCCGTGAGGTTTTATACAATGGATATGTACGCAATCAAAAAAATGACGGCTACAATGGCAGTGTGATGGATGTGCGCATTGTCAATAGAATTGTCGGCCTTAATGGGGTGGTGATTGAAAGGCAGTACATTGAAAAGAAGAATGGTAAAGTAGTGGAAGGAGACCCTCAAATGACATTGTTTGAGTTTAAGGATGGGAAAATTTCCAGCATTTTTGAGTACTGGTAAAATCCTGATGGTTAATTTTCTTAAGTTAGCGGCTCGTTATGAGTATTCCCGCTGACTTACTGTTGCTTCAGCACCACGTTTTTAATCCTTGTGGTTTTAGTTACACCACACCTCAAAGGGAAGCTGAGAGTGCTGAATACGAAGCACACTTTTTCAAAATCAATGATCTTGTAATCAGGTACCGCAAGGCAAAAATTACTCCTACTAAATCGGGTCAGTTCGTGACCTTCTGGAAACGGGAAGGCGATGGTCCGATTCAACCTTACGGAATAGAGGACAATGTAGATGTATTAATCGTGTGCGTGCGCAATGACAATCACTTTGGAGTATTCGTGTTTTCCAGAACTATACTTGTTAGTCAGGGTATTATTTCTACTGATAAAAAGGAAGGAAAAAGAGCCCTGCGAGTTTACCCACCGTGGGATATCCCCACGAGCAAGCAAGCCTTAAAAACACAGAAATGGCAACAGGAATGTTTTTTGGAGGTCAAATCAGGTGAATGCGATATCAATCGGGTTGGCAAGCTTTTTAAAAGGTGATACAATAAGCTTTTCGTTAGGTCATTCTGACATAAGTTCCTTATTTTCATAGGAACAAAATCCCTCGGCTATCATTTTAGACCTAATACCATGAAACAATTATTACTCAGCCTTACACTCATCGCTTTCATCCTATCTTGTACTAACACCGGACGACAAGCGCCTTCCCGGTTGGAGCATCAGGTAGATAGTTTAGTCCAACCCTTTCTGGATAGTGCTAAAATGGCCGGCATGGCCGTGGCTGTTTATAAAGGAGATGAAAAGTTGATTTCAAAGAATTATGGTTTTGCAGACCTGGAGTTTGACGTAGCCCTGCCTGAAAATGCGTCTTTCGAAATTGGTTCAATTACCAAACAGTTCACCGGGGTGAGTATTCTCTTATTAGCAGAAGAGGGAAAGTTGTCGTTGGATGATGAGTTGACGAAATACATCACCTATAATACCAAAGGAAGAAAGATAACAATACGCCAATTGCTCAGTCATACATCAGGCATAAAAAGTTATACTTCCCTGCCAAACTTCGAGTACTTGTCGCAGCAACATCACAGCCGTGATACATTACTTCGAATTTTAGAAAAAGAGGGTTATGACTTCGAGCCTGGAGAGATGCTGCACTATAACAACTCCGCTTTTTTTATGTTAGGGCTAATTATTGAGAAAGTAGGTGGTGTTGCTTACGAAGAGTTTGTGAAGAAGAATTTGTTTGATAAAGCTGGAATGAACAATTCCTATTATTGCAGTGAGAGTAAGATCATAAAAAATAAATCACACGGATATGATACGGGAGAGGATGGACTCGTACATGCTGCTTATTTGGATCATACCTGGCCTTATGCTGCTGGCTCACTTTGTTCTACTGCAGAGGATTTGGTCAAGTGGAATCAGGCTTTGCATCACGGCAAGATTTTAAGTGATGCGAGTTATAAAGAATTTCTAACTCCGGTAACGCTCGGTGATGGTACTCTAACTCATTACGCCAAGGGAATTAGTGTTACCAACATCGATGGGAGGCGAATGATAGAACATGGTGGTGGTATTAATGGCTTCCTTTCTGAAAATTGCTATTACCCAGATGAGGATTTGAGTGTTGTGGTACTTGTGAATACTACAGGCCCGGTTAGCCCAAGCGATGTGGCAGTGCAAATCACTAATTTTGTAATGGGCAAGCCTGCCAGGCAATCGGCACAATTCGAGGGAGATGCCTCCAAGTTCATTGGATCTTATAAGAGTGACATGTTCAATGTGGAGATTACTAAAAATGATACTACTATATCGGTTAAATACAGTTATGCTGACAGACCACCTTATCCACTTTATTTTATGGAAGATAATACGTGGAGCAGTGGCCCCTCCCTTTATCATTTTATCGAAAAGGATGGAGTTATCGATGAACTTCGGATTGACCAGACGTATGGTTACTACGTTTTGAAAAAGTAGATTTCTTCAATGTCATAGGTATTTCGATTATTAAGCAGGTATTCACTAACTTAATATTTCAAAATAAGCTTATGAAAAATTCTATCCGTCTTCTCATCGCTCTTGTACTTTGGTGTAATGTTATTCCTGCATTCACTCAACCCGATACTCAATTTGATGTTGTGTTAAATGGGGGTAGGGTCATCGACCCAGAAACCAAATTGGATGCCATTAGAAATATAGGAATTAAAGATGGACGAATCGTAGAGATTTCATCAACTCCACTTACGGGCAAGGAAAATATTGATGTATCTGGCTTAGTCGTTTCACCGGGCTTTATCGATTTGCATGTGCACGGCATGACCAATGTTGAACAAGAATATCAGGCGTATGATGGTGTCACTTCTGCATTTGAGTTGGAAGGAGGGATACCATTTTTAAAAGAGTGGTATGCTACGCGTAAGGGTAAAGCAATGCTTAACTACGGAGCGAGTGTGGAGTGGCCCATGCTGAGGGTGAAAGCAAGCGGGAAGTATAATAAGGAACTGGACCAATTGAAAGCAGCCCTAGCCAAAGGAGAATCAGGAGATGGGAAGACGTGGGGCATCATCGGGAAATATGGGTATGAGAGCTTGACCGATGCGGAGACTGCCAAATTATTAGAAAGCATCAGCGCTTCTTTGGATGAGGGAGGTATTGGAATAGGAATACCTGTTGGCTACTTACCCGGAGCTACAAGAGAAGAAGTGTTTAAAATTTACAAACTAGCAGGGGAGAAGCAAGTGCCCATTATCTCTCATGTGCGCGAAGGTGGAGCTATTGCTGTTCAACAAGCTATCTCTGATGCCGTGGTGGCCAATGCACCATTGCATGTTGTGCATATCAACAGTGTAACATTGAGTGAAATTGATTTAGCGATTGAGATGATCAACACGGCTCAGAAGAGAGGGTTTGATATTACGACTGAGATATATCCATACACAGCTGCATCTACCAGTTTGGAATCAGCACTCTTTGATGAGGGTTGGCAGGATAAGTTTGGGATTTCATATGATGGTTTACAATGGGTGGCTACGGGAGAGCGATTAACGAAAGAAACATTTACAAAATACCGAAAAGAAGGGGGCACAGTCATTATTCATATGATGAAACCGGAATGGATCAAATCGGGTATTGGTTCCATGAACACAATGATAGCGTCAGATGGTATGCCTTATGCAAAATTGGCTCACCCACGAACAGCTGGTACATTTTCCAGGGTGCTGGGTAAGTATGTCAGAGAAGAGAAAGTAATTAGTCTGCCCACCGCCATTGAAAAGATGACCTTACTACCTGCTAAACGACTAGAAGGTGTAGCGCCTATCATGCGGTTTAAAGGTAGGATACAGGTAGGTACTGATGCTGACATTACTATTTTTGATCCTAATAAGATTATAGATAAAGCTACGTTTGAAAAAGGATTGGCCTTTTCTGAGGGTGTACAATTTGTATTGGTCAATGGTGTTTTTGTGCTGAAGGAAGGAAAGATGGTGAAAAATGTTTTCCCGGGTCAGCCTGTGTACGGAAAGTATAAGAAGTAATCAAGGTTCAATGGGCAATAATAATGAAAACAGAAACCCATCTTTCAGTGCAAAGCTGGGCCTGTTGGTAGTGAGATAACGCTGATAGGAAGAGATGAACAGTAGCGATGTGGAGTTGCTGATTTTTATTTTGGGGAATGTCATCGCGAGCATGGCAGAAGTGGCGTGATTATTTTCTTCCATTACAATTCGGTGCCATACGTATAAGTCCAGTTTGATACTTTGGGACTCCCAAGTGACAACAAGACGATCGGCCAGTTTTACCTGTTGTTGCAAATCGTAAAAAAGAGAGGTGTTCTCAACCCTTAAACGTGGCGCCACATTCCAATAGATGCTTAATGCTGAGTAATAATCAGAGTCCGCATCTCTAAAGCTTTCCGCTTGAGAGAATAAATATCCTACGAATACCCTTGCGCGTAAGGATTGATTTAAGCGGGCAGTAGCGAACAGCCCAGGCTGAAGGTAGTTCACAAAGGATTTTTCCTGTAGATCCTGTGATTTGAATAGGAAGAAACCTAATGACTTTTTTTCGTAGAAAATATTAATGTCAGCATTGAGATGATGATTGATCAGAGATCCTGTAAAAGGAAAGTGCCCTGTGGAGTTGATGCGTGGAGTAATGACAAATGTTACTTTCTTAGAAGAATCGGCTGGTTCGTAAACTTTGAAACTATAAGCATTCGTACTCAGAAAGATAAGGATCCCAATAATTTCTAAAGCTTTCTTAAATGCCATGCTTTACCAATTTAGATCGAACAGCCCAACTCCTCTGCATTGTGTGGTTAATGCTTTCGGTTTGCTTTTAGCTGTAGTAGAGGAATTGGATTGAATTTTCCAGGTTTCATTTTCCCTTATAATCTGTACCTCTATGTTGTGCGACTTAGTAAAATTGGGATGACTTAGGTATTCAAGGACTGCTTTCCAACTGGTTAGAGCTTGAATAGGCAATAGCCTGGATGTGTTGATTCCTTTTTTCATTACTTGATTTTTCAAAATTGTAAACCAGGGAGATGAGTTTCAACCTGATTCTTGCGGTAAAGAAAGGAATGGTCACTGACAACAGTATGGCAGTCCGAATGGAATTAATTCCACTTCAGGATGTGGTCTTCGATTGTAATATGGTTGTGCTTGCGAAAGGGGATCATTGTATTGGTTAAGGTGTTAATTCTCTTTACAATGAAATCCCGATAATCGTGACGTTGCCAGCACCACGCGATAATATGCCATTGATCTGTGTAATAGAGCATACCGATAGGTTCTATTTCCCTTTGGCTCTTGGCGTTTTTCAGGTCAGTATAAGTAATGTGTAGAATGATATTGGTGCTGATGGCATCCTGTACTTCGGATAGGTACTTGTTGTCGTTGGAGTGGGGGCTCAGCACCTTGATTCTACTGACGAGTTTTTCTGATTTCTCACGATCTGAAGATCGCAATACAGATCGAATCTTGTCCAGCGCCTGCGAACTGTATTTCGCAGTTGTTTTGTCTGCAAACCGCTCTGCAAGTGAGGTAATAAGCACGAGGGCATTTGCTTCTTCTGTAGAAAACGAGACCGGAGGCAAGAAATAACCCGATACGATGAAATATCCTTTATTATTTTCAAAGGATACGGGTATTCCAATTTCTCCGAGGGCCTTAATGTCCCGGTATACAGTGCGCACACTGATATCAAACTTCTCTGCAATTTTTTCTGCGGTTGAATACTTCCGTGATTGCAAGACGGTAAGTATACCCACTAACCTGTCAACTCTATTCATTTGATGTGGTAATGAGAATGAAATTATGGAATATCAGTGAAAACTGATGCCTTATATCTCACATTGGGTAAAATGAATTACGAGTTGGGGTGTGTTTTACAGCCCGAGCCTTAATCTATAAGTTCAACC
Source organism: Cyclobacteriaceae bacterium (assembly GCA_040216665.1). Taxonomy (GTDB): domain Bacteria; phylum Bacteroidota; class Bacteroidia; order Cytophagales; family Cyclobacteriaceae; genus ELB16-189. Next base: position 117,432 of record JAVJOQ010000018.1, on the reverse strand, counting down.
AGTACGTTAACTTAAAGACGATGGCCCTGTTGCGCACGCCAAGAAATGTAGGGGAGGTATAGTAGTTATCGGTATAGACCAGGAAGAAATCAGAAACAGGTTTGTATCTCCACTGAAACCTTGCATTCAGGTTGATATTGTCTAATTGATTGTTGTACTGTACCAATGAAGTGAAGAAGAGGTTTCGTGTGAAAGTAAATTCAAACTTTGGACCTACCAGAAATAAATCTGCATCGTTAAATCCTTCCGGCATTCTTAGCCTATTGTAGTTATAGTCCACTGAGAAATTAAATATGGGTCTGATTCGATAATTGATGTTTCCATTGAGGTTGAATATTTTTCCATTAAAGAACTCACCTACTGCGCCATTGAAATTATAAAATACAGTTTTTCTCGTGTTGGAACTATACTCCCAAGTTGCCCTCTTGTAAGTGTAGTTTGTTCCTTCAGCAAGAAAGATATTGTTGCCTTTTCTGGCTGGGTCAAAATCATTCAATAAAAACGTGTAATCAACGGTGCCCTTTACGGTAAGCCTGGCAAGGCTTCTGAAATTAATTTCATAACCTAAACTTGCCAATTGATCTGTACGCGCTAGGTCATCATTCCAAATGTGTTCGTATTCAAGAGTGGCGCCATGGCTACTGATGCCATTATTCGTAGGATAAAAATTGAGTTTACCTTGAGTAAAAGATCGTTTAAAATCTACACGGGGAACAAATCCTACTTCTGCGGTGTAGTCATCTCCCACCTCGTTGAATTGACTTGTGATACTGAATCTCCGTGTGCGGTAAGCGGCAGTTAGACCTGATGTGAATTCTTTGTTAAGTGTATCGAGTTCTGTGAATGATCGGTGGAAATAGGCCACCGTACTGAAGCGTCCGTTGATTGATCTATAATTGAATTCTGACCCTAGCACTCTGTTGTAATGATCTAATCCGATGTCATATGTCTTTTCCTGATCATTGAAAGCTGCTTCCTTGTTGACCATAAAAGCAGATAAGGTGGAATTGCTAAATATTTTCCTTTGAAGCACAGCCATTCCATAGTTAAAGGAGGGAAGCCCGTTTTTATCATCAGGTGCGGCCTGCATGTTCAGTAAACCGATTCGCCAATTCTTATCGAGCTTCCCGCTAAGGCGCATTCCGGCATGAATGGTATTTTGAATATTCTGCCCTGTGGCGGTGTCCTGTGCAATACCTATTCGCCTTGAGAAAAAGGGTCTTGAGGTTTCGCCTCCATAATCGGAAAACAAATCATTGTTCTCCAGGAAAAATTGTCGTTTTTCCGGAAAGAACAATTCAAACCTTGAGATATTGGTTTGCTGTCGATCCACTTCCACTTGTGAAAAATCTGGGTTTACTGTTAGATCCAAATTGAGACCTGGAGTTAAACCAATTTTAGCGTCTCCTCCAATAGCCAGGTTGTTATCAAGAGGAGTTCCCTCTTCATAATTTTTTGATGTACCTCCTGCGATAAAAGGAATGAGGGAGATATTGGCTCCTGGTTTTTTTAAGGGCTTGTCAAAAATCAATTCACCATCTAATGCCATGGAACTCATGGAAAACCCCTGAGGGATAATTGTCCAAGCAACTCGCTCACCTGCTGTACCATCGAGTCGAAAAGAATTGAAACCCCATTTCGTGCTACCTTCTTTGTACCGAATGGTTTTGAATGGAATGGCCATCTCTGCACTCCAATATTCATCTGTCACTTGCACTTCAGAAAACCATTTATTGTCCCATGAAACATCTATTCTTCCACTTCCTCCATCAGACAATGTACCCTCACGCTGAGCGCCAGATGGATTGATGGCAAAATTGAACGCATTGGTATTGTCATAGTATGTGTCAAAATTGACATGAAACCCATCGATTTCTGGACCTTGAAAATCTCTGTTTAGGGAATTGATAATGTATTTGTTGCCGTCATAGTGATAAAGCCTGGCACCAACATACAAGAAGTTATCATCGTAGGTAATCATAACATCAGTTCTCGTTTTGGCCGGAATAGAATCACTTGGCCATAATTGCCAATAGTCTCCACCCTTTTCAGCTGTATTCCACGATTCTTCATCCAAAATCCCATCCAACTTAATAGGGTCAATGGCTTCTTTAGCATGAAGTGTTTTTAATGGACCGTTGATTTGAGCCTGAGTCTCCATAGAGAAAAGGAGTAGGACGGGGTACAGAACTGAAATTTTTGAAAACCTCATAACGGGTAAATGTGCTATTTTCTATTGTTTAAACGAGGAGTTTTTACACTTTCGGTAAATTGATTTGAAAATTGAAATGTATTTACGGTATCGCTGTTTGCATTCACTCACAATAGCTGAAGAGGCCAGTATAACATGAAAATTGCTGCTATTTATGATATCCACGGAAACCTACCTGCATTGGAGGCTGTGATTGAAGATATAAACCAATCTCAAGTAGATCAGATCATAGCTGGCGGTGATGTAGTGCTAGGGCCGATGTCATGTGAATGCCTCGAGTTGTTATTGGAATTAAATACACCTGTTCAATTTATCAAAGGAAACTGTGAGGTGGCGGTATTGGATGAATTAAGCGGTGGGTTTAAGGGAAAGCTGCCAGAAAATGTTCTGGAGGACATTCGCTGGACGGCCCAACAAATTCTACCAGAGCATCGGGAGCAAATGAAGAGCTGGCCGATGACTATCAATTTAGAAATAGAAGGGTTAGGAAATGTTCTTTTTTGCCACGCTACACCGGAAAATGAAAATGATAATTTCACTAAGCTTACTCCTGAGAAAAAACTGCTTCCTCTGTTCAGTAATATTAAAGAGGATATTGTTGTTTGTGGTCACACCCATATGCAATTTGATCGTACCATTGGCAAGACAAGAGTATTGAATGCCGGAAGTGTGGGTATGCCGTTTGGAAAACCAGGCGCCTATTGGCTGCAACTCGATTCAGAAGTAAAGTTTCGCCATTTAGAATATGATATAAATAAAGCTGTGGAGCGAATAAAAAATACCGACTACCCACATGCGCTACAGTTTGCGGAAAGTAATGTAAAGAATCCACCATCAGAAGAAACGATGCTTAAAATTTTAAGCGGGTCGAATTAAAACTAAAACATTTTTGCTGCTTTATTTTTTAGGTAATGATCTATGATTGGTTTGAGCAACTAAACATCTGATAAAACCACTTATATCACTTATTTGGAATCCCTTGATAATGCTACTATATTCCTATTATTGTTTTTGATTATTTAAGAGTTTATGGCTTTTTTATATTATTTAGTCTTACGCCCCTTCAGCCTATTACCTAGTTGGGTGTTATATGGTCTATCAAATGGATTGTTTTTGGTTGTGTATCATTTGGTAGGCTACCGAAAAGCAGCAGTACGAGATAACCTTCGAAACTCATTTCCTGAATTGTCTACTCAAAGGAGGTTAGAAATTGAGCGGGAGTTCTATGTTCATTTCTGTGACTTGATTGTTGAGTCCATAAAGGCATTTACAATTTCTGATACTGAATTAGACCGAAGATTTACTCATCGCAACCCTGAAATTTTTCAAAAGTATTTTGATCAGGGACAACATGTTACGTTGGTGGGCGGCCACAATGGCAATTGGGAATTATTTGCTGTTAGCGTTGCCAGACATTTACCTCACCAGCCATTGGCGCTATTTACTCCGCTGAATAATAAATTCATGAACAACAAAATCACTCAAAGCAGATCCAAGTTTGGGTTGTGGATGAAAAGTTATGAGGAGGCAAAACAAATTGTAAAGAGTGAATCGAGACCTGTTACATTTATTTTTGGATCTGATCAATGCCCTAAACATTTTCAAAAACCTTACTTCACAGAATTCTTAAATCAAGAAACTGCAGTACAATTTGGAACTGAAAAATTTTCCAGAGATAATAACACTCCTGTTATCTATGGATTTATTCATAAAGTGAAGCGGGGGCACTATGAAATGGAATATAAACTGGTTTGCGAGAATCCTGAAGAATTGGAAGTGGGTATGATAAGTGAAATGCATACTCGTATGCTGGAAAAAGATATTCAAAAGGAACCTTCCTACTGGCTTTGGACGCATAAGCGTTGGAAGAGAAAGAAGAAAGATTTTGATATGAATAAAGAGGAGCTGAAGTCAGTGGCCTAAGTGCTTCTAGAGGTTAAGCCAATAAGTCATTTTGAAAACTAATGCTCTCGTTCGTGGCATCCAATTGGCATTAGGGTCTTCGAAGCTGAAGATATAGTTATCAGTGTAAACTAAGAAGATATCACTTGCTGGTTTGAACCTCCATTGTAATCGGGCGTTGATATTCACGTTTTCGTTTTGCGTGTTGAATTGCATGAAATTGGTGAGGAATAACTTTTTGGTCAATGTTAAATCCAATCTGGGTCCAATCAAATGAATATCTCTGGTCGGGTGGGGGAGCGGAAGTTTTATCCTGTTTAAATTATAATCTAGTGTGAAACTTCCGAAGGGTTGAAATCTATACGTAATGGATGGGCTATATTCAAGGCGTGTACCATTATAATACTCCCCACCGGAGTGTCTTAACTCAAAGGAGAGAAGTTTTCTTGGATCGGATTCGTAGCGCATCCAATAACTCTGGTAATTATATCCTGATCCCGCAGGAAGAAGTACAGGATTATCTTCATCAGGTGTGCGTGTGGGGTCAAAGTCGCTTAATAACTTAGTATATCTGTTGTTGTAGGATAATCTGGCACTGGCATTATTTTGAAATCGTACATCGTAGGAAAGACGAATAAGCTGATCAGTTCGACCATCTGCATTCCAGAAGTATTCAATATCTGTTCCTGGCCCGTGGTTGTTTATTTTACCAGTTTTTGGGTAGAACTTATATCCAATTTTAGGTGTGATACTGTTGATGTTGGTTCTTTTTACGAAGCCTACCTCGGCATTGTAGTTTTCACCTATCATGGCATGGCTCCATTCAACTTCCCATTTTTGAGTACTGTACCGAAGTGATGCGCCATGAGAATATTGCTCATCCGGTTTTTGTTTCTGAAAACTCTGGTGATAAAAAAATTTCCCTGTCCACTTATTGGTAATGGAAGCAAGGTTGTAGTCAAAGCCCAAGACTCTATTGTACCTCACTGACTCATCAAAGAGTTTGTCGGAAAAAGTGCCATTAAAAGCTTGCTTATTAACAAAGAATGCTGAAATGTTGGATCTACTAAAGACTTGCTGTTGTACTGCGGCCACAGTGTAATTAATACTTGGGAGTTGAATGGCATCGTCTTCAGCAGCTTGCATATTGAGTAATCCAACCCTTAGCCTGTTGTTCAGTTTTCCGTTAAGTCTGAACCCGCCATAAATTTTATTCTGTACGTTCGATCCAGTAGAGGTATCAATGGCTACACCAATTCTTCTTGAGAAAAAAGGCCTGGCATCTTCTGTTCCAAACGCAGCAAACAGGTCAGCATTTTCAAGGAAGAACTGTCGCCTCTCAGGAAAGAAAATCTCGAAACGATCCACGTTAGTAACTTGCCGGTCAACTTCAACTTGAGAAAAATCCGGGTTGATCGTTAAGTCAAGATTCATAGAAGGTGTTAGTGCAATCTTTACATCTCCGCCAATTGCTTTTTGAAATACTGTTTCAGTTCCTTCTTCAAAATCTTTATCCAGTCCTGACGATACAAAGGGGATGATAGATACATTGGCGCCAGGTTTGGGGAGTGGTTCATCCCAGATCAATTCACCAGTGTAGGACAAGGAGTAGGGTCTAAAGTTTCTTGGCACTCTATTCCATGTAGCACGTTCATTGGTTTTACTATCTACCCTGTAGGCATTGAAAAACCATTTTTGAGAACCTTCAGGAAAACGAATGGTTTTAAAAGGAATGGCCATTTCAGAAATCCAGTATCCATCACCTATGGAAGCTTCACTGATCCATTTATTATCCCAGTCTAAAGATAGATCTTCTGATTGGTTGCCACCGTTAGCAACGAGCCCTTCCTTTTGCACTCCCAAAGGATTGATGCCAAATTGATAAGCATTGGTTTGATCTTGAAAGGGGTCTAACAGTATATTTATACTTTCAATTCCGGGCCCTCTAAAATCTCTTCGCTTAGAGATAATTACAAAATCTTTGTTGGGATCAAGGTCGTTACACTTTGTGCCAATGTAGATGTTGTTTTTATCGTAGGTGAGGTAGATTTCACATTGCGTTTGAGATAAGGCCGAATCGTAAGGAAAAGTTTGAATGAAATCTTTGGCTGGTATAGCATCTTTCCATGCTTGCTCATCCAGCAGCCCGTCAATCTTTATAAGGTCCTCTGTTTTGTTGATGTATACCTTTTTTCTGGTAATCTGCTGCCCAAAAGAGGCAAAAACCACCAAAAACCCTAAAGCCAATAAAATGTTGAATTTCAATTTGTGCTAAATTTCAACACAAATTAATTTGAACAGCATCCTAAACAGGGACACACTTGATAAAAGGTCTTAATACTTTATAAAAGACCTCTGAGGCGTTAATTTTGCTTTATTGTTTAAGGTTTATGGCTATTGCCAAGCGAATCAAGAATACTTAATCAACGGTTTTTCAGTAAATAAGCCGTAAAGCTCTGCCCATCCACTTTGGTATACTTAAAGTCCTCTTCACCTTTAAACGAAATATTGGAAACATTCAAAGGGGTTCTGAATTTCGTGTATTTGAAGTTCGCTAGTTGTATAAAGGTAGCTTCCTGAAATGAGGCGCCTTGAGGGAATTCTGCATACTTAAAATTAGCATCATCTCTGAAGTTGACTTTAGAGAAATTGGGTGCATCTGAAAACTCTGCATATTTAAAATTAGCCTCCCTGTTAAAGACAGAGCCCCTGAAATCAGCATTTTCTCCAAACTCTGAATATTTGAATTCACTTTTTCTTTTGAATGTACAGTTTTGAAAAACCACGTCTTCTTCAAAGTGAGCGATAAAAGTGTCATTGTCACGTTCCACATGATAGTAGGCAATTACATCATCTGTAAAAGTGCAATTAATAAAGGTGAGTGAGGCTTCAACTGAGCTTTCAAAAGTGTCGTTGCCTTTCCCGAAGAAATCAAATGAAGAATCTGTGTGTCTTCTGTTACGTAAATCAGTTAAATCCAGATAACCTTCAATGGTTACATTTTTGTGTGTAACAGAGCGGCCATTATTAATCTCGTTGATAATGTCTTGTGCCTTTACAGTAGTTTGAGCATAAGTGGTTGCTACAAATACGGTCAAAATGATTGTAAAAATACTGCGCATACTAAAAGGTGGTTGGTTAGTCATATATCCTTTCTTCAAGGAACATGCCAGTTGAAAAATGGACTAAATATGACCTATATAGCAACTTTTGATCTTCAGCACATTCAAAAATGTACATATGTGTGCGGTACCGTACAATTGATCAAATTATTTTACCTTAGTCTTTTGACAATATGTACAACCAGAACATCACTTACCATGGTAAAAAAAATTAATTGGGAATCCGTTCCCCAGGAGGAGGTAAACCCTTCTATGAAAAGAAGAATCATCACAGGAGAGAAGATGATGATTGCAAGAATGAATTTTAAAGATGGGTTTGTTGTGCCACTTCATCATCATGTTCATGAGCAGATCACACAAGTTGTATCTGGTAAGATGAGATTTTGGTTTGGAGCCAATAAAGAGCAGCAAATGGATTTGGAATCAGGCGATGTTGTAGTCATTCCCTCTAATGTTCCTCATGAAGCATTGATGATTGGTGAAGTGGTAGAAATTGACTCGTGGTCGCCACCACGTGAAGACTGGTTAGATGGTACAGACGATTACTTAAGAAAATAATGGATTTAGGATTAAAAGGCAAAGTAGCCTTTGTAGCTGCATCAAGTCAGGGGTTGGGAAAGGCTGTGGCCATGCTATTGGCAGAGGAAGGAGCTTCCGTAATTATTTGTGGGAGAAATAAAGAAACACTCGATGAAACTGCGGAGGAGATGAGAGCCAGTGGTGCAAAAGTGCTTTCATTGGTGGGTGATTTATCAAGCGCTACTAACCGAGATTATATCATCACAACAACCCTCAAGGAGTACGGCAAAGTAGATGTTTTGGTAACCAATACAGGTGGTCCTCCGGCAGGTAAGTTTGAATCTTTTAGCCAGGAGGATTGGGACAAGGCTACGCAACAATTGTTGGGAAGTGCGGTTGGTTTAGTCAATGGATTTTTACCGGGAATGAAAAAACAAAATTGGGGGCGCATCCTCGCAATTACTTCACAGGCAGTGAAGCAACCGGTTAACAATTTAATACTGTCAAACGCAGTGAGGGCTTCTGTTGCCGGTTTAATGAAATCCCTTTCGAACGAGTTAGGTCAATACAACATTACAGTGAATAACGTGATGCCGGGCTATACACAAACAACAAGATTAACCAAATTGATAGAGGGCAATCCTGTTGTGGCAAACGTCACTTCCGAAATTCCGCTAGGCCGGTTTGGACAACCAGAAGAGTTTGCTGCAGCTGTTGCATTTTTGGCAAGCGAGCGCGCAAGCTACATTACGGGAGTTTCGCTTGCTGTTGATGGTGGATGGATAAAAAGTATTTTATGAAGTATAAGACTTTGGTTAAGATTTCATTCCTCGTCATTATTGGAATATTGATTTATGGATGCAGTAATCCAGACTCACCCTCGGGTAACTTTGATGTTCTTATTTCTAATGCTACGATTATTGATGGAACTGGAGGAGCGGAATTTTCTGGTGATGTTTTGATTCGGGCGGACACCATAGCATTTATTGGAGATGTTGATAAAAAGAAAATAGAGGTCAATCAAATTATTGATGCAAGGGGAAAAGTAGTTACTCCCGGTTTTATTGATGCTCATGCACATGGAGACCCTGTCGCTGATGCAGAGTTCAGAAACTTTAGAGACATGGGTGTAACAACAATTGTATTAGGGCAGGATGGATTTAGTTATGGTTCTGAAAATCTCTCACCTTGGATGAGTCAAATTGACTCAACAGGTTTGGGTGTAAATGTGATCACCTTTGTTGGCCATAGCACACTCAGAGAATTATCGGGTACCAATTATTCTCCAAAACCTACGGAAAAGCAGCTCTCATCCATGCAAGAAATACTGCGACAAAACATAAATCGTGGTGCCTTCGGACTAAGTACTGGATTAGAATATACACCTGGTTATTATGCGCAAGCGGAAGAAATGGAAGCCTTGGCGAAAGTAGTAGGCGACAACGGTGGTATTATTATGAGCCACATGCGCAATGAAGATGATGATCAGGTTGAAAAGTCAATCAACGAATTGTTGCTTCAAGGTTCATTTGCGCCTGTTCATATTTCCCATTTTAAAGTAGTATATGGAAAAGGGAAGGAGCGAGCAAAGTACTTATTGTCAATTTTGGATTCAGCGAGAAGGAAAGGAATAAATGTTACAGCAGATGTTTATCCTTATACGGCAAGTTATACCGGAATAGGAATTGTTTTTCCTGATTGGGCCAAACCTCCAAATGATTTTGAGAAGATAAAAGTAAACCGAAGAGCCGATCTTGAGGATTTTTTGCGGGCCCGCGTAATGAAAAGAAATGGACCCGAAGCAACCTTATTGGGTAATGGACCTTGGAGAGGGATGACTTTGGCGCAAGTGTCTGACTCATTAAAAATACCTTTTGAAAAAGTTTTGATTGATGTGATTGGGCCCGAGGGTGCTTCTGGTGCTTATTTTGTAATGAATGAGGAATTGCAGACTCAACTGATTCAAGATTCATTGGTATGTATTTCTTCAGATGGGTCGCCTACCATGCACCATCCACGAGGGTATGGTTCATTTGCCAAAATCATCCGACACTATGTAAATGAAACGAACAGTCTGGAATTGACTGATGCTATAAGGAAAATGACTTCACTTCCAGCTTCGATCATTGGATTGAAAAAGCGAGGAGTAATGAAAGTTGGGTACAAGGCTGATCTGTTGGTCTTTGATCCTATAGCAATAAAAGACAATGCAACCTACGAGGAGCCACATCAGTATGCAGAAGGTTTTGATTATGTGATCATCAATGGCCACATCGCCAAGTCTCCTGATAACGTAGAGACTAAGCGACACGGCATTTTTATTCGCAAAGAAAAATTATAAAGTCAGATAACTCCACTCTTTACTAAAGGGAACACGACTCATCAGCACAGCGCCTTCTTTAGTAATTAACAAATTATCACTCGGGTTGATGCCGATTCCTTTTTCAGAATCATATAAGCCGGGTTCAACACTAAACATCATTCCTTCTTGCATAGGAGTATAGTCACCCAAAGCCAGGAATGGCGCTTGATGCCCTTGTAAATTTTGCCCCGTTCCGTGGCCGGGACGGTGATAGATGTATTGTTGCATTCCGTTTTTTACCTGATGCTGATGTACTTTGTAAGCAACATCAGAACAGATAGCTCCTGGTTTACTTTCTTCTACCATGATCTGAACCGTGTCAGAAACAATTTCCCACATTTTGCTTTGATGATCGGTCCAAGGGGCAATTAGAAAATTGCGATAACATTCACCACCCATGCCTCCCATGTAAAGATCAGTATTTACATATAACGATTCACCCTTTTTTACTTTGGTGTAAAAGAATTGATTGGGATGCGGATAGGCAGTAGAAACTCCTGTGCGTACATAATGTGAAGTAGAATCTATACCCACAGCTGAATGTGGCTTGCCATCATATTTCACATCGTTCATTATCATTTGTATCGCATACAATTGTAAGGCTTGACCTATTTCAAAATCCGTAGTGTTGGTGCCATGTTCTAAAATAAAATCTCGTGCGAAGGAATGCACTTTGTCGAAATAGCGATAAGTACGCTGAAAAAGTGCGATCTCTTCTTTGGATTTGATAATCTTCATTTGTAAACACTCGTCACTGATATTTACAAACTTTGCTCCAGGTAATATTTTGCGGGCGGTGGCAAGCTGCGCTGGAGATGGTGTGAAGTCTGTAGCTATGGTTTTACCGGCCATTCCTTTTTTCTCTAGCCCCTCCAACAGCCACTCAAACAAATCTTTTCGTTCGCCTTGAACCACTTGTCCTTTATTGGGAAATCCACCAACAGCATGTGGGTAACAAAAATAATATTCAAACTCAGTGGCCCACCATGAGGTGATCAGATCGCGATCGATAGCTGGGCCGTACCAATAGGCAGTGTCTTTTTCGTTTGTTGGAAACATTACCCAAGTGGTACGCTCTCCACTGCCTCTGAAGCAGCCAGTAAAGTAAACTGCATTGATATCATTCTGAATAAGAATGGCATCAGCGTTTTTATCCGCGATTTTATCCTTTAGCCGTTGTGTATTTGCTTTGTACCATTCTACAGGAAGTCGATCGTATCCAAGCGGTGCGGGTTCAGGTTGTCCTTCGCGGGTGGCCAGCAGACTTTCTGAATTTCCACTGATGGGAGTATTGGTATTTGTGCAAGCCAGATTACTTGCTGCTAAGCTGCTAGCGGCAAGACCTAGCCCCATTTGTTTTATAAATTTCCTACGATCTGAACTCATGATACTTTGGTTTAGGTTTTAGTTTGAAGCTGAATAGTATGGCTAAATTTGAACAATAATTATAGCCAAAATTTCTATCTTGGGTAGAAGATATGTTATTCTAAAAACGGGACTTAAAAATGATCATAAGAAAGGCAGAATTAGGTGACCTTCGGTCTTTGGCCGAACTGTTCGATGAGTACAGGGTTTTTTACAAAAAGAAATCTGATGTTATTGAAGCGAAATCTTTTCTTCAGGCTAGAATTGAAAATAAGGAGTCTGAGATATTTGTTTCCTTTAATGATGAAAACGTCATGACAGGGTTTACACAACTTTACCCACTTTTCTCTTCTACCCGTATGCAGCGCTTCTGGTTATTGAATGATTTGTATGTGAATGCAAACTATAGGAGACAAGGCTTTTCTGTTGCATTAATTGAACGAGCTAAAAAACTTTGCCGTGATTCTGGATCTTGTGGAATGATGTTAGAAACAGCAAAGTCAAATGTGGAAGGAAATAAGTTGTATCCCAAAGCAGGTTTTGAACTGGATAAAGATCACAACTATTATGAGTGGAGTACATAGATAAATTAAATATGGAAAATAAAAACTTTGATGTGGCTCAGAAGGATTATGAGCTCATCGCAAAATTAATTCATAGCGATGCAAGCCCTGTGGGCATTGATGCTAAAAAGACACATATCCTTATTCTCAACAAGTTGCAGGAGCTGAGTGAGCGAATGGAAAAAATGGAACAAAAATTGAACAAGATAGCCTAATGAGTCAAATGGGGTTTAGAGAGTTACGCGGCTATCTGTATGTGGGTTTAGGAATTGCCTTTGGTATTTATAGCGCACGAAATGCAGTTCAATGGGGAGTTTGGGAGTTCATGCAATTAATGATGGCGTTGGGAATGGTTTCAGTAGGGGTTTATTTGATAACAAGGAAGTGAAGACTTACCTAAGAGCGGAATGGTGAAGTATATTAGGTTGGGCGACAGGAATAAAAAAAACGGTGACCGACATGATAGTCACCGTTTTAATTGAAAAGAACTCATAATACCTTTTTTGCAACTTCACTCTTGTCTCTTCTCAACTTATCAAAGATGAATTTCTTTGATCACAATTCCATCACCCCCTTTTCGGGAATTTGTTAATCAATATGCGTTTTTGAGTTCCATTGACTTTGAACATATTTATTACCACTCATGTTATACACATGCAATTCTTAAGTTTTTATTATGAGCAAATCAATTATCAGCGTAAAACCGCTAGGATTTCCGTGGGAAACAAGTGATCCCTTTTTGTTTTGCGTGCACCACGCAGATTTTTACCCGAAGGGAAATGAACATATGGGGCCAGACGCATCGCTCGCTGGAAGAAATATAGGTAATGATTTCACCATTAAAGATGGGTGGCGCATGTATCATGGAAGCAAGGTGCCAGGCTTTCCGGCACACCCACACCGTGGTTTTGAGACGGTTACAATCGTAACAAAGGGTTTGGTTGATCATTCAGATTCCCTTGGAGCTGCTGGCCGATTTGGTAATGGAGACGTCCAGTGGATGACTGCAGGAAAAGGTGTGCAGCACTCAGAGATGTTTCCATTACTTAGTAAGGAGAATGATAATCCTCTTGAGCTATTTCAAATTTGGTTGAACTTACCCAAAAAGAATAAATTGGTCGAGCCTCACTTTGCTATGCTTTGGAATGAGAACATACCACAGCAAGAAAGCGCTGATAAAAATGGAGCTAAGACTTCGGTAAAAATTATTGCTGGCCGTTTAGGTAATGCTATCGCCCCCGATCCGGCTCCGAATTCCTGGGCCAACGACAAAGACAATGATGTGGCCATTTGGATTATAAAAATGGAAGGCAATGCTACCTTTAAATTGCCAAAGGCCAGTGTGGGGATCAATAGAACACTCTATCTCTATGGAGGTGAAAGTATCCATATAGATGGTGAGAGCATTTCCAATTATCATTCAGTTGTTGTGAGACCGGACAATGAACTTGAAATTAAAAATGGAGTAAAGCCCGCTTCGATTTTACTCTTACAGGGTAAGCCAATTGACGAGCCAGTAGCTCAGTATGGCCCATTTGTTATGAATACACAAGCAGAAATTCAACAAGCCATGCAAGAATATCAACAAACTGAGTTTGGGGGCTGGCCTTGGGGAAGCCACGACCATGTACATCCCCGCGAAAGGGGTAGGTTTGCCAAACATGCCGATGGTATTGAAGAAGTTAAGGACTGAATCCCTTAAGTCATTAATAAATTCCTTTTATCTTGTGTGACTAAATATGTTGCGACTAGTCACTCTTTTGTTATGTTACTTGCTTCTTTCTTGTAAAGAAGATGAAGAACCTAAGTTGTATTCAGTATTTGACCTTGAGAGTACGGAACTCGGAGTAACTAAGAGAATTTGGCTTTACCTTCCGAGTGACTATAGTCAATCAGATAAGTCGTATCCTGTTATTTATTTCTCAGATGCACAGTGGATTTTTGAAGTCAATCCCAATTACAGTCAGGAGATGCATGTGGATGAGATGATGAGGGATTTTGAGCGAGATGGATTCGATGGTGCTATTGTAGTGGGAATTGAGAGTGATGAGGACACACGACATGAAGATTTTAGTTTATTTTGGAATAGAAATCATCTGGGCGGAAAAGGTCAAGCTTATCTTGATTTTTTAACCCAAACACTCAAGCCTAAAATTGATGCTGAATACAGAACCCAATCAGATAGGGAGAACACTTGTATCATGGGTGCTAGCTTAGGTGGCCTCGCTTGCTTTTACGCACTAACTGAATATCCTGATGTGTTTGGTAAGGCTGCACTTTTTTCTGCGGCACTTCATTTCAATGCGGACTCAGTATTTAGTAAAGCAGCAAGAGGGGAAGTGAGGCAAGATGCAAAAATATATGCCGTAGTGGGTGAACAGGAATTTACCAATCTGGTCAATTTTCCTGAAGACAATCAGAAATTGTTCAGCCTTCTCCAATCCAAGTCAAGGCCTCCTGAAAATCTGTTATTGAAAATTGATGCAGATGGAGAACACAAAATCTGGTATTGGGAACGAGAGTTTCCCGGTGCTATTCAATTTCTTTTTTAAAACAATAATTATGAAACTACGTTTTATTGCACTTGCAGGAGTTATTGCCTTAGCGATTATGGGCTGTGAAAAACCTCTTCAGCCACATGAAGGTTATGTGCAAGTGACAGGAGGAAAAATTTGGTATAAAGTAATTGGATCCGGTCCAGGCAAACCCTTGATGGTGATGCATGGTGGACCAGGTGGAAGGAGCTGCGGATCCATTGAAGCTTATCAGGCGCTGGTCAATGATAGACCTATTATCTTTTTCGATCAATTGGAATCAGGAATGTCGGATCATCCTAATGATACAAGTTTATGGAAAGTTCCTTATTTCGTAGATCAGGTAGAAGCGCTAAGAAAGAAATTAGAGTTGAAGAGCTTTCATTTGCTTGGAAGTTCCTGGGGTGGCTCTATTGCTGTGGAATACATGGTAACCAAAAATACAGATGCCATCGCTTCCGTTATTTTTGCCGGACCCCTGATAGGAACACCACAATGGATGAAAGATTCAAAGGTGCTGATCTCTCGGTTGTCACAACCTGTACAAGACACCATTAATAAGTACGAGGCGTTAGGGGATTATACATCTCCCGCCTACAAGGCAGCGACTGATACATTTAACATCACCTTTGGTTCGAGAAAGAAAGGCCCACGGATACCTGCAACTGAATGTGAAGACGTTCCGGGTTCAAACCGTGCCATATACAATTACATGTGGGGCCCAACGGAATTTAATGCAACAGGCACGTTGCGTGATTTTGATCGGGTGGCTGACCTGCCTACCATCACCAAGCCAGCACTCTTTATAGGTGGTGAATATGATGAGGTGCTACCCGAGACACTTTACTATTTCCAAACACTGGTTCCAGGTTCTAAAGTGGCCATTGTACCTAATGCAGGTCATGCCAAAACGCGAGACAATCCAGAGGATTATATGCGATCGTTAAGAGAATTTCTGGCGGAGGTTGAATCCAAGTGATTTGACTCCACATTGTGGAATGCTGTAGAAAATTATTCACACTTTTCGATGTTGAACTCTGTTTTTGCTTAAAAACGAGGTATGGCCATTCATTTGCAATACTAGCTGAAAAGTAGTTAGTGTTTTCAAAACTTAAAATGAATAGTTATGACAGAGGACAATGTAATCTACACCAATGGTAGAGATGTGACGATTACCGATTCTGTTTTTGAGGTCGGTAAAATGAAGTACAGACTGAATGGTATTACCAAGTATGGCTTTTCTGTTTTGAAGCCTGAAAGATTGCCAAGCATTCTTTTATTGGTATTGTCTGTGTTATTAATGATATCAGGGTTTCTGAATACTTTCCCAAACCCGGATGGGCTGTACCAATCTTTTAATGACGGAGGCCACTATGGTGCAAACCTTATTGCCATTTGGGGAGGTGGATTTCTTGCGGTAATTGCTATTCTTTTGCTGGTGATATTGCGCGAGCGATATTCAGTTAGAATTTCTACAGCCGAAGGAGAAAAGGATGCAGTAGTCAGCCCTCGTAAGGAATATATTTCGCAAGTAGTTGAGGCTTTGAACAAAGCCTTCAATCGTGTTTATCCTTACAATAGAAGAGTGAAGGTGAAGCGGGAGTTATTCAAAACGAAGAAATAGATGTTGATTCGGGCTATCGTGCATAGCCCGAATTTTATTTTTTTCTTTTTACTCCTCTCACTGCTTCTGCAGTCCACGGATCGTCAGGCCAACTGTGTTTGGGGTACCTGCGTTTTAGATCTTTTCTAACTTCAAAGTAGGTGGTGTTCCAAAAGCTTTTAAGATCAGTAGTGATCTGAACTGGTTTGTATCCAGGGGACAATAAATGCAGAACACAATTGTTTTTTCCGTTGTTCACTTTTGGTGTGTCAGCCATTCCAAACACCTCTTGTAACCTTACGGCTAGCACTGGAGGGTCACCCGGTGAAGGATAATTGATTTTAATTGACGATCCACTAGGTACTTCAATGGAGGTAGGAACCAATTGGTGGAGTACCTTTTGTTTTTCCCAATCTAGACTATTGTTTAAGATGGATAGTAAATCAATCTTTTTTAGGTCATCAGGTTTTTTTACCGCACTGAGGTAAGGCCCGAGCCATTCTTCGTTGGTTATCAATAAGGTTTGTGTGCTTACATCCGGCCACTCTTCTTCAAGATTCCATTTGCGTAAACTCAAAATACGGTTTTGCCATTGCTCTACATTTTCATCAAACGAGAGTAATCTTTCGCCTTCCTGCTTTATTGCATCTGAGATGGCTTTTGATAAATGTTTTGGATCGGGTGAGGGCAATGGTTTTGATTGTAACACAATGCTGCCTATCCGAAGGTCTTTTGTAGCTATCAAACCACCCTTTCGGGTATCCCAGGTGATCACTTCTTTTTCTTGCACCAATGGCGCCAGGTCTTTCGGATTGAGTGGCGCAGCCATAAATATTTTGCCCATGCCATCTCTCGCATTCACATGAGCCACTGATAGCCAGGCTTCGTGCGCCAGATCATCACGATGACCAGCCATTGCTAACTTACCATTGGCCATTTGAAACTGTGCGTTGTTTCCTGGCCTTGCACATGCGATACGCTCTGGATAAGCATACGCCAATAGCACTCCAGTCTCAAAAGGATCGAATGTTCCGTTATCCGGTTCGGCATCAAATAGTTGACGGTAGGATGCTGCTATCTTTTCAATTCTACTAAATTTTTTCCCAGAATTGTTTTCCTTTCTATATCGTCTCAACGCTTCAATGCGAAGGTTGACGTCAATGCCGGAGTCACGAGGCAGAGGATCTCGCTCCTCCAAAATGGCTGCAATGTCAGTAGCCAATTCCAGTGCATCATTTTCATGGGCCAAAACCAGCATATGGGCAATGCGCGGATGACAAGGGAGTGCGTGAATTTTTTTTCCGTGTTCTGTTATCCTTCCATTTTCGAGTGCATCAAGTTCGTGCAATAATTCGGATGCTTGCGCTACTGTTCCTTTTGGAGGTGGTGTTAACCATGTGAGTTGATTGATGTCAATAATTCCCCATTGCGCCATATCAAGAACAAGGGATGAGAGATCTGTTTCCAGTATTTCAGGAGAGCGATGTGCTTGCAGTTGCGATTGTGTTGCCTTTGTCCAAAGTCGGTAACAATGACCCGGCCCTAGTCTTCCTGCTCTTCCTGCTCGTTGGTCCGCAGCATCTTTGGAAATCATTACGGTTTCTAATCTTGACAAAGCAGAATTGGGATCAAACCGGGAAGTTCTGCCATAACCACAATCCACTACGGTCGTAATGCCTTCAATGGTTAAACTGGTTTCAGCAATGGAAGTGGCCAGCACCACTTTTCGCCTATTTGATTTATTGGGAAGTATTGCCGCTTGTTGTTTATGAAAGGGCAGTTGACCGAATAAAGGATGTATCAAAAAACCTTTCAGCTCTTTTCTCAATAACTCTTCGCATTTTCTTATTTCGCCTTCTCCGGGAAAGAATGCCAAAATATCACCTTCTTGTTCTTTGCTCGCTTTGGAGATAGCGCGCGCCATCAGTTCAGGAATCATGAACATATCTACTCCGGTTCCGTATTGAATGTCAACAGGATATTGCCTACCCTGACTTACCACGGCAGGGGCCTTTAGTAATTCAGTAAGCTGAGGCATATCCAGAGTGGCGGACATGATCATGATGCGAAGGTCAGGCCTTAATACTTGTTGTGCTTCCCTGCATAATGCTAATGCGACATCGGCATGAATACTGCGTTCATGAAACTCATCAAAGATCACAAGACCAATACCCTCAAGTGAATTGTCACTGTGAAGCATACGCGTGAGAATACCTTCAGTAAGCACTTCAATTTTTTTTCCGATTCGGTTTTCGAAGCGAATGCGATAACCAACAGTATCTCCTACTTCTTCATCGAGCAATGAAGCCATCCGGTTAGCAATAGAGCGGGCTGCCAATCTTCTTGGTTCCAGCATTAAAATTTTCCTCCCTTCCAGCCAGGGTTCATTCAATAAGGCCAAGGGAAGTAGTGTGCTTTTTCCTGCACCAGGTGGAGCATTAACGATGAGGGTATTGCCATCATTAAGATAGCCCTTAACATCATTTATTACTTCTGTAATCGGTAAATCAATATGGAATGGATCAAAAGGCAATATGCTCGCTGTAAGATGAGGTGCGAAATTAAGAAATTATTGAACCAACAGGTCAGATGGAAATGGTTGAGTAGCGGATTCATTTTTTATACCTTTATTCAATGTTAGTACGATATATATTCCTTTTGGCCCTTGTTTCATGGAGTTGTACCCATTCCGTTTCAAAATTCTATCCTGAAATAATTCCTAAGAAAAGCGAGGCAGTGCTTTCAATTCATCCTGAAACGAAAAGTGAGGTGAATGTGGTTTATCTGGGTAGTGGAAACATGGTGCTGGAAAGGGAAGGGGAGGCGATTATTACTGATCCATTCTTTTCTAATCAGAAATTGCTGAAGCTATTGGGGAAAGTGAAGAGCAATCCTTCACTGTACAATACTTGGAAAACCAATTTTGAATATTTTTTATCTCCGTCAGTCGTTCAGACAGGACTAGTGTCTCATACCCATTACGATCATGCTATGGATTTGCCTTTGCTTTTGGAAGACCGTTACTTCACGAATCTGAAGGTAGTGTATGGCAATTCGTATCTGCCCGAAATCATGCAAAATTTTAATGAAGAAGGAGTAAGGCTTGCTGCATTGAAAAAAGAGGAAGTCTACGATCCAAACCATGCCGATGGGGATTACAAATGGATTTCATTATCGTCAGGTATTCGTGTTCTTCCTATTTTATCCAACCATGCACCACATACGAAAAAGAAATTGTTTATGGATAAGCCACTGGAAGAAGATTACTTCGATGAGCATTTGGTTTATTCCAACAGCAAGACCAAGGCTTTTAAATGGTCAACTGGAGAAACGTTTTCTTTTTTGATTGACTTCCTAGGCTCTGATACGCTCCGTGTATTTTTACAAACTTCTGCAAGTCAGCATCCGTTCGGGTTTCCGCCTAAGGAAGAGTTGAGAAAAAAGGGGGTGGATTTGGCAATCGTTTGTTATGCTTCTACACCCAATGTTGAAGGGTATCCTAATAAGCTAATTGATTTTATTCAACCCCAAAAAATGATGTTCGTGCATTGGGAAGATTTTTTCCGCACACCAAAATCATTCCATGATCAAAGACTGGTGCGCAGTACAAATCCCAAAAAAGTAAGAAAACGAATAGATCGATTGGACAAGCCCAATGATTATTTTATAATGCCTATGCCCGGTACAAGAATTAAGGTGAAGTATTGACTAATTCACTTTGATTAATTCCACCTCGAATACCAAAGTCGAGAAGGGAGGTATCTGAGCCCCGGCACCACGCTCACCGTAACCTATTTCATAAGGAATGTAAAGTTCCCATTTATCACCTTCATGCATAAGTTGTAGTGCTTCCGTCCATCCGCTAATCACCTGACTTACACCGAAAGTAGCTGGTTCTCCTCTTTCTACAGAACTATCGAAGACCGTTCCGTCAATAAGTTTGCCGGTGTAATGAACTGTCACGTTGCTTGCTTCATTGGGCATTATACCTGAGCCAGCTGTTAAAACCTTGTATTGTAAACCACTTTCAGTCACTTTAACACCTTCTTTGGTTTTGTTGGCAGCAAGGAAATCAACGCCTTCTTTTTTCAACGCTTCTATTTCTCTTTCCATAGCCTTGGTCATGTAAGGCTGTACGATGGCCATAGCTTCTTCCACATTCATTTGTGCAGGTAAGCCATTCAGTACATCACGCATCCCTTCATTAAGGATATCAACGAGCAATGAATCAGATCCCTGCTTTTGAAGGTTGGAGGCCATCAATACGCCTAATCCGTAGCTGGCTTTTTCATGTTCATTATTGAGCTCAGCTTTGGGTGGATTTTTAAGCGCATCAAGTTCTGAACTCAGGGTTTCCACCTCAGTTTTCAACTTAGCCACTTCAGCCTTTAATTCTTTTTTGGATTGGGCTGCCACAAGTTGACTCACAAACAACAGCCCTATTAGTAGATAACGCATGATTTTCAGTTTAAACGAGGCGCAAGAAACGAAATACTATCAATAATTAACAGAAGGGGAAGGTAAATTCAGTCAATACTATCAGAAAATGCTCCATTCTTTGAAAATATTCCATTCTTTAATCTGATCGATAAAAAGCATCACAGAATGGGGATAAATGATGATACAAAAAACGAGTCCCACCAGTGCTCCATAAATGTGGGCAGCATGATTGATGTTGTCTTTTCCGCGCTTCCCATAATAGTACGAACCAATGATATAGGCAATACCAAAGATAAAGCCCGGAAAACAGAGTATGCCATAAAGGCAAATGTCTTGTAGGGGTTGAAACAAAATGGAGGCAAAAATAATAGCAGCTACACCGCCAGAGGCTCCCAGTGAATTATACCGTGGATTGTCTTTATGGTTAAAGCAAGACGGTAAATCGGAGATGATTATTGCCAATATGTACAATACGATAAATAAAATAGGGCCCGCGGCTCCAAATAGATAATTAAAATAATACTCTACAACTTGACCGAAGAAATAGAAAGAGAACATATTCCACAGCAAATGGGGAAAATTGGCATGAACAAATCCGCTGGTGATCAATCGATAGTATTCCTTATTTTTAGAAACCTTATAAGGATTCAATAAGAGCTTACCAAGCACTGCAGGTTTGTCGAAGGAGTACCAACTAACGATAGCAGTAATGCCAATGATCCAATAAGTAAGTGCCATGGTTGTCCTAAATTTTTGCTAAGGTGACAACAATGACAAAGAGTTGCAAACGGTTTATTGAGCTGAGTTATTTTATATTGAACCAATAGGTTCCTCTTATGCCTAAGAGTTCAGGCTTAGTTTGTTCAAGGCCCACCTTACCCAGGCCATGTTGATAGTATAGTGAAGTCTCAATTATTTTGTTGTTCTTCAGTTCACTGCTAAACCCTAGTGATAAATTAAGGGTACCAGGATACGTTTTTAATTGCCTGTCCAGGATAGAAGAATTTAAAGACGCGGACTGACTCGTGTCAAACTGATAATCATACTCAAGAATTTGCTTGGAGTAAAATAGGGCAGTGTATCCAGCTCCGAAAATCCAGTTGGATTTCATTGAAACAGGATAGCGGTATTTGATATTGAGTGGAGTTTCAAAAATCCATGAATCGATATCTATACTTTTGAGTTCTCCTAAAGATGGGTCTGATCCGGGCAGGGTTACAGGTTGAGCGATGTCAGAACCTGAAATCTTATTATGTCTTTGCGTGTGATTAACTCCTGTTTCCAGACTTAAGGTGGGAGATACAATGAAGTCAGCTAATACACCACCTCCAAAATTGTATCTGTTATCACCAGGAGTAAAAGAACCATGAGAAACCAGTAGGCTTGGGCCAACCTTTATCCCGATGCCTTTGTAATAATGTTTTTGAATATCCTTAATGACTTTTGGTGAAAGTTTTCGTTCAGGGGATTCGAGGATAGATGGAAATTCAGAAGCTATGGCTCGCCTGCTTTGCTTATCCTGTAGACGAGGTGAAACACGATTTGCCTGTGGGAAATAGGATGGCGAAGGTGTACTGGAAGCAAATGAAGGTGGAGCTGTTTTGTCGTTAAGTTTGCTTAAAACCATTTCATTATTTCTGGAAGTTTCATCAAACAAGGTTTTTAACTCCATTTCCAATCGATCAATTTTTCGCAGAAGGGAGAGATATACTGTTGATGGTTGTTCTTGATATTCAACAATGCGGATAGTGTCTGGTGTTTTTGCCCTGAGATAATTCAATTCATTTTTAAGCTGATCTGCATTTTCAATCTGTTTTCGAAGCGTCAATAACTCAGCTTCCAGGTTGGAAGTACTTTTGTTCGTTAGCATCCACTGACTCCAGATGATCAGCAATGCAGATAACAATACGGTGCTACCCACGATCAATTCTGTTCTGTAGGTAGAATACCAAGGCGTAACCGTGATGGCAGCCATTTGATGATGGAGTGAAGCCAACGCAGCAGGGTCGAATCCTGGAGCTTCGTAGCCATCCAGTTTCTCTCTTATGCTTTTATCGAATTTACTATCATCCATTCTTTTCCTTGCTTTTCAGTTTGTTTTGCTCTTGCAATAATATTTTTTGCAACTTGTTGCGAGCAATGGATAAATTTGACTTTGATGTGCCTACACTAATGTTTAGTTGATTGGCGATTTCTTCATGCTTATAACCTTCAATAACGAATAGGTTAAAAACCATTCGATAGGAGGGCGGTAAGTTCTGAATGGCTGCAATGATTTCTTCTTCAGCCAGTTGATCAAGAATCGATTCATTTGCAGTTTCATATTGGCCATACGAAATATCCAAACTATTATAATGTTTTTCATTTCTTCTAAAATAATCGATGGCAGAATTGATCATAACCCTCCTAAGCCATCCTTTAAATGACAACCCCTTTGAATACCGATCGAGCTTTGTGAAAATTTTAATGTATCCATCATTTACGATTTCAACTGCCTCTTCTCTGGTCCTGGAGTAGCGCAAACAAATACCCATGGAATAGGCATAGAACTCCTTATATAGCCGATCCTGACTATTGCGATTCCCCTTTCTACAGGAATCCAGCAGTTTATATAGGTCTCGTTCCTCGATACCCTTTGTTTAAAATTACTTCTCCAGTCATGACAGTACGCAGTATATCCGAAAACGGTTGGTCGGAAAAAATATAAATATTTCAACCCACCATTTGGCTTTGGCTGGCGTGATGGCTATAAACCTGACTCTCCTAATGATCAATTTACGCATTTCCATTTTTATTATCTGCCTTGGTGCAGCTCATTTGACCAATGCTCAAATGGATTCTGTATGGGTCAATAAAGAGATAAATAAAATCAATCTGAGGAAAGCGATAAAAGCTCCGATTGTCTTAGGTGGAGCAGGATTACTTGCTGTTGCTGATATT
Source organism: Cyclobacteriaceae bacterium (assembly GCA_040216665.1). Classification (GTDB taxonomy): domain Bacteria; phylum Bacteroidota; class Bacteroidia; order Cytophagales; family Cyclobacteriaceae; genus ELB16-189. The sequence continues at coordinate 93,870 of JAVJOQ010000018.1, read as the reverse complement.
GACTTTATTGGTCGTGCTGATTTGTACGAAGAGCGCAATGAAAAATTTTCAACTTTCCGTTCTCATGCTGATGATTACCTCCAGTATGCTCCAATTGCTGGGGTGGTTGCTTTAAATGCATTGGGGATTAAAGGTAATCATGATTTTTCAACGCAGATGTGGTTATTGACCAAGTCTGAATTGTTGATGACGGCCATTGTTTTTCCATTAAAGAAACTCACTGCGGTGCCAAGACCTGATACTGGAATGCCTAATTCATTTCCTTCTGGTCATACGGCACAAGCATTTGTAGCTGCCACATTTATGCACAAAGAATATGGTAAGCAAAATCCTTTGTACAGTGTTTTGGCTTACGGTACTGCCACATCGGTGGGGGTACTTCGTATGATGAATAACAGGCACTGGAGTACTGATGTACTTGTAGGAGCAGGGATAGGAATTCTCTCCACCAACTTGGTTTATTTTCTTCATGATCAAAAGAGGCTCAGGAGATCTAAAATTATGGCTGTCCCTACCTATCAAGATAAAAGTATTGGAATAAATGCAATCATTACCCTGAACTAGAATCGTTATGAAAACCTCATCGATATCTCTTGTTTTTTTATTGAGTGGATTACTGTCTTATGAAAGCATGGCTCAAAAAAAATATACACTGAGCGGAACGATGAAGGACAGCCAAACGGGTGAAGCGTTGATCGGAGCCACGGTATATATCACTTCTATGAGAAATGGAGTCACTACAAATACGTATGGCTTCTACTCTTTAACATTACCCATGCAAGACAGTATAGGGGTTGTTTTTTCTTACCTGGGTTATCAACCGCAGATAAAAAAATATATTTTAATAAAAACCTCGAACTGGATATTCAATTGGTATTGAATGAAGATGTATTGGACGAGGTTGTTATTGAGGCACAACGTTCGGATGAGAATGTGCAACGGGCACAAATGGGTGTTATTGATATACCCGTAACCAAGATCAGTGAATTACCCGTAATCCTTGGAGAGACAGATATCTTGAAGGTAGTACAATTGTTACCTGGGGTTCAGTCAGGCAATGAAGGCACCACTGGTTTTTTTGTTCGGGGAGGTAATGCTGATCAAAATTTGGTGCAATTGGATGAGGCTACAGTTTATAACCCCAACCATTTGTTTGGCTTGTTTAGTACGTTCAACTCCAGGGCGCTTAATAATGTGACGTTAATTAAGGGAGGATTTCCGGCTCAGTACGGAGGTCGGTTGTCTTCCATCCTGGATGTAACGATGAAGGAAGGGAATAATAAAGAAGTAAGAGGCAGTGGAGGAATTGGTTTGATCACTTCTCAACTTTCCCTTGAAGGCCCTCTCAAGAAAGAGAAGGCCTCCTTCATTGTGTCAGGAAGGAGAACTTATATTGATTTGCTGGCGCGACCTTTTACTGCTAAGGGCAATCGTTCCAATTATAATTTCTATGATGTCAATGCAAAATTGAATTGGCAAGTAGGAGCTAAGGACAGGTTGTTTTTAAGTTATTTCACGGGGAGAGATAACGCTGAGTATAAGGAGACGGTAGGTATTTTTTATAAAATTCTTTTTGGCAACTCTACAGCCACACTGAGGTGGAACCATTTATTTGGTCAAAAGCTATTTTTGAATACCTCTGTTATTTATAATCAGTACGATCAAAATATTGAAACTGTCCAAAATAATTCGTTCACTCAGGTATTTTCAGGGATCAACGACATCAGCGCAAAAACAGAGTTTCAATATTTACCAAACCTTAACCACTCCATTCGTTTTGGAGCACATTATACCAATCATGAATTCTTGTCTAAGGGAAAAACAGAAGCTCAATCTTCTGGTAATCAGAGTTTGAACATTGGATCGATACCTTCAAAATATTTTGATGAGTTGGCATTTTACGTAAATGATGAAATTAATATTAGTGAAAGTGTATCAACAAGTCTGGGGGTTAGGGCACCGGCTTTTATTTCCAATAAAGTAGAATACTTTAGAATAGAGCCTCGGGCAACTCTGAAAGTATCTGTTGCACCCACTTCATCGATTAAAGGATCCTACACTTTGATGAATCAGTTCCTTCACCTCGTGCCGAGCTCCACTGCATCGGTGCCCACCAATGTATGGGTGCCTTCAAGTTTGAGAACGAAGCCTCAACTGTCTGAACAATTCGCTCTGGGATATTTTAAAAATTTTGATCAAAATAAATACGAAACCAGTATAGAATTTTATTATAAGACCATGGATAATCAAGTGCTCTTTCCGGCAGGAAACCAATTGGTGGAGAGCTTTGATGTAGACACCGCATTGGTTTACGGAAAAGGATGGAGCAAAGGGTTTGAATTCTTTTTAAGAAAAAATACTGGCCGCTTGACAGGGTGGGTGTCCTACACGCTCTCGAAAACAGATCAACAATTCGCGGATTTGAATTTTGGGCGTAAGTTCCCCTTTCAATACGACCGAAGACATTCTGTTTCTTTGGTAGGAACTTACGAGCTCAACAAACGATGGACGCTGTCCAGTGTTTTTGTCTATTCTTCAGGAAATGCATTTACATTACCAGTGGGTAGGATCAATGTAGCCAACGGTGGAAGCTTGTTTGAAGGAAACTATTTTATCTATGAAGGAAAGAACAACGCAAGGCTTCCTTCTTACCATCGACTCGATTTTTCAGCTACGTATAAGAAGAGGCGAACAATATTTGGGAAGGAATATGACTCCGAGTGGGTTTTCAGTTTTTACAATTTATACAGTCGTAGCAACCCTTATTTTGTTTATTTCTACGTTGATCACAATGAGAATAAACCAAAAGCAAAACAAGTTTCTTTGTTGCCTATTATACCAAGTGTCTCTTACAACTTTAAATTCTAATGAGTATGAAATACCTGGCCTACACGCTACTGCTTTTATCAGCCATTTCTTGTCAGAAGGACATCGAGATAAAACCTAATTCAACTTATGAAGAGCAATTGTTTATTGAGGGGATATTATATCCCGGTAAGGTGCCGCGTATCTATTTGAGTAGAGCTTTACCTTTTTTCCAACAGGAAGTGTCGCCCCAGGAAGTTTTTGCACGAGGGGCGCTCGTAACGCTGACCAACCGCGGAGTAGCATCAACCTTGCAGGCAGACAGTGTCTTTGACCCCTTCCGTTGTCGATGGATTCCATTCTATCAGGGTGGAGCAGTAGCGCAACGAGGTGAAACCTACGACCTGGCTATATCTTATAATGGGAAGAGTTATGCTGCTTCCACTACAATTAATCAGGCAAAAGTGGATATTTCTTCGGTTGAGTATACCGATGAGTTTTTTGATGTGTATGGTGGCCATGACGGGGTGATTATTCAATTGCAGGATAAAGCAGGAGAAGAGAATTATTACAGGTTTCAAATGAACAGGATGATTGATAATGACCGATTGCATGCCCACACCTTGGGTGATGTCAGATCTGATTGTACAAATGGTGCTATGTATCCCATTACAGATTTAGGAAGAACTGTGTTCAGTGATATCAATATTGATGGCCAAATACTTACGATGCCTATAGAGGTTTCCTTTGAGTATAAGGAAGGAGACTCGACCTGGATTTTTATGCAATCTTTGGATGTTAAGGCCGCTCAATTTTATAAAAGTGTGGACAGCCAATTGGAGTCGATATTTAATCCGTTTGTGGAACCGGTTTTTATAGACTCCCAGATCGATGGGGCAGTGGGTATTTTTGGGTCAGCTGTGCTTTCAGATTCTGTTCTATTTATATATCCACAGGACAACCCCTAGTTTAATTTGACTATCGACCAACCTTTGGGTTAAATACTGCGTGAGGACTTAAGTAAAGAGAACATTTCCGTATGAAGTCTTTTTTTGAGAAAGTTAAACAACATCGTTTCGGCCTGTTGGTCCTTATTAGCTTGTTGGTAGTAAGCATCTCATTTTTGACCAGATTGTTCTTCTTGATAGCGGCTGATGGGATACAGGAGTTATCAATTCGTAATATTGTAGAAGCTTTTTTGGTTGGATTCGTTTTTGACATTATTAATGCCACCTATTTTATAATTCCTGCCCTTATCTATTTGTGGCTTTGCCCGGAAAGGATTTACAATAAACGATGGCACCGCTATATTCTCAATTTTATCCTTTTCTTTTTCACTTCAATTTTAATTTTCAATTCGATTTCGGAATGGTTCTTTTGGGAAGAATTCACCACTCGGTTCAATTTTATAGCGGTTGACTATTTGGTATACACTACAGAAGTCATCGGAAATATTCAACAATCTTATGCTATTGGATGGTACATAAGCGTAGCGCTTGCATTCTCTGCCCTTATTGTTTATCAGTTTCGCTCATGGACTTAGAATTGCATTGTTATGTCATTTAAAAGAAGAACGATTTGGTTTTTGCTCATTATCACTCTTCCGCTCCTTTCCTATTTAATCGTCAATACCAAAGCACATCGCTTTAGTGATTCTACTTTGGCTAATGAATTGGCGGGCAATGGACTTTATGAATTGTTCGCTGCTTATTTGAACAACGAACTTGATTATGATCAGTTTTATCAAAGAATGGATGAAGACAAAGCATTTAACCAGGTTCGTCAATTACTGAAAACCAAAGAATCTCATTTTATAGATTCTTCTTCTTACTCATTGCAACGAAGAATTGTAGCTAAGGGGCCAGAGCTCAAGAAGAATGTCATCTTGATTAGCGTGGAGAGTTTCAGTGCCAACTTTATGAAAAGTTTTGGCAATGAAGAGAATATCACACCATTTCTTGATTCGTTGGCCCTGCATAGCCGCCTCTATACGAATCTTTATGCAACAGGGACGCGCACGGTACGTGGCCTTGAAGCGCTGTCTTTATGTGTTCCGCCTACACCCGGTCAATCCATTGTAAGGAGGCCGAATAATGAAAATTTATTTACGCTTGGAAGAGTATTTGAAGAGAAGGGATATGATAGTAAATACATCTATGGGGGGTATGGGTACTTTGATAATATGAGCTATTTCTTCTCTCATAATAATTATGATGTGGTCGATAGGGTAGAGTTGAAGGAGGAGGAGATTGATTATGAAAATATTTGGGGAGTGGCAGATGAAAATTTATTTGATCTGGCTACTCGTGAAATTGAAGCAGCCATCAATAACAACAAGCCAGTATTTGCCCAAATTATGACCACCTCTAATCATCGCCCTTATACTTATCCGGATGGAAGGGTTGACATTCCATCGCATACCGGAAGGGATGGTGCGGTGAAGTACACAGATTATGCCATTGGTCAGTTCGTAAAAGAAATTAGTAAGAAGCCATGGTTTAAAAATACGCTACTGATTATAGTAGCTGACCACTGTGCATCAAGTGCAGGAAAAACGGAACTGCCTGTCAATAAGTATCACATTCCTATGCTTGTTTATGCTCCCGGTTTTGTTGAGCCTGGTACGATGGACCGGTTAATGAGCCAGATTGATATTGGGCCTACCCTTTTAGGGCTACTTAATTTTAGTTATAAGAGTAAATTTTTTGGATACGACATGGCTAACCTTGAGCCTGGTCGTGAGAGAGCTTTTGTTAGTACCTATCAAAGTCTTGGATACATTAAGGGGGAGGAGTTGGTTGTATTAATGCCGCAGCAGGAATTGAAATATTTTACTTTGAGCGGTGATGAACAAATTGAACATGAGCAGGTAGACTCCACACTACTTCATGAGGCCATCAGTTGGTACCAAGCAGCTAGTACTTCTTTCAAGAAAGGTTTGATGAACTAGCCAACACTATATATGACATATCATAAATTGAGATGTTTCATAATAGTACTCACCTCTATCTCCAACTTTATCCACGGACAAATCCCTGAATTGGATACGCTTAAGAGTTCGAATGCATTTGGCATGGAACCTCCAAAGCCAAGAACATTTTTGTTTATAACATCATTGCCAAAAACTTTTGCGTACAGTGCGAAAGAAACTTTTCGATCTGAAAGCATTCCAGCACTTTCATTGTTAACCATTTCTACTTTACTATTCATTCCGATTGATCAATCTATTAACAATGAGGTCAACCGATTTTCACGTTCCATTGATTTAAACCCTGAAAGAGAATATAAAACATTGATTGGTTTTGATTTGGGTAATCTTGATGTGGACGTATATGATGCCCCACAAAACCTGAACACAGTTTTTTATTCCATAGGTGAAGGGTCTACCAGTATTTTGATTTGTGCTGGTTTGTTCCTTCATGGTAAGATTAAAAAGAATAATAAATCTCTTCAGGTATCCAGTCAACTATTGCAATCGCTTTTAGCTGTAGGCATTACCACTCAGTTTATAAAAAGAGTATCTGGCCGTGAAAGCCCTTTCGTTGCAACCGCTTCGGGGGGAAAGTGGAGGCCTTTTACAAATCCTGTTACTTACCAAAGTAAAGTGCCCAGCTACGATGCTTTTCCATCCGGACATTTGGCTACCATGATGGCTACCACCACAGTGTTGACGCTCAACTACCCGGAAAAGAAATGGATCAAGCCCATTGGCTATGGCTTAATAGGGTTAGTAGGACTGGCAATGGTCAATAATGGCGTTCATTGGACCAGTGATTATCCATTGGCGCTTGGTATTGGTTATGTGTTTGGGAAAGTTTCTTTCTCGATGAACAAATGGGTAAAAGGTGAAAGGTGAAATTCCTTATTTGTTTCTACTCGGAATGCTTTTTCCACCCTCCTAGAATGGCGCCACTCAATCCGATGCCTGTGAGATTGAATCCACCGGTAATCCAGACTAACCCGTATGGATGTGCTGCAAACATATTACCTGCCATAGTACTGAGGAATTCAAATGAGAAAGTGAGAAGCAGCCCAATCCCCACACCCTTTACTACGGTGTCTACATTGAGTTTGGTGAACAACCAGGCAAGGACATAAATAGGTACGATGGTGGCAACGGAGTTTGTAAGCCATACCCCTATACTTGGTTGATTGGCTTCAGCTGTGGCCATGTCCAACCCCACCATCTCCATCCAGGGATCCACAAACAGAAATCCGTACCAAACAAAACCCAGAACGTGAAGTAAAACAATGCATGTCCATACCGCTGCATGATTGATTTTAAGTGTTTTCATACCTTTATATTTTTGGTTTAGGAGGGTTGATAGTATAAGTTAATGGAAAATTTACTAAAATGAATTTAAAATTTCTCGTTTAGTCTCAGAGAATGCAAACCTGCCCCACCCATAAGCGATGTCATTCTACCTACGACCTGGCGGAGGAGGCACTCATAGGTGCACATATAGCTTATTAATTATGGGAAGAGAAGCCGCCCGGTTGGCGTTTACCAATGCGATCAATGTGGGCAATATCATCTTACTTCTCAAGGTGAGGTAAATGCTCGTTTAAAGAAGATGCTTGACGAGGGTGAAATCCAGAAGCAAAAAGAGGCCAATTGGTGGGAGGGAAAATTCAAGAGAAGGTAACTTACTGGTGACAGACCTTTGGTTGATATGCCTGCTCGTATTTCGTACCTTGTAGAAACGCTAGCAATAGCATTCCGTTATTATTTCGCTCCTATACAATGAACAAGCCCAATCCATTTTTTAAGCAAGTCATTTTTCAGCGGGTTTGGAATCGTTTGAAAGAGAACAACCCTGATGAAACAATCAGCAACTATGATGTAGCGAAGGAATTTTACAAGTTAAGAGTAACGGCAACCCATTTGTTTAAAGATGCTTTACTCATTGGAATAGGTATTTTGTCCGCTGGGTTTGGGTTAAAAGGGTTTCTCTTACCCAATAATTTTATTGATGGTGGTGTTACGGGTATATCGCTGCTGGTTACGCACGTTACTATATTTTCGCTGCCCATTCTTATCATTGTTATCAACTTACCTTTTATGATTTTGGGTTATGCTCAGATTGGTCGATCGTTTGCTTTAAAGAGCATAGCTGCCATCATTGGGCTCGCCATTGCATTGGCTTTAGTAGAGTATCCGGTAATCACCTCCGATAAATTATTGATTTCAGTATTTGGTGGTTTTTTTCTTGGAGCAGGAATTGGTTTGTCTATCAGAGGAGGTGGAGTATTGGATGGCACGGAAGTATTGGCCATCCACCTTAGTAAGCGCACGGGCCTTACGATTGGTGATATCATATTGGTTTTTAATATTATGATATTCTCAGTGGCAGCTTATCTGTTGAGTATGGAGATCGCCTTATATTCAATTCTCACTTACTTAGCAGCATCCAAAACAGTGGACTTTATTGTAGAGGGAGTAGAAGAATATACAGGAGTAACTATTATTTCTTCTCATAGCGAAGAGGTAAGGGTAATGATTACTGAACGTATGGGTAGGGGTGTAACAATTTATAATGGAAAGCGGGGTTATGGAAAGCGGGGCGACAATCTTGATCCATCAGACATTGTGTATACCGTAATTACGCGATTGGAAATCGCCAAGCTGAAAACAGAAACGGAAAAAATTGACCCCAATGCCTTTATTGTTATGAGCAGCGTAAAAGATACACATGGGGGAATGATCAAAAAACGACCTCTGAAGTAAATTTCCACTATTTTTATAATCTTGGGAAATTGATAAACCCTCGTTTACATTTAGAGGATAGAATGGATAAAGCATATGGGAAAAGCTAAGCCTATTCAAACTCACCCAGCTTCCTGGGTGATTATTATTACTTTGGTTGGAGGTGTTTCCTGGTTTGTTTCAGATCTACTCTTTGATAAATCTGAAATTCATGAAGGGATAATCGTGAGTATGGAGCATATTCCAGGTAAGATGCAAACAGGGCAATACCATATGGGAAGCAAATCACGGCCTCAACTTGTGACTTCACAAGCTCGCGACCGATGGATAGCAACGGTGAAAATGGATGATGGGAATCTTGTAAAGGTGAATTGTAAGGTACACCATTTTGAAAACAAAGAAGTAGGCGGAGTGCTTCGGTTTAAATCTTTTGAGGGTGGGAGTTTGGGAATTCAATACTTTGCTCACAATGAAGAAGAGTGATTCTATTTCTCCAGATCACTGTTAAGTATCTCGCTAATCTCTTTTAGTACATTATCTAACTCCGTGGCGTTGATTTTGAGCTCGTTAAAATAATAACTCCTGGTTTCATCATCATTCAGGTCTTCGTATTTCGTAAGATTAACCAATCCCAGAATACGTGCCAGCGGGCTTCTTACTTTGTGCGAGTTGAGAAATGCATACTTGGAAATTCCCTGGTTCTTTTCTTCGAGCTTCCTCGTACGCGCCTCCAATAAATCCTCGAGTTGCTGCTTTGTGGCCATAAGCACTTCCTTTTGATTTTGTACCGTGTCCCTTTGTTTGTTCAAGTCCATTTCATATTTGAGGTGTTCTTTTTTGAAAAGTCCGTAGCCAAAATAGATGAGTACAGCGCTTGTAACAATATTGAAATAGTAGGGAAAGAACTGCCGTTCAATCGATACGAGAGGGGGTACATATTGATAAAGTATTTTAACAGCGATAAAGGAAGCTATACTGAAAATGAATAAGGATAGGTATTGCCATCGCTTGTCGAAGAATAGGAGTGGAGAGAGTGCAGTTACAAAAAAAAGAAAATCGAATCCTCCATCTTCACCGCTTACCAGACTTCCAAATATTTCCATCACGATGGAAAAAGTAAAGAATATATACCTGGAAGTGGCGAAATATCCTTTTACATGGAGCGAAAGAAGGGTAATAAAAACAACAATTTCACCAACACAAATCCAAAAAAAGAGAATGGCATTGATGCTTAACTGGAACACAGCAATTGATGCCAGCACAAGCATACCAAGTAGTAGCAGGATATTAAATATCCTGTAAATGCGTTGTTCCTTGAAAGGAAGTGCTGTGTTGAGAAGAATCTGGCTAGGGAGCAAGTAATGCCATTGTTTGTTGTGCGCGTAAATTTACACAAGTGAGATTATATACAACCTTATTATTTGTTTGACCACCCTTAGTCCAGCCGTTCTTGCTTTATTCCGTTTTTAAATACGGCCTCAATGGATAACGTATTGCTGATGGATTCAAGGGGATTATTACTCAGCAGTATCATATCGGCAATTTTTCCTGCCTCAATGGTTCCTTGAGTCTCCAATACATTGAGCATTTTGGCGGCATTAAAACTTGCCATTTTTATGATAGTTAACGGAGGCATTCCTCCTAGTTCCATGAGCTGCATTTCCTCGTGAAGACTATATCCGGGAAATATAAAGTCGTTCCCTGTATCCGTTCCTAAAACCATATTTACTCCATTTTCATAAAGGACTTTGATTTCTGCTACTTGAGGTTCAATGATATTTTTTAAGGTGGGGTTGTCAATTCCAAAATACTCTTTATACATCATGGCCATTTGTCTGGCTCGTTTCAGGGAGGCTGGATTTCTCAGTTGTTTTACTTCTTCAGGGTTAAAAAGATTGATTTGTTCTATTTCTTTTATCCACTCCTCGTGGAGTGGGTAAATAAAACTTTTATCAAGTGAGAGTGTGGTTACCCAGGAAAGATCATTGTTGTAAATGGAATCAAGTAATGCTTTCCCATTTTCAAAATCCAGATCGACACCCGTAAAATGGAGTATGTTTTTGATGCCTGCCTTCAATGCCATGGATAATTCCGTGTTGTCACTCACGTGAGCAAAAACCTGTGTTCCATTCTTTTGTGCTTCACGCGCCACTTTGTTGATGAAAATCTGAGGTATGCGTTCTACAATGGGTGGGGCAGGGCCGTCTTCTATGGTAAGTTTAATACCAACAATGGGATATTCAACAACTTGCTTTACCAGTGATTCAATTTGGAGTGTATCCTTAAGGTAGAAAACAGTTTCACCTTCAACCCAGCTTCCTCCCGGGTAAGTTTTTACCGGATGACGACCTTCCATGGTAAAATGCTGACTGGTATGGAATACACGAGGTGCAGCCAATGAATCCTGACTGCCAAGAGCACTCATTTTTGCAAAATAGTCATTGGTGGTTTTGCTTCCTCCTGGGCATAAGATATTGGTGATGCCATAATGCATAAACCTTGGAAAATCCGATTCATAAGAACTGGTGTGTGCATGGCAGTCGAACAACCCGGGGATAAGGTATTTATCAGTACCATCAATCACGTTTTCGGATTGGGTGACAGGTGTGGTGCCTATCGCATTGATCTTTCCATCCTGGATGTACACATTGACATTGCTTCTCATATCTCTCCCTGTTCCATCAATCAGATTGACATTGGAGATGATCAGGTCATAGGCGGTAGGTGGATGCGATGAACAACCAAGGAGTAGGAGAAAAATGATACAATAGATTACTCTCATGTCTATTGGGATTAATTGGGCATTAAAACCAGACAGTACTAAGTTAATAAAAAGTGCTGAAACGAAATCTATATGGAGGCTCTAATTCTTCAATAAGATATAACCATTCAATGAAGTGGCGATCAACAGCCAAATGAAATAAGGGACTATTAACAAGGAATAAAGTTTTGTTTGTGGCCAGTAGCGAACTAAGAAATAGCCGGTCAGTATTGTCAATAAGCTGATGACTATTAATCCCATCGCAACATTTCTGTAATGGAAGAAGATGGGATTCCACGAGACATTCAATATCCATTGAAGTGTAAACAAAAATGCTAACATTTTTACGTTAGCTACTTTCCCCCATGTATGGGCCACGTAAACGGTGAAGCAGATCATGATGGTCGTCCAGGCAAACCCAAAAACCCATCCCGGAGGTGTCCAGGGTGCTTGGTTTAAATTCGTATACCATTGCGAAGAAACACCCTTGCCAGTAAAGAGGCCACCGATGGCGAGTGCGCCAAAGTTGAGTACAAGAAATATTATTATTCGATAGATCACCTGATAAAGATAAGTATTACAAATATTCAATTCCAGTTGTAATAATGGTTATTCATGATAATGAAATCACTTTTTACCAACAATAAAGTATTGATTAGAGGTTCCAGTTAGTTTTTCACTTTCAATTATTTCTAATCCCTCATTAGTTAACAAATGTTCCAATTCTTGATGATTGAAAGAAGTGATCTTGGGAACAATTCCGATTTTGCTAAAAACAGAAAGTATACCGCTAAAGAAAGGTTTGTTGGCCATACATGGCGTAACCGATATGAGCATACCACCTGGCTTTAATAATTCTTTTATCCTGTGAATTGTAGCATCTTCTACTAAGTGAATAATGTGGGAAGCCAGTACAACATCGAATGAAGCTGATCTTAAGCTTTCATCATTGATAGTAGTGTGGGTATAGGTTATGTTTTCGAGGTGCAGTGCATCGGCTTTGGCCTTTGCCAACCTTATCATTTTGGAAGAGATGTCTATGCCATGTATTGCCTTTACTGACTTAGCAATTTCATTCGTGATAAGTCCTGTTCCGCAACCAAAATCCAGAACGATGTCCGTGGGTTGTAAATAGCCGTTAGTTATTTCTATAATTAGCTGATACGTAGGTGCGTGTTTTTGCTCTTCCCTGTCATACGAGTCAGCGGATCTGTCCCAGAACTTTTCAATTTTACGGTGTGAATCCTTTATCACGGTTTAGATGGTGCTACTGTCAAAGTTGGTTGAATTTTATTTTCAGACACTTCTCAATATCTTTTCCATTTTCTTGCCTTTTGCTAGTTCATCTACAAGCTTATCCAGATACCGCACCTGTTGGGTCAATGGAGTTTCAATATCTTCTATTCGGTACCCGCAGATCGTACCTGTAATTAAATACGCATTGGGGTGGAGCTTGGCTTTCTTAAAGAAAGTTTCAAATGTCACTTTCTCATCAATCAGTTTTTGCAATTGTTTTTCATTAAAACCAGTCAGCCATTGAATGACAGCATGCAGCTCCTCTTTCGTTCTGCCCTTCTTTTCCACTTTGGTAACATAGTGAGGGTAGACAGAGGAGAATGTCATTTTTGCCATTCGCTCATCATGTTATGGTGTTGTATTCATGATACCAAAATAATGCTTTGTGGGTTTTGATCCAATGAAGGGAGAAGCTTGGTGAAGTATTTAGCTTAATTATCACATCTCAGATCCTCTGCGAGTGAGTCTGAAAAGGGTTAGTGTAGAAAACGTTTTATGGAACTAGCGCAAATAAGTAAAAACCCTTATTCATAATTAGGGATATTGAGACCAAGGATTAAATCCCTTCTTATTGTAAAAAATTCATTTTCCGGCTTTGGTTGTACAATGCCAGAGCCCGCCCGATTGGGGAACCTGTTTCTTTTTGATTGGGTGAGCAGAGGGTCATCATCAAAATAATAGTCATCTATGTAATACTCGTTTTTATCGGGCTCCTTCACGGTAATATGGATGTGTTCAGGTTCTGATCGGTCAGGATAGGAGGCAGGCCTAAAAGTGTAAAAAGTATATCGACCATCTTTCCCTGTCTTTACCCAGCCACGGATATAGCCGTGTCGCTTTGCCCAACCTTGTTCATTGCCCAGTTTTTCATAAATACCTTCTCGATTGGTGTGATAGATATAGAGAATAATATTTTCTGCTGGTGTTTTTCCATCCTTGTGATAGACAATACCCGTAATCTTTAGTTTGGGAGTTGATTCAATGTATTTTGGAAGCGTATCAATGGGAGTAAGGTTCTTGGTTCCATATTCGTAAATGGCTTCACATCCTTCACAGGGCCCACCAACATGTTGGTTTCCGCTCTTTTTATTTTGTGAATTACAGGCGGAAAGAGAAAGTAGAAATAGTACAACGTATATTGATGTTTTCATTTTCTCTTAGTCTAATGTTTGTTGTGGGCCACCATCTCTTATTCATTACGGTAGATATGACCCATAAGTTTTAGGCAACACCGGATTCAGCATAGCAACAAATGATTTCGTAAGTACTTTTGGGATTACATCCGCATCGAAGAAGTCTCTATGTCTTTTATGAACGGTTGTGAGTAAAAGCGTTTGCCATTTGACTTATAGAGTGCGTTGGCCAATGCACCCACCACGGGTGGAAAAGGCGGTTCACCCAACCCAGTTGGATCGATATCATTTTTTACAAAGTGCACCTCAATTGATTTGGGTGCCTCGCGGTGCCGGATGAGGCGATACTTGTCAAAGTTACTTTGATCAGGAACGCCATCCGTGAAGGTCAAGTTGCTGAACATGGAATGACCAATGCCATCCACACTTCCACCTTCAATAAGATTAGTTGCCGCGATGGGGTTGACTACAATTCCACAATCTACAGCACAGTGCACTTTCTCAACGCGGGGTTTACCATTCTCCATCACCAGATCTACAACGTGGGCCACATAACTGTTGTGACAAAAATAAGCAGACACGCCTCGGTACACACCCGGAGTTTCTTGTCCCCAGTTTGATTTTTCTTTCACCAGTTCCAGTACACCGGCATAACGATCTGGTTCGTAGTCATTCCCTTCTCCAACTGGATTGCTCTTGGCGCGGGCCAGCAACTCAAGTCGAAAGTCAATAGGGTCTTTGCCTGCGGTCTCGGCTACTTCATCCAGAAACGCCTGCTCAGCACCTGCAATGAAGTTGGAGCGCGGAGCCCTAAAGGCGCCCACCGTAATATTTGATTCTTGCGACCACTCTTCCGCCAGGTAATTAGTAACTGATCCTGCAGGAAAACGATTAGCGAAAAGCGGACTTTCAGGAATACCCCCGGCACGCACGTGGAAGGCGATAAGATTATTGTTCTCATCCAAAGCCGCACGGTACATGGCGTGGTAAGCGGGACGATACGTACCAAAGGTCATGTCATCTTCACGAGAATAGATCAACTTCACAGGAGCTTGCATCTTTTGTGAGATCACAGCAGCCTCTACAAGGAAGTGTCCATAAAGTCTTCTTCCAAATCCACCGCCCATCCGGGTCATCTGTATGTCGATCTTCTCTAAGGGTAATCCCAATCGGGCCGATGCACTCTTTTCCATAAACTCTGGCGTTTGTACCGGTCCTACCAGTACTGCCTTGTCTGCGGTAACGTCTGCAAAGAAGTTCATGGGCTCCATGGTGTTGTGTGCAAGGAACGGAGCAGTGTAACTGCGCTCTATCACCTTGGCTGCTTTCTTAAAGACGGCATCAGGGTCACCGTCTTTACGCACCACCCTGCCTTTTTTTGCAGCCAGGCTGACCATCAACTGAGTGTGTTTGTTTGAATTTTCCAGACCTCCGGGTACTTTTTTATCCTCACTTCCACCCGAGAAGGTAGAGAACGATTCGTTGTGATCGCCAATGGGTTCCCACTCCAACTTCAGCGCCTTTCTGGCTTTCATCACTTCCCACGTAGTGTTACCCACCACGACTACGAGTTCAGGAAAGGCACTTACATCCGACCATTGCCGTGCGTAATCGTCTTCATATGTTTTAATAGTGAAAACATCTTTGATGCCCGGCATACTCTTCGCCTCAGCACCATCCATGCTTTTTAATTTTAATCCAAATCCGGGAGCATGCGCGATCATGGCGATCAACATTCCCTCTTGCTTATAGTCCAGACCAAACAGAGGTTGGCCGGTTACAATTTTCTGACCATCTACATTCGTGCGGGGTGTTCCTATGATTTTGAAATCCTTAGCATCTTTTAGTGTTACCTCTTTGGGTATTTCAATGCTGGCAGCGGCCGAAGCCATTTCGCCAAACCCAGCAGACTTGTTGCTGGCTTTGTGATGCAGCATGCCTGCCTCTGTAGTAATTTCATTCACGGGCACTTGCCATGCAGTTGCGGCTGCTTCGCGCAACATTTGTCGGGCAGTTGCACCAGCAGTTCTAAGGCTTGTCCAGCCCTGGCGAATGGATTGACTGCCACCTGCCAACTGCCGGGTAAAAATATCGGTGTTCAATGGAGCTTGCTCTACAATCACGCGCTTCCAGTCTACATCCAATTCTTCCGCCACGATCATCGGCATGGAAGTTTTTACATTCTGCCCAATTTCTGGATTGGGTGACATGATGGTAACAACACCGTTGTCACCTATTTTTAAAAATCCATTTAACTCAAACCATTCTTTGGGCAGAGCCAATACATCTTCCGGCTTAGAGCAGGCAGACATCAGCCAGTTAAATCCCAGGATCATTCCACCTCCGGCCAGCGCTGAAGCTTTCAAAAATGACCTTCTTCCTATAGTTGTTTTTACGATTGTCATGTTGGTAGCTGTTAAAGGTTATTGATTGGAGGAATTAGCGGCAGTTTTGATGGCGGCCTTGATGCGCACATAAGTACCACAGCGGCAAATGTTTCCGCTCATGGCGGTTTCAATCTCTTCATCCGTTGGGTTGGGATTGTCCTTCAGCAGTGATGCCGCGTTCATGACCTGACCCGCCTGGCAATAGCCACATTGAGGGACGTCATGTTCCAACCAGGCTTTCTGCACGGGATGATCCCCCTTTTCTGAAAGTCCTTCAATGGTGGTAATTGATTTATCGGCTACTTCCGAAACCGGCAAAACACAAGAACGTGTAGCTACACCGTCAATATGAATAGTACATGCACCACACATGGCCATGCCACATCCGAACTTCGTACCTACCAGGTCCAGGTGATCGCGTAATACCCAGAGCACCGGTGTGGTCGGGTCGATATCGAGTACCTGCTTTTTTCCATTTACAGTGATGTTGATGGCTGCCATGATTTTATATTATGTTAATAATTAGCGTTCCGCACTTCAATATACCCAGTAAGTTCTTAAATCCTGATGCGAAATTCAAGCATTATCGGACAGATTGCCACTGAAGGCGTTTTTCGCTTGTTTACTTGTAGTTGAGGTGATTTTGAAGGAATTCAAATTCAATAACGAAGCAGAATAAAGGTGACGACAATCCCTTAATTTTTAATTTTCATTTTTAGCGTGATCTCCCCGATATTGTACGCATATATGGAAGCAGGGAGAAAAGTAAATTTCAATCCTTGTACTTCTTTCATTCCCAATTGATCAATTGAAGTGACAACAGCAGATTGAAATTTATTTGTCTTACAAAATTTAATTAAACTTTTCAATTCTTGAGGTTTATCGAAATATCGATTACTCCATTTAATTTCTACTCCCCAAACAGGTTTGTAATTTTTGTCATCTACTAAAACAAGATCTACTTCACCTTCATTTCTCCCGTCTTTCCATCTTGCGTAGGTGAGGTCCATTTGCTCTCGATGCATCCATTGTGAAAGAATCGCTGTCTCCACCATGTTTCCCATTTCTTGGTCTGTTTCAGTTATCGGAGAAAATAAAGCTGTGCGAAGTGATGGATTGGTTAGGTATACTTTGAAACTTGTGATTCTTTTTAATCTTTTTGCATTGACCCCAACCTTATTTAAGGTCTTAATCAGGAAAGCGGATTCTAAGTATTCTAAATATTTTTTTAACGTATCCTTTTGAATTCCACTTTCCCTGGACATTGTCTCATACGAAAATTCGTTTCCCGAATTATATGCGATGTATGTGAAAAATCTATTTAACTCTTGCACATCTTTGATTCCATACAAGCTTGGTAAGTCTCTAAGTAAAACTTTGTCTACAATATCGTTTTTCACATATCTACCCATATCGCCTTGTATTTTTTCAGATAATACAACCTCTGGGTATCCTCCAAAATTTAAGTAATGGATAAATTCTTTATTTAATGCTTTTGAATCATGAGATAAACAATAATTTATATTCTTATCTCCATATTGAATATCACCTTCGAAAATCAAATGATCTAAATTTTTCAAATGAATATATTCTTGAAATGTTAACGGAGGTAACAAGAAATCAGTAAATCTACCCGCTCCGCTTTCCGTACTGTGCCATTTTAATGCTGCAGCTGCCGAGCCAGAAACAATGAACTTAGTTTCAGGATATGAGTCGACCAATACTTTTAAATGTCTTTCCCAATCTTTCAAGTATTGTATTTCATCAAAAAAAATATAACAACCTTTAAGGTTTTTGAGGCTCAAAGATTCTTTACATAGTGTTAAAACATCCTCTAGGCTTAAATTGACATAAATTGGGTTATCAATCCCGATAAAGAATAATTGATGAGGATTTGTTCCTTCTTTCAGTAAGTTTTCAATACAATGAAATAGCATTACTGTTTTACCTACCCTTCTAGGGCCCATCAAAACTAAAGCTCTTTTGATACTCCTTTCCAGCACGAAAGGATAGAATAGGTTAAAATATAACCTCTTAGGCATCGAGCTATATGTGTTCGGAATTTCTTTGGTTATCCACCATGGATTTTCATAACGAAGACGTTCAATAATCTTTTCTGTCGGAATAAGGTTTCTCATTTGTTGGTTTTGAGCTTAATATTACAAATATATGCAAAATAGATAGTTTTAAACCAATCTATTTGTACAATTATGTACCCTTAAGGCCAATGTTGGAAGTGAAAACTGTTAATTAGACAATCGAATCTTACCTTCACCAAGAGCGAAGGTCAAATCTCAGCGTCCTCTAAGAGTGACGCTGAGTGGAATTAGGGTAGGGCTAAAGTGATTCCAAAATAAAGAGCCATGCTATCTCCTGCGCTCAGCGAGTTTACTTCCATGGAAAGGATAACTTCCCTGGCTAATTAATTAAACAATTTCTTACCTTCAGGAAAATATTTCTTGCGCTACTTTTTTCATATCGGGTATAACGGTTTTAATTACCAGGGTTGGCAGAAAATGCCCAAAATCAAAAGCGTACAAGGCATAATCGAAACACTGCTGAGTCAGATTCTTAAAACGAATGTTACCATTGTTGGGTGCGGCCGAACAGATGCACGGGTTCATGCAAGTCAATTCTTTTTTCATGCAGATATAGAAACAACGTGGGAATATGACCTGGTATTCCGTCTCAATAAAAACCTGCCCACTGATATTGCCATTTTTGACATTATCCCTATGGACGGCTTACCGCATGCCCGATTAGATGCCATAGGAAGAACCTACAATTACTTTATGCATACGTATAAAGATCCATTTCTCAGCACCATCAGCTCGTTCTACCTGGGCAAAAAGCTTAACCTGGAGGAAATGAAAAAAGCGGTTATGCTTTTACCGAAGTACAATGACTACCGTGCGTTTTGTAAAACCGTAGCTGCGCAACGCACAACCCGTTGCCATGTCACTGCCGCAACACTATATGTAAATGAGCACGGCAACCACATCCGGTTTGAAATTTCAGCGGGCCGATTTTTGAGAGGTATGATCCGGATTATTATGCAAAAGCTTTTGCTTGTAGGCAGCAGAAAAATGAGTGTGGATGAATTTGAGAACGACCTCATTTCGGAAGAACCACCGAAGCTTGTACGATGCGCGCCCGCACAGGGACTGTACCTGTCGCAGGTGAAGTATCCTTTTTTGGAAATCCCATCCCGGTCAGAATTGTTTAATGCGCTTGCGCAGGAAAATCGGTGGAAGGCAGTATGATCAGAACCATATACAATACGCTCGATTTAAAATCCACCTGCCTTTGTTGGTGTTGTGTGTAAGCAAAGCGGGACGGCTCACCAACAAAAGGAATGTATGTACTTGATCCGCTCACCTTCATGGGTGCGTTTGCAACAATAACAAACAAAATTAAAGGATAGGTCTGTCATTCAGGTTCATCTTGCTTGTTGGTGAACCGCGCTATCTCCTGCGCTCAACACCAACAAGAGCGAGTAGATTTGCTTTTTTGTTGGATGGTTTTATTCCGATGTACTCGAAAAATCCTTTTGTTGTTTTGTTTTTTATAAGATAAACAAGGAAGGGGATGAATGTGAAAACCAGAACCTGACCGATAACTCCAATTATTTCGCTAACGATATCCATAATGTTATTGATTAATACCAGACAGTCCCTGTACTATTATGGACTATTCACTACCAAAATAGTGCTTTTTGTGTTTCTGTTCAAGGTGTGGAAAAACTTAGAGGGCCTAAGCGGGATGCGTGTGCTAGTTGGTGTATTTGCCGTTCTCTTCCTCATCCCCAAACCTTTGCTGTTTTAGCATCAAAGTATCTTACGGGGACTTTGAATTTGCTCTCAATTGATTTAATGTACTTTAATCCAGTTTCTGAATAGATCCCAATGTAAATGCTGTTAAGCATCTGCCATTTGCCATTTTTATCTTTTCGTTTTTTCTTTGCTCTGTTAATGGCGGCAATAATGTGGTCGTCATACAAGCCGAAACCGAAGCCAAAACAAATAAGTGATCCGGAAATGGATGATAGTTCATCATAGCAATTGGATAAATATCTATTATGCCTTATGTGGCTTAATTTCTCATCACCATTTCCTGCTGTTACAAAGATTGGATATTCTTTTTGCTCCATACGGACTTTAATATTCTCAAGTAGCATATGTTCACTTGTGTATTCTTCCTTGACTATATGAATTCCAGTGTCGAAGAGATGCAAGGCACCATGAACATAATAAATAGATTGTGTGTCACTGTTTTTACCCCACCGTAGTTCTGACCAGTCCCTTTCATCAGGTTCCACCCATTCGTCTGTTTCCTCCGTCTCACGCCCAAATCCATCACCCATACGGTCAAGTTGGTTTCTCATTAAGACCCAATACAGTAATAAATCATAATTTGTAGTAAATACATTGCCATCTTGTGAAAGGAATGAGTTCAAGAATGCTGCACACGCTTTGCTTTTTTCTTCTGATATGGAAAACACATGTTCGGGGTGCAGTTCTTTAATGGCTTCAATTAGACTTTTCTTGAGCTTTTGTGATGCGTTTCTGATTTTAGCTACAACTTTCTTGTTAGCTCCAAAGACCTCAGCTATTTGAGCAACATTGTCAAGCTGTTCCATAAGCAACTCGAAATTACTTGTCTTAATAATTTGAAAAAGTTTTTGAAGAATTTCATCATCCAAGTTTTCAAGAAACTTACTCAATGCATTGTACGAGAAAATACCAGAATCGTAAGACATACTGAATCCATTGCCAAGCAACAGGTGCTTCTGTCGATTTTTCTTTGTAAGTGATTGTATAATCTCTTCGTATGTCAGTACCTCATTTTGGGCCATCTCCTATAATTGGATTACTTTTATTAATTCCTTTTTCTTTGCACCGCTTCCTTTCTTGCTCAAATAGTTAACTGCTTCTTTGCTTGTCAGTTTATGAGTCAATTTAAGTCCGCTTGATATTAATCGGACATATTCCGGATGAGGCTTATTAGTTGTCAGATTGACTCTATTCGTGAAAGTCAATATAGGAAAGCCCTTGTAGTTTTTGTCTAATTGAACTATTCTGTTGTAAAAATTATAATCATAGTCTATGATTCCAAGTTTTGTTAACTTGTCAAAATCAATTTTTGCAGTCTCTCTACCATTTTCTTGAGCAAATAGATGTGAAAATTGTACTTCGCTTATTAAGTACAATTTGCTAAAGGTTTTACTTTTCTTATTTTTTTTATTTGATATAAAACCTACTCCGTGTCTATTCCACGTTTTAGATTCTTTTGCAAAATAGAATTTTCTGTCTATAATATAAGGCTCTGATTTTTTAGGCATGGATATATCGGTCGGGCAAGCTTTATATTTCTTAATCTTACCATTAACAGTCAATTGACCTCCCTGAATGTATTTTGAAAATCTATTCAAGTCCATATTAGAACCGTAACAAGCATACCATATCATATTTGAAGTTATTTGTTGTATTACCGCTAACGACTGGCAATCTGGCCATGAAGAGGATTGCGAGCGATACACTATCAGCCGAAATGAAGTTGAAACGAACAAAAGCCGCCCCAATTATGCGCTTCACCGCTTTTTGCTATATTGAGTGTCGGCAATTATAATTTACTCACCAAACTTTCAATTGCCTGTTTACATAAATCGCGTTGTTCTTTTGCAACTTGAATCTTTTCTCCATAAACCTCATAAGTATGTTTATCCATTTTACTTAGTGGAAGACCTTGGTTTGCAGCAACAACACCAGCACTATTAAAGTCCCTTAACTCAATGCTATATGCACTTTCAAAATCAGCAATATTATTTATAGTTGCTGTTGAAGTCTCAAATTTGTCAGGGTTGTTAGAATATTCAGAATACATTTTCCCAATTGCTTCATTAGATAAAGCTTTAAAAGCGTGAGCTGCACCCTTTTTTTGTGTGAATCTATTTCCAAGCAAAAAAGATATTTTTGGCAATTCAAGTTGATGGTTTTTAGCTTTTGATGCGAATGTATACTTGCCATAAACTGGGTGTATTACAGATGTACCCCAAATCAAATTGAAAAGACCTGTAATCGCGAAAATTGAGGAATCATCAGCGTTTATTGGAACCAGTAACTTTTCTCCTCCCACAATTGCTAATTGTGTATAAATTGAAAAACTCGGATTCGTATCTATAAAAAAGGTGCAAGATCTATCTGGGTTTAATTTTTTCTTAGTTAGGTTTTTAATTATGGAATGAATTTTTATCCATGGATTATCCGAAGCAGAAAGAGGCGTTGCTTCTGCTCTTTCTGATAGTAATGGAGCAATTAGCTCTAAATTTCCGTCACCAGAGATTAGATGTAAATTATCTGATAGATTTGGATTGATATCAATTAACTTGGTAATGAATTTACCTAATTCAGCGTCACCATTTAATGTTGCTTCTGTTATATAACCAACAATACTCTGTGGCTCACCTTTTGAAATTAGCTCTTGAAGTTTTGCTTCGCTTTCCTTACCACCACCCATAAGCATGGAAGATGAATTTGCTTGAGGGCACATATCAACAACAATAACGTCTCTGTCAGGATTTTTCTCAGCATAAACTGAAGCAATATGAAAGGTGATTGTGCTTTTGCCAACTCCACCTTTATTGTTCCACATTACATAACTTTTGTTCATTTTTATTTTTTTGTATTATGAATTAACTCAACTTCATCAAGAATACTAAACACTTCTCTTTCAATTATTGATATTACTATATGGTGAAACGTTTTCTTAAATTACTGCCAACGCCATTTTAAGCGTATTATCTTTATTTTCCTTAGCTACATGTGAAAAGCCTATATTTGAGTTGAATTTAGTATTTTCCTTTAGATTACCATAACTATTAAATATTAAATACCCTATAAAAGCAAAAACCCCTGCAGATATCATACAGGGGTTTTCAATCGATTGCGTACACTTTCATTTGACTGGGGGTTTGGTGAAACTTACATCCGTCATTTGATCGGCTTCCGTACTGCGTGTGCCAAACACTACTCTGACATAATGCTTGATGGCGCTCGCGTTACTGACCATGGCACCGTTGCCTTTATACATCAACCTGTCGCGCTGCATCATCCTACGAGGTTGCACCTTGCTAGATGCTGGATACTAGCCCAAGAATCCAGAACCCAGAATCCAGTTACTGTCCCGATAGCTATTGGAACCCGATCACCTAATACCGACCTCCTAATCTATCCTCATTGAAAAATTATTGTTCCTCCACATCTTAATCACCTTGCCACCTTCTTTTTCAAATGTAATTTCCTCCCCGAGGGTTTTGTCATCGCGGATGCGTCTGAAAGTATCTCCGCTCACATGCTGCAACAAGGTCATGGCTTCATCGGGTTCGTCTGTTGGGAGTCCCATAATAGCCAGGTCGCCATACCAGGGCACTACAACGGTTTCAGAACCCCACGGCTGTGAGGTGTATCGGCCTGCATAGGTCTCCAGATTGGCGCCTGACTTTTTTTCTTTTTTATCCTTAGGCACTTTGTCCATGATGTGGCGCAGTCCTCTCGCAAACTTTTCAGGACTTTCTCCTCCCGCATTGATCATTACCGTATAGGCCATTTTGTTTTTGGGGTCCATCTGCAGGGTAGTACGATAGCCCGGGCATGAGCCACCATGACTTACCATAGTAGTGCCATCACTTTCGGAGACAACAAAGCCGAGTCCCCAATGTACTCCCCAGTCGGGGTCTACCCACTGCACACGTTGCATTTCTTTCAGGGTAGAAGATTTTATCAATTCAATTCCTCCTTTTTCTAGCAAACGAAACTGCCAACTGGCAAACCTACCCAGGTCTTCAACATTGGAAGAATATCCCGCGGCAGCGGTGATGCCTTTGGCGTCAAACAACTCCACTTTGTCGCGGGTGCCATCGCGTTTTATGGCTCCGTAGCCAACGGCCAGCTCTTTCCCCCATTGCTCTTTCGACATATAAGGATGGGTACTCGCCAGGCGAAGTGGCTGCAGAATGTTTTTCTCTACATACTCTTCATAGGGCATGCCTGAAATCTTTTCAATCACTTCACCCAACAAAGACATGCCCAGGTTACTGTATTGGAAATAAGTAGAGGCGGGATATAATGTTTCTTGTCCACCTAGTTTGCTGTTGATCTCTTCTTTGGTAGGAAAAGGAAAGTCAGGGCCTGTCCAGTAGGGAGCGTCTGCCTCTCTGGGCAAACCCGAGGAGTGGGTGAGCAAAGAGCGAATGGTGATGGGTCCACTATTTTTGTATTGTTGTTTAATGTTGAAGGAAGGTAAAACGGATTTCACTTCATCATCAAGACGAAGTTTCCCAGCATCGTACAGTTGCATAATGGCCACAGAGGTAAATAATTTAGAGATAGAGCAAATGCTATACAGGGTAGCCGGGGAGGCGTTCACATTGTCGCTGGCTTTTCCGTAAGCTTTGCTCCAAATGGTTTCCTGATCTTTTACGATAGCAGCAGAGATGCCAGGGAGGTGTTGGTAATCGCTTTGCGCCTCCATCCATTTTTCTATCAGGTTAAAAGCGTCTTTGTTAATATCTTGTTTGGGCTGTGCCGTGCACGATTGCAGCGTAACCAGTGCAAGGAACAGGAAGGAGGGGAGTTTATGAAGCATGCCTTTCTTATTTTTTGGAATTGAATATAGGGAAAATAATAAGTAGTTTTTAGTTGTTGGTTATTAGTTTTTCGTAGAATTCGATCTAAGATTGCCGTCATTCAGCTTGTCCGCCTGCTGGCGAAAGGGAGGACGTAGGACGACAAAAGAATCTCATTGTAATTACGGAGACTCTTCGCTTACGCTCTGAGTGACGGGTGCTTCGATCTAAGCCTAACGTCATTCTGCTTGTCCGCCTGCTGGCGGAAGCCACCGCGGGTAGGCCAGCGAGCGGGGGCGAAGAATCTCATTTTTTGTGTATGAGACTCTTCGCTTACACCTGCCTTTGCCGAAACGCCTGACCGCACAAAGATATACGCAGGCGGGGCTACGTGCAGGCAGGCTCAGAGAGGCGGCAACTGCTAACAAGAATCTTCTAGTTGTTGAGAGTCTACTGATTACCGACCCACTGATTACCGTCCCGATAGCTATCGGGAACTGACCACCGACTTACCTAAAAATAAACCCATCCTTCAACGCATCTTCAGGATCGATCACAAAAGTATGCTTGCCCGTAATATGCGCAGTACCTTCTACTTCTGGGATCACGGCATCATAGGGGCCAAACTTTGTCACCTCTTTCACTTTGCATTTGAATGTGCTCCTCACAATACTTTCAATTACCATGGACTCACCAATTTTAATGTCGCCCTTTGCATAGTGTAACGCCATCCGTCCACTCACACCTGTTCCCGTTGGACTTCGATCTACTTCGCCTTCAGCAAAAATGCAAACATTCCTGCTGTCTGCATTTTTAGTTAAGGATGCACCTGTAAAAATGGTGCCATAGAGAAAGTTAAGATCAGCTTCAAAAGGATGCTTGAATGTAAACGCCTTCATTACGGCACGCTTAATGGCCATTCCTTTTTCAATCAATTCATCGTGGTCGTTGGCTGTCATACCTATTCCTATCTCGTCCGCATTCACGTAAGCGTAAAAGGCACCGCCATAGGCGATGTCATATTTTATCCTTCCCATACCTTCTGCCTCAACGGATTGGTCTAAGGCCTGTACAAACGAAGGGACGTTAATAAAGGAAACGCTCTCCACTTTATCGTTTTTTATTTTTGCAGTTGCTTTGATCAGTCCGGCTGGGGAGTCAATGTTGACAGCAGTTGTATTCCCTTTCATGGGAAGCATCCCGCACTCCAACACTACTTTGGTTACTGCTATGATACCATGACCACACATGGTACTGTATCCTTCGTTGTGAAGGAACAATACACCAAAGTCGGCTTCGGGTGTCACGGGAGGTGTAATAATGCATCCATACATATCGGCATGACCTCTCGGTTCCCACATCAATACTTTTCTGATGTAGTCGAGGTTATCCTTCATGTATTTTCTCTTTTCCAGAATAGTGTTGCCATGAATGGGGGGCAGTCCACCAGTAACAACCCTAAGAGGCTCTCCTCCAGTATGTGCATCTATGGTGTTGATTTGCAGTTCATCAGTTGGTTGCCAGTTGGCCAGGTTTTGAAATTGCTCTTGGAAGGTCATATTGATATGATCTGGGTCATTAAAATAAATCAATAATTATCTAATATTGAATTAATATTACTCAACCTGTCATCAAGCTAAATCTATGAAGGGCATCCTCAAAAGTTTTTCACTAATAATTAACTACAAGACATTTATAGTTACAGCACTTTCCATTATTAGTACTTATTTCTGCTATCGATTCAATCTGGTCGCCTCTTTCCCTGATATGTTGGTGGGAGTGGCTATTGTCTTTCCAGTAGTTTTTTCAATTGGTTCAGCATACAACAGAAGAGAAAATGCATTGCAGCGCCTGGCAGATTTTAAGGGTCATTCAGTAGCATTGTATTATGCCACCCGCGACTGGACTACCGATAAGAGCAGCGATCTTCCACAACGAACAAGGGAGTTGATTAAGCAGCTATTGTTGTTGATGCGTGAAATGCTGGCTGAGAGAAAGATGGATCGGTGGCATGACAACGAGGTTCGTTTGTACCAACTGTTTTCCGAATTGTCTTCCTACACAATGGAGATGCGTAACCTGGGCGTGCAGAGTGGTGAGATTTCTAGGATAAGTCAGTATGTAAGTAAAATGATTATTGCTTTTGATAACATGAAGGTGATTCATAATTACCGAACACCCGTGACCTTACGTGCTTATAGCAAAGTTTTCATTTATGTGTTCCCTATTATTTACGGACCTTACTTCGCCTATAGTTTTAATACCTACTCTCCCCAGTTGGTATATGTAATGCCCATTCTCTATAGTTTTATTTTAGTAAGTCTTGATAACATTCAGGACCATTTGGAGAATCCTTACGATAATATAGGGGAGGATGATATTGATATCAACGCGGAAGCTACAGATCGCTTATTGGATTAACTAGGACAGTCGCCCGTCTTGGCAATGGCTTCCATATAACCCATTTGCAATGCTTTATTGAAGTCTTCGCAGGCGCCTTTCAAGTCACCCTGACTTTTGCGTGTGATCCCTCTATTGAAATAAGCGGAGGCATATTCAGGGTCCAGTCGAATGGCTTCGTCAAAATCCAATAGCGCTTCAGCTCCAAAGCCAGCTTCATCCCTTACATTGCCGCGCATTACATACGCTTCAATGAACTTCGCATCCATTTCAATGGTGTTGGTAAAATCACTGATGGCATTATTGAAATCGCTCTGAAGATAAAATACCAGTCCTCTGTTAAAATAATAATCAGCCTGAGCGCCCAGTTCAATGGCCTTCGAATAGTAAGCGATCGCCTGTCCATAGTCTGGTAGATTAGAATAGTAATTGGCCATACCATAGTAAGGGCCAGCCAATGCGGGTTTCATCTCAATCGCGCGGGAGTAATCTAGCACCGCGCTATCGATATTTCCCAATGACATCCAGGTATCACCTCTCAGATTGAGTGCTTCTCCATAATCGGGGATGATGGTCACAGCCATGGAGAAATCCTGAATGGCTTTTTCGTGTTCGTTAAGACTGAGGTAAGCATCACCACGATAATAGTACAGTTCTGCGTCTACATTTTCTTGTGTGAGTTCAATGGCTTTGGAGTAATCGACTATTGCTCCTTCAAAATCGCTAAGATTAAATTTACTACTGCCTCGGGTGTAATAGGCATCACTGTTCTTGTCATCCATAGCGATTACAGAATCTAAAAGACTGATAGCGCCCTTGAAGTCTTCTTCATCAAATCGATGAGATGCAGTTTCATACAGTTCCTTGCTGGATGGAGTGCAAGAGAAGATTACAGCTGTAATAACAAATACGATAAGTATTCTTATGCCCATGGTTTCTATTTTTTAGCGGCAAGCATTCTTTTTACGAATTCATCCATTTCGCTGTTTTCAATCCAACGCACTACTGCAACGATGTCGTTTTCAGGATCAACGTACACCATGTTGGTACCATTGCCTATATGAACGAATACTTTTTCTGGAGCGCTGGGTAAGAACTTTTTATTGGTGTTCAAAAACCAGTTCATAAAACCATAAGTTTCCTGAGGTACTGATGGCGTTTGTGCCATTTTATTCCACTGCTCCGATACCAATTGACGGTCTTTCCATTTTCCATTGCGCAAAGTGAGATAACCAAAGCGTGCCATGTCATAAGCATGAATATGCATACCGCCTCCCCAGTGCCCGCCACCTGTGACAGATTGTACAGCTTTTCCGTCCAATACAATCCAGGAATTTTCATAACCATACCAGCGCCACATGTTGGAGGCCCCGATAGGATCCATAATATTTTCTTTTAGAACTTCTGGCAATGGTTTTCTCCATACACTAAGTGCTGCCAAAGCCAATGCATTGACACGCGTATCATTATATTCATATACTGTACCGGGTGTATTTCTTTTGGTTAACCATTCTCCGTATTCTGCGCTAGGACGATCAGCCCAATCCGGTTTTCCCCATAGGGTGCCTTCCCAGTCGCTGTTTTGTTGCAGCATCTGGCGCCAGGTGATGGTTTTATTGTGTTGTGTACTAAACATATCGATGAAGTCTGATTTTTTATCAAATTCATCTGCCTTGTTGCCCAACTGTATGGGCTGGTAAGGTAAAATAGGAGGAACGTATTTGTACACCTCATCATCGATGTTGTTAATAAGGCCTTTGTCGTAAGCCAATCCCACTACGCTGGATAAAAAACTTTTGGTGACACTGTGAGTCATATCCACACGATAAGGCTCTCCCCACTCGGCAATTACATATCCGTTTTTGATAATGATACCAGTTTGATCTCCTCGGTCTTTGATGGGGCCGATGGCATCACCAAAAGGTTCTCTTCCAAAACTTCTATAATGATTGAGCTTTAAATCGCGGGGTGCGCTGGCATCGCTTGCAATGGCAAAATCTACAGCTGCTTTGAGCAATGCTGGATCCATTCCTACATCCGCAGGTTGTTTGGTTTCCCATTGCTTGTCTGGGTAGTAAACCGCAGGGGTATTTGATTTACTTCTTTTCTGTGCAAAAGAGGCAGACGTTACGAGGAGAATGGCAACTAATAGACCAAGGCGATTAATCATTTGAATTCTTTTTAATGAGAGGACCAATTTAGGCACTGCTGTTACGCAAAACAAAGAATTTGTCACCATCGCGAACCGGATTAGGGTGTTAGAAGGTGAATCGGTCCCACGACAGCAGATTGTGCTCTCTCGAGGCACCGGAACAAGACCCTTATGCAATGCTGAGGCACGAAGCATCTCTGCAATCAAGTGAAGTGTATGGGAAATGAAAGTGATGTTACTAAATGCAAAGACACTTCGGCATCCTCCACTCTTTCCCCTTACCGCCTCAGTGACGCATTGAATTTATAGTTGAGGGTGAAAGAGAAAGCGCATATTCTATTTCGAATTCCAATACGCCATTGCAAGGAGCGCTTGTGGACTTAACTAGTTCTTATGCAATACTGAGAACGAAGCATCTTTGCAATAAGTAGAGGCGATCATTCTGGCGCGGAAGTTACTTCCGTGCCTGGCTCACGCTACTTCTCCGAAGGCTTCAATGCAATCCCTAACTCATCCAACTGCTCGTTAGAAATAGTAGAAGGAGAATCGATCATCACATCTCTTCCTGCATTGTTTTTAGGGAAAGCAATAAAGTCGCGGATGGAATCAACACCTCCAAAAATGGAACACAAACGATCAAATCCAAAGGCGATGCCACCATGCGGAGGCGCACCAAATTCAAAGGCATCCAATAAAAAGCCAAACTGCTTTTTTGCTTCCTCATCCGTGAAGCCTAATTTCTTAAACATCAATTGCTGCGTAGGCCTGTCGTGAATACGAATAGAACCACCGCCAATTTCAGTTCCGTTGATGACCATGTCATAAGCATTGGCGCGCACCTTACCAGGGTCGCTGTCAAGCAAAGGAATATCTTCTCTTTTTGGTGATGTGAAAGGGTGATGCTTGGCATGATAACGTTGGGTGTCTTCATCCCATTCAAACAAAGGAAAATCAAGTACCCATAGTGCAGCAAATGTATTCTTATCACGAAGTCCCAATTGATTGCCGAGATGCAAACGAAGTTCGTTCAACGCTTTTCTGGTCTTCTCTTCTTCTCCTGACATCAATAGCATTAGGTCTCCAGGCTCCGCATTCATTTTCTCCGCCCATGCTTTCAGTGCCTCCTGATCATAAAATTTATCTACAGATGATTTGAAAGTACCATCTTCGTTGTAGCGCGCATACACCATTCCTTTGGCACCTACTTGAGGACGCTTTACATAATCTGTCAGTTCATCTACCTGCTTGCGCGTATACCCGGCACATCCTTTTGCGCAAATACCTACTACTAATTCTGCATCATCGAAAATACCAAAGCCTTTACCCTTGGCTACATCGTTGAGTTCTGCAAACTTCATATCGAAACGCGTATCCGGTTTGTCTGATCCGTAATACTTCATGGCGTGGTCGTAACTCATGCGAGGTACTTCGGGAATATCAATTCCTTTTACGTTCTTGAAAAGGTGGCGCACTAATCCTTCGAATATATTTAAGATATCCTCCTGCTCTACAAAAGCCATCTCACAGTCTATTTGTGTAAACTCCGGCTGGCGGTCCGCTCTTAAATCTTCATCACGAAAACATTTTACGATTTGATAATAGCGATCAAACCCTGATACCATCAACAATTGCTTGAAGGTTTGTGGAGATTGAGGCAAGGCATAAAATTCTCCCTGGTTCATTCGAGAAGGAACCACAAAGTCGCGTGCCCCTTCGGGTGTTGATTTGATCAGTACCGGTGTTTCTACTTCAATGAAATTTTGTCCATCAAGGTACAAGCGGGTTTGCTGTCCCATTTTATGGCGTAGTTGCAAACTTTCTCTTACCGGATTTCTTCTCAAATCCAGGTAGCGGTATTTCATGCGCAGGTCGTCACCACCATCCGTGTCATCCTCGATGGTAAAAGGAGGTGTTTTTGAGGGGTTGAGTATTTCAAAATGTTCTACACGGATTTCAATATCTCCGGTAGTCATCTTACTGTTCTTAGATTGGCGTTCTACTACCGTACCGGTTACTTTAATGACAAACTCACGACCACATTCGCGTGCGGCTTTGAGCAGTTCAGGCGCTGTTTTGCCTTCTTCCAAAAAAAGCTGAGTCAGTCCATACCGATCCCTGAGATCTACCCACAGTAAACTCCCCTTATCCCGCACCCGCTGTACCCAGCCAGTCAACATTACTTGTTCATTTACATTATCTATCTGCAGTTCACCGCATGTATGCGTCCGTAGCATGTAATTTTCTGTTAAATTTGAGGGTGCAAATTAACAAAAGCTTGAGCGTTTATAGGATGCCTTAGCTTGATTTAATGGCATTTCTAATCGTGGCGACTCAAGTCAGAAGGTTTGGTCCCATATATGCTTAAATAACAATATGATAAAAATCGGATTACTTGTCTTTCTATACCTTTTCCCCAATGAGAACGGGCATAAATTGGTGAAAACCAAGATTGCACACGATATCACCATCTCTATCCCTAAAGAATTGATGGTAATGACTCCTGATGATATTGCCTTGCGCCACCCTTCTGTACGAAAACCCATCGCTGCCTATTCCGATGAAGACAGATTGATTGATTTTAGTATTAAAACCTCAGCTACCCACTGGCCGGATGCAGATATAGCCATGTCCCAGAAGTTTTTCAAAGCAGGAATATATAATCTCTACGATAGGGTAGATATGGTGGACGAGGGCATTCGGGAGATCAACAAAAAGGAATACATCTTTTTTGAATTTGATTCTAGAATTAACGGGGACCGAAGGGCAATCGGAGATCAAGAGGCTATTCTCAAGTATACTTATATGCTTTATCTCGTTGAAAAGGGAAGGACATTGGTATTTTCATTTACCTGCCCGGAACGAATGAAGGAGGAGTGGCAAGAAACAGCCCGCGCAGTGATGAATTCGCTCAAAGTGAAGTAATTTTTTTTCTAGGGTTCAGTTTGCCGCATTGATCTTCCTAAGTTTGATGTATGGATTTGTATACGGATGAGTACTTCATGCGCGAAGCGCTTCGTGAAGCCAACAAGGCATTCGATAATGGAGAAGTGCCTGTAGGTGCGGTGGTAGTGAGCAATAACAAGATTATTGCCCGTGCGCACAATCAAACAGAGCAGTTAACCGATGCTACCGCCCACGCTGAAATGCTGGCCATCACTTCCGCTTCAAACTACCTCGGGTCTAAATACCTCAATGAGTGCACGCTGTTTGTAACACTGGAGCCCTGCATGATGTGTGCCGGGGCCCTTCACTGGACTCAGATAATGAAATTGGTATATGGCGCTTCAGATATCCAACGTGGTTTTTCATTATCCAAAAGTCAAGTGTTACATCCTAAAACCACTGTGGTGAAAGGAGTGAAGAAGGAGGAGTGCAAAGCCCTGGTGGATGATTTCTTCAAACGCATCAGAGAATAGGGTTTTAGATGCCTCTGTTCGTTGTCATATTCTCAAGAAATCGACAAATTGCCCTCACATAAATTATCAATCAACTAAAAGAATGCCCTATGGCTATGGAATTAAAAGGAAGAGTTATTCAATTGCTTCCGCTGCAATCTGGAATGGGAAAGAAAGGACAGTGGAGGAAGCAAGAATTTATAGTGGAAACGGAAAGTCAATACCCAAAGAAAGTGTGCCTTTCCATCTGGGGGGATAAAATAGATCAATTTGGTATCACGGAGGGGGATGCTGTGAACGTAAGTGTGGATTTGGAAAGCAGAGAATACAACGGCCGATGGTATACTGAAGCGCGTGCCTGGAAAGTGGATAAGGCCAATGCAGGGGGAGGAGGCAACTCTTTTTCGCCACCACCACCCATGGATGAGCCACATGATGCGGGTGGGTCTGATGACTTGCCTTTTTAGAAATAAAAAAAGCCCTTTAAAAGGGCTTTTTTATTATGCTTTCTCTTTCTGGTGTAGCTTCTTTTTCTTCTCTTCTACACGCTTTCCATTTTTGTGCTCTCCAAGAATGATCACATCCTTTGTGTTCTCATATTGCTTTACGGCTTGCATCATTTCCTTTTCCGTATCGCGGATAATGATAATACCTGATTTTGCACCCTTATTGCGGATATCCAGGTAATAACCATCTTTCTTCTTCTTGGGTAATATAGGGGGTCTTCCCATAGTTTTAGCTTATTTTAATGGTGAAACAATCCAATTTCAATGATAAAACTCCTTCGTAGCAGGTTTGGTTCAGAAGGTGTTTTTGAGTTTTAATGGCTTTTTTAGCTTTTTTTAACGAAGTCGTGCAAAATTAGTCATTTTATAGCAAAATTCCTTGTATTTCTTGACTATTTGCTTTATTAAAACGCATCGAGAAGGCTGGAATTGTACAGCAAAGATTTTATATTCCTTATCAGGATTCCCTTAGTACACGCTCTGAATGTGGTAACTTTTGTTGTTAAAACTGAAGCTATCACCTGATTCAAGGTTTATCATTTTTGCTCCTAGCGGAGACACGGGAGATAAACAGATATAGGTCGCATCACCCAATATTACTTTTCCCGCACTTAAAGAAATATAAAACCAGTCGTTGTCGGTTTGAATCAAACTTCCAAGCTGTGCTCTTGATGTTTCTGTCTCTCCCGAGAACTCACCCAACAACCGTTTTAATTTACCCGCTTCTGACAGCTGACTGGTGTTTTTCTCTATTTCTAATTGAGCCATGGCCCTGGCAGTTTCATATTTATCGCCTGCGCTGCTTTTGGTTTCTTCGTTGGCGGAGGCTTGGGCTGCGTTGATCTCACTTTGAGCCAATGCAATTTTTTCATCAACCCACTGCTGACAGTATTTGTAGAGTTGTTGTTTGATCTTATTCAAGTGATTAATTCATAATTAAAATGGCCTCAATGTTTATTTTCTTCTAATGATAAAACAATCAGAGAACTGTTCCATGCCTATTTTTGGATAGTAGGCTGCAGCAGCCGGAGCGGCAAGGAGTATTAAAGTTGTCAATTCACCTGCAGCAATATGGGTTTCATCAATGAGTTTTTTTCCTATTCCCTTCTTTTGATAGTCCACATCCACCGCTAAGTCTGATAAATAACAGCAAAAGGAGAAATCCGAAAGTGCACGGGAAACACCCACCAAAAGATCACCATCCCAGGCAGTAACTAATACGTTTCCGTATTCCAACATTTTTTGGATGCGCTCAGGACTGTTTACAGGTCTTCGTTCATCCAAGGTAGATCGTTTAAGCACATCAATAAATTGATCACTGGAAATACTTACATCCGATCGATAGGTTATTCTCAAGCCTTAATCAGTTATGATATGGATAAAACTATTTTCCCAAACTGCTTCCCCTCATCCATCTTTTTGAAAGCGTCATTAATATTTTCTAAGGGAAATACAGCGTCAATCACTGGCTTTAGTTGATGTTTATCTATGAAGTCCAGCATCGAAAGAAATTCGTCTGTTGTTCCCATCGTTGTTCCGAAGAGGGAAATTTGTTTCCAGAATAATGTCTTGGGTGAAATATTAGAAATCATTCCAGCTGTGCGTCCATAGATCACAACGCGCGCTCCCGGGTAGGCCATTTCCAGCAATGCACCAAACTGCTGACCTCCTGCGCTGTCTATGATTACATCGAAACCTCCGGCTTCTTTTTCTATTTTTTTAACCCAATCCTTTTCATTGTAATTGAATGCACCGGACGCACCCATGGCGATAGCCTTTTCTAACTTCTCTTGTGATCCTGAGGTAACAAATACTTTGGCTTCGAAAGCAAGGGCGAATTGCAGTGCCTGTAGGGCTACACCTCCTCCAATTCCGGTAATCAATACTTTTTCACCTTTCCTTAATCTTGCTTTTGTGAAGAGGGCTCTATAGGCGGTAAGTCCGGCAAGGGGCACAGCGGCCGCTTCTTCAAATGTCAGGTGTTCAGGTTTTTCAAATACCTGTTTTTTGGATATGGAAATGTAATCGCTAAAGGTACCGTGGGCAGGATATCCCAGAATACTAAATGAATGAGCTTGAACTGCCGGGTTATTTCCCCAACCCACGCTTGGATTAATTACCACCCCCTTACCAATGAGATATTGGTCTTCTTCAGCTTGTGCTACCTCGATGATACCGCTTCCATCAGACCCGAGAATAACTCCTCCTGGCATAGATTCACTTTGCTCCTTCAGCATCCAAAGTTCGTGGTGGTTGAGGGCCGCATTTTTAAGCCTGATGTAAACATGATCTTTTGCCAGGTTGGGTAACTTCTCAATTTCTTTTAGAGCAAGAGGAGTATCCTTTCCATGGAAAAAAGCTGCGCGCATTAAATTCTATTTAATTTTTATAATATAATTCCACTGGTGCTTATCCTCTGCCAATCCAGTTCGGATGTCAAAAAGTTGTTTTTTTACTTTGGACTGAAAACTGTTCTCGTCCGGAAGCGGTATAGTGTAATCTACCCCATGGATACGTATGGATTGAATGGGGGCAACAACCGCAGCAGTGCCAGCTCCAAAAGCTTCTGTAATCGATCCGTCTTTAAATCCACTTTCTAACTCTGATAATTTTATTCTCCTTTCTTCCACAGGAAAGTTCATGTCCTTAGCCAACGTAAGAATGGAGTCACGTGTTACACCATCAAGAATGGCAGTGTTCAAGGAAGGCGTAATCAGTTTTCCATTAATGACAAACATCACGTTCATCATTCCCACTTCATCAATGTATTGATGATCTTTAGAATCGGTCCACAGTACCTGATCAAATCCTTCTTCTTTGGCCACCTGAGTAGGATAGAACGCTCCTCCATAATTTCCAGCACATTTGGCAAAGCCTGTTCCTCCTTCTGCAGTACGGACGTAATAGTCTTCTACTTTTAGTCTATAGGGTTTGCTTAAATACGGCCCCACAGGGGTTGTCATAATAATGAATTTGTACAAATCAGAAACCTTTACTCCCAGTCGCGCTTCCGATGCAAAAACTACAGGTCTTATGTAAAGTGATGAGCCTTCATTGCCCGGTACCCATTGATGATCTAGTTCAACTAAGGCATGAAGTGTTTCAGTAAATAGGGATTCACTTATTTCAGGCATACACATTCTTGCCAGCGACTTGTTCATGCGGGCGTGGTGCCTCTTCAATCTGAAGATATTGATGTTACCATCATGTATCTTAAATGCTTTCATCCCTTCAAAAATGGATTGTCCGTAATGGAGGGATAGCATGGCAGGGCTCATCATAAGATCCCCATATGGAATTATTTCTGGCTTACCCCAGGTTTTGTTGGAATAGTTGGCCAACACCATATGATCGGAAACGTACTTTCCGAAATCGAGGTTATTAAAATCAACTTTTGAAAGTTGTGATTCCTGAATTCTTTTTACTGCAATCTCATTGGGTCTTGCCATTGCCACGTTTGTTTAGGAATAAATATATCTAATTTGAGATGTTTTTGATACCCTCGTGGGGTTAATAAGGGCAGCGTTTTTGCATTTCTTTGGCTACTTCCCCAGCATTACCATCTCGTTTATTTAGTTCTGTAATGATGTTTTCGTAATCCTCTTTTTCTCTGTTTTGGGAGAGCTTGTAAGCGGCTTCGATTTGGGTGATAGTAATTTCGAATGCTACGATGCCTCGTATTTCTTTTTCCAAATAGGAGGGAGTCATCTTTTCCATTGAGACAGGATGTTCTGAGTCTGCCTCGTAATGATCCATCAACTGTTTTAGTGAAGTTTTTAATTCGTCTCCTTCAATGATCCTGATGTTTCCGTACACATGTAGAGCAATGTAATTCCAAGTGGGTACGTTTTCGTGGTTATACCAGGAGGAGGAGACATAAGCATGAGGCCCTGAAAAAACTACCATTACTTCTTTTTCAGAAGAGAAGTGTTTCCATTGCACATTGCCTCTCGAAATATGACTTGTCAGTTTTGTGCCGTCCTCATTGAGGGTAAAAGGAATATGTGTAACCCAGGGTTTGTCGTCAACTTCATTGATCAACATACCAAAACTGTTTTTTCTGATGAATTCCAGTTGTTCTTCTCGATTACTGTTTTTGTAATATTTAGGTTGATACATATGCTGATTTATCAGTTAATAAATACACTCCAGACCTTGGCCGACTGGTTGTACTGAAGCGACTACTTCTTCTTTTATTTCGATACCGTGTGTTTTGGTGACTATCCATCCTACCAAATCAATGGCTGCAAGGCAACCGGCCGCAGTTGCAATATTTCCGTGCGCCACCAAGGGTTTTTCAATCACCTCCACTCCATAGGCCTGTAAATCTTTAATTGCCGTAGGGTAGGTAGTCGCTGTGATTCCGTCAAGTAATCCTTGTGCAGCAAGCATAAGTGCACCCGAGCACATGGACGTAATGATTTGTTTTTCAGGATTAAGTTGAAATCTATTCATGTACTCCTGGTCTTTTATCAACCTCCGTGTAGTTTGTCCACTGGTGAATAAAACAACATCGGCATTTTTACATTCATCAATGGTGCCATGCATCTTTTGGTTGATACCGAAAAGAGAAGAATGGTATTCCTCTGTTCCCACGATTTTAACTTTCCAGTTTTTGTCTCGAAGCCTAACCCGATTGAGTAAATCCCATGTGAGATAAACATCAATATCCGTAAACTTGTCCCATGCAACAATAGTGGCGGTTCTTGTCATTTATTTAAAGTGTTAAGTATTTCATTTATTCCTACAAGGTGATGGTCATCGTGGTCAGCATCGAAAAGGGCCAAATCAACGGGGTTCATCATTACTTTTAAACGCGGATGTTGGGATGACTTTGTCAGATCGATATCGCTTAGGCTATCATATAATGCAATGTTCTTTTTGCGGTTACTGTCAAAGTAAGCGATTACTTCTCCCACAGGTTGAAGGTTATAATCTTGTTTTGGTTCAAAAACCGCTGGGGATAATATTGGAGTGCCAGAGAGCATTTCGTGGATTCGTTTCATAGCAATCTCATCCACTTCAGCCAAGTGTCCGATGTTTTGTTTAATAGACCATTTTCCATCCAGTTTTACCGAAAGCATTTTATCACCTATGCCTCTTACTTTTTGTTCCACTCTCAATGCAGTAAACGATAGTCTTTCAATAAAAAATGGAAGCATACCCGGTTTTAATCCGAACTCAAATTCTCTTTCAAACCATTTCGTAGTAGCCATTTTAGAGGGTTTTATTTTGCAACACCAGTGTCAAAGCTTTTTCAAAAGATTTTAATGAACGTTCTATATCCACCTCAGTGGTTGCCCAAGAGCAAACGCTGATCCTTATTACTTTTTTTCCTTGCCAGGTAGATCCACCCACCCAACATTCTCTCAATTCCTGAATTTTGGCAATGGTTTGGTCAGTAACCTCATCAGTATCACAGCTAACCAGTACCTGATTAAAGACAACGTCATTTAGAACATGGAACCCATTGATCATTTCGAGTCCGTTTGCAAATTGAACTGCACGTTCATGAAACCCTTGAACCATTTCATCCAAGCCATCTTTGCCAAGGTATTTTAGGGCTGCCCAAAACTCGATTACCCTCGCACGTCTGGACATTTCAGGCGTATAAAACATGCCATCACGTTCTTTTCCGGTAATGATATAGCCGCCAGTCATGTGAAGTGATGAAACAAGGGCTTCTTTGTCTTCACATAAAATTACACCAGAATCATAAGGTGTATTTAATGTTTTGTGGCCATCCAATGCCCATGAATGAGCAAATTCAGATCCTTCAGTTAAATGCTTTAGTTTTTTTGCCGCCTGTGCCCACAATCCAAAGGCCCCGTCAATGTGAATCCAAGCACCCTGTGCTCTAGCTTTTTGATAAATCAACTTAAAGTTGTCAAAGGATCCACTATTCACATTTCCTGCCTGTAAGATAAGAATGGTTTTGGCGTCCAGTTCAGGAATTAGTTCAGGAATTATTCTACCCTGGTCATCTACATCCACCCATTCAATGTTGCTTTTCCCTAATCCAGTAAGGGATATTGCTTTTGAAATGGTTGAGTGAGCATGTCTGCCAGTTACCACTCTGATTTTAGGTGCATCAAAAAGCCCCTTCTCAGTAATGTCCCATCCCTGGTTTTTTAAAATTCTATATCGCGCTGCAGCCAGACCACAGAAGTTGGCCATGGACGAGCCACTAACAAAACCTACGGATGTATGAGAGGGCAAATTGAAAAGCTCAATGAGCCATTTTTCTACAATAGTTTCAAGTTGGGAAGAAATAGGAGACAGTACTTGTAAGGCAGATACCTGATCCCAGAATATGGATAAATTTTTCGCTGCCAGGCTTGCTGGGACAACACTGCCTGTAACAAAGCCAAAGTACCTCCCACCCATTGAAGTAACCGTAGCAGGTGAACCTATCTTATGAAGTGTATCAATAATTTCATTTGCATCGGAAGATTGTTGAGGTAATTTTTCTTCTAATTGATTGAGGTCTTCCAATGCCTGTTGGGTTGGAAATACATTCCTCTCGAATACATTGGATAAATAGTCAAGGCCATATGATTCTGCTTTTTCGAAAATACCAGAGCGGACATCTACGAACATGCGGTCTTGATTGGATTTATTCTTGTTCATAGAATGAATTTTAATCTGGATTAGTGGACAGCTCTGTTTTCCAAAGGTTTCTGAATTGATACCCTCTGTTTACAATGTAAATCCCAACAAGAGTAACTCCTATCGCTACTCCCACTCTCAAGTTAAGCGTTTCTCCTAATACGGCCCAACCTAATAGCACGGCTACTATAGGATTGATGTACGCGTAAAGGGTAACTATGGTAACAGGAAGTTTTTTTATCGCGTAGGAATAACTTGCGTATGCAGCAACTGATCCAATCAGAATAAGATAGAGGAGTGAATAGATAACGTTATTACTCCATTGTATGGTTTGAAAATTATCGAAAGCGGCACTGATAGGTAAAAGTAAAAGACCACCAAATAGCATTTGAAGTCCTGCATTAAGGAATGGGTTGCTGTTCTGGTTTTTACGTTTCATCCAAATACTTCCAGCAGCCCAACCAAGATTGGCAACAATAATTAATACAACACCCCATACATATCCGGATACTTCAAAACCAGCCAGGTTTTCTCCAAATATTAATATGATGCCACTCAGTCCAATGGCCAGCCCCATGATGATAGGGAATGTTGGTTTTTCATCTTTGGCAATTATTAGATTGATAAGGATTACCCAAATAGGAACCATAGAACAGATAATGGCAGCCACTCCGCTGGGCACATGCACCTCAGCCCAGCCTACAAGACCGTTGCCAAGGGTAATCATAAAGAACCCACCGATGGCCTGATTGATGAGAACAGATTTTTCTGGAAGTTTAACTTTTCCAAATAGCATAAGCCCACCAATAAGTAAGACGCCTGCTATTATTTGCCTAATGGCACTAAATAGGAAGGGAGGGAATTCAAGCACTCCAATCCGAAGCGCCAAATAAGTTGTTCCCCAGGCGACACACACTACGGCCAGTGCCAAATAGGGAAGGAGGTTATTGTTATTATTTCTATTCATTTTTTCAGCACTTTTCTATTTCTTTCATTTTCGCCTCAAAGTTGGTGCTATTAACGATTGAAAAACAGTTCCAGTTTTGTTAATTTTGACCATATCAGTTTAGTTATGGAAGTAATAAACGAAACCAAGCCAGATCTTCTATATGTAGAAGTGGCAGATAGAATTGAGAGCTTAATTGTCAAGGAAACTTTCAAGATTGGGGACAAACTTTTATCCGTAAGGGCATTAAGTAAAGAACAGGGAATAAGTTTGAGTACGGCCTTTCAAGCCTATTATCACCTGGAAAGTAAAGGACTGATAGAGGCACGACCTCAGTCTGGCTACTACGTGAAATTTTCTCCGCAACATGGAAGAGAAGAGCCTACAAGCTGCAAGCCGGTAGACGAGGCAGTACCGGTAAGTTTGGATGAAATGATTTCAAGTGTTCATACCGATTTGCGTAAGCGCTCAAAGATTCATTTTTCTGTGAGTTCACCAGCGCCATCGTTGCTACCTACAGCCAAGCTCAATAAAGCGGTGATTCAGGCGCTTCGTGATTCGGACGACAGTTGCCTTAACTATGAAGACTTTCAAGGTAATGAGGTATTACGGCAACAGATTGCAAAACTTTCGTTTAACTGGGGAGGTGTATTAAGCGATGAAGATATTGTGATAACCAACGGGTGTCTTGAAGCCTTATCACTTTGTTTGAAAGCCGTAACGCAACCTGGGGATGCGGTTGCCATTGAGAGCCCTACCTACTATGGTATTTTTCAGGTAATGGAAAGTCTTGGGTTGAACGTAGTAGAAGTACCTTCGCATTCTGGTGAGGGAATTGATTTGAACTACCTTGAAGATGCTATTTCAAGATGTGATATTAAGGCATGTTTATTTGTCTGTAATTTTAATAACCCATTGGGTAGTTTAATGCCTGATGAAAATAAAAAGCAGTTGGTGGAGTTGCTTACGCGAAAAAACATTCCACTGATTGAAGATGACATCTATGGTGAATTGTACTTTGGAAAAACCAGACCAAAGACTTGTAAATTTTACGACACCAATGACATTGTATTGCAATGTGGTTCATTTTCAAAATCCCTGGCGCCTGGTTATAGAATTGGTTGGGCAGTTCCAGGAAAGTACAAGAGTAAAGTGGTGGCTTTAAAAAGGATGAACAATATCTCCACGAATACTTTACTTCAAGAGGCATTATCTATTTTCTTACAGAAAGGGAGATATGAATTGCACTTGCGTCATTTACGAAGGGCATTACATACACAATGTTTGCGTTACAGTCAGGCGATAGCGGAGTATTTTCCTGAGAGTACCCGAGTAACACGGCCTCAGGGTGGCTTCTCTTTATGGGTAGAAATGGATGAAAGAATAGATGCGTATCAACTCCATAAGCAAGCTTTAAAGCAAAATATTGGAATTGCGCCTGGTCATATCTTCTCCACACTGGGGCAATTTCGAAATTATTTTAGAATAAGTTATGGCTTACCCTACTCAGATAGAATTGATGAGGGCATAAAAGTAGTCGGGAACCTTATTAAAGGTTATAAAACATAAAAAAGTAAACTTTTTACCCGCGCACTTAGTTAGTATATTTGACAACAATACATAAATTTTTCACTTTTAAACATAGTTGAACATGGCATTTACACTTCCCAATCTTCCATATGATTTTAATGCGTTGGAACCACACATTGATGCACGTACCATGGAAATCCATCATGGAAAACATCACAACGCGTATGTTACCAATTTGAATAAAGCAATTGAAGGAACAGATGCAGAGAAACTAAGTATCGAAGATATTTGTAAGAATATTTCCAAGTATCCAGGAGCGGTTCGAAATAATGGTGGAGGACACTACAACCACAGTTTATTCTGGACAGTAATGAGTGCTAAAGGCGGAAGCCCATCTGGCGCTTTAGCGGATGCGATCAAATCAGCATTTGGCAGTCTCGATGAAATGAAAGCAAAATTTAACGCAGCCGCTGCTGGTCGTTTTGGTTCTGGATGGGCATGGTTGATTAAAGATAGCAGTGGCAAGTTAGCCATTACGAGTACTCCTAATCAAGACAATCCATTAATGGACGTAGCCGAAGTGAAAGGAACTCCAATTCTTGGTTTGGATGTTTGGGAGCATGCTTATTATTTGAACTATCAGAACCGCAGACCAGATTACGCAGCAGCGTTTTGGAATGTGGTCAACTGGGATGAGGTAGCTAAGCGTTTTGGAGCTTAATCGCATTAAGTTACCTTAAAACAATGAAGGCCTCAATTGAGGCCTTTGTTGTTTAGCACCATTGTACGACAGTTGTTATTTGATGACGTAAGCCAATCCAATCCTTACTCCAAACTCTCTGCTGTTGATGTAGAAATCTCCCATCCCTTCCAATCTTAGGTATTGGGTCAGTGCCTTGGCATAGCCACCTCCGAGGGCCACATCATTGGCGCCAATCAATCCTTTGAATTTTAAGAAGACATTATCATTGACGTACCACCGGGCACCCATGGCAAATGAATTTTTTTGGTTAGACCAAATTTCTCCCCCGAGGCCTACAGCAAAATGCCTTACCACGAAATAGTTCACTTCGAAACCTATCTACGATTTTTCAAACAAACCAGGGTTGTCTGTTTTTATAAAATCCAATCCACCACCGATCATTATGTCGCTCGTACTCTGGGCAGATACCAGATTGCCCATTCCAAGTATAAACGCAACAATCAAAAATTTTCTCATATGCAGGTATTTAAAAAATAATTTAGTGCAAAGCTAACCTCTTTCTTCAATCAGTTTTTGCAAGGCCAAATATTCATCCCTCAGGCGAGCTGCTTCAATGAATTCAAGTTCTTTGGCTGCCTTCTCCATAGCTTTCTTCGTCCTTTCAAGCATTTTCTTCAATTCTTCAATACTTAAATAAGCTACTACTGGGTCTGCAGCAAGTGACTTCTCTTCCTCCTCAATATAGTAGCGCTTGGTCATTTTTTTGGAGTCCGCTACTGTGGTTTGCTCCATGATTGCTTCTCTTGATTTTAAGATAGTCTTAGGAACAATGCCGTGCTCAATATTATAATTTTGCTGTGTTTCACGCCTTCTGTTGGTTTCATCAATAGCCAATTGCATCGACTCGGTAATCTTATCCGCATACATAATGACCTTGCCATTTTCATTACGTGCGGCACGACCAATTGTTTGCACCAATGACCTTTGATTTCTTAAAAAACCTTCTTTATCGGCATCAAGGATGGCTACCAATGAAACTTCCGGTAAGTCTAACCCCTCTCTCAGCAAGTTCACGCCCACGAGTACATCAAAAATGCCTAGTCTCAATTCTCGCAATATCTCTACTCGGTCGAGTGTCTGCACTTCGGAGTGAATATACCTGCATTTTACATTGGCACGTTCCAAAAATTTGGTGAGTTCTTC
Organism: Cyclobacteriaceae bacterium; assembly: GCA_040216665.1. Lineage (GTDB taxonomy): Bacteria > Bacteroidota > Bacteroidia > Cytophagales > Cyclobacteriaceae > ELB16-189. The sequence continues at coordinate 49,714 of JAVJOQ010000018.1, read as the reverse complement.
CGCCATTCTTTTGGTCAATGTTGTAATCAAAACACGTTCTTTCTTCTTTACGCGTTCGTCTATCTCCTCCAATAGATCATCAATTTGATTTTTACTTGGCCTTACATCAATTTCAGGATCTAATAGCCCGGTAGGTCGGATCAATTGTTCGATGACTACACCTTCAGATTTTCTTAGTTCATATTCAGAAGGAGTAGCGCTTACATAGATCACTTGACCAAGAATACCTTCGAATTCGTTAAAAGTGAGCGGCCGGTTGTCCATTGCTGATGGTAGCCTGAATCCATAATCTACCAGGTTCACTTTACGTGAACGATCTCCTCCCCACATGGCTCTCACTTGTGGCACTGTTACATGACTCTCATCAATCACCATCAGAAAATCATCAGGGAAGTAATCAATCAGACAGAAGGGTCTTGCGCCCGCTTTTCTTCTGTCAAAATACCTCGAATAGTTTTCAATACCACTGCAATAACCCAACTCACGCATCATCTCAATATCAAACTCAGTTCTTTCTTTGAGTCGCTTTGCCTCAAGGTGTCTTTTCTCAGCACCAAACATCTCCACTTGCAGGACCATATCATCCTGAATCTCCCTAATGGCTTGTTGCAACATGTCTTTGCCAGTAACAAAAAGATTGGCTGGAAAAATGACAGCTACTTTTTCATCTGAAATTTTCTTACCCGAAAAGGGATCAATCAATTGAATGGCTTCAATTTCATCTCCAAAGAAATAGATACGTACTGCATAATCAGCATAAGCTAAGAATACATCTACGGTGTCGCCCTTTACTCTAAATGTACCGCGCTTAAATTCAGCTTCTGTTCTGCTGTACAAAATGTCAACCAATGCAAAGAGAAACTGGTTTCGTGGAATAGTTTCTCCAGCAGTTAATTGAATTCTATTTTTACCAAATTCCTCTGGATTGCCAATTCCGTATATACACGATACTGAAGCAATAACAATTACATCTCTTCTTCCTGAGAGTAAAGAAGAGGTAGCGCTTAGTCTTAGCTTTTCAATTTCATCATTGATGGACAAGTCTTTCTCGATATATAATCCTGAACTCGGAATAAATGCTTCAGGTTGGTAATAGTCGTAATAGGAAATAAAATACTCTACGGCATTTTCAGGAAAGAATTGCTTAAACTCTCCGTAGAGTTGAGCTGCCAGCGTTTTATTATGACTTAATACAAGGGTGGGTCTATTGACTTCTGCGACTACGTTGGCAATAGTAAACGTCTTGCCTGACCCGGTTACTCCAAGAAGGGTTTGATGTTGTTCGCCCGATTGTAATCCTGAAACTATTTGCTTAATGGCTCCAGGCTGGTCGCCAGTTGGGATGTATTTACTAGTAAGTTTAAAATCCATATTTTCTTACTTACTCAGCTTTGCATTAACTATTCCAAATTGCCCACGCTTTTTCAGCTTGAATATGCAGCATCTCCAATCCGTTTTTGAAAGAAGCACCACGCATTTCTGCTTTTTGTAAAAATTGTGTTCTCGCTGGATTATAGATAAGGTCATAAACAAAGTGATTGGCTGTAAGTTGTTCGTAGCTAATCGAAGGAAACTCCTTTGTGTTAGGAGACATACCTAATGGTGTAGTATTGATTACCAAATTGCACTTTGATAGTCCTTCACTCAGCTTCAACTCCTCATAAGTAAAGTCACCCTTTTTCTTATCTCTTGAAGCCACTTTAAAATTAATTTTTAATTCTCGCAGAGCTTGCTGTACAGCCTTTGAAGAACCGCCAGTGCCCAATATAATCGCAGAAGAATTTTTGGGCTTAGGAAACCATTTAGTCAGGGTTTCTTTGAAGGCCATGCTATCGGTATTATATCCATATAGTTTTCCCTCTTTGATTTTGATCACATTAACAGCCCCTATCAATTTGGCAGCATCGTCTATTTCATCAAGAAACTCAATTACATTTTCTTTATAGGGTATTGTAACATTAAGCCCACACATTTCGGGATTATCCTTTAGCAGCTGCTTGATATCTTTAATTTGTTTCAATTCGTGCAGATCATAGTGATAGTCACGCAATCCTTCTCTAAAAAATTTTTCATCAAAATAATTTTTCGAAAAAGAGTGACTAACAGTGATACCAATCAAACCAAACTTTTTTTCCATTAGGATTTTGTTTTAAATGCAAGTGCTAATTTTTCGACAAAAACAACGATTAGGATTCCTAGGGCAACAAACATGATGGCTTGAAACAACTGTGGGTCGTTGCCTGTCTTTTCAAGGTATTGCCCAGGCCAAATGCTTTGATCAATGGCTGGCACTTGTTCTCCAGCAGTGTTTAATCTGAATGAAATTACTTCTTTCCATGGCCAAACTTTATTTAATGATCCAAGCATAAAACCTGAAAGTAATGCTAAGGTAGGATATCGATGGTGTGTCAGTATCCAACTTAGAAATCGCGAAAAGGCAAGTAACCCAATAACACATCCAATAACAAATGCGGCTACTACCGAAAGATCCATTTCGACCAATGCTTTGATCATGAACTCGTACTTGCCAAGTAAGAGTAGTATGAAAGCTCCCGATATTCCAGGTAAAATCATGGCGCAGATGGCAAATGCGCCACAAAGGAAAATGAAGAATAGATTGGATGGAGTTTGTGCGGGTGAAATAATGGTGATCCAATAAGCAAAACATACACCAATTATTCCGGCTATTACCGCGGAAGCCGACCATACTTTTACTTCACGTAATATGAGCGGTGCTGAAATGAGAATCAAACCAAAGAAAAATGACCACACTGGAATCGGGTAGATTACCAAAAGGTAATTCATCAACTTGGCCAGTGAAAGTAAACTTGTTATTACTCCTCCCAACACTGCGAGCAGAAAGCTTCCATTTATTTTCCTCCAGAATTCACCGATCTTAAATGTCCTAAGCAATTTAATTGCATCAACATCTACCTTCTGGATGGAGTTGATGAGTTCCTCATAAATTCCTGTGATGAAGGCAATAGTTCCTCCTGACACGCCAGGTATTACATCGGCTGCCCCCATTCCTATCCCTTTTACATAAAGGAATAAATAATCTTTAAAACGTCTCAATTGAATTAGTCAGTGTAAAATGGTGGAGCATTGTTACTCTTCTTCAGTTCTAGTCCGAGAAAGTGAAGAAATGTATCTCCTCGAAGTCCTAGTCTAATTGTTTCCAGTGGAATTACTTCATTAGGTGCAATATTTCCGAGATTGACATTTGCTCCCAGTAGTTTGATAAACCAAACTTGCTGTGCCTTTTGTGGAGCTTCCCAAATTATTTTCTCAAATGGAATTTTCGTAAGAATTTCTTGCACCAACCCGGATCTTACTTCACCAGTGGCCCTAAAAAGTCCTACATTTCCGCTTTCTCTTGCTTCACCAATTACTTTCCATGCTCCTGCATCAAGTTCTTTTTGCATGAGATCGATCCATTGATATGGAGGGATGATTTTTTCAGCATCTTTTGATCCGACTTCAGACAGTACAGTGACTTGTTCTGATAATTTGGAGATATAGTCAAGCTTCTTATCGTGATCCAAATCAATCGAACCATCTGAGACTTCAGCAAAGGACATGTCATATTTGTCCAATACTTTTCTATAATCGTCAAATTGATCTCTTATAATAAAGGCTTCAAAGAGAGTACCTCCAAAATAGCATGGAATACCAGCGTCTTTGTAAACTTTAAGTTTTTCTTTGAGTACTGGCGTGACGTATGATGTGCCCCAACCTAGTTTTACAATGTCTATATGGTCTGCTGAGATTGAAACAAAATCTTCTGCTTCTCTTACACTAAGGCCCTTGTCCATTGCCATAGTAAATCCAACTTGCCTGGGCTTTACGGTTCGCTCAGGCAGATTTTTGAGTGTGTAATTCATTAGCGGTTTTCTTTTCTAAATTGATCGATAATCTTAAAGAGCGCTTTTTGGGTTTCTGGTTTAGGAAAAAAATCAAAAAGCATTTGGTGACCTTCGAAATTCAAAATTAAGGCATTTTCGAGATAATTAAAGGCTTCTTTAAACTTACCATCCTCTATCTGATATACCGCCATACGATATAGGAAATCGGATTCATTGGGTATTTCACCTAAACCTCTTTCCAATACTTCAACAGCTTTTGAATATTCTCCTTGTTCATAGTATATGAATGACCAATTGAGCCAAATTTCTTTATCAGTTGGTCCATAATGGCTTGCCTCTTCGTATGCACTTACACTAGAAACAGTATTGCCAATTTTAAACTCTGCATGAGCTGCCGCCTTCCAGTACTCTGCACTCTGGCTATTGAGCTTAATGGCTTTATTGAAAAAGTGAAGAGCTTGATACCACTTTTCTTGTTTCTCCAGGCAACTACCAGCTCCAAACCAAGCTTCATCATAGAAGTCGTCAAGTTTTGCAGCCTTTTGAAAATATTTTAAACCTAATTCAAATTGATTTAGGTTTTCATACGCGGCACCCATAGAACAATAGACTTCCGGACTTGGTCCTTCTATGTCTATGGTTTTTCTAAATGAGTCAAGGGCTTTGGTGTACTGCTCAGTATTCAAGTAAGTATTGCCCATGTTGAAATAGGCGGAGGCAAAGGTATCATCAATAGCTACAGCAAATTCGTAGGCCTCAAGTGCATCATTGTATCGCTCTAATTTATTGCAAACAATACCAAGGTTGTACCATGCTGCTGCAGAATAGGGATCTTCATCAATAAACTTTCTGTAGTAGGAGAGGCTTCCCTCTAGTTGACCTACCACATCCAGACAAAACGCTAGTTCATACAATGATCCCTCATGTGAAATATTGATTTCTACAGACTTTTTGTAAGCATTAATTGCATTGTCATAGTCTTCCATGCTTTGATAAGACAAACCAATGCTATAGTAAATCTCGTCAGCATCTTCATCTGCAAAGGAAAGCGCTTGCTCATACAGTGCGATGGCCTCACTATGTTTTCCTTGTAAGGAAAGAATAGATCCGGCTGAGAAATAAATTTCGAGATCAGTGGGATGAAGGTTCTTAGCTTTTTCTAATAACTCCAAGGCTTCATCGTATTCTTCCAAGTTGGAAAGAATTTGAGCTTTCACAGCAAGCAACTCCGTAGAAAAGGGATAGAGTTCCATGGCCTGATTAACAGCTGTGAGGGCTTTCTTATGTTTGGAGTGATCCAGATAATAATCTATGATCGTTTCGTAGGAATTGATATCAAAAAAATCGTTTCTATTCTTCTTGAGGCTTTCCTCAAAACGTTTGATCAACTCCTCCTCTTCTTCTCTTTTCCTGAAATCGTGGGCCATTAGATAAAATGGTTTTCCTAAAATAGGTAAAAAAATCGTGAATCAAATGAATCTATTCTTACAAAGGTAGCCCCATAAAACAAGGGTCACAAGCTTGCTAAATTCGATTGTTTATCGTACCGTTTTGTAAATAATAAGAGCAGCACCATTCGAGTGTATCATCAAGGGGCCGGAACTGCATTCCAAGCTTTTTAATGGCCTTTTCATTATTGTAAAAGAATTTTTCGTGGGCTGATCTTGCAGATTGTGACGTAACCATAGGCTCGTTTCCTGTTATCCACGATCGGACAGACTCCACTCGGGCAGCAGCAGAAACCAAGGGTCCGGGTACCTTAATCCAAGGTGCTTTTTTGTTAAAATGAGCAGCAACTTTTGTTAAGATGACTTTTAGGGGTACAACTCCTCCATTGGCAATATGTCTTTCACCGCTTGCTTTTCTTTTTAAAAGCAGACTTATCATATTCACTACATCTCTGGCATCTACGTAATTGATCGATCCCTGAGTGTAGAATGGTTTGTTTTTCCACACATACTTAAAAAGCTGTGCACTGCTTTTGTCCCAATCTGCCTGTGATAATATTACTGATGGATTGACTATGTCTATTTCCAAGCCTTCTTCCTGGCCTCTAAAAACTTCAAGTTCGGCCAGGTACTTTGATTCAGCATAATCAGAATTTAGCTTACTTTCTATCCACTTATGATCTTCGTTAATATCATATACTCCCTTTTGCCTACCTAGTGCCGCAACAGAACTAACATGAATAAGTCTTGGTATACCCAAGCTCAGGCACGCGTTGACAACATTTCTTGTGCCTTCAACATTGATACGATATAGTTGTTCTGCATCACTGGATTTGAATGAAACCAGTGCAGCGGAGTGGACTACTGTGCTCGCACCCTCCAAGGCCTGATGCAATGCTCCAATATCTAAAAGGTCGGCTTCCTTCCAATTAATAGCAAGAGGGTCTGTTAATGAGGTGTCAGAATGTTCTCTTTTAATCCCAAAAAAAGGAGTTGACTCTTCACCTAGCTGATGTGCTATCCTGCTTCCTAGTAGACCGTTGGCACCCGTTATAGCAATCATAGTAGTTATAAAGATCTGTTCAATAGTGGCAACTCAAGGGCTCTCTTAAAATATTTATTCCTGAATGTTTCCTTAAGTACATCCATTTGAATTTGATTGTGGCAATCGCTTCCTAAAAAATCCACCCACCCTTTTTCGATAAGTTGAAGGGCAAGTTTTTGAATGGGTTTTGAGTAGGCGCCAATGATCGAGGGTATGTTGATTTGGAATAGCACACCCCTATTTCTTAAGTCTTCCACTTTTTCAAATGAGCTCACCAGGTATTGGTACCTTTCAGGGTGCGCCAAAACAGGTTTGTATCCTAAAGTGGTTACTGAGAAAATGAATTCCTTTAATTGAAAAGGTTCAGTGAGAAAATTTGTTTCAAACAAGAGATAGTTGTTGCCAAAAGTTAAGAGCTTCTCACCTTTGTTTATTCTCTCTATCAAAGATTCATCAAGAAAATACTCGGCAGCAGCTTCTATAGGAATATCAATTTTTTCAGCATTCAAGTATTGTCTCAATAATGCAAGCTTTTCTGTGATGTCACTTGATTCGTTACGATAGAAATCATTCATCACATGGGGTGTGGTGATTATCTTTTTGTAACCCAAGTCAATGAATTGCCGAATAAGCTGACCTGACTCTTCAAGAGACTTTACTCCATCATCCAGCTGCGGTAGCAAATGAGAATGAATATCAGTTTCAAGAGGAGTTAAGCTAACCTGTCTTTTTTGTTTGAAGAATGAGAACACTATATTTTCAACAATTTCTTAAAGAAACCCTTATCCTGTTTTTCCTCATAGTATCCATATCCATAAGCTTTCCCATCAGATGGCAGAGCGTTTACCACTGCAGCTACATTATTGAGTTTATTGATTTTGATTACCCTGGAAAGATTGCTGATAAATTCTCTTTTAGAATAATTCGCACGGAATACATAAATAGAAACATCTGATCTTTTCATAACCATCACTCCATCTGTTACGAGTCCAACTGGGGGAGTGTCCATCACTATAAAATCATACTTCGTTTTTAAGTTGTCTAATAGCTGGTTAAATGCTCCGTTGAGAAGGAGTTCAGATGGATTAGGCGGATGTGGTCCGGCAGGTATGTAGTCAAAGGAATTTACGGAGGTTTTGATTACACACTCGCTCCAATCGTGCTTGTTGATGAGAATCGTGCTCACGCCTTTTGAAGGATCTTCTATGTTAAAGGGTAGGTTATCTTTTGCTTTTCTCATGTCCAGGTCAAGAAGCACCACCTTTTTATTTGACATGGCCAATACACCACTAAGGTTCATGGCCAGAAAGGATTTGCCTTCACCCGAAATTGTAGAGGTAACACTGATGGCCTTTTTATTCCCTCCGGTGGTAAAAAAATCCAAACTTGTCCTCAGTGTTCGAATCGCTTCGCTAGCCCTTGATTTTGGATTTTTTAGTACAACCAATGAGTCATCATTTACTTGTTGCAGCACGGGGATAGAGCCAAGAACGGGAATTGCAATATTGCGTTCGACTTCCTGAACACTAATAATTTTGTTGTTTAATAAATACAACAGGCCTATGAAAAAGAAGTTGATGACCAAACTTGCTACGAGCCCGATTCCAAGTATCATTAGTTTTTGCGGAGCAATAGGGGTAGTAGGCAGTGTGGCAGGGGAGAGTACTTTGAAGTCTGGGGTATTTCCTGCTTGTGCAATTTCAAATTGTGCCTTTGACTGCATCATCGACAAATAGAATTCTTCATACAGTTTGTAGAATCTCTGATTTTTTGAGAACTGAGTGTTTTTATCTGGCATTGAGGCGAACTGCTTTTCAAGGCTCTCTTTTTTTTCTTTTAGCTCACTCATGTTTCCCAACCAGTTTTTTTTGAGATTGGCCAATTGATTAAAAATCCGGTCCCTCAATGCATACAATTCATTCTCTTTTTGTTTGAATGCAAACGTGTTTTCGTTGTAAGAAAGTGATAATCTATTTCTTTCAAGGAGTAATTTGTTTAAAACTTCTAAGTCATCGTTGAGGTAAGATGGAAGAAACTGTTTTTGGTTAATTGATATTTCCGCACTGTTAGCAGATAAACTCTCAATTAGTGAATTTAATTCAGCCAGCTTCTTATTCAGTTCAAAACGCTGCGAATCGATTTTGTTGATTTGAAATATTGTTCTTTTTAAATCTGCATCGACATTATTGCTTTTGTTACGCAATGTGAAGTTTTCAAAATAATTCTCGAAGTCCTCCATTTTATCTTCCACCTGCAAAAGCTCATTGTTAAGCCACTCTATTTTTTGTTTGTTGGTGAGATTTTTTTGTTCATTGCTGTAATTGATATACAATGAATCAATTTTACTTACAATGGTATGTGCTTTTAGGGCATTAAAATCCTTAAAGGTTATTTTGATGGTATTGGCATTAAAATTTAATGGTTCAACTGTGAGGTTATCAGTCAAATAGTCAAGTAGAGATTCTCTACTGTGAATAATGAAATAATAATCATCAGTAGCTGTAGGGTCAAAGGATTTTGTTTTACTTACTTTAAGATCAAATTCATTGATCGTAATTGGGCTTCCGAAAGTCCCATTAACAGGGGCATCGTCTTCTCCAAGCCTTATTTCAAAACCCTGAGCTCCGGGTTTAAAGTCGATATAGAAAGGAGTGTCGTAAATACCTGAGGGAAAGTGAGCGGCTGTAACGTTGATAGGAGAGTATCGATACTTCTCGTCTACCAACACTTTGCCTATACTATAATAGCCAATGTTGATATCAAGTGAGTCAATTACTCTGTTTAAAAAAACTTTGGATTTTATTTGTTCAATCTCACCTGAGATAATGTTAAGGTTCTGATCTTCAACTAAAGTTTTTATTCCTAGTTCTGTAGCATCCTGCTTTATGTCTAATTTCATTTCAGACTCGGACTCATACACGTCTTTTGTCCACCTGATGGTTAGATAAGCAGCGAGATTAACAATCAGAAAAATACTAATGATCCAAATAAGGTTCTTGCGAATAACGATCTTTAGTTTATTAAGATCAATACCCTCAATGTCAGTTGTTATCTCCGTTGGTTCTTGTCTATTCACGTTACCTTACATTAAGAATGATAACTACTAATGATGCAAGACTTACCACAATACTGATAATGCTTCCGTTTTCCCTTACAGCTTCAGTGAATGGTCTTCGAATGGGTTCAACATAAATAATGTCTCCGGGTTGAATAAGGATGTTCCCTTGTTGGTATCCTTCAATGGTACTTAAATCGATCAAGTAAACATCCTCATTTCTCAAGACCCTGATATTTTGGGCCTGAGCATTATTATCAAGTCCTTTCCCTAATGCTAAAACTTCTGTAAGGCGCATGTTTTGATTAGTCAGGGGAATGACCTGTCCGCCAGTAGCGCCAAGCAGCACGGCTCTTTTATTTGCAAAGTGCATTACCACATAGGGATCCTTAAAGTACTTTGCATATTCAGTCTGAACTGATACTTCCGCTTGCCTGAGGGTAAGCCCTTCCAGAGCAACTTCATTGATTAATGGCAACTTGGCGTTGCCATTGGCTGTTACCAGGTAGGTGATTTTTTCTCTTTCACCCTGTTGTGTGTTCGTACTGGTCAGTTCAGGGTTTGGATCAATAATACGCTCTCCGTTATTGGAAAATACCTCAATGGTAAGTAAGTCATTTTGTTGAATTTGATAATCCTGAAGCGTATGAATTGATTCTGTTGTAATCTCTTTAGATTGATAATTCTCAGGCGTTTTAAACATGAGATTTTGCTTGTAGGAACTGCACGAAAAAGTGAGCCCAACAATACTTACCAACATCAATTTGCTTATAAAGGAATTCACAAAACTTGGTTTATTCTGGTGAAATTACTGATTTTATCAATAACTCGTCCAGGCTTGGTAGGGCCTGGTCTTTTTGTGAAACGATAGGATCAGAAATTTGCCAATCGATGCCCAACTTTGGATCGTTCCATATGATGCCCACCTCATGTTTAGGACTATAGGAACTTGAACATTTATAGAAGAAGTAAGAGTCTTCCAAAGCGGAAATGCCGTGCGCAAAACCTTCAGGAACATACAGCATATTGTGCTTTTCATCGTCTAAAACCCGTGTGAAAATTTTCCCAAAAGTATCTGACCTTTTTCTTAGATCCACAACTACATCAAGTACTTTTCCTTTGATAACGGCTACTAATTTGGCCTGAGCGAATGGAGTACGCTGTAAGTGCAAACCCCTTATAACTCCTTTCTTGGAGAAAGAAATGTTCTCCTGAACAAAATGGACAGAAGGGTCGATGTCCTTGAATGAAATGTCTTTATAGAATTCAAAAAACCATCCTCTTGTGTCTGGGAAGACTTTAGGGGTGATTTCGATCAGTCCTTTTATGGGGGTGGTCGTTATTTCCATACCTCAAAAGTACGGAATTAAGACGCTTTTTGAAGAGATTGAAGTGCTTCTAGGTATTTATCAATTACCACGTTTTCGTTGTACTCCCTCACCATTTTGCTTCGTCCGTTTAACCCGAAATTCTCAAGTACTTCATTGTTGGAAGTAGCCATTGTTACCATCTTTTCGGCCAGATCATCAGCGTCCTTGAGCTTACACAGCAATCCATTTAATTTGTCTGTCACTACATGGTGGCATCCCGGTACATCGGTTGCAATTATTGGTTTTGCTGAGCTTGCTGCTTCCAGTAAGGTACGAGGAGCTCCTTCTCTATAGGATGGAAGTACAATACAATCGGCTTTTTCGATGAATTGACGCACATCATCCGTAGTTCCGAGGTATTCAATAGTGCCGTCACTTACCCATTGATCAATTACATTTTCCTGTATGCCTCGAGAATGTTCGGGGTCTTTGGCGCCAAGAAGCTGAAAACGGGCATTCATTCCATCAGACTTTAACTTCTTGACGGCTTCTATGTATTCAAGAATACCTTTGTCGGTGATAAGCCTCGAAATGAGTAAAAAAGTAAAAGATTCGTTCCTTTTAAAGGCCATGGGCTGGAATTTGTCCAAATCCACTCCAGATCCAGGAATAAGGTCAACTGCCTCAGGGTCAACAAGCTTCCTTTTTATAAATAGATCAAGGTCATCTCCATTTTGAAAAAATACCTTCTTAGGAAATCTAAAAGTCCACTTATAAAGTTGAATGGCGATTGCTGAAACAAGGTTCTTTTTTAGAAATACGGTTCCTAGCCCACACACATTATTAACTACTGGTATTTTTAACAATGTGGCGGCAATGGTGCCGTACACATTTGGTTTTACTGTATAGTGCAGTACAATCCCGGGCTTAATCTTTCTATAAATCGACCATAACTCGATAATAAGGGCGAAATCCTTTATCGGATTGGCACCTCTGCTATCCATTCTTACTTTGTGGTGAATACACCCAGCTTCAACAAGGTGATGCGTATATTTGTCGATAGGAGCTACGGTATGCACCTCATATCCTTTGGCAATGAGCTTTTTAACAAAATTCAGTCGAAAATTGTAAATATTCCATGATGTGTTTAAAACGATAGCAACTTTCATTTAGGCCAATTGGGATTTAGACAGCTCTGCATTCCTATTTACAGAAGTATATTCAAAACATGCGAAAAGTAACCTCAAAGACAAATTAATGTAAGTTTGATGTACTATATCCCGTAAAATTATCGAAAAGTAACTGCTAAATAACAAACTTTTAAAATATAAATTGATGTTACAGAAATCTGTCCCTTAACATATTTGCGAATCGGGATGGATAGAAAATTTAATAATGAAAGAATCAAAAGATAAGCGTGCAATTCTTGTGGCGGTAGAAACTGGCAAAATGCAGGCGGATATTACCGTTGAGCACCTTGATGAACTCGCATTCCTTGCAGAAACGGCCGGTATTATCACTTTGGAAAAGTTTATCCAACGCCTGCCCCACCCTGATGTTCGAACGTATATTGGAAAGGGCAAGTTTGCCGAAATAAAGGAGTATGTTTTTGCGCATGATGTCGACAATGTGATTTTTGACGATGACTTGAGTCCTTCCCAATTGAGAAACTTGGAAAAGGAGCTAAATCCAAAGGATCGTGAGTCAAAGGTTCAGGTATATGATCGAAGCCTTTTGATACTTGATATTTTTCTGCAAAGGGCACAAACAGCTCAGGCCCGCACACAGGTTGAATTAGCAATGAACCAGTACCTGCTTCCAAGACTTACCCGCATGTGGACTCACCTGGAGCGACAGCGAGGAGGAACAGGTACGCGTGGTGGTGCTGGAGAGAAAGAGATTGAAACGGATAGAAGAAATATCCGGAATCAAATTGCTGTTCTTAAGGATGAGCTTGAGAAAATAGATAAACAGCGAAAGACACAACGAAAATCCCGAAGTAATATCGTCAGGGTTTCATTGGTCGGTTATACCAATGTAGGCAAGTCTACGCTTATGAATTTACTCTCCAAGGCAAACGTAAAAGCTGAAAACAAACTTTTTGCCACGGTTGATGCTACCGTTAGAAAAGTGGTGATAGAAAATATCCCATTTTTATTGTCTGATACTGTTGGGTTCATCCGTAAACTACCTCATCACCTTATAGAATCGTTTAAATCTACCCTTGATGAAGTGAGAGAGTCTGATATCTTATTGCACGTAGTGGATGTGGCCCATCCTTTTCACAACAACCATATAGAAGTGGTATCAAAAACACTCACGGAAATCGGAGCTGGAAATATCCCCACTATTTTAGTGCTCAATAAGGTGGATTTATTGAAGGAGCAAGAGCCAGAAGTAAATCTGGATGAAATGAAGAAATTCTACCATGAGCAAGGGTTTGAAAATGTTGTTTTCGTATCGGCCCATACCAAAGAAAACCTGGACGAACTCAAAAAGGTGATATTTGAGGGGGTTAAAAAAAGACACATGACCATTTATCCCAACTATGTGGGGGGCGACTCTTTTCAGTATCAGGGTTCCGATTACTCAGTTGAATCGTAAGGGTAATTTTATAACTTTGCAGCCCATTAATTTTGATGGTCCCGTAGTTCAATGGATAGAATAGAAGTTTCCTAAACTTTAGATGCAGGTTCGATTCCTGCCGGGACCACTTGAGGCAGATCAACTTTTCGATCCGCCTTTTTTATTTAAATCCGATTATAACATTTAATAAGCCGGCTACTGTTGAATTGTTAACTTTAAGATCGATTTGTAGACCAAATTTTCTTGCACGAAAAGGACATTAACAAAAAATTCTTACTTACTGATTATACCGATCAGGAAGCCTATGCCCATATATTCCCATTAATATATAAGCAACTTCAAGTCATTGCCAGGAGCATCCGTTTTAATTTCATCGGGATAGAAACGTTTAATACTACTGCTATTGTCCACGAGGCATATATTAAACTTGCTTCAAAAAACACTCCATGGGAAAGCCGTTCTCATTTTTATAGCGTAGCGGCTAAAGCGATGCGCCAGGTGCTACTTAATGCGGCAAGAAGCAAGGGTAGTGAAAAAAGGGGAGGAGCGACCTCGGTAGTTAGTATAGATGATTTAGAAGATAATGTTATTTTATCACCTTCAGCTTCCGAAAAATTAATTGATTTTGATAAACTATTAGTTAGTCTCGAAGAGAAGGATTTACTCTACGGAAGAATTGTTGAATGCCGTTTTTTTGCTGGGTTAAGCATAGAAGAAACGGCTGATGCCTTACATATATCTCCAGCTACAGTAAAGCGAAAATGGCAACTCGCACGCGATTGGCTCTACGTACATCTACCTAAATAAATTTTCTGATGTCTTATTCGATGGAGTTACTTGAGGAAGTTTATGAGCGATGTCTTGCTCTGGCTGAAACCGAACGTGAAGCTTATGTGAAGCAGGTTTGTAAGGACAATGAGTCAATGAGGATAGTACTGACTCAAATGTTGGAGAATAAGGAAAATTCGGTACGTCATTTTCAGGAATTGCAACAGACAATTGTGGCAGGAATATTACCGGACGATCAGTCTACTATAGCTGAAGGTGAAATTGTAGGTAAGTACCGTATTATTCGTCTTCTGGGAAGAGGAGGCATGAGTAATGTTTACCTCGCTGAGCGATTCGATGGAGAATTTGAACAACAGATTGCGATTAAATGCATTCTCAGCAGGGATATAATTGAAGGTGATAGATTGATCAAGAAGGGTGAGCAACAAATCTTGGCAAAGCTGGAGCATCCTAACATTGCCAGGATTCTCGATGCAGGGGTTACTGAAAATGGTGTTCCATATTTTATGATGGAATACATTGATGGGATACCTGTTGATGTTTTTGTTCAGCAATCAAATTTTAACCTTAGTAAAAGACTTAAAATTTTTCAACAGATAGCAGAATCGGTCGACTATGCTCATAGTCGCTTAATACTTCATCTTGATATTAAGCCATCCAATATACTGGTGAATAAGAGTGGACAAATTAGCTTACTTGATTTTGGGATTTCTTCTGCCATTGATGCAAATGAAGAACATAAAAGTGCCTTTATGGGCACACCTTCAATAGCTGCACCGGAGCAAATGGAAGGTCAACAGGTAACAGCAGCTACTGATGTATATCAGCTCGGTATATTGTTGCATTTGCTCATTGCCAACAGGCTACCCGTTGCTGTTACTAAGGACGAACGTGAATTGACGCGAATGGATCTGTCAGCGATGGTGGCGGAAAAGGTAATTGCTGATGAAATAGATTTTGAGCTGAAAGCCATAATTGAATGTTGCTTAGCAAAAAATCCACAAGACAGATATCAAAACGTTGCTTTGTTATTGCAAGACGTGCAAAACTATTTGACTGGGTACCCACTAACCGTTGTCAATCGTGGCTCTAGCTATTTTGCTTCAAAGTACCTCAAACGCAATAAGATGGCCGTAACCAGTATTGCATTGATTTGCATTTCTCTGATGGCTGGGACTGGATTTAGTTTGTGGCAAGCTAATAAAACGAAAGTTCAACGGGATCTGGCGATTAGAAGCGAAAAGGTGGCGATAGCAAATAGAGACTTTTTGATTGACTTATTTATGGAAGCCAATCCATCTATTGCAAAGGGTGATACCATGACTGTATATCAATTTCTTGATAAGGCCTATGAGAAAACTGATACTTATAGTGGATCAGCAGAAATTAAGCTTGAATTACTGACTACCTTAGGTAGGTCGTACCGCTCGATGGGTAATTTTGGGAAATCCAGAATGGCCCTTGCGAAGGCTTATGCTGTTGCTAAAGATTCGTCACTACAAATTTCTCCAGCTTACATCCGTGCTATTGAGCAACTGGGACTTTATCAGCGAGACATAGGACACTATGACTCTGCGCGTATCCTACTGAACAATGTTTTGATGATGTATGCAGATATCAACTATCCTCAAGTAGATAGTTTTTACACGGCATCTCTCAAATACCTTTCATATGTCTATAAGACGGAACAAAAATCAGACACCGCTAAGCAGTTGATCGAGAAAGCTATTCGTTTGGAGGAGCAGCTGTGGCCTGACCATAATAATATCAACCTAGCTGAAAGTTATTATATACTGGCCGCGATCTATAATGATCAAAGTCATTATGAAAAAGCAATAGAATACCAGACAAAATCACTGAATCTGTGTGAGTCACTCATGGGTTTGTATTTCCCCGGCACGTTAGCGAATACAAATATGCTATCAAGTATTTTGGCAAATGCAGGTAAATTGGATGAAGCTTTATCTTATAATATTAAAGCAAAAAATATTGCGCTAAAGTTGTTTGGGGATGTTCATCATGAAACCGCAACGATTACGGACAATTTAGGAGTTGGATATTTTAAACTTGCTCAATATGACAGTGCATATTATTATTTTAGGAATGCCCTAACTATTCGTAATACATTATTTAGTAGTGATTTGAATATAAGAACTCATGCTTCATACAATAATTTACTTTCGCTATTTGCAACTACAGGCGAACAGGATTCTGCGAAAGTTTACCTTGATAAAGCATTGCGAGTTGCTGCTTCAGGCAAAACAAATACCAGGCAAAGGTCAAATACCTATAAATGGGCTGGTTTTCTCCACGAACAGTTGCAAGAGTACCCACTTTCTAAAAAGTACTATCAGCAGTCATTGACTGAGTACAAATCTTATCTGCCTATTGACAATGACCAGGTGATTAAAGCCCAAAAATCATTGGATAGGGTAGACTCCTTATCACGGAAAATATTATAAAAAAAGCGGACTGTAAAACAGTCCGCCTCAGAAGAAAACTAATGCAACATGATGATGCAATTAGTTTTAACCTGTTAAATATTTATTAATCCTGACGAATATTTCCTGATGGATTACTATTAAATGTATTACCACTTTCTGTGAGTGTAGCCACACCAGATGCTGCCCGTATGCCGTATGTTTCACTATTGGATACAGTGCTATTAGTAATGGTTAGTTTTGATCCAGCCCCATCACCAAACATATAGATATTGGCACCACGACCTCCGGTGCTGCCACCATAAGATACTTCTGCATGATTGATTAGGTTCTGTACAGATGGGGAGGCAATTTCAAATCCAAACCAGGCACCAGCTGCAGCAGCCAATCCGCTAAATTTAATTTTATTAGATGCGGTTCCATTGGCAATAATCGCCCCGTCAGATGGTACCCAAAGCCTTAATCCGCTATTGAACAAACAGGTTACCCCAGCCTCAAAAGTAACTGTAGCGCGCAGCTCAGCACTACTATAAAAATGATAAGGGATACTCAAAGCTGGGATTGTTCCCGCATTGTCAAATCGAGCGTTGGTATTTCCTGCGGTAGAGACCTCTATAGCTTGTATTCCATTACTTGTAAATAGGGAATTCTTATCCAAAACATAAAGATTTTCAGCACCTATGCGCATTGGAGCTTTATCGTTATTATTAAAATTATTGTTTTCAAAAGCAGAGATAACGCCCGAGTTTCCATCAATGTAAAAGGCATAACCAGCTGATTGGGAGATACTGGTGTTTTTAATACTCAGTTTGGCTGAAACATTGCTTTGTAAATGGATTGCTGTTTTCTGCCCACTTAGTTCAGAGCTACCAGTATGTAGAACATCAACATAATCAAACTTATTGTTCACATTGTTGGAGGCAATGCTAACACCTCTCCAGCTGCCTTTCACTTTATCGGTGCCCCTAAAAATGATATGCTTGGAACTGGTGCCCTCGGCTTTTAAATAGGAACTGTTTCCATTAAACCATAAGCGTACATCTGCTCCAGACTCTACTACTACACCAGGTTCGAAAGTAACACCCGCTGTGACTTGTATGCCATTGAGAGCGTAATAGTCCGGATAAGTGGGGTCATCAAAGAGGTTAGGGTAGACCGTATTTTGATTTATTGATGTTGGCAACGCACCTCCGATATAGAGTGTAACTATTCCGGATGCAGTGCCTCCATGTGCATCATCCACTATAATTTCCACTTTATATAACCCAGCAGTTGCAGTGGTAAAGGTGGCATTTAAATCACTGGTGTTGGTAAGATTTGCGCCAGCACCGCTAGGTGATTCAATAATACTCCAAGAGAAATCTAGTGCATCACCATCAGGGTCAGCAGCAATCACTGTGATGGTCTGATTCTCCCCAGTCATTCCCACAATATCATCACTAACCAAAATAGTCGGTTGACTGTTAGGGGGTTGAGGATCATCATCTGAGCAAGATGTGTACACGATAGCCAAGGCCATTAGACAAAAAATTTGAATTGAATGTTTCATAAGTAGTTTAAGTTTTCTTCTACTCGTATACACACGCTTTTTATCAAATGTGGCTCACAAGGGATAATAAATCTTCAACAAGGGAATCTGATGGAGGAATCTGCACTGAAATGCCCCAATGAATGGGTATAGGATGAATCTAGCAGAGTGGTGATGAATGTGTTGCAAAACAAGCAAACACCAAGTGCTTTGTGCTTTTACGAGAGTATAGTACTGAGAATTTCTCTTAAAGTATCAAGTGAGGATGAACATTGAATGGAGTTCTTTTCTTTTTCTATAGTGGCAATTAGGCTATCTGGTATCAGGATCTCGTGACCAATCGATTCATTGACGGTCTCACTGAATTTGGCTGGGTGTGCAGTTTCTAAAAATACGCCCGCCTCTGATTCTTTTAATTCTTTTTGAAGGGCCATGTAGCCACATGCACCATGTGGGTCTAGTGTGTAACCTGTTTTTTGAAACGCCTCAGTAATACAACTTTTAATTTCGTCATCGCTAAACGAATGCCCTACTAGTTTGTTTTTTAACTGAGCATAATCATGGCCAAAAATTTCAAGCACTCTGGCGAAATTGCTGGGATTGCCTACGTCCATGGCATTGGCTACCGTAAGAACGGAGGGTTTGCTTTCAAATAAACCTGTGTGTAAATACTTTATAACTGTATCGTTGCGGTTAGATGCAACGATAAAACGATTTACAGGTAATCCCATCTTCCATGCAATTAACCCTGCCGTAAGATTGCCCAGATTACCACTGGGTACAGAAAAGGTTAAGTCCTTTGATTTGATCTTCAATTGCTTATAGGCAAGGAAATAATAAAATGTTTGTGGCAATAACCTGGCAATATTAATGGAGTTGGCTGAGGTTAAACCATACTTATTCTTTAATTCAATGTCAGCAAATGCTTCTTTGACTAATTTTTGACAGTCATCAAACGTTCCGTCTATCTCTAATGCATAAATATTCTTTCCCCATGTGGTCAATTGTTTTTCCTGTGTATTACTGATTTTTCCGGAAGGGTATAGTATGACTACATTAATTCCCTCAACGCCATAGAATCCACTGGCAACAGCTCCTCCTGTATCACCTGAGGTGGCCACCAGAATAGTTGCTGGTTTAGATTGTTTCTCTAAAAAAAACCGAAGTGTTCTTGCCATGAACCGTGCACCCACATCTTTAAACGCCAAGGTAGGCCCGTGAAACAGCTCTAATGAATAGATGTTTTTCTCCACCTCAACCAGTGGAATCGAAAAATCTAAAGTCTCACTAACAATTTGTTGTAGTTTGCCTTCTGGTATTTCATTACCTACAAATTGTTTGGCTATTTGAAAGGCGATCTCGTTAGAAGTTAATTCCTCTATTGATTCGAAAAAGGAGGAGGGTAACTTTGGAATTGATGTTGGAAAGTAAAGACCATTGTCTGGCGCCAAACCTTGCAGTACAGCTTCCTCAAAACCAACATTAGGTGATTGTTTATTTGTACTGTAGTACAGCATTAGTCTAAGATTTCGATAGTTCCTTTTTTATTGATGGGAGAGATATAGGCATCAAATTGTATGTTGAAATTTTTATAATTACGTTTCATTTCATCAAGTACTTTTTGTGCGGAATCTTCTCCTTTGCATAAAGCAAAAACTGATGGTCCGGATCCGGAAATACCTGCGCCCAAAGCACCAGCATCCAATGCAGCTTTCTTTAGTTCTTTAAATCCTGGAATGGTGCTTGCTCTTGCAGGCTCTATGATCGCATCGTTCATGGATCGGCCAATTAGATTATAGTCGTGTTGTAATAAACCCGCGACCAACCCAGCCAAATTCCCTGTCTGAGTCACTAAATCTTTAAGAGGTACATGGGTAGGGAGAAGTTTCCTTGATTCTGAAGTTTTGATTTGTACATCTGGATGAATGACTACTGCGTATAGATCGGGTGGTGTCCCTAATTGTATGACATCAAGAGGATCGTTACTACGGACAATTATAAAGCCTCCAAGCAAGGCAGGTGCAACATTGTCTGCATGGAAAGAGCCACTGGCGATTTGTTCGCCCTGCATGGCAAACGGGATAAGATCGAAAGTATTATTAATTGGAGTTCCAATTAACTGATTGACTGCAAAAGTAGCAGCAACCGCACTTGAGGCACTTGAACCTATTCCACTACCTGGCTTTATGTTTTTGTAAATAGTCAGATCTATGCCAATCTTAGAATCAAGATGATCTAACAAAGCCTGGGCAGCCACAGAAGCTACATTTTCTAATGGATTAATCGGAAGAGTGTTACATCCAATTATCTCTTTTATCCTTACACCCGATATCTTGCTTTGCTCCGCAAGAATGATGTCTCCGGGTTTTTCTATTGCAAAGCCGAGCACATCAAATCCACATGTTACATTAGAGACTGAAGCAGGGCTGTATACCCTAATTGAATTACTCATTATTTTAAAACACGTTTAACTGTTTGCTGTAGCAAAGATAAACGCATTCCCTAAAGGGAATAATTGATTAAAAATAGATTATTTAGAATCTTTAAGTCTTGCCAATTCAGCCTCTGAAGCGATGAATCCAAACGAAGCAAAACTTTTCCCGGAAACTACTTTCTCAAAGATTTCAACTGCTTTGGTTGTATCACCATTATAAAAATACCAGTTACCCACTCCATAACCTTGGGTAGCCAGTGATAAGTCATAATCCTCAGCGTTTGGATCAACAGTTAAAACATCTTCAGGTCGTAACTTCCCCTGATACATCTGTAAACGCTTGTAGTAAGAATCATTTTCAATAATTGCCATTGAATCAGTTATGTTACCTAACAACCCTTCGGCCAGCTCATCTTTTCCCTCGCGCTTATAAGTCATATAAAACCAATCAATGGTAGCGACTAATAAGTCATCGTTGTAGCTTGCTTTCAGGCATTCAATATAAGTTTGTTCAGCTTTTTCGAAATCACCTTTAAGGTAATGAGCCAGTCCTAGATGATACCATATATTAAACTGTGTGGAGGATAAAGGTTGATTAAGTTTATTAGGCGAACCATCTGGTTCAACTTCCGGAGGGTGAGGAGGCATCAATTGAGAAGCTTTTGTTAAATCGTCAATAGCTCTATCAAACAAGCGCATGGAAATAAAACGGTGACCACGATGCCTCAGTAATTTGTAGGACTGAGGATACTTTTCAATTCCCTCGCTCAATACTTCTATGGATTCGTTAAACCTGGAGAGGTATCCAAGTCTTCGCCCATACCAAATATAGTTTTCTTCAGATGGATCATTAGTAAAGTTGGTTTTGGCAACTGAAAGATTACTATCCAATTTTTGTTGTAATTCAGGGCTTCTTTCCGGCTCAAAATAAGTTGTACCAAGCAACGAAACTACCTCCGGTGCTTTGTCTACCTTCTCCTCCTTGGGTGTAGAGCATGAAAATAATAGCGAAACAGCTAAGGCGGACAATGCGATTTTTCTCATAGAATTTTCGTAATAATTACTTTAAGCCCATGAAGCTAATCAACCTTTGCGAATAAATGAAATGATAATTAGTAGCCGGTTTTATTTAGGTTTCGAGACGAGTAATTCTATAAACAAACTTGTTATTGGGCTCTTTTAATTATTTTTAGACAAACCATTCAACATTATGAAAAAGTTTACCACTGCACTGATTCTGCTGGCACTTTCTATCCCAGCGATTGCTCAAAAATCCAAAAAGGATGTTATTAAAGTGATTGATGCCAAAAGTGAAGAATATACTTCCATTGCAATGAAAATTTGGGATTATGCAGAGGTAGGGTTTCAGGAAGCGAACAGTTCTGCATTGTTGCAGGAAACCTTAGCTAAAAGCGGATTTAGGGTAGAGAAAGGGATCGCAGGAATGCCGACCGCATTTATTGCGAGTTATGGTCAGGGGAAACCTGTTATTGCAATCTTAGGTGAGTTCGATGCTTTGCCTGGAATTGCTCAGGAAGCAGTTCCGGAGAAAAAACCGATTGAAGGTCAGGTAGCCGGTCATGCTTGTGGCCATCATTTATTTGGAACAGCCTCCGCAGCATCGGCAATTGCTGTTAAGGATTGGTTGATTGCAAATAAAAAGCACGGGACTATCAGGTTTTACGGAACGCCTGCAGAAGAGGGTGGATCTGGAAAAGTATATATGGTTCGAGAGGGATTGTTTAAGGATGTTGATGCTGTGATTAATTGGCACCCAAGCCCGGTGAACAGTGCAAGCCCGGGAACCTCATTGGCAAATAAAACTGGAAAATTTAGATTTTACGGAGCTGCTGCCCACGCTGCTGCTGCTCCTCATCGCGGAAGATCTGCATTGGATGCAGTAGAAAGTATGAATGTAATGGTGAATATGATGCGTGAGCATGTTACACAGGAAACCCGGATTCATTATGTAATAACCAGGGGAGGTGAAGCTCCAAATGTGGTTCCTGCTTTTGCGGAGGTATATTACTACGTTCGTCACCCTGATCGCTCAGAGGTGAAAGATGTATGGGATAGGATAGTCAATGCGGCTAATGGTGCAGCCTTAGGTACGGATACTAAAATGGAAATGGAAATTACTGGTGGTGTCCATGACTTGCTTCCAAATGAAATATTGGCCAAAGCAATGTATGCCAACCTTAAGGAAGTAGGTGGCTATACGATGAGCGATGAAGAAAGCGTTTTTGCTACTGATATTCAAAAGTCCTTTACAGGAAAAATTCCTCCATTAAATGCAACGCAAAATATTGAAGACTATCAACTAAGGGCAGGCTCTGCCTCGACCGATGTTGGAGATGTAAGTTGGGTGGTACCAACAGTTGGGATGTCAGCAGCTACATGGGTACCTGGTACTGCTGCACATAGTTGGCAGGCCGTAGCTGCTGGAGGCACCAGCATTGGTAGTAAGGGAATGATGATCGCTGCAAAATCTATGGCACTTATGGCCATCGACCTTTATTCTGACCCAAAGCTTCTTGAGGAATCTTGGAAGGAGTTTAAAGCTAAAACTGGCGATTTTAAATATGAAGCGTTGATTGGAGACAGACCTCCTGCGTTGGATTATCGAAAATAATCTAAATCAGGACGCAACGAACTTGGCTACTTCATTGAAAAATTTCTCTTGGTCTTGCCAATAATTTCTGCTGTAGGTTCTTAGGTGCTTCCATTTCTTGTGTTCAAACATGTTGAGCATAGAAGCATGAAGATCCTTCACAGATGGGTTCTGCCTGTACAGTTCATCATCAGTAAGAATGAGCCCCACTTTATTATTTTCCATATGCGCTGAAACATCAGCAAATGGAAGTTCATCTTTCATGAATTGTTTATCAGGAAATTTTTCTTTTCCCCAGGCTTCAACAATATCTTTCAGGTACCAACTTGTTTTAGCGTTGTTATTAGTATTTACAAATGGTTTAAAATCCCCGTCTGCAATTGACTTTGTGTACTGCAGGTATTTTTTCAGGAGTTTAGGGCCTTCGTTTTTAGCGTCTTCCACCAGAAGTTGCTCCGGCCATATACTGGTTACAACAATAACTTTTTCACGTGCTCTGGTAATAGCCACATTCAGTCTGTTTTCACCTCCCGCTACACTTAAGCTTCCAAAGTGAAAATGTAGTTTACCTTTTTTATCAGGAGCATAACCAATGGAAAAGATAATGATGTCCTTTTCATCTCCCTGAACATTCTCGATGTTTTTAACAATGAGGGTATCAGGAAAAGGGATTTGTTGTTCAATAAACGCAGCATCCAATAAATCTAAAATTAGCATCTGCTGTGGCGAATTGAAGCACACTATTCCTATCTCTTTATCCGGATTGGATTTCACCATTGCCAATACTATGGCTACTATTTCATAGGCTTCAATTTCATTGGTATTATCTTCCCAAACGCCATCCACTTTATGATAACTAATTGGAGGTTCAGTTGGGTTAATATGATCAGCATCGGGAAGTAGGGTGAGTTGTCCATCGTAAAAATGCTGATTGGAAAAATCAATGAGTTCCAGCGACTTGCTTCTGTAGTGACTGCGCAGAGGAAGTTGCATCAGATACCTGCCTGAAAGCGCCAACAATGAATCTACTTCAAGATCAGGGTCGTCTTCAGTTTCATCCTGCCATCTGATGCGATATAGATCACTTGGTTTTAATTGCTTGTCGTCACCGGCTACCACTGTTTGTTTCCCTCGATACATTGAGGGTATTCCACGCTCAGTAAAGCACTGTGAAGCCTCATCAAAGATAACAATGTCAAACATTTCCTTTAAAGGAAATACTGCAGACACTGATTCTGGTGAAGCCAGCCAGCATGGAAGTAATCTAAATACTTCACTCTCAAATTCGGATATGAGTTTACGAACTGGCCAGATCCTTTTTTTCTTGGTGAGTTGGTGATGGAGATCGCGATACGTTACTCTATTGTTGAGCCTGTTGAACTCAAGATCATCAGCGACTCGTTCTCTTGCACGCAATAAAATGATCTCATTACTTATTTTTTGCTTTTCATGAATAAGCTCTTGTAGTTCTGATTCTAATAATTGGAGTTTACCTGAAGAGACCATCCTGAGTATAGGAAACTTAGTTTCCATATGGTCTATCCAAGCTAGACAAAGGCTATTGATGAAAGTTCTTTGTATGGCCTCCGGCTGCCAGTCGGTATGCACCTCGTGTAATTTAGATACGGTGTTTCTTTCATCAGGGGTGAGTCCTTCCTTAATGGTATCAAATTCACAGAGTGCATCGAAGTCATTAAGTAAGCTCAATCTTAAAACCTCACTTTTTCCTGGTTGCTGGGTGAGCGCTGCTATTTGATTAGGACTTAGGTAAGCACTCCATTTAATCTTTGTAGCGGGTAAGAAAGCGAGAATTTGAAACAATTTCTTCATCCTCGATTCCATCTCGGAATGACTTAAAGCTGAAAGATCGATAAAGTTGTTGATCCCTCTTATTGATCTAAAAATCAGTTTGGCTTTGATGGCATTCTTTTGGCTATTGAACCAGCTTTGTATTTCTCGCTCATTTATTTTTTCTGGTACTTTCTTCAACCAGGGTTTTGTTTTAAGTTTTGAAAGGTTGTGTTCGAGATTCAGTCTACGATCCAGCTTCGCTTCTAGTTTTTTAAACCCACTGCGATTATTTTCAATGGCATTGCCTACTAAAGCTCGTTTTATTAAAAATTTATCTTTTGAGAAAAGCTCCCAGCGAAGTAGTCCTATTAAACTTCTCCTCGCTTTCATGCTTCTGTGCAGTGCCTGTTGGAGTGTTCCAAGCTGACTCGTAGGAAGGGATGATTCAGGTCCATCCTCTTCAAAACAGGAAAGCACCAGACGCTCGATGTTTGCCAGCCATAACCCGCTGGTTTCGTCATCATTTTCTTCTATCATTTGCTGGAAAAAGAAAAATGTTTTTTCATTATCCAGTTGTACTAACATTTCGTTGATCTCTTGTTCCCGCTCTAGCAACTCTTCACATTGTCCCCAGTCCAGTTTAGCGCCCACTTCAGTTTCAAGCTGTGTGGCAAGGTTGCTGAGTACAATTGGTATTTCAAGAAGAATTTTTTCAATTTCCTTGAGATCCGTTATGCCTAAACCAACAAACGGTTTTCGGTCGCGCCATAAGTAGTCATCCAGGCTAAAGGTTTGGGCGTAGAAGGCGTAAGCCTTTAGTCGCGCGTGGAAGGAGTTGATGTTATCAACAGGAAAGTTTTGATATTCCTGCTTTAGATTTATCGAAGTCTCCTTTGGGTTTGATCTTAGGTAAAGCTCCTTAATACTCACTCCGGATTCGGAATCATTGAAAAGCGCCTTTTTAAATTCTTCCAGTTCTTCTGTGATCTGATCTATGCGGTGACATACCTGCAAAAACTTCCGATTGAGTTGTATGGCATCCAGGCTATTGTTTTTTGATCTGTATTCATCAACCCGATCGATTTGCTTAGCTCCTTTGGCATAAATTTCCTTTCTGTCATTTTTAAAGTCATGAACTAACGCTAGAAAATCTGTGAGTTGGAGATCCTTTAATCGGGCGTACACCACATCCAGTGCGGCTCTTTTTTGACAGACAACCAAAACTTTTTTCCCTGTGGCAATGGCATCTGATATGAGGTTACAAATGAGTTGAGATTTACCCGTACCAGGAGGACCTTGCACCACAACTGAGTATCCAATCTTTGTTGCTTTTAAGATGTTTTCCTGCCATGCATCCAATGGAAAACCTGTAAAGAGTTTTTCTTCCTTTACCAATTGGATGAAATTGGAGAAGAGTAACGATTGTTGCTCAGCTTGATTCTTGCTTATGAAAAACTCTTCAAGGCTTCCGATTTTATTCTCTTCAATCAGCTCAACATAATCGGGCACCAAATAGGAGCCTGCTTGCGGAAAAATCCCCAGGACAGCTTCAGGAAATAACTTTAATTCCCCATTGCCATACAGTTCGTCAAACTCTGGTTGGGTATAGTTGGTAAAGAAATCTAATTCATCCCGATAATTGTCTGGATTAAAGTGGATATCAATTGAACTCTTCTGCAATAATTGATACAGTGCAGTGCGAAAGACTGTACTATCTGAGTCCGTTTCTTCAAAAGTTTCCTCCAAAAGAAAGTCTTCTACCTGAATTTTATTGTAAAATGAATAGGCGAGAAGGAATGACTTGTTGAAAGTGATATCTGCATCCTCCCGCTGGTGAATTACCCAATTATTATTTTCTAATTTGACCTCAACTGGAATGTACAGCAAAGGAGCCCTTACCCTGGTGCCATCCATAAACTTACCTCTCGCAAAAGGCCAGCCGATGTGCAGATCCTTTGAACCTCTTTCTTCAAAGAGCAATTGATCTAACCGTTGAATCCTTTTAATTTTTTTACTGACCTCGTTGCTGGCCTCCATCCGGGTATCAACCAATGGGCATAGCTGTTTGCTTTTTCCTGCAATAAGTGCCTCAATGATAGAAAATGATTTTTCTCCGTTGAGTTGACTTAATGCGTGCAGATCGATGAATTGCTCTGAATTTGCTCTTGGAAGATAAATAGAGCGACTATTCCCCGAAAGGTTGGTGAGCTTGCGTAAATATGAACTTAGTACATGGTGCTCCTTACGTGGCATCTATTCGATTGTCAAATACGGCCTAATGCGATCAAAAATAGTTTGATCGATCAAATCAATTTTCAAAAGGTCGGCAATCTCATTGAAACTTCCATGCTGAAAACGGTAAGCCACTATAGATTTAGCAATTTTTGATCGAATATAGGGGTGATGGGATAGGTCCGATTCAGACACTTTATTGATATTCAACCGAGCTGGGCTAAATGAGGGGTCAATATAGAATCGAGTGGCCATTAGTTTCACTACGGTGGTATCCAACCCGTACACTTCTTTGACCTGATTTTGATCCACAAAACCACCCAATGCAGTCCTATATTTCACAATCCTGCTGGCCAGAACTGTCCCGATTCCCCTGATAAGTTTTAATTGGGTCGTATCAGCCAAATTCAAATCTTGAGGTGTAATGTCGGTGTTGCTCTTGCCTTCTGGTTTTGTATTGGCAAATTTTTGTGTTGAAGTCAATGGCTGAGATGGAATGTCAATAAATGGATAAAGTTGGTTCATTAACACGGAGTCCATTCCATAGATTTTACCCAGGTCATCCGGCTTTCGAAAGCTGCCACCCTTGGACCGATAGTTTATAATTCTTTGGGATAAGTAAGCAGGCAACCCAAGTGAATCAAAGTCTTCCTTTGTTGCAGTATTGGGGTCAAACGCAAACAAGGTTATGGTATTGTTTTCTGGCTCTCTAGCTGGGTTAAAATCCCATTTCGCCAGGAGACTGTCAATTTTCAGCTGTTCTGTATTGTTTGAAATTGTTGGTTGGTGGAAGAGTGTTGTGTAAAGTGGGTAAGAGAATAAGATCAAAAGCATAGCTGGGAGCAAGATCAAAAAGGCATTGGTTTCACTTTGTGAAAAGCCGAATATATTTCTGATCCAAAGCCTTAGACGCTGCATAAGAAAATTCCCTAACTAAAATAGGAAATTGCTGACTATATGAAAAAGGGTAATGATAAAATAATCAGGGAAACAAGACTTTGGCTATTCCTTGAGCAAGGGCCTCTTTCATTTTATCAGGATTACTAACGAATTTTTGACTCATTTCTATTTCAATACCAAGGTATTGATCATCTCCATAAATTGACCTTAAATAACTGGTGAGTCCATCGTCAATCCCTAAATAGGGTTCGTTGTGCCGTACTGTTACATCATGGGCTATCTGGCCAAGTTGGTTTTGTAAGTCGTGGCAAAAACGGTACTCCGAAGCTCGTGCAGGATCGTACAAAAGCCCTAGTTCTACTTTTCTTTCATTTCCGTTATAAACAGGTGTAAAGGAATGGATAGACAGATGCAGGATAGGTTGGGGTAGCTGTTCAATTTTAAGTTGAACGTTTTGTCGATAAGGGGTATAGATTTCTTCGATCAAAAGATCCTTTGCATGAGCGCTTAAATGAGCGGTATATCGGGAGAAGAGCTGGGCACTATTTAACGAGCGGTTGGCCTCTATAAGTAGTCGGGTAGTAGGACATCCTATAGGTGTTACTTTAAGTTGGTTGCCAAGATACTGAGCAACATCCCACGCTCCTGGATCCCATCCTTCGTGAGAGCGAAGGGCATCTTCAGCATTATTGAATAATGACTTATATTTTTCGGGAACTATGTTACCTGCATGCTCACAGGTGATGAGTAAAGCATAAGACATGTTTCAACAACTAGGGAATGAACATCTTATTTTGAGCAAGGCATCCACACAATTTGCGATAGGTATTTTTTATTGATTCTTCGGAAGTATCTTGCCCTAATGCTCTTATAATTCTATCAGAGAGTGTTCCTTCATTCAGAATCACCGAAAGTTCGGGTGTCCACTTTTCCAAAGCAGAATTAGACTTCACTAATTTATCCATTACAGCTTTCCACACGTCAATAGCTGTCATGGAGTCTGTTTTAATACCAAATGCCGCTAGAAATTCCGGATGAGTTACATCTGTCTTTTGACCTGTCACCATACATTTTTCAAATAAGCTGGCCAGTGGATCAGTTTTCATTTTCATCTGCTCGTCAAGGCTGATGAATTTTTCACTTACAAAAGCTTTAATAGTTTCTATCACCAAGCTAATGATGGCCATATCAGCTGTCGGACACTCTTGTATATCCATCAATCTGATTTCAATTGAACCTCGATCGAATCGAGGAATGGCCCCTCGTGAATTTACCCAAATTGGATTAAGTATATTGTCTGGATCAAAAGGAGCAATGTCTGTTTTGATCTTTTCATAAATGGTATTCAGGTAGTTGCGTTTTGAAAAAATGGCTTCCGGAATCACTTTGCCTGTAATGGAAGGTATTCGTGCCTGATTGGTTTTATAATATTTCAATCGGGTATCTATCATGCCGGTAAGTTTTCCATCTAAAATAGGAGATGAAGCACAAAGCGCGGGAAGAATAGGTAGTACTATCCGAACAGCAGCATGCAGCTTAGCAAACTCTTCGTCATCGTAAAAAGGTAAATTGAGGTGAGTGCTTTGAAGATTTGACCAGCCATGCCCTTTTGAATTAAATATTTTGTCATAGATCTGATACACCTCATTATTATCGTGAGGCCAAAGCTTAGCTTCTTCCAGTGGATTCATAAATGGATGTGCTGCTGTCGGCATCAGCATGGCATTCCATTTATCCAAAATGGCGTTGATCCTTTTTACGTTTTCCGCAAAACCATTTTCTAATGCATTGAAGTTGGATTCAGGTTCTGTAGATTTGATCTCGACCACGTGCATGACCAATTCGTTCGACCAGGTAACGATACCATTTTCAAAATCGCTGCCATATTCTCCCAATTCATGTTTCAGCAACTCATCAGTAACAGGTTTTACGGCTAGCGTATCTTTGTCGACTAACATGTATTCCAGTTCTATACCAAATCCCTGGAAAAGGTGGATGCGAGGAGGGTGCGTCATTTTTCTGCCTTAATACGATTTAAAAACACTTCCATGATGGTAGTGTATAATTTTTCTTTCAATGCTTTGTCTTCTACTCCTGCATCAATATTCGGATTGTCATTGATCTCAATCACATAAAACTTTCCGTTTACTTCTTTCATGTCTACGCCATAGAGGCTGCGGCCAATCAGGCTGGTAGCTTTAAGCGCTGTTTTTAAAAGACCAGATGGAGCCTGATCTACAGAAAGGGATTCGAAGTTGCCTTCTTTAGAGTCTTCTTTTTTAGCACTCCAATTTACAATTTGCCAGTGCTCCGAAGCCATAAAATATTTGCATACATAGATCACCTGACCATCAATGATACCTACCCGCCAGTCGAAGGGAGTCGGTAGGAATTCTTGAGCAATCAGCAAATCTGATTTCTCAAACATACTTTTCCTGATCTTTTTGTACTGTTCAAGGTCTGTGATTTTATGCACTCCTTTAGAGAAGGCTCCGTCAGGCTGTTTGAGAATAAATGGAAAACCCATTTTTTGCGGAAGTTCATCACAATTGTCTTCTGTGATTACGTTGGCGATTGGGGTCATTATTTTATTGGCTGTCAATAATTCATGAAGGTATACCTTGTTGGTACATTTTAGAATTGAAACAGGATCATCGATAACTACCAAACCGAGTGAGGCGGCTTTTTTTGCAAAACGGAAAGAATGATGGTTGACGTTGGTAGTCTCTCTGATAAAGAGGGCATCGTATTGAATAAGTTGGTCAAAATCATTCTTGGTGATAAACTCAACGTTGAAACCGGTCTCAAGGGCAGCCTTGTAAAACTTCTTCAGTGCACGGTCATCGGAGGGAGGGTTATCGTCCTCCGGATTGATAAGAATTGCGAGATCGTATTTTTTTCTGTCTGGACGATAGTCTCTTTTTCTTAAAAAATATTTTTCAAGCGCACTCAAAAATAAGGGCTTGTCCTCAGGTAGCATTTCACCTAAACTGGGTGGTCGTAAACTTTGCAGCACCCATTTTGTCTTTTTTGAAAATACGGCTCGAAGAAAAGGAGTTTGTACCAATTGGAACAATTGCTTGCCCAGTTTATTGAAGGGCTCATTGCTGGTTGAACCAAAATATATATTGAATTCAATGCGATCTCCAGAAATGTTTTTGAAGGTGCTTTGAATCAGATCATCAAAATCCTGAGAATCATATCGGATGATGGAGGGAAACCTAAAATCCTGGATAGTAGAAACGCCAGGGAGTACTTTGTGTCCTCTTGCTTCTGCTAAAAGTGATACGTAATAACCTTCGCTTTGATATTGATAGGACTTGCAGAGGTTGAGTACTTTAATGTTGCGTGCGTTTTGATACACTTCTGAAGTAATGTAAACGTTCGGGGTAATCACCTCCACATCGGCAAGAGTGAGCTTCCAATTATCTGGCTTTTCGGTCACAATAAGCTTAGCCATAGTTACTTGGGTTCAATGATTAACAAATTGGCATCGTAAGTCATAATGCCTAGTAATATACTATTAATCAGCCTATCAAACTTTACATTATAATATTGACTTTTTAATGGATTGGGATTCATGGGGTCGGCCAGATAAGCAATGTCTTTTTTCCCATCAAAACCATTGATGACCACAAAATGCCCAACAGGTTCGCCCTTGATGCTATGGTACTTATTAGTTTCTCCTATTTCCCGCGGGGTGCCGTACAGATAGGTGGCACTTAAACCTGTTAGTACCGGAATGGATTTTAGCAAATACCCCTTAATAAGGTCTTTAGTAAGCTCTGCGTATTTCACTTTGCCCCCAGCTTCTAAAAATTTTATATAAGCCTCACATTCAGTTAACAGTTTACGCTTGGTTTTCTTGTACCGCATTTGCTTTTTCAATAGCTCAATCATTTTAGCGGATGAATATTGAAACCATGTGGGGTCGAATACATTAAGATTATAGGTATATATATGCGCTTTGTATCCTCGCGAAAGGGCATGATCAGCCAACATTACTGCAAGCGTGCCTCCGGTTTTAAACTGCTTTACTTCCTGTATTACCTGTTTTAAGGGAATATCATCTTCATAATGCTGATAGAGGGCATGCAAGCAGGTGGGGCCACAGGTCACCTCATCGGGCTGAGCTTTGATGTCAAAATTGAGAAAAAGCGCCTGGCGGTTGGGCATATTAAAAACTTGATAATAATTTAACTAGGTCATTCCCATAAGAAGCGTAAAATTAGCGGAAAATATTTCGAACAATGCGCAAGCTTATTCCATTTATTAATTGGGCAACACGTGCAGCCATTGCAACCTTTCTTATTATGTGCTTGCCTCTTGTTTCAGGTGCATGGGGCCAAACCGGACACCGTGCTATCGGTTGGGTTGCTGAAACTCACCTGACTTCAAAAGCCAAAAAGCGACTAGCTGAACTACTGGATGGTGAGTCATTGGCAATGGCAAGTACCTGGATGGATGAAATAAGATCCGATAGGAAATTTAATTATATGTCCGACTGGCATTGGGTGACTATACCGGATGGTAAGACCTATGCCCAGGCAGAGAAAAATGCTAATGGCGACATCATTGCAACCATTGAGCGGGTATTTAAGGAGTTAAGTTCCGGTCACCTGACTCGGGATGAGGAAAAAGAGCGAATTAAGATCCTGATCCACTTGGTAGGAGACATCCATCAACCCTTTCATGTGGGCACTGGTGAAGATAGGGGCGGGAATGATACGAAAGTAAAGTGGTTTGGCAATTCATCGAATTTACATCGGGTGTGGGACAGCGAGATGATCGATGATACCAAGCTCAGCTTTACTGAATTGGCATTGTCTCTGGGAAAAACTCCAAAAGGTAGAGTAGCGAAACTTCAAAATACTTCGGTTTATGATTGGGCCAGAGAGTCGATGGAATTGCGCATGCAAGTCTATGACATTGGTGATGGAAATCTATCGTATGAGTATGCTTATCAGAATATGGGTACAGTACGCAAAAGATTGTTGGAGGCAGGAGTAAGGTTAGCGGGGTTATTCAATGAGATTTACGGATAGTTTTTTAAACGAATAAAAAAAACGTCACTGTGAGACTGCAGAGGCAATCACAGTGACGGTTTGTACTTTTTCTCGTCTATTTTTAACCTTTTACCACTTGGGCATTAAGATGAATCTTTACCTCATCGCTTACTACCACTCCACCTGCTTCAGTTACAGCACTCCAGTTTAATCCGAAGTCTTTACGGTTGATTTTACCGTTGATTTCAAATCCACTTTTAGTGTTACCATAAGGGTCTTTCATTGTTCCCCCGTACTCCACATCCATCTCTACTTTTTTAGTGTTACCGCGAATGGTAAGGTCACCAATGAGTTTGTAGTCGTTACCAGATACTTTTTTCAGTTCACCGGCAAAGTCCATGGTGGGGTATTCTTCGGCAGCAAAGAAATCAGCAGACTTCAAATGCTTGTCGCGATCCTTTTGGTTGGTATCAATGCTATTGATATCAAGGCTGAAGTTGGCACTTGCACCGTCAAAATCATCGCCATGACTTTCAATAGCTCCGCTGAATTTTTTGAAGAAACCTGTTACGGTTGAAATGACAAGGTGCTTTACTTTAAATTGAACTTCAGTGTGTGTAGGGTCAATGGCCCAGGTAGTTTTTGTTGCTGTTTCCATATTATATTAAGTTTTCGTTTTGTCTTTGTTGACAATGCAAAGGTAGGAGGGTGTTGAAGCAGGATTGCTTGAACCAGTTTAAGGAATACAGGAGAATGACTTAACCTAGATTAAGTTCTATTTTTCCATCAACTTTCTTCTGACCTTGCTGAGAAACTCAGGGGTAATACCCAGGTAGGAGGCAATGTGCTTTTGGGGAACAAACTGCTCAAGTGTTGGGTATTTTTTAAGAAAATATTGATAGCGGCCCTCAGCCGACATAGAAAGATTGCGGAGTATTCGTTGTTGGTGGGTGATTAATGAGTTTTGAAAGATAATGCGAAAGTACTTTTCAAATTTGGGATACCGTTCAAGCAGTTCATCCATTTGAATTTTAGGAATTAACAGTACTTTACTATCGGTAAGTGCCTTGGTTGAATAGATAGAAGCTTCTCCATTTGTAAAACTGTTCAGATCTCCTGTCCACCAGCCGGCCGTGGCGAATTGGAGTACATGGTCGTTGGCTTCACTATCAGTGTAATAGGTCATCAGACAGCCCTCATTCACATTTATGAAATAGCGCGTCACCTCTCCAGTCGCTTCAATGAATTCATTTTGCTGCATCTTCATGGGCAGCAGAATAGACTTTAAGTATTTCTCCTCTTCCGCATCAAGCGCGATATGTTTGGAGATCGATTTAAGTAAAATGAAAGTGTCCATAAGGGTCAATCATCGTAAAAATAATGATTGCTTCCATAGGACACAGTAGAAGAGGGATTAGTTCAGCTAGGCAGCGAAATGCAGCTGTCTGCTGAGGCGTGTGCGAATTTTCTCATCCAATTCCAGAAAGAAATATTCGTTGTTCAGTTTTATTTCATCCTTGCGCTTGAGTGTCTTAAAAATAGGAGCGTAGAAATCAACATCTACATCATGTTGTTTCAACTCCAGTAAACCCTCACCAATATGGATTAATTCCTGACGATTGGAGACCCGGCCAAACTTATACTCTATATAGGTGGGCAGGTCTGACAATACGCGATCGACCAACGCATCTCTGTGCAAATTGAAGAGTGATCGGATCTGAAAAAATTGGATATTGGGGTCCTGCGCCCTTACTACCCTTGCTCCTAAAAAACTGGACCGTATGATCTTCATAAGCTATTTGTTTGAAAGAATACCTAAAGATAATACTAAAAATAATAGCAATACTAATTATTACTAAAAAAATTAGTAATATGGCTTTTGAAGCAGCCCAGGAGCCTTTATTGAACGAATAGGAGTACTTATCGTTTGAAATTTTTGGAATAAGGTCATTGTTTTCAGACCTAATTTTATTCTATTTTAGCCCTATAAACTCTTACGATATGTCAAAAGCACAAGACGCAAAAAAAGAAGGTAAAAAGGAAGCTACTAAAACCCTGAAAGAAAAGAGGGCTGAAAAAAAAGCTAAAAAGGAAGCTAAGAAAAGAGGGGGGTAATTCACTCAGATAAAAAGGAGTTCTTTAAGAACTCCTTTTATCGTTTTAGAATATTTTAATCGCGCGTTTTACCTTCCTGAGCAACTAATTTGCTCTTAACCTCAGACTATTCGCAATTACTGAGACCGAACTCAAGCTCATGGCTGCAGCTGCGAGCATGGGACTAAGCAAAATGCCAAAGAATGGAAAGAGCAATCCGGCTGCAATGGGTATTCCAGCCGTGTTGTAGATCAGGGCAAAGAATAGATTTTGTTTAATGTTGCCCATAACTCTTTTGCTTAGGTTGAATGCTTTAAGAATACCCTTCAAGTCTCCTTTAACAAGTGTAATGCCTGCGCTTTCAATGGCCACATCAGTACCTGTGCCCATTGCAATACCCACATCACTTTGAGCCAGAGCAGGGGAGTCGTTAATACCATCACCAGCCATTGCTACTTTTTTACCCTCTGCCTGTAAGCGTTTTACTTCCTCCAGTTTATTCTCAGGGAGCATGCCTGCTTTAAAATGAGCAAGGTTCAATTCTGCGGCTACGGCTTTGGCAGTGTTGGCATTATCACCAGTAAGCATAATTACCTCGATGCCATTTTCTTGCAACTCCTTTATGGCTTCTTTACTGTTTTTCTTGATCGCATCCCCAATGGCAATGAAACCAACTACTTCAGCATCAATAGCCAGATACGAAACGGTTTTGCCTTTCTTTTGAAACTCTTCTCCTTGGTGAAGTGCTTCATCCGGTAATGATGCATTTATTTGCTCCATCATTTTTTCATTCCCCAAGGCTACTTTCTTTTTATTAACTGTACCTGCTACTCCTTTTCCAGTTGTTGAGTTGAAATTTTCTGCTTTTAGAAAATCTATCCCTTGCTCTTTTCCAAATCTGACAGTAGCCTCAGCCAGTGGGTGTTCACTCATCTGGTTCAGTGAAGCGATGTATTGAAGTATTTCCTTGTCGGAGAATTTTTCAGAAGTAGAAACAGCTTTTTCTACTGAAGGTCTGCCTTCAGTAAGTGTACCTGTTTTGTCTACGATCAGTACATCTATCTTATTCAGTGTTTCTAATGCCTCTGCATTTTTTATGAGCACGCCCATACCCGCACCTTTTCCTACACCCACCATTACGGACATAGGAGTGGCCAACCCCAATGCACATGGGCATGCAATTATTAAAACGGCAATGGCATTGACAAAAGCATAAACATACTTTGGCTCTGGGCCAAAAACGACCCAAATGCTAAAAGTGATGACTGCGGTTATTACTACTATGGGAACAAAGTAACTTGAAATTTGATCAGCTAATTTTTGAATAGGCGCGCGACTTCTACTCGCTTTGTTTACCATCTCAATGATTTGGGAGAGCAGCGTATCGGCACCCACTTTTTCTGCTCGCATGGTAAAGGATTGGTTTCCGTTGATGGTGCCAGAGCTCACCTTGTCGCCATGGGCTTTGCTCACTGGAATGGGTTCGCCCGTGATCATGGATTCATCTACATTGCTTTCACCTTCTTCTACTATGCCATCTACAGGAATTTTATCACCTGGCTTCACGCGCAACAGATCACCTATGGTAATATCATCAATGGATATCTCTTCTTCTTCACCATTCGTTATCCTTATGGCTTTGTTGGGGGCCAGTTTTAATAATTCTTTTACAGCAGAATTGGTCTTACTGTGCGCACGGGCTTCCAATAGTTGTCCTAGTAGTACCAGTGTTAGAATAACAGTAGCGGCTTCAAAGTACACATGCACTGTGCCCGACATCGTTTTGAATTGATCAGGAAAAATATCTGGAAAGAGCATTCCGAAAAGGCTAAAGAGCCAAGCTGCACCTGCACCTATCCCAATTAAAGTAAACATGTTCAGATTCCAGGTGACAATAGATTTATAGGCGCGCTCGAAAAACATCCAGGTGGCGTAAAAAACTACAGGTATGGATAAAGCTAATTGAACCCAGTTCCAGTATTTTAAATCTAATATGTCAAATAAAGGATTGTTGGGAATCATCTCTGACATAGCAATCAGAAATATGGGCAAAGTAAACCCGGCTGCCATCCAGAATTTTTTTAGTAGAGAGTTATATGTTTTGCTCTCAGCAGACTCATCTGCTTTCAATGGTACTAACTCCATCCCACATTTAGGACAGCTCCCTTGCTCATCCTTTATTACTTCCGGATGCATCGGGCAGGTGTATTGCGTATTATTTTTGCTATTCAAATTGACCTCTTCTACAAGGTCCATTCCACAAACCGGACAATCTCCAGGTTGATCATAGGTTTTTTCACCCTCGCAATGCATGGGGCAGTAGAAGGTGCCAGTACCTTTTCCTTTAACGCTTTGAGAAGTTTTCTTTTGATGATGACTATTTTCCTCTCCCTTCATTGAAATGCTATATCTATCTCCATCATCTTTTAACGCTTTTTGCAATTTTTCCAAAGGAACATGACTATTCATCTTTAGCGCTGCTTCTCCAGTTTTCAGGTCAACTGAAACTTCTTCTATTCCCTCAACATTGCTAAGTGTTTTTTCAACATGGCTCCTGCAACCGTTGCAGGTCATTCCAGATACTTGATACGTGTGTTTCATCATCTTGATGTTAATTATGAATAGCCAAAATTCCCTTCTTCCCAGTCAATTCTATTACACAATTCAATGATTAGTTTATATGTTTTTTACATAAGGTGTAATACGCATGCCTACAATTTTGCACTAGCCACCTTTACTTTTTTTTCTGAATCGTCTGTCCATGCAAAAACCAAATTATCACCAGACTTAGTCATTTGCGGAAAACCGCTGGAACGAGAGTCCGATGTAGTGGCAATCATCACCGATGTTCCTTTCGAACCATCACGATTTACTTTTACAGCTTTGATGTCGGTACCCTCCATCCAACTCACCATGGCATTGTCCTTATCCAACATGACTAAGTCAACCCGCCCGATGGCTTTGCCTTCGTCAATGCGGATGGGCTTTTCAAAATTGGCGCCACCGTCTGTTGAGAAGATAACATTGACCTGAGCTACTTCATTGCTGACCGTAAACCACGCAATGGCTAACGTATTTCCGATCGCTTCTACACGTGGCCCATTAACAGGGCAACCCGCAATTTTCCAATTGTCAGCAAAAATAGTTTTGGGTGCAGTCCATTCTCCATTTACTAATCGTACAATTGACATATCACGGATTTCCTCATCGGATCGATCACGGTAAACTACGATGGGACCATTGTCAGTAATAGTAGCTCCTGTTTGACAGCAGTCGCAGGTTTTGTTGTCCAATTCCCATTCATCGATTTTGTTTCCTTCATAATCTATAATAGCCCCGCGCAAGCTCATCGAACCGTGATGACCGCCATGGGCATCTGACTCCATATTTTCCATTCCTTCCATTACCGTGTTGCGTCCGTCTAACCAGGAGACAAATAGATTTTCTTGGTAAGGCACCATGGTTACGAAGCCATGCTCAGCCTGCTTGCCATCATCATGGATTACAAATGAATTACTCCAATCTTTTCCACCATCGTTGGAGGTAAACATTTTTACATCATAGGAAAAAGTTCCGGGACCGCTTTTACTGAGCACATGGGAGATAATGTTTTGCTCTCCGTCCGATGCGATCATAGGATAGTCCGCCCAATTAACAAACCAATTATTACTTTCAGCAATGAGAGATGGTTGAGACCATGTGTCATCCTTCATTGTTGCGTATTTAAACTGGTGAACAGAGTCCTTCTTTTCTACCCATGATAAATAAGTAGTTCCATTTTTATCAGTGAATAAGAAGGGCTCAGCGCTTTGCATTCCAGCGGGCGACTCCTGTACGTTTATCGCTAACGTTGACTCAGCCTTTTCATTGGAACAAGAAAATAGAATGAGTGAATATGCAGCGAGAATAATAATTCGATTCATGGTTGTTTGGTTATTGGGTAATTAAGGCAAGGTTTTCTTCAGTACTCCAATCTCGGAAGCCTGCCTCAGAAAATATTAATTCTCCTTTCGGATTGAAAATGTAAGTAGTGGGAAGCGCCATGATGTTTAACGCTTCCATGTTTTGAATTTGCACATAGTTGAAATCAAAACTTTTTCTTTCTTTAAAACCTTCAATTAAATCCACAGATTCGTTGGAAGGGAAAAGGAACACCACATTTTTATCTTTCAGTAGCTCCTGCGCTTTCGCTATAGTGGGCATCTCCTGAATACAGGGCTTGCACCAGGTGGCCCAGAAATTGATAAAAACAGTTTTGTTTTTGAAATCATTCATGTCAATAGGTGTTCCATCCAATGTTTGCAATTGGATTTTATCCAACTCGGATTGACTTCCAGTACAATTAAACAGTGGAATACAAAAGATAGTCGCCAGTGCAATTTGTTTTAATGCTCTTATCATCGATTAATGTTGTTCATGGTTCATGTCTGTTTCTGCTTCCAATTTTTCAAGGGCCATTCCACATTTTGAACAAGTGTCACCTTCTTTGCCAGTTATTTCCGGATGCATTGGGCACGCATACGCCACCTCTGCAGCCTCTTCTGTCTTCTGACCACCACAAGAAGTTAATGAAAATGAGAAAGTAGTTGCCAAAGCAAAAGCCAAAAGAATTGAGAATAATGAATTTTTCATGTGTGTTAAATTTAGTTTATGGTTAATTGTTTTTATTTAAGTTCTGATTTAGTTTCTCCACATCGCATCATCTTACTGCCAAAATATGGATTTTGAATTTCTTTCACCTGGCTGATCCAATAGGCTCCTTTGTTTTCGTTGGCCATCGGACAATATTGATAGTAGGCGTGCAAACCTGTTATCGCGAATTCGTCTATGGCTGCATAATAGCTATTGCTTAGATCCGAAAAAGACTTGCGTTGTTTTTCAATATCTTCAGTGGATTGGATAGCCGTTACGGCAACTTTCATATTCTGCAGCAACTTCATCCAGCTGTTGTGCGCTTCTCCTTTGACTAACTTCATGTCTACTTCGGAAAGCTTATTGATAAATGCATTGGATGTTTTGGCAGCTTCAGCAGCTTTCGTTTTTACCAATGCATCTTTCATCGCCAGATAAGGGTTGAGCAATTCACGCAACTGATTTTTAAATTTATTGTCCACATCAAACTTAGCTCCCAGTTGATGTGCACTATGGTCTTCTATTACGGGCAAAGCATTGGCACCCTGTTGGTGACCATCACTTCGACTCATCATACTGGGTTTACCAGCAAGCTGAGCGGCAGCATCAATGGTAAATGTTCCGTTGGTTACTACTTCCTGTCCTGCAGTGAGCCCCTCTTTAATAACGTAGGCGTCACCCAAGGATGGCCCTAGCGTTACTTCAGTCATTCGGAAACTCACTCCGGCATCACTTGTCTTTTTCAAATACACTACCGAGCGTTGACCTGTCCACATCACCGCTGACTTAGGAAGTATTATTTCTTTTCCTCCTTTCAATTCACTCTTCACTATTGCGGAGGCAAACATTTCAGGTTTCAACAGAAAACCTGGATTGGGCATCTCTACCCTAGCTTTGGCTACTCTGGTTGCTGAATTGATGATAGGATCAATGAATGAAATCTTTTTTCTAAACGTCTCACCTGGTAATGACTGAATAGTAAATTCAACTTCATTATTCTTTTTAATCCATTGAATATCACTTTCGTATACATCAAAGAGTATCCACACACGAGATAGATCCGCAACTTCATAAAGGGATTGCCCTTGCATCACATGATCACCTACGCTAATATTCTTATTTAGCACAATACCCGAAAAATTGGAATGGATGGGAAACTCAGTCATAGGTTTTCCGTCTTGAAGAATTTTTTCTATTTGACTATCCATTAATTTCCAGTTTCTCAATTTGGCTTTGGCTGCCTCAAACAAGGCCGGTTGTGTGTCCTTGATCTTGTTGGCTTCAAGCAATTCCTGTTGTGCCGTTACCAGTTCTGGTGAATAAATTTTTCCAATGGTCTGTCCTTTTTGAACATAATCACCCGTAAAGTTGATCAGCAAGGTTTCAACTCTTCCTGGTAAGTGGGAAGTTTGTGAGGTTACCAATCGCTCATCTGCTTGTACTTTTCCGTTTAGTCTCAACTCTTTAACGGAATTACCTATTCCAACAACTGTGGTTTGTACATTGGCCAGCTTCATGGCAGTCTCGCTCATCTTTACTTCCATCGGATCGCCACCATCATCTTCATTACCCAATGGAATCAAGTCCATCCCACATATGGGACATTTGCCTGGTTCGCTTTGACGAATGGAGGGGTGCATAGAACAAGTCCACGTCTCTGCAACACTTGTGTGCTCATGCTCCTCTGATGTTGTGGAGGACTGATTGGAGGGTGAACTAATAAGCCACCCAATTGTAACGCCAATAATCAATGTGATTATGACAAGTACGTATTTGTTTTGAAATATATTTTTCATGATTACTTATTTTCTTGCTGTAGTCGTATTTTAATTAGTGCCGTCATCGCGAGCCCGACTGAAAGGCGGGTGTGGCGATCTCCCATTCCTTGATCCGAATTGGGGATTGCTGTCCGCGCCATTCTGAGCGTAAGCGAAGAATCTATTCTAAAGGCCCTGCTGGCACAAAACACCTGAACGTCATTGCGAAGGAGCGCAGCGACTGCGGCAATCTCCTTTTTAATGCTCGAGATTCGGGATTCATCGCTCACGCTCTGAATGACGAACCGTGTTTTGTGCAAATCCGTATTTAAAATTCCCATCATTAATTCGCAGTTAAGTACTCCAGTTTTGCAATTGCAACAGCATAATCCTTCTTAGCTGTAATTTCTAAAAGTTCATACTTCAGCAGCATCTGCTGCAGCGAAAGTATCTCTTCAAAGTCTGCTTCATCATTTCCGTAAGCTGTCAGCAACAAAGTGATGATCTGTTTGGTTTGTTCTACTTGTTTGCTGTACAAATCCACTTGTTGCTTCACACGTGACAACTCAAAGTTCGCCATCTCGTATTGAGCGATGAGGTTGTTCTCCGTTTCCTCTTGCATGGCGGTGAATGACGTTTGCATAAGTTGTGACTCCTTGATGCTCGCCTTGTATTTTTTCCTATAAATGGGAAGTGACACACTAAACATCGCCATGTACGCATCTTTACCATTGTCAGAAAAAGTCATCTCAGGACGCTTTTGCGTTACGATGTACTCCACACCCAATCCAAGTTTCGGCATGGATTGCTTTTCTGCTAGCCTTTCCTGTGCTTGTGATGCCAGTACTTTTTTGCGCAGTACTTTTAATTGTGGATTGTTAGCCAAACTATCTCTGCTGATTATGGGTACTTCTGTTCCAGAATAGGGAGCAACAGTCACTTCTTCATTTTCACTTCGGTTGAGCAATTTGTTGAACGCGATAACTTGCGACTTTCTTTTTTCTTTCAGGATTCCAATGTCCGTGTTGATGTCATTGGTCATCAGGTCTACGCGCAAGGCATCACTTAACTTGCCAGCACCATTCTGAAATTTGGAGATAGCAATGGTTTTAAAAGATTCCAAAATCTTAAGATTCTCTTCATTCAGACGAATGGCTTCATCGATTTCATGCAATGGAAAATATGCCTCCTTGACACTAAAGATTAGTTCATTCTGATCACTCTTAAAAGATTCGAATACTGCTTCGGCATTTAATGCGGCTGCATTCCTTTGTTCACGTAGTGTGCCAAACCAGGGGAACATTTGTTCCAATGAAAACCGAGCCATTTGCTGGCCGGTGCGTGTCTCCACCATTTGCCCAAAGGAAGAAACCTTAAAGTTGGGATCTTCCAACGAGCTCATTTGTGGTATTTTTTGCATGGCTGCTTCAAACTCCGAATGGCTAGCCTTTAAACCTGGATTATTTTGCAAGGCAAACTCCACGTACTCATCCAAGGACGCTTGACCAAATCCTATGGAGATGGAAGCGATGAATAGTATTATAGTAATTGAATATCGTGTCATAATCGTTACGATTTAGATTCTTTTTTAACTACCGATTCTCTCCACATGGCTTGCAGCACCGGCACCACAAAAATGGTCATCAGCTGAATGGCCATACCGCCAAACGTAGGGATGGCCATGGGGCCCATGATATCAGAGCCTTTACCCGTTGAGGTGAGTACGGGAATTAAAGCGATGATCGCTGTGGCAGCAGTCATCATGGCTGGCCTCACGCGTTTCTTACCTGCAATCAATACGGCCTCTCTTACTTCTGCAACGGTAGATGGTTTTCGTTCTTCAAATACCTGATGGATGTAGGTACCCATGATTACACCATCATCGGTAGCAATTCCAAACAGGGCGATAAATCCTACCCACACCGCCACACTCAGGTTGATGGTGTGCATTTGAAACAGGTCGCGCATGTTCACGCCCGCCACATCAAAATTCATAAACCAACCCTGCCCATATAGCCAGATCATGATAAACCCTCCTGCAAATGCC
Source organism: Cyclobacteriaceae bacterium (assembly GCA_040216665.1). Lineage (GTDB taxonomy): Bacteria > Bacteroidota > Bacteroidia > Cytophagales > Cyclobacteriaceae > ELB16-189. The sequence continues at coordinate 6,142 of JAVJOQ010000018.1, read as the reverse complement.
ACGAATACGCCCGAGAAGTGAATGGAGGAGGCAATGATGGTTTTGAATTGAAAAAACAGCAACAAGAAAATAACCATGAGGCTCAATGGAATCACGATGGCCAATCTTTTCACAGCCCTTACCTGGTTTTCATAACTGCCTGAGAATTTATAGTTGATCCCGACCGGCACCACCAATTCTTTGCTGTCGATCTTTTGTTGAATGAATCTTTGCGCTTCATTCACCACATCCACTTCTGCATAGCCATCACGTTTGTCAAACAATACATAGCCCACCAAAAATGTATCCTCACTTTTTATCATTTGCGGCCCGCGCAAGTATTCCACCTTCACCAAATCACCCAACGGTACTTGCACACCCGTAGGTGTGGGCACCAGTATATTCTTGATTTTATCCGGATCATCGCGTAGCTCACGTGGGTAACGCACACGCACGGGATACCTCTCGCGACCTTCCAGGGTGGTGGTGATGGTCATACCTCCAATGGCAGTCTCGATCGATTGTTGCAATTGCTCAACGCTTAATCCATAACGGGCGATGGCATCGCGATCGATGTTGAGATGTAAATAAGGTTTGCCCACAATGCGATCGGCAAAGGCGGCTTCGGCCTTAACGGACGGCACCTCCTTCAGGATAGCTTCCAGTTGCATTCCAAATTGTTCAATCACGTTCAAGTCATGGCCATACACTTTGATGCCCATGGGCGCACGCATACCGGTTTGCAGCATTACCAATCGGGTTTCGATGGGCTGTAGCTTAGGGGCAGACGTCACGCCTGGAATCTTGGTCACTTTTACAATCTCATTCCAGATGTCATTCGGGCTTTTGATGTGTGGCCTCCAGTTTCTGAAATACTGACCGTCTTCATCAGGAATCAGGAGCTGGGTGTCAATGTTGAGTGCTAGCGCTTCTTCGTTGGTCAGCTTTTGTTGGTTACTCAACAAAAAACGATCCTTGTCATCCACGTTGAAAGTGACACGATGGCCGCGCTCATCTAATACAAATTCTGATTTGTAATTGATCACCGTTTCATACATAGAGATAGGTGCTGGATCTAGTGCAGATTCTGCACGACCCATTTTCCCTACGGCCAGTTCTACTTCAGGGATGGCAGCCAGTCGCATATCGAGTTGCTGCACCACTTTCGTACTGGCTTCCACGCCAGCGTGAGGCATAGAGGTGGGCATCAACAAAAAGCTTCCTTCGTTGAGGCTGGGCATAAATTCTTTTCCAACGCCAGGGAAGGTATGGGATAGGGAAGACCACACGCTGGTGGAGCGCACATTCCAACTGACGAGATCAAAACCTTTGGCGATAACACCAAAAGTGCTGTTGAATCCCAGCCAGGTGGTGATGCCGAACAGGATAGTAAATAAAGGAACCAGCAAAAACTTGCCTTTGTTCACGAGGCACCAGTTGAGTATGGGCTCGTAGAAATACACGATCAACATCAAAGCGCCCAATACGCCAACTAAAATACCCAGCACAAAAAAGTAGTTGACGATCACCCAGTTGTGATGACCCAAAGGCATCCACTCTACCGTGAGATAGAACGATGCAATCAGCACCATGATGGCAATGTTGATGTAGTTGGGAAACGACTTGTATTTTTCTGGCCAACGGCCTTCAACAATATTGTTGACACCCATGGCAACCAGCGCTAAGGGCAGCCACATCTTTGCATAAATCGCCAGTGCGATACCAGCAACGATAAAAGCAACGTTCCAAAATCTTCGTATCCTCTTTTTGTCGTAGTCGATGGAGAAGATAAGATGTGCCAGCGTGGGCAGTACGGCTATACCTAGCACGAAGGTGGCCAGCAACGCAAACGTTTTGGTGAACGCCAGGGGTTTGAAAAGTTTACCCTCAGCCGCTTCCATAAAAAAGACGGGAAGAAAACTTACCACTGTGGTCGCCAGCGCTGTAGTGATGGCGCCCGACACTTCTGAAGTAGCGCGGTAAATCACTTCCAGTAGATCTTTGCCTTTCACTTTCGCGTTTTCTGGAAACTCCAGGTGCCGGATAATATTTTCCACAAACACAATACCGACATCTACCATCACCCCGATAGCAATGGCAATACCCGACAACGCTACAATGTTGGCATCGATGCCCGTGTAACGCATGATGATGAACGTCATCAGAACAGCCACGGGCAGTATGCTGGAAATCAATAGCGAAGCACGCAAGTTCAACACCAGCATGATCACTACGATGATGGTTATCAATACCTCGTGCGACAACGCCTCTTCTAAAGTGCCAATGGTTTCGTTGATCAATTGGGTGCGATCATAAAACGGAACTATGGTGAGCTGACTGGTAGTACCATCGGCCAATACTTTGGAAGGAAGACCCGGAGCAATTTCTTTTATCTTGGCTTTTACACCGTTGATGACTGCCAATGGATTTGAACCATAACGCGCTACCACTACACCACCGGCTACTTCTGCCCCGTCTTTGTCCAACAAGCCCCTGCGTGTAGCAGGCCCCAACGTGACCACACCAATGTCTTTGATGCGCACCGGCACATTGTTGTTGACAGTTACGACTGCTTTTTCAAGGTCTTCTACTGCTTTAACGTAGCCGAGCCCACGCACTAAATATTCTACCTGATTGATCTCGATAGTTTGTGCACCCACATCGCGATTGGAATTCTTCACGGCCATCATCACCCTATCCAAACCAATGTTATAAGCTTTTAATGCATCAGGATTTACATCAACCTGGTACTCGCGCACCTGCCCGCCAATGCTGGCTACTTCGGAAACACCTTCCACGGCATTGAGTCCGTACTTCACATAGAAGTCCTGAACACTGCGTATCTCGTGCAGGTCCCAACCACCTGTGACGTTGCCTTGCGGATCACGACCTTCCAGGGTGTACCAGTAGACCTGCCCCAATGCGGTGGCATCCGGACCGAGTGCAGGTTGCACGCCTTCCGGCAAAAGCCCTGATGGCAATGAATTCAGTTTTTCCAATATGCGAGAGCGCGACCAGTAGAACTCCGTCTGCTCATCGAAGATGATGTAGATGCTGGCAAATCCGAACATAGAAGTGGACCGCACTGACTTTACTCCGGGTATACCCAACAAAGAAGTAGTGAGCGGATAAGTGATCTGGTCTTCAATATCCTGCGGAGAGCGTCCCGGCCAATCGGCAAAGACGATCTGCTGGTTTTCACCCAGATCGGGGATGGCATCCACAGGTACTGGGTCGGAAGGAAGGAAACCCGTGTTCCAACCAAACGGTGCTGTTACCAGCCCCCAACCGATAAAAATAATGAGGACAAGAAAGGTGACCAGCTTGTTCTCAAGAAAGTAGCGAATGATTTTATTTAACATGATCTGAAAAAATTGAGTGAATGAATTAAGCGAATAGCTTAACGTATCTCATGTGTATCACATGAGATGGAATCATACCTCAATGAATCAGATAAGGAAAGACTGGATCAGCACGGGAACGTCCTGATCGAGCAACGGTGGTTTGTATAAAGGAGAGGAAGTATAAGTGGATGCACTTTCCAGATCGAAGGTTTCGATCACGTGCTCTATAGTGGCTACCCAAAGACTTTGGTATTCAATAGCCACAGGTTTGATGGTTTTTACCTGGAGGTCATTGCCCTCGATTTTGGTTTGGGTATCCTGGCAGCAGCCATCCATGGTGTTCATGCCGGCTTCGGCCATCATTTCCATAGCGCAAGGGGCAGCATTATGCAGGATGGCCACACTCTGTACCCGGCCCATGCACAAGTGCTTGTCTATCGTAAAGCTGGTGGCAGACACTAGTACGAAAAGGGCCAAAAGGCTTGAAAATATGGTTTTTAGGGCTTTCAAGTGTTATTCAGTATGCTAAGATACGGTTTTTTGGATAAAATGGTTGTTACAGGATTTTGGGGAAAGTTTATAGGATTTGAGGGTTAAGGGCTTTTTGGTGGAGTTGGAATAGGGTTTTTACTGCTTTGTATAAAGAAAGTTTAACAATAAATTCACTTGAAAATATCAGCAATGGCCGAAACCACATCTTCATTTAAAGCATTAATATTTAAATTCCTTCCTCTAGCCGAAAAGGTTTTTCTGGTTGGTATTGCGCTTGGGTTTGCACTGTACTATTCAGTCAATGACTCCAACATTGCATTTATATCTCTGAATGGGCTTGCCACTGTTTATTTCCTCTATGCACATGTGCCGCCAGAGCTTACAAATGATAACGACAAACCACATGGATTTGTAGAACTGCTGGCCAATTCAATTGTTCCTAAAGTGATGTGGATAAGTGCTTCAGTTTCGATAATAGGTGCACTCTTCGCATTATTACAACTCGAAGGCAGTCCAGAAATGTTGATGATTGCAATATCCGCTCTGGGGGCTGGACTCTTACTATTCATTATATTCTTTACAATTGGCATAAAAGATATGCGATCTAATATTCCGATTCTGTATAGGGTCGTTCCCATTTTTATCATCGATTTGTATCTTATGTTCGTGAATTAGGTTTTTTTTAAAATTCTCCAACTGACATATTTACGGAGTATGAAAAACACCAATATAAAATTCCTGGCACTGAATTACTTTGTATCCTATGTTGGGCTTAGCATGTTAGCTAAAAGTTATTTTAATCTCGATCGACCTCCATTGAGTCACTTTTTCCTGATTGGTTTGGTAAGTGTACTTCTTGCATTTGGTTTTCACTATTTTACTAAAGGGCAATCATCGAAGATTAAGGTGCTTGTGATAGTGGGACTTGGTGTGATCTTGATTGGAACAAGTTTTTTATTAATCCCCAATCATCATTAAGGCTTAAACTTAAGCCAGAATGGGGAAGACTACTAGCCTTCGTTGGTGTTTTTCACCAACGAGCCAAGATCAGTCAATTTGCAAAGAGATATTTATTGAAATTTCAGAATGTTTTTTTTGATTACATATTCTTCAGAATTCACATAAGAGCCAAAGTAAAAAATAAACCAGCGCCAATAGCAGATGGAACAATTTTTGTCACCTTGTTACAGATAGCAAACATTCTTGACGTAATGTATATTGTTAGAATCTTTCATTGGTACGAATTCCCAGGACTTTTTTATTGGTTCTTTCCAATAGTAGGAATACTTGCTTCTGTCAATTGGATTAGATACCGCAACTTTTTTGATCTAGAAAGACCAGAAATTGCTCGTTGGAAATCTGAACCTTCAAATCAAATAGTTCGAAATGTTTTAATTATTGGCCTTTATTCAGCCCTGTCCTTTTTGATACCTCCAATGGTACATTTTTTACTTAACTGATCACTCTGTATATTACAGGAGCTGCCCACTTTTATCTAATATCCGTTTCCCCTCTAGCCTTCGTTGGTGTTCTTCACCAACGGACAAGATGGAGGCTATTTGATATAATTGCTACTCAACTATTCCCTCACTCCAATTCGTCATTCGTTAGGCTAAAAATTTGCTACCCTCTCTCCGCCAGTAGGCGGACACGGCTGGGGAGAGGGTCAGGAAATTTCTGCTGAACGCACCCATTGAAATGGGTGAGGGATGCCAAGGGACTTTCAGTTTATGGCTTTTTCTTTTACATGATCCTAGCCTTCGTTGGTGTTCTTCCTACACTGGTTTAAGTCTATGGCAAGAGGGGAGCAAGTGGGTGACTTAAGCCTACTGTAAAAATAGCAAGTTTGTCACCGAGAGCGCTATGGTGCTAGCCTTCGTTGGTGTTCTTCACCAACGAACAGGTGAATAGTGCTATTTGATAATCCCAATATTATAAATTTGATGTAATGGTCTAATGCGACTTGTCAGGCATCCTGCATGTTGATGAAGAACTCCTTGACCAATTGCTACGGATTTCAGTAGTTAATTATGTAGATTTAATAATGATAATGATACGAATTCTCATTTTCTATGTAGGCTTTATTTTCATCGTGGGATGTGATGGTGATGAAGACACTAACATTACACCACAATTGATTGGTGAATGGCGCATAACCAGAGTTGTTATATCGGGTTGCAACGATATTGATGATAACAGGCCAAACATTACTTATGTGGCATGTCCAAACGAAGTTTGCCACGAGTATGTATTCAGTGAGGATGGCAGCATGGAGAGCAATGCGCACCTTGAATCGTCTTCATACAGAGAATCAATAGGGGACTTTA